>JAAYHB010000012.1 GCA_012727435.1 Clostridiales bacterium | reverse complement strand
TCAATCACAAGGATATTATTTTGGTGTGGTGCCTTCAATGGCCTTTTGCAATAGTGGGGAATTCATAGTTGCAAAACTGGGGAATTTTTTTTGCAACTTTGTCCGTTTCTATTTTGCAATAAATAAGGGACCTGACCCTCGACGACCCGTATCAGGTTGTCAGGGACGGAAAATGGACAATTGATAAAATGTACACATACTGTTCAGCAGCGGTAAGAGACCTCAACGGCGACGGGGTCATGAATGCCGACGACAGATACGGCATTATCTTCAACGCCTACGCCTGGGCGCCCTTTTTCTACGGCTCGGGGCTGTGCATTGTTGAAAAGGATACGGATGACATACCCTATCTTAACTTCGGAGACGATAAAGTCTATGATGCACTTGCCAAGGTAGTTGACTTTCTGGCCGACACCGAGGTTCAGGCCTGCGCCTCGTGGATGGACCTCGGCGAGATGAGCGTTAAATTCCAAAACGGGTACAGCATGTTTTATGTGCAGCTTATGTATGCGGTCATGCAACTGAGGAGCGGTGACCTTGACTTCGGAATCCTTCCGGCACCAAAACTGGACGAGGGGCAGGACGGCTACTACTCATACATACATAACAAATCCTCCTACACCTCGGTGCCGAAGAACAACAAGGACCTTGAGATGACCGGAGTCCTCCTTGAGGATATGGCATATCACTCGTATAAAATTGTCCGCCCGGCATTTTTCGATATCATGCTTGACGGAAAGGTGGCACGCGACGAAGACTCGTGGGAAATGCTGGATATTGTGTACTCAAATATGTATGTCTGCCTTCTGCAGCCCATGAGCGGGGTCGGGTTATCTACCGATACCACGATGCGTTCCTTTATAGTCAACAAAACCGGCTCGGGCGCAATTAAGTCTACCCTCAGGATGACCTCCACGGCATGGTCCAAAACACTTGAGAACATAGCAAAATCCTTCAGGGAAAACATGGGAGGCTGAACCGTCCGGGTTTCCAGTGCACCAAAACAAAAAACAGCCTGATAATTCAGGCTGTTTTTTGTCTTAAGGAGCCGGCTTTCTTTCATATTTTCGCGTCAGGAATGTCACCAGAAGCATAATGCCGCCGCTGATGAAAAAAACCGGGGAGTAACTGCCGAGAAGCCCTACGACAAAGCCGTAGAAGTTGGTACTAAGAGTCTGTGCCCCGGCGTTTGCAACCACTCGCAGCGACAATACCTGCGACCGCTTATCGGGGGGCGCGACCGCCGAGACGTTCAGCAGGGTTATCGGGTTCATAAGGCCGATGCTCGCGCCGACTATAATGATTATTCCGAGCAATAGCCAGACCGATTTTATCAGCCCCAACGCGGCAAGCGAAACGCCCCCGAACACAAGGCTTACCCTAAATGTCCTTGACAGCCCGATTTTCCTTGATATGATGCCAAGGCAGGGGCGTATCGCGCAGGTGGTGATGTGGTAAATGCCGAAAATCCACCCGATTGCCACGTCGGGGATACTTATCCCGCGGCAGTATTCTGTGAGATACCCGTCAAGCACGTCGGTGCAAAACATAACGGCTGCCGACATTGCGATGTTTGCAAGCACAAATCTGTCGCCCAGAAGCTCAGGCAGGCTTGCCTTATCACCGCCGTCCTCAGACCCCCGGATGTTCGGCATTATCAGGGTAAAAATCAGCGTTATCGCGGCAATTGCCGCAGCGCCTAGAAACCCGAGGTGATTGTCCCATGCCTGCAGATACCCGCCCACAGCTCCCCCTGCAAAACCGCCGAGCGAGTTTGAAAAGTAAAAATACCCCGCTAGCTTTGATTTTTCATCGGCATCCCGCACCGACACAACAACAGCCTGCGAGGCTGTCAGTATAAACCCGTGTGCGGCCCCGAGCAGGATATTGCCGGCGGCTACCGTCCAAAGGCTCCCCGAAAATGCGGTTATTGTCGCTCCTGTTGTCATCAGCGCTGCGCCGGATATAAGCGGGGGCTTGTTGCCGTGCTTGTCTGCCAGCCTGCCGACAACCAGCGCGGATGCAAGCTGGGCTATTGTGTAGAGCGAATATACAAAGCCGGCAACAGCCCCCGAATTGCTGTAAAGTGCTGCAAGTCCCAGAATGTATTTTTTGCTGCACGCGCGGGCAAGGTAATATGTAAAGTTTATTGCTATCGCGAGATATGCTGCCCGCTTTAGATTATTATCCGAGCCGTCGGTCAACATGGTTCAGTCCGCCTATTAATCAGATAAATCGGGAACAAGTTTATTGAGCACCGTGTCGTCGGCAGCTCTCTGAAGTACGCCGGCTGCGTCAATGCCGGCGGTATAGCTCTTCCCTTCGCTTTTCTCTCTGAATATTGTTGCAAACACAGAACAGGCTACAAGATAGGAGCCTTCGGGGGAGGGGTGCCTTTGGTCGGGGTGATAGAGGTTTATCTCAGGATTTCTTGCAATGAGGTTTTCAAAAGCATAACCCGCGTCGATTATCTCCGCACCGCCTGTTGCCGCCGATACCTTTTCTGCCACAGAACGCATGAATGCCGTGTGCTTTTTGCGTGTTATGGGGGCGGTGTTCAGTTTTTGCGTCGCCGAGGCTGAGGTTGCCCGGCAGACCGTGAGCGAGCCGGTATTGTTCCCCCAGACCGAATAAATAAGAACCCTGCCGCCCGCAGCCCCGGCAAGATTGCTCAGTACCCCTGCCGCGGAAATTTCTGCTTTGAGGACGGTATCCTCAAAGGGAGTTATCCGCCTTGAAGGCTCGATTATAACATAGTCCCATCTCTCACCGGCAAGCTTTGAATATGCAAGGGCACCTATCTCTGTTGTCTTATCGGCAAAGAGCGACATAGTAGCGGCGCCCTTTGTGACCGAGTCGACATAAACATCCTTCCCCGCCGACCGGGCAAGCGCCCCGAACATTCCGGGCATATCGTTGAAATAAACCAGGCTGTTACCCAGAAAAAGAATTCTCAATTCTCTGCCCTCCGCTACCCTCCAAATCACTACTCCCGGGGTGTTGATTGAATTATAACACAAGACAAACGGTGTTTCAAGGAAAACAAAAGGTTTGGTATTTCGGGCAAGGCAAAGCATCACTTCATTTTGCCCGGTTTTCTTTGCTCCTGCTATTGACAAGAGGTTTGTGTGATGGTATACTGTGCCTGTGTCACCTACTGAACCCGCCGGATTATTGGACAATTTGCACAAATCGTCTATAATATACAACCGTTGGCTGCAGGCGCATTAACCCCGGCTGAAACTTTGGAGGTATGCCTTGAGAATGAACAGAATTGTGTGTTTCGGTCTTGTGCTCATAACCATGATATTGCTTTGCGGATGCCCGGGGAAACTCGGCAACACGGATGACACAACGGATGACACAACCGGGACAGCAGAAACATCGGAACCCAAAATAACTGTATTTGAAAACGGCTCCACCCGGTATAATATTATCTGGCCGACAAGACCTGCCGACGAGGAATTCAATGCAGCGGTAAAACTGCAGGGAGCCTTCAGGGCTTGCGGAATTACGATAACACACAACCGCGACAATCCGGACGACCAGCCAAAGACCGAATACGAAATCCTGATAGGCAAAACCAACCGGGAAGAAAGTGTCCGGATCTCCGCGGACCTTAAGAACGGGGACTGGGTAATCGCGGTATGCGGCACTAAAATAGTCATCTGCGGGGGCACACCCGAACTGACATTCAAGGCAACAGAGCGGTTTATATCCGAATATCTTGTGGCCGGAACAGTTTCGCTCACGCTCCCTGACGGGCTTTACATAAAAGAAACCGGGGAATATCCTGTGTCAGATTTTCTTATCAACCGAAATAAAATCTCATCCTTCAGGCTGGTAAAACCGGTTGCTGCAAGCAAACTTGAAACATACGCCGCAAAGCTTCTTGCCGACACCATAGGAGAAAGAACCGGGGTGGCGCTTGATATTGTAAACGACCACGCGGAGGCGTCCGAGTACGAAATTCGAATCGGCGCCACCGCGCGTTCGGGCGATGTACTCGGGGATTATGAATATGCCATATACGCCGACGGCACAAGCATAATCATAAACGGCGGCAAACACGCGATTGTCAGGGCGGTGCTTGATTTTGTCGACACCTACCTGCCTGCCGAGTCAAAGACGGCAGCAAACGCCGAGATAAAGAGCACAAAGACAATTATGAAAAACGAGAAAAAAGCACTGCCGCATGAGCCGAGCCTTGACAAGAAAAACCTCGTGGCACTCTGTGACCAGAAAAACGCCTTTGTGGTGGTAATCGACATAGACGCCCCCGACCCGACTGCCGAGTCGGCAATAGTATGGACCTGGAAGCCGACCTCATCTCTTGGATTTCCCTCAACCACAGGATACGGCAACCGCGTCGACGAGGCTATTCTGCGCTACAGCGAGGTGCTCGGGAGTTATGTGTTATGCGTCACCTCGTCGTCGGGATTCATGGGAGTGGCAAAATACCCGTCGGGTGAGGCTGTCTGGTCGAATGTCGCGACGGGGCTTGGCCCGCACGCGATAGAATACCTGCCTAATGGCAACGTGGCGGTCGCCTGCAGCGGCAATTCAAATACGGAGCGGGGATGTGTCAGGATATACACTGCCTCGCAAGGCAGAAATTCGGGGAAATACATAAGCATTCCGCTTGACAGCGCTCACGGCGTGGTCTGGGATGATATTAACGAGCTGCTCTGGGTGCTCGGCTCGACAGAACTGCGTGCCTACCGTATCGGAGGCACCGACGCCGAGCCGACACTGACGCAGGTATCCGGCATGGGCGGGACAATTCCGACAAAGGGCGGGCATAACCTCTCGGTATATGGCAGCGATCCCGATTACCTCTGGATCAGCGGGACGAGCGCCGCCTGCCTCTACCGCAAATCAACAGGTACCTTCATTGAAGATTTCCCCGGCGCGTCGGCAATAAGCACCTCGAATATAAAATCAATAGACAGCTTTCCGGACGGCAGGGTGGTGCGCGCAGTGGCGACAAACGTATATGCCGCGCATAACACAGACAGATTGGTGATTTTTGAGTTTGACTCCGCCGGGACACCGACCCGGCACGAATATGTTTTCCCCGACAGGGCGTTTTACAAAGCCAGAAAATTTTCTGCTCATTATTCATAATTGAGGAGGATTTCTATGAAAGTAAGGTTGCTACCATTGGCAATGCTTCTTGTCTTTTTTTTGGGTTTGGTGTCCTGTGCCAGCAGGGATGACAATACAGAGGACACAACCACCCCTCTGGTCGAGGACAATACATCGGATTCCGAAACAAAAGAGCAGCCGGTTTTTCTTGACAAAAAATTTGATGGTTATGTTTTCACCATCCTGCAAACCGGCTCGTGGAATTATGATGAATTTACTGCCGAGGGATTTATTGGAGATGTCATCAACGACTCAAAGTATGAACGGAACATACGAGTTGAGGACCTGTACGAGATTAAAATCAACACCATAGTCGCCACCGGCGCCAGCGGAAACGGATTAAACTATATCCAGAAGGACGTGGCCTCAGGCAGCGGCGAGTACGACCTGAGCATCACCGGCGGATATGAAACCTGCCAGATGGCCTATTACGGTATGCTCAACAATCTGCAGGCGCTTGATTATATCGACCTTCAGCGCAGTTGGTGGGACGACAAGTGCACCGCCGACCTCTCTGTTGCGGGCTCCACATACTTTGCGGTGGGCGATTACAGCACAAACGCCTTTGACTGCTCCTACTGTATACTCTTCAACAAGGATTTGATAAAAGAGTACGGGTTTGAGGACCCGTATGAGCTGGTACGCACTAAAAAGTGGACCTACGATAAGTTTGAGGAATTGGTGTTGTCGGTTTATGTGGATTTGGACGCCGACTCAAAGGCCAGCGGGGGCGACCAGTACGGGCTCATTGTATGGCAGGATTCGGTGTTCGGAATGCTGAATGCCGCCGGCAGCGTGGTTGGTTCGGTCAACGCCGACGGTATGCTGACATTGCAGATTGAGAGCGAGAAAAACCTGAATCTGCTCACCAAATACATCAATCTTTGTGCCGGCGAGACAGTGATTAATATCAACAAAAACTCAAGCCTTGATGCCACCAACATGTTTGCAAACGCACAGGGGGTTTTCTACACAAGGTATCTTGCCAGCGTGCGGCATCTGAGAGAATACGATGTCAACTTCGGAATACTTCCGTATCCTCTCTTGGACTCAAATCAGGACCAATACCACACATCGGTGCATTCCTACGGAATCTCAATGCTCGGAATACCAATCTCGGTTAAGGACGTCGACCGGAGCTGTGCGGTTGCCGAGGCGATAGCATATTTTTCTCAGGATACCGTCCGGATAGCCTATTATGACATAAACCTTGAGGGCAAGTTCTTTACCGACAGCGAGTCGGCCGAGATGCTTGATATCATACTCGAGACACGGATTTACGATGCCGGGCGCTTTTATCAGATAGGCAACTACTACTCATCGCTGCTCTCTATGTTCAATGCCGGCAATACCAGCTTGTCCTCATATTTTACAAAAAACAGAAGGATGGCCCAAGAAGATATTAAAAAAATCAACGACGCATATGATGCCCTCATTTCAAACTAAAATATAAAAATTTTCAGGAGGAACAATTAATGAAAAAACTGCTTTTAGTACTTGCCGCGCTGATTCTGGTTGTTTGCATGGTGCCGTTCGGCGTTTCTGCCGACAACAGCGCACTCTACACGGCGACCGAGGATATCAGGTATGAGTCGCTCACCAAGACGGTAGCGATCGATAGGGGCGGGGAATTTATTTATCTCGGCTTGCAGCCGGAGTTTGATCCAGGAGCCGAAACCACGCCTACCAATATCAGGGGTTTCTCGACAACCTCAATAAACTCTGCGAAAATCGGGAACGGAACTCTTACATTTGACCCCGCAACCGCCACGGTTACGGCCACCAACATTGAAGTCGCCCAGATAATATCCTACTGGGGCTCCTTCACAATAAACTTCGAGGGTGAAAACGTAATCGACGCCGGAACCACCACACATGCGCTTGCCACCAACTACACCGACAAGGTGTTCGGGAGTACCGGATATGTCGACGATGACAGCTCAAAGGGACTTATATACAACACTCTTATCATCGGCGGCAGCGGCAAGGTCACGGTCAAGGGCGGAAACTATACCGTGATGTCCAAGTTCGGCGACCTTGTTTTCCGCGACAGTGTTACGGTTGAAGTCCAGGCACAAGGCGAGGCAGGCACAAATGCCGTCCATGTCTCGGGTGTGGACTACACCACCGACGCCGACCTCTATATTCTTGACAAAGCCAACCTTTATATCACCAAGTCCGAGCAGTACGGCATCAGAATGGGCGGTGCCGGGATGCTTTATATCGATACCGAGGGCGTCGTTGATATAAAATTCAGTATTACCTCGAAGAACTGGGGCTATGGCATCATGCTCTACAGGGGCTGTGATTTCGTCTTTAAGTCAGGCACAATAAATATCGATGTGACTACCGAAACTCAGGCACTCGGCGGCTTGTATTTATCGGGTGACGTATACATATCCGGTGGTGTGCTCAATGTCAATGTCGGCACAAATTACGCGGGTGCGGGCCGCGCTAACGGAATGCTCCTGAAAGACGAGGCCAACTGCGGCGCGTTTGAGGTGACTATCGGAGGCAATGCCGAGGTAAACATCAACCTGTCAAATGCATTTGACTCAACCGGCTCACCCTCGGGCGTATTCTTCCTTCAGAGTACCGACCAGAGCCAGGGCATAACCTTAAATATTGAGGAAAATGCGGTAATTAACGTCGAGGTGACCAAGGAAGGCTCCACCCCCGGGTTGATTTACAACCAGAAAACCGAGGCAAAGATAAACCTCAAAGGCGGCAGGATTTTCGCAAACAATGTCAACTATATAATTTACGACGAAAACACAACCGGTATAATTACGTTTACCGGCACAAAAATTGAAGCCACTACCATAACCGGGCTCTTTGATGTAATGAACATGACAATCGAGTACCCGCAGGGCTCAGGGTTTGTCGCCCTGCTCTACGGAGAGACCAAAGAGGGCGCCAAGGCCTATACCGGCATCGACGTTTTCAATACATATGGCCTGACATATTTCCGCACGGTCTTCTTGGACGACCCTGACGCATCAACTATTGTGCCCGAAGAAACAACGGCTCCGGTCGAGACCACAACTCCGGAAGAGACTACCACCAAGTCGCCCGACATAACCACGCCAGCCGAGGAGACAACCACCGAGTCCCCGGCAACCATACCTGCTGTGACAACCGGCGGCGACAAAGAAAAGAGCAACTGTAAGTCGGCAGTATCGAGCGCGGCACTTGCGGCAATAATTATACCCGCGGCGGTTGCAATACGCAGAAAGAAAAATGAACATTAAAACCGAATATCGGGTTTCCCGATTAATACAATAAAGTGAGAGCATATCTGCCTGACTTCTGATGGATAAAGTTGCCACGCAACATTCATCGGAAATCGGAGGATATGCTCTCAACTCATTTAAACGAGTACCAGGCTGACGCACAGCAGGGCAGTGTAAAAATTTACACAAAAAATCATTGATGATTTGGCTTTTTGGGTGTATAATTGACATAGGATTCTGACGTAAACTGCGGCAACCCGCGTGCAGTGTTAAACAGTGTCATACTTTCCTGCGGACCAAAGAAAAACCGAAAGCTATTGCCCACCGGGGCGCTTTCCTAAAGCAAGTATTTTCAACGAGGGCTGAGAAATGTTGAAGAATTTTGATTATTCACGTCGTGTCAAAGTTGAGTACGAAACCGACGTTTTGGTTGCAGGCGGCGGCCCTGCCGGACTCTGCGCAGCTATTGCCGCGGCGCGCTGCGGTGCTAAAACCATGCTGATTGAGAAAAACGGGTTTTGCGGGGGCATGGCCACTGCCGGGCTTGTCGCGCCCTTCATGACCTGCTATGACAGCGGCGGAGAGCTGATGCTGATACGGGGACTTTTCGAGGAAATTGTGGACCGGCTGGTAGAGCGCGGCGGCGCAATCCACCCCTCGCTCGTTGAGACTTCGTCGGCCTTCACCTCATATATAACAGACGGGCACATCCATGTCACCCCCTTCAAGGCCGAAACTCTCAAGCTGGTGGCCGACGAGCTTCTGGCCGAGGCGGGGGTCAAGGTGCTCTACTATACCAGCTTTTTGGATGTCGAAACCGAGGGCGACATTATCACCCGGGCCATCATACATAAAAAAGACGGCCTTTCGGCCGTAGAGGCAAAAATTTATGTGGACTGCACCGGAGATGCCGACATGGCCGCAGCGGCCGGAGTTCCCTATGAACTGGGCAACAACGGGAAAATGCAGCCAGCCACAATGTTTTTCCGTATTGCCAATGTCGACAGCTCGAAAATTGACGAAGATATTGAAAAAAACCGCGATAAATTCCGCAGGGTTAACGGGGTCAATTACCGCTCGCTGCACTGGTGGGTTTCAAAGGCCAGAGAGGCCGGCGACTGGACGCTCGACCGGGTTTCGATAGGACTTTTCCGCGGCGTGGATGAGGACGAATGGAGCATAAACACCTCGCGCATCATGGACATTGACGGAACCGATTCCGAAAGCCTGACCCGGGCCGAAACAATCGGGCGCAGGCAGGTCGATGAAATATTCCGCTTTTTGAAAAAATATGTTCCGGGCTGCGAAAACGCAAGGCTTGTTGCCAGCGGCAGCACTATCGGCATCAGGGAAACACGGCATATTGAAGGAATACGCAAACTGACCGTTGAGGACATCCTTGATTGCAGGGTTCCTGATGACTCAATCCTGCTCGCGGCCAATTCGGTCGACGTTCACGGAAAATTCGGTCCGCTTAGCAACGAATATATCACAATCCCGCCGGGAAAATACTACGGCGTACCTTACGGGTGCCTGGTTCCGGTCGGCATAAAAAACCTTCTTGTCGCCGGAAGGAGCATCTCGGCCGACAGCGACGCCGCCGGGGCCATCAGGGTTATGCCGCCCTGCATGGGCCTCGGACAGGCGGCAGGGGTCGCGGCGGCGCTATGCGCCGAAAGCCGCACCGAGCCCGCCGTGTGCGACATGCAAAAGCTGCGGCAACGCCTGATTGAACAGAAAGTATACTTACAATAAAAAACGTCCGTGGGGATTCCCCACGGACGTTTTATATGACAAATACCGCGCATTAAAGGTCTTTCTGGTGGAGGCGAGGAGAATCGAACTCCTGTCCGAAAATCCGTCAGTACGGCTTTCTCCGGGTGCAGTATGTCTTTTTAGCTTCCCTGCCGGCCGCCGACATACAGGCTGCCGGTGCGGTAAGCCGTCTTGTACATGATTCCGGCCGACGGCCTTCCGGAATCACGTTCACCGCTCGCTGACGTTCATTCCCGGGCCGCGGTACTCCCGGGAGGAACGGGCTGCCTTATGGCAGCGGCACCG
>JAAYHB010000011.1 GCA_012727435.1 Clostridiales bacterium | reverse complement strand
TGAGAAGGGTGACAGTCCGGAATTCCCGGATGCTTCCCGCAAAACGCTTTAGCATATATCTGACAATTCCTTTTCAGTTTGAAGTGACGCGGCTGCGCTCGATAAGGTCAATCAGATGCTCTCCGACCTGAGCCATGAAGCGAAGCGCAACAGGGATAAATTCGTCATCGTAATTCCCGAGAAATGAGGCTTCGGCCTCAAAGGTAAGGTCGCCGGTGTAATCAATCTCGCCGAGAGCCTCCGCGATTTTATCCCAGTGCATTTTCCCCATGCCCGGGATTAGATGCTGGTCGTCGCGGTAGTTGTTGTCGTGGACGTGAAGCGACTTCAGCCGGTCATGCCCCAGTGCGCGTATCATATCCTCAGCCTCACCGGCGCCTGCAATCAGCCCGACATGGCCCAAATCAAGGCAGGCGACAATGTACTCGCTGTCAAGCGTGTCTATGTACCTGATAAACTCCTCGGCGCGCGAGCAGGTGTCGTCTACCGGATGCCGCCGAAGGGGGTCGGTCTGCCACATGTTCTCAATAGCAATCTTCACCCCGTACTCCCGGGCATACGGGATTAAGCGGCGGTAGTAATTCATATTGAGCTCGAATATCTCTTCTTCATGCCCCGCATACACAAAGTGGTGAAGCGGGTGAACAACCGCAATTTCTGCGCCGAGAATGGCGCTTATCTCAAGCGCGCGGATGAATTTCGGAAAGACAACCTCGTCAAAGCTGGTGTCCCAGTCGGTGAATTTGAAGGGAGCATGGGTCTGGTTGAAACAGATCCCCGCCTCATCGGCGCATTTTCTGATGTACTCCGCACGCTCGCGGTACATCTCACCCGAGAGCGGGCTGTCGTCATTGCAGAGTTGATTGAGCATGTAGTCCATTGCCGTAAAACCGGCATTTTTCATAAGAGAGACGGCCTTCTCAATCCCGAAGCGCCGCTCGATATAGGAAATCGTATTTGACAGCTTCATTACTCTCCATAAAAAGAAGCGGATTGAATTGCCTCAAGGCTCCTGCTCCTTATTGGTTAATTGTATAACTAATTATTATATAAGTCAATACCGAAAAATCATTTCACAAAAATAACGACGTCAGACACATCATATATATCACAAATGCCGGACAGGCGCATAAAGACCGGCGGTACCGTGCAATAATGATGTTAGAAAATGAACAGAACGGCTGCGGGCGCTTGCTGCTTTTGGGGAGACGCTTGACTGTGTTATGCGGCGCGCGGCGAGAAAAATGACTTTTTCTGACACGATACGGCATATAAGGCACTTAAATTTTTTGCCCGGGCGCATAAATCCCCGTTATATACAAACACTAACAAAGCAAGCAGAACCGCGTTAAAAGACATGGGCAACAGCCCCGCGCCGGGTTTACCGCCGCAGTCTGCCCGGCCGTGGTGCCAAAGCCCGAGATGCAAGAAAGGAATGGTCAAAAATGTATGAAAGCAACAGGAATTGTTCGTCGCATTGATGATCTGGGACGTGTAGTCATCCCCAAGGAAATCCGCCGCACAATGAGGATACGTGAGGGCGATCCGCTTGAAATATATACCGACCGCGAAGGGGAGGTAATATTCAAGAAGTACTCGCCAATAGGCGAGCTGGCCGCCTTTGCCGCCCAGTATGCCGACACCCTCCATAAAACCTGCTCACTTGCGGTGGTTATATGTGACAGGGATGCCGTTATCGCTTCTGCGGGTGTTCCCAAGAAGGAGTTCAACGACAAACAGCTGTCGGACGAAATGGAGGCCATTATCGAGAGCCGCGCGCTCTACATGTGGCGCGAAGGAGCCGAGAGACTTCCGGTCATTGCCGACAGCGACAACTATTATATCAGCTGCGCCATGCCGATTTTGAGCGAAGGGGATCTGATCGGCTGCGTGGCCTCGGTCGCAGATGTAAACGGTGAGCGTCCGCGCGACATTATCAGCAGCGAGGTCGAGTCGAAACTGATTCAGACCGCCGCAGGCTTCCTCGGCAAGCAGCTTGAGAGCTGAAAAAACGGCCGGTAAAACCGTGGTGTGGGGAAACCCCACACCACGGTTTTTCTACGGGGGAGCTCTGCCCCCATGCCCCCGCTTTACTTGCGGGGCTCCGCCCCACACCCCGCTCAAGGGGCTTTTTTAAAAAAAGCCCCTTGAGAATCCCCAAAAACTTTCCAACCTATATCGCAAATGAAGTAGCGCAGGCCCCATGTCCCGCGCTATGCTGCCATAAGTCTGCTGGCAGACCTGGAGAGGGGCGCGGGATACCCGCGGGCGACCACAGGTCGCCCCTACGAGAAACAATAAGAGTGCCCGCAAACAGGAAGGACACCAACCCATATATGCAGACTCTAAAAAACAGCACAAGCCCGTCCGGACCCGGACGGGCTTTATGCAAAAGGCTTGCACATTAAGAATACATGTTGTTTGTCTGCATATAGTCGTATATCATCTTGCCGTGGTTCTGTTCTTCTTTTTGAATATGGTTTAGCATGTTCCGGACATTCTGATCCCTGAACTCGAAAATGCAGGTATCGTACATATGCGAGACATGCTTTTCCATCGACAACAGGTCGGTGCAGATATAGCAGTCGTTTTTCTTCTTTTCGTCCTCGGTCGTGCCGTAAACCGCCTTGAATGTCGGCTGCTGCTGGCTGCCCTGCCCGGGCTGCGGGACGTTGCCGCTCTCAATCTGGGTTATCGTATCGTAATGGCCGTATTCAACCTTTGCAATACTTCCGAGCAGGTCCTTAAGCTGCGGGTCGGACGCCGCCTGCGCGTGCTTTGAATACTTGTCCGCACAAAGCTTTTCCTGACCCTTGAGGTCCTTGAGTAATTCGGTTTCTTTTTGGTTAAACTGCATTTCAGTATCCTTTCCGCCGCCAGAGGCGGCATTTGGTTTCTCGTCTTTTATTATACTCCGATATGCCGATATTATTCCCTGCCGGCGCGGCGCAATTTGACGAAAAATTAACAATAAAAGCTGCCCGGGACAGGCTATTTTTAGCCAGTTAAGACATTGAACTTTACATCGATGTGTGATACAATGTCGGCGGCAAAATATCAAGAAAGCTTTGCTGAAAGAGGAATCTGTAAAATGTACGAACTGATGCTCGATACCGCAAATATAAACGAGATAAGGGAAGGTCTCGCCGCATGGCCTATTAGCGGGGTGACCACAAATCCCAGCATACTCAGAAAAGAGGGGAATATTGACGTCTACGCCCGGCTGGCCGAAATAAAAAAGCTGTGCGGGAACCAGCGCAGCCTGCATGTCCAGACCGTCTCCACCACCACTCAGGAAATAATCGACGAGGCGCATTTCATACTCGACAAGCTGGGTTCTGATATATACGTTAAAATCCCGGTCAGCGCCGCCGGGCTCCCTGCCATAAAAGCGCTTGTGAATGAAGGCGTGAAGGTGACCGCCACCGCGATATACACCACCATGCAGGGCATACTTGCAGGGCTTGCGGGCGCCGAATATATAGCCATCTACGTCAACCGCATGGAGAACAACTGCATAGACCCGTTCGTTGTCATCAGCGAGATACGCAGCTTTCTTGACGGCATGAACAGCCGGTCGAAAATCCTGGCGGCAAGCTTCAGAAACATATCCCAGGTGACAAGCGCCTTTGCAAGTGGCGCAAAAGGGGCTACCGTCGGCGTGGATATTATAAAGGCCGCCCTCGGTATGCCGAGCATTAACGCCGCAGTCGAAGCCTTCGCAAGGGATTTTGATGCAATCCACGGCGCCGGCCAGACATTGAAAAAGCGGGGCTCCGCCCCGCACCCTGCATGAGGAGCTTTTTTAATAAAAAAGGTTCCTTAAGAATCTTCAAAAAAACTTAAAAAACTCATATTTATAACTGACGGCTGCAAAAGCGGCCGTTTTTTATTTAAAAAGGCCGCATATCCAAAGGATAACCCCGTAAATCGCCCCTGACAGCATGCCGTAAAGCAGTACCGGGCCGGCAACCGTGAATATCTTCGCGCCCACGCCAATCAGCGGACCTTCGGTAAAGCTGTCTATTGCCGGGGAAACAACGGCGTTGGCAAAGCCTGTGATGGGCACAAGCGTTCCGGCGCCGCCGAATTTGGCAATCTTATCAAATATTCCGAGCCCGGTAAGTAATACGGTGATAAAAATCAGGGTAACCGCGCTCAGTGTGCCAGCGTCGTCGCGCGACACCCCGCACAGGCCGGTGAACATCTGAATGAGCGCCTCTCCGAAAAGGCAAATAAGCCCGCCGACAAGAAAGGCCTTGATGCAGTTTTTTACCACGGGCGATTTGGGCGCCCGCGCATCGGCATATTTTCTATAATTCTCTTTGCTGATATTCATTTTTCATCCTCTTTAGTACCGCGCCGAAAATGCACACATCTTTTCCCGTAAATAATTCAGTATAATTATTTCACTTAGCCGGAATATTATACGCTTGAGGATACTATTATCAACGACAAAAACGGAGTGAAAAATGAAAGCCGTAATAAAGCTTTTTTGCATGATACTTCTTGTGGCCTGCCTTTGCGCCTGTGCCGCCGGCGCAAACAGCCTCCCGGCGCCCCGGCCCGAAACGATTAGAACCGAGATGCCGGCAGATGAGTTTAACGACGAACAGGTCACAATTGTCATGGTCGGAGACCTGCTAATGCACCGGCTGGTACAGCAGAGCGGCAAAGCCCCCGACGGCAGCTATAACTTCGACCACCTTTTCGCCTGCGTAAAAAGCGAAATATCGGCGGCCGACATAGCCATAATCAATCAGGAGACCCCGCTCGCCGGGGAGAAACTGGGGCTGTCGGGCTACCCCATGTTCAACGCCCCGCAAGAGGTCGCCGACGCGGTGGCAAAAGCCGGCTTTGACATTGTGCTTCAGGCAACCAACCACACGCTCGACCGGGGCGCCGAGGGCGTGCGCCTCTGCCGCGAATACTGGGCCGGGCATTTCCCCGAAGTCAAAATTGCCGGCACCGCGCTGTGCGAGAAGGAGGCTTCGGAAATCTTGATTGTCGAGCGTTCGGGCATCAGGGTTGCGGTGCTGAACTATACTTACGGCACAAACGAGATACCCCTGCCCGACGGCATGCCCTACATCGTCAGCCTGCTCGATGAAGAAAAGGTCAGAGCCGACACTGCGCGGGCGCGGGAGATAGCCGACTTTGTTGTCATCTGCCCGCACTGGGGAACCGAATACATGCACAAGCCCTCGGAGGAACAGGATTACTGGTGCCGGATTTTTCTTGAGTGCGGCGCCGATCTTGTCATCGGCACACACCCGCATGTAATCCAGCCGGTAAAATGGTATTCAAGAGAGGACGGACACAAAATGCTGGTCTATTTTTCGCTCGGCAATTTTGTCAATTCTACCGCCGAGCGCGGGGCAGGGGTCTGCAGCCGGATGCTCGGAGGCATGGCCAAGGTTACAATCGAAAAGGACGAGGAGGGGTTTGTGTCTATCAAGGACGCCTGCGTCATCCCGCTTGTCACCCACCTGACAGGCGGCTATGCCGGGATAACCGTATACCCCTTCTCGGATTACTCCGAAGCGCTGGCGGTCGCCAATACCTTCGTGCGCGAGCGCGACCCTCTCTTTTCATATGCCTACTGTCGCGAGCTGTTCTCAAATATCTTCGGCGATTTCCTGCCGCGAAGTGATGTTCCCGACTTTTAGCCCGATTCACTTCGTGCAGCTTTAGCATGCTTATTTTTCATGATATAATTGAAATTAGCGCAAAAAGCTGCCCGACAACCTGAAGTTTTGCAGGAATTTTAATTTTAATATTCATTTTCCATAAATAATGGCACCCAAACAGCCGGCTTTTCTCATATTATAATAATTGACAAGACACACCGCCGGAATGTATAATTTATACAGGTAAAAAACCAAAGGAGTATCTGTGATGAAATATGAAAAGCTGCTGAAAAGCAAAATGAGCGCCGAGAGCTTTGAAAGGCTTGCCGCACTGAAAAACCCGAAGGTCATGGAATTTGTAGGCTTCTTCGCCGAGCATTGCGACCCCGACTCGATATATGTCTGCACCGACAGCGAAGAAGACATGAAGTATGTACGGCAGCAGGCGCTGGCACTCGGCGAGGAGTGGCCCATGCGCTATCCGAACCATACAGTCCACTGGGACAGCTACTACGACCAGGGCCGCGACAAAAATGCCACAAAGTATCTTGTATATAAAGAAAACCTTGAGCGCATGAAGGCCCTCAACTCAATCGAGTATGAAACCGGCATAAAGGAAATCCTCGACATTTCCGCCGGCATTATGAGGGGCAAGCAGGCAGTCGTGCTCTTTTTCGCCGAAGGTCCGACAGAGAGTCCCTTCACCATACCCTGTGTTCAGTTTACCGACAGCTGGTATGTCGCTCACTCGGAGTATATCCTCTACCGTTCGGCATACAACCATTTTCTGAAGATGAAGGACTCCGAGAAGGACGACTTCTTCCGCTTCATCCACTCGGCCGGCCGGCTCGATGAGAACAACAACTCTGTTGACCTTGACAAGAGAAGGGTCTACATCGACACCCAGAACAACATTGTCTATTCGATGAACAACCAGTACGCCGGCAACTCGGTAGGCCTGAAGAAGCACTCCATGCGTCTTGCCATCAACAAGTCGGGGCAGGAAGGCTGGCTCTGCGAGCATATGTTCATCATGGCAGCGGTCAACGAGGAAAAGAACCGCAAGACCTATTTCTGCGGCGCATACCCCTCGGCCTGCGGCAAGACCTCAACCGCCATGATTCCAGGCGAGCTGATTGTCGGCGACGACATAGCATACTTCCGCAACATAAACGGCGAGTTCCGCGCGGTCAACGTCGAAAACGGGATGTTCGGCATCATCAAGGACGTCAACGCCAAGGACGACCCGGTGATTTTCAAGAACCTGATGAAGGATCAGGAGGTCATTTTCTCGAACGTGCTGGTAGGACCCGACGGTATGCCCTACTGGCTGGGGATGGGCGTCGAGGCGCCCGACGAGGGCCGCAACCACTTCGGCAAGTGGCACCGGGGCGTCAAGGATTCGGACGGCAATGTGGTCGACATCGCCCATCCCAATGCCCGCTACACCATGCGGCTTGATTACCTTGACAACATAGATAAAGAAGGCTTCGAATCCAAAACCGGCGTGAAGGTCGAGGGCATACTCTACGGCGGCCGCGACAGCGACACCACCGTCCCGATTGAGGAGTCGCCAAACTGGAAGGACGGCATTCTCCTCAAGGCCTGCACCCTTGAGTCCGAGACCACCAGTGCCACGCTCGGCGCCGAGGGCGTGCGGGTCTCGAACCCCATGGCCAACATAGACTTTGTATCATACCCGCTCGGACAGTATACAATCAACAATATAAGATTCGTCGATGGGATGCGCGAGGTTCCGAAGATTTTCAGCACAAATTACTTCATGCGCGGCCGTGACGGGAAATTTATAACCAGCAAGCTTGCCAAGAAGGTGTGGCTGCACTGGGCCGAGGGCAGGATTCACGGCGAGTTTGACGCCTATGAAACCCCCACCGGCCGGATTCCGAAATATGAAGACCTTGTGATGCTCTTCAAAAAGTATCTGAATGAGGACTTCTCCAAGGAGACATACGATTACCTCTTCACCTTCCGCTGCTCCAAGTGGATAGCCAAACTTGAGCGTACCAAGGCATTCTATGCCAAGACAGACCCCAACACGCCGAAAGAAATATTCGACTACTGGGATGCGGCCATTGCAAAGATTGCCGCCGCCAAGGAAAAATACGGCGACGAGATTCTGCCGGGCGCTTATCACGGCTGATTGCTCCATGCAAAAATCCAGGGCTGACGCAAATCGGGTTGATTTGCGTCAGCCCCGCCGTTTTTTTGCTCAGCAGTGATGCTTTACCTATGCCAAAAGGCTTTCCCGTGAAAATGAACGGGCTATATGTAGAGAAAAGCGCGGGATATGGGCTCCCGCGCTACTTTATTTGCGATAGGTTGGGAAGTTTTTGGGGATTCTCAAGGGGCTTTTTTCAAAAAAGCCCCTTGAGCAGGGTGCGGGGCGGAGCCCCGAAAAGAAAGCGAGGCTCGGGGGCAGCACCCCCGGAGCAGCACACTCAACGCTGCGACATCGGTATATATTCCCTTCTCGGGTGCACGTTCATGTAGGACGGGCGGATGATTTTGCTTCCGTTAATCAGCTCTTCGAGCCGGTGGGCGCTCCAGCCCGCCACTCGGGCGATTGCAAAAATCGGGGTATACAGCTCGACGGGAAGCCCGAGCATATCATACACGAATCCCGAGAAGAAGTCCACATTGGCGCTGACCCCTTTATACATCTTCCGCTCGCTGGCGATGAGTTTCGGCGCAATCTTTTCGACCGCGGCATAGAGTTTGAACTCCTCCTGCCTTCCCTTTTCGCGCGACAGTTTCCTGACAAAGCGGCGGAAGATAACCGCCCTCGGGTCGGATACCGAATACACGGCGTGCCCGATACCGTAAATCAGACCGCTTCTATCAAAGGCCTCCTTGTTCAGTATTTTCCGCAGGTAGTTTTCAATCTCCTCGCAATCCTCCCAGTTTCTTACGTTTTTCATGATGTCGTCAAACATCTGTACAACCTTGATGTTCGCCCCTCCGTGCTTCGGGCCTTTGAGCGAGCCGAGGGCAGCGGCGATGGCAGAATATGTATCGGTTCCCGAGGAGGAAACCACCCGGGTCGTGAAGGTCGAGTTGTTGCCGCCGCCGTGTTCGGCGTGCAGCACCAAAGCCAAATCGAGCACAGTGGCCTCAAGCTTTGTGTATTTTTTGTCAATGCGTAGCATGTGAAGTATGTTCTCGGCGGTCGAGAGCGCCGGGTCGGGCTCATGGATAAAGAAGCTCCGGCTGCCGTCGATGTAATAGTCATAAGCCTGATAGCCGTATATCGCCAGCATCGGGAATACTGCAATAAGCTGCAGGCACTGGCGCAGCACATTCGGTATCGAGGTGTCCTCGGGATTGCGGTCGTAGGAATACATGGTCAGCACGCTGCGCGCCATAGAATTCATCACGTTCTCGCTCGGCGCCTTCATGATAAGGTCGCGCACAAAAGAGGTGGGCAGCGAGCGGTAACCTGACAGAATCCGGCAAAACTCCTCCAGCTCAGCAGCATTCGGCAACTCGCCGAAAAGCAAAAGGTAGGTTATCTCCTCGAAGCCGAAGCGCTTCTCCTTCATAAACCCGGAGACCAGGTCCTCTATATCATATCCGCAGTAATAGAGCTTGCCGCGGCAGGGTATTTCCTTATCCCCCACAACCTTTTTCGCATACACCTCGGATATTTCGGTAAGTCCGGTCAGAACACCCTTGCCCTCAAGATTGCGGAGCCCGCGAAAGACATTGTATTTCTGATACATTGACGGATCGATGTAGCTGTCGCGAAGGCAAAGCTCGCTCAGTTTCTTTATCTCGGGCGTAATTTCAGAATAGTTTCTTTTCTCTCCTGCCATTAAACTCCTCCTTGAATATAATATAACCCTTCCATAGTCGGGAGGGTTTAAATCAGCTTTATATTTCCGGACAAAACGCCTGTGTTACTCTCCGGTGGTTTTTTATTATACCATAGGCCAGGTGAAATGTCAAACCCTTTTTGCATTCTTACCCATTAATTTCCATAATTAAAGCCCGGCGGAAATTCCGCCGGGCCGGTGTTTTTTGGGTTTATTGCATCGTCTTGATAACCCATGTATCCTCTTTGATTGTAACCTGCATACGTTTGCTGGTGGCGTAATTGCCGGTGAGATTATTACGGATCAGCGCCTCCTCGACGATGAAATCGCCGGTCACCGCACCACGGATAAGGTATGAAACACTGCCCGAAAATTCGAAGGGATCGAGTTTATCGTTCCATTTCTTGGCCTTTGTCCATACTGAGATAGAGCCGTACATTTGCTGACCACCTGCATTATAGATCCAAGCCGATGTCTTGTCGCCGCGTTTTGCGACAACTCTGTATCCGTAGTTCGACACGTATCTCGCGCCTGTCGGAATACTGTCCGAGATATCAAAGCTCATGTACGGCCGGTCTGACCAGCCGCTGAAGCTCAGGGTAACCACATACAGTCCCAGCTTCTCGTCATACGGGGCTATGGTTTTTTCAACTTTGATACCTTCGGTTTTTCTATTGTCCTTGACAGCGTCGGCCGGGCTGCCAAAATATGCGGCGCGGACGCGGATATTCGGGTCGGCGCTGATAATTTGAAGCGTCTCAAACCCGCTCCTCGTCAGGGTCAGCGCATATGTGCCGCCGGCCTTCAGGGTCACGGTCTCGACCTTATCGTTGCCGAAGCGGTACGAGAAGGTTGACTCCACCCGCCCGGTCGGCATATAGAATTTCACATAGGCCGCCATCTCGAGCCCGTAATACTCGGAGCGCGAGACATGCTCAAGCAGGTATTTCACCATCACCTCGGCGTCTGTGCGGCTGAGCCTCGAGGCCGATATCAGCGCCAGCGCGGTAAGTTTTATCTGCTCGTCAATGTCGGCTCCCCTGACATACAGATCCCGGTACTCGTTCGTTGTACCATACTTGGATTTGATTTCCGAGTACATCGTGTTTGCCGCCGGGAAGTCGCCGATATAGGCAAATGCCGCCGCAAGGTAGAGCCTGGCTTCGACAGAATAGTCCCCGGCATCCGAGGCTACATTGTAGAGCATATCGAGCACCGGTTCTCCGAGCGCCGCAAGCCCGAGCAGCGCGGCGCAGAGCTCGGCATCGTCGGGGTATTCCCCGCCGCCGATATATGCCTGCAACACCCCGATTATACTGGCTTTGAGCTGCTCTGTCAGTGCCTCAGGGGCAATCGCGCAGATTTTTGCGGTCAGCGCGATGTCGCCCTCGCTGTACTCAAGCAGGGGTATCAGCCCGTGGTTTTCCGAGAGCCGCTCCTTTATGTTGGCAAGGTCTTCGGTGCGGTTTGAGCCGAAGAGGACTTCTGAGGCAGAAATCGCAACATAGCGGGCCGCCTGAGCGTCGCTTCTGCTGAGGACATTATTCCATCTTATAAAGTCCACCGCCTTAAGATACAGCTCAAAGGTTGAATCGTAGAAGGAAAGTACCACCGGATAGGCGAGCGGCTTGATGCTCTTTATCTCGTCAACCGAAATATCGCTGCGGATATCCACTACGTTGCCGCTCTCCCGCACGTCAAAGCTAAGCTTCACACCGTCGCTGTACTCCCCGCAGGTGGCGGTGATTGTCACGCTGTAGTCACCGGCCGAAAGGCTGCCGAAGTTAAACCAGGCCGTGTCCCCGGGCTTCAGTTCGGTCTGATTTGACTTGACTGTTCTGCCGGTCTCGTCTGTTATGACCGCGTGGTATCTGACAGGTTTGTCTTCGTTCAGTGCGTTTCCGTATGAGCGGGCCGAGACCGTGATGTCGTCCCCCACAAGGTAATAGCTGCAGGCCGAGACATTGATAAAGTAGGGCTGCGTGCAGATTACCCCGCTGACCGCGCTCCCGAGCATCCGGCGCGAGGGCTGCGATGAATTTATGTTGCTTGTCGCCAGCACGGTGAGCCGCCACTCGGTGATGTTGTCGGGCACAGTGAAGCTGAGCACCGCCACACCGTCCTCCCCGACGCTGATTGCCTTGAATACCGGGTTGTCGAGAAAGACCTCGCGTATATAGACCCCGGTTTCTGCCGAGTCAACATAGGAATTTCCATTCTCTGAGGGCGCTTCATTGTCCACTGCTTTATTAGTTCCACCCCTCAGACTTCCCTCATTGAAAATATTGAAGCGGCTGTCAACCAGAACCGACACAATCGGGCCGTCGGACCGATAAAAATATTCATACGACGTGATAAGGCTGTAATAATATGGCAGGTAATAAATGCCATTTACGGTCGGAGAGAAGTATTCCTCCACCGGGCCAAGATACTGGTCTCCCAATGCAAAGCAGGCTTCGTCCACCACCGAGAGCAGAGCAGTGCCGCCAACCGGCCGACCTTTCTTATCGGTGACTTTGATTGTAACCGTCGCGCGCTCCCCGGGCTTGTATGTGTTCTTGTCGGGGAGTATTTCGATATTCAGCGTGTTGTCCGAGGCGTAATCGTATGTCAGCGTGGTGCTTCTGATCAGATACTCCCCCGCGTCCAGCGCGGCGGCATATATCCGGCAGAAAAACACCATGTCCTCGGTAAAGGTAAACGAAATCTTCCCGTCGGTCACAATCCTTTTGTGTGCCAGCCCCTTTGAGTCATATACCGTAAAGAGCACCCTGCCGGTCACCGGCTGTTTGTTATATAGAAAGCTTGCGGTTACATTCTCTCCCACCGAATAAGCCGAGTCATTGAGGCTTAAGGAGTAGGTGTTCCAGTTTTCCGGGAACTCGTTTTTACTTGCAGACTTACTCTGAACGGCATTTATATTGACAGTATAAATGGTGTTGTTTTTGGCATGATAATACTCTACTCTGTAGTAATAGTAGCCCTCAAAACCCGAAACCTCGCGGTGCTCAAGGCGGATTATACCGTCCTTGAAATTCTCTGTATAGGTTTGAATGGTTGTTTCTCTCTGTTCGGTAACATAACGCTGATATGTGGTCTTGGTTATCGGGTTGTATTCGGTACCAAGGCTGACCCTGACAAACTCGCACTTGATAAGGCTTATTGTCACGCTGCCCCCGGCTGGCTCGCCGTATATGAGGTTTGAGAGATTATTGCGGTCGGCGGCGGTCTTGATTTTTGATGTGTCGGTTTTGTTTAAGTAAACCTCAGAATAATCATCACTCTTTCGGGCCGCACGCAGCTGGACGTCGCTGTGGAAGTATAAAACCGAATTGTGCATGCTAAGGCTTGTCGTCTCAAATCCTATAAGCTGGGCGCCGATATGGACGGTTATCGGATATGTGCTGTTGCTTGACGTAAATTTCGAGTTGCTCAGGGTAATCTTTGCCGTGCCGTCGGCCCCGGTCACCACTTCGAACTCCTGCTCCGGCTGCGCGGCGTTTATCCATGCGCTAAAGCGCAGCCCCGGGGCCGGCGTGCCGTCGAAGAAAGAAGCGGTAAGAGTCGCGGTCATGGTGTCGCCGTACTCATAAAAGAGCTTGTCAAAGGCAATCGTCCCCCGGTAAACCGGCTTATCCTTCTGCGTCACCCTGATGTACTTCGAGGTGATAAGCGTGCCGTCGTCCTTGCAGAACCTGATATAATAGCCCGACCCGGTATAGTCCTCGACAGGCAGGCTGCCCGAAAAGCTGCCGTCGGGCGCTACCGCCACGCTCCCGTAGGGTATGCTGCCGACATAGACATAAAGCCGCGCCGGCAGGGTTTCCTCGCCGCCCGGGGTGATGACCCCCCAATAGTTCACGGTGTCGTTTTTAAAGTAAACCTCGCGGTCGGTATAAATATATTTGCAGTAATACTTCTGAACAGTATCTTCGGCGCAGAGCAGGGTAATAATCGTCTCATCGCCGCCGGCAGATACCCTCACATACGCCGCGTTAGCCTTCCCGTTGCTCAAAAAATAGAGGCCGTCGGCGTCGGTTTTGCCGGAAATTTTCGTAAAGGCGCTCCTGCCGCCCTCGGTATTCCAGGACTCAATGCGGGTAAAGCACTCAGCCTCAATTTGCGCCCCTGCTACCGGGGTGCCCGAGAGATTATTTACCCAAAAGAGGGTGCCGCCGTCGCAGCTTTGGGTGTGCACGCGCAGGTCGGTGACCTGAAATATCAGTTGAAAAGTTTTTTCAAACTCAGTGCGGTTCCAAGTGCCCGAGACGGTATAGTTTACAAGATAAATCCCCGTCCCGATTTTCGGGAGCGAGAAATACATCTGCCATTAGTTAGGCCCGCGGTGTTCAGCAGCCGGCGTGATTTTATACTCGCCGGCCTTATCAAGCCCCCGGGTCGGGAAGATATAACTCTCGCCGGTCTGAAAATAGTCGGCGCGGACCGCCTCGTATGCCTTCATTGCTTCAATCGCGTCTTTGGCATCTGAATAGCGGTAAAGCGTGGCCGAGACATCGTCGAGCTTCGGCTCGATTTTGTTAAGGTTATTAATGTTGTAATAAATCGTAGGGTATTCGCTGGTAGCAAATATGGTCGTCCCAGAATTCTGATATATCGTAATTGTTTTGTCATTCTGGTCTGCAACCGTCACACCGGTGCGGAATTTTGACTCAAAGTCGGCCTCAAGCCGCTTTCCCGACTCAGATTTCAAGCCGCTTTTCACCCTGACGGTATAAACCGTGTTCTCTTCAAGGTTTTTCTCGGGGATGAAAACTACCGTCCTGCCGTCGGGGTAAAGCTCGAAGCGCCCGGCAGTTTTGGGAGATATAGTGATGTAATCCTTGAAATTTACATTCCCGACAACCTCGGTAAAGGCAATTTCAATACCTGTGTTGAGCGGGACGCCTGTCGCAAGGTCGGCCGGCAGCACGCTGCGTACAACCAGCTCGCTCTCTGTCTGAAAGGCAAAGCTGTAGACCGGGTTTTCTGGGTTCCCCACCGTAAAGCGGTAAACCTTACCCTTCTCAAGGCTTCCCGAAAGAGGGGTGAGCAGAAACTCGGTCCCGGACTTGGCGCTGACCGTAAAATCAAGCGCCGGCGTAACTGTAATATAGCGCGAAAGGGTCTCGGCATTAGTTTTCCCTGAAGTCTTGATAGTAAAGGTTGCGTTGGTCGGAATAATACAGGAGCGCGAGCCGGTCGCCGTAATCGACACCTCGGATAGTGCTTCGGGCAGGTCGGTGACGCTGTCGGACGTATATGCGCTGCCCTTAAAGCTGAACCCCTCTTGCCCCCGCCAGGATTTGCACGAGGAAAGCACACCCAAAAACATTGTCATGCATAATATAATGCACAGGGTACGGTAAAAGTATCGGTTATTATATAAAGAAGTATTCATATTCAGCCGTCCTTTCAATAACTCATTGTCAAAACTCTGTAAAACCTTATATTACATGACGCGTTAAAAACCGTAAATGTTCCGGAGCGCTGTCGCAAAATTTCAGGCTCACCCTTCTCTGCAAAATCCGTTACATGCGGCCTGTCTGATCGCAAAACCACGCGAGCTATGGCGGCAGAACATCTGCATACACCATGCAGTGGTCGCTGGAGTCGAGCACGCTTTGAGTAGTCTCAATGCTGTGGACCAGTACCCTGATGTCGGGCGTGACGAATATATGGTCTATCGGCAGGGTGTCCTCGCCTTGCGGCGGCATTTCGCCTACTTTGTGAAAGCTTCCGATATTGCGGGAGGCCGAGCGCTCTGCCTTGTACTTTGAGTTTTCAAATCCCCCCGCAATGTATGCGGCATATGAGGCTGATTTTTCGTTGCTGTTGAAGTCCCCGGTGAGGAAAATCGGAATGTTGCCGTATTTTTCGATTATTTCGGCTTTGGTTTCCAAAATCTGTCTGCTGTTGTCGAGCCGCCACTGCTCGTCAAGGTCGGGAGTGAGATTTTCTATCTTATACCAGCTTGTTATGACCGCTGCATGCGTGTTTATATGCGCAAAACGCCTGCCGCTTGAGCTCTCGGACAGAATCGCATATGTAACCCCCTTTGTCTGGGTCCAGGTTGAGCGGTACATATAAAAGCCCGACTCAAGCTCGCAAAACCTGCTCTTTTTGTAGAGAATCGGGAAATAATTGACGCTCGGGTATTTGGGGGACAACGATTGAAGCTCAAAATCCCGCCGCCGGCCCTCATCAGGCCAGGCGCTGACCATGTCATATCCGAGCTCTTCAATAAGTCGGCTTATCAGAACCTTGTGCAGAACCTCGTTAATCTCCTGAAATCCGATGATGTCGGGGTTGTAATACCTGATGTTCTCATAAAGCAATCCGGCGCGCGCTTCGGCAGTTTTGTCAAAGAGGGCGTTTGAGGTCATAATGCGCAGGTCGGCGCCGGGCGTAAGTGGTTTCTGTTCCATTTTGGCTCTCCGTTACTTCTTTTGTTTTACTTAATTCCGGCGAATATAAAACGCTTGATTTATTATACCTTTATGGTAAAATGATAATATAAGCCACAGGCTTTCGGAGTGAGAATATGAGTGATGCACTGATAATCCTTCTCGGCCTTTTCATTCCCCTTGCCGGCACAACGCTCGGCTCGGCGGCCGTCTTTTTTCTCAAGAAAGAAATGAGCATACCCGTGCGCAAGGCGCTGCTCGGGTTCGCCTCGGGGGTCATGATTGCGGCCTCGGTCTGGTCGCTGCTCATCCCCGCTATCGAGATGTCGGGTGAGGGAACACTACCCCGATGGGTTCCCCCGCTTATCGGATTCTGGGCCGGGGTCGGCTTTCTGCTTCTGCTTGATATGTTAATCCCCCACCTCCATGCCGATTCCGACAAACCCGAAGGCGTACATTCAAAGGCCGGCCGGTCGCTGATGCTGGTGCTGGCGGTAACCCTCCACAACCTGCCGGAGGGAATGGCCGTCGGGGTGGTCTTCGCGGGAATGCTCTCGGGCGACGCCGCCATTTCAGCCGGAGGCGCTTTGGTTCTCTCAATCGGAATCGCGCTGCAGAACCTCCCCGAAGGCGCGATAATCTCGATGCCGCTGGTGGGCAGCGGTATTCCCCGGGCCCGCGCTTTCAGCTACGGCTTTTTGTCGGGCGTCGTCGAGCCGGTCGGGGGAATTATCACCATCCTGCTCACCTCCCTCGTTACCCCCGCCCTGCCCTACATACTTGCCTTTGCGGCGGGCGCCATGATTTATGTCGTGGTCGAGGAGCTGATTCCCGAGGCGCAGACCGGAGATCACAGCGACATCGGCACTCTGAGTACCGCCTTAGGCTTCTCGCTGATGATGGTGCTTGACGTCGCGCTGGGATGATCAGAAGGCGCTAAGACGTTAAAAAAACAAGGAGTTATCATGAAAAAAGCAATACACATTGCAGCTCTGGCTCTTGCAATTCTGCTGGCAACAGGGTTTCTGCTTGTGTCGTGCGACAAAAAGCAGGCAGACAGCGGCAAGCCTGTCATTGCCGTGAGCATTGTGCCCGAGGCTACATTCGTCAGGGCGGTCTGCGGCGGGCTTGCCGAGGTTGTCACCCTGATCCCGCCGGGATACAGCCCCGAAAACTACGAGCCGACGCCGGGCGACATGATGAGATTTGAAGAGGCTTCGCTATATTTTACAATCGGCGTTCCGGCCGAGGCCGGCATACTGCCGCACGTGCCGAAAAGCGTGAAAATCGTGGCCCTTCATGAGGAGGTGGCCGAAGTTTATCCCGAGCTGACCTTTGCCTCGGGCGACCGCGACCCGCACATCTGGCTCTCGCCAAAGCGCGTGAAGGTGATGATAGAGGTAATCACGCGCGAGTTGAGCCTGCTTGACCCCGATAACGCCGGGGTCTACAGTCAAAACGCCGCCGCCTATCAAGGCCAACTTGAGGGGCTTGACTCGGAAATTGTGTCGGTGCTCGAAGGGGTTAAAAACCGTAAAATAATTGTATATCACCCGGCTTTCGGTTATCTCGCCGAGGACTACGGGCTCACTATGTATGCGCTTGAGGAAGAGGGCAAGGAGGCGACCGCCAAGCGCCTGGCCGAGATGGTCGAGCTTGCCCGCGCTGAAAACATCAAGGTAATTTTCTACCAAGAGGAAATAGACAACAGCCAGTCGGCCGCCTTTGCCGAGGAAATCGGAGGTGTGGCTATTAAACTCTCCCCGCTGGCAGCCGATTATATAGACAACCTTAAGAAAATGGCGGAACTATTGGCCGAGGCGATGCAATAAACCCCGGCTTTAAAGTATTCCCCCGGTGGTTTACGCCCGCCCGGCAGAGCCGCAGATATGTATTCTGGCCATAACCGCTTCTTTGAGTTTCTCCATTCCTGCCCTGCCGAACTTTTTCGGGTCATATACCGCCGGGTCGGCAAGCACCTGCCTTACACCCTTCGTGTAGGCCTCGCGCAGCTCTGTGGCAAAGTTGACCTTGCATATCCCCCCGGCAATGCACTCTACTATCGCGTCATCCGACAGCCCCGAGGCGCCGTGGAGCACCAGCGGCAAGAGGAGCCCTGCCGATGCCAGCCGCGCTCTTATCTCGCGCAGCCGCGCCGTATCGAGACGTGGTGCCGATTTATAAAATCCGTGCGCCGTGCCGATTCCGACGGCAAGCGAGCCGACACCCGTCGCACGCACGAACTCCGCCGCGTCGTCAGGGTCGGTATACCCGCCCGCGCCACCGTCATAATCGTCCTCCTTGCCGCCTACCCGCCCCAGCTCGGCCTCAACCGGCACTCCCGCCTGCCGGGCGGCGTTCACCACGCGGCGGGTGAGCGAGATATTCTCCTTGAGGCTCAGTTTGGAGCCGTCGATCATCACCGAAGAATACCCCGCGGCTATTGCCGAGGCGGCCAGCTCATAGCTCTCCCCGTGGTCAAGGTGCAGCGCCACCGGAACCGAGGCGCGGGCTGCCGCCGTAAAGCCGATCGCCCGCAACATATCAAGCCCGGCATACTTTACGGTCGAGGGCGTGGTCTGCAGTATTACCGGAGATTTCAGCTCCTCGGCGGCGGCGACGACCGCGAGTGCCGTCTCCATATTTTCAATATTGAACGCGCCGATGGCGTACCCGCCCTCAAGAGCGGCTTTGAGCATTTGCGATGTGCTTACATATGCCATATGCCAAAACTCACCTTGTTTGATATTCCGAGCTTAGTATAATATGCCCGGCAGCGATATTCAATAGCCCTCGGGACAAATTCGCAAAGAGGCCCATCTGAAGAGCCTCTTTTGTTTTTATTTTTTCTTTAGCTCCTCAAAAGCAGCTGTTATGGTGTCAAGATTATTCTGCGCCACCTTTTGAATTGCCTTAAGCCTTGAGGTAATGTTGTTGTTCCCGCTTGCTATGATATCGCGTGACAAGGTCCCGTATCCCTGTAAGACATACCAGTGCGCCGGGTCGAAGAACTTGTTGCGTATTATAATTTGAATCATCTCGCTCGATTCGGCGTCGCGCGCGTTCTTAACAGAGGTGACTATCTCGTACATATCGGGGGTCACCTCGTCGTACGAAGCGGTGCAGAAGGCCTCAATAATCCTGCCGGTGCGATCGGGATCGGGGCAGTTGGCCGGCACCATTGTGACCGGAATGGTGTATCCGGTGTAGGAATAATAATTCTCCTGAAACTCGTCAAACATCGGTTGCGGCAGAATGCCGTAATCAGATTCCATACCGGCGATGAATGTGCCTATCTTTGAGAGCACAGAGTCGCAGAAAAGCGCGCGGTTGTCTGTGAATACCGAAAAGGGGTAGGGGTGCTCGGCGGCGCTGCCCGAATTGTTGAAATATGAACCGCTGGTGGTCCAGGTTTCAAACACCCGGTTCATGATCGAAGTCAGGCGCTCGGTATTGAAGTTGATTTCAAACTTGTCGTCCCGGGTTTTTGAAACAAAGGTAAAGCCCGAGGCGTAAAACAGTGAGTAGCCGGCTTCGGTTCCCCAGCCGACAATCCCGTACCTGTCCTGGTCATAGGTCATTTTCCCGTCACCGTTGAGGTCGGAACCGTAGTCCTTTATCATGTTGTACAGCACATCATATGTCCACTTTTTGTTCCGAACCAGCTCATACGGGTATTCAAGGCCGTAGTCGTCAAAGAGCTGCTTGTTGAAGCAGAGCGAGGACACAAAAAGCAGGCTGGATATGCTTATATCCCCGACCAGCGTGTAAATCGAGCCGTCATATGACATGGTTTTTACCCAGGCCGGGTCCCACCATTCGCCGTCAAGGTTAATCGCGCTCATGTCATAAAAGTCATAAAGGTACCCGCCGTAGCTCAATGCCAGCGAAGTCCGGTGGCCTCCGTACATGTCGTAGTCGGTAAGGCCGGAGGTCACCTGTGTCTGCAGGTCGGTATTGACCTGAGTGTAGCTCTGCCACTTTATATCGATTTCTATTCCGAAAGCATCCTTAACCATCAGGTTGCGCTCGAAAATAGCGTCATTGGTTATCGCGCCGTTGAGCTGCGGGGCATAGAAATCTGTATAGCACTGGTCGGCTTGAGGGTAGAGTATGCGGAAGGTATACCCGTTATAATCTACCCGCTCAACAGTATCGAAAGCCAAAAACTCGGGTTCTTCGGGTCCGGTTGTGCTCTCGGGTGCGGCAGTCGTGGTGGCGGTATCGCTTTCATCCTCGGGCTGGTTTACGCAGGCTACAGTGGTAAACAGCAGCATCACTGCAAAAACAAAGCATAAAAATCTCTTCATGCCCTACTCCCCCATTCTGAGCTAAAATGAGCCGGATGCACCACGCGCAACAATATTTTCTGCCGTTTATGTACCCGGCGTGGTTTATATTACGGTTCTGCCATAACCCGGAATAATAATATATATCTTGCACTGCTGCAAATTATAAAGGTTTTGTCCTTGTGTATATTATAGTCACCGCAAGTATAACTTGTCAATACCATTATGCAAATATTCCGGATCGCCGGCTACCCGAATGTTACATTTCGTGCAGATTGTTTACCCGACCCCGCTTGAGTACCGCAAGCAGGGCACAAGCCGACAGGCATTACTAAAGAAAAGAGGAACACCGGCGATGTTCCTCTGTTTTATTTGTTATTCCACCTTGATAACCGAAACCGGACAGCTTTCCTCTGCCTCTCGCGCGGTATCCTCGGCCTCTGCCGGCACCGGGTCGGTATAAACCTCGGCCAGCCCGTCGTCGGCCATGCGGAAAACCTCGGGGCAAAGCTCGGTGCACAGCCCGCAGGCAATGCAGCCCTCACGTTCAATGGTCGCTTTCATTCCTGTCACTCCTTTTTCAAATATTTTTTCAATTCACATCATACCCCGCGTCTCTTACAGCCTGCTTGAGGCTCTCGTGGTCAATGCCCGCCTTTGCCGTCACCTTCACCGAGCCGCTCTCAAGGTCGGCCACGGCCGACTTCACACCCTTGACCGAGCGCAGCGCCCGCTCGACGGCCGCCTTGCAGTGCGCGCAGCTCATGCCGCCCACCGCAAATTCAAACTCAACAGTTTTGCCGAACATATTCATTTCCTCCGTTTTCTGCCGGGTTTTGCCGGCTTATTTTTCCGGGTATAAATTTTCATCCTGCGAAGCCGCAGCGAGTTGAGCACGACACAGAGCGAGGAGAAGCTCATAGACGCCGCCGCTATCATGGGAGAGAGTGAAATCCCGAAAGCCGGGTAGAGCGCGCCGGCCGCCACGGGAATGCAAATCGTATTGTAGATAAAAGCCCAAAACAGGTTTTCGCGGATGTTTCTCATGGTCGCTGACGAAAGGCTTATCGCCGTGACGGCATCGCACAGCGAGTTTTCGGAGAGCACCACGTCGGCGCAGTCAATGGCGACCTCGGTCCCGGCTCCTACCGCAATACCGACATCCGCCGCGGCCAGCGCCGGGGAGTCGTTGATTCCGTCCCCCGCCATGGCGGTGATGCCAAGCTTTGAGCGCTCGCGGATTATCCTCTCCTTGTCCTCGGGCATAAGCCCCGCGTAGTACTCCTCTATACCGCACATCCCGGCAATCGCCGCGGCGGTCCTCTCGTTGTCGCCTGTCAGCATTATGGTTTTAATGCCCCGTGCTTTTAACTCCGAAACCGCCTCGGCGCTGTCGTCCCTGAGCCTGTCGGCAATTCCGATAACCCCGATGGTCTTATTGCCAAGGGCTACGCAGACCGCGGTTTTGCCCTTGCTCTCAAGCTCCTCCACCCGGGCCGCAACCTCGCCGCCGATATCGGCAAGGCCGTTTTCGGCAAGATATCCGGGCTTGCCGACATAGACCCGTCCGAGCACGGTATTTACGCTGATTCCCTTCCCGCGGGCTGCCTGATAGTCTCCGGCGTCTGGGCGCTCGATTATCCTGTTTTCAGCCTCGCGGCAGATCGCACCGGCCAGCGGGTGGGAGGAGAGCGCCTCGGCGGCATATGCCCACCTCAAAACCTCCTCCTCTGTCGTGCCGAAAGGAATGATATCGGTGACCTCGGGCCGGCCCTCGGTCAGCGTTCCGGTCTTGTCGGTGAAAAAGTATTTTACCGAATGGAGTTTCTCAAGCGCCTCGGCGCTCTTTATCAGAATACCCAGCTCGGCCCCCCGCCCGGTGCCAACCATGATGGCGATCGGCGTGGCAAGTCCGAGCGCGCAGGGGCAGGATATAACCAGCACCGACACCGCCGAGCGGAGCGCCTGTCCGGCGCCTGCTCCCGCCAGAAGCCAGCCCGCCGCGGTCACCGCGGCAATCCCGATGACTACCGGCACGAAAACAGCGCTTACCTTGTCGGCCAGCCTTGCTATCGGCGCCCGCGAGGCGGCGGCCTCCTCAAGCAGGCCGATTATCCGGTAGAGAGATGTCTCACGGCCTACCCTCTCGGCCTCTATCTTAAGATATCCCCCGACAAGAACGGTCACCGCGCTGACCCGTTCGCCCTCACCCTTCTCAACCGGCAGGCTCTCGCCGGTGAGTGCCGACTCGTTGACCGAGCCGCTCCCCGACACAATCCTGCCGTCAACCGGTATCGTGTCGCCCTCGCGCACGATGACAATATCGCCGACGGCGATGTCCGACACCGGGACAGTCACCTCGACACCGTCGCGCTCGACAAGCGCGCGCTCGGGCATCATTCCGGCGAGCTTTCTCACCGCCCCGGCGGCGCGGTCCTTTGCGCGCCCTTCAAGCGTCTTGCCGAGGGTCACCAGCGTCAGTATTGCCGCCGCGGATTCAAAATACAAATCATGAGAGTGGGTATGCACCAGCTCATGGTCGCCTGTAGCGCTGCCGTATGCGATTACAATCACGGCATACAGCCCAAAGACAAGAGCGGCGCCCGAGCCGAGGGCTATCAGCGAGTCCATATTGGGGGCAAGCCTTGCGAGCGCGGCAAAGCTGTCCCTGAAGAAATGGAAATTAATTATCAGTACCGGGACGGTGAGGGCAAGCTGGACTGCCGCAAAGATAAGCGGCTGCTCAAATACTTCCGGGACCGGCAGGCCAATCATGCTCCCCATTGAAACATACATGAGAAGCGCCGTCAGTGCAGCCGACCAGTACAGCCCCCGCTGGCCGGTTTTAGTCTCGGGGGGACCGGCCTCGTCAATCCTTTTGATTGAGTAGCCGGCGGCCTTTATGGCGCGGCTGAGCGAGCCGAACAGCTTGTCCTCTCTGGCGTCGTCGGGGACGGTAACCGTAAGCGTGTTTGTCAGAAGGCTCACAGTGACGTTTTCCCTGCCCAGAACCCGCCCGGCGGCGCGCTCGACATGAGCCACGCAGGAAGCACAGCTCATACCCTCAACACTATACCTTATTTTCTTCACCCTGCCACACCTCCGGCCCCGAAACATGCTGTTTATAATAGAATTCTATCACATTCCGGCTTTTATGTTCCGTACTTTTATCACAAAAACAGAAATTTTGCCGGTGTTTCATTAAATTTTGCCTGAAAAATCTGCGACCCCGCCACGATTATGATTATATTGACATCCCGCAAGGCAGGTGTTATAATACAATCAGACAAAGCGGATTTTTTGACCGGTTTATGCCACGGAGTTTATAAAAAGGACGATTCACCGCCATGAAGCACAGCGAGCTGAGAAAACAAACGGTCCTGCAGATGCTGCGCACCGCCAAAAGGCTGACGATCTCAAAGGCGATGGAGGTCCTTGACGTGTCGGAGTCGACCGTCCGGCGGCTTTTCGCCCAGCTTGAAAACGAGGGTCTGGCAATCCGGGTGTACGGCGGGATATGCTACAACGATTCGCTTTTGGCCGGCGGCTATTTTGAACCCAAGAGGTTCAAAAATCCCGACGAAAAAGTGCGCATCGGCCATGCCGCGGAACAGCTTATCAAACCGGGGGACATTATTTTCCTCGACTCGGGTACCACGGTTATGGCACTTGCGGTCGAGATCGACCGGATGATAACCGAGGCACGCGACGCCTCCTCCCGGCTGTACGACGAGCTTAGCCAAAAATACTCGGGCATCACGGTATTCACACATTCGCTCGCCAACTTTGAAATGCTGAAAAACCATATGAAAATTCACCTTATCGGCGGGGAATACCGCGAAACCAAGCGCGATTTTTACGGGTACATGGCCGAAGAGGTGCTGCGCAGTCTGAGGTTTACAAAATGCTTTATCGGGGCAGACGGTTTCAGTGAAGAGGACGGAATACTTGCCGCCGATTTCAGCACCGCCCGGATAAACCAGCTTGCCATCAAAAATTCCGCACAGAAAATCCTGCTTGTAGATTCCTCTAAGCTGGGGAAAACCCCTCAGGTCAGCATCTCGCCGATAACAAGCATAAACTGCATTGTCACCGACACGGCAATACCCGCTGAGGTCGCCTCGCGCCTGCGCAACGCGGGAATTACCGTAATATGTGCCTGAGCAGCTTTGATACATACGGAAATCAGGATACAATCAGCCCGACAGCGCATAAATTAGTAAAAAGAGGCGGGCAGCTGCCGTGCCGTGCCTGCGGCGCGCATCGGGAGAGCCCGGCGCGGCAATAATACATGAAAGGAGCCCATACTATGCCGATTAAACTCAACGAAAATAAGGACATTGTGCGGGTTGTGCGGGAGGGGCTTAAGCGCACCGGCGGCTACTGCCCCTGCAGGAGGGAGCGGACCGAGGACACAAAGTGCATATGCCGCGAATTCCGCGAGCAGATGGCCGACCCCGAGTTTGAGGGTTTCTGCCACTGCATGCTGTACTACAAATACAATGAATGATGACATGGGCAGAATATCAGAATTGCTTGCCGGGGTCCTGCGGCTCTTGGGAATGGGCAGCCGCAATGACAGCGGTACGGGCGACGGGAATAAACCCGGAACCCTGACAGATGCCAAAGAAAGCCAAATAAAAGAAAAGGATGTAAATGAAATGGAAGGAACAAAAACAGAACTGACAATAACAAACGCTAATTTCGAGGCCGAGGTGATAAATTCGGATAAGCCGGTGCTGGTCGACTTCTGGGCACCCTGGTGCGGACCCTGCCGCATGCTGGGACCGATAATTGAGGAAATCGCCGCAGAGCGCAGCGATATCAAGGTCGGCAAGGTCAATGTCGACAACGAGCCCGAGCTTGCCAACAAATACGCGGTTTACAGTATCCCCACCGTGATTCTCTTCAAAGGCGGCCAGCCAACAGCAAAGTCGGTGGGATACCGCGACAAGGCAAGTCTTCTTGGCGCCCTCGGTCTCTGATGTCGGGCAAGCCATAAAGCAGGAAAGGACGGATAACTCCGCCCTTTTGCTTTCGGGGCATATTGCCCCGCTTTTTTATGATAGCTCGCCGTTGCAGCGTATGGTGATTATATAATCGGGTTTTTGCCCGGCTATCAGCTCGTCGCCGACGCTGAACTGCCCCTCGGCAAGAACTATCATTTTGCTGAAGTGCATCGCAAGATTCTCGAGCATCTCGGTCCCGTAGGCATCGCGCATTATCACCGCCACCGGGAGCGAGCTGTCGCTGCCGTAGGTGATGAAGGCCCGCTTGATGTCAAAGCCACCCTCGCCGCTGTAGGCGTATTGTACACCCTTATATATTTCAGGACTTGGCGTCATCTCAAGGTATGACTCGCTGATAACCGCCCCGTCGATGCCCAGCCTGCTCACCAGCTCGCCCCCGATGGTTTCCTTGGTTGTGTATCCGAAGCTGTTCGGGTTTATGACCTTCACATCCGTAAATTTCTCAGCAATTCTGCTTGCCAGCGAGTTGTATCCGATATAGGCGCCGAAATCGGTCCAGAGGGTATCGGTCTGATAGAAAAGCCGGCCGAGCACAGTGCGGTCCTGCAGCCCGCGGGTTAGGTCGATAACCGTCATCCCGGCGCTCTCATACAGGCCCTTTGCCATTGCCTTATATCTCTCGACCGACTCTCTGACCTCAAGAAGCGAGTCGGGCGCGTTATCGGGGTAGACCGCCAGTTTGTCGGGAACTATGACATATATAAACTCGGTGTCCTTCCCGCTGAGCTCCCTTGCTTTGGCAATCCTCTCTTCAAGCCCGGCACGCAGCGCCTCAAGCTGTGTCTCGGAGAGAAAGTTCAGCCATGAATAATCAGAGGAATAGAGCTCCGAATTTTTCCCTACCGCAACCGTCCTCGGCTTCACGTCGCCGCTGCGGCTGAGCCTGAGGTAGACCGGTTCGCTTGGGGTTTTCCCCTCAACCGTCGCGGTGATTTTCACCGTTTCGGTGAGGCTCTCGCCGATGTCAACCTCAATAAAGAACAGGTTTCCGACGGCATTCTGGCTGACAGTTACGATATTGTCGCCGGATATCGTTATCTTTGCGTTGTTCTCGGTCTGCCCGGCAATGCAGAACCTGCCCTCGGAGGTCTCAATCTGGGCCACGCAGATAGGCTTTGAAGTTTCGTGGGGATTTATGTCGAGCCGCAGCCCGGCGTTGTAGGTCTGGGTGACATTGGAGTCGATGAGGTTGTAGAGCTCATACTCGTGAATGAACTGAACTACGATATCGGGCTGCAGGTCCCTGACAATTATGCTGCTGTACTGCTGGTTTGACTTGTATATCACCTCGCCGAAGGTGTTGGAGAAGAAGGACATGAGCTGGATTTTGTCCCACTCGTCGGTAAATTCGAGCAAGAAGGTCTTGTCGTTTGCCTCTGTAACCCGTTTTTCATCCAGTCGGGTCCTTGTCATGCTGCCGTAATAATTCTCGCTTGAATACCCTGCGGCCTCACTGCCCCAGAGAGATACCGTCCTGTTTTTAATTATCGACTCAAGCCCTGCCCGGCGGGCAAGCGTCTTACCGTCGGTAAGGCCGGTATAAAGCCCCATCGCCCGTACATCGACATAACTGCACTCCACCCCGTAGAGAGTTTTCAGCTTTTCGCAGACCGCCGTGAAAAGGTAACCCATGCCCAGCGAGTTGAGCGAGTTTTCGGTATTGTTGTAGAGCGGCGCCCGCATGTCGGTCTGCCGGGCGGCAGCAAGCGCGCCCGCGGCATTTAAGAAAAAGTCATAACCGCGGTCACTGAGATACGCCGTGAGAAGGCTCAGGTTGGTGCTGCCGCTCATCGGCCCGATGTAAGAAGGCATATAGTCAGAGTACACCGTCTGGGCGTTGGGTATCACTACAAGCAGGTAGTCGGTCCCCTGATTTTTGTAGGCGAGGTATCTCATGTTTATGGTGTTTGCCAGCGCCTCAAGCTCGTAAAACCGGCCGAGGCCGAGATAGTCCTCAAGGTAATTGTACCCGTTCTCCTCGGTTCCGGCGTCAAACAAAAAGCCGTCCTTGCCGAGAATTATGTCGGGACTGCCCAGACTGCCGAAAAGCAGGTACTCGCACCTGCCGATGAAGTTTTTCAGGTTTGCGTTGTCATAAAAGGAATCAGAAAATACCGAAAAGGTTATGCCCTCTGCCCGCGAGATACCGTCAGCCTTGTCCCCCCGCTGCATAATCGCGGTTATTCCGAAATATACGGCGCAGGACAGGAGCACCCCGACAAACAGGGTGGCGCAGACAACCGAGACAGACTTGGATTTATACATGTCCCACCCTCCTTTGGCCGTTAAAACACAAAATAATCGGATACCCTCACGGCATATTGCGGATACTGTGGCATGAAGTACAGGACACAAAATACAAAGACAAAGAGCAGCACCAGCATAAAGAGTGCCTCAAGGCTTGTCCTGAATTTTTTCGGCATAAGCGACAATATGGAATCATGATAAAAGGACAACGGGGCGACCACAAGCAGCGCGGCGGCCGCAACCGATATAAACTCCCAGCCCGAAAGCGAAATGTAGATATAGTAGGTCCTAAAATCCTCGGCAAGGTTCAGCTTGCCGAACAGCGACACAAGCTCGTCCGCGCCCCCGAGTGTCGCCGCACTCCAGAAAACCGACATGATCACGGTGGTAAGCAGCCAGCCGAGCGGCCGCAGATAACGCTTTTGCTCAATGGCCTCATCTGCCCGGGTCAGCTTAAGGAGTGCGGCCGCACAGGCCACGACAGAAGCGGCAATAAGCATCGCCGGTGTGGTTCTGATCCAGAGCGACATCAAGACAACCTGCAGAAACACCCCGAGAGATTCGGCAGGCTTTCCTCTCAGCTTGAGCACCCGGGACAGGGGAAAAATCAGATAATCGTCAAGCCAGCCCGAGAGCCCGCGGAATATCCGGTTAAAATGCCCGAGCGGGGTCAGCGCCCCTGGGGCAAAGCCGCAGTCTCTCGGAATCATAATCCCGAACATCATCGAAATACCCGCGCCCATGTCGGTCCAGCCTGCAATCGTGAAAAATGCCGAAAGCAGCGCCAGCGCCGCGGCAAGTATTCCGAGGACGATATTAATGCTGTGCCCGCTCAACTCGATGATGGTTTTGTAGGCTTCGCCCGTCACCCCGGCAACCGCGACCGTCTCGATAAAACCGGTCATAAAAAGCCGCGCCCCGCCGGCAAAGCTAAAGATGCTTACTTTTGCCTCGCCTATGTATTTTGCAAAATCCTTATATTTTACCACCGGGCCTGCCACAATGACCGGGAAAAAGCTGAGAAAAAGCAGGGTGTCAATTAGGCTGCCCGGCCTGCAGTCGCCCCGGCGAATGTCGAAAAGATAGGACACCGAGGCAAATATATATATCGCGGCACCGAGCGGGAACATGAAATTCACACCCGGCGCCTCATATAGCACCCGCAGCACCACAAATGCGGCAATATCAAAGACCGCCACGCAAAGCGGCACCACCCGGCTGCCGGTGCGGGCAACAACCCAGCCGGCAAGACAGGTCAGGGCAAGAACCGCGCCAAATACCGGAATGGCAGGCGGGGAGGCGAGGTTTGCTAAAACATAAAAAAGCAAGCCGGTCGAGAGGAGCACGTACTTTTTGGCGCGTTCCGAAACCAGCATATATATACCGAGCGCCAGCGGCAGGAACAAAAACAAAAAAGCCGCCGATGCGTACAGCATGCTCTCCCCTCCCCGTCACAAGTCCCGCGGCGTTGAGTGTGAAAACACCGGCGGGTTTTTTATATTTTATCACATCAAGGCCACCGGCGCAAGCTCCGGCGGGAATAATCCCGGCCGGAAATTCCTGCGCCGGCTTTGCCGCCGGTATTTCCTAGCTCCGCCCAAAGACAAAACTGCCGTACCTGAGCAGGCGGTATATTTCCTTTGCACGCCGAAGCTGCCGGTAGATGGTCCTCTCGTCATAGTTTCTTTCATATGCATGGCGCCTGACCCTGAAGGTGACGTCATTTCGCCGGGGTCTGCGCCCGCCGCCGGCAAAGTAAACCGCCCGGACCGCATCGGCGCACTCTTTTTGGCCGATTGCCTCAAGCAACCGCAGGGTATCGTAAACCGCCAGCATATCGTATGCGCTCTGACCGCTGCAGCACCCGCGTATGGCGTCACGGATCTCAAACATATCAAGCCTTCGCCTGTCAAGCCCGTATTCGGCATAACGCCGAAATGCAAGTTCGGCATCGCGGTATCCCCGGCCTTTGCCCCTCTCCATAATGTCCACCCGCCAATAAATCCTCGGTAACCCGTCACCCCCATTATAGAGCGCAGGATATTTTTTGTCAAGCTTGTCCCCGGACGGCAAAGGACAAAAAAGCTGCCGCAAATCGCTTGATTTGCGGCAGCCAACTTTATTCTTTTCAGTTGCTCCGGCAGCGCTTTCTGCGACGGATAATCAGAGCAGCCAGTGAAACCGCGGAAACTTCCATCACAGCCACGACAAAAACAGCAGTGTCACCGGTGGCTGGCTCCTTTTCGAGTGAAGTAATATAGGTCTTCTCAAGGTCGTTCTTTGTGTACTCCATGAGCAGGTAACCTATAACATTCCATTCGACAATGCCAGGCATGCCCTTTCCGTCACCGCCGAGCTCACCGGCAGGAGTTATGACTATTCTAAGTATCCTGGTGTTTATACTTTCAAACTTATAGGTGTTGTCCTGATTCGGGACATAGGAATATGCTCCGATCTTATTGACCGACACGAACTCGGTGCCGTTCCAGTACTGTATGTCGATTGACTTCGGTGCCCTGATATTGCTGCCGTCATCATACCACCTGACCACACAGCCGTTCAATGCTACTTCAACCGGTAACTTATACTGAACCCAGGGCTTGTTTGTGTCGGTGTAACCGTATGCACTCCAGTATGCATCGGTGTTGTCGTTGAGGTTGTATACGAAGTCGGTCTTGTAGGCAAAGGCTGCAGAGGGCACAGCAATTCTTGAAATGCCGGTCATCTCGGGTTTCGGCACCACGGCTCCCTCGGCCAGCGAACCCACCACATTCCACTCGGCAATTGCCGGCATGCCCTTTCCGTCGCCGCCAAGCGTACCGGTCGGTGTAATGACAACACGAAGGATGGTAGTCTCTACTGCGTTGAATTTATATAGGGTTCTGGTATTTGCCGGATAGGAGTATGTTCCCTTTTTGACAACCGAAACAAATTCAGAGCCGTTCCAGTACTGAATGTCGATTTCCTTCGGTACCCTGTTGCCGCTGCCGTCGTCATACCACTTTATGACGATGCCTTCAGCCGATATCCGGCAGGGGAATTCATACTGCACCCAGGGCTTATCTTGGCCGGTATAGCCGGCCGCGCTCCAGCGCGCCTCGCTACCGTCATTCAAGAAGCGGGGATGGCTTTCAGCATTGGCGAATGAAACCGAGGGGGAGGCAATTTCCTTTAGATTATAAATGCGATTACCGAAGGAATCCACCATTCTCAATGGCGTGCCGTCACTGGGGGGAAGGAAGGTCAGAAGATGAGGCGCGAATGTGGCGACCCAGCCGTCCTGCGCAGTAATTTCTGCCCTTGCCGCACTGTCAAGCAAGCAGCGGTAACGGAACTCAGCCGTGTTTCCCGCCGAGTCGAAGCATTTATTGAGAAAATGGATGTAGCAGGTATCCGGCAGTTTTTCAAGTCCCGACAGAGCGGCCAGCTCGGCTTTTATAAGCCTGGCCTCATAAACCGTGACCTGATTTGTGTCATCGCGCATTACGGCAACATCGGCATATACCACCGAGTTATATGTGGACGTATATGTCCCGTCGGGTTTGTAGACCATAATCGTGTTTGCATAAAACGGGGTATTATCCTGATATACCTGAAAGGTCAGGGTTTGCCGGTCCATGCAATGGTAAAAGATATCACCCATATTGAAGCCGAAAGAGAAAGCCATGTAACTGCCCGCCGTACTTCCGACGCGGTACCTGTAGTACGGCTCATCAACTTCAATCCCGAGGTAAATATACTGCTCGTCGACCGTCATATGTACTTTGATATCAGTAGGGTAGGCGGTAAAAGCGGAATCGCTGAAACTGACACCGGGGGTATCCTTGTCAAACACGAGAGTGTTGGCATACTCTTTGACCCCCACTTTGCCGTCAATAATAGGTGTGGCGCCGCCAAAAGCCACCGAAAGCGTCTGCTGTCCATATTTAGCATAGTCATAAGGTTTGCTGCCCCCAGCCGCGCCTGCCGGGACTATTCCTGCAGACATGATCAGCACAAGAATCAACAGCACGGTGATTAATCTTTTTTTCATAGCCGTTCCCTTTCTCCAAAATTAACTGGTAATGCAACGCATATGAGTCGGAACCCGGTCGCGTTTGTAATTTCTTTTTTTGATTTTATTTTTTCATTTCGTTTTGTTGTGTTTGAATTAAACCATGTGCTCCGGCATGTGTCATTTCATCCTTATTATAGATATCTCAAATTCAGCATATTGCACAAACAAGAACAGGCCATCCGTGTCGCTCGGGCTACGGAACCGGCAACTCAAAGGCCACCACTCCGTACCGGTCGCATATCTCCTTTACACCGATGCGGCAGAGATATCGACGGGTACGTATCATGCCGGTGTTGTGGGAATTGAGTCCTTCACCCCTGTCGCTGTAATAAAAGTGGTTGCCGGCCTGCATGAGGTACTTTTTCGCCGCTATTGCCTCGTAGCACTCCTCCGACACATTCCCGCAGCCGTGGTGGGCAATCTGCACAATGTCGGCAGGCAGCTCATCGCGGTGTTTTCTGAGAAGTTGCCTGTTGCAGATCCACTCGCTGTCGGATAAGAACAAAATCCTCTGGCCACCTGCTTCAAGCCGCAGCACCATGCTTGAATCGTTGATATTCATTTTGGGCAGCAGCGACTCCTCAACGCAGTCAGGGGTATGTATAACACGGAAGACAAGACCACCAACATTGACTGTATCGCCCTCGGCAAGCCTGACCACATCGCAGCCGAGCGCCGTTTGAGCATTACATATCGTATCGTATACTCCGGCAAACGCCGGGTTCCTCTCCCGCGATATGTTGGGGTAGAACTCTCGCGGCAGGAGCGCATGATAAACTGTTTTTACCACAACGCAGCTTCTATATCTATCAGGGTTGCCGCAGAGCTCGGCTATCACGCCGTAATGGTCGGCATGAAGATGCGTCAGAAACCACGCATCCACTACAGGCACATTTCCCCCGGCAAGCCGGCTGAGTGTGTCGAGCAAAAATCCGGTCTCCTCGGGGTGTCCGCCGTCTATCACCGCATATCTGCCCCCTTTTGTTCTTATGACAAAGGACATAATATTCCAGTCAAGCTGTGCAGTCACCGGAAGCATGTAGATGGCGTCCCCCGAAAAGCCCGGGAGCTTTGCCGAGCGCAGCGATTCGGTTGTATAATCAATGCGCAAGTCCCCAGGTATTGCCGCATCAGGCCGAAAGGGCGGCAACTCGAAGTCGCCGCGCAGGAAATCATACCCGAGTATCTCCTCGACAAAACGGTAGGCCGCAAAGACTGTTCCCTGCCCGCCGTCGTCAACATAACGGTAAGCCGAGGTGTATTCCTGCGGCGGCGTCTCGGGGACCCCGTATCCCGTAAGATACAGCCTACTGCCAAGTATGCGCAGGCTGTACTGCCAGACCCCCTGCCGGCTGCGCGGGAAGCTCAGGCCGTCATATTGCTCACGTCGGGTTTTCCCTATTATTATCTCATATTTGTCCGGACACGCGTCGTCATGCAGGACCGGCAGCAGGTTGCCGGTCACCAGCATGATTTTCTCGCGCAAAAATGCGGCCGCACGGCGCTCGTTGGGTGTCGGATTTTGAGATAGTATTATTCGGTAGTTTTTAAGTGGATACATTTTATGCTCCGTTTTATGCTCCGTTGTGATTGCACTCTGTTATCGGCAACAGAGCAATATTCGCGCCGGGGAGCGTTGCTCCCCAGCGCGAAATTGTTTAGTTTTCGCGTTTCTTGGTAAATATTACCGAGAAGGCGCCGAATATGAGCGGCAATGCTGCAAATGTCGCGGCAGATTTGCAGCCTCCCGTTTGTTTATCCGTGGTTGTATCTGCACCGGTAGTTGTATCGGGCGCGGAGGTAGTCGTCTCGGGCGCGGAGGTAGTCGTCTCGGGAGCGGTGGTGATTGTTTCGGGTGCAGATGTGGTTGTATCCGGGGTGGCGGTGGTATCGGGCGTTGCCGTAGTGGTATCGGGGGGTGCTGTGGTTGTCTCGGGGGTTTCAACCGGTCCTGGTTCCTCGCCCGGCTCAAGGAAGGTCAGAAGATGGGGCGCGAAAGTAGCGCACCAGCCATCATAGGCGGTGATTATCGCCTTTGCCATTTCATCGAGCACGCAGCGATAAAGGTTTTATTTAGGAAATGAATGTAACAGGTTTTCGGCAGCTTTTCAATTCCCGCAATCGCGGCCATCTCGGCTTTTATAAGCTTGGCCTCATAAAACGTTACACCTTTTTCTTCATCGCGTGAAGAGGACACCTCCTCATATATGACCGAATTATATGAGGTCGTATATGTTCCGTTAGGGGCGTAAACCATTACGGTATTCGCATAAAACGGAGTTTTATCCTCATAAATCTGAAAAGTCAGGGTCTGTCGGTCCATGCTTTGATAAAAGGTATCTCCCATATTGAAACCGAAGGAAAAGGCCATGTAGCTTCCTGAAGTGTTCTCGACACGGTATTTGAAGTAGGGCTCGGCGACTTCAATTCCAAGGTAGATATAATCGTCGTCGACCGTCATGTGTACCTTGATGTAGTTCGGATATGCCGGGAAGGTATCATTGCTGAAAAAGACACCCGAGGTATTTTTGTCAAAAACAAGAGTGTTGTAGTACTCCCCGTCGGCTATTACCCCGTCAATAACAGGGGGAATACCGCCGGTGATGACATACAGTGTCTGCTGGCCGTATTCGGCGTATTTATAAGGCTCGTTGCCGGCAGCAGCAGATGTCGGAGCAACTCCTGCAGTTATGGCCAGCAAAACAATCAAAGACACAATGAACAATCGTTTTTTCATACGGTATTCTCCTTTCTTTCAATTATGTTTGCCCAATAATTCCTTTTATTAAAGCTTCGAGCTTTTTTTCATAAATGCTCGAAGTAGCCTTGAGTATCGAGACAAGGGTGTTGTTTTTACTCCTGACAACGTCGCTTATATTGTTCAAAATTCCAAGGTCGGTATTGAAAATCTGAGCAAAATCAAAGAAAACCGTGTCGTACATTATGTCGACCATCTGAGAGGTATCGGAATCCTTGGCGTATTTGGTCTTTAGCACTATCTCATAATAGGCCGGTTGCAGGGTTCTGTATGACTGTGCCGCCAGCGCTTCGGTAATGATTCCGTTTTCCTCAACGTTTTTGACGTCTATCGGGATACAATACATGTGCATCCCAGACTGGACCGGGGTATAGTAGTTTTCCTGCTGAGTATTGTATTTGGGCATGGGCACGATCCCGTAGGTTTCCATCAGGTGTGAGTATTGGGTCTGCCCCCAATAGAGCCAGTGGTTGAAGAACATTACGTTGCCGTCTGAAAAATCAAGCGGGGTCTTGTCGGCAGGATATGCCGAATCGGTTTCGTAGAGCAGGACAATAAGCTTATCGACAATTTCCGAAAGCTTTTCGGTCTCGATATTGATCTTGGGATAGCCTTCGGCATCGCGCAGGATCAGCTTGTTGCCGGTCGAATATAAGAATCCGTGGATAGTATTGGAATTATCACAGAAAGCCATCCCATAGCGGTCGCCCTCGTCCTTCACGCCGTTGCCGTTATTGTCAAAGTATGCCGAGGCCGACAGTCTCTGCATCTCATCCCATGTCCAGTTTCCGCTCTTTACAGTGTCATAAATGTTGTATCCCGGCGCAACGTCCTTGAGCATGTCGGTGTTGACAAAAATGCACTCCATCGAGTAGATCATCGAGAGCGACAGGCTTCCGACGGCGAAATGGAGAATATCGTCGATAGTCAGTTCCTCGACAATGTTTTGTGACCACCAGGGCTTGTCAAAATCAAGGTAGGGCACGTCGTTCAGGTTCAAAATAAGGCCTGTGGTGGCTAATGTGGCAATTGGAGTCGAGAAGCCCGCAATAAGGTCGTATGCATAGTCGCCCGACATGATGCTGGCTTTCATTTTGGGAAGCGTGACTGTAGAATAATCAGCCCAGGTGCCCTCAGCCAAAACCACGATTTTGATATTCAGCAGCTCTTCGACAAGCATGTTGCGCTCATAAATGGTGTCATTGAGTATTTCGCCGTTCGGGAAGTCGGCCTTCCACTCGTACTGTTCGACATTACCACGGGTATGTACAACAAAGTCCCTGCCTCCGAAATCAAGATTGTCGGGTATATCGGGGTCGATTATTTCGCGCCCGTAATTGTCAAGCAGCTTATCTGTCTCGCCGGGCGGACCGTCAGAGGTGGTGGTAGTATCGGTTTCGATTTTGTTGTCCCCGCCGCCTGCACAGGACATAAGAGTAGTCGCCAGCATAGCAAAGATAATCAGAAAGCTCAAAATATGGGGGAAGCTGATCTTCTTCATCTCGGCTCTCTCCTTTCATAAGTGTTGGTTATACCCAGAATTTGTTCAGGGCTTCAACAGCCCGATTCACAAGAACCTCTCCTCCCTCATGTCCGACATTGCCGCTTGAAACATAGGCACTGTAATGGCCGCCGCGCTCGGCCCGCTGAGTCGGAAGGTACCCTCCGGCTCCGCAAGCCAGTTCAATAAGGAAAGTCAATTTGGCTGGACTCCATGCGCGAATTTTATTCCCGTAATCGAGGAAAATCTCAAAGGGAAAGGATACAAAGCCCGCATCTCCGAGGCGCAGAAAATGCATTTCAGCACCGTAGGTGTCGTGGTTCTGCTGATAACGATAGCGGGCTACTGTGCCGGCGTAGACATGCAACTCGGCACACTTCCGGAAGTCAACTGCCACCCCCGACCTGGCGAAATCTTCAATTACACGAAGGGCATATTCATATTCTTCGGTGGTCACCCGGCGCAACGGGAGCGGCACGACCTCAGCGCTATGCCTGAAAACTGCCTTGTCTGTGAGGACCGACAGGTCGAGTTCTTCGTAAACCGAAACTATTTCGTTATATACCCTCTTGGCAACCTTCTCGCAGCCCCGAATATCAAACATGGAAGGGTCGGCAAGCCGTTCTGGCGGGTTGTGCCTTATTATGTTTGGGTCATCTACTGGAGTTTCGGGTTCGACCCAGCGAATAAGGTCGCGCGGGCAGAGGTCGCCTGCGGCGCCAATTAAAGCAAGCAGTTTTAAATCCCCGCCAAACTTTTCGCGGAGCAGTTTTTTCGTTTTTCCCCAATAATCTGAGGATACAAAGTTTCTGTGTTCGAGCACCTGCGCAGGACAGGCGGTGTTGGCAACCACGCCGGTAAGTTTCCTGTTCTCGTCAAAGGTGAAAAGGAGCTCCATTCCGGTGTCGGTGCCCCCTTCCAACACCGAAAAGTCCGGCAGGCTTGTGTCTCCCCACATTAGCGCCGAGCCATCGTCATACACTACGCGGCGGCAGTGTGCGATAGGCACCCGGCCGAACCCGAATATAATAAACGCAGGTTTTCTTTCACACCATGCACGCAGCACGGCCGCCGTAATGCGGTCGGCTAAAAACTCCAGTGCCTCCTCAGGCTGCATAATGTCGGGCTGGTCGGCTACAGGCCTGCTTTCTTCTTTTACGGTCGGCAGAAGGCTTCGCAACACCCCGAGGCTTGAACCGGAACTTGTGTCCTCACGGGTGTAAATATATGAAGTATGAGTATGTATGGCATTCAGTATCACTTTACCGACATCAAGCCCCAGCCCCTGCGCACCGGCGTCGATGAGCTTTTGGCGGACACTTGCCACAAGCGGGCTGTAAATTTCCACAAGGTCGCAGGAACAGAAGACCGCCTGTTCCCCTTCGCACTCGACAGCCAGTGCCGTCACCGAGATCGGCGTCTCCACATATTCCGAAACCCGCTCATAAAATTGCCCTGCAAGCCTTATTCTCTTGTTTGGAGTAATGTCCTCCTCAGCCCAACCGAGTTTAATCCTGTCCATTACAAAACTCCCGCACTCAGCAAACCCGGATCCAGACAACCGAATCCTCGGGCAGGCTTAGGTTTATGCTCTCTTCTGCCGGCAGATCGTCGATTTTCTCCATATCGTGTGTTGTGTCGAGGAGGTGCACTTCGGCCCGCTTGCCGGCCACACCGTAAAGCTTCAGCACAGCCTTCCGATGGTCTGAATTGTAGTTTGTCAGCAAGAGACCGCCCGTCAGACCGTCGGTCGCGGCAATGCAGCGTAAACCCTGCGGCAGCCCGTTAACCTGAACTTCGCCGCCGAGCATATAAAGCTGATTGAAGGCATATGCCGAATAATACATCTTCAGGGGCTGCGCGTATCTGTTAAAGAGCCCCGACCAGGGCTGGTGCACCTCGGCGCCATAGTAAACCGAGATATCCACCGGGGCAGCCTGAAGCTCGCAGACCACCGCCGCATAGTATGCCGCGCCCTTGGCCGACTCGATAACCCGGTAGGATTCGGTGACATCGGCCTCAGCCCAGCTGATTACATAATTCCACTCGTCTACCACGTTGAGTGTCTCGGTATAGCCGAACTCGTCGAGCCACTGCCGTGCAAGCTTTGCATGCGCGACAATTTCCTCGGGGTTGGTGGTATAGCGGTGCCACGAGAGGAAGTCAAGCGGGGTTTTTTTGCCGTCTTTTGTGATATAGGCAAGGAAGTTTCTCACAAAGTCATTGCACCTTGTGGCTGCCGGGCCGCCGACCACAATGTCGGGAAAACAGGATTTCAAGTAATTTGCCGCCGTGACATACAGTTCATAATACTGCTCGTCGGTGCCTATCCACATGTTTTTGTGGCCGTCGGGCTCGTTCCATATTTCCCACATCATGTCCTTGTAATAAAAACCGTTGGCCCAGCCCTGAGTATAGTGGCGAACTATCCCCGCGCAGATTTTCGACCACTGCAGATAGTCGGCCGGTGGGAATATATGGTATTTCTTGCTGAAATGCTCGATGCTGACACCGAGACGGTAAATTATTTTTGTACCGCAGTCATTTATATTTCTGAGATAATCGTCGGTAAGCTGGAAATCATAGTTCTCGGGGTTTGAGGGGTCGGCATAAAAATCCGGAAAAACGCAGGGAATATCTACATAATGCCCCGCCCCATACGGGTAGAGGATGTCATGCAGGCGGGCATACGGGATTCCTGCCGCGCGATAGGTATCCATATTGTATACGCCATGGGGACCGTTACGGGGGCCGGCATTCAGCCCGTGCAGAGGCTTGATTTTCCCGACCACACGCGAAAAATCAACTGAAACTTCCTTCATAAAACCAACTCCCTTCGGTTTTTCTTTTATGTGAGCTTATCTGTTCACCGTCTTTTTGTGAATCTCATCCCAGGTACGCCGCACAGCCGACATCATTTCCTCGGCCAACGCTACGGGGTCGGCCGCCTTGCAGATGGCACTGCTCGAGCCCGCGGCGACTGAGCCGGCACGTATTATATTCTCACAGTCCCGGCCGCTTGAAATTCCCGCCGAGGGAAAGACGAGTATGTCGGGATTTATTTCGGCGACAATCCGCATGCAAGCCTCTGCGTATTCTCGCCCCACGGCAATCCCCGTGCCGATAAGCCTGCTCGGCTCGGCAACGATTATGTTCGGGGCAAGTCTGGCAACCGCCCGGATTTCTTCCTCGGTGTCGGCACAGACCATTGTGGCAAGTCCGATCATGTCTGCACGCCTGATAATTTTGGCTATCTCGTCAATTGTCAGTTTCTTTTCGGCATGGTTAAGTATTACTCCGACCGCGCCTGCGGCCTTTACCGCCTCAGGGAGAATTGTCCCCATTCCCGGCCCCGGGGTGATTCCGTCCATATGCTGGGCAAACACATGTATGCGTTCCGAGGTGTTCTCGGCGATCAGACGCAGATCGGTGGTTTGCGGGTCAACTATCACGTCCATATCATACTTATGAGCCAGCCGGTCTATTTCTTTAACGAGAGCAAGCAACCTCTCGCCGTAAAGGTAGGCCTTAGGCCCGAATTCAAAAAAGGGTATGCTTATCCTGTAGTCCTTATACATTTCGTCTCCGTATGTACTTTCAAAGTAATTGCGCCTGAATATCAGGAAGTCAGGTTTGCCGCTGTTTTCGAGCGTTGAGCTTCTCTCCCACCGCCCCGCCGGGGTGAATCAGGCCGAATTTCCCGCCGGCAAAGCCGGTCTCAACTATCAGCGCCGAGAGCAGTGCGTCAAAGAGCGCCACCGGCGCCAAAAAGCTTGAGGTCGCCATAAGCCCGGTGGGGTCGCTCTCCTCAATGTTTTTGAGGAGAAGCACAACGTCCGACAAGGCCGCCAGCGGCGAGGCGGCATTCTCGGTTAAGGTAATGATGCCGGCACCACGCTTGCGGGCAATTTCGGCCATCGGTAAAAGCTCGGCGGTCTTGCCCCCGCGCGAGACAAGAACAAGAACGTCCCCCCTGCCAATAAAGCCCATCCCGCCGTGCACCGCTTCCCCGGTCGGCATGAAGGCCGCGCTTTTCTCGATGCAGCAGAGGCAGTGTGCAAACTTCTTCGCGGCGATTCCCGAATTACCGCAGCCGCTTGTCATGACCCGCCCGGCATTTTTAAGCAGCTCGACTGCAGCCCCGAATGCTTCTTTATCAAGATAATCAAGCAGTTCGGCGACGGTTTTCGCTTCTTTTTCAATCGAGCGGCGTGCCGCTTCAAATGCAGCTTCCTTCATAATGTTTAAATTCTGTCCTTCAGCTGAAAATCAAACCGCGGGTCGTACGCCTTCTCTTCGTCGGTGAATTTATGCAGTGTGTCTATGACCTTTCCGTCCTTCCACCTGCGGTCGCCGACATCTTCGGTCGTCCCCATGACCGTCACGTTTACCTGCCTGCGGCGGGCACGTACCTGATCCCAGTCGACAAAATAAATATGTGCAAACTCGCCGCCGTCAAGCTCGCCGTCCTTGATGGTCATGGTTTCACTGCGGCCGAAAAAGACCGAGCGCAGGTGCGCGTCTGTGTTCATGCTGGTAAAATCGCCCGGCTCGCCGACATAACGCCCGAATTGTGCATGTATCGGACCGGGATGCCTGTACTGGGGCTCCTCGCGGTAATCGGGAACCAATTTGCGCATGATGTCAAGCAGGTCATGCTGCAGGTATTCGAGATCGAAAGAATCGATGTCATGCGAGCACTCCTGAACCATGACCGAGCAGGTGGTATGATGCGAGGCAACGGTAACTGTTCCGTTTTTCACGCCCGACATTCTGACTATTTCAACCACCTCGCGCGTTATGTCGTGAAAGGTGGGTATCCAGCCGCGCGACTGCAGTTCAAGTTCCTTCTGGTAGACTATGAATTCCATGATGATTTTCTCCTTTGTGCTGATCTAAATTTCTTCAACTTCAATATCCAGAATGCGGCAAAGGTCGCGTATGGCAGGCCGGTTGTCGCCGTAGGTGATGATATAATGCTGGCTGGCGACTACCGAGGCGAATGCCGGCACGTCGGGGAGAATTATCTCGAGCCCGGGAAGCTGCGGGGCCGGCTGTGTCCAACCGCATTCCTCCCATTTCCGCGGAGCAACTCCCTCTCCGGACAAAACCTGCATTCTGTATTTGCCGTGGGAGCAGACCAGCCGGCTCATGGTCAGCCTGCCCGGCTTTACCTTTGAAACGTTCAGGATCCCCTCGGCAAGCTCTCCGAAGGTGGCGGGCATGACGGTTATCTCGCCATCCACCACCCCGGGCGGGACGAAATCCGGCACTCCGGCAAGCACCCGGTCGGCGAAAAACTCGTAAAACTCAAGGTAAGCCGCCGGCTGACCGGTCAGCGCCTTCATCATTATCTGCGTGACGCAGCCGAGCGAATCGTTCTCGGGGATAGTGCAGTACCCGTCCTCGGCGAGCAACATGAATACCGGCGCAGGCGGGAAACCGAGCAGCTTTTTAAAGCCATCGACATCCTTGAGCGAGATGGCCGAGTAATTCCGCTCGAGGGCGATCGACCTTACCGCAAGATAATATCCGGCAGCCCTCATGAGCGACTCCTCTTTGGCAGGCGAGAGGAAACGCCATTTCTTTATGCGGCTCTCTATAACCTCGCGTTTTTGCGTGTCTGCAATTTCCCGATATCTCTGCTCGACTTCGAGCAACTCGAAGGTCTCAATCTCAACACCGGTCACCCGCTTGAGAGAGAGACCGTCGTACAAAGTGCCGTAGAGCTGCATGTCTCGGTATCCACCCATGCCCGCCCTTGCAAACCTCAGTTCTGCGGCGGCAGATGCCGCCTTGCAAAACCCCGCCACCCGCGGGGCCGAGGGCGGTAGGCCGACTATGTCATAGCAATAAATAAACTTATATCCGAGCTCCTCCAGCACCCCGCGCAGCGCAGTTGTCCCCGCCTGATCGGCCGTGGTGACCAACCGGTCGCCTTCGTACCAGCCGGCAAGCCCCCAGAGCACTACCGGCAGGTGCCTGTAATGCTCGATTATCTTTATCACCGCGTGTGAGGGAATCCATCCGGCAACACAAAGGACAATCGAATCAAAACTCTGCCCTTCAAGGGCGGCAAGAGCCTTGGCTATGTCCTTTTCCTCATAATCATCCGATATAGGATAGCACGAGACCAGCACCACCCCCTCGGACAACAGCGCGGCCTCGGCGGCTTGGCACTTGCGGATTATAACTTCCCGCGGAGTATTGACCTCCCCGAAACCCAAAAATGCGGCTCTAGCCATGCAAGCACCCCCAATTCAGTTTTTTATCAAGTTCAATAAAGGCCTTGTATGCCATATCATAGTCAACACCCGACGGCTCAAACACCCTCTTGACCTTAACCGCTCCCGCGGCGGCCTCCTTGAGTGAACCGTAGGCACCGGTGCCAAGCCCGGCGAGCATCGCGGCACCAAGGCATGCACATTCGCTCTCGCTGAGCGAAGCCAGCCTGTATCCCGTCACGTCAGCCTTTATCTGCGGCCAGAGCGTACCATTGGCGCCTCCGCCGGTTATCCGCAGCTCTCCTTCTCCTGCAAAACCTATGTAATCAAGGTAGCTTTTGAGCATGAAGGCCACCGATTCAAGTATTGCCCGCACAAAATGCGCCCTTGTGTGCGCTGTGGTAATCCCGTAAAACGCCCCTCTTGCAGCCGGGTTGTTCACCGGTATGACAGACCCGAAAAGGTGAGGCAGAAAGGTCAGCCCTTCGCAGCCCGGCGGCACGGCCGAGGCCATTTCGTCAAGCTCGCCGTAGGACAGACCCGGGCAGAATTCGTCTCTGAACCACTTGTACGCTGCTCCCGCCGCCGAGGACCAGAGAAGGCGGCAATACATACCGTCAAGAGCGTGCAGGTGGCAAGGAATAATGCTATTTGGATTGTACGCGGGAATTTCCGAACAGGGCGCGCAGATAGCCATTATTGTACCGGTCATCTCGCTAAGGTTCCCCAGCGACACGACCCCGGCCCCCCAAAGAACCTGCAATCTGGTCGAGCGCGCCGGTCACGACCAGAATCCCGTTGTATTTGCCTACAATGCTGCCGCAGGGGACAATCTCGGGCAGCATGGAGCGCGACACGCCGATAAAATCAAGCATTTCATCCCACCAACATCGTCGGCGGATATCGAAATATATCGTTGAGGACTGCAGGGTCGGCTCGCTGACAAAGGCACCGCAGAGTTTGTATATTATCCAGTCTTCAAGCAAGAAAATTTTTTTTGTGCGCGAGAAGATGTCGGGGCGGTTTCGCCCGAACCAAAGGAGCTTTGATGCAGGCCAGCCGCCGGTTATTTCTGGCTGCCCCGTAACCTCATAAACTCTCCGGCGCCCGAATTTCTCTTCAATCATCCCCGCCTCGGTAACCGCGCGTATATCGGTCCAGTTCACCGCGGGGCAAAGCGGGGTCCCTTCCCCGTCAGCAAGAACGAGTGTCTCACCCTGAGAATCAACCGCGAGCGCTGCGACCGGATACTCTGCCGCAAGCGAGTCGATAAGCTCCCGGCGGATGTCCACATACCACCCGGCCGGAAATTCGACAAACCCAGGTGTGCCGGTATCAAGGGTATATTCGACCGAGCGAAGCGCCAGCCGCCTGCCGGTCTCGTCAAAGACGGCAGCCTTTATTGATGTTGTTCCGAGATCAATCCCGATAAAATTCATTTTGGCACCCGGATTCCTGCGCATCCTTTCGTTTGCTTTCGTTATTATTGCTTATTAATTACGAATTGTTGGCTGTATTGTAACATACCCTTGGCAATATGTCAATTGATTCGCTGTAATAAGCACATTTTTCATCATGTTGCACAAAAACCAAAATTTGTTTTTGTTTATATCTTCCGTTAACCATCCTCATAACTGGAGATATTGCATTTCATATTGTTGTGTAGTATAATTAATGTAAAAAACGGAGGTCCGGTATGGCGGGTTCGGCAGAAGAAAGACGGGAAAAAATAATAGAAATAATCCGCAGGGAGGGGAGCGTTCGCGTCCGGGAGCTAGCGCGCCTTTTCGACACTTCAGAAGTAACCATACGCGCCGACCTTGAGATGCTTGAAGCCGGAGGACACTGCCGCCGGAACCACGGCGGAGCGGTGGGGCTCGACAAGCTATATATAGACATGGACATCACCGAGCGTTACATGTCAAATGCGGCCCAAAAAAAGGCCATAGCCGAGGCCATCTGCAACATAGTCGAGGACAACGACACCCTCTTTCTCAATGCCGGGACAACACTGACTTATGTGCTGCGCGCGATTGTCGGCAAAAAGAATATAAGCATCATCACAAATTCAATCACAAACGCAACCGAGGCGGCATCATACCAAAACATGAATGTCATTCTCCTCGGTGGGCAGATTGACAGCAAATATCAGTTCACCTACGGCACCGATGCCGTCTCGCAGCTAAAGCGCTATCATGCCATCAAGTCTATCCTGTCATTAGACGGAATCGACCCGGTGTCTGGGCTGACGCTTTATTACGCAAACGAGGCTGAGCTTGTCCGCACCATGATTGAGAACAGCGACACGGTCATAATAGCAGCCGACAGCTCAAAGCTCGGGCGCAGCACCTTCGTCAAGGTGGCACCGGTCACCGCGGCCGATGTAATCGTCACCAACAAAAGCGAAAAAAACGAGCTGGTCTCAAAGCTCGGCCTGCTCGGAATCGAAGTAATTGAAGTATAAAGTCAGTTTTGTTGCTCCACCCTCAGGCATAAATCAATTCGAAGGGGAAAGAAATGCGAAAAGAAATCTTACTTTCCGACATTGCCATCAAAGGCGGATTCTGGGCTCAGAAACAGCAGATGTGCAAAGAAATAACAATCCCGTCGGTTTACTCGCAGTTTCTCGCAAGCGGAAGAATCGGAGCATTTGATTTCAGCACACCTTACCCGGAAAACCGGCCGCCTCATATATTCTGGGACTCGGACGTTGCAAAGTGGATGGAAGGCGCCTGCTACCAGTTGATAAAGCACCCCGACCATCAGCTGCAGGGTAAGGTTGAGACTCTGATTGACCATATTGAGCGTTATCAGGCAGAGGACGGCTATTTCAACCTGTATTTCCAGCGGGTTGAACCCCAAAAGCGCTACACGCACCGCTCAAAGCATGAGCTTTATTGTGCAGGGCATCTGATGGAGGCGGCTGTTGCCTATTATGAACTGACCGGCTCAACCCGGTTTATTTCTATTATGGAGAAATACGCCGACCTTATCGACAGGGTCTTCCGGATTGAAAAATCGGCGGCCTTTCTCACGCCGGGACATGAAGAAATCGAGCTGGCATTGTTCAGGATGTATTACGCGTCAAAAAACGAAAAGTATCTCAGGCTCGCCTTATATTTCCTCGAAATGAGGGGCAACAATGAAATTGACTTTGCAGAGCAGACCGAGAACCGGGCTTATAATCAGTCCCACCTGCCCGTTCGAGAGCAGCGCGAAGCGGTAGGTCACGCCGTCCGTGCAACCTATCTTTACTCTGCGATGGCCGATGCGGCGATTGTCACGGGTGATGAAAAACTAAAGACAGCCTGTATTGACCTGTATCGGGATATAACCCGGCGGAAAATGTACGTAACCGGGGGGCTGGGGTCTACTCCGGTAGGAGAGGCGTTCACCCTGCCGTACGACCTTCCCAACAGAACCGCGTATGCAGAAACCTGCGCATCTGTCGGGATGGTGTTTTTCTGTTTTTGGATGATGAAGCTTGACCCCGAAAACGCGGCAGAATATGCAGACACTATCGAGAGGGAGTTGTATAACGGTATTCTTTCGGGTATTTCACTTGACGGCTCAAAATTCTTTTATGAGAATCCGCTCGAATTCCGGGTCTCCGACCGCTACCGCAATACCTCAACGACAAAACGCGACCGGTTCCCGAGCATTGCCCGATCGGAAATATTCAGTTGTTCCTGCTGCCCCCCCAATATCTGCAGGCTTTTGCCTTCTGTCGAAAAATACATAATGACTCATGACATGGACCGAAGTATTTCAATCTGGCAATTTGCTGACTGTGAAGCCAAGACAAGCGAATGGTCGGTAACTATGAAAACAGACTTTCCGGTTTCGGGGAAAGTAAAAATCACCTGTCAGGGTGTAAAGCGGCTTTCGGTGCGGGTTCCGGCATGGTGCAGGTCATATATAACCGATACGCCCACAAGAGAAGAAAACAGATGCCTTGTTTTCGATAATCCCGAAACAGTGTCACTTAATTTTGATATGCCTGCACGCCTTGTATCGGCAGATCCCCGCAATGCCGATTGTGCCGGGAAAGCGGCGGTAATGCGCGGACCGTTGGTTTACTGCGCCGAGGGGATAGACAATGAAAATAAGGTTTTTGCCTGCACGATTTCGCGCATGCCTGATTTTAAAGAAGGCAGTTGTGCCGAATTCGGGATTCCGACCATAAGCGCCAACGGATATCTCAGAGCAGAGGGTGATAATCCCTACCCCGACCTCACAGACAGAGGTATTCGCTGCCGGATTCACCTGATTCCTTATTTTGCAATGGAAAACCGCGGAGAAACCGACATGGTTGTCTGGCTGCCGATCGGAGACTGAACAAAAAACTCGTATTTCCCTTCTTGACCATAATAAATGTTTTCATAATTTTATCTCTTGTCAGGAAACCGCGGCATATCTTCTGCCAACCCGATTATACCAGGGATGCAAAAATTCAATAGAAACAGGGTCCGAAAACAATTGAGGCACTCTGCACAACTTGCGCAGAGTGCCTAATCAAATCTTTTTTAAATTAATAAAACATTTTTACACTGTAAGAATTATTTTTAATACTTTCTTTTCAAGTACCAGCCGCATGGCCTCGGCTGCCGATTCGAGCGGCATGACGTGCGAGTAAAAGTCCTTGGGATTTATCTGCCCACTCTTAATATAGCCGAGAAGCTCGTCAAAGGCTTCATACTTGCCGTACGGGAAATTAAGCATATGTATCAGCGTGTTGTTTTTCATCAGAGAAAGATCAATTGACGAGTCGGTCTTTCTCAGCACCCCGAGCGAGCAAAGCACCCCGTAAGGGCGCAAACGCCGGCTTCCGTCGTAGAAAACAGAAGACTCGCCCGCAGCATCAATCACCCTGTCAAAGAGCTTGTCCCCGAGAGCTGCTTTGAGGTCTTGCTTTGATGTGTCTAAAGTGACATCGGCTCCCGATAATTCCCGGGCAAGCTTAAGTCGTTCAGGGACAAAGTCGACGACCGTAACCGACTTTACTCCGCATATCTTCATAAATCTGGTCAGCGCAAGGCCCACAGGACCCGCACCATATACAAGAACATCGGTTGTCTTGTCAATCCTGAAGTTTTTTACCGCCGACAGGCACTCGAGCAGGGTGATGTACATGACGGCATCAATAAGGTCGGTATCATCAGGTAGCCTTATAGGTTTCAGCGGAGCGTCCGCAGGGGTTGGCAGGCCGTCTTCCCTCATGGCCCCGTAGTCGGTAAGTATCCCGTATTCGGCCATCTGACCGTTGTTTGTGGTATATTTATTATTCGGAGCGTTTGTTCCCCTTATTCTTATATGTTTTTCACCGACTTTAAGATTGCGCACTTTCTTCCCGACACTGACAATGACGCCTGTTGCTTCATGCCCGAGGATCGTCGGAAACGGAACCTGACGCTGCGCTTCATTAAGCTGGTCAAATGCGATTCTTGTATCGGTGCCGTTACAAAAACCGCAGGCTTTGATTTTTACTAAGGCATCATAATCTCCGATAACCGGTTCGGGACAATCATAAACAACCGAAAGCTTCCCTACACCGGTTACAGCAATAGCTTTCATTGTATTCCTCCTGTCCTGGCTGTACCTTCGGCAACAATCACCAAATGTAACCGCGACCATCATTTTACCATAAAAAACGCAAAAAGCTACTGTATATAAAAATTTAATAAAAGCGTACCGGATATCATGAAATTCTAGACCGATTTATCTTTTATCACACTTGATATACTTAGCTTTCTTATGTATAATATCCTTGAACATTTTTAATTAAGGGGCAACAAAATGGAATTCACCCACAAGAAGGTAAAGCGGATTACCGAAATAATCTCCCCGCTCGGTTGGACCGAAATCAAAACTCCGGTTAATATCGCCTTTTGTCCCTGCGACTATAAATCAAACAACACTCCCCCGGATGAGAGTGAGTTTGTCCGTTTCGAAAAGAATGGCATCTGGGGAACCACTCCCGACTCTCACGTCTGGTTTAAGGTCGATTACACAATCCCCGAAGAATACTCGGGCACCCCCTACGACCTCTTTGTAAACACCAGCATCGGCGGCTGGGATGGGACCAACCCCGAGTTCATCGTATATGACGCCTCCGGGAACATGCTTCAGGCGCTGGACAGAAACCATAACTCGCTGCGCCTTGAGAGCAGAGGCCCGGTCACTCTTTATTTTTATGGATATTCGAGCCTGAAGAAGGCCAATCTCACCTTCATCCTCTCGCTCAGGGCGGTAAACGAGACTGTTGTCAAGCTCTATTACGACCTCCTCATCCCGGTTCAGACCCTCGAGCTGCTACCGTCCTATTCCTCCGAGTACGCGAATATACTGCGGGTTCTTGACGACGCGGTCAACCTGCTCGACCTGCGTATCCCCGGCTCGCCCGAATTTCTCGCCTCGGCTGCCCGTGCAAGCGCTTACCTTGAGGCCGAGCTTTACCGAAAAAACCGCACTGACGATCACAAGGTAATCTGCATCGGCCACACGCATATCGACATCGCTTGGTTATGGACGGTGGCTCAGACCCGCGAGAAGGCTCAGCGCAGCTTTGCAACCGTCATCGCGCTGATGAAGCGTTATCCAGAGTATAAATTCATGTCCTCACAGGCTTATCTTTACAAGACGGTAAAGGAGGAAGCCCCGGAGCTCTACGCCGAAATCAAAAAAATGATAGCCTCCGGGCGCTGGGAGGTCGAAGGTGCGATGTGGGTGGAAGCCGACAACAACCTGCCCACCGGCGAGTCGCTTGTCCGGCAGATTATATACGGAAAGCGGTTCTTTCGTGAGGAGTTCGGGGTTGAGAGCCGCGTGCTCTGGCTGCCCGATGCCTTCGGTTACTCGGCCGCTCTGCCGCAGATACTCAGAAAAAGCGGCGTCGACTGGTTTGTCACCTCGAAAATCGGCTGGAACGAGCTGAACAAAATGCCCTATGACCTTTTTGTCTGGCGGGGAATCGACGGTACGCCGGTCAACGCATATTTTCTCACCGCACAGGATAAAAAGCTCGGGCAGGAGCCCACAAAAACCTCGACCTACAACGGCAAGGCGACGCCGGCCCAGATAAATGGCACATGGGAAAGGTTTCAGCAGAAGGACGTTATCGACGAGGCGCTGCTCACCTTCGGCTACGGCGATGGAGGCGGCGGGCCAAACGAGGAGATGCTCGAGACCCTGCGCCGCCACAGACACGCACTGCCCGGCGGGACGGCGGCCGAGATAGGTTTTGCCGGCGACTTCCTTCGCCGCACCGAGGCGAAGATGGCAAACAACCCCCGCGTGCCCGAGTGGAGGGGTGAACTATACCTCGAGTTTCATCGCGGCACCTACACCTCGATAGCCAAAAACAAGCGAAATAACCGTAAATCCGAATTTCTCGCGCTCGACGCCGAACTCCTCGCAACCCTGGCCGAGCTGCTCGCCGGCCACCCCTTCCCTGCCGGGCAATTGCGCAAGATTTGGGAAATGATACTCACAAACCAGTTCCACGATATCCTCCCCGGCTCCTCAATCAAAGAAGTCTATGAGGTCACCGACCGGGAGTATAATGAGATTCGCGAGGCGCTCGAGGGCATAATAAACGACGCTGTGTCCGTCCTTGTTGACAGGATCAAAACCGATGAGGAGCTGATTGTCTTCAACCCGCATTCCTTTGACGCCTCGGGTATAATCGAGCACGGCGGGGACAGGTTCTTTGTCGGCCCGGTCCCTGCCAAGGGCTGGCTCGCGCTGACCCCACGGGCAAAGAAAACAAGCTGCGTTATCGGCGAGAGGCGGCTTGAGAACGACTTCTTCCTCATTGAATTCGACCGGACCTACACCATCACGCGCATTTATGACAAGAGGGCCTGCCGCGAGGTGCTTCCCGCTGGGAAGCGGGCCAACGAGCTGCGCGTCCACGAGGACTTCCCGTATAAATACGACGCCTGGGATATCTCGATGTATGTCAACGACAAGGTATATCTGCTCGACCAGCTTGAGTCGGCCGAGCCGTTTTCCGATTCGGCAGGCGCCGGGTATCGCGTCACGCGCAGGTGGGGCTCAAGCACAATAGTGCAGAACATCCGCATCTACGACGACATTCCGACCATAGACTTTGAAACCGAGGCCGACTGGCACGAACATCATCAACTGCTTCGCGCCGCCTTCCCGGCCGATGTCAACACCGACCGCGCGACCTTCGACATTCAGTTCGGCAGCATCGAGCGGCCGACCCACAAAAACACTCCGTGGGACCGGATGAAATTTGAAACCTGTGCCCACAAATACGCCGACCTGTCGGACGGCGGCTACGGCATCAGTCTCATGAACGACTGCAAATACGGCTACGATGTCCACGGCGACACAGTCTGCATTTCGCTTATCAAGTGCGCGACCCACCCGAACCCCGACGCCGACCAGGGCCGCCATGTCTTCACCTACTCTCTCCACCCCCACGCCGGCAGCCTCGCCGAGTCAGACACCCAAAAGCTCGCCTACCTGCTCAACCACCCGCTGCGCCCCGTCGCCGCAAGACACGGGAGCGGCGAGCTGCCCGAGAGCTATTCGCTCGTCTCGGTCGACTCCGACAATATATTCCTTGAGACTGTGAAAAAAGCAGAGAACGGCGACGGATATATTCTTAGAATGTACGAGGCGAAAAACAAGCTCACCCGTTTTTGTCTTCATTTCGGCTTTGACGTCAGGTCGGCAACCCTCTGCGACCTTCTCGAGCGCCCTGTCTCGGAACTGAGACTTGAGAATAATACCCTTTGCCTTGTCGCCAAGCCCTTTGAAATCCTGACAGTGCGGGTTAATTAAATATGACATGGGGAACTTCATGCAATTAGTTCCCCATGTCATTGATATAGACGTTCGCCTAAAGGTTCACCCCGGGTAGTTCAATGAACCCGCCTGGGGTAATCTGTCATATCAGTTTTTCGGAATGTAAATCCTGATGTGTGTCGCCGCGGCGGCATAATATTCGGATATATCGGCCTTGGGACTTGCGGCTATATTGAAAGCGAAATAATTATTGCTCCCCCAGAACTTTGCATCCATCAGGGTAATATTTGCCGTGGTCAGCTCCGGCCTGGTCTTGGCGGGTTGGTCAAGCGTCTCCCAAAGCTCGGGTCTGAACTGCCAGCCGGGATCACAAATAATAATCGAATTCTCGGGAATTTCGGCTTTTGAGTAAATCTTGGCTGAGCAGATATTCTGGTGGTATGTGCTGGCGCTGCTCCCCGGGGTTGTAATCGAGGTGCCCTTTGTGCAGTACCAGTAGCTGTTCTCAAGATACTCATATTCAAAGAGCACATAATTGTTAAGGTCAATGCCGATAGTCGCCGCCAGCGCCATATCGGCCTCAAAGCAGTCGGCCGGAACCACCGGGTCGGAATTTCTGATAGTCGCCGGGGTCCAAACACCGGTTTTATATGTTGACTCGGTGACCTCAAAAGGCTTTATTATTGCGTTCTTGACGGCTTCCTTCGCCATTGCCATCACGTCATCGGTAATCTCGGAGGGAGCGGGGTTGTAGGTAGCCCCCTCGAGCGGCGCTCCGGTGATTGCGGCGTACCAGGTAAGACCTGCAATATACCTGCCGAGGTTATAGTTTAGGTGGTACCCGTCGCGGGTGAGTCTGTCGCCTGCAAAACTTGTGCGGGCGTTCTGTATCGCCGTGCCTGACGGTATTACGGCAGTGAAGTCGGGAACCGTCAAAACACAGCTCCGTACCGCGTCAACTATCGCGTTATACATTGTCATCTGGTCTTTGTTATAATTCACAAAGGCCGAATGCGTGCTGTCGGACTGATAAGCCCAGGTCATATGCCAGACAAGTTTTGCATCGGGGTTTGTCATGTTTTCCTTGACGAAAGCTACAAGCTGGGTGAGCGTGTTGCCGTATGTCGACGCAATTCCGCTGTTCGGGCTTGACTGCTGCATCGAGATATAATCCCACTTCTCGTCGGTCAGCCCTTCAAGAAGCGTTTTTTCCTTATTTGCCACCCATGTGCCGCTGGTGTTTTTATAATATGTATACGCCCGGGCGTTCGACTTTGCATTGGCCAGATGGGTTGCAAGGCTGCACCCGCCGATATACAGATTTCCGAGTACAATTTCCTCAACTCCGGCACTCTTTGCAATATCATAGAGGTACTGCATGGCGTCTGTGCTGAAGCTGTTGCCTATGGCCAATACTTTCAGGGTTTTCGGCACTTCGTTTGTCAAAATCCTGTCCTCCGTTGTGTCCTCTGTTGTTTCGGATGTACTGTCGTTGCTCGTCTCTCCTGTGTTGACAGTCGTGGTTTCGTCCACATCAGTGCTTTCCTTGTCGACTCCTGTCTGTGTGCAGGAACCAAGAGCCATAAGAGCTAAAATGATTGCCAGAAATAAACCGAGTTTTTTCATAAGTCCATCCTCTCTAAAGTAGTTTTCTTAAATTATATATCAAATTCTTCTATGATGCAATACATAAAGACACTGTCGTACAAAAAAAACGACCGAAGCAAAATTCCGCTTGTTGAGCCGATAAAACTATTGGTTTTCCCCACGAAATGTGCTATAATTTAACATGAAAGAGTTCTGGAGGATATAAACCAAGTATGGCAGAAAATATGTTCAGACTTGCCGCGTTTGCCGACGAAGCCGACAAGGCGCTTGCCGGGCAGATAGAAGCCATGAAGCGAAACGGGATAAGCCTTCTTGAAATAAGGGGAGTTGACGGCAAAAATGTCTCAAGCCTGACGCCCGAAGAAGCAAGAATGATAAAACAGAAGCTCGATGATGAAGGCATATCGGTATGGTCAACAGGCTCACCGATTGGGAAAATCGAAATTTCGGATGATTTTGCCCCCCACTATGATAAATTTCTAAATACCCTTGAAATCGCGCACATACTCGGAGCAAAGAACATACGTCTGTTCAGCTTCTACCATACGGGTATTGACATTTCCGACGGCCTGCGCGACGAAGTGCTCGAAAGACTGTCAAGGTTTCTCGAGGCCGCGAAGGGGTCAGGAATCACCCTCTGCCACGAAAACGAAAAAGGAATATTCGACGACATCGCCTCAAGATGCGAGGAGATGCATAAGGCTCTGCCCGAACTCCGCGCGGTTTTTGATCCCGCAAATTTTGCCTGCTGCGGCGAAGAGGTCCTGCACGCATGGGAGGTGCTGAGGCCATATGTCAAGTACCTTCACATAAAAGACGTAGCCGAAAACGGCAGGATAGTCCCTGCCGGCGAAGGGATATGCAATATCGCAGAGCTTCTTGTGCGATACAGGGATAACGGCGGCGGGGTGCTGACCATCGAGCCTCATCTCACGGTTTTCCACGGGTTATCTGCACTTGAAAAAAAGGGCGAGAGGAGCAATATTGCCGAGCGCCGATTCACATCACCCGCACAAGCTTTCGATACCGCGGTCAATTCGCTGAAAAGCATAATCAATAACATAAATTGAAAGGAATTATCGGGCATGAAAATAGGGGCACAGTTATACACGGTCCGCGAGTATTGCCAGACCACCGAAGGCTTTGCCGAAACATTAAAAAAGATAGCCGACATAGGGTATACAACCGTTCAGGTCTCGGGTACCTGTAAATATGAGCCCGAATGGCTTGCCGAACAGCTAAAACAGACCGGGTTATCCTGCGTTATCACCCATACAAACCCCGCCGAAATCCAAAAAGACCCCGAAGGAGTTGTCAGGGCACACAATGTCTTCGGCTGCAGGCATATCGGGATAGGCTCGCTCCCCGGCGGGTGCGATGGCCTTGACAAAATAGACGAATTTATCGAAGAATTTTTACCCGTAGCAAAAGCAATAAGGGACAACGGCTCGTATCTCATGTACCACAACCATCATTTCGAGTTCGGCAAATATAACACAAAAATGACTTATCTTGAAAGGATGATTGAAGCTTTTCCCGCCGACAGTTTGGGGTTCACGCTCGACACATATTGGATACAGGTCGGCGGAGGAAACCCGGCAGAATGGATAATAAAGCTCAAAGGCCGCGTGCCGTGCATTCACCTCAAAGACCTTGTCATGTTCAAAAAGGAACAGAGAATGGCGCCGGTAGGATACGGCAATATAAACTTTGACGCCGTCATTTCGGCGGCAGAGTCGGCGGGAACCGAATACCTTCTGGTCGAGCAGGACAACAGCTACGGCGAGAACCCGTTTGACGCGCTAAAAAAGAGCTACGAATATCTCCGGTCTAAAGGACTTGAATAAACTATAAGGAGGTTTACAGCGGTATTTTCTCTCTTTAAATATTGAGGTAAAGTTTACGCCGCCGGGAAGGAAAGGTGCATATGAACAAAGTAAGATTCGGTATTGTCGGTTTCGGCAACATGGGCTCGACCCACGCAAAAAACTTACATAGCGGTAAGATAATAGATGCCGAGCTTACCGCTGTATGTGACATTGACGCCGAAAAACGCAAAAAAGCCTCGGAGCTTGCAAATGTCGCCGTGTTTGAAGATTACAGGGAACTGATCAGATCGGGAATCATTGACGCGGTGATCATTGCAACGCCCCATTACCTGCATCCGCCGATTGCAATAGAGGCCTTCGGCGCCGGGCTCAATGTGCTGACCGAAAAGCCTGCGGGCGTAAGAGTCAGCGATGTCATTCAAATGAACAACGCCGCAAAAAAAAGCGGCAGGGTGTTCGGGATAATGTGGAATCAGCGGACAAATCCCCTGTTTCAAAAGGCGAGAGAGCTGATCCGAAACGGGACACTCGGCACCCCTAAACGGCTGGTATGGATTATCACCAACTGGTACCGCACCCAGAGCTACTATAATTCGGCCTCATGGAGGGCAACCTGGGCGGGCGAAGGAGGAGGAGTGCTGCTCAATCAGGCGCCCCATAATCTTGACCTCTGGCAGTGGATATTCGGTATGCCCGATGAAATTTACGCCACCTGCGACGTAGGGAAATGGCATGACATCGAGGTTGAGGACGATGCCATTATAAACGGTTACTACAAAAACGGAGCGACCGCGACCTTCATTACTTCAACCGGAGAATATCCGGGAACCAACCGCCTTGAAATAAGCGGCAGCCGAGGGAAACTGGTCATAGAGAAGAAAAAGCTGAACTTGTACCTGCTTGAGGGCGACGAGCGCGAATTCTGCTATAACGATCCGAACGCCTTCCCAGAGTATAATCTTCAGGAGCAGGTGTTTGAGCAGACCGAAAAAGAACCCGCGCATAACGGAATAATTCAGAATTTTACAAACGCCGTGCTTTACGGAGAGGAGCTTCTTGCGCCGGGATACGACGGAATCAACGAAATTGCCCTCTCAAACGCCGCCTATCTGTCGTCCTGGACAGGCAAAAGGGTATCCGTAAAAGAGCTTGACACAAAGCTTTTTGATTCGTTGCTCGAGGAAAAGATTAAAAACTCAAAACCAAGGAACCGCCTATTCCCCGATGCCGGGGGGCAGCCCTGCCGCTGGCATACAAATTGGTAATGCAGAACAATTTGTACGGAGTAAACTATATAGTCACAGCCGTCAATACATAAACAGCTCCCATAAGATACATCGCAACCCAGGCGACCGGACGATAATGAAAAACAGAACGTACAACATAATGCACGCCCAAAAACCCGACAAAGGCGTGCATTCTTGTTTATCAGAAAATATAATCTCTTGAGAATCCTCAATCGTTTTCGGAAAACAAACTTTATATCACCTGCCGTGAAATATTGCAAATTAGGCTGCTACAATCCGAATAAGCATTGATATTGCTAAAGCGGTGTGGTATAATTAGGTATAAATCCAATAGCGAGGAGAGCTGACAATGAGCATCTTAAATGAGATCTCCGAAAAACTTCAGCGCGGACGGGCCAAAGAGGTATCCGTGCTCGTCGAACAGGCATTGGCCGAAAACTATTCTCCGGCTGACATTCTGAATCAAGGGCTGATTGCCGGCATGAACGAAGTAGGCGAGAAGTTCCGCCGAAACGAGGTTTTTGTGCCCGAGGTGCTTGTTGCGGCCCGCGCAATGAACGCGGGGCTTAAAATTCTGCGCCCGGCGCTCATCTCAAGCGGGGTAAAACCGCTCGGCAAGGCCATTATCTGCACGGTCAAGGGCGACATGCACGATATCGGCAAAAACCTTGTGAAGATGATGATTGAGGGACAGGGAATCGAGTGCATTGACCTCGGTGTTGACGTCGGACCCGAGCAGGTGGTTTGTGCCGTGCGCGAGACCGGGGCAAAGCTGGTCTGCCTCTCGGCCCTGCTTACCACGACAATGACGGGACAGAAGGAGATAATTGACGCGCTGGTCGCCGCAGGACTGCGCGACCGGGTCAAGGTGATGGTCGGCGGCGCACCGATAACCCAGCAGTTTGCCGACGAAATAGGTGCCGACTGCTACGCGCCTGACGCCGCCTCTGCCGCAATAGCGGCCCGCGCCTTCTTCGAGGAATGAAGTTGCCGGGGTCTCAAAAAATCATCGGCATGACCTAAAAGAGCTTTCGCCGCCTCGCCGGGGCAGAGTGAGTCTGCAGAATAAAACATTTGAGTGAAAGAAATTATGAATATAAACCTTGGAGACTGGCTTGCAGGATTGCCGAAGAGCGGCAAACCCTTACCAATATTGTCTTTCCCTACGGTTGAGCTTTTGGGAGTGTCTGTATATGAGCTTACACACAGCTCCGAATTGCAGGCAAAGGGTATGAAGGCAGTAGCCGACAGAGTAAAGTCGGCTGTATCTCTATCAATGATGGACCTGTCGGTTGAGGCTGAGGCCTTCGGCTGCAGGATAAAAGCCTCGGAGAACGAAATCCCGACGGTTGTCGGCAGGCTAATCAGCGACGGGGAGGAGGCAAAAGCGCTCAGAGTTCCCGAGGTAGGTGAAGGGAGAACCGGGCTTTATATTGAGGCGGCAAGGCTGGCCTGCCGACTCATCAAAGACCGGCCGGTGCTGGCCGGGATTATAGGCCCCTTCTCGCTGGCCGGGCGGCTCATGGACGTATCCGAAGCACTGGCAAACTGCCTTGTCGACCCCGATTTTGTCATCGCAGTGCTTGAGAAGACCACCGAATTTCTGATTAAGTACGCCAAAACCTATAAGTCTACCGGAGCAATAGGCATACTCATGGCCGAGCCGCTGGCCGGTTTGCTGTCTCCCGAGCTTGAGCGCGAGTTTTCAGCGCCCTATGTAAAGAAAATAATTGAGGCCGTCTCTGACAGTAGTTTCTGCGTGTTCTATCATAACTGCGGGCAAAATACCCCTTACATGACCGAATCTCTCAGCACCAACGGCGCTGTGGCCTACCACTTCGGGGATGCCATTAATCTTGAGGATATTCTCAGTAAAATGCCGCCTGATAAACTGGTGCTGGGAAATATATCTCCGACGGAACAGTTTCTCAGCGGCACACCTGAGAGCATATACAAGGCAACAACCGAGCTGCTCGAGCGCTGCTCGAAGTACCCGAATTTTGTGCTCTCGTCGGGCTGCGACATACCTCCGAGGTTCCCGTGGGAGAATATCGAGGCGTTTTTCAGCGCCGCACGCGACTTTTACAATAAATAAATTGACAAGAGGAATGTAATGAAAGCCTCGGAAAGATTCAGAAATCTGCTCTCAGGTAAGCCGGTAGACCGGTTGCCGGTTATCGAATGGGCGCCGTGGTGGAAACTGACTGTTGAGCGCTGGCTCAGTGAAGGTCTGCCGAAAAATGCCGCCGCCACGGTCGGTTCGCTGCAGGAGTATTTCGGGCTTGACAGGTGCCTGCAGCTCTCGGTGAAAAACCGGACAAAAAACACGCCTAAAGAGCCGGCGCGCGGGGCCGGCATTATAACCGACGAGCACGATTATGAAAAAATCCTCCCGACGCTCTTTCCGGATGTCGGGACTGTTGTCACCGAGGAGCGTATTGAACTGCTGCACCGGCAGCATGAGGACGGAAAAACCCTGCATTTTCTGACTGTGGAGGGCGCCTTCTGGTATCCCCGTGTGCTTTTCGGGATAGAGAACCACCTCTACAGCTTTTATGACTATCCCGATCTCTACCGTCGAATCTGCAATGAGTATGCCGACTGGCTTATCGAGCTCTTTCGGTATCTTTTACCGAGATTCCAGTTTGACTTTATGAGCTTTGCCGAGGACATGAGCTACAACAACGGGCCTATGATATCAAAGCAGCTTTTTGACGAATTTTTAGCGCCCTTTTACAAAAAGGTGATACCGGTGATACACGAATACGGCGTGCCGGTATTCATAGACTCGGACGGGGATATCACGCTGGCCCTCGACTGGTATGCCTCGGTAGGGGCTGACGGGATGTTCCCGCTTGAAAGGCGGGCCGGCGTGGATGTTTCGGTTTACCTTGACAAGCAGCCGCAAATGGCCTTTCTCGGCCATTTTGACAAGATGTGCATGAAGCACGGCGAGGCTGCCATGCGGGCTGAGTTCGAGCGGCTTCTGCCCAGCATGCACCGGGGCAAATTTATCCCGTCCTGCGACCACCAGACGCCGCCCGACGTGTCCATTGAAAACTACTTCACATATGTAAAACTGTTGAGAGAATATGCGGAGCTTGTAACACACAAAGACACCGAAATCGCCCCCTGTCCCGTATTTTCTGAAAACCGGAGGGAAAAAATATGACAAACCGGGAAAGAACTCTGAATATCCTGCACTACAAACCGGCCGACCGGCTGCCTGCTGTTCATTTCGGATACTGGCGCGAGTTGCTGTACGAATGGGCGGCTCAGGGAAAAATTTCACAGGAACTGGCCCAAAAGGTGCGGGACAGCAACGCCTATGACAGAGAGCTTGACAAGATCATCGGCTGGGACTACAACTGGTCGCACACATACGGCGCCTCAAAGCATCTTTACCCGGAGTTCGAGCAGAAGGTTATCGAGGTGCTGCCCGACGGCACCAAGCGTATTCAGAACAGCTACGGCGTCATTGAAAAGGTGCGCCCCGGGGTGGTCTCGATCCCGGCTGAAGACGACTATCTGCTCAAAGACCGAAAAGCCTTTGAAGAACTGTATAAACCCAGAATGCAGTTTTTCCCCGAGCGGGTAAATTATGATTTTTTCCGTACCTTCAACGAGAAAGTGTACGAAAAGCTTGACGTGCCGGTAGGCATCTCGGCGGGCAGCATTTTAGGAACGATTCGGAACATGACCTCTCTTGTTGGGCTCAGCTACCTGATTTACGACGAGGACGAGGACCTATTGGCCGATATCGTGGACACATATGCTGACATGCAGTACAAGTGCCTTGAGGAGGTGCTGAAAACCGGCGCGAAATTTGATTTCGCGCACTATTGGGAGGATGTCTGCTATAAAGGCGGCCCGCTTATTTCTCCGGAGATTTTCAACAAGCTCTGCGGAAAGCACTACAAGCGCTTCAACGACCTGCTCAGACGATACGGTATTGATTTGATATCGCTTGACTGTGACGGGGTAGTGGATAAACTGCTCCCCATATGGTTTGAGAACGGAGTCAATATCATGTTTCCGATAGAGGTCGGAGTCTGGGGCGACCAGTTCGAGGCGGCGCGTAAAAAATACGGTCCGGGAATGCTCGGGGTCGGCGGGATGAACAAGGTGGCGCTCTGCACCGACAAGGCGGCGGTTGACGCCGAGATCGAGCGGTTAAAGCGGCTTGTAGCCCTCGGCGGTTTCATTCCCTGCCCCGACCACAGGCTGATGCCGGGCACCAAATTCGAGCTTGTCCAGTATTACGCCGAAGAAATCAAAAAGATAAAAATATAAACGTGCTGCAGTTTTTTGCAGGCGCTTTAGGATGAACAATGGCAAATATACATATTCCGCCCGGAGCCGCGGGGAAAAGGCTGATTGACTGGCTGACCTTGCAGGGCTATGAAATTCCCGCCGACTGCGGCGGGCGGGGGACCTGCGGCAAATGCCGGGTGAATGTAAAAAGCGGGAGATTTCTGTATTATGACGGAAGTGAATACCCGCCCGACGGGCACGGGCAGATACTGGCCTGCCGGGCAGTGTGTACCCCGGCCGGCGCTGAAATTTCACTACCCGACAACGGCGGCAGCGGACTGACAACTCACGCCGCAAGGCAGGCAGCAGGCAAGGAGGCGGGCTATAGTGTCGCGCTTGATATCGGCACCACCACGCTGGCCGCCTCGCTGGTCAACCGGGCAACCGGGGAGGTTCTCGCAACCCGGTCGTGTCTTAACCCTCAGCGCAGCTATGGCGCCGATGTCATAAGCCGCATTGTGGCCTGCAAGGAGGGGGGACTCGACAAACTTTGCCGCCTTGTGCGCGAGAAGGCCGCAGAAATTATCCGCGATTTCGGTTCCGCATATCCGGATGCCAGACCTGATTGTCTTTGCGTCGCCGGCAATACCACAATGCTACATATATTCTGCGGTATTTCGCCCGAAGGTATCGGGACCTATCCCTTCACCCCGGTCTTTACGGAGCGGCGCGATTATGACGGCGCCTCTTTAGGGTTGCCGGTTGAGCGGGTGATTCTGCTCCCCTCGGCTTCGGCATACATCGGGAGCGACATCACCGGCGGGGTATATGTCTCACGGATGACACGTCACAGCCGGCCTTCGGTGCTCATGGACATCGGCACGAACGGCGAAATTGTCCTCTTCACCGGCAGAGCAGGGGGTATGAGGCTTATTGCGGCCTCTGCCGCGGCGGGGCCGGCGCTTGAGGGCGCCAATATCTCCTGCGGTACCGGCGGGATACCCGGTGGCGTGAGCCGTGTCAACCTCTTAAAAGATTTCCCCGGGATTCTCACCTACAGCACCATAGGGGACCTGCCCCCGGTTGGCATCTGCGGCAGCGGGCTGGTTGACCTTGTGGCGGCACTGCTTGATACCGGCACAATTGATGAGACCGGATATATGGAGGACGGCGACTTTTCGCTCTGCGGCACACCAGAAGCGCGGGGCCGGCATGTGAGCGAATCAAATGGCCGCCTGCTGCAATTTGATAAAATACCGCACATCGGGCTTACTCAGCGCGATGTGCGGGAGTTTCAGCTTGCAAAAAGCGCGATATTCTCGGGATTTTCTGCCCTTCTTGAGCATGCAGGGGTCAGTACTGACGATATCGAAAAAATCTACATCGCCGGCGGGCTGGGTTATTATCTGAATACCACAAGCGCCAGGCGCACCGGCCTTCTGCCGGATACTGATCCTGAAAAGTTCTGCGTTGTCGGCAATACTTCGCTGGCCGGCGCCGAGGCCTGCCTGTGCGACAGTGCGGCGGTTGACGAAATCTCTGATATAGCCCGGCACAGCGAGGTTCTCGACCTCAACACCCTGCCGCGCTTCTCCGAGCTGTTCATGAAAAACATGAGCTTCTGATAGCGCGGCCAAAGAAAAAAGATTTTTGATTTCTTATTATAGTTTTGCGCTTCCCTTTCCGCTCAAATCAAAATTATGCCAGCTGACAAAAGCCTCCGGGCTTCGCATGAGGCCCGGAGGCGCTTTATTGTCGGTTAATCAGTATACGAACAAAATCTCATCAAAGATAATGTACTTGTCAGGCGAATCGGTGTAAACATAGCCGTCTGTGTAGAGGCGCATATTGGTGATTAAGGCAAAGTCGGTGAATCTGCCCTCATCATCAGCGATGGAGGATTTGTCGCTGGTTCTTATATAAGAGGTAGCGGGGATGTAGACCCAACCCATGAACTGATCGGGAAGCTCCATGCGGCAGGCGTTGATGTTCTTTGTCTCAACCCACTTGCCGTTCTGATAATAGTAACCTATGGAGCCGTTGTTATCCTTGTTGGCTCTGAAGTCGTTTTTGTTGAAGGTAACCGAGGCGCAGTATTTATACGCCTTTGATGTGTCGGTCTGAATGTCGGTATTGGAGAAATCAACCCAGAACAGAACACCTTTCGCGCCCACCGGCGAGACAGGATCGAGCGGCATAACTTCGACCTCAGCCCGTTTATCGACGCTCTGGCCGTAGGCGCTGATATTGAGGGCCGTGCCGTAGAGCGCACCTTCCTGGATGGTGACAAACTTTGCCTGAGGCGACGAGTTGCCCGAAATCATGTAATGCTCGCCGACCCCATCGGAATCAAATGTCTCGTCAAGGCACATAGGACGCACGAAATTCTCGATAGGCGACCCGTCGGGAAGCTGAGCGGGAAGCAGGACTTTATAGGCCACCAGTTCGGAATCGGGAAGGGTTCCGTACTCGTTCTCGCCATATTGGACAGAAGGCGCGGTTGTCTCGGGCGTAGTTGTTCCCTCCGGGGGTTTAGTGGTCGTGTCGGAAGACTGGGCTTTGGTCGTTTCGGGAGCCTTGGTCGTGCCGGAAGCGTCGGTGGTTGTCTCAGGGGCGCTTGTCGTCGTGTCTTCTGAACCACCATTGTTGCAAGCCGAGACGGCAAGCAGCATCACGATAACAAGAAGGAATAATGTAAATTTTCGCATGGGTCAACCTCCTGAAATAATAATTTATTATTAATAATTATTTTTGCATCCTTGATGTTATAGGTTCCCGGTACTATGACAGTATTATTATAATACAGCTTATGATTGTTTGCAAGATAAAATTGTTTTGCCACTAAAACATATACTTGGCGATATTGACCTCATATCGCCTTTTGTATGACACCTCTCGACTACCCGCAGAGCTATGCCAGGCTATACACGGCAAGATTCGGTCAATTATGTTTTAAAATGTTTTCTGTATTGACAATTTACATGTTTCCGTGTACACTGTATATACTGTTTATATACAGTATTTGAACAAACGGGGGGTTGTTTTGAATATTATCATAAGTAACGCAAGCAATCTGCCTATTTATGAACAGATTTATGCGCAGATAAAAAAACAGACGGAGCGACTATGAAGGATTTATACCGGTGCTATTATCGCTAAGTTTGCATAATAGATTTGTATATACTATTGACAATGTTGCACTTTAATTATCAAGAGCAACCTTCGGGTTGCTCTTTTTTATGCCGGGTGCAATCAAAATCAAAAAAAAATCGAGATCATTGACAGAATCCATGATATGGTGTATAATGCAATATATCAAAAAATAGGAGTACATATGAATTAAAAACAGGAGTACATATGAAAAGAACATCTGCTTTGATCTTCATTACAGCCATACTGTTAACGGTTCTTGGCGGGTGCAAAAATTCAAATAGTAATACCGACGAGACCTCTACTTTCACTGACACCCAAACAGTTACATCAGAAAAGAAACAAGGCAAATCCGCCGGAGGATTTTTACTATGAAGAAAAAGAGGACGGTACCCTTTGGATAGGTTATGTTGGCGACGACAGCGATGTTGTCGTACCTTCGGAAATAGACGGAAAGGTTGTAACGGAAATTCTTAGTCAAGGCTTTTATTATAAAAGAGATAAAATACGCTCGGTAACACATTACCCGATACCATTACAAAAATAGGGCACGAGGCTTTTCTTGAATGTTCTCTGCTCTCCGAAATAAATCTGCCGGATTCCTTGACATATGTCGGCATGAATGCTTTTCTTGGTTGCACATCACTAAAACAAATCACAATTAAGGCAAATTGCACGTATGATAATGCAGCGTTTGCCAACTCGGGGCTTGAGGTGATTTTCTTTGAAGAAGGTGTCGAAACCATCCCGGGTGCCGCTTTTAAAGGAACAAAGATAAAAGAAGTGGTTTTGCCGAGCAGTGTACGCGTAATTGAATCTTTTGCTTTTGAAAAGTGTTATGATTTGGAAAATATAACCCTTAACGAAGGCTTAACTACCATTGAATATGCAGCGTTTGCCGATACAAAAATAAAGGAAATTATTATTCCGAAATCTGTAAAAAGCATTATAGAAGACGTGTTCGCCGGATGCAAAAATTTAACCAGGGTTATCTTTGAGGGTGATGCTCCAGATAAGTTTATCAATGAAGGTTTTCCTCCACCCCCCAACGTAAAATTTACTGTTTATTTTAACAAAGACGCTAAGGGATTTACCACTCCTCTCTGGAACGGATATAAGACAAAAATAATCGGAACTGAGGAAGACAACCACAAGACGCACAACGGTTTTGAGTATATTGAAAACCCGGATGGCAGCATCGCTATTATAGGCTATACCGGCAAAAATACCTCGCTCGAAATCCCAGCGCAAATCGAAGGCAAAAATGTAACGAAAATTGAAACCTTTGCATTCAGCAATACCGATCTTGTTTCAGTGACCTTACCCGACACGATACGGTCGATAGGAAGCAGAGCTTTTCATAATTGCACTTCACTGAATACGGTTGTTTTATCAAAGAATTTGGAAACCGTTGATTCTTATGCATTTTACAATTGCACGTCGCTTCAAACAATAACCCTGCCAGCTTCCTTAAGGAAATTGGGACAACAGGCATTTTCCTATTGCCCTTCACTAAAATCCATAAACATTCCTAAATCATTAACTGATTGGGAATATGGTGTATTCGCGTATTCAAAAATTGAGGAGGTTGTTTTTGAGGAAGGCCTTGAAACTGTCGGCGAGTTTGCGTTTGGCAATAATAGCATAAAAACAATCGTGTTGCCTCAAAGTTTAAAAATCGTTTCAAATAATGCTTTTGCCGACTGTTATAAATTGGAATCAATAACCCTAAACGAAGGTCTTGAATACATCGGCGAGTATGCGTTTAGCAGTACTCCCATAAAGAATATTGTTCTGCCTAAAAGTCTAAAAGCAATTTCACAGTGTGCTTTTTACGGTTGCGGACAACTGGAATCTGTAACATTGAACGAAGGCCTTGAAACTATCGGCGAGTATGCTTTTGAGAATACGGCCATAACCGAAATAATAATTCCGAAATCAGTGAAAAACATAAACGCGCTGGCATTCAAGAATTGCACTAAACTTTCAAAAGTAAAATTTGAAGGCGACGCCCCGGAAAATTATTATACACGCGATATACAATATTTATGGATTGCCTACACGATTTATTATCACAGCGACGCCAAGGGATTTGACAATATCGGTAAGTATTACGGTTTTAAAACCGAAGTGTGGTAATAAAATTAATTTGCCCAGGGCCGCAATAGCGGCCTTGGGCAAATTTTTATTATACCTTACCAAACAGGCTTTATCCGCTTTGGGTTTCCGGTAATAAGCAAACTGTGTAATCCGGCTTATTTTTTTTTGCTCCTGAAGCCTTGATATAGCCTCCATAATATTGCCGTCTGACAGCTCTAATGCAGCCTTCGCCTCTTGTTCGGTTGAACCTGTCTGTGCACCAATGATTCTGACCGCCCGCGCTCTCAGCTTTTTATTGACCGGGCTCATGTATGACATCATATTGCCCTTTACCCGTCCGAGCCTTATCATAATACCGGTCGAAATCATATTCAGCACCATTTTCTGCGCTGTCCCGGCTTTCATTCTGGTAGAACCGGCAATAACCTCGGGACCTACCTCAGGAATAATGGCTATCTTCGAATACTGTATCATCGGAGCGTTTTTGTTACAACAAATACAAATGCACAATGCACCAAGTGACGAGGCATATTTCAATGCCGAAATACAATATTCTGCACTTCCGCTTGCCGATATTGCGCAACAGATATCCTCGGGCCCGAATCCTATATTTTTCAGGTCTGCAACCGCCGCTTCTCGGTTATCTTCCGCGCCTTCAGATGACCTGAACATAGAATCCCTGCCGCCGGCTATAATTCCCTGTACAAGCTCGGGTGAAACACCGAAAGTAGGGGGACATTCCGCCGCATCAACTATTCCGAGGCGTCCCGAGGTGCCCGCTCCCACATAAATCAAACGTCCGCCCGACTTAAGAAGCGGAACTGCCGAGTCAATTGCCTCTGCTATCTGGGGCAGCACTTTTTCAACGGCATAAGCTACCTTCTTATCTTCGTCATTGATTAATTTTACGATTTTAAGCGTTTCAAGTTTATCGATATTCAGAGTGTTTTCATTTAGCCGCTCAGTATCTATATTTTTATAATCCATGTCGCCAACCCCGTCTCTTTATATTTTCATTCCGAAAAGCTCCCGGAAACACGGCTTTATCCGGATTTGGAAAGGCCCCTGACATCGGGCATTCCCGCTCGCAGCAAGGCGCCGTACACGACATCTCCCGTATAAACCGAAATATCGAATTTTTCAGGATAGGTTAACGATTCTTTAATCATTGGCAGCAAAACATCGCTGTGGTTAGTAAGTCCTCCGGCAAGAATGGTTTTTACTTTACTGTTGCTATCCAATACCTTCCTCCCTGTTTCAATAAGATTCGCGACATGACGCATATTGTTTTTGAGAATATCTGCTGCAACTGCGTCGCCCTCATCAAATGCCTTGAATACTATGGTGCAATAGGATGCTATTCCCGATTTTCCTATCTTGTAAAAATAATCAAGGTTTTCACGGACCGTTTTGGTTTTTCTTTCGTTTAGTATGTACTCACGCATTAATGTTTTCTCTCCCGTTCCGTCCTCGGCCATGCAAGCGGCGCGGATTCCGGCGCATCCGATATCATATCCGCTGCCGCCTAAGTCGAATAAATAACCAAGACCGCCGAGAAGCACATATGCCCCATCTTTTTGAACAATTGCTGACGAACCGGTGCCCATTATAACTGCAATAACATTGCTTTTTCCAAGTCCCGCCGCAATGATATTGTCAACGTCGCTCCCGTTTTCGGCACGGGCAAACTTGTAATCCGAAAAGAATGCCGTGAATCTGTTTTTCATGTCGCCGGATGTTCCCCCTGAAAGGCCTGCAAACAAGGATATTTTCCGTCTGGGAATATTGGAGGTAATCTTAAGGATTCCTTCGCTTAGTATCTTTGTCGCTGCTTCGAACCCGATATCAAAAGGGTTTGAAGAGCTCAACTTGATAGTCTGCAGTATATTGCCTTCAGAATCTGATAAAGCAAATGTCGTTGTTGTTGCTCCTCCGTCAATTCCAAGGTAATACTCAACCTCGTCGCAATGGTCAAATAAATCGTCTATGCTTACGTTAAAAATATCCGCGATTTTTATTATAGTTTCCATTGACGGTATGGTAATGCCGCATTCCCACTTGCTTACCGCCTTTGCAGTGTAGCCAAGTAGCCTTGCAATCTGCTCTTGAGTCATTTTGGAATCTAAACGAAACTTTTGAAAGTTCCTTGCAAATATCTGTGTGAGTTATTTATTGCAAAATAGAAACGGACAAAGTTGCAAAAAAAATTCCCCAGTTTTGCAACTATGAATTCCCCACTATTGCAAAAGGCCATTGAAGGCACCACACCAAAATAATATCCTTGTGATTGA
>JAAYHB010000010.1 GCA_012727435.1 Clostridiales bacterium | reverse complement strand
GCGCGAAGCTGTACTAAACACATAAAAAACTTACGGGAAAGTCACTGGGTTTACATAAAAATTCCCCACCGGTGCCTGGGGAAAAAATTTTGCAAAAGTGGGGAGATCTCACTTGCAAAAAACATGCCAAGTTAAACATGCAGGTTATTAATACCGGAGGAGCAATATATATCAAGCGCTGACCACATTGTGCTGCATACACTTTCTCTTGTCAGCCGGTGAAATAAAATCAACGGCGCGGACATAAGCCCGCGCTTTTTACTGGTAATTTGGTTTTGAGGTTTTTGGGGTTTTTTTAAGCCCCTTTTTAAACGGGTCTTGAGCGGGGGTCCGGGGGCGGAGACCCTGCCTTTATATCTGCCGCATAAGATTAAAGGACTGCAAGAGATTAAGACGTCCGTAACCTGTCTGGTTGTTGGGGTAGGTCCGGGACTCTGTACGGGTGCAGCCGCGGATTAGGTATGCGCGGATTTGGTAGGAACTGATTGCCGAGTCATTCCCGTTGACAATCCCCCACTCAAGCATCAGCGCACCGGCGCCGGTAGTTATAGCGGCCGCCACACTGGTACCGTCCATCGAGCCGTAGCCGTAGGGGAAGAATCCCCCCACCCCCACGCCCGGCGCCACAAAATCGGGGTCGATGTTCGCCGTGCGGGTAGGTCCCCAGGAGGACTGTGAGTAAAGGCTGCCCTGCAGCGTGTTGAACGCACCGCAGGTAATGGCGCCCAACATGGTTGAGGGGACGGTCACGGTGAAATAGGGATTTGCAGCAAGGAACTCGACGCTCGGGTCGACAAACCCGGTCATCGGCAGCCAGCAGTGGAATATCCCGTTGAGTATAATATCCCCGTAGACCGTGATTGTCCACACTCCCGGTGTGGCGTCTATGATTTTTATTGCAGTGAGTTGTCCCCCGGTGCCTTCTATCGGAAAGAAATACGAGACTACCAACGAAGAACGCTCAAGTATCAGGTCTGACCTTACGGACAACCCCGATATTGCCGGGATACGACCTACCAACTCGCCGGTGGGGGAGCGAACAGAGACAGAAACCCGGTCGGCGACGTCGGTCCAGAGTGACATGAATACATCCCCCGCGTTCTCACCGACCTTAATGTCTATATTCTGTATCTCGCCGGCCGACGAAATCACGCCCTGCAGATGATGCCTTGCCTGGCTCTCGTTGCCGGCAGCCACGCAAAGGCAGACCCCGATCAGATTTGCAACGCTGCTGAGATATTCGGCAAAAATCGAAAATTCATCATGGCTCCCGAAATTCGAGCCGAGTGCAATACATATTGCCACCGGGCGGCGAAGTTCCCGTGAACGCTCAAGTATGTATTCGATCCCGAGCATGACGGTACTTGATTCGTAAGCATACTCCTGTGTTTCGGGTACTGAGTAGAGATTCAGATAATAAGGCCGGGCACGACTGAGCTTGACGGCGATGATTTCGGCATCGGGCGCCGCCCCCACAAAATCGCCGACCTCGCGCCCCGCCGCTACAGATGCCAGATATGTCCCGTGTCCTGAGGTATCTGTCGACGGCACAACAGAAAAGGGGTCATCGCTGGCAAGCGCGGCATTTATCTGCTCCTGGGGATATTCCACGCCGATATAATATCCCGTGGGAGGAGGTCCTTCGGCGGTCATGTCGTAGATATAGCGGATTTTGCTGGTACCGTCCTCGTATTTAAAACAGTCGAGGGTGTAGTCTATCCCGGTGTCGACAAAGCCGATAAGAACACCGCTTCCCCTCAGCTGCAGGAAGGGTTGCTCCTGAACCTGAATTATCCCCGACGCCTCAAGACTCGGCCGGTCGAGCAGGCCGAGCACTATTGAGGAAATACTGATAAACCCCGAGCCGAGAATTGATCTGACCGTCGCGAATACTTCCTGCGTCGCGTATGCGATTAAATAGCGCCCGGCCAGAACCTTTGCAATGGCAATATCGCTCTGCTGGATATAGTTTTCAAAAAAAGGGCTCCGCCGCACCACAAAATCCACAGAGTTAGGGTCAGAGAGCAGCCTCCTTAGCAGTTCCTGATTTCTTTGGCTGTTTATTATGGCGTTGATGTCGCTGTCCATAAGCCCTCCTTATTGTACAAGGAATACCATGTCATCCAGGGTATCGTTTAGGCTCAGGGTGCCGTATCCCCATGTTGAGTTGGGGTATTCGATGGCAAAGTTCCGCATCGCGTTCCGGCAGAGAAAGGCCTTTACCCGCTGACCGAAAAGGAAGGGGTCGTTGCCCCTGACAATCCCCCATTCCATCATCAGGGCCGCCGAGCCGGTAATAAAAGGCGCGGCCATGCTGGTGCCGGTAAAGGAATCGTAGCCACCCCCGACCTTGGCAGAGAGAATATCCACGGCAGGCGCAACCAGATCGGGCTTTTGCCCGAATGTGCCGTATGGTGTTCCGCGGCCCGAGAAGGCGGTGCTGGTATTGAGCAGCGAATTGTACCCGCCGACTGTTATCACCCGCTGAGCCGTCGCGGGGAGGGTGACGGTATTTTCCACATTCGGCAGGAGGAATCTTGTTGAGCGAGTCGGCACTGGCGTTAAGGGAAGCCAGATGTTGAAACTTCCGTCGACGATATCCACCCCGGTGACGGCAAGCCGCCATATTTCGTTGATAATCGGCCCGGACACACCCACCATTGATATGTAGATTTCCTGATTGAAAGTGAAGGGTGTCGGCTGACCGAAGAGTATTACCATTCTTGCACCTGATACCGTGACATGGGTTACGGGTTGTAGCTGGTTGATGACACCTGTCGACTGGCCGTTCGGGGCGATGAGCTCTATCGTTAAGGTATCGGCAAAGTTTTTCCAGAGCGATATAAACAGCTGCATATAATTGTCGCCGACCGCGACATCCACATATTCGGTATGCCCCTCCTGAATTTTTCCAAAAAAGTGGTGGCCGGTGTTGGCCTCGTTCCCGGCAGCTACCGAAATGACGGTTTTCCAGCGCAGCGATTCGGAGTCAATAAAGCCTTCAAGGAGCGAACTGCCGTCATGTGCCCCGTCGTTTGAGCCGTAGCTGATATTGATTGAAACCGGCATTCCGAGATACTGAGCGGTATCTATACAGAATTTTACCCCTCGCATTATATCGGTGCTCCGTGAAAAGCCGGGCACCTCATACGGGGCGAGTTTGACGATAATCAGATCTGACTCGGGCGCCGCGCCCCGCTCGACACCGCCGCTCGTCGCGCCGTTTCCGGCGGCAATCCCGGCAACCGCTGTTCCGTGGCCGATAAAATCCTGCTCAGGCACGACAGTGAACGGGTCTTCGCTGGCAAGCGCCATGTTTATGTCTTCCCTTGTATAGAGCTGGCCGCTTCTGAAGCCCGGCGGCGGGGTACCCTCGACGCTCTGATCCCAGATGTACAGTATGCGGGTGGTCCCGTCGGGGTTGCGGAAGTCGGGATGAGTGTAATCTATGCCCGAGTCGATGATTGCGACAATAACCCCCCTTCCGGTCAGGTTGTATCTTACCGGCGACTGCACCTGGTACACGCCCGAGGCCGACATGCTGCGCCTGAGCTGTGTGTAGACGGTTTTCGGCAGCTCGTAGTATTCGACATTCGGCACTGAAAGTATATAGGGGAGCATGCCGAGGGGGAGGGTCAGAATGGCGTAGGTTTCGTTGAGCCTCTCGGCGACGGCGCCGAGCTGCTCGGCAATTAAATCAAGACTGCCGTGATATTTTATTATCACCTCCACAAGCTGCTCGGGATTCTGTCTTATAAAGCGTTCCTGCAAATTCATGATATCCCCTCCGTGCCGCCCGCGCAGGGCTACGGGTTCTTTGGTTATAATTTCATTATATGAAGCAACACCGGTGCCCTCTACCGCATACCCTTATTTATGTGGATATCGGGGCAGATCCGACATAAACTAAAGAATGAGAATAAGTTCATGCCCACCGCCGCGGCAGCCGCCCGGCCGGAGAATCCTTTTGAAAGGAACAAATACATATGAACCAGAACCAGTATACCGATACCGGTTTCCTCATAGTCGACGTTAAGGCGGTGACAAACGCGCAGCCGATAGAAGACGCCACGGTATCTGTTTTTGCAGGCGACCGGATAGTAGAGCAGCTCAGAACCGACAGAGCCGGACAGACCGAGGTCATCGAGCTCGGCGCGCCGCCTGTCGAGCTTACGCTGATGCCCGAGACCCAGATAAGGCCGTACTCCGAGTACACGGTGAGGGTCGACGCCTCAGGCTTTGAGCCGGTATTTGTAGAGGGCGTGCAGATACTGGCCGGACGGCTGGCAATTCAAAGAGTTAACCTGCGCTCTGTCCCCGCGGTTCCCACGCCGCAGGTGATAATCGTAGAGCCAAATTCGCTGTGGGGGAATTTCCCCCCGAAAATCCCCGAAGCCGAGGTAAAACCGCTTCCCGACGAGGGCGGGTTCGTCGTTTTGTCCGAGCCGGTGATACCCGAATTTATGATAGTCCACCTCGGGGCGCCGCAGGAAGCGGCACAAAACGTCTGGGTTCCCTTCAAGGACTACATTGCCAACGTAGCAAGCTGCGAGATTTATTCGACCTGGCCGGTCGAGACCATCCGAGCAAACGTGCTGGCTATAATCTCCTTTGCGCTCAACCGGGTTTATACCGAATGGTACCGCAGCCGCGGCTTCGACTTTACCATCACCAACAACACGGCATTTGACATGCTTTTTTCGTACGGCCGCAACATCTACGACAGCATACTGAATGTGGTCAACGATATATTCACCACATATGTGACAAAGCCGGGTATCCGGCAGCCGCTCTTCACCCAGTTTTGCGACGGCGTGCGGGTCTCCTGTCCCGGGCTCCTGCAGTGGGGCTCGAAAACGCTGGGGGACCAGGGGCTCGACGCCCTTTCGATTCTCCGCAACTATTACGGCACGAATGTCTACCTGTCCCAGGCTCAGAGAGTGCAGGGAGTTCCGATATCCTATCCAGGGCAGCCGCTGCAGGTCGGCTCAACCGGCACGGATGTGCGGACCATCCAGACCCAGCTCAACACGATTTCGAACAGCTATCCTATGATACCGAAGCTCAGGGTGGACGGAATATACGGGCCGCAGACCGAGCAGGCGGTGAGAATATTCCAGCAGATTTTCAGGCTGCCCGAAACCGGGGTTGTGGACTTTGCCACATGGTACGAAATATCAAAAATTTTTGTATCTGTCACCAGAATCGCTGAGCCCGGATAGAGTCCTCATTACTCTTTTGGCGGTGCTTGCCCTCAAGCACGATGGTCAGGTAGAGCGGCTGCTCGCCTTTTACCTCGATCCACTCGTTTTTCGGCAGGTATCCGGGGTGCCTGACGCATATGCAGAAGAGGGGAGGCTGAGGATCACGGCAGTCAAGCGGCAGCTCTACCGGGATCGCACGGCCGTTTTTGTCTGTCAGGCCGCGGTAGACCATTATATGCCTGTCGCCGCACTTTTGGTAGACGCTAATATCCGCGCGTGAGACCGGCTGGCGCTTTTTGCCGGCGTAGACATGGAGCTTTAAATCACAGAAACCGGTGCGGGTCTCGGGATAAAGCTGATAGAAGGGAGGCGGGCAGACGGGGAAGAAGTCCTCGTCATCATCGGACGAGAGGCTTTGCAGATATGTAAGGATTCCGTTGGCAATCCCCCGGGCGACAAGGTCGGGGTGCTCGCCAATCAGCGCGGCGTCGCCTTCGTTTGTCGAGAATCCTGTCTCGATTATCACCGCCGGCATATCGGCGCGCTGCAGAGCGTGTAGCCAGGGACGTGTGGTTATCCCCCGGTTCTGAAGCCCGGCAAAAACCTTGAGACCCTCAAGTATTGCTTCGGCCAGCGCCTTTGCCTGCAGGTTCATCCGGGGGATTACTGCAGATGCGCCAGTATCGAAGGGGCTGTAGGAGGCGTTTGTCGTGAGATAGATAAAATAATCGGCCCCTTCTATATTGGCCTCGTAGATGCGCGAGAGAAAAGACTCCTCGTCCTTCTCGTGCGGTTGGTTTGAAGCAAATGACGTGACGGCTTCGATGCTGCAAGAGTTTAATATAGCCATGAGCTGTTCGGTTATCGGCGCCGTGTTCAATTTCTGCCTGCCGGCGCCGGCGGCGGCTCTCGGACTTAGCGGATTGCTTCCCTGGGCGACAAATATCTTCATTGATAAGCATTCTCCTCTTGCTTATATATTGATTTCTCAGAAAATGCCAATAAAAGTATATGGAAAAGGCGGACGATATGTCAAACATACCGGCCGCCCTCCATTTTATGCAAGGAGCGGGAGCAGGACAATCAGAGCCGCGCAGACAGGCGTGACAAACAAGCCGAGCCGGCGGCTGAATTTTTGGGCAAGCAGGCGTATTGTAAGCAGGCAAACCGAGCACTTGAGGAAAAAACAGACATAAAGTATTGCATAAACCAGCCCGTCGAGCCGCAGGAACACCTCGTCGCCCGCCAGCACGCTAACCGACGAAAGGTAGGGATAGTCGAGCGTGGCGAGATATTTTTCGTCAAATATCAAAAGAAGCTGAAGCATCGAAATCCCGAAAAGCAGGGCGCCGGCCGCGGTGCCGATGTATACGCTTTTTTTGTTAGTGCCGCAGGATGTGCAGGTGAAAAAGACGAGGATTACCGGCAGCGGCAGGAAGAAGCGCAGAACGGGATTGTTTAGATTGAAGTCGGCAAGCGCGCCGAAATCAAGGTTTTTGAAAAGGCTGCCGAACGACGCGAAATGCGGAACCGAGACGGCAAAAAGCAAAACGGCTGACAGGACAACCGCCACAAAGCTGACAAGCGCAACCTTGAAAACCACTGTCGGCTCCTTCATGGCGAGCCACAGGCAGATCAGCACGAAAAGCAGCTGCACCCAGACGACCGGAGTGCCGGGTATCATGATTGAGGCGATGAAATCGGCATATCTGAAGGAGGCGTAATATGCCGTCCAGAGGACATAAAGACCTGTCAGGATATAAAGGGCGGCAAGTCCCGTCTTTTTGGAGGTGCTGTCAACCGACTTTGCCGATTCGATACCATAAAATTTGTCAAACACCGGCAGAATCAGCGGCAGCAGAAGCAAAATTCCCGGCGTGCCGACAAGCAGCCAGAGTAACCCCGAGCCGCCGTCGGTTATTTTATTAATAACAATCCCGAACAAAAAGAGCGACAAAAGGCATATCCGGTGCAGCCCCAGCGAATAATTCTTTTCCATTGCTTTATCCCGGCCGCTCCTTGACATCAAATCTGATTTTGACATTTGAAAATTCCCCCGGCACATCATCCAGCCCGGCTCTCTTTCGGATATTGAAAACATCGGTGCGGCAGGCGGCGGTCACGGTATTAAAAAAGTCGTCGGCAGCCTTTTCAAGCGCGGTTTTAAGGGCGTCGGTGTCGGTCATTGAGTAGCGCTCCTTCTCAAGTATCAGGCGGATGTTTATTTCAATTTCATTTGTGCCGGCAGGAGTTCTGACTTTTGAGGAATAGTGTCTTACCTCGGGTTGATAAACCGTGCCGTCGGCCTCAAAATAAAAGCTGCCTGATTTAAACGAGCCCGAGAGCAGGCTGTAGAAAGCGCTGCCGGTAAGGTCCAGCGTGAGCGAGGGCAGGTCTTTCTCGTATATTCTGACGCCGTGAAGCGAGTAGCTGTTTTTTTCATCCTTCTTTTCCACCGTGAAGTAGGGCAGGGCAAAGCTTTTGGTGTTGAGCCGGCCTGCCTCGACTTCGTGGAGCCGGTTTGCAAGACTAATCCCCCAGTCCCGGCGTTTCTGCTGCAAAACGCCGGTGATGTCGTATGCGGTAATCGGGGTCGAGATGCTCTCGCAGGACAGAAGCTCCCCGGCGTCGGGAGCGGTGGCAACCACTGTCGATATAGAGATGTTCCGCTCGGTGGTGCAGAACCTGAATACTTCGTCAACCTGGCCGGCGGACAGGTTCTCTCCGAGCACCAGCAGCGCGCAATGGCTGAACAGAACCGTCTTTGCCACCCCGCCCGAAAGGTTCCCGACCGCTTCCTTTACCGTGTGCCCGGTGCCGGTGAACAGCCTTGATTCTATGCTGTTCTCGGCCTCCCCGACGCTGAAGACTATCACCTCGAGCGTAACCTCGAGCAGGTCATCCTCACCCCGGTCAAAGCCCATCGCCGCCGCAAGGTACTCCTGCTCGGGCTCCCTTGCCTGTGTGATGTTCCGGCAGCCCGGCAGTACAAAAATCAATAAGACAAGCGGCATAACAAAAACATTTTTTATTTTTGTGACATTCATGGTTTATTCTCACCTGCACGGATACGGTCGCGGTTGAAGGCCGGGCGGGTACGCATTTTACGCCACGACGAGCGCCAGAGGATATCCTTCAGCCCTTGAGGCGAGGGGTCGAGCAGCGATATGGTGCAGTCCACGCCAAAGGATTTTAAGCCGAATATCATGATAAGCAGAGCCGAGATGCCGAGCATAAACCCGAACAGGCCGCCGAGGTAACCCCAAAAAAGCAGTACAAACCGGGCATAGAAGACAATGCCGCGCAGGCGCGGGACCATAAGCCCGCAGACCCCCGACAGGGCGACGGCTATCAGCACCGGGGCGCTGATAAACCTGGCGTCGACCGCCGCCTGTCCGATAATCAGCCCCCCGACGATAGCCAGTGCGTGCCCGAGGCTCTGGGGCATGCGGACGCCGGTTTCCTTGAGGATTTCAAATATGACTATCACCGCCACGCACTCAAGCAGCGAGGAGAGCGGCACTCCGCCCCGCGCCTGTGCCACCGAGAGCGCGAACATTGTCGGCAGAAGTTCCTCGTGAAAGCCGACAAGCGAGAGGTAGAGCGCCGGGATGCTGATAGCCAGAAAAAAGCACAAAAACCGCAGAATTCTGCCGATTGAGGAGACAAGGTAGTTGAGATAATAATCCTCGTCCGACTGAAAATTTTCGACGAAAAGATAAGGAATGGTAAGCACCGCCGGGGTGCCGTCGACCATTACGGCAATCCGGCCTTCAAGCAGCCTTGCCGCCACTATATCCGGCCGCTCGGTGATCCCGGTTGTTTTGAAGGGTGAACAGGGGTGGTCGCGTATCAGCTCGCTGAGGTAATTTGAGTCAAGCACGCCGTCGATGTCGATTTTGCTCAGTCTCGCCTTGAGTTCGGCCAGCATGTCGGGTTCGACCAGCGTTTCAAGGTAGCAGATAAAGACTTTTGTGTCGGTGCGCCGGCCTATGTGCTGCGCCTCAATGCACAGATCGGGAGTTTGAAGCTTGCATCGGAGTAATGCGGTGTTATATAATATAGCTTCTTTGAACCCTTCCCGAGGGCCTTGGAGAATCCGCTCATCCTCGGGCTCGCTGATCCCCCGCGTGTCAAAACCTTTTGTATCAATAATCAATACCGTGCTGTAGCCGTCGACAAACAGCGCGGTGTCGCCGTACTCGATTCCTCTCAGTATATCGGTCATGCCTGTGACCCGTTTGACTTCACCCGCGAACAAGACCTTCTTATCGATATAGTCTATCAGCGAGGCGGGCGGAACGACGATTTTTGAACGCTGCAGCGGGAATACTATAGATTCGTTTAAAAGTTTTGAGTCTACCATTCCGTCAAAGTAGATAAGGCAGCAGTCGACGCCGGTGCCGAGCCCGGTGTTCATCCGGACCTGCCGCACTCGCAGCATGCTGTCTTTTTTAAATAGATTTTTTATAAAATCAATGTTGGTCTGCAGGTTGTCGCTGATAATCGTATTCTCGAAATCTGTGTTTTGCTTGCCCACTATGGCCTCACATAATTATTTTTAATGTTATTTTATTTGTTATTCTCTCTTGGTATGTGATGTGTTATACTTTGGATATAAATATGGAACAGAAACAAAAAACCGCCTCGGGGCGGTATAATATTTGAAATAATTGTTCATTTCTTTGTGCGCACAAAGAAATGAACCAAAGAAAAGAGCTCAGGGGGAAACCTATGGTTTCCGCCCTGAGAACCCCTTTCCTCTTGCCGCCGCGCGCAAAGAGGTAGATTATGTAATGCCTTTCTCCTATACTTGCGGGTTTGGCGAGATATACCGGCTGCCGCCGCGCGGCGGTATGATTATTAAAGGCTCGCCATAACATATACGGTTTACCAAAGCTGGGTGGTGGCAAAGGAGGTATCATGTTCAGACAAATTTTCGAGCTTGTGGATTTTTTATTGTTCTCTGCAAATAATTATGGTATAATAAAACATCCGATATAATAGCAAAGGAGATATAAAACATGCCGCACATCGTTGTCAAATTAATAAGCGGCCCGTCGGAGGAGCAGCTCAAGAAGGCCGCCGAGCAGATTGCCGATGTTGTCGAGAAGACTCTCGGAAAGCCCAAAAAGTATATCTCGGTCTCGGTTGAGGAGTATTCCTTCGACGAGTGGCCGAAAGTGTACGAAGAAGATATAAAGGATAAGCCGAACGTCATTTTAAAGCCGAAATACTCCAACCCGAAAACCTTTACATGAAACCTGCCCGGTTATATGGAAGCGCCCCACGATTGCCGTGGGGCGCTTTTTGTGGTGACATAAGGCCGTAAACCGACTTAGAACCGGTGCGTCGGATGTTCTATAAACCGTCCGGGTATATATGCCGCCGGGTTTGAAAAAACTAAATCAAAAATTAAAAAATAGCGCCGGGTTCCGCGTGTTTTCATCGGATGGTGACATTTGCTAAAAAAGCGAGGAACCGCGCCGGACAGGAGTTTGGGTATGATTTCGCGCAAATCGGTTATTACCTTCGGAATGGTGGCAATTCCCATTGCCATGTATACCGCCACTACCGACAACGACATACATTTCAACCAGCTTCACAAGTATGACCACAGCCGCATCCGCTACAAGAAAACCTGTGTACATTGCGGGAAAGAAATAAAAAATGAGGACATTGTGAGAGGCTTCGAGTACGACGAGGGCAAATATGTGGTCATTACCGACGAGGAGATAGAAAAGATAAAGACCGAAAAAGAAAAATCCATACAAATCCTGCACTTTGCCAAACTCAATCAGATATCGCCGGTCTACTACGACAAAACCTATCAGGCTCTGCCAGAGGCCGGAGGAGAGAAGGCCTTTGAACTGCTCCGCGCAGCGCTTATGGCCGAGCAAAAAATAGCCATAGGCCGTGCGGTGCTGGGGACAAAGGATACGCTCATGGCGATAATCCCGCGTGAGGAGGGTATCCTCATCTCGACAATGTTTTATGCCGACGACATAAAGGACCTCCCCAGGCAATACAGCAGGCCCGAGGTGTCCGAGGAGGAGCTGAAGATGGCGCGAATGCTGATAGGTGCGATGGACACCCCCTTCGACCCGTCAAAATACAAGGACGAGTATCAGGAAAAGCTGCGCGGGCTTATTGAGGATAAGATAGCAGGCCGCGAAATTGTGGCTGCCGAGTCCGAAGGCCCGGCGAAGGTGGTTGACCTCATGGAAGCGCTGAAGGCAAGCGTCGAGAAGGCCCAGAAGGAGAAGGTAACCGCATAAAATGCCTGACAGACTCGACGAGTACGCCAGAAAAAGAAATTTTGACAACACCCCCGAGCCTCGAGCGAGTGAAGCCGGAGGGCGGGGTGCTTTGGCTTTTGTAGTCCAGCACCACATGGCAAGGGCCGAGCATTACGATTTCCGCCTTGAATGGAACGGGGTTTTTTTAAGCTGGGCGGTTCCCAAGGGACCGTCATTTGATCCGCGCGACCGGCGGCTGGCAGTGATGGTCGAGGACCACCCGCTTGAATACCGTAACTTTGAGGGGATCATCCCCAAGGGCGAGTATGGCGGCGGGGTGGTCATGATCTGGGACGAGGGCTGCTGGGAACCCGCCGTCGACGTTGAGGCCGGCCTTGACGCCGGGTCGCTCAAGTTCATGCTCAGAGGCAGGCGCCTTATGGGCAAGTGGGCGCTGGTTAGGATGAAAACTGCCGGCGAGAAAAAGGACAACTGGCTGCTGCTCAAGGAGCGCGACGAATACGCAAAAGGCGAGCCCGGGATAGAAGGATATACCACAAGCATCCGCACCGGGCGGACGATGGACGAGATTGAGCGCGGCGAGGATGAAAAAATTATCAAAAACCCTTTTAAGAGCGCCGATGTGCAGCTTGCAAAGCTTGTGCCAAAGCCCCCGGAGGGCGAGGATTGGCTCTATGAGTTAAAATACGACGGGTACAGGATTTTAGCCTACGTTGAGGGCGGCGGGGTAAAGCTGCTCAGCCGCGGCAAGGCCGACTACACAGGCCGGTTTGCTCCGGTCGCCGACTCGATTCGCCACTGGGCGGCCGGCCGGGCCTTTGTGCTTGACGGCGAGATGACGGTTATTGATAAGGAAGGTAAAAGCAATTTCGGGGCGCTGCAGGGATACATGAAAAACCCTGCCGGACGGAGCCTGACCTACATCGTCTTTGACCTCTTGGCGTTGGATGGTGAGGACCTAAGAGAACAACCGCTCATCAGAAGGAAAGAGCTGCTCGAGGAGCTTATGAAAGACGCCCCGCCGAATCTCTATTACAGCCGGCATGTCAGGGGCAACGGGGCAGAGAACTTACGGGTGGCCTGCGAGCTCGGCATGGAGGGAATTGTCGGCAAAAAAGCAGATTCAGTCTACAGCGGCACCCGAAACGGCGACTGGATAAAGCTCAAATGCGGGATACGTCAGGAATTTGTCATCGGGGGATACACTCAGTCGGCCAAAAACCCGAGCGGCGTCAGCTCGCTTTTGCTGGGCGCCTATGACGGCGACAAGCTCATATACGTAGGCCGGTCGGGCAGCGGCATCTCGGTCTCAGATGAAAAAAAGCTGCTGGGGAAGTTCGGTCCCCATATAATATCCGAACCCCGATTTGACAACCCGCCGAAACCCCGGCAGGGCGAGAAAATTACATGGCTCAACCCCGAGCTTGTTGCCGAAATCAGGTTTGCCGAGTGGACAAGCGACCGGCTGCTGCGACAGGCAAGCTACAAAGGCCTGCGGGACACAAATCCCCGCGATATAAAACTGGAAAGTAACGGCCCGGGCATGACCGATGAGCCGCCCGGAGCTGAGGAAGAAGAGAAGATGAGCGCAGAGGAGAACGGCATAATTATAGAAGGCATAAAAATCACAAATCCCGACAAGGTGATATATGAGGAACCCGGCATCACAAAGGCCGATGTAGTATGCTATTATGCAGCGGTGGCTGAACGAATGCTGCCATATATCGGGGGCCGGATTCTGAGCATCGTGCGTTGCCCTTTGGGGACGGGCGAGACCTGCTTTTACAAAAAGCACCCCGGTCCGGGCAGCCGGGGAATTGTCACGGTAACCGTTTCGGGCGAGGAGGGGGAAGAGGAGTATTTTTATATTGAAGACAAATCCGGGATAATTTTCGAGGCGCAGATGGGGACCCTCGAGTTTCACATCTGGGGCAGCCGTGTAGGGGATTTGGAGCGGCCGGATATGATTGTTTTTGACCTTGACCCCGACACAGGGCTCGAGCTTGAGGCAGTGCGGCAGGGCGCGCGGGATATCCGTGAGATACTCGGTGAGCTCTCGCTTGTGTCATTTCTCAAGACCAGCGGCGGCAAAGGCTATCATGTGGTGATACCGCTGAAGCCAAGTGCCGACTGGGGGGCTGTGGGGGACTTTTCGCGGCGGGTCGCCGAGGTGATGGAGCAGAAATGGCCCGATCGCTACACCTCAAATATTCGGAAAGCAAAGCGCAAAGGACGTATATTCATTGACTGGATGCGCAATGGCCGGGGGGCGACCAGCATTTCGCCCTATTCGCTGCGGGCAAGGCCGGGCGCCCGGGTGTCGATGCCGATTGGCTGGGACAAGCTTGACAGCGTGTCGCCCGACCAGATCGACATGAAGCAAGCACTGGAGAGAGTCACCCGGCCAGACCCGTGGGATGGCTTTTTTGAGTGCGGGCAGCAAATAAAATAAGTGGGTATAAAAAAACGCGCCGAAGGCGCAATAATTCCAACTGCAGTCGGATATAAAAAACCACAATTTGTCTTTCACAAATACAAATTGTGGTTTCATGGCTGGGACGGCCGGATTCGAACCGACGAATGCGGGAGTCAAAGTCCCGTGCCTTACCGCTTGGCTACATCCCAATGAAGCGGTAAAAAACACAAACGCCGCTCGGCGTTTTGGTGTTTTTTTGTATTTCCGCGGAGTAGTTTTTACATGACCTTAGCAGAGGAATCCGGCGAATTTCTTCGCCGGACCACGATAGGCATAGAATAAACGAAAAAAGGCCAATCAAAAGAGAAAACTTAAATTTGTGACCGATATTGCGGCTTTACGTAGTTTTTGGTCTGAGTGACTGGACTTGAACCAGCGGCCTCTACCACCCCAAGGTAGCGCGCTACCAACTGCGCCACACCCAGATAGTTTCGTCAAGCTGAAGAAAACCCAAGCAGCGGTCATTATTATAGCACAATCCTGTATTTAAGTCAATAGCAATAATGCATTTTTTGCTTGCCCTTTGTTAAATTTCATATTTGAAAACCTGCGGCACCCGGATGTGTTAAAAAGGGGGCAATGTAGTCAGCATGATTTAAAAACACCGGACCGGGCCGGTGTTTTCTTTTGCTTTTTTCTATTGCTTTTTCTTTTTATACTCCGAGGGCAGGCAGCCGGTAACCTTGCGGAAGGCGTTGATGTATGACGAGACGCTGCGGAAGCCGACCGCATAACAGGCGTCGGCGACGCTCGAGCCCTCGATTAAAAGCCTTGTGCTCTCGGCGACCCGCCGCTGCATAAGGTAATCCGACAGGGTAATATTGAAATACTGTTTGAAAAGTCTTGAGGCGTGCTCCCGACTGTAGAAGAAATGAGCGGCGATTTCGCTGACCCCCTCGATGGAGCTGTAATATGTATCTATGTATTTTTTTATGCGTGCCACGTTTTCAGGAAGCCTTGTGTTGCTTCCGCTGTCTGCCGAGCTGTCAAGCAGCGAAAAAAACTGGATTATATAGCTGTACGCCAAAACCCGGCCCGCCACGTCATTTCTTGAAGCGGCTTCCTCCGCCGAGGCAAGAAGTGTGCGCAGCTTTGCAAAAAGGACCTCGTCGGGTTGTAGTGTATTATGGTTTTTCTGGTTGCTTATAAGGTGGGGCAGGGGATACTCTTCTCCGCAATATGTAAAGAATTCCCGGTCGAAATAAAAGATATAGCGCTCATAAAGCGTTTCTGATAAAAGACGGGGAGTGTGCATTTTTTCGGGCGGGCAGCAAAAGACCATGCCGGGTTTCGGGACCGAAACCTCGTTTTCGCAGATATATTCGACGTCTCCGGAAATATGCACAACCAACTCATAATAATCATGATTGTGAAGTCTCTTGTCGAAGGTTGCGGTTGTATAATTGTTTGTGCGGTGGGAGAAAATCAGATGCTCGTGAATCTGATAGTCCTTCCAGCCGTTTTTATTTAAATATGAGAACCCTTTGGGTTCGGAGATGGTGTATTGCCCGATTTCGATACGTTTCTTAATATAGTTTCTCATAATTATGTCACAATTCCACAATTATTTGCCCGTTATCCGGTTGAAATTTTATTGCCGTGAACTATACAATTATTATACACGAATTTTCCGGTTTGTCAACAGTATTATGGTAATTTAAAGCGAATTATGGAGGTTTTACACATGAAACAGAGATATGAGGTGAAACATGACGTCGATCTCTGTGTAATTGGCGGCGGTCTTGCCGGAATTCTGACCGCAATCTCGGCCGCACGCTGCGGCATCAGGGTTGTGCTCATGCATGATCGCCCGGTGCTCGGCGGCAATTCCTCCTCGGAAATACGGATGTGGGTGTCGGGGGCGGGCACAAGAGTACGCAACCTGCAGGAAACCGGTATCATTGAGGAAATCATGCTTGAGAATATGTACCGCAATCCCACCCGTAATTTTTCAATTTGGGACACGATTCTCTATGAAAAAGTGCGGTTTGAACTGAATATAGAACTGCTGCTCAACTGTACCTGCTGCGAAGCCGAGAGCGAGGGCGACTGGATTAAGAGCGTCACCGGCTTCCAGCTTACCACATATACATGGCATACCGTAACCGCCAAGATTTTTGCGGACTGTTCGGGTGACAGCATCCTGTCCGAGCTGACCGACGCAGAATACACGGTTGGCCGTGAGGCGCGGGATACCTACGGTGAGGAGTTCGGGCTTGAAAAGGCTGACAAGCACACCATGGGTATGAGCCTGCTGTTTACTGCGCACGAGACAGACCATAAGTGCGAGTTCACCCCGCCAGACTGGGCATACAAATTTCCCACCGACGAGGATCTCAGGTTCAAGCCTCATGATTGTCTTGAGAAGCTCAATACAAACTTTTACTGGATTGAGCTCGGCGGCATGCAGGACACTATACGCGACACCGAGAAGATTCGTGACGAACTGCTCAAAATTGCATTCGGCGTCTGGGACCACATGAAAAACCATGGCGACCACGGTGCCGACAACTGGGAGCTTGATTGGATAGGTTTTCTGCCCGGCAAACGCGAATCCCGCCGCTATATAGGTGACTATGTCCTCACTCAAAACGATGTCGAGAGCGGCCGGATCTTCCCGGATACCGTGGCTTACGGCGGCTGGCAGATAGACAACCATTTGCCGGGCGGCTTCTATATGAGCGGAAAAGACGGCGCGCACCTTCAGAAGCGCCGGCTCACCGAGCCCTACGGGATCCCGCTGCGCTGCCTTTATTCTCGGAATATAAAAAATCTGATGTTCGCAGGGCGTAACATCAGCGCGTCTCATATTGCCTTCAGCTCCACGCGGGTCATGGCGACCTGCGGCGTCATGGGGCAGGCGGCGGGTACTGCGGCGGCGATTGCGGTCAAATATGGTCTGACACCCCGCGAGGCCTGCGAGAAAAAGATAACCGAAATTCAAAACCAGCTCATGGAGGACGACTGCTTTTTGCCGGGATTCAAGCGCCCGATATCAAAGCTCTCGCTCGAGGCTAAGCTCACGGCCGAATGGGGGGATCCGAGCGCACTGCATAGCGGCATCGACCGCAAAATCTGGGGCAACGACAACGGCTACTGGGGCATGTGCGGCAAGGCGATTACCTATACCTTCAAAGAAAAAACCAAGGTTTCTTCCTTCAGGCTGGTGGTCGACAGCGATCTTGACCGTGAATACGTCGACGGAAATCCCGACGCGCTCAACATATCTATGGTGCTCTTCCGCCGGCGGGATTATAACAATACCACATTCGGCTTCCCGAAGTGCCTTCTTCGCGCCTTCAGAATCGAGGCATTGGATGACGACGGAAACTGGAAGACCGTCTATGAGACCGACAGCAACCGTCAGCGGCTGGTACGCGGGGAGCTGAATGTCGAGACCACCGCCGTGCGGCTTATCCCGCTTGCAACTTATTTTTCTGACAGGCTGTGGACAACATACGGCAGCGCACAGGCGCACATATTCGCATTTGAGGTGAGATAAGATAGAGCCAAACCCGCGGGTTCAGTCGCAACCCGCGGGTTTTTATATTCCGGCCTGAGCGTCCGCAAAGCGCTTTATCTCTCTGACAAGCTGTTCCACCGATTCCTCGACGCGCCTTGAGGTGCAGTCAACTTTAATGTCGCCGTACTTTTCGTAGAGCGGCAGCCGTTCGGTGTAGATATCGTACAGGCTGGCACTGCCGTGCATCACGATTCCGCGGGTCTTGATGTCGGCAAGCCTTCTTCGGATTTCTTCAAAGCCGACATAAAGATAAACCGCAACACCTTGTTTTTTAAGCGCTCTCATCGCCGTATCTGAGTAAATGACGCTGCCACCGGTGGCAACAACGCAGTTTTTTATATCAAGTTTCAGTATTGTAGCCTCCTCGATTTCAAGGAATCTGTCAATACCGTCCTCGTCTATAATCTGCTGCAAAAGGCGACTCTCGCGCTGCTGGATTAAGATATCGGTATCTATAAAGTCCATCCCGAGCGCCTTTGCCAGAAGCACACCAAGAGTGCTCTTTCCGGCGCCCGACATTCCGATCAAGACAATGTTGCTCTTCATTTCCACCTCAATTATTAATAAATCCGCATAAAATTGAATGCTGCGTTATCTTTTCGTGACCCGTATTTTTCTTATTAAAGTAAGATCACAAAAACCGCAGATAATTATAACACTTAAAACAGGTGTTGTAAAGCCGAAGTTGCGGTTGCCGGTAGTATCCTTTCAGACTTATGCATATAAAATTCTTTTTTAGCATAGCAGCACGTTTTCTTGACCACAAAAAAAAAACAGGGGCTGCTGCAATCATTTATTGCGGCAGCCTGCCTTTATGTCAAACGGTTTAATTGTTCTTTGATACTTTTCATGTCCCGCATCATATCTTCTTTCAGCCGCGGGTCGCGGAGCAGGGCGGCGGGGTGGTAGACGGCGGTCATGAGAAAGCTGCCGCGCTCAAACCACAGGCCGTGCTCTTTTGTGATTTAAAAGTCGGGCTTAATCAGCCTCATCGCCGAAATGCGCCCTAGACAGACGATAACCTTAGGTTGAACCAACCGCACCTGTTCGCGCAGGTATTTAATGCAGGCGTCCTCCTCCTCGGGGCGGGGGTCGCGGTTATTCGGAGGGCGGCATTTGAGTATGTTGGCTATGTAGACCTCCTCCCGCCTGATGTCGACGGCATACAAATACCTGTCAAGCAGCTGTCCGGCGCGTCCTACGAAGGGAGTGCCGCTGAGGTCTTCCTGCTCGCCGGGCGCCTCACCGACGAACATCAGGTCTGCATCAGAGTTTCCCGTGCCGAAAACGCAGTTTGTACGCGTGGCGTGCAGGGGGCAGTCGGTGCACCTCTCGCAGCGCTCTCGCAGTTCCTTGAATTTATCCATATCAGTCTCCATGTATTTGTTTCTGAACAATTATATCAGAAACCCGGAGACATTTCAACGCAAAATCAAAGCGCCGACAGTATTTCGACCGCCCGGTCGCTGCAGAACTGTCGCCCGTGCTCTCTGACATAGGCTTTATAGTATTCGCTGCTTATCGGTGTGCCGAACTCGTGCAGAATCCCAAGCACGAAAGCCATGTCCACGCTGCCCTCGGGAACTTCGGCAAAGAGATAGCATGTTTTGTTTTCGTCAATCCATGCACTGCTCTCGGATATCTGGCCTGAGCGGGTTATAAGTCTGCATGTGGCCAGAAGCTGTCCGATACCGGAAAACATAAAGGACAGCTCCAGTTTATCCTTGCCGCCATCCGGGAGAAGTATTGAGGGGCCGTATGTAATCGGGTCGTAGGCTTTTTTATCGCCTTTAATACCGACCTTGGTGACATATATCTCGCAGCCTCCTTCCTTTGACGGGTAGAGCTGTATGAAAACGCGGTCCGAGGCGGCGTCAAATCCTGTGCGGTGCTTTGCCTCGTCGAGTATGCTCCAGAACGCGCGGCGGGTTTCGGTATTGTCGTAATTTATGGTGTTGCAGTCAAGCTCATATTGAATCATATCCGCCTCGGTAAGCATAATTTTCAGCTTGTTGCTGTTAATGAGTATAAGTTCCATATGTACCTGCCTCCTTTGCGACTGATATTACGGCTGCGTCGGTATCGGACAGCTGTACGGGTATTTCAGTTGGCATACAAAGCTCAGAGAATTATATCGGAATATTCAAAAGACTATTATTAATTATAATCTGTTCCCGCACTAAATGTAACCCCTAAAAATATGGAAAAATGTCTGCCGGAGTCCGGAAAACACATGATATAATTGACTTGCCGGGCAAAATATGATAGTATTCTGCTGACGGGTGTTACCGACTCGGACGAAAGGAGGGCAGGGCCTTGAGATACAATCCGAAAACCCGAAGGGTAGAAATATCCGTCGGCGAGCTCTGCCCCCGGAAGGCCGGGCGGGATGACTCGGTTGCAGACATTCCCGAGGCCGACCCCAAGCGTCTTTTTGAACTTACCGGGGGTGTCCCGCGGAATGTTCTTTTTGATATAAGCTGCGGAGGAGTAGATTTCCGCGTCACCGGCAGGGCAGAGGCGGTCAGCGAAGTCGGCGGGACTATAAGGGTAAGCGGCCTGTATTTCAGCCGGGAGAATCTCTCACGGCTGCCTGACGACAGGCTGCTTTGCCTTGCCTATATGCTCAGCCGGGGCGGAAATTCTGATGCTTCCTGGCAGCCGGTAGAAATAGAGGCGCTGATTCTCAATCCCGACACCGGCGCACTTGAACGGGTCGTAAAACAAAAAACTGCCGCCGAGCTTGAGGTCGTTTTCATGCGGCGCCTGACAAAAAAGCTCGGCGAGGCTAAAGTACTCGCCGAGCGCGCCCGGCTGGTCCTGCCGGGTGCTGCGGCGGTCAGATTCCCCTATCCGCGGCTGCGGCAGGGGCAGGAGGCCATGATGCGTACCTGCTACAGTGCATTCTGCGGCGGGCGGCGGCTGTTCGTGCAGGCCCCGACCGGGATAGGGAAGACTGTTTCGGTGCTTTATCCGGCAGTAAAATTCCTTGGCAATGGCCATTGCGACAAAATCTTTTACCTGACCGCAAAGACCAGCACCCAGGCCGAGGCATACAGAGCCGCCGGGCTGCTCTTTTCAGCAGGCGCGCGCCTGCGCACCCTGATTATAACGGCCAAGGAAAACTGCTGCCTCTGCCGCGGTATCAGGGCACCGGATATGCCCTGCATGCCGGGGATCTGCCCTTATGCCGATATGCCGAATGAAAAAATGGCCGCGGCGGTCGGACGCCTTCTGGGACTTCAGAGCGGCTTCGGGCCGAAAGCTATAATTGCTACCGCAAAAGAGTTCGGGGTATGCCCATACGAGCTGTCGCTTGAGCTGTCAGAGCATTGCGAGATTATTGTTGCCGACTATAACTACGCCTTCGCCCCGCTGGTAAAGCTCAAGCGCTATTTTGATAATCCGGAGGGCGCCGGGAGATATATTTTTCTGATAGATGAAGCCCACAACCTTGCCGACCGGACGAGGGAAATGTACTCGGCCGAGCTTTGCAGCTCGGATTTTGCCGGGCTGCCCGGCATGGCAAGCTGCGAGGGTTCGGAGCTGCACAAAGCGCTCGGAGAGGCAGCCGCCCGGCTGCGCGGGCTGCGCAGGCTCTGCCGTAAGGATCTGACATACGACGAGGCCGGGCTTGAACATGGCTTCTATATCGCCCGCGAGCTGCCCGAGGGGCTGGACAGTCCGTTCCGTGACCTCTGCCGGGAAATCGAACCCCGCCTTTTCAAAACAGGCGCCGACCCGACGACAGCCGGGCTTGCCCCGCTGTACAGAAAGCTGCTGCGCTTTCTGACCGTTATCGACTGTTTTGACGAGAGTTTTCTCTTTTTCTGCCGGGTAGAGGGCAAAAAGACCTTCGTGTCGATCATGTGCCTTGACCCATCGGAGATTTTGGCCCGGCAACTTGACAGAATTCAGGCTGCTGTGTTCTTCTCGGCGACCTTAACGCCGCTTGATTATTTTTCGGATATTCTCGGCGGCGGGGAAAAATCCGAAACTCTGGCGCTTGCCTCGCCTTTTGACATAACCCACCTGTTTGTCGCGGCCGTGGACAACATCAGCACAAGATATGAGGACCGCGAAAAGTCGCTGCCGGCAATTATCGCATATATCGCCGCGGCTTTGTCGGGCAGAAAAGGGAACTACATCGCCTATTTTCCCTCATACGAGTTCATGGAAAGGGCTGCGGCGGCTTTTTCGGCAAAATACCCCCGCGTTGAGGTTTTAATTCAGAAGAAAGGGATGAGCCGCGAGGAGAAGGAGGCCTTTCTCGACGCCTTCCGGGCGGAGGACTCGAAAATGCGGGTCGGCTTCTGCGTGCTGGGCGGCAGCTTTTCGGAGGGCATAGACCTGCCGGGGAGCCGGCTTATCGGCGTGATTATTGTCGGGGTCGGAATGCCGGGGATTTCAAACGAGCGGAACATAATGCGCGATTACTACGAGCAGAACCAGCGCCCGGGCTTTGACTATGCCTACACCTATCCCGGCATGAACAATGTCCTGCAGGCGGCGGGGCGGGTTATACGCAGCGAAACCGACCGCGGTATAGTCCTGCTTATTGACGACAGGTACGCCACCCCTAAATATGCAGCAATGTTCCCCGAGCACTGGCGGCACATACGGCATTTCACCTCGCCTCTGGCGCTTCGTGCCGCGGTCATTGACTTCTGGAAGGGTTGACTGCTGTAAAATGCAACATTCGAAAAATAAAATTGCAAAAACTATTGCTTTGGGCGGTGAGATGTGCTATAATGCATTGTCAAATGACTGAAATCAGACACGATTATTCATCCTGGAGGCAAGAATGGAATATCGCAAAATGAGCGCCGGGGAGCTTTTGGCAGAGAAGGAAAAGCTGCTCGGGCGTTATGCTGAATATAAGGGCATGAATCTGGTGCTCGACCTGTCGCGCGGCAAGCCGGGGAAGGAGCAGCTTGACCTTATGACCGGAATGCTTAATATTCTCTCAACCCCCGAGGACTGCCGCTCGGAGAACGGAGTTGACTGCCGCAACTACGGCCTGCTCGAGGGCATACCCGAAGCCCGCAGGCTTTTCTCGGACCTGCTCGGAATCGACGAGAGCAAAATTATAATCGGCGGCAATTCTTCGCTCAATCTCATGTATGACTCGGTGGTGCGGGCGATGCTCTACGGCGTTGTCGGAGGAAACGGGCCGTGGATAAGGCAGGGAAAGGTGAAATTCCTCTGCCCCTCGCCCGGATATGACCGGCATTTTGCAATCTGCGAGTCGCTCGGCATCGAGATGATACCGGTGAGCATGACCCCCGAAGGCCCTGATATGGATACCGTTGAGGAGCTGGTCTCGACCGACCCGGCGATAAAGGGCATCTGGTGCTGCCCGAAGTATTCAAACCCCGACGGATACACCTACTCGGACGAGACGGTAGAACGGTTTGCTATGCTAAAACCTGCCTCGCCCGATTTCAGGATTTTCTGGGACAATGCCTACGCGGTCCACGATCTTTATGACGACAAGCGCGACGAGCTGGCCGACATATTTGCCGCCTGTGCCCGCCATAACAGCGAGGACATGGTTTATTATTTCGCGTCGACCTCGAAAATCACCTTCCCGGGGTCGAGCGTTGCGATTTTCGCGGCCTCCGAGGCAAATATAGCGCAGATAAAAAAGATTCTGAGCGTACAGACCATAGGTTATGACAAGCTCAACCAGATAAGGCATGTCAAGTACTTCAAAAATGCCGACAACATACGCGACCATATGAAGCTTCTGGCGTCAGTGCTGCGCCCGAAGTTCAGAATCGTAAATGACGTGCTCACTGAAGAAATTGCCGACACAGGTGCTGCGCGCTGGAACGACCCGCGCGGCGGGTATTTCGTGAGCATGTACTGCATGGACGGCTGCGCCAGGCGGGCCGTGAAGCTGGCATATGAGGCCGGCGTGCAGATGACCCCCGCCGGGGCTGCCTACCCCTACGGCAAAGACGAGCACGACAGCCATATACGAATCGCGCCTACATACCCTTCCAACGACGAATTGCTTATCGCCATGCGAGTGCTCAGCGTCTCGGTCAAACTTGCGGCGATAGAAAAGCTGACTGCCGGGGTTTAATAAGTACGGGGCTCTGCCCCCGCACCCCCGCTTAAGGGGCTTTGTAATAAAAGCCCTTTAAGCATCCCAAAAACTTAAAACACGTGGGGCTACACCACACACCCCGAGCGCGGAAGCCCGTATTCCGCGCTTTTCTATACATATGGCCCACTAACTAACATAGGGAAAGTAGCAAGAGGCCCCGGCGCGCCTTATCGCCGCGCTATTGCGCGACGAGCGAGAGCGGCGCAGAGGGGCATAGCGCTTTTTTTGGCTAATTTCTTTGTGCGCACAAAGAAAGAACAGAAATTAAAAGTTTGCGGCTGCCAAATGGCGCCGTTTTTTTTGTTATCTGAAATCTGCATAATAAGCGTTATATGAAAACGAACAGTACGGCTTTTTTCTGAAAAAATTTTAAAAAGTGTACAAAACCCCCTTGCAATATTTGAAAAAGTGCTATATAATATAACCGAAGTGGTTTAAAGTGGTGAAAAGTGTCTAAGCAGAGGAGAGAACGGATATGCTGTCAGGCGAATACAGGCACGTGCTCGACTCGAAAAACCGGATATTCATCCCGGCCAAGTTCCGCATGGAGCTCGGCGAGTCTTTTATCGTCACCCGCAGCTTCCGCGGCAGGTTCCTCTGCTTTTATTCAATGCGGGCGTGGGAGGAGTACATAGCACCGCTGAAATCGGTGCCGCGCAAAACCTCCGAGGACACGCTACGCTACCTCTACCGCAACGCCGCCGAGGCAACCCCCGACTCGCAGGGCAGAATCCTTTTGCCCAAATCCCTGGTTGACCATGCCGGCATAGTCAAAGAAGCCTACATTGTCGGTTGCGGCGACTACGGCGAGATATGGTCGGTCGAAGGTTACGAAGCGCAAATTGCCGCCGAGGACTCCGGAAAAATTAGGGAAGCGCTCGAGCAACTCGGGCTGTGATCAAAAATGTCGGATATAAGATATTCCCATACCCCGGTGCTGCTGGCCGAGAGCATTGAACTTTTGGCGATAAAACCCGACGGGATTTACATCGACGGCACTGCCGGGGGCGGGGGACACTCATTTGAGATAGCAAAAAGGCTCACCACCGGAAGACTGGTTGCCATAGACCAGGACGAGGCCGCTGTGACTGCGGCGAAAAAAAGGCTGGCGGAATTTGGCGAGCGGGTCATGGTCGTCCGGGAAAACTTCAGGAATATGGCCTCGGTCTGCGCCGGGCTTGGCATTTCTGGTGTCGACGGAGTTCTGCTTGACCTCGGTGTATCCTCATATCAGCTTGACTGCGCTATGCGGGGCTTTTCCTATATGGCCGACGCGCCACTCGACATGCGCATGGATACCAGAAAAAGCTTTAGCGCATATGATGTGGTGAACACATATCCCGAGTCCGAGCTCCGCCGGATAATTCATGAGTACGGCGAAGAGCGGTTTGCCGCACGGATTGCCGCGGTGATAGTTTCGGCTCGGCAGAAGAAGGAAATCAGGACCACCCGTGAGCTCTCGGAGCTGATAATCTCGGCAGTACCCGCCAAACCGGGCGACGGCCACCCGGCAAAGCGGACCTTTCAGGCCATCAGAATTGAAGTAAACAATGAACTCGGTCTGCTTGCTCCTGCTATGAAAGACGCTGTGGGGCTGCTCAATCCCGGCGGAAGAATTGCCGTTATCAGCTTCCACTCGCTCGAAGACAGAATAGTAAAAGAGACTTTTGCATCTCTTGCCAAAGGCTGCACCTGCCCGCGCGATTTTCCGGTCTGCGTGTGCGGGAGACGGCCGCAGATAAAAACAATCACCCCAAAACCGATACTGCCGTCCGAGCGCGAGCAGGCCGAAAACCCGCGCTCAAAGAGCGCCAAGCTTCGCGCGGCAGAAAAATTACGGAGTGAGAAATGAACTACAACGGATGTCTCAATTCGGGTATCAGGCAGGGCGGCTATATGACAACCGAAGATTTCAAGCGCTACTTTGCCGCCCGCAGAAGGGTAACAGGGCGCGCTGATGCCTCATCTGACCCGGAAAATCCAAAGCATTTGAGTGTCAGGTCAGCCGGCACTGCTTTAGGTCCGACAATCGTGCGCCGGTATGACAATGGCAATACCTGTGCGGGGCATGAGGGTATGAGATCGGGCGAAACATCTGCAAATACTGCCGGTACACCGGCACTTGCAGGTATCGCCGGCAAGCTCGGCAGAGCGGGGAAGCTTGTCGCTCGCGTTGAGAAAGTGCTCGGGGAAAAAGACATGATAAACAAAGCCATAAAGCTTGCCGACGAGTGGATAGCCGTCGACCCGAAGGAATACCGGGTCGAGGGCGAGCGCAAAAAGATACCCTATCAGATGATGTTGATGATTATAACCTTCTCGCTCTCGCTGCTGCTCATTGTGTCGGGCAGCGTGTTGCACTCGAAAGCCACAATGGAGCTGCGAGCCATGGAAAACGAGCTCGAGGAGTTGGCAGAGTACAAGGAAGAACTCGAGCAAAAGCTTGAAATCAAAAACGACTTAAGATATATAGAGCAGGTCGCCCGGACGAAGCTCGGCATGATAGACAAAGTCTATGCACCGGTAAAGCACCTCGGAAGCGAGCCCGAGGAGAAAGTGATCCTCTACGACACCGGGGACAGCGACAGAAAGGTCGGGCTGTCAACCCTGCTCAGCGCGCTCGGCTTCCCCGAGTGACGCCGCTATTCATAAGGTGCTGAAGGTCATAATATAAATTAGAATAAGGCGGGGAGCCGCAACAAAGAGCCGGGGCCGCCCGGGCTTAACCAGAGCGAAAGCGAGGAGAAATCCTTGAGATTTGAAACGATATCCACCGGCGCGCTGAGAAGGGCAACTCTTGTCAGCATGATGGTAACCCTCCTGCTCGCGCTTCTGCTTATCCGGGTGCTTGTGATTCAGACGACCGACTTTGAGCGGTATCAGAAGAAGGTCATCGATCAGCTCACCACCGAGTCGGTGATAAACGCCAAGCGCGGCAACATATATGACGCAAAAGGGGTCCTGCTTGCCACAAACATCACCGCTTACCGGATTTTCATATCCCCGCGCAGCATACAGAAATTTGATACAATCTACGGCCTTCCGCCCGGGACCACCGCTAAGAACATCGCCCAGGGGCTCTCCGAAATCCTCGGCAGATACGGCGTTACATACGACAGCGTGCTCAAGCAGACCACCTACACCTATTATCTTGACCGCACGATAGCCCGCGACGTCGACGAGGAGACCACCCAAAAGGTACGCGAGTTCATAGACACAAACAATTACCACGATCAGATTTACGCAGAAGCGGTCAGCACCCGGTATTATCCTCAGGGTAGTCTTGCCTCCCACCTGATCGGTTTTACCGGCAGCGACGGAAAAGGCCTGTACGGCCTTGAATACCAATACAACGAGCAGCTTGCGGGTACCCCCGGTAAGTACATAACCGCACGCGACTCGCACGGCAACGAAATGCCGTACGAGTATGAAAGCTATATCCCCGCCAAGGACGGCTACAACCTGACAACGACAATTGACGCTTATGTCCAGTCGGTGCTCGAGGAGCAGCTTGAGATAACCCTCACCGAATCGGGGGCAAACAACCGCGCCTGCGGCATTGTAATGGATGTCCGCACCGGCGCCATCATCGCCATGGCGACCTGCCCGGGCTTTGACTTAAACGACCCGTGGAATCTCAACGAATACTTCCAAAAAAAGCTGAATGCCGCCGGATATGCCCCCGACAGCGACGAGTATGCGGCGCTGATGAAGGATTTGCTGCTTGAAAACTGGAAGAACAAGGCGATTACCGAGCTATACATGCCGGGCTCGACATTTAAGATAATGACGGTGGCAATGGCGTTGCAGGAAAGAGAAACCAAGCTCGAAGACCGTTTTTTCTGCTCGGGCTCGCGGGTTGTCCTCGGGCGGACAATACATTGCCATAAGGTTATCGGGCACGGCAGCCTTGATCTTGCCGGCGCGCTGCAGCAGTCCTGTAACGTGGCGCTCATGACCATAGGCGCGAGAATCGGCACCGAGCGTTTTTACAATTATGTAAAGCAGTTCGGCTACCTTGAAAAGACCGGGATAGACCTGCCGGGCGAAGCCCTGGGCTTGTTCTATTCGCCGGCAAGCTTCACCGAACTTGACCTTGCGGTCTCTTCGTTCGGACAGAACTTTAAAATAACCCCCCTGCAGCAGATATGCGCGGTGGCCGCGGTGGCCAACGGCGGGCATCTTGTGACCCCGTATGTGGTCGAGAAGATAACCGATAATGATGGAAACGTAGTTTTTCAGCACGATACTCAGATAAAAAGGCAGATTGTAAACACCGAGGTCTGCGCCGTCATCTCGGAAATCCTTGAGGCCGGCGTGTCGGGCGACGGGGGCGGGAAGAACGCCTATGTCGCGGGCTACCGCGTGGCAGCAAAGACCGGAACCTCAGAAAAAACAGACGAAAACAAAGACATGAGAGTCAGCTCCTGCGTGGCCTACGCTCCGGCCGACGACCCGCAGTACGCGATTCTCATCATGGTCGACGAGCCGACCATAGGCTCATCATACGGAAGCGTCGTAGCCGCGCCCTATATCGGGAATGTGTTCCGTGAAATTCTACCCTATCTCGGGGTTGAAGCGGTCTACACCGAAAAAGAGCTGGCGAACATGGCTGTCAAGGTCCCCAACTTTGTCTACTGGAGTACCTCGCTGGCGCAGAAATACGCCGAGAGTCTTGACATTGATATTGAAATCCGCGGCGATGGTGATTACATTGTCAGACAGACCCCGGCTGCCGGGTCGGTAATCGAGCAGTCGGGCGGCAGGATAATCCTGTATGCCGGAAATGATGTTCCCGAGAAGACCGTAAAAGTGCCGGATGTCACAGGGCGCACTGCCGCGGCGGCAAACGGCATGATAATCAACGCCGGGCTGAATATCAGAATCGAAGGGACGCGGAATTATCTTAGCGGCACGGGGGCGGTTGTAGTGTCCCAGTACCCCGCCGCCGGCGAGATTGTCCCCGAGGGGACGGTGGTAACCGTCACCTTCAGATATCTTGACGAAACAGACAATTAGAAAAAGCCAAGAGCCATAAAAAGCAGGGAAGTCGAAAGCAGACTTTAGCTTGATATGGTGATTGGTATGGAGCTCAGAGTTTTGTGTTGTGCCGCGGGAATCAAATGCCCCGCATATGAAGGCTCGATAGATATAACCGGGATAGTCTCGGACTCCCGGCAGGTCTGCCCCGGGTACCTTTATGTATGTATCCGCGGGTTTCATCACGACGGACACGCCTTTATCCGCGAAGCGCTTGGCGCGGGCGCTTCGGCGATTGTTGCAGAGGAGGGCGCGCCGTTTGAATGCGTTGGCGACGCATTCATCATAACCGTACCAGGCACAAGACAGTCGCTTGCCTGCCTGTTGGACGCCTGGTACGGCTTCCCCTCCAGGAAAATGAAATTAATAGCAGTGACCGGCACCAACGGCAAAACCTCGGTCACCTTTATACTTAAAGCAATATTTGAGGCCGCGATGTACAGGTGCGGCCTAATCGGTACGGTAAGCTGCCTGTCGGCGAACAGGCGGCTGTTTTGTGGAAACCGGGATAAGCTTGCCAACCTGACCACGCCCGACCCCGAGCAACTCTACATGCTGCTTGCCGAAATGGTGGCCGACAATGTCGAGTATGTCTTTATCGAGGCTACCTCGCATGCCCTCTGCCTCGACAAGCTCTCGGCGCTGAATTTTGAGGCCGGGATTTTCACGAACCTGACTCCCGAGCACCTTGATTTTCACGGCAGCATGGAGAACTACCTTGCGGCAAAGCAGAAACTCTTTTATCGCTGCGCGCTTGCGGTAATAAATGCCGATTCCGAATATTATAATGAAATAGCAAAATCCTGTGCCGGCAGGGTGGTGACCTGCACGGCCACCGGAAAAAAAGGTAACTGCGACTACATGGCGACCGAGATATGCGACAACGGCACCGAGGGGGTATCCTATCTGCTCCGCTCGGCAAACGCGGTGTTCAGAGTAAAAACCCAGATACCCGGGAGATTCAGCGTCATGAACACCCTCCAGGCCGCTGCCTGTGCGGCCGAGCTCGGGATAAAGCCGAAAATCATAGCCGACGCCATCGCAGGTATAAACGGTATCGACGGTCGGCTTGAGAAGGTAAAGCTCGGCTATGAGGCCGACTTCTCGGTGTTTATCGACTACGCCCACACCCCCGACGCGCTTGAAAACCTGCTCTTGTCGGTCCGGGGGTTTAGGAGGCCGGGACAGCGATTGGTCCTGCTCTTCGGCTGTGGCGGGGACCGCGACAAGAGCAAGCGGCCGGTGATGGGCGAGATTGCCACAAGACTTGCCGACTTTGTAGTCATTACTTCGGATAACAGCCGAAGCGAGGAGCCCGGGGCGATAATCAGGGATATTCTGGCCGGTATCGGCGACCGGAAAAATTATACGGTTGAGGTTGACAGAAGAAAAGCTATTGAAAATACTGTTGTCAACGCCCGAAAAGGTGATATAATAATACTTGCGGGCAAGGGACACGAGACCTACGAGATAAACCGTGCCGGCAGGTTCCCTTTCAATGAAAAGGAAATCGCACAGGCGGCCGCACGGCGGCGCTTTCATGGCGGGTAATAAGGTATCGTGCGGCGGTTGACAACAATTACTGCGGGCGCATGAAGGTTTGATATGAAAATCAGGTTGGGCGCGGGAAAACTGAATATGAGCGAGACCTCCGGTTTCACCGGCGGTTTTCTGGTCGGAGACGGCGGTGTCGAATTTGACAGCATATGTACCGACTCAAAAGAGGCCGGGCCGGGGGTGCTCTTTGTCGCGATTCGCGGCGAGAGGACCGACGGGTACGACTATATACCGCAGGCCGCCAAGGCCGGTTGCCGCTGCGTTATCGCCGAGCGGACCGACTCCTCGATGCCGGGGGGAATCACAGCGCTTATAGTCCCCGACAGCCAGAGGGCGCTGCTCGATATCGCGCATGGTTACCGAGGCCGGGTCAACTGCCTGCGGGTCGGTATTACCGGTTCGGTCGGCAAGACCACCACAAAAGAGTATATCTCGGCGGTACTCGCCGAGAGGTTTGTAACCCATAAAACCGCCGGGAATTACAACAGCTTAATCGGTATGCCGCTGACCTTAATCGAGACCCCGGCGGACACCGAGGTGTCGGTGCTCGAGATGGCGATGAGCGCGCCCGGAGAGATTGAGCAGATGTCGCTGCTCGCCAAGCCCGACATGGCGGTTATCACAAATATCGGCACCTCGCATTTGGAGATGCTGGGCTCGCGCGAGAACATACTGAAGGCAAAATTCGAGATTCTGGCCGGGCTGAAGGAGAGCGGCACGCTGATACTCAACGGCGACGAGCCTCTGATGCTCGGCTACAGCCCGAAGCCCCGAAATACCCTGTATGTAGCGCTCAAAAACGGCCGGGCCGATTATTTCGCGCATAATATCCGCAGGTGCGGGGATTTCACCGAGTTCGACCTTACAGAAAACAATAATAATAAGACAGTCAGGGATATAAGAATCCCCGCGCTGGGGAATCATAATGTTTATGCCGCGCTGTTTGCCTGGGCGGCCGGTTCGGTCATGGGCCTTGGCGAGGAGGAAATCGAGCGGGGGCTTCTGAAATTCCGGGGCGCCGAGATGAGGCAGATGATATACGAGATTTGCGGCATCACGGTAATCGAGGACTGCTACAACGCCAGCCCCGAGTCGATGCGGGCGGCGGTCGATGTCCTCTGCAGCCTTGGTGAGCGCGGCGGGCGCCGGGTGGCGCTGCTCGGTGATATGCTTGAGCTGGGAAAGAACACCGAGATGTATCACCGCTCGACAGGGGCTTATGCCACCGAGTGCGGGGTTGACATACTTTTCACGCTCGGCAGCCTTGCAAGGTTTATCGCCGCAGGCGCTCAGTCTGCCGGGATGAATGACGAGAACATATTCGTAAACATAGACGAGAACACATACCCCGCCACCGCGGCAGAGCTTGCCGGGGTGCTGAGCGAAGGCGACATACTGCTGGTCAAGGCCAGCAGGGCAATCAGGGCAGAGCGGGTGATAGATTGCCTTAGGGATATTCTTTTGAACCGGAGCAATTAAACAAGCGAATCAAACGGGCCGGAAGGGCGCAACCCGGGCGCTGCCGGCGCCGTGCTGCTCGAAAGGGTACAGACTTGTAATGAACAATGAGATGCTCATCGAATTCTTAGCTGTCGCGGCGGGGGTTTTCGTCGTCACCGTCATAGTCTCCCGCTTTATTATCCCGATACTTATCAGCCACAAGGTGGGCCAGAGGATTCTTGAAATCGGGCCGCGCTGGCACATGAACAAGCAGGGAACCCCGACCATGGGCGGCCTGTGCTTTATTCTGGCGATACTTATCGTACTGTCTGTTGTCGCGGTATACACGGCCTTAAAGGGCGACACGACCGGGCTGATACCGCTGGCGCTCACTCTTTGCCTTTCGGTCTTCAACGGCATTATCGGTTTTGTCGACGACTACTGCAAGCTTGTCAAAAAGCAAAACGAGGGGCTTCTGGCATATCAGAAGTTCATACTGCAATTGTTAGCGGCCGGCGCGTATGTATACCTTATGATTATGACCGGCAATATCAATACCGCGCTGCACATCCCCTTTACCGACATAGTCTGGGAGCTCGGGAGAGTATACTATATCTTTGCAATTATAATAATCACCGGGATTGTCAACGCCGTCAATCTCACCGACGGTGTGGACGGGCTTGCCAGCAGCGTGGTCTTTGTAATCGCCGCCTTTTTCGGGGTGGTCGCCTTCATGTACGACTACCGGGCGCTCTCGCTGGCCGCGGCGGCGCTCGTCGGGGCGACTGTAGGTTTTTTGGTGTATAACTTCCACCCGGCGAAGGTCATCATGGGGGATACCGGCTCGCTTTTTCTCGGCGGCATGATTGCCGGCATGGCTTTCATGATAGACGAGCCCCTGATTATACTTATCGCGGGGTTTGTTTGTATCGTCGAGACGGCCTCGGTCATGCTTCAGGTATCCTATTTCAAGCTGACCCACGGCAAGAGGCTGTTTAAGATGGCCCCGATACATCACCATTTCGAACTGCTCGGCTGGAGTGAGAACAGGATTGTCTTTGTCTTTTCGCTGACAACTCTTTTGTTCTGCATTCTGGCGTGGTTCGGGATATTCGGGTTCTGATGAGCCGGAAACCCGAAAAACAAAAAGATTTTCTGGAGGGCGCATATGGCTGACCGAAAAGCAGAGGGGCAGAAGCCGGCCGACGGCTGGCCTGTTATGCGCCGGATTATAAGAAGGCTTAACAGACGACGCCTTGAGAAGCTTGAGCAAAACGACATAATATTCCGCGAGCCATTGACACCTAAGCCGGCGGAGCCCCCCGCGCTGATGGTGCGTGGCAGCATCGACATGTGGTTTATGCTGCTTGTGCTTGTTTTGCTTTGCTTTGGCGCCGTTATGTGCTACAGCGCAAGTTCGGTTTACGCACAGCAGTATTACGGCGACAGCACTCATTTTCTCTGGCATTACATACTCTATGCAGCCTTGAGCATTATAGGCACGCTGCCCTTTGTGCTGTTTGCGCGCCCCTGGTTCTGGCGGCTTTTCGGAATCTGCGCTTATGCCGCCTCGATTCTGCTTTTAATCCTCGTTCTTTTAGTCGGCCGGGAGAGCGGGGGGGCGCAGCGCTGGATTGAGATAGGCCCGCTGACCTTTCAGCCCTCTGAGGTTGCTAAGATGTCGGTGGTGCTGGCCATGGCGCTCTTTATGAGCAAATATGAAGACAAAATAACCTCCGACCTGAAGTTCGGCGGAAGCTTCAGGTACGGCGCCCTCGTGCCCTTTGCGATTTTCGGGACGGTCTGCTTTCTTGTCGCGCTCGAGCGGCATATATCGGGCCTGATGATCATCGGGATGATAGGGATTGCGGTGATGTTCATGGGCGGCACGCGGCTGAGGTACATTTTCCTGATAATCGGGGCGATTGCCGCGGCAGGCGGGCTTCTGATACTGATCTCGGATTACGCCCAGACCCGCGTTTTCACATGGCTTAACCTTGAGGAGGCCGACCCGCTCGGCTCGGCGTGGCAGACCTGGCAGGGGCTTTACGCAATAGGCTCCGGGGGTTTGTTCGGCAGGGGACTTGGCAACAGCCAGCAGAAGTTCGGCTATGTCTCGGAGCCGCAGAACGACTTTATTTTTACGATTATCTGCGAGGAGCTCGGCTTTTTCGGTGCGTTTCTCATTGTCACGCTCTTCATTCTCCTGATAAGGCGGGGGTTTAAAATTGCCGCCAAGGCGCCCGACAAATTCTCGTCGCTGGTGGTCTCGGGGCTGACCTTCAAGCTGGCCTTGCAGGTTATCATGAATATCGCCGTTGTGACCAACTCGATGCCCAACACCGGCGTCTCGCTGCCTTTTTTCAGTTCGGGGGGCACCTCTCTGGCGGTTCAGATATTCGAGATGGGCATAATACTCTCAATCTCGCGTTACAGCACACAGAAAAAATAAACCGGGAAAGAAAGGTCAGCTAATGAGGGTTCTTATGACCTGCGGCGGCACGGAGGCCATGTAAATCCCGCGCTCGCCATTGCAAACACGATAAAAATGAACAATCCGGAAGCCGTAATTGCCTTTGTGGGGACACGGCACGGCAAGGAAACCGAGCTTGTGCCGAGAGCCGGCTATCCGCTTTATTATATAAAAATTCAGGGCGTCAGGCGTTCTCTCTCGCCCTCAAACCTTCTCACCGCGTGGTATATCCTCACCTCGCCGCATGAGGCCAAAAAGCTCATATGCAGCTTCAGCCCCGATATTGTCATCGGCACCGGCGGGTATGCCTGCTGGCCGACGCTCAAGGCCGCCGCAGAGCTCGGAATCCCCACAATGGTTCATGAATCAAACGCCATGCCCGGGCTTGCGGTCAGAGTGCTTCGGAAGAAGGTTGACAGGATACTGATAAACTTTGTGCAGACCCGCGACCTGCTGAAGTTAACCGGAGCCGAGAAGGCCAAAAAGGTGGTAAGGGTCGGCAACCCCACAAGGCAGGGTTTCGGGGCGGGGATCCCGCCCGAAGAGGCAAAAAGAAGGCTGAATATCGAAAACTACAATTGTTTTGTGATGTCCTTCGGCGGCAGCCTCGGGGCAGAGGTGATCAACGAATGTGCGCTTTCCCTCATGGAGGAGATCGCGCGGCGGCACCCCGATCTCTATTACATGCACGCGGCGGGCGAGAGATATTACGACAAAATGAAAGAAGAGCTAAAGAAAAAGGGGCTCGACAGGGCGCCGAATATCCTGCTCTGCGACTACATCCACGACATGCCCCGGAGAATGGCTGCCGCCGATATAGTAATCTCCCGCGCCGGGGCGATGACGATATCCGAACTTGCCTCAGCCGGCTGCGCTGCGATACTCATTCCCTCGCCGAATGTGGTGGACAACCACCAGTTCAAAAACGCAAAAGTGCTTGCCGACGCCGGCGCGGCCGTTTTGCTTGAGGAGTCGGAAATCAGGGACAGCGGCAGGCTTACAGATACGGTCCTGCGGCTTGCAGGCGATACCCCTGCACGCAAAAGGCTGGGACAGAATATTAGAGAATTTGCCGATAAGGATGCAAACAGGCTGATTTATGAAGAAATTCAGAAGCTTCTGGCCGAAAAAGCAAAAAAATAACCCCAAAACGAGCGGCGCCGGGCAGGGAAGGCCTGCGGGCTCGGAAAACCTGTCGGCGCCGCCTGCGGGACAAGCCCGCCCGGGCCGGCACAAAAAGTCGAGCCGGCGGATACTTGCGGCAATCTTTGCAATATTGCTTTTGCTTATAATCTGGGGGATATCCGCGCTGGCCGGCTCGCTTATAAAGGTCCGCTCGGTCGAGGTGATCGGGAGCTCGCCATATTCCGATGAGGAAATAATCTCATATACCGGGATTGCTGCAGGCTCAAGAGTGAATAAGATAGACAGACGCGGACTTGAACGCGACCTGCTTCGGAAATATACTTATTTGAGAGAAGCTGAAATCAAAACCGGGCTTTTCGGCAAGGTCAGAATTATTGTTTCGGCCGACACGGCGGAGTATTATACCGAAATTGCCGGAGATTACTATGCGCTTTCCCCGGATTTCAGACTTCTTGAGTTAGGCGGTTCCTCGGATTTTGAGTCTGCCGGACTGATTTTCATATCACTCCCCAAGATAAAGAGCGCAATTTTGGGCGATAAAATAGTGTTTTATGATTCGGATTCGGGATTCGTGGCGGAACTCATGGATGAGCTTAAGAATTCCGAACTATATCCGGGCATCCAAAAGGTCAATGCGGCCGACAGGTATGCAATAAACCTGATATGTGAAAGGTATAAAGTAAAAATCGGCGCGTACAAGGATATCACACTCAAACTCAAAATTGCATCACAAATGGCAAAAGATGACGTGCTTGATGGCGATGTCAAGGCGGTTCTTGATGTATCCGACCCCAAAAATGCAATAATCCGCTTTGAATAATCAAATAAGGCAATGCGGCAGTATTTAACGCATTGCCGTTTCTTCATGTAAATATCCATGAAATACTATATTTTGTATTCCGAAGTTCTTTGGACTACAATAAGTTGTGCTAAATGTCTAAAACGACACATCACAGAATAAGAAACAAAGCTTGAAATCGACATCAAATTGATTGAATTGTGCATAGTTGAATAGAATATTATCAAAAGATATTGCAAAAAAAGTTAGAATATATTATCATAATAAGCAGTAACATATCCTGCCTGCCGCGGGCGTACGCGGCAAAATTAAAGGAAAGATAAGATTCGGGAGGAAAAAAGCAGATGACGTTCGAACATGACGACAGCTTTGAGAGCGGCGTGAATATTAAGGTCATCGGCGTAGGCGGCGGCGGAAACAATGCCGTAAACCGTATGATATCAACCAATATTCGCGGCGTTCAGTTCGTTGCAATAAATACCGACCAGCAGGCACTCAAAAGATCGAACGCCACAAACCAGCTGGTTATCGGCGAAAAAATCACAAAGGGGTTCGGTGCAGGCTCAAATCCCGAAATCGGTGCCCGGGCGGCAGAAGAGTCGCTTGAAGAAATCAAGATGCTCCTTTCAGGCGCCGATATGGTGTTCATCACTGCCGGGATGGGAGGTGGAACCGGTACCGGCGCCGCGCCGATTGTCGCACGGGTGGCAAAGGAAATGAATATTCTGACGGTCGGAATCGTCACAAAGCCCTTTGCTTTTGAGGGCAGAAAGCGGATGGAACAGGCCGAAGCGGGGATCGCCGAGCTCAGCAAATATGTCGACTCGCTTGTGGTTATCCCCAACGAGCGGCTTAAGCAGGTGTCGGAAACCCGCATTACTCTGGCAAACGCCTTTGAAGTTGCCGACGACGTGCTCCGCCGCGGCGTTCAGAGCATTTCCGAACTAATAAACGTCCCGGGGTTTATCAACCTCGACTTTGCCGACGTAACCTCGGTGATGAGCAACGCGGGATACGCCCACATGGGTGTCGGAAATGCCTCCGGTAAGGACAAGGCCGAGCTTGCCGCAAAAGCCGCGATATCCAGCCCGTTGCTTGAGACCTCCATCAAGGGCGCCCGCGGAATCCTCATCAGCATAACCGCCTCGCCGGATGTCGGACTTGAAGATGTCGACCTTGCCTCCACCATGATTGCCAACGAGGCACATCCCGACGCGAACGTTATCTGGGGTGTGGCATTTGACCCGGAGCTTGAGGACGAAATGCGCATAACCATAATTGCCACCGGCTTTGAAAAGAAAACCGAGGACGGTATATTGGCCGAAAAGAAACCGGCCTCGCGTGCCGAACGTAAATTTTCCCAGCAGCCGGCAGCCTTTTCCCCCGCCGCAACTGCTTCAACCGCGGCGCCGTCGGCAGTAACAGAGCAGCCTAAGGCCGAGCAGACTGAGGAAAAAAAGAGCGAGTTTGAGACATTCGAGGAAGAGAAAGAAGACGAATCAGAGGACGAGAACACCATCTCGGACGCCGACTTTGAAGAAATCATGTCAATCCTTCGAAAATCGAAGAATCGCAGCAGTTCGGTCAAAAAATAAAACCAAACAATCCGAACGCCAACGTTCGGATTGTTTATTATGCTCAGATTGTTCTAAAATGTGGCAGGTGCCTGAGAGGTAAGTATGCCGGACATAAGAGAATTGCTTGATGATATAAAAACAACGTCGGTCAAGAACATCATACTCGACACCGACACCTATAACGAGGTCGACGACCAGTTTGCACTGGCTTATGCCATGCTCTCGCCCGAGCGGATAAGGCTTTTGTCCGTAAATGCAGCCCCCTTTCTCAATTCAAGGTCAAAAAGCCCCGCCGACGGTATGGAGAAGAGCTATCAGGAAATCTTTCGCATAATGAAGCTTGTCGACCCCGGGGCCGAAATCCCCTGCTACCGGGGCTCGGACAGCTTTCTTTCGTCAAAAACCGAGCCGGTAGAGTCGGCGGCAGCAGACAATATCATAAACACGGTAATGAATTCAAAGGAATTCGTGTATATCGTCGCTATCGGAGCGATAACCAACGTGGCTTCGGCAATAATTAAGTGTCCAGAGATAACACAAAAAAGTGCCGTCATCTGGCTGGGCGGTCACGCGCTGCATTATAAGGACACAAAAGAATTCAACCTGCGTCAGGACGTGCCGGCGGCCGAAGTGGTATTCGACTCGAAAATCCCGCTGGTTCAGATACCCTGCCTTGGGGTGTGCAGCGAGTTTCTGACCACCCTGCCGGAGCTTGAGTATTACCTTAAGGGCAAGAATGAACTCTGCGATTATCTGGTAAATATAACCGGGGATTATATAAAAAGAGGTTTTGCCGCTTCAAAGGTAATCTGGGACGTCACGGCGATTGCAGTGCTGACGATGCCCCGGGCGCTTGACTTTGAGTTCAGGCCGACACCCTGCATTACCAAAGAGCTGACATATCAAATAAAGCCCGAACGGCACGAATATATTTATGTGAGCAGAATCAAGCGCGACCCGATTTTTGCCGACCTGTTCAGTAAGCTGGCTGGTAAAAAATAAGTAAACTCAAAATACTATAAAAGGAGTTTAGGTATGTCACTGAGGGTGAGATTTACAGGACTTGACGAGCGGCTGCGGCGCGGCACAGCCGAACTTGCCCCGCAGCTCGGGCTGGTGTTCTTGGACGAGGGGACAGAGGTCCGCGCAGTCAAAGGCGACAGCCTGTCAATCAAGAAAGACGGGGATGTAGTGGTAATCACCTATATCCGTGAGCATCAGTTCTATCGGATGCTCTCGTATCTGCCGGGGGTGCTGTCAGGAAAGCCCGGCAGGGAAGAGAAGCCGAACTACAGGATGCTCTGCTACATGGCAGATATGTCGCGCAACGCGGTCTATAACCTGACCACTGCAAAGCGTATGCTGAGGTATCTGGCGCTCATGGGCTATGACAGCCTGATGCTCTACACCGAGGATACATTCGAGCTGCCGGGATACCCCTACTTCGGACATATGCGGGGCAGGTTTTCTCATGACGAGCTGAAGGAAATCGACGACTACGCTTACGACCTCGGAATTGAGGTGATCCCCTGCGTGCAGACTCTGGCGCATCTTGCGACAGCGCTGCGCTGGCCGGGCTTTGAATTTCAGGATACCCCGGATATACTGCTTGTCGGGGACGAGAGAACATATAAATTCATCGATGCGATACTCAAGACCAGCACAAAATGCTTCCGCTCACGCAGGATAAATGTCGGCATGGACGAAGCGCATATGCTTGCTCGTGGCAAATACCTAGACCAACACGGCTACCGCCAACCCTCAGAGGTTATGCTCGAACACCTTGACCGGGTGGTGGCGCTCTGCCATGAAAACGGGTTTGCCCCGATGATCTGGAGCGACATGTTCTTCCGCATGGCCTTCGGCGGCAGGTACAGGGTCAGCGAGGGCGAGATACCTCAGGAGATTATCGACAAGGTGCCCGAAGGGCTGACACTGATTTACTGGGATTATTATTCGCTCGACCCCGGCATTTTCACGCACATGGTTGACTGCCATAAGAAATTCCACAACCCGGTGGTCTTTGCCGGCGGCGCCTGGAAGTGGTACGGATTTGCGCCGCATAACCGCTTCTCGATCGAGTCGACCAGAATGCAACTCAACGTCTGCCGCGAGAAGGGGATTGACAACATTATCGTCACCGCATGGGGAGACAACGGCGGCGAGGCTTCGCAGTTCTCGGTGCTTCCTGCGATGATTTACTTTGCCGAGCGCGGGTATGCCGAGGGTGACGTGGATGAGACAAAGCTTGAAGAACGCTGCCTTGAGTGTTTCGGTTTAGGCTTTGAAGCGCTTTTGACCCTTGACGCCCCCAACGAGCTGCCCGGCGTGAGTGTTGAAATCGGGCGGCCGGTCAATCCCTGCCGGTATTTGCTCTTCAATGACCCGCTCGAGGGGCTTTTAGACGTCCATATGGACCCCGAAGCCGCCCCGGCCGGCTTTGCGAAGAGCGCCGAGAAGCTGTTTAAATACAAAGACGATCCGAATTTCGGTTATATATTCGACACTCTCGGGAAGCTTTCGCAACTGCTTGCCGTTAAATGTGATATCAGTATCAGAGCGCGCGAGGCATACAGGAAGGGAGACAAGTCTGCCTTGCTGAAGCTGGCCGAGGAGACAATTCCCGAAATCATCTCAAAGCTTGACGACTTTACTCAAGCTTTCCGAGGGCAGTGGTATGCCGAGAACAAGACCTTCGGCTTCTCTGTTCAGGAGATAAGGCTCGGCGGCCTGCGCGCGCGGCTCGAATCGACGGCGCTGCGCCTTCTCGACTATGCTGCCGGCAAAATCGAAAAAATCGAGGAGCTTGAGCAGCCGGTGCTGTCATACAACGGCAGGACATACGAAAAGGGCAGCCTGCCGTATATCAGCCAGATGAACTGGCGCCAGAACGTGACGGGTTGCGTGATTTAGTTATTTGACATTAGATTTTAGTAAATAACCAAGTGAGGTTTAAGATGGTTTTTTATCACACAAAGCCTGAATTTGTACTACGTGGCCGCGATTTTACGGTAAAAGTTGTTGCCGACGACGCTGCGGCCGGTGACATCGAAATTTCATGGTCTGCCGGCGGTATCGGAGATACTGTCAAAATGCAGAGAACAGACACATTTATGTCAGGCGGTACAAAGTACGCTCTGCTCTCGGCCGTAATCCCTGCCACCGCGCTCGATGATGCCAATACCGTAAATTACGGTTTCTCTTGCCGGGGACAAAAGTCGGGTGAATACGAGGCGGTCGTCGCCGGTGCCGGCAAGCTGCCGCCGCTGATGGTTACCGAGCTTTTCCTGCGTCCGAAAGGACTGGGGGTTACTGCTTTTATAGAAGTGGCAAACCCGACAGAGGGGCCGGTTGACCTTTATGATTATAAACTTCTCGTGTACAACGGCGAGGATACCACCCTGCCGGCAAGGAACATAATATATCTTGCCGACGAGCCGGGACGAGAGGTAGTAAAACCGGGCAAGCTGGCGGTGCTCTGGCTGCAGTACCCCAACAACCACAACCTCGAGGAAGGGAAGTATACCACCGCCGAGGGCTTTTGCGAAGCCTGCATGAACAACAAACCCGGGCCGGAATACGAGCTTCCTCCCGATGAGCTGCACCTTGTGAAGCTTGAATTCTGCCGTTTTGACGAGGAAAAGGGAGCATACGTATTTAAGGAAGGATTTTCCGAGCTCCCGAGCAAAAACGAGCTTATCACGCTGCTTATCGTGCCGCGTGACGGCGGGCCGGACGACGCAGTCTACTCGCTGGTCTACAATAAGAAGGGCGACAGCCACTTGCGCGACACCCCGGTAAGGCACTCCTCGGTCTGGGGGATTGATGTCAGAAATCCCGGCGTGGGGGTAGTGCTGAGCTGCAGGGAACTCATGACCCCCGGCAGACTGGCGTACGGTCAGAGCCTGCCTGACTTATCTGCCGGATACCCGGCGCCGGCGGTCTTCCCGACCTGCGCCGGAGGCAGCATTCACGCTTCTCTGGGAGAGCTGGCGGTTGAATTTGAGGTTTTATCCGGACGGGTGTCGGGCGCCTGGGTCGGGCTTCGCTGTGAGGACGGGACCTGCTATACCGCAAGGGCCGACAAGACCGAGCGGGGATTTTCGGCAAAATTCCCCGAAGAGATAACCGACCGCCTTGACCGGCTCGAATACTTCGTTACGGTTTATGACGGCATACGTTACTCAACCCTCGGGAGTTTTGCATCGCCCATTGTCACCAATATTATCGATGACAAAGGCCCGACAATTATCTCGCTCATTCCGACCGAAAAATACGCATATGACACCGGGCGCCGGCCTGAAATCTCGGTTGAGTTTTTTGACATTTCGGGGGTCGACCTGCGCGGCTCGATTCTCTGCGTCAACAAGAAAAATGTGACGGCCGACGCTTGCTGGGAGCCGGGACGGGTAAGCTATACACCCTCGCGCCCACTCAGGTACGGCGCACATGAATTTGATATCCTGCTTAAAGACAAACTCGGCAACAAGACCTACAGGCGGGTGGAGTTTATGGTCTGCCGGCCTGATGAGTTGAACTTCTACCGTGGGGAGGTACATTCGCATACCTCCGACTCTGACGGCACAGGATTACCTGATGAGGCGTTGGCCTACGCCCGCGAAGTCGGCAGGGTCGACTTCTTCTCATTGACCGAGCATTCTCACTATATGCTGCCCGAGAGATACTTCCGGCAGATAAAAAATGCCGAAAAGTTCAACGAGCCGGGAAAATTCGCAGCGCTCTACGGCTGGGAGATGACCTGGAACAACAAGACCGGTTACTGGGGGCACATGAACATTCTCAATACAAAGTGGATTGAGAATGACATTCATTCCTGCGGTTTACCCGAAATTTACGAGAGGCTCAAGCGCGACCCCAATGCTGTTGCTATGTTCAATCATCCCGGCCTCCCCTGGGGCAATTTCTTTGATTTTTCCTACCGGTCGCCCGAGGTTGACCGGATAGTCTGCCTTGCCGAGATAAAAGGCGCGGGGTATGACCGCGAATACATGAACCTTCTGGCGCTGGGCTGGCATGCCTCACCGGCGTTCAACGAGGACAACCACAATCCCAACTGGACTACCGGCTCAAGCTCGACAACCTATGTGCTTGCGCCGGCGCTTACACGCGAAAACATAATCGACGCATTCAGGCGCCGCAGGACCTACTCGACCTGTGACCCGACAATGAAAGTATTGTTCAAAATCAACGGTGAGGTGATGGGAGCCCGGCTGCGCGATCCGGATAGGCTCGACGTGGATGTCAGAATTGAGACCGAGGCCGAGAAGGGAATCGGAAACATCGAGCTTGTCGCCGAGGACAATATTGTTGTCGCCTCGATCAATGCCGGCGCGCTCCGCAAATATCACTGGAAACTGACCCTTGACCCCTTGTTTGATTATTACTATGTGAGAATCACCGGAAAAGGCCGGTATACCGTAACCGCCCCGGTATGGATTAAAGGAGAACAGCCGCTGAGTGTCAAAAAGCTGACCTGGAGCCGCGGGGATAACGATTACAAGCCGAACATGGTCACCGCAAAGATAAAAAATTCAGGGATAAAGAATATCAAAAAGCTCAGAGTCGACTTTTATCTCGTGCCGGGCAGCGGGTTTGATATCAATACCACCGCGCCCTACGCGACAGTGAAGCTTTCTGGTCTTGCAGCCGGCAGAGTTGTCAATGTTCTCTGCCGCTTCCCAGACCTTGAAGGTATGCGGCGGGTGAGCGTGGTCGTGAGAGGTATGTACGGCGGGCGACAGTTTTGCGACACCGCAATACTGCTGCTCTCGCCTGTAAGGATTACCGAGCTGTGTGCCAAGACCTCGCCGGTGACCGACAGTAATGGTAATGTTATCGATAATCCCTTCTCATACCTGCAGCTCTACAACGCCTCAAACCGCGACATTGCGCTCGACGGCTACTATACGCGGCTCTGGCATACGACCGGCAGGGCGCCTTCCGACGCCCGGATGCTGAAGCTCGACGGCGCGGTGATCAAGGCCGGCGGGACACTGACGCTCTGGCGTAAACCCGAAGGCAGCAATCTCACCGTCGAGGACTTCAACCGCCGCTACGGGGTGATGCTCAAAGAAAACGAAGATATTCTGGTCAGCGAGCAGAACTTTATCTCATCCTCAAACGACGGGCGCCGGCTCGAAGTGATGTTCGGAACCGAGACGCTGGCAAGAGTTGAATATAATTTCGGTAAAGGCGTCGGGCGGGATATCGTGACCGACCGCGCAATCGTCTTTGACCTCCAGCCTAACATGACAGGCACTGCAAGAATACTCACTACAACCGCCAAACCTTCCCCGGGCGGGCTCAGAATGAGCCTTGATTAGTATTGTGTGGGTCGCTGCCTCACACCCCGCTCAAGGAACTTTTTTGAAAAAAGTTCCTTGAGAATCTTCAAAAACTTTTAAACCTTCCCGCTAATACTGTAGTGCGGGTTCCGTATCCCGCACTATGCTGCAATAAGTACACCGGCTGACTTGAGTACGGAACCAAGGGAAGTGCGGGCGATTGCAGATCGCCCCTGCGGTGCAATCATGAAGAGCACGGCAACAAAAAAGGAAGCTGCCGCAAATCATCTCGATTTGCGGCAGCTCATTTTAGTTCATTTTTTAGTTCATTTATTGCTTCAATAGCTCCTCAACTGCCTTGAAAACCGCTGCTTTATCTTCCTTTGTAAGCATGGTGTAGACTACGTAATTCCCGAAAACCCGCACTTCTGCGTTCTCCATCTTCGGGTGCTCGGCGGCAATATAGTCGGCCTGCAACACCCAACGCTCCATTTTAAGCGAAATATAAGCCTGGCAGAGGGTCTTCATTGCCTCGGCCTGCCCGGCCTTGACTTTGAATACGCCGAACTGGTTTATATTTGTGCTGGCGTTGGCAATCCGGATCTCATACGAGTCAACAAGGGCGTCTGCTCCTTCGAAATAATAATCGAAGTAATCCGAATCGACGCTGTAGTAGCCGTCGGCAAGCGGTACCGTGGCCTCGATTTTATCCATTACCTCTTTTACCGTCAAATCATTCCGGTAGTTAGCTTTTTCTCCGCACGAGGCAAGAAATAAAACCGCGAAGAGTATGACGGAAATTATTCTTGCAGCCTTTCTGTTCATAAAACCCCTCAATAATTAAGAATTAAGATTCCGGATACCCGTGCGTGCGAATAAATCTGAGTACCGCCTCATAACCCGCTTTGTTCAGGTGTATACCGTCCCTGTCATCGGTATATACCGGGTTTAAGCAGCCGGTCTCATCCTTTAAAATTGAATTTGTGTCAAGATATCTTACTCCGTATTCTTTATACTCCGAAGCCAAGTCGGCAACCCAGACATTCGCCCGGTCGATTTTTTCGTTGGTAATCGAGGGCTTTTCTTGGGAGCATTTGCTCGTGACCGGGAAAATCGACTGGAGTATTATTTTAGTATCGGGGGAGGCAGAAATGATGGCGTCGAGCAGCTTGCGGTAGCACCTCTTGAACTCATCCTCGCCAAGGCAGGGAACACCGTTGTTGATGCCGAGGGTAATTACCATATATTCGGGCTTCTCAACCGCGGCGGCCTCGGGTATTGTCATCTTCTCTCCTGTGCGCGGGTGGGTAATCTGCTGTTTGACAGTGTCAATATCAAGCGAGAGAGTCGGCAGCTTGTTTCCTCCCTCCTCGGCAATCGGAACCCAGACCTGCTTCGTATCTCTGCCGCCGTTGAGTACGCCGGTTGAAAGCAGGTGATAGGTTGTGCTGTCCCCGACAAAAATGATTTTGTCTATATACTCCTGCCCGTAGTCCTCGGTTGGGCCGAGATAGGCCGGGTTTGCCGGTGGCGCGGTTGTGTCAGCCGGCCTAGTAGAGGAGGTCGCAAGAGATTGATCGGTGTCAACTGGCAGGCCCTCCAACTCCTGCAGCCTTGCCTTGAGCAGGGCGAGCACGACAAGCTCGATTATGCAGACGAACAACAGAACCAGAATGACAATTATAGCGCCATACGCGGCGCGCAGGTACGGGCTTTTTTGTTTTGTGTTTTGCATTTAACCTGACTTCCTTGAATCCAAATAAGCACCGGCCGGATTAATATGCTTCATTCTCATTATTCTGCCCGGAGGCTTCGCTTATTCGCTCTTTTTACGGTTGTAGACAGGTTGATACTCCTTTTCCAGTTCTTTTTTCCGGTCCGTGCGGGAGAGAAGTGCGAGGATTATTGCACCGGCGATGGCATAAATGATGTAATACAAAACCATTCCCGCAAACACGGTCGAACCTTCGATTTCGGCAGGAAGTATCATAAAAAGATAAAAAGCAGCCCCGGTGAGCAGCGCATGTGACAAAACCGGCAAGACCCGGCGGCCGAATTTGTTGACAATTCGGTTTGCGGCCGCAAAGCTAAGTGAAAAAGCAAAGAACATGACGGTCCGCCAGGCAGAGAGCAGCCCGCCGTCTTCGGTATTGCCGTAGACAAGCGCAACAATCGCAGCATATAAAAAAGTGATGGCAGTAAAATATATGCTTGCCGACACAAAGGTCCGCTTTAAGAATTTAAGCATTCCGACTTTGCCTTTTTCTCGTATTCAGTACCGGGTTGCGGACACAGAGCTGCACCGGCGGTGCTTTCTCCCGTGCCCCCGTTCCCATAAATATCTAATGTCTAATAACTGATTACTATTTTAGCATAACCTGTCCGGGTTTGCAATAACATTTTTCTTCTTTGGCCAAAATCGGAAAAATCCTGCCGGTTCAATCCGGGGTTTCGGGGTATTCAAAATAATAAAACTCACCACGCTCCTTGTCCCGGTAAACCGGAGCGAGGTTGGCGGTCAGAAAGCGGGTCAGGGCGTAAAGGTCAATCCAGATCTGGTTCCAGCCTTCCTTCTGCGAGGGGTCGAATATTATCTGCAGCCCCCAATGCAGGTGAGGGGTCTTTATGTTATTGGTGTTTTCCTTTGAGCTGTAACCGGTCATTCCGAGATAGCCGATGACCTCGCCGGCGTTGACTATTTTGCCCTCGTAGATATCGTTGTAGGGGTGGTTTTTCCGCAGGTGGGCATAGTAATAATAGCGCCGCCCGTCAAACGAGCGTATCCCTATCCGCCAGCCGCCAAATCTGTTCCAGCCCGCCGCTTCGACGTACCCGCTCTCGACCGCGATAATAGGGGTGCCGACGCTGCCCATGAGGTCATGCCCGAGATGCTGCCGCTTGTACCCGAAGGAGCGGGCGTTGCCGAAGTCGTCGCTCTCACCGTAGTAATAGCCGGCGGCTATCGGAGAGAAGGCCCTCAGGCCGTACTTTTGCGTGCGGGTCTCGCTGCCGTCATCCGCGACCTTTACCTCTGTGTACTCGCCGACCATACCGCCGAGAATGGCGCCGTAGGCTTCAAGGTAATACTTATACAACTTCTCGTTGGTTACATGCGAGGCCACGCTGCTGCCGTCGGACATTTTGTCGAGCAGCTTTTTTATGTCGCTTGCTTTATAGGACGAAAAATTCCCGCCGTTGCGCGAGGCCAGATATGCCAGAATCTCCACCCAGCCGACATGGTTTGTGCTGCCGTAGCTTTCGACATCCGCCTTCAGCGCGTCGCAGAGGGCGCGGTAAGTAACTTTAAAATCTATCCACTTGATATACCCGCCGTCAGCCGAAACATAGTCCTTGCTGCCGCAGACCGGGCAGTCTGCCGGACAGGTCATCAAAAGGTGCAGAAATATCAAGGAAAATATGACTAATTTCTTCATGAGTTTATCCCGCAAGCCGGCAAAAGAGCGCTTGTAGCCAGATTGCCGGACTTAGCTCCACCTTTCCGAAGGCCATACCGCCCGATATCAGGTTTTTCCGGCGGTACAGCCGGTGTTTTTCGCTTTTTGTTTCCGTATTAGTTTATCTCCCGCCGGGAATTTTAAACCTATCAGTTTTTGATTTAATAAAATGCTCAATTACGGGGCATGGCTGCCGGGAATTTTATGCACATATTCAGATAAAATATTCATCAACAGCTTGACTTCGGGGGCATATAACGGTATAATACATACCATGAGCTATTTGTAAAAAAGGCAGCGGCAGAAAGGGTTCCGAGGTAAAATATGACAAGACGCGAAGCAAGAGAAGCGGTTTTCGGTATGTTGTTTGAAACCGACTTTCATCCCGGGGCAAGCACCGAAGATATTTTTGCTACCGCCTGCGAAGTCAGGGAAATAGACGAGGACGATTATATCCGTACCGCATATTTCGGTGTTATAGAGCATCTTGAAGAAATAGATGCATTTATTAATAAGCACTCTCACGGCTGGAAGACCCACCGCCTCTCGGGCATCTCGCGCGCTGCCATAAGGCTCTCGATCTGGGAAATGCTCTATATGAGTGAAATTATTCCGTACAGCGTCTCAATCAACGAGGCGATAGAAATCGTAAAAAAGTATGATGACGCCAAAGCCCGCCCCTTTGTCAACGGCGTGCTCAACGCCGTCAAGGACGAAATTATTGCTGCGAGGTCAGCCGAAGAATGAGCCGCAAATGTTACGTCGGGTTTGACACCAGCAATTACACCACCTCGGCGGCGCTCTGCGACGAGGACGGCAGGGTTATTGCCAGCATAAAGCAGCCGCTTCCCGTGCGGGGCGGCGAGGCCGGCCTACGCCAGAGCGACGCTTTGTTTTCGCATATAAAGAATCTTCCTCCTGTCGCGGACAGGCTGCGCGAGGCGCTAGCAGGCTATACTCCCGCCGCCGTCGGCTGCTCGGCAAGGCCGCGGTCGGTAGAGGGCTCGTACATGCCCTGCTTTCTTGCAGGGAGTGCGGCGGCTCATGCCTTTGCGGCGGCGGCCGGGGTCCCGGTTCTGTATTTTTCACATCAGGACGGACATATAATGGCGGCGGCTTATTCCTCTGGCGAACCCGAGCGCTTTCGCAAAGACCCTTTCTGCGCCTTTCACGTCTCTGGCGGAACTACCGAGATACTGCATGTCACGCCGCGCGCCGGGGGGTACGACATAAAGCTGCTTGGAGGCACAAAAGACCTCAACGCCGGTCAGGCCATAGACCGGGCGGGCGTTATGATGGAACTGAGCTTCCCCTGCGGACCGGCGCTCGAAGAATTGGCTGCGGCAAATACAGAAAAAATACCCGCTCCCCGTGTTTCGGTACACGGGCTTGAATGTAACCTTTCGGGACTTGAAAATCTTGCTGCCGGGCTATATTCTGCATCACAGAACAAAAATCTGACGGCTGCATATGTGATAAATTTTATCAGCGTGACGTTGTGTGAGCTGACAAGCAACCTGCGGGCCGAATACCCCGGCCTGCCGGTGCTGTATGCCGGCGGAGTGATGAGCAACTCGATCATCAAATCGGCGCTCTCCCGCTTTGATAACGTATATTTCGCCACACCCGAGTTTTCGGCCGATAATGCCGCGGGAATTGCGCTGCTCTGCCGCAGGGCTGTAGCCGACGGGGAGGGTGACACACATGTATGAAAATGCCGGCAAGCGCATGCTCACGGTCACGCAGCTCAACGGGATTATAAAGACCCTTTTTGACGAAACCGACTTTTTCTCGAACCTTTATGTGCGGGGTGAAATCTCGAATTTCAAGCGCCACACCACCGGACACCTGTATTTTACGCTCAAGGACGAGGAGAGTGAAATTGCCGCGGTGATGTTCCGCTCGGACGCCGCAAGGCTCAAATTTCAGCCGCAGGACGGGATGAAGGTTATCGCCCGCAGCCGGGTTTCGGTATATCTTAAAAAAGGAGCATATCAGCTTTATGTCAGCGATATGCAACCCGACGGCATCTGCGCGCTGTACTTTGCGTTTGAACAGCTCAAGCGCAAGCTCGCCGAAGAAGGGCTTTTCGATCCGGCAAGAAAACGCCCGCTTCCCAGGTTTCCGAAGAAAATCGGGATAATTACCTCCCCCACGGGCGCGGCGATACGCGACATGATAAACATACTCGGGCGGCGGTGGCCGGCGGCCGAGATTTATATATACCCCTCGCAGGTTCAGGGAACGGCAGCCCCCGGGCAGCTCGTTTCGGGAATTGACTTTTTCAACACCCGATTTGAGGTTGAGCTGATTATCATCGGACGGGGCGGGGGCTCGCTTGAGGATTTATGGGCATTCAACAACGAAGCGCTCGCCCGCGCGGTTGCCGCCTCCAAAATCCCGGTGATATCGGCAGTGGGGCATGAGACCGATTTCACGATCTGTGATTTTGCCGCCGACCTGCGTGCGCCTACCCCCTCAGCGGCGGCTGAGCTTGCGGTTCCCGACAGGTCCGAACTGAAGGCCCGGATTTCTGTGCTCGGTCGGCGGCTCGGCATTGCACTGGCAAGGATGATTGATACGAGGCGGAAAACGGTAGAGCGACTGGCCGCCTCAAGAATTTTAAGCCGTCCCCGGCTGCTGACCGAAGACAGAAAACTTGAGCTTGATGCGCTTGCCGCAGCACTTGACGAGAAAATGCACCGGCGCCTTGTAGCCCTGCGCGACAGGCTCGGGGCAAGGGCGGCTCACCTTGAGGCGCTGAACCCGCTCTCGGTGCTCTCGCGCGGGTATGCCGTGGTGAGTGATTCAGCTGGCGTGACGGTGAGAAATATCGGGCAGATTTGCGCCGGTGACAGGGTCAGAATAAGGTTTTCTGACGGAGTGGCCGGGGCGCTGGTGGAAAATACAGAAAAAACGGAGGGCGTGGTAGATGGCTGAGGAAAAAAAGAGCTTTGAGGAGGCACTGGCGCGGCTTGAGGAGGTTGTCGCCAGGCTTGAGAGCGGCGAGCTGACGCTCGACGAGTCGCTGGGACTCTACGAAGAGGGAATCGGGCTAATCAGATTATGTTCCGAAGCGCTTGAGGCGGCCGAGGCCAAAGTAAAGATACTTCAGAGCACGCCCGAGGGCGATACTGTGGCATTTGATTTTAAATCAGACATAGTTGAGACATGAATTGGCCGGTATGCCCGGCAGACAGGAGCTTCATGAACAAAAGAGATAATGCCGTGGTTGTGGCAATGCTCAAGGCTAATGCCGGAATTGTCGAGCCGGCGCTGAAGAAGTATCTGTCAGAGGACGACGCACATCTGAAAGTGCTGCTCGATGCCGAGCGCTACAGCACATTTGCCGGCGGGAAACGGATCCGCCCGGCGCTGGTGCTTGAATTTTGCCGGCTTTTCGGCGGGGATGAGAAAGCGGCACTGCCATATGCCTGCGCAATTGAGCTGGTACACACCTATTCACTCATACACGACGACCTGCCCTGTATGGACAACGACGCCCTGCGGCGGGGAAAGCCGACCTGCCATGTGGCCTTCGGCGAGGCAGTAGCACTTCTGGCCGGCGACGCGCTGCTCACCCGTGCATTTGAAATTGCAGCGCAAAACAGGCCTCCGGACCGGGCGGCCGAGGCGGTTGCAGAACTTGCCCGGGCGGCCGGCAGCTTCGGCATGATAGGCGGGCAGGTTCTCGACCTATCAGGTGAGACGTCTACACTTGATTTTGAGACTCTGCTGCGCATGTACCGGCTTAAAACCGGAGCGCTTATCGGTGCCGCGGCAGAGCTCGGCTGTATTGCTGCGGGGCTGGATAAAAACGACGCAAGAAGGCGTGCGGCGGCCGCGTATGCCGAAAACATCGGCCTTGTTTTTCAGATAATCGACGATTTACTCGACGTGACGGGAAGTTCCGAGCTGCTCGGCAAAGCCTGCCGGAAGGACGCCGCGCGGGGAAAAACCACGATAATGACCTATTACACACCGGAGCAGGCAAAACAATTTGCCGCAGGGCTGACCGAGGCAGCGGTAGCCTCAATTTCGGGTTATCCCGGCAGCGAGACTCTCTGCGCACTGGCATACTACCTGCTTGAACGGGAAAGCTGAGAGATGCCTGAAAGCAAACATATGCGCGCCGATGCATACCTTTTTGCCACGGGACACACAAGGAGCCGGCAGCGCGCCCGGGAGCTGATTGAAGCCGGGATTGTGACAATCGACGGCAGGCGGGTGGCAAAGCCCTCGGAGCAGGTCGACGCCGCGCTCGCTCACGACGTTGTCATATTGCAGGTGGAGCGTTATGTCAGCCGCGGCGGGCTGAAACTCGAGGCGGCGCTTCGGCATTTTAACATTGACGTGTCCGGTATGATGGCGGTCGATATCGGGGCGTCTACAGGAGGCTTTACAGACTGCCTGCTGCAGCACGGGGCGGCGCGCGTTATTGCGCTCGACTCGGGCAGCGGCCAGCTTGCCGGGTCACTTCGGGCAGACCCACGTGTGTTCTGCATTGAAAAATTCAATGCCCGCCGGCTCTGTGAGGGTGACACCGGCCCCATCCCATCCGGCACCAAAGCCGACATAGTCACAATGGACGTCTCCTTCATATCGCAGACATACATCATTCCGGGACTCAAAAATATACTGCGCGACAAAGGTTATTTTATCAGCCTGATAAAGCCGCAGTTTGAGGCCGGGTGGGTGGCGGTCGGCCGAAGAGGGATTGTCAGGGATAAAAAATATCACTTGTCCGCAATAAAAAAGGTTGTCGAGTGTGCCGGGCTGTCGGGGTTCGGTTGCCTCGGGGTCATTCGCTCGCCGATTGCCGGAGGGGAAGGGAATATTGAATATCTTGCCGCTTTCATGCTTGGCGGGAACTATGCGCCGCCCGACGATATAACACTGAAAAATCTGATAAGCAACGGCCAAAATGCCGACACCGCGACAAGCGGAGGGGACTTTACATGAACGAGATTAGAAGTGCAGGTTTACTCACAAATTACAACATAAGCGAGAAAGCCGCCGCCGCGGTTGCGGTTGCCGAAAAGCTGCTCAAGTACGGCTGTGCGGTGTTAATACCCGCAACGGCAAAAGAAAAACTCGGCCGGATGCGGAAGATGCGGCGTGAGTTCCGGTATCTTCCGCTCGATGATATTTATGTCGAAGCAGATATTCTTATTGTGCTCGGCGGAGACGGCTCCATACTTGAGACGGCAAGGCACGCGGCTGTTAACAACAAGCCGATACTCGGTATCAATCTCGGGCGGCTGGGATACATGGCCGAGCTTGAGATGGACGAAATCCGACTCCTTGAGCGACTGTTTGAGGGGATTTACCGCATTGACAAGCGCTCTATGCTCGAAGTATCGGTGCTCGACCTCGAAGGGCAGAAAAAGCTTACCTCCTTTGCGCTCAACGATGCGGTTGTCTCAAAAGGGTCCATCGCACGGGTCATTGACCTTGAGCTGTGGGAGGGCGGTTCGCTGGTGTCGCCCTACCGCGCCGACGGGCTGATTGTCGCCACGCCGACCGGCTCGACGGCATATTCGATGTCGGCCGGTGGCCCGATAACCGACCCGCGGCTCAAATGCATCTGCGTCACCCCGATTTGTCCCCATTCACTCTCGGCACGGCCGCTCATCTTCCCGGACAGCGCCGTGCTTGATGTGCGGAATATCACCGACCGCGAGCGGAATCTCTTTCTGACTATCGACGGACGGATAAATTACGAGCTGCTCCGAGGCGAACGGGTCAGAGTCACTAAATCCGACAAAATCACACGACTTATTACCTTAAAGGAGCGCGGATTTTATCACGTCCTGCGCCAGAAGATGTCAAATGAAAAATAACGGGACTCACAAAAACAAATAGTACGAAAGGGAAGGAATTGATGAAATCGGCAAGACATGAGGCAATTTTAAGGCTTGTGTCCGAGCAGTCGATTCAAACGCAGGATGAGCTTATCGAGCGGCTTCGGGAACTCGGCTTCTCGGTGACACAGGCCACCGTCTCGCGGGATATCCGCGAGCTGAAGCTTACCAAGATACTGACCAGTCAGGGTACTTACAGATATGTCATTCCGGCGGGCGCGGGTGCGGGAGCCATCACAAAAATCAACGAAACCCTGCTCGGGGCCATCACAAACATCGATTATGCCAACAATATCATTGTCGTGACCACATACCCGGGCATGGCGCAGGCGGTTGCCGCGGGAATTGACGCCGAAAAGACGCCCGATATTCTCGGCTGCGTCGGCGGAGACGACACTATAATTATCGTCACGCGAACCGAAGAGGCGGCCAGAAATTTCTGCCACGGCTACCGCGAGCAGAAGCTGCGCGCACTGTAAAGATATGCTGAGATTGCTGCAAATCGAAAATATCGCCCTGATCAAGTCGGCTGAAATCGAGTTTTTTGAGGGCTTTTCGGTGCTGACCGGCGAGACCGGAGCAGGGAAGTCTATTATCATCGACAGTATAAACCTCCTGCTCGGAAGCCGCGCGCCCCGCGAGCTGATACGCACCGGAGAGGAGCGGGCGACTGTCACCGCCTTGTTTGAGGGCATCGGCGGTGAGTGTGCAGGACTGCTCTCGGAGTACGGGATTGACTGTGAGGAGAATACCCTGCTGCTCTCGCGCACGGTGAGCGCCGACGGCAGGAGCAGCGCGCGGATAAACGGGCGGACGGTGACCCAGAGCATGTTGCGCGAGGTCTGCAGGACGCAGCTCTGCATTCACGGCCAGCACGACAACCGGGTGCTCATGCAGAAGGAAAGTCATATCCGGCTGCTCGATACTTATGCCGGACTTGCCGACAAGCTCGGTGAATATGCAGGTGTATATAACGAACTTCGGACGGTTCAGCGCGATCTTGAGAAGCTGAGGCTTGACGAGGCCGAGAAAATCAGGCTGCGGGATATGCTGGTCTATCAGACGAATGAAATAAGCTCGGCTAAACTTAAGCCCGGCGAGGAGGAAGAGCTCATGGCCGAGCGGCTTCGCCTGCGGAACGCCGAGCGGATAAAAAAGCAGACAGGCTTTGCCTACCGGGCGCTTTACGGGAGTGAGCGGGGATCAGTTGCACTGCTGCTCGACCGCTCGGCGGCCGCCCTCGGCCAGCTTACCGACGCAATACCAGAGGCCGGAGTGCTTGCCGCAAAACTGGAACATTTCAGATATGAAATTGAGGACATTGCCGAGACTGTCCGCGGGCTGTCGGACTATGGCGAGGGCGACCCGACCGTCCGGCTTGATAAAATCGAAGGCCGGCTTGATCTGATAAGCCGACTTAAACGAAAATACGGCGCCGACATCTCGGGAATACTCAAATTTAAAGATGATGCCGAGGCAAGGCTCGCCGAACTTGACAGTGCAGAGGAACGGATTGCCGAGCTGACCGAAAAAGCACGAGCGCTTGAAGCCGAGGCAAAGAAACTTGCCGGGGAAATATCGGCAGTTAGGATAAAAAACGCTGCGAAGGCGGCAAAGGAAATCTGCGATGAGCTGAAATTTCTTGACATGCCGGGCGTGAGGTTTGAAATCAAAGTCACGCCGGCTGAGCTCGGGCCGGTCGGGGCCGATGATGTTGAATTTTTAATATCGGCAAACCCCGGCGAGCCGCCGATGCCGCTCTCAAAAATTGCCTCGGGCGGCGAGCTGTCAAGGGTGATGCTGGCGCTGCTTTCGGTGCTTGCCTCAAACGACGGTATACATACCATGATTTTCGACGAGATAGACTCCGGCATATCCGGAAAAACCTCCCGCAAGGTAGGAATAAGGCTTAAAGGGTTATCAAAGGACACGCAGGTGCTTTGCGTTACCCACTCGGCGCAGATCGCCTCGCTCGCTGACCGGCATTATTTGGTATCAAAATCCGAGGTTGACCAGCGGACCGAGACCGCGGTGAGGTTGCTCGACAAGGAGGGCAGGGTTGCCGAGATTGCCCGGATTTTAGGCGGGATTAACATCACCACAAAACAGCGCGAAGCTGCCCGGGAGATGATAGAAGAAGGAAAAAACCTGTAAAGGCTTAATATATATCACAAATATAATATTTATGAGGAAATACCATGCTGACCATTAAGAATGTGATTTCGAGTAAAATTGCAGAATCTGCGGCAGCCGCCTTTCCGGGTTCGAGTGTTGCCGCTTCGGATATTTTCACGATGCTCGAGTACCCGCCCGACGCTGGAAAGGGAGATCTGGCGCTGCCCTGTTTTAAGCTCAGCCGTACGCTGCGCAGGCCTCCGGTGCAGATAGCTTCAGCCTTAGCCGGCGCGTTCAAGGCAGGCGAACCGGGCAGCCCTGTCGCCTCGGTTGAGGCGGTCAACGGCTACCTTAACTTTAAAATATCCGACGATTATCTTGCCAACCGTGTGCTGCCCGAAATACTGGAGAAGCGCGAAAAATACGGCGCGCCGCAGGGATATGAGGGTATGACGGTTGTGCTCGATTACTCCTCGCCCAACGTGGCGAAGCCCTTTCATATCGGGCATCTCGGCACCACGGTCATAGGACATTCGCTCAGGCGGCTTTTTGAGTTCGCCGGCTGCAAATGCATAAGCATAAATCATCTCGGCGACTGGGGGACACAGTTCGGCAAGATGATTGTCGCCTACAGACTCTGGGGCAGCCGCGAGGAGATTGAAAAAAAGGAAATCGACGGGTTGGTAGAGCTCTATGTAAAATTCCACGAGGAGGCCGAAAAGGACCCCGGGCTTGAGGACATGGCAAGAGAGGAATTCCGCAAGCTTGAGGCCGGTGACCCCGGGAATATGGCGCTCTGGCGCTGGTTCGTCGAGATAAGCCTGCGCGAATATGAGCGGACCTACAAACAGCTCGGAATTGAGTTTGACAGCTATACCGGAGAGAGCTTTTACTATGACAAGACACAGCCGCTGATAGAAGACCTTAAGAAGAAGGGGCTGCTTAAGCTTGACGACGGCGCGTCTATTGTCGACCTTGAACCCTACGGAATGCCGCCCTGCCTGATACTAAAGCGCGACGGTTCGACCATTTATTCAACCCGCGACATCGCCGCCGCGATTTACCGCAAAGAAAAGTATAACTTCGACAGGTGCATTTATGTTACCTCAGCCGGCCAGAGCCTGCATTTCCGCCAGTGGTTCAAGGTGGTTGAGCTGATGGGCTATGATTGGGCTGACCGGCTGGTCCATATACCCTACGGGACGGTGAGCATCAACGGCGAAAAGCTTGCTACCCGCACAGGAAACGTCATTCTGCTCAAGGACCTTTTTGCGCTGGCTATAGAAAAGGTTAAGGCAATAATGGACGAAAAGAGCCCCGGTATAGAAAACCGGGAGGAGGTCGCCGAGGCAGTCGGTGTGGGAGCGGTGGTCTTTTATTACCTTTCAAGCAGCCGCATGCGTGACATCAACTTCGTGCTTGAGGACGCGCTGAGCTTCGACGGCAACACCGGCCCCTACGTCCAGTATACCTACGCGCGCACCTGCTCGGTGCTTGAAAAGGTTGGCAGGATTGATGACTGTAACTTTGTGATTGGCTCACCCGAGGAGAGTGAGCTGCTCAAGGTGCTCTGCCGTTTTGGCGAGTGCACCGAGGCGGCGCTGCGCGATTACGAGCCCTTCTATGTGACCCGCTTCATACTTGACCTTGCGGCGGCGTTCAACCGTTTTTATCACAACTGCCGGATACTCAATGAGGAAGACCCTGCAAAGAGAACGACAAGAATCAGGCTTACCGAAGCGGTCAATGTCGTGCTTGGCCGCGCATTTGGGCTTATCTGCCTGAAGAAAACGAGCAAAATCTGATATAGTCACAAGGTATCTGTTATGTCCGGACACAGCAAATGGTCAAATATTAAGCATAAAAAAGAAAAGACCGACGCTCAGCGCGCCGCAATATTTACCAAAATCGGCAGGGAAATTGCCATGGCGGTAAAGGCCGGGGGCGGCGACCCGAATGTCAACTCTAAGCTGCGGGACGTCATCGCCAAGGCCAAGGCCAACAACATGCCGAACGAAAACATCGAGCGCTCGATAAAAAAGGCGCTGGGCGGCGAGGGCGCCAACTACGAGGCGGTCACATACGAGGGCTACGGTCCCGGGGGAGTGGCGGTAATAGTCGAAACCTCGACCGACAACCGCAACCGCACTGCCGGAGACATACGCCATTATTTTGATAAATTCGGAGGCAATCTCGGGCAGTCGGGCTGCGTCGGCTTCCTCTTCTCGGAAAAGGGTGTAATTGTCATCCTACGAGAGAATGCAAAGGACGAGGAAGCGCTGATGGAGGCCGCGCTTGAGGCCGGCGCCGCCGATTTTGCGGCCGAGGACGAGGCATATCTGATTTATACCGAGCCTGACGACTTATATGCTGTGAAAAGTACGCTCGAGAGCGCCGGTTACCGCATCGAGTCGGCGGAAAAGGATAAAATGCCGTCTACTTATGTCAGTCTTGAGAATGACGACGATAACAGGAAAATGAAACTGCTGCTCGAGCACCTCGAGGAGCACGACGACGTGGTCGAGGTCTACCACAATTGGGAGAACGAAGAGTAAAATGAGCGAGGAATGTACACAAAACTGCCGGACCTGCGCCAAAAACTGCTCGGCGAGGAAAGCCGAGAGCCTGCTCGCCCCGGCAAACAGCGATTCAAATATAAAAAAGGTGATTGCGGTTATCAGCGGCAAGGGCGGGGTCGGAAAGTCGATGGTCACCTCGATGCTGGCGGTGCTTGCCGCCCGCCGTGGCAAACGGGTCGCCATACTCGACGCCGACGTAACCGGGCCGTCAATACCCAAAATATTCGGAATAACCGAAAAGGCGACGAGCACGCAGCGGGGGATAAACCCGGTCATAACGGCGACCGGAATCAAGCTGATGTCGGTCAACCTTTTGCTTGAGAAGGAGACCGACCCGGTTATCTGGCGCGGGCCGATTATCGCCGGTACGGTCCGGCAATTCTGGACCGACGTAGTCTGGGGGGAGGTAGACCTGATGCTGGTGGACTGTCCGCCGGGCACCGGTGACGTGCCGCTGACGATCTTTCAGTCGCTGCCGGTCGACGGGGTTGTGATTGTCACCTCGCCGCAGGAGCTTGTCAGGATGGTGGTCGAGAAGGCGGTCGGAATGGCCGGGATAATGCATATTCCGGTACTCGGTATTGTGGAAAACATGTCGTACTTTGAGTGCCCCGACTGCGGTGGCAGGCATAATATTTTTGGTGACAGCAATATTGATGAGGTCGCAGGCAGACATGGGATTGAAAACATCGCAAAGCTTCCGCTCGACCCGAAGCTTGCCGGTCTGTGCGACCGCGGGGAGATAGAGATTTTTGAGGGCAGCTGGCTTGACAGCCTTATTGAAGTAAATGAGAATAAGTAAGGACGGCAAAGCGCGGGCTTTTATGCCCGCGCTGCTTTATTAGCTATTGGTTTTGAAGTTTTTCGGGATTCTTAAGACCTTTTTTTAAAAAGGTCTTAATCGGGGGTTCGGGGGCAGGGTCCCCGATTATACTAATACGCCTCGCGGGGGATGTCCGCGACGATGTATTTTTGACCGGCCCTCAGCGCTTCAAGCACCTTTGCATGTCCTTTGATGACATAATGACGGCCCTTGTAGGGCACGATAATTATTTCGTCACAGCCTTTATTACAGCAATAATCGAGGGGGAGCAGAGATTTCGGGGAGAGGTAAATCCGCCGCCGGTAGTGTTCACGATCTTTTGTGAAAATTTCGAGCGATTCTTTTACAATGGGGACATAGTCCTCAATATCGGCGTAGGTGGTGTCGATTATCAGGTCAAAATTGGCATAATCAAAGTTATCCACGCCGTAGATTGTGCGGAAGCGGATATTTTCGGCGTCGCTGCGCAGGGTGAGCTGCGTGGCCGCATCCTCAGGACTTTTATAAGGCTCCTCGGAACGGGGATTGGCGAAAACCCGCTGGCCGGCAACCGCCGGGTCGATTGTCAAGAAGATTTTAAAAGAATCCTTTACAAAATGCCAGGCCATTCGGGAGTCGAAAATCAGGTTGTCGCCGGCACGCTCTCGGGAGATGCGCTCGACTGTCTTGTCGATGAGGTGGTCGTATGTGATGTTGTCTTTCATGATGGCGTTCATCTCGACCATGTTGACGCCCAGCTTGTTGGCTATCTCGCGCTGGTATTCTCCGGTGCTGTAGCGCTCAAAGCCCAGCTCATTGGCTATAAGGTGGCTGATGGTGGTTTTCCCGCTGCCGGTTTTTCCGGTGATGGTTATGTGCATATCAAGCTCCTTTGTGATCTATGCTTCAGTTTTCCTTACTTATATTTCTGTCGGGTTTGCCGGCGGCCCCGGCAGCCCCGCCGTTATCCTGCAGGGATTGGCTCTTAATCCTTTCCCAATAAGCCGCCGCGGTGCGCTCGGTTTTGTTGTCGCCGTATGTGTAATACTTCCGGTCCTTAATATCGTCGGGCAGGTACTGCTGCGCGACATAATTATCCGGGTAGTCGTGAGGATACTTGTAACCCTTAAATAACGGGCTTGCGAGGTGCCCGGGGATTCTGTTTCCCAGCCCTTTTTGTATGTCGCCGAGCGCCGCCTCTGCCGCGGCATACGCAGAATTCGACTTCGGCGCGGTGGCAAGCAATATTGCTGCGTTAGCAAGCGGTATTTTAGCTTCGGGCATGCCGAGCTCGCGCGCCGCCGCCACACAGGCGTATGTCACGGACGCTGCCTGCGGGTAGGCAAGTCCGATATCCTCGCCGGCAATCACGAGCAGGCGCCGGCAGACCGAGATAAGCTCGCCGGCTTCAAGCAGCTTTACCAGATAAAAGACCGCTGCGTCGGGGTCGGAGCCGCGTATCGACTTCTGAAGGGCAGAGAGCAGATCAAAGTGTGCGTCCTCACTGTAGCTGCCGATACTCGAGTCAAATAAATCCACCTCTGCCCGGCCGATTATCTCCCCGGCGGCATAGTATGCGTTCTCAAGCAGGTTTATCGCGCGCCTGACGTCGCCGACGGCGCGCTTGCCGATATAGAGCAGCGTGTCGTCATCGGAAGTCTTGGAACTGCCTGTGCTTTCGTTGAGATATTTTAGCGCCCTTCTCAGCGCCTTTGCGCACTCTTCGGGCTCGACCGGCTCAAACGCAAAGAGAGTAGAGCGCGAGATTACCGCCGGGTGGATGTAGAAATGCGGGTTGTCTGTGGTTGAGGCAATCAGGGTTACCCGCCCGTCCTCGATGTAGTCGAGCAGCGCCTGCTGCTGCTTGCGGTTGAAATACTGAATCTCGTCAAGATAGAGCAGAATTCCCCCGGCGCCGAAAATGTTGCCGGTTTGGGACATAATGTCCTTGAGGTCGGAGAGCGAGGCGACAGTGGCATTCAGGCGGTAGAAGGTCATCTGTGATTTCTGCGCAATTATTGCTGCGGCCGTGGTTTTTCCGGTCCCGGGCGGACCGTGGAAGATCATATTAGTCACCCGCCCGGCCTCCACCATCTGGCGAATCACTCCCCGCTCGCCGAAAAGCCGCCGCTGTCCGACGATTTCATCAAAGCTCGTCGGGCGCAGTATATCGGCCAGCCGGGCGTTTTTCATTTTCTGGGGCTCCCGTCGGGATTGACGTAATCGCTGTTTTCGGTTGAGGTGTCGGCGTTTTCGACCACCATTACAAGCGCGTCATGCGACATGGTAAGCGCGTGCCACTCGGCGCGTCTCACATTGTAAAGTACTCCGCGCTCCATTTTATGCTGAGTGACATTCAGCGCCTCATCCGCGACATACAGGACAGCTTCGCCGCAGAGCAGGACAAAAACCTCGTCGGTTTTGTTGTGCCGCTCAAAGAAGTCAACTTTTTCAAAGCGCTCGGCCCAGCGGATAAGCCCGACGCGCCAGCTTTCATAACTGATAACAGTCGAGTAATCCTTGCCTTCATATTTTACAACGTCCATATCATTCTCCCTGCAAGCCAGATGTTTTTTTTATTATATCATCATGTACATTTTTAATCAATAGCGAAAAATAATGCTATGGTATAAAATCCCCCGGAATTGTATTCGTTGTGAGAATTTCATCAAAAATATTGAAATTATTTTATATGTATGGTACAATAATGGCGCTAAACTTTACTTTAAGCGAAAGGAATGCGTATCAATGAAGCATCTCAACAGACTCCTATCCCTTTTCCTCGCATTGCTGATTGTAGCGGCGATGTTCGTTTCGTGTCGGGTAAATGATGACCAAGATGACACAACGACAGCAGACACAACGACAGAAGCGCCGTCTGAAACAACAATGCCCGAGGCAAAAGACCTTGAAATAGTAGCCAATGGTCAGTCATACTGCTATGTGGTTCGTGCCGAGGAACTTACCTCCGAAGCGGTTCCTGTGACCTGCGCGATTGACATTTACAATGCAATCAAGAATGCCACCGGAACTCCACCCGAGAAGATAACCACAGACTGGACCAAAGACGGCACACACGACCCCGATAAAATTGAAATCCTTGTCGGCCTGACCAATTATGAGGAAACAAAATATGTATACTCGCAAATCGGCTACGGCGACTATCTGGTAAAGATTGTAGGGAATAAGCTGGTTGTTGCGGCATACTCGGATTCAGCGCTTAGAATTGCAACAAACAAGCTGATAGACTTAATCAAGAAAACCGCACAAGAAGGCTCGCTCACTATCACGGCCGACACTATAATCAGCGACACTGTCGATGACAAACTCGCTGCTCTCCCGGTTTATGAGGGCGGCACTTTCTCGGCTACATATCCCTGCAGCAACAACGGTATAATGGTGTATGTGACAAAAACCAATGCCGACGAGTACCGCGAATATCTCGAGAAGCTTGAGGATTCGGGGTTTGTCGAATACACGACGAATGAAATAGTCAACAATCTGTTTGCCACATACAATAACAGCAAATATACCGTAAACGCAGGGTATTACGATTATGAAAGCGCGGCCCGCATCATAATCGAGCCGCTTGCCAAACCCGTAGGACTCAAATCCGACAATGTTTACACTGCGGTTACCACATCTCAAATAACTGGATTCGGTCTTGAATACCAGAAGAGCGACGGCTCATATGTCAGCAACGGGCTGAGTATTCTCATCCGCCTTACCGACGGGAGGTTTGTGATTATCGACGGCGGCTTCGACAGAGGCGAATGCGCGACAAATCTGATAAATGCCATGAAAGAGCAGTCGGCCGGATACTTAAAGCCAGGCCAGAAGCCCACGGTTGCCGCCTGGATAGTAACCCACGCTCACGGCGATCATATGGGAGTGTTGAAGCGTTACAATGCTTTCTCACAAATCAAGGTCGAGAAGTTTCTTGTGAATTTCATAGCCGATTCCGAACGCACCAAGGCTATGAAGACATATCCATCAAACTGGGACTCGGGGGAAGGCGGCGGTTATACCAATACCTTTTCTGCTGCGGCTTATTTCGGTGCAGACGTCCAGTGGGTACATGTTGGCCAGGTGTTCTATATCGCCGACCTTACGATGGAAATTCTCTATACAATCGAGAGCTTCGGCCCCAAAATCTGCAACGCTTTCAATACAACCTCGCTTGTTATAAAAATGACGTTCGGTGAGGGTGATGATAGAACCACGTTCATGATGACCGGAGACGCGACCGGAAACGCGCTTGAGATATGCGCGCGCATGTACGGCGATTATCTCAGGTCGGATATCGTTCAGGTGTCGCACCACGGTTACACGACATGGGGCAATGATAATGGCGTAATAATGGCATATATGTATATGTTGCCTGAAACCCTGCTTTGGCCGCAGGGATCTAATGCCTACCCGAACTATATGACCAAAAAATATAATGTGGTATTGTTTTCACCTGACTATGTTTCCGGCGGCCAGAATCCCAACTTCAAGGAAGTATATGTAACAGGAGTGCAGGGTGATACGGTCATATTGCCTATTCCTTACAAGATCGGATCGGGCATAGTGAACAGAAAGTAGACCGAAATATTGCTGGGCTGCCGCGGAAAAATTCGCGGCAGCCCCGTTTTTTGTTCATTTCTATATGTGTAAGATGCAAAACAAGTAAATATGCACAGATATTAAATATATGTCGCTGAATGAAAAATACGGGATTTTTTCTTGCAAGATGGGTTTGTAAGTTTTTTGAAGATTCTTAAAGGTTCCTTAAGCGGGGGTCCGGGGGCAGCGCCCCCGTTCGTCTAATACCCCCTCTTCCCGACGAGGGCACGCCAGAGCAGCTTTCGGAAAAATTCGGCAGGGAAGACCAAAAGGGAGACAAGCATGGTTGTCAGCATTTCGGAGGGGAGCAGCGGCATGGTCCGCAGGACGCTGCCGCCCAGATAGACGAAAATCAACTGCACGGCCAGTACCGAAAATACAATGAAAATAAAAGTTCGGTTTTGGCCGATCCCGGCGAGAAGCCGCAGCCGGTCGGTGCGTGCGTTGAAGCAGTTGAACACCGAGGAGAAAATAAAGAGCGCAAAAAAGGCGGTCATGTGGCAAAGGTTGTCGGGCATAACTCTGAAGCGCGAAACGATGACAGGCATTTTCAGGAACGCAATGCAGAGCGCCACCGTAAAACCGCCGAGTAGGACAATTTGATTTATCATGTAACCGTTGAGTATCGGCTCGTCGCGGCGCTTGGGTTTTTCTTTCATGTATGAGGGCAGCGCCGGCTCACCGGCAAAGGCCAACCCGCCGAGGGTGTCCATCACGATATTGATCCAGAGCATCTGCACCACAGTGACCGGTGCGTCGACGCCGATAAAGGGGCCTATCATAGATACGCCTACAGCGCAAAAATTCATTGTAAGCTGAAGGGTAATAAATTTCCGTATGTTCTTGAAGATACTCCTGCCATAGAGCACCGCGCGTGATACCGAGGCAAGGTTGTTATCGAGGATGATTATGTCACCGGCTTCCTTGGCAACCTGCGTCCCGCAGCCCATAGAGAACCCGATGTCCGCGCGCTTTAGAGCCGGGGCGTCGTTGATACCGTCGCCGGTCATCCCCACGACAAGGCCTGCTTCCTGAGCAACCCTCACCAGCCGGCTTTTGTCGGAGGGCAGCGCCCGCGCAAGTACGCCGAGCCGGGGCAGTATTTTCTTAAGCTTCATATCCGACATACCGGCAAGCTCGCTCCCGTCAATGCAGAGGTCGACGTTTCCCTTGAGTATGCCGCAGCGCGTGGCAACAGAGGCTGCGGTCTCGCGGCTGTCGCCGGTTATCATCACCACATGAATTCCCGCACCCCGCAGCTCGGACACCGCGGTGGCAGCTTCTCGGCGCAACTTGTCGTCAAGAATGACGAGGCAGACCAGCGTCAACGCGCCGAAATCCTGCGGCCTGAGCCCCCCTGTGCCCTCGGCGAGCAGTATTACACGGTTACCGGCGGAACTCAGTTCCTTGACCATGCCCGAAATCCGGCGGGTGTCTGCCGGGACGGTGCTGCCGTCGGGGAGGTATATGCTGCGGATGTAGGGCAGAAGCAACTCGGGTGCGCCCTTTATGAGGGCAAGCTTTTTTTCGCCGGTTATCTCTGCTGCCGAATATTTACGAGTGCTGTCAAACGGTAACCGGCGGAGGGTCCGCCAGCCGGAGGGCTTTTGGTTTCCTACAGCGGCAAGCAGGGCGCGGTCGGTCGTGTTGCCGCCTCTGGGTTGGCCGCCCTCAAGGTTTGCCGAATTATTCAGGTGGGCCGAGAGGCAGAAGCGGCTGTATAAAAATCCGCTTTTTTTCCGCAGGTCACCGACCCCGGCGAATTTTGTGCCGTCGCCGGCATATATGTCGCCCACGCCCAGCCTCCCCTCGGTCAGCGTCCCGGTTTTATCGGCAAACAGGATATTCATGCTACCTGCCGCCTCGATTCCGGCCGGATTGCGTACCAGTACATTATCGCGCACCATGCGCCGCATGTTGGCCGCAAGGACGACGGCTATCATCATGGGCAGCCCTTCAGGGACCGCGACTACAATTACAGTTAAGGCAAGCGTCAGCGCATGGAGCAGGGAAGCGCCCATGTAGCGCCAGTCGGCAAGCTTTTGGAGAATTATATCGTACTTTGAACCGCTGTCTATCACCAGTATGTCAAAAAGATATACCGCGGCAACCAGAGTCGCCATGACATAGCCAAGCCTGCTTATCTGTCCGGCCAGCTTTGCCAGACGCAGCTTTAAGGGACTGTCGCGCTTTTCCTCCTGTACCTCGTGCGAGATTTCGCCAAGAAAGGTGGCATCGCCTACGGCGCAGACGAGTGCCTCGCCCTCGCCCGACATGACAGCGCATCCCCGCAGCACTGCCGAAGGCGCCGCAGGATCAATCCGCCGGTTTGAGGAAGGTCTCTTTTCAACCTCGCGGTTCTCGCCGGTCATGGCCGACTGGTTGACGAAAACCGAACCTCTGATCATAAGTCCGTCTGCCGGGACCTTGTCCCCGGGAGAAAGCAGGACAGTATCGCCGACGACCACGTCTGCAGTTTTGATTTGTTGAATTTTCCCGCTTCGCCTGACCCGGCAGTATTCCTGACCTGCCTCAGCATTGAGCCTTTCAAATGCAGTTTCGCTGCCATACTCCGAGATTGTTGAAATAAATGTTGCAATGAGTATGGTAATCGAGATACCGACGCACTCAATCCAGTCACCGCCTCGCAATTTTACAATAAGGTTTACGGCAAGCGCGGCAATAAGGATTCTTGTGACCGGGTCCCACATGTTTGCAAAAAATCGCCGGAAAAAGCTTTTTTTCTTTTTTTTGCTGAGGATATTCGGGCCGTAAAGAGCCCTTGATTTGGCAACGGCTGCCTCGTCAAGGCCGCCCGGCAAACCCGCCGGCACGAGCACGCCGGCGGGCTGCCGCCCCGCCCCGCCAAAGCCGGCGGGGGAGGGGATACTGCCCCCTGGGGCGGGGCGGTCGCCGCGCGCATTACCGGCGCGCGGCGCGCCGGGCGGTAACTTATAACGTTTTTCGTCGTTCATTTTCTCCCGTCATTTCTGCTATCCGGCTTTTTACAGAATATATATTCATACAGGCAGCACGAAATGACAGGCAATACGGCATGGTGAAAACCTGCGAGCGGATATTTTCAGCCAGATGACAGCTAAAATTCACACACAGCCAATAGTCGAGCATTGACAAAAACAAAATGCCGCGATAAAATAAGAAAAAACAAAGGATAAACACCAATGAAGCGAATAATGACAATTATTGTTGCCCTCTTTATGCTGGTGTCGCTTGCGGCCTGCCGTGGGTTTGGCGGAAAAGACGAGACCACTACGATGAGCCCCGAAGAAATAATAGAAAGCATTTCAAGGGTGTTGGCGGACGGCTCATACTGGACGACTATCAGCAGCGAGCCCGAGCTTTTTGTTGAAGTATATGACAATCATGCCGAAATTACCGGCTGCAAAAATGCAATAGGCAGCATTGTAATTCCGGCCGAATACGCCGGAAAACCGGTGACCAGGATCGCCAGCGGCGCCTTCGAGGGCATGCTCAACATCACCTCGGTGCTCCTGCCCGACAGCATAATTGAGATCGGCGACCGCGCCTTTATGAGCTGCAGCGGCATAACTTCGATAAATATACCCGACTCGGTCAAAAAAATCGGACAGGCTGCTTTTTACGGCTCTGGCCTCAAGACAATAAACATCGGTTCCGGAGTGAATGAAATCGGACAGAACGCATTCGGAAACTGCACAAAGCTTGAGTCAATCATAGTTTCGAAGGCAAACACAACCTATGCCGACGAGTCGGGTGTCCTCTATTCGTTTGACCGGACCGAACTTATCAGGTACCCGGCCGGCCGGACCGACGAGAACTACACCATTTACAATACCGTGACACATGTCCGGAATTTTGCTTTTTCGTACTCGCAGCATTTAAAATCGGTGACCGTCGGTAAATCGGTGGTCTCGCTCGGCGATTACACCTTCCTTTCCTGCAAAAAGCTCGAGAATATCAGCCTCAACCAATCCCTGACATTTATCGGCGCCAACACATTCGACTCCTGCACCTCGCTGACCTCGGTGACAATCCCCGAAGGGGTAAAGACCATCGGCTATCTGGACGGCGAAATTGAATGCGGCGGCAGCTTTATAGGCTGTACGGCACTGACCGAGGTAAACCTGCCTTCGACACTTGTCGCTATATACCAGCGCAGCTTTGAGGGATGTACAAGCCTTGCCAGGGTCAATTATGCCGGCAGCGCCGGGGCTTGGGCCGCGATTACAATCGGGGAGCACAACGAGCCGCTGACCGGGGCTGAAATAAAATTCAAATAATCGGTTTTGCAGTGCGGCCCGAAACTGATTATACAAACCATTTATTGGCTTTTCGGGGCTGACCGACGGCGAAATTATTGTCCGGGCAGAGCGCCGGACGCCGCTCTGGAGCGGTGGGTTCGGGTTTGTATAACTTATTGAATTTGCCGCATTCCATCCCGTGAAAACAGTGAAAATATCCGAATTTGAATAAATGCCCCGAAAAGCTATTGCCAAACATGGCAGAATAATATATAATACGCTAAATAAAAGAGTTAGGTTGTAAAAATCTTTATTGGGAGGGCATAATGGCATATTATTACAACGAACCGTCCCGTACCTTCAGTGAGTACCTTCTCATTCCCGGATACACTTCGCCGGAGTGTGTCCCTTCGAATGTTTCGCTCCGCACGCCGCTGGTAAAATTTAAAAAAGGCGAAGAGTCTTCGTTATACCTCAACATCCCGCTCGTATCCGCGATTATGCAGGCTGTCTCGGATGATAAAATGGCTGTTGCACTCGCGCGTGAAGGCGGGCTTTCATTTATTTACTGTTCACAGCCCATAGAGGAACAGGCCACAATGGTCGCCCGCGTCAAAGCATATAAGGCGGGCTTTGTGGTCAGTGATTCCAACCTGCAGCCTGATGACACGCTTGCCGATGTCCTGAAGTTGGTCCAGAAGACCGGACACAACACGATTGCGGTTACCGACGACGGCACGGCGCACGGCAAACTGCTCGGCCTCGTCACCAGCCGGGACTATCGGGTGAGCCGCATGTCTCCGACAATGAAAGTGAAAGAATTTATGACCCCGCGCGAAAAGCTGGTCACGGCACCTGAAAACACGACTTTAAAGGAAGCAAACGACATCATCTGGGAGCATAAGATTAATCAGCTTCCGATTGTCGACAAGGACGACAGGCTGCTCTATCTCGTTTTCCGCAAGGACTACTCACAGCATAAGGAAAACCCGCAGGAACTGCTCGACTCGAAAAAGCGCTATATGGTGGGGGCCGGAATCAATACCTATGACTATGAAGAGCGCGTTCCTGCATTGATTGATGCCGGGGCAGACGTGCTTTGTATCGACTCCTCCGACGGGTACACCTGCTGGCAGAAGCGTACCCTTGATTTTATCCGCGAAAAATACGGTGACAGTGTCAAAGTAGGGGCAGGGAACGTGGTCGACCGCGAGGGCTTCCTTTTCCTCGCCCGTGCAGGTGCTGATTTTATCAAGGTAGGTATCGGAGGCGGCTCTATCTGCATTACCCGCGAGCAAAAGGGCATCGGGCGCGGACAGGCTACCGCTCTGATTGAGGTTGCCGCCGCCCGCGACGAGTATTTCAACGAAACAGGCATATATATCCCGATCTGCTCGGACGGGGGTATCGTGCATGATTACCACATGACGCTTGCCCTGGCCATGGGAGCCGATTTCCTCATGCTAGGCCGTTACTTTGCCCGGTTTGACGAGAGCCCGTCCCCGAAAATCATGATTAACGGCACCTACGTCAAGGAGTACTGGGGTGAGGGTTCAAACCGCGCCCGCAACTGGCAGAGATATGACCTCGGTGACAAGGAAAAGGAAAACCTATCCTTTGAGGAAGGCGTCGACTCCTATGTCGTTTACGCAGGTCCGCTGCGCGACAACGTGGCAAAGAGCCTGTACAAAGTCAAGTCGACCATGTGCAACTGCGGCTGCACGAACCTGGCTGATTTCAAAAAGAACGCCAAGCTCACACTCGTCTCGGCGACTAGTATTGTCGAGGGCGGGTATCATGACGTTATACTCAAATCGACAAGCGGTAGCATAACATAAAAAAACGTCAATCAAATCATTTTGACAATGAACGGAGACCAATATGGATGACTTAAAATGGGTGGCCGGCTGGGGCGCTTCAATTTCATATGTCGCTCAGAACTATGCCGACTATTTTAAAGACCAGACTTTCCGTTATGTGATATTCCCAACCATAAACGCCAAAGCCCTGCGGCTGCACTTCTCCAACCAATACGGGACAGAGAGCGTGACGGTCGACAAAGTATACCTCGCCCAGAGGACGACCGGCGAATTTGTAGATCCGGCGACAAATGCAGCGGTGACCTTCGGCGGGAAGGGCAGTGTCACACTGCCGGCGGGCGGCGGCGTTATAAGTGATGAAATCCCCTTTACCGTTGAAGCCGGGCGGGAATTCTGCGTGAGCATGTATATTTCAGGTCTTACACAAATTGCGACCGGTCATTCAAACAGCGGCCCTTATATCACAAAGTATTTCGGCAAAGGCGACTGGGCGGCCGAGGCCGGTGTGCCGCTTGAGAAGTACGGCGAGGGTGGCCCGTATCTCTACCTGCACACGATTGACTTTCTGACCTCAGCCGACTGCGCGGCGATTGTTGCTTTCGGCGACTCGATAACCGCGCAGCCCTGGCCCGACTGCCTGGCGCGAAAGCTCCATTCGCTGCGAATTACCAACCGGGCTATAATCCGCAAGGGAATCGGAGGCAACAGGATTCTGCGCGAGTACAGTTACCGCATAAAGAAACATTGGGGCGAGGCCGGGATAAAGAGATTTGAGCGCGATATTACGCAGGCCGGCGCCGACCGCGTCTTTGTGCTGCACGGGATAAATGATATCATCCACCCCGGTTCAAGATACTGCTCCATGAGCGAGTTGCCGGATGCCGACGAGATGATCGAGCGGGGATACAAAAAGTACATAGAAATTGCCCGGCGCCACGGGATGAAGATTTATCTGGCGACACTGTTGCCCTGCCCGCGCTGCCTTGCCGGCGACGGCGTGCGCGAGATGACGCGCTGCCGTGTCAACGAGTGGATAAGAACAACCGACCTGATTGACGGGGTAATCGACTTTGAGGCCGCGGTCATGGATATGAACGACCCCAAGCGTATTGCGCCAGAGTATGACAGCGGCGACCAGCTCCATCCGAGTCTCGCCGGAGCAGAGCGCATGGCTGACTCTATCCCGCTTGAATTTGTGACCGGCTAAAGGTCTTTAAAGACTATTGACAAATTATTCTCTTTGTGATATAATATTAAAATAACGGCGTTGATGAGAGAAGTAACCCTCATTGCCTGGTTTCAGAGAGCCGCGGGGCGGTGCGACGCGGTACCGGCGGGGGGCGAATAACAACTCGGAGCCGGCGGAAGAAAGCATCCTGCAAGTAGAACCGCCCGTTGGCAGAGCGTTAATCTGCTAGAGTGAGTCGGCAGCCTGCCGGCTAATTTGGGTGGCACCGCGGAAGTCGTCTTTCGTCCCAACAGGGAAGAGACGGCTTTTTTGTTGCTGCTGTCGACGACAATACTTGCAGACGGGAACCCTGCAATACTGGAAAAGACATGACATCATAATCCCGAACCAAAAGCTCCTGCTGCATAAGTATTGGGTCAGAAAACACAACATATTGACGGAGGTACACAATGCGGATAAACAAAGAGCTTGTGGAATATGTGGCCGAGCTGTCAAGAATAAAGCTTGACGAGAGCACAACCGAAAAGATGATAAAGGAGCTCGGCGCGGTCATTGAATATATGGGTATTCTAAACCGGCTTGATACCGAGGGCGTCGAGCCGATGTCACACGTCTTCCCGATCACCAACGTCATGCGCGAGGATATAGTCATACCTTCATATGACCGGGAGGAGATACTCGGTAACGCTCCCGCGCGCACGGACGAAACCCTGATAGTTCCGATAACTATAGAATGAGGTGCCCCGAATGTACGATATACTGAACATGACCGCGCTCCAGCTCGGTTCTGCCATAAAAAAAGGAGAGATAAGCAGCCCCGAGGTTGTCGGGATGCTGTTTGACGCCATTGAAGCCAAAGACAAGATCATAAACGCATATATCACTCTCAATCGCGAGGCGGCGACAGCGCGCGCCCAAGAGGTCCAGAAAAAAATCAACAGCGGCGAGCTGACCTCCCCGCTTGCAGGCGTGCCGGTTGCAGTCAAGGACAACATATGCACAAAAGGGCTCAAAACCTCTTGCGCCTCAAAAATATTGGGGGACTTCACGCCGCCCTACAACGCAACCGTCATCGAGCGGCTTGAGGCGGCCGGGGTTGTGATAGCCGGCAAGCTCAATATGGACGAGTTTGCGATGGGCTCGACAAACGAGACTTCGTATTACGGGCCGGTTAAAAACCCCTGGAACACAAGCCGGGTGTCTGGAGGGTCCTCGGGCGGGGCAGCGGCCGCGGTTGCGGCGCGCGAGGCGGTCTGTGCCCTCGGTTCGGACACCGGCGGGAGCATCCGCCAGCCGGCGTCCTATTGCGGGGTGACCGGATTTAAACCGACCTACGGGACAGTGTCGCGCTACGGCCTTATTGCATATGCCTCCTCGCTCGACCAGATAGGCCCGGTGGCAAGGGATGTGGCAGACTGCGCCGCGATTTTGAATATCATCTGCGGCCATGATTCTGCCGACTCGACCTCGCTTGACATAACCCACCCCGACTACCTTGCTTCGCTCGGCGGGGAAGTCAAGGGCATGAAAATCGGCCTGCCGCGCGAATGTTTTGAGGCGGGGCTGGACGATGATGTTGCCGAGAGAGTAAAAGCGGCTGCCGAAGCCCTGCACTCTGCGGGAGCTGTGGTCGACGAGGTCAGCCTTCCTTTCCTTGACTATATGGTACCGACCTATTATATCATCGCCTGTGCCGAGGCAAGCTCGAACCTCTCGCGCTTTGACGGAGTCAAGTACGGAATCCGCGGCAGGAACTACGACGGGCTCACCGACCTCTACAATACCACACGCAGCGAGGGGTTCGGCGACGAGGTCAAAAAGCGCATCCTGCTCGGCACTTTCGTGCTCTCATCCGGGTATTACGACGCTTATTACCGCAAGGCACTTCAGGTAAAAGCAATTATAAAAAACCACTTTGACGCCATATTTGAAAAATACGACCTTATCATCTGCCCGACCTCTCCGCGGACCGCTCCGCGGCTGGGCGAGAGCCTTTCGGACCCGCTTAAGATGTACCTGTCAGATATTTTCACGGCCTCGGCCAATATCGCGGGGCTCCCCGGCTTATCGGTCCCCTGCGGCTTTGACCGTGAGGGTCTGCCGGTCGGCATGCAGATTATCGGCCAGCGGCTGGATGAGGTAAAAGTGCTCAGAGCCGGCTATGCATACCAGCAGCTGACAAGCTATCACAAAACAGCTCCCGGAGGTGAACTGAAATGAAGTGGGAGACGATAATCGGACTTGAGGTTCACGTCGAGCTTGCCACAAAATCAAAGATATTCTGCGGATGTTCCACCGAATTCGGGGGCGCTCCTAATACTCACTGCTGTCCGGTCTGCTCCGGAATGCCCGGCACGCTGCCGGTGCTCAACAAGAAAGTGCTCGAATACGCCCTGATGGCCGGAATTGCGCTGGGCTGCAGAATCAACCGCTACAACAAATTCGACCGGAAAAACTACTTCTATCCCGACCTGCCGAAGGCTTATCAGATCTCCCAGCTCTATCTCCCCTTTGCGGTTGACGGGCGGGTCGAGTATACCACGCGCTCGGGAGAAAAAAAAGTCGTCCGCATTCGCGAGATACACATGGAGGAGGATGCCGGAAAGCTGATTCACTCGTCCTACGGCGACTACTCCTACCCGGACTTCAACCGCTGCGGGGTCCCGCTGATTGAAATCGTGTCCGAACCGGACATGAGGAGCGCCGAGGAGGCGGTCGGGTATCTCATGTGGCTCAAATCCACCTTTGAGTATCTCGGCATCTCGGATGTCAAGATGGAGCAGGGCTCGATGCGTGCCGACATAAACCTGTCGGTGCGGCCGGCCGGCTCCGACAAGCTCGGGGTCCGCACCGAGATGAAAAACCTCAACTCATTTAAGTCCATCAAGCGGGCGATAATCGACGAGTCGCAGCGGCAGATAGAACTGCTTGAGGCAGGCGGGACTGTCATTCAGGAAACCCGGAAATGGGACGACAACAAAGGCAAAAGCTTTTCAATGCGCACCAAAGAGAACGCGCAGGACTACAGGTATTTCCCCGAACCCGACATACCGCCGGTTTTGATTGACGATGAGTGGCTGAAATCGCTTGCCAGGAGCCTCCCCGAGCTGGCGCATGAGAAGCGCGAGCGCTACATCAGGGATTACGGGCTTACGGAATACGACGCGGCGCTTTTGACCGAGAAAAAACAGCTTGCCGAGCTCTTTGAGCGCACCGTCGCGCTCTGCAATGACCCCAAGGAAACCGCAATCTGGATGCTCGGCGACATGATGTACCTGATGAACAGGGATTCTGTCGCCGCCGAGGAACTTAATATCGACCCTTATCAGTTTGCCGACTTTGTTAAAGCGGTCAGAAACGGAATTATCAACCGTACGGTTGCAAAGTCTGTATTTGAAAAGATATTTGCCTCACATGACTTTAATGTTGAAAAATATATTGAAGATAACAACCTAAAGCAAATCGACGACGCCGGGCGAATCAGAGAAGCCGCGCTCCAGGTAATCACTGAAAACCCCAAAACCGTCGAACAGTACAAGAGCGGCAAAACCAAGGTGTTTGCCTTCTTTATCGGACAGACCATGAAAAAGCTGCACGGGAAAGCAAACCCGGCTCTGGTCAACGAGATTGTCACGGAACTGCTGAACAATTCCGATTAAATTTAAAGAAAGAAGGAAAGACAATGGAATTCCTTGATATCAGCAAAAAGCCTGATTTGACAGATATTTCATCTGTTTTGGAAAAATTCAGAAGCGGTGAGCTTAAAGACGGGTCCCCGATAACCGTCAGGGGTACTCTGCATCGCATAAAGGAGATGAGCGGATTCGCATTTGTCATTGTCCGCTCGCCCCGTCTGGTATTTCAGTGCATCTGGGACGCCGAGAAGTCTCAATGCGACATTAAGGACTTCTCGGTTGAGGAATGTGTGGAAATCGAGGGCACCATTATCGCCGAGCCGCGGAGCCGGCTGGGATTTGATATCCATATCATAACGATGAAGCGGCTCTCGGGCCGGGCGGCTGTGCTGCCGGTTGAGATCGGCAATGACAGGAAAATCGAAAAGTTGAATCTCAACACCCTGCTCGACCACAGGGTGCTCACCCTGCGCAACCCGAAGGTCAGGGCGATTCTCAAAGTTGCCGACGGGGTCATGTATTCCTTCAGAACTTTTTTGCGCAGCGAGGGTTTTACTGAGTTTGTAGCTCCGAAGCTGGTCAGGGCCGGCGCGGAGGGCGGCGCCGACATGTTCGAGGTGGATTATTTCGGACGCAAGGCATATCTTGACCAGAGCCCCCAGGTCTATAAGCAGATGATGGTCGGCGTGTTCGGCAAGGTCTTTACGGTAGGGCCGGTATTCAGAGCGGAAAAGTTCAGCACCAACCGGCATATAAACGAGTTTCAGGGTCTTGACCTTGAAATGGGGTTAATCGACTCCTTCGAGGATATAATGGCGGTTGAGGCGCGCATGTTTAAGTTTATGTTCGAGACCCTAAACGAACAGTATGCTCCCGAGCTTGAGATGTACCTCGGGCAGGGGAAGAGGCTGCCGGAGCTCAAAACATTCCCGAAAATAAAGTTCATGGAGGCAAAAAAGCTCTTTGCCGACGCCCACCCCGGCGCCAAGGGGCAGGCTGCCCTGCTTGAGCCCGACTTTGCCCCCGAGGAGGAGAAGTGGCTCGGCGATTTCTTCAACCGTGAATACGGTTCCCCGATAGTATTCGTGACCCATTATCCGACCGTCAAGCGCCCGTTCTATACCATGGAGGACCCCGAGGACCCGGCTTACACCCTGAGCTTTGACATGCTGCTGAACGGCCTTGAGGTCACGACCGGCGGCCAGCGTATACACGACTACGAACAACAGGTTGAAAAGATGAAGCGCCGCCGCATGAATATCGAAGACTTCTCGGACTACCTTACCATGCACAAATACGGCATGCCCCCGCACGGCGGGCTGGGGTGCAGCCTTGAGAGGATTACGGCAAGCATCCTGGGGCTTGACACCGTAAAACGTGCCGCGGCCTTCCCGAGAGACCGCGACAGGCTCAATCCATAAAAGTACGCCGGACGGGGCTTTGCCCGTCCGGCAGTCATAATGGCTCGGATGTATAACATTGCATATTTATACATTGGTAATTCCATGTACCGAACAGCCCAATGAACGGTACAAGTCACCAAAACGGTGCGCAGAACAAAATATGTATTCAACTTAGAAAAAAACATGCACAACAGTTAGGGGTAAACGGTCGTGCAAATGTAATGAATCCCACAAATCTTGAGAAATTTGAAAAAAGATATTGCAAAATTATACAGGATAGTGTAATATATATTCATTATCAATACACAAACGGAGAGACTTGACATGGATAAGAGCAAAATAAAAAAGGTTGTGCTGGCCTATTCCGGCGGGCTTGACACCTCGATTATCATTCCGTGGCTGAAAGAGAACTACAATAACTGTGAGGTCATAGCCGTATGCGGCAACTTCGGGCAGACCGACGAGCTGGTCGGACTTGAGGAAAAGGCACTCAAGACCGGAGCCTCCAAACTCTACATTGAGGACCTTGCCCGCGAGTTCCTTGAGGAGTATGTCTTCCCCTGCGTTCAGGCCGGAGCGCTATATGAGGACTACATGCTCGGCACGGCTCTCGCTCGCCCGCCGATCGCCAAGCGGGTGGCGGAGATTGCGCTGGCAGAAGGCGCCGACGCGGTCTGCCACGGCTGCACCGGGAAGGGAAACGACCAGGTGCGCTTTGAGCTGGCGATAAAGGCCTTCGCTCCCGAGATGCCGATAATCGCGCCGTGGCGCGAGTGGAGCATAAAGTCCCGCGACGAGGAAATAGATTATGCCGAGGCGCACGGCGTGCCGCTGAGAATCAGCCGCGAGACCAATTACTCAAAGGATAAAAACATCTGGCACCTCTCGCATGAGGGACTGGACCTTGAGGACCCGGCAAACGAGCCGCAGTATAACAAGCCCGGCTTCCTTGAAATGGGGGTATCTCCCGAGGCGGCGCCCGACAAGCCGACATATGTCACGATTCATTTTGAGGCCGGCGTGCCGACTGCGGTCGACGGGGAAGAGCTCGACCCGGTATCGCTTGTCAGAAAGCTCAACAAGCGCGGCGGCGAGAACGGCATCGGCCTGCTCGATATTGTTGAGAACCGGCTCGTCGGCATGAAAAGCCGGGGAGTTTATGAAACTCCCGGCGGTGCAATTCTATACCGCGCGCACAAGGTGCTTGAGACCATCTGCCTTGACCGTGAGACTGCTCACTACAAGGCCTTGGTCGCGCAGAAACTCGGAGAGCAGGTGTACTACGGGCTGTGGTTCACTCCGCTGACCGAGGCGATACTTGCCTTTGTGAAATCGACCCAGAAGTATGTCACCGGCGACGTCACCCTCAAACTTTACAAGGGCAACATGATAAATGCAGGCGTAACCTCGCCTTACTCGCTCTACGACGCCGAAATAGCCACCTTCGACGAGGACAACGTCTACAACCAGAGCGACGCTACCGGATTTATTAATCTCTTCGGGCTGCAGTCAAAGATAATAGCCAAAATGAAGAAAAGAAACAACATTAAATAAATCGCAGGTTTTGATTGTTACCACGCGGCAAATTGAATGGATTTATGCCCCGCGAAAACTACAAGCAAGAGGTTTGTGAAAGTTTTTTGAAAATTCTTATTAAGCGGGGGTTCGGGGGCAGTGCCCCCGTAAGAAAATCGGGAGCCCGGGGGCAGCGCTCCTGAAGAAAGGATAGTGACATTATGGCAAGTGAAAAACTTTGGGCCGGGCTCACGGCGGGCAGGCCGGAGCGTGCCGCCGACGACTTCAACTCGTCGATACGCTTTGATTGCCGGATGTTCAGGCAGAATATTGCCGGCTCAAAGGCGCACGCGGCCATGCTTGCACGACAGGGAATAATCTCGAGTGACGAGTATGAGAAGATAAAAAGCGGCCTTGAGGGGATTTTGGCCGACCTTCAGACAGGGAAACTTGAATTTGACCCACAGGCCGAGGACATTCATATGTTCGTCGAGGCCGAGCTGACCCGGCGGATAGGAGAGGCCGGAAAGAAGCTGCACACCGCGCGCAGCAGAAACGACCAGGTGGCGCTTGACCTGAGGATGTACCTGAGAGATGAAGCCGGGGAGATTATTAACCTGATAAAGAAGTTGATGGGGGCGATACTCTCGCAGGCCGAGGCCAATACCGAAGCGATTATGCCGGGCTACACACACTTGCAGCGCGCCCAGCCGATTGTCTTTGCACATCACATTCTTGCATATGCGAGCATGCTCAGACGGGATATTGACCGGATTTGTGATGCTGCAGAGCGCATGAATCTCTCGCCGCTCGGCTCCTGCGCGCTTGCCGGGACGACATATGACATCGACCGTGAGATGACGGCAGAGCTGCTCGGGTTCTCGGGGATTACAATAAACAGCATTGACGGCGTGTCCGACCGCGATTTCTGCCTTGAGATTTTGAGTGCGCTCTCGATACTGATGATGCACCTCTCAAGGCTTGCCGAGGAACTGATTCTCTGGTCTTCATGGGAATTTAAGTTTATTGAACTTGACGACGGCTACACCACCGGCTCCAGCATCATGCCGCAGAAGAAAAACCCCGACATGGCGGAGCTGATACGCGGCAAAACCGGGCGGGTATACGGGAACCTTATAGCGCTGCTGACCACCATGAAAGGGCTGCCGCTTGCCTACAACAAGGATATGCAGGAGGACAAGGAAGCGGTCTTTGACAGCATTGACACTGTAAAGGCCTGCCTCGGTATCATGGCGCCGATGGTCGCGACAATGAAGGTCAACCGTAAGCGCATGCATGCCACGGCGCAGGAGGGCTTTATCAACGCCACCGACCTGGCCGACTATCTCACAAAGCGCGGCATGCCCTTCAGGGCCGCATACAGAATGGTCGGGGAAATAGTCGCCTATGCGATGAAGCACAAAAAGGTGCTCGAGACTCTGACGCTTGAGGAGTATAAATCCTTCAGCGATTTGTTTGAGGCTGACCTTTATTCTGAAATTGAGCTCTCAAATTGTGTTGTCAGACGGATATCGGCCGGCGGAACCGGGTCGGATTCGGTCGCAGCACAGATAAAATGGCTCAGGGAGTATCTTAGCGAATGAAAAAGGTTTTTATAGACGGAGAAGCCGGCACGACCGGTCTGAGAATTCATAAGCGTCTCTCGGATAGAAACGACATAAAATTGCTCACTATAAAGCCCGAACTCAGAAAAAACCCCGCCGAGCGGGCAAAGCTGCTCAATGAAGCAGATGTGGCGTTCTTATGCCTGCCTGATTCGGCGGCGGTCGAGGCGGTGGCGCTGGTCGAAAATCCCGACACCGTGATAATCGACGCCTCAACAGCACACCGGACTTCCCCCGGCTGGGCATACGGCTTTCCCGAGCTGTCGGAGGAACATTTTGAGGCGATAAGAAAATCAAAGCGGATTGCGGTGCCGGGCTGCCACGCCGCCGGTTTTATAGCACTTGTCTATCCTCTCATTGAAGTAGGGATCCTCCCAAAGGACAGCCGGCTGGCCTGCTTTTCGCTGACCGGCTACTCGGGCGGCGGCAATAAGATGATAGCCGAGTACGAGACCGAGGGCCGCGCGCCAGAGCTTGACTTTCCTCGGGTTTACGCCATCGAGCAGCGCCACAAGCACCTAAAGGAAATGATGGCGATATCCGGGCTTGAGAAGGCGCCGCATTTTTCGCCGATTGTGGCCGATTACTACAGCGGGATGCTGGTGACAGTTCCGCTGTTTGCCGAAATGCTCGGCGGTGACGGTATGTCTGACATCATAAAGATATACAAAAGGAAGTATAATGGTGAAATAGTACGGTATTGTGACAAAATTGACAAGAACGGCTTTGTGTCGAGCGGGGCACTTTCGGGAGTCGATTATATGAACATATGTGTCATGGGCAACGAGGACAGAATAACACTGTGTGCCCAGTTCGACAATCTCGGAAAGGGCGCCTCGGGCTCCGCTGTCGAGTGTATGAACATAGTGCTCGGGATCGCCCCCAAAACCGGACTTGTACTTTGATATTATATCACAAACTTAAAAAATGCGGAAACGATTGACAAACTTTAATTTATTAACGACATAAACGGAGTGTTTGCACAAATGAAAATGATAGACGGCGGCGTTTGCGCAGCCCGTGGATTTACGGCAAGCGGCATTCACTGCGGAATCCGTAAAAACCGCACAAAGCGCGACCTTGCCCTGATTTTCAGCGAGAAAGTTGCCTCGGCTGCCGCGGTTTACACCACGAATCTGGTTTTTGGCGCACCTATTACCGTTACAAAGCAGAACATAGCCGACGGGTATGCGCAGGCCATAATCTGCAACAGCGGCAACGCCAACACCTGCAACAAAGACGGAGTAGAAATAGCCGAGGAAACCTGCCGGCTGCTCGCGCGCGAGCTCGGCATATCCGAAAAAGACGTAATCGTAGCCTCTACCGGCGTGATAGGCCAGAAGCTTGACATCACCCCGATAAAAGAGGGCATACCCACACTGGTAAGGTCGCTCGGCAAAAACAGCTCGGACGCCGCCGAAGGGATAATGACAACCGACACCATGAAGAAAGAAGTAGCTGTCGAGTTTGAAATAAGCGGGCGTGTCTGCCGGATGGGGGGTATTGCCAAGGGCTCGGGCATGATTCACCCCAACATGGCAACCATGCTGGTCTTTATAACCACCGACGCGGCAATTTCGCCGGCGATGCTCCAGATTGCCCTCTCGGAAGATATTAAAAACACCTTCAATATGATCAGCATTGACGGCGACACCTCGACTAACGACATGGTAGCCATACTTGCCAACGGCATGGCGGGAAATCACGAAATTGTAGGCGAAGGCGAGGATTTTGAAACCTTCAAAAAGGCGCTGAGAGCCGTGACGCTGCCGCTGTGCAAAATGATTGCAGCCGACGGCGAGGGAGCCACAAAGCTGCTTGAGTGCCGCGTTACAGGTGCCGCCGATGAGGAAACCGCCCGGGTTGTGGCCAGAAGTATTATATCATCAACGCTGGTCAAGGCTGCCATGTTCGGAGCGGATGCCAACTTCGGGCGCGTGCTCTGCGCCATAGGCTACAGTGGCGCTACGGTTGACGTAAATAAGATTGACGTTTCGTTTGCATCTGTGGCGGGAACCGTCAAAGTCTGCGAGGACGGCGCGGCGGTCGACTTCTCCGAGGAAAAGGCTAAAGCGGTTCTGCTTGAGAAGGAAATAACTATTTTGGTTGATCTCAAGAGCGGCGGCGCCGGAGCGGTTGCCTGGGGTTGCGACCTCACGTACGATTATGTCAGAATCAACGGAGCTTACAGGACTTAAAGGAGGCAGGGCAATGACCGACATTGATAACTTCAAGCGCGCAGAGGTGCTCACACAGGCGCTGCCGTATATACAGAAGTACTATAACAAGATAGTAGTCGTCAAATACGGCGGGAACGCCATGCTCAACGAGGACTTAAAGCGCCAGGTCATGGACGATATAATCCTGCTCGGGCTGATTGGCGTCAAGGTCGTTGTGGTGCACGGAGGCGGCCCCGAGATTTCCGAAGTTCTCGGGAAGTTCGGAAAAGAATCGGTGTTTATCGACGGCCTGCGCGTGACCGACCGTGAGTCTGCCGAAATCGTTCAGATGGTGCTGGCCGGCAAGGTCAACAAAAATCTGGTCAACCTGCTTCAGACCAAGGGCGGCAATGCAATCGGCATCTGCGGCATTGACGGCCGGTTGATTGAAGCCAAGCGGCGCGATGAGGTGCACGGCTTTGTCGGCGAGATTACCCGGGTCAACGTAAAGCCGATTATTGACCTGCTTCAGAACGGCTATATCCCGGTGGTCTCGACGGTGGGGTGCGACAAGGAAGGGAATATTTACAATATCAACGCCGACACCGCTGCGGCATATATCGCCGGGGAGATGAAGGCTGAGCGCCTCATGACCCTGACAGACATCGCCGGGGTGCTGCGCGACGTAAGCGACCCGTCCTCACTTATTAAATTTATGAATGTAAAAGAAGCCAAGGAAATGATAAGGAACGGAGCCGTGTCGGGCGGCATGATTCCAAAAATCCAGTGCTGCATTGACGCAATCGAGCTGGGGGTCAAGCGGGTCACCATTATCGACGGGCGGGTGCCCCATTCGCTGCTCATCGAGATGCTGACCGACGAGGGCGCCGGAACCATGATTGCGGCCAATGACGAATAAGCGAGCGGGGAAGGGAGCCTTATGGATATAATTGCAAAGGACCATGAGTATATCGCCGCTACATACGACCGTTTCCCGCTCAGAATCGTCCGCGGGAAGGGCGCGCTGGTCTACGACGAGCAGGGCAACGAGTATATAGATCTGGGCAGCGGGATTGCGGTCAATTCCTTCGGTGTGAGCGACGATGAGTGGGTAGATGCAGTCACAGAACAATTAAAAACCTGCCAGCACACTTCAAATTTATTTTATAGTGACCCCTGTGTTCTTCTTGCAGAAAAACTCTGCGAGATTTCGGGGATGAAGAAGGTCTTCTTCTCAAACTCGGGGGCCGAGGCTAATGAGTGCGCCATCAAGGCCGCAAGAAAATATGCGGCGGCAAAATACGGCGCCGAAAGGTATAATATTATCACGCTGAAAAACAGTTTTCATGGCCGCACGATAACCACGCTGGCCGCGACCGGGCAGGAGACTTTTCATACCGATTACCGGCCGCTCACTCCCGGATTTATTTATGTAGAGGTCGGCGACCTTAATGAAGTAGTGGAGCAGGCAAAGACCGGCAGGGTCGCGGCGGTGATGTTTGAGCTGATTCAGGGCGAGGGCGGAGTTTTGCCTCTTCCGCAGGAATTTGTCAGCGGTATTTCTCAAGTTGCCGCCGAGTACGGGCTTCTCATGATTGTCGACGAGGTGCAGACCGGCTGCGGACGGACCGGGGAGTATTTTGCCTACAAGAATTACGGCATTACCCCGGATATAGTCACCTTAGCCAAAGGGCTTGGCGGCGGGCTGCCGATAGGGGCGACGCTGCTCGGTGAAAAAGTGCAGGATGTGTTCACCCCCGGTTCGCACGGCTCGACCTTCGGCGGCAATCCTGTGGTCTGTGCCGGGGCTCTGAACATTTTATCGCGAATTAACAAAAACCTACTTGACAAAGTCAAAGAAAAATCGGATTATATTATGAAGGAGCTTCGCGGCGCTCCGGGGATTTTGGGTGTCACAGGCATGGGGCTGATGATTGGAATTGAAACCTCAAAGCCGGCTGCCGAGGTCATCAGAAGATGCCGCGAGATGGGTGTCATAGTCATCAAGGCCAAAAACAAAGTCAGGCTGCTGCCGCCGCTGAACATCCCCGATGATTTGCTGAAAAAGGCAGTAGCTGTGATAAAAGCGGCCTGTGCGGAATAGGAGGGCGACATATGATTAATCTTGCCGGGAGGAACTTTCTCACGCTCCTTGACTTTACCCCCGAGGAAATACTGGGCCTAATTGACCTTGCCGCAGAATTTAAGGCAAAGAAAAAGGCCGGCATACCCCACAGGCTTTGCGAAGGCAAGAACATCGCCCTGATTTTCGAGAAAACCAGCACCCGTACCCGCTGCAGTTTTGAGGTCGCCGCCTACGACCTCGGCATGAATGTCACCTATCTTGACCCGCAGGGCTCGCAGATCGGCAAAAAAGAGAGCATTGCCGATACTGCGCGCGTGCTCGGCAGGCTTTATGACGGAATCGAGTACCGCGGTTTTGAGCAGTCGATAGTCGAGGAAATAGCAAAACATGCCGGCGTGCCGGTCTGGAACGGGCTTACCAACGAATTTCACCCGACGCAGGTGCTCGCCGACATGCTCACAATAAAAGAGCATTTCGGGTATCTTAAGGGACTGAATCTGGTCTACTTCGGCGACGCGCGCTACAACATGGGCAACTCGCTCATGGTGGGCTGTGCAAAACTCGGGCTGAACTTCACGGCCGCCGCTCCCGCAGAATATCTCCCATCAAAAGAACTGAGAGAGAAATGCGGGGAGATAGCCCGCACCACCGGTGCTGAGTTGAGGTTTATTTCAGACCCCGAAAAAGCCGCTTGCCGGGCGGATATTGTCTACACCGACGTCTGGCTGTCGATGGGCGAGCCCGAGTCGGCATGGGGCGAGAGAATAGCGGCACTGCTCCCATATCAGGTAAACGGGAAAATCATGAGCCTAGCCGGCCCCAAGGCGATTTTCATGCACTGCCTGCCGGCCTTTCACGACAGGAAAACTATTATCGGCCGGGAGGTCGGCGAGAAATACGGGCTTTGCGGGCTTGAGGTCACCGACGAGGTCTTTGAGAGTCGGCGCTCGGTAGTGTTTGAGCAGGCCGAGAACAGGATGCACACTATAAAAGCCGTAATGGCGGCAACGCTGATATGAATACCCTTGAAAAGATGAGTCACTGCCATTTGGCAACGCTCATCTTTCAATATGCAAAAACTCATTCGGGTTTGGTCAGGTCCGGCGGCAATGGTAGATTCGTGCCGTCGGGGAAAGGATAAAAAAATGAAAAAAGCTTATTTGGTGCTGGAGGACGGGACGGTTTTTCTGGGCGAGAAGTTCGGCGCAGATACCGAAAATGTCGGCGAGCTGGTCTTTACCACCAATATGTGCGGCTACATCGAAACGCTCACCGATCCGAGCTACTATGGTCAGATTGTGCTGCAAACCTTCCCGCTAATCGGCAATTACGGAATCATTGAGGAGGACTTCGAAGGCCCCTGCTGCGTGCGCGGTTATGTAGTGCGCGAGTGGTGCGACTATCCGTCAAACTTCCGCTGCCAGTATGACCTTGACAAGTTCCTCAAAGACCACAACGTTGTCGGGCTGTGCAGTATTGACACCCGGCAGGTGACAAGAATCATCCGCGAGCACGGGGTCATGAACGCGGCAATCTGCGACAGTGTCCCCGAGGACCTCTCTTTTATCAAAAATTACAGTATAAAAGACGCCGTGCCGAGCGTGAGCCGCCGGGAAAAGACGGTTTACCCGGCAGAAAACGAAAAATACAGGGTTGCCTTAATTGACTATGGCGCCAAAAACTACATTATTAAATCCCTGCAGTTCCGAGGATGCAGCGTAACCGTATTTCCTGCGACGACATCGGCCGAGGAGATTCTTGCTTTTGCTCCCGACGGGCTGGTGCTGCCTAACGGCCCCGGCGACCCGGCCGAAAACAAATACCAGATAGAACAGCTTGAAAAATTGCTGGGCAGACTACCGATATTCGGCATATGTTTGGGGCACCAGCTGCTGGCGCTGGCGGCAGGGAGCAGGACAATCAAGCTCAAATACGGCCACCGCGGGGCAAACCAGCCGGTGCGCGACCTTTTTGGAACGAGGACATATATAACCAGCCAGAACCACGGCTATGCGGTCGACAATTCAAGCATAAAATGCGGGGTGCCGATGTTCCAGAACGCCAACGACGGCACCTGCGAAGGTATAGATTACCCCGACCTGAAAGCCTTCTCGGTCCAGTTCCACCCCGAGGCAAGCGCCGGGCCGCTTGACACCTCGTTTTTGTTTGACCGGTTTACCAGGATGATGGATGCGGAAGGGGGGAGCAGATAATGCCGCTTGACAAGAACATTAAAAAAGTGCTGGTTATCGGTTCCGGCCCTATTGTGATAGGACAGGCCGCCGAATTTGATTACGCCGGCGCGCAGGCCTGCCGCGTGCTCAAGGCGGCTGGCGTAAATGTTGTGCTTGTCAACTCAAACCCGGCCACCATTATGACCGACAGCGCTCTGGCCGACGAAATATACCTCGAGCCGCTCACCGTAGAGACAGTCGCAAGGATAATAGAGAAAGAAAGGCCCGACAGCCTTCTTGCGGGGCTCGGCGGCCAGACCGGCCTGACCCTCGCCATGCAGCTGAATCGTCAGGGAATTCTCAAGAAATACGGCGTGCGGCTGATCGGCACCAACACCGAGGCAATAGACAAGGCCGAGGACAGGGAGCTTTTTAAGGAGACAATGCGATCAATCGGCGAGCCTGTCGTACCCTCGGATATTGCGACAGATGTTGACACCGCGCTAAAAATTGCCGAAGAAATCGGATATCCGGTAATCATCCGCCCGGCCTTCACGCTCGGCGGCACAGGCGGCGGGGTGGCATACAACGAGGAGGAAATGCACTCGGTGGCCACAGCCGGAATCGAAGCTTCCCCAATAGGGCAGATACTAGTCGAGAAGTATATATACGGCTGGAAAGAAATTGAGTTTGAAACCATGCGCGACAGTAACGGCAACACGATAGCGGTCTGCAGCATGGAAAACGTCGACCCGATAGGCATTCATACCGGCGACAGCATTGTGGTGGCGCCTGCGCTCACCCTGTCCGACAAGGAATACCAGATGCTCCGCTCCTCGGCGCTCAAGATAATCGAAGCGCTCGACATTGTCGGGGGCTGCAACTGCCAGTTCGCGCTGAACCCTGACAGTTTTGAATATGCGGTGATAGAGGTCAACCCGCGGGTCTCGCGCTCCTCGGCATTGGCCTCGAAGGCCACCGGCTACCCCATCGCAAAAATAGCTACCAAAATCGCGCTGGGCTACACGCTTGACGAGATAACCAACGAGATTACCGGAAAAACCTGCGCCTGCTTTGAGCCGGCGGTCGACTATGTCGTCGTAAAATTCCCGAAGTGGCCGTTCGACAAATTCGTCGGCGCCTCAAGAAAGCTCGGCACCCAGATGAAGGCGACCGGCGAGGTCATGGCGATTGCCCCGTCTTTTGAAATGGCGCTGATGAAGGCAATTCGCGGCGCCGAGCTATCGCTTGACACGCTAAATACCGAACCGATAAGCAATAAAGACATCACGGAACGCTTAATAGTTCCGGATGACAGGCGGATTTTTACGATTTTTGAGGCATTGAAGGGCGGCATGTCGATTGACCGGATTTATGAGCTGACAAAAATCGACCGCTTCTTCATCAAAAAAATCAAAAATCTGGTAGATTACGAAGCAGAAATTGCAAAGGGGCTGACTGAAGAATTATACCTTAAGGGCAAAAAACTCGGATACACCGACGCCGCGCTAATGCGGATTTCTGGTTGTCGAGAGCTGCCATATAAGGCCGACTGCGTCTACAAAATGGTCGACACCTGCGCCGCCGAGTTTGACGCGGTCACCCCCTACTTCTACTCGACCTACGATACCGAATGTGAATCCCGCAAAATGAAGCGGAGCGGCAAACCGGTAATTCTGGTGCTCGGCTCGGGACCTATCCGCATAGGGCAGGGAATTGAGTTCGACTACTCGTCGGTTCACTGTGTCTGGACACTCAAGGAGCTGGGCTATGACGTTGTTATCATAAACAACAACCCCGAGACGGTCTCAACCGACTACGATACCGCCGACAGGCTGTATTTCGAGCCGCTGACCCCGGAGGACGTGATGAACATTATCAAGGTTGAGAATCCTGTCGGCGTTGTGGTGGCCTTCGGCGGGCAGACGGCGATCAAGCTCACCCGATACCTTGCCAAACGTAATATTCCGATTCTCGGGACCTCGGCGGAGGGGATTGATATAGCCGAGGACCGCGAAAAGTTCGACAAACTGCTTGAAAAATTCAATATAAAGCGGCCGCGCGGGATGACGGTCACTACGATGAAAGAGGCGATTGAGGCTGCCGGTACCCTCGGCTACCCTGTGCTGCTCCGACCCTCATACGTCATCGGCGGGCATAACATGAAGATAGTCTACAACGAGGACGAAGTTAAGACCTACATGAGCCGCATACTGGCCGAGGGTATCGACAACCCGGTCCTCATCGACAAATACATGAGCGGCTCCGAGATTGAGGTCGACGTCATCTCGGACGGTGAGGATGTGCTGATTCCCGGTGTCATGCAGCACATCGAGCGGGCAGGCGTTCACAGCGGCGACTCAATAGCTGTCTTTCCGCCCTACAACATCAACGACAAGATGATGAAGCTGGTGGTCGAGAGCTCCGAGAAGCTGGCAAAATCGCTCGGCACAAAGGGGCTCGTGAACATTCAGTACCTTATCTACCACAACGAGCTTTACGTCATCGAGGTCAACCCGCGCGCCTCGAGGACGGTTCCCTATATCAGCAAGGCCGCCGGCATACCGATGGTGGATATAGCCGCCCGGGTGATGACCGGAAGCAGGCTGCGCGACCTCGGCTACGGTACCGGGCTCTATAAGGCGCCGCCCTATTACGCTGTCAAGGTTCCGGTATTCTCCTTTGAAAAGCTTAGCGACGCCGACTCGTATCTCGGCCCGGAGATGAAATCGACCGGTGAGGTGCTCGGGGTCGGTAAAAACCTGCAGGAGGCGCTATTCAAGGGCATGACCTCAGCCGGCATGCTGCTCAAATCGACCGCAAACCACAGAGAGGTCGGAGTCCTGCTCAGCGTGGCCTCTCAGGACCAGCATGAGGTTGTCTCGATCGCCAAAAAGCTCGACGACCTGCATTTCAAAATTTACGCCACGCCCGAGACCGCGGTTACCGTATCAAAACTCGGTATCGACGTGCAGATTGTAGTGAGCATCCGGGACAAGCGGGTTTACAATCTGCTCGAGGAGGGCAAAATCAACTTTGTGATTTATACCGGCGCGCTGATGGATAACACGCTTGACGATTATATAGCATTCCACCGCCGCGCGCTCCAGCTCTCGGTCCCCTGCGTGACCTCGCTTGACACGGCAAACGCCTTCGTCGACACTATCGCAAGCCGATACAATCAGCAAAACACCGGCCTTGTGAATATAAACAAGATGCGCACCTCGCGCGAGAAGCTGAGGTTCACCAAAATGCATGCCACCGGCGACGACTATATATGCATCGAGAACTTCGACGGCAGGATTGAAAGCCCCGAATCGCTCTGCGTCACACTCTGCGACCGGCGGCGGGGAATCGGGGGCGACGGTATTGTCCTGATTGAAAAATCGGATATAGCCGACGTCAAAATGCGGGTTTACAACCGCGACGGCAGCCGGGGCAAGCTGGCAGGAAACTCAATCCGCAATGTCGGCAAATATGTCTATGACAACGGGTATGTCAGGCGCGACACCATCACTGTCGAGACCGACAGCGGCGTGAAAACCTTAACGCTGTATACCTCGGACGGTAAGGTAACTTCCGTGAGCGTCAATATCGGCCACCCCGATTTTTCTACAGCCGCCCTCCCGATGCTGACAGACCTCCCCGAAGCGGTAATGATGCCGCTTGAAGTGGGGGGCAGGGAGTACAAGGTCACCTGCCTGTCTGTCGGGAACCCTCACTGTGTGGTATTCTGCGACCGGATTGACCAGATTGACATTGACAACATCGGCCCGCTCTTTGAATACCACAAGGTGTTCCCCGAAAGAGTCAATACCGAATTTGTAAGGGTAGTCAACCAAAACACCCTGAAGATGCGGGTTTACGAGCGCGGGAACGGCGAGACCCAGGCTTGCGGTACCGGAGCCTGTGCGGCGGTGGCTGCCGCCATCAAAAACGGCTTCTGCAACAAGGGCGAGGATATAACCGTTAAGGTGCTCGGAGGAGATTTGATCGTCAACTGGACCGAAGACGGCATCATCCTGACCGGCGACACCGTCAAGGTCTTTGACGGGGAAATTGAAATATAAGAACGGGTGCGGGGCTCCGCCCCGCACCCCGCTCAAGACCCCTTTTGAAAAAAGGGCTTGAGAATCCCCAAAAACTTTTAAACCATATCGCAAATCAAATTGTCGTGAATTTTAATCAAAATTCTATAAAAGCAGATAAAGGCTGTCGCGAATTGTGAGATTCGTGACAGCCTTTAAGTTTATGCACAGCAATAGTTTGTCAGCAGGCGCGTCTTAGTCAATCGTAAAGAAGGTGAAAATACCCCGGCGCGCGCTTCAGACGGCATAATAGAAATACTGACTTAATTGTTTGTTGAGACTTCAATATCGGTTATTCCAAAATACTCCATTACTCCCTCAACAGTAATATTCTCAACGCTCCCAAAATATGAAAGTAAACTGATGGCAGCCAGCTTCGCCTTGGCAAACGAAATCGAATAGTTGTAACTTTCGGCCGTGCTGACAATTCTGTTGGCGAGCGAGGTGACTTGGCTCTCATAATCAAGGTCTTTTGTTGAGTTCAGTTCTTCTTCAAGCGCACTCTTGATTTCGTCATAAGCTCCGGTTTCGTCTGCCGGGATGGTGGTAATGCCGTATTCTTTTATCAGATCCGAGCCAATCTGCCCCACCACCGCTATGACCTGGGCCATGTTTTCGTTGTTTCCGATTACTATCAGCGAGTTGGCCATAAGCTCTATCGACTCGTCTGAGGTGACTTCAACGTCATCGCCGGTCAGGCTAAGAATGTTCTCCATCACAGAGGTTGATCCCTCGTTCTTGCCGACCAGAGTATTCAGGATGTCGCCGACATTTTCGGGCGTCGCGTTCTTAAACGACTGCATGACCGCCCCTATAATCACGGCCGCCGGACCGGAGTCTTTATCCGGCAACTTTATTCCTAAAAACGTCTCATCGCTTTCCCATGAATCGGCCGCCGCATTAAGCAGCTGTGAGGAAATTTCGGGAAGCAGCACCGACTGCTCCATGTAGGGCAAAAGGGTAGAAAGCGCGTTGACGGCCGCCAGCTCGGCGGACATTCCGGACCCGATGATTTCGTTGTAGACCTTCAGCGCCTCGCCGGCGGCGTTGAGTATTACAAACACCTCGTCGGCAAGGTTTGTATCATATCCCTCAATAGTGGTGAGCGCTTCGGTCAGCAGGTCGGCGAAAAAACCGGCGAACGAAAAGCCGCCTGATGATAGCTTTTTATGTACCGTTGTGATATCGGCTGTCCCGCGCGAGAGCGAATTCTTTGAATAATTGACACCGGCAGTGTCGGTTTGCTCGATTTTGTAGCCCGGCAGACCGAGCGCCTCCATCGCCTCTGGGTCAACCGAGCGCAGGATAACCACCGCACAGGAAATCGGGGCGAGCAGGATCGCGGCAATAAGCAATCCCTGAACCGCGCCAAGTCCGGCGCCTATCCAGCGGGTGGCCGGGGTCATCGGGTCGCCGTCTTTCTTCACCAGCCGGGTCAGCTTCTCGGAGACGGTCTTAAGCTTTATCAGCGAGAGGAGCTGAAGCACCGCAAAGATGAGCGCAAAAACCACCGGTACGAGCATTGCTGCGATAATTTGGCCTAATAGTTGTTCGGTCTGGGGCGACCTGAGCATAAGCTGCTTTATCGGTTCGGTGTAAAACCGGGCGGCAACACTCAAACCGAATTTGGAAAAGTAGCCGGCAATCCACTTGGCAAGGAAAAATGATAATACCGCGAGTAACGAAAGGTAAATCAACCTTACAATCGATCGGCCGGTACCGCGGCGGTAGCCAAGCCAGACACAGATGGCAAGAATCACCACCTGGAAGGCCAGAAATGTCACAGACAATAGTGTAATGAGATTCATATGCCCGCCTCCTGTGTGTTTGTTAGTTCTATTCTATTACATTCGGTATTAATTGTCAACGAAAAAGATATATTAAACCAAAATAATCAGATTTATGGCAAGGACTTTGACGCCGCACCCCTCTTTTGGAACTTTAGGTCGCCAGAATCACACCAATAATTACTTTGTTTATCCGGTCTGAAAATAAATAAACTATTAATTGATAATACAACCTCTCACGGCAAGGTGGATAAAATGAACAATAAACTGATATCTGTACTCATTATTGCATGCTGCGCCATGATGATTCTGACCATCTGCACCGAGGCGTCAGGCGAGACCTTCAACTGGTACTGCAAGAGGAACAAAAACCACCTGCAGCCCCGCTGTGACCCTGATATGCAGTTCATAGAAGAATACGGCGGCTTCTATGTCGACAAGGAGCACGGCGACACGGCTTCGGATCGCGTGGTCTATCTCACCTTTGACGCGGGATACGACAACGGAAATGTCGGACGGGTCCTTGACGTCCTGAAGGAAAAAGAGGTCCGGGCGGCATTTTTTATTCTCGCTCACCTGGTAAAAAAGAACACCGACCTGGTGCGGCGGATGGCCGACGAGGGACATCTCGTCTGCAATCACACGGCAAGTCACTTGGATATGACACAATTCACAAGCATTGAGGAATTCGGGGCTGAACTGAAAAAGCTAGAGGATATTTACACCGAATATACAAGCCGCAAAATTGCGCGTTATTACCGGCCGCCGAAAGGGAAGTTCAACGAGGAAAACCTGAAATTTGCCCAGCAGCTCGGCTACAAGACAATATTCTGGAGCCTGGCCTACGCCGACTGGGACAACGAAAGACAACTAGACCCAGAGTACGCCTTTAACCTGATAATGAGCAATATACACAATGGCGCGATAATCCTGCTGCATCCCACCTCAAGCACCAACGCTAAAATACTCGGGAGGGTTATAGACCAGCTCAGGGCCGAGGGTTACAGCTTCGGCACTCTTGACCAACTGACCAAGGTGGAAAAATGAAACGCCTTATCTGCCTTGTGTTGGCAACCCTGCTTGCGGTGCTGTCTGTTCCGCCGGCCTCGGCGCAGGATTCTTCAATTGTGGTTTTTAGGAAAAAAATAGAGCATCCGAAAATAATCGCTCTGACCTTTGACGACGGGCCGCACCCGCGCCACACAACCGAGATCCTCGATATTCTGCGTAAATATGAGGTGAGAGCGACCTTTTTTGTTGTCGGGGAAAACGCCGGATACTATCCCGACGTGTTCAGGCGGATAGTTAACGAAGGGCACGAAATCGGGAACCATACATTCAGCCACAAATGCTTCAAAAAACTGACGGCCTTCCAGATGAAAAGCGAAATCGAACGCTGTGACAACCTGCTAAATGAGATTTTCGGTTATAAAACTAAGCTGTTCCGGCCGCCGGAGGGAGTTCTGCCGGGAACGATATACCGGTATATCAAAGATGAAAACTATACCGTAATCCTCTGGAGCATCGACACGCGGGACTGGGCGGGCACACCGGCCGAAGCTATGGTTAAAAATATCAAGGAAAAAGTTTCGCCGGGGGATATTATACTCATGCATGACTTTGCGCGAAGGGGCCATACTGTTGAAGCGCTGAAGATGATAATACCTTATCTTATTAAAGAGGGATACACCTTTGTGACGGTCAGCGAGCTATTAGGGTATGATTAAACCGACACCGGCGGTGCCCATATGACTGTTTTGTGCGACTACCGGCATTCCACACGCTTCGCACTCCCGTTAATATAGCATCCACCAATGTCAAAAAAACAAAAGGCGCGGGATATTGAACCCGCGTTTCTTTTGTTTTATGCTATAGATACCTAAAGGTATTGGGGATTCTCAGGACCATTTTTTTCAAAAAGGGCCTTGAGCGGGGTGCGAGGCGGAGCCCCGCATAAATAGCAGGGTTCCGGGGGCAGCGCCCCCGGAATAACCGATTACTCCGCCGGCTCGTCAGAAGACTGCTCGGTGTCCTCGGGCAGTGGTTCAATCATATATTTCTCGATGACCGGGTACGCGGCGTATGTCGCGATATAGCCCGAGACCGCCATGAAGTAGAAGAAGGGAAGTATCAGCGGAAAAATAATGTTAAACGGGGCAAAGATATAGAACAACAAGTAATTCAGGGCCAGCACGGTGACGATTCCGAGAGCCGCCATAACATTGCGCTTGATGCCGAGCACCGTGAAAATCAGGGAATTTTTTATTATCTTCCAGGTTTTCAGGTCAAATGTTATAAGCTGCAGATACACATAATAGCGCATTGTAAAATATACTAAAATCAGGGCGATTACGGCAACATAGAAAACACTCATCAGGGAAGAGTAGCTGTTCTGGGAATAAAACATAAGGTTCCAGAAAAGCAGGGAAATCACAGAAATATCAATAAGCCCGACAAAAAAGCCTTGCCGGAAATTCTTTTTTATTGCATAAAAATAGTCCGAAACCACAAAAACAGGGTCACCCCGCACCAGCCCGCGCAGAAGGTAAGTTCCGCCCACATTCTGCCAGCCGAAGGTCAGCAAGTAAACTAAGGCAATTGCTCCGATAACGTAATAAACATAGGAATTGTAAACCGGAACTCCAAGCTGCTGGCCGACCGTGGCGAGAAAGAGGTCGCTTGCCGGCGACGGCGACATGAAGGCGGCACAATAAGCGGTGGGATAGAGCACGTTTATTACCGTGCTTCGGGTCGGACCTGTCAAAAAGACAAAGACCGCCGCGATAATCGGCAGTATTTGAAAAACCATGAGCAGGTTTACCGAGAGCAGCTTGCCGAATTTCCTTTTGAAATACTTAAAGAAATTTCGGAAATTCTTTGGTCCGTCTTCACCCTTCTCGACGCCCTTGCCGTCCCGGTTCATGTCAAAGAGTTTGAACTTCCTTTTCTTTGCTTCCAAGTCAGGTAATCCTTTACAAAATCATGTTTAGCAGAAATCTGTATCCGAAATCGGCCAGTATCACATAGCCGAATAAAATCAAAAAAGTCAGGTTGTACTTCCAGAAATACCAGGATTTCAGCAGGGAATAGGTATTTCTGTAATATCTCCAGCGGTTTGAGTACAGCTCGGATAAAACCCCGCCCGAGATAATAACCGAGAACAAAACAAGCATCCGGACAAGAAACAAAACCGTCACAAGAAGTCTTCCGCTCCCGGCTTGCTGCGCGTGCAACAGGTCAATGCATATTGAGGATGACAGACCGTAGAACACGCCCGAAAACAGCAGAATAATGCGGTCGATAAGCCCCGATATATAAGTAAATCCTGCTATTAATATTATAAACGATATTTTAAAGATGTCAACCGAATTATAAATTATATCGTAGATAAGCCCGGTTGAGAGCGAGCCGGCCGGCGGCGGGAGGAACATTGCGCTGATTCGGGCTGCCATCACTTCCGGCAGGCTGTCAATGAAAAAAAGATTGAGAAGCGCACCGAGGCAGGCGGCAAAAGCAAAAAGGATCGTATAAATCACAGTCAGCCTTGTCCGGGCATATCCGGGACGGTTGAGCTGCCTGAGCCTCTCAATATCAATTCCGCCTGCCGTGTCCATGCCATTTGTCCTCGCTTTTTTTATCTTACTAAATGATATGAGGACAAGGCTGAAATTATCCGTGCGGCAGGCACGAAGATATGAAAAGTCAGCGCCCCCGGCGCATAATCTCAAAGGCAAAGACCGCCGCGGCCGCAGAGGTGGTGAGTGAGCCCATGAACTTGCGTCCGTAGTCAATCCGCACAATCTGGTCGGACAACTCGAGCAGCCGCCTTGATATCCCGCGCTTCTCGCCTCCGATAATGAGCAGCAGCGGCAGCCTCAGGTCGGCCTCGTAGAGTGACACCGAGTCTCTGATACCCGCCGAAATGATTCTGTACCCGCGCGACTTAAATATGTTCACGGCTTTTACGGGATCCTCCTCGTACATGTCGATAAGCTCGGTTGTCCCGGCAGAAGCGCGGATGACGGTCGAGGCCGCGGACATCCAGTTCCGCCTGCCGAGCACTATTCCGTCAGCCCCGGCAGCGTAGAGCGACCGCACGGTGTAACCGAAATTAAACGGATCTTCAATCCCTTCAAGCAAAACGAAAAAGCCAAGCTCCGGAAGATTTTCGGCTACGAGGGCGGGGAGATGCCTTTCGGTGCAGAGAGCGATAATGCCGCCGTGAGTTTTACCCTCTGCAAGTCCATCTATTTCTCCGACAGGAACCACCGAAAAGCAATAACCCAGAACCCCGGCTTTTGCACGCAGAAAGGCTGTCTCGCGCCGCTTGCTTTTTATGGCTTCGTTTGAGACGAGCACCTGCAGAATCCTGCGGGTATTTTTACCTGATAAAACAGAGTTTATCAGGGCAGAAACCGAGGTCATGCCTTCGACCACCACGGGGAGCGGGGATTTAGTATAATTATTTATTACATTTTCCATTTTGTGGATTTCCTTTGTTGAATTATTGAGCAGGCATATAATATTTGTTCGCTTTTAGTCATAAGATTAAGTGAGGACTTGTACCCGGCAACTGCAGCGCGGGCATTGCCTTAAGACATCCTCATTTGCTTCTATCAAATATTATTTTTGCCGCTCTGTGCGGCACGGGAGTAATATTATGATGTACATATCCGGGAACAAGGAGAGATGCGTTCAGATTGCCGCATACATGATAGAAAACAACGCGACGGTAAGGAGCGCCGCAAAGAAATTCGGAATCAGCAAAAGCACGGTACATAAAGACGTAACCCAGACTCTGCGTCAGATAAACAAGCCTTTGTATTTTGAGGTTAAAAAGGTGCTAGAAACAAATAAACGCGAAAGACATATCCGGGGCGGCGAGGCGACCAGGAAAAAATATTCGGCAATGTCCGGAAAGGACACCGGCAACACAAGCGGCAGGTCACAAAGTCAGGCGCAATAGTGTCTTTCGGCTTATAGAGGGAACTGCAAGCTGAGTGCGATATAATTATACAAAATGCAAATTTTGTATAACATAGGGAGGCTTTTATAAAGTCACAGGTTTATAATAGAAGGCTTTCAATATCAAAATGCCAGCGACAGAAAAAGAACACGGTGGCCGCGGTTATTGTAGATATTATACAATCAGACATAAAAAAAATGTATAAAAACATATTACGGGAGGAAGCACTATGGCAATAAAAATGAGGGTGCTCTACTGGTCCAACAAGGCCAAAATGAGGACAATCGCAAATTTGATTAAGAACGAATTCGAACTTACCATGAATGCAGTGGACGTCATCCCCCCGGCCTATTCCTGCGACAAGGAAAGAATAGTAATCCTCTGCATCTCAATCAAGGAAGAACCCGAAGACCAGCTGAGACTCTTCTGCAACGGGCTTAACAAGCAGAGGGCTCAGAATGTCGCCCTCATTATTGACGGCAACGAGAAAGGCGCCAAGTACATAAAGGATATGGTCAGACAGGCCGGAACCAACCTGATAGACGACGTGCTGTTCGTCAAGGGCGGGCTGCCCTTCCTGTCGAAACTCAGCGATGAGGAGAAAAAGACGATAATCGAATGGGCGCACAGGATTGTTGATAATCTGCAGTAAATCAGGTTTTCTTGCCTTGTTGTACAAAATATCGAAGTTGTTTCCCTTTTCCAATATCAGATTTCCTAATATCAATTATACAAAATTCATATCATAACGGCACCGGGCAGCCGGGCCGTTTTTGTTATCATACAACAGATATTAGACATTAGAATGTAGTGGTTTCTATTAACTATCCGGGGGCAGCGCCGAAAACATTACTTCATGGTTGCATATTCGATTTTCTCAATCAAGAGTTTCCCGGTTTTATCGGTAAGTGTGATATACTGCTTTCTTGAGGCGTCGCTGCCGATGTCGGTTCTGAAGGTTCCGTTATTATCTTTTATCATATATTCAAGCGTGAAAAGGTAGCCGTCTTTGGTTTCCGATATTTTCGTTATCAGGATATTGTAGAGTTTCTGCATTGTGAAGGCTTCTTTTTCATCATTTCCTTCAACTTCAAAATATGCCTCCTCAAAGCAGGCGTTGTATGACTCGGCGTCCCCCGCGATGATATAGTTGACAAAATCCACCATGAAACGCACGCTTTCATCGTATGAGTCGTAGTCCTCGGCCTCGATTGCAACCGTCACACCGGTATCGAGTTCTCGGTAGTATATGCTCCGGTCAAGCCCCATGTAATACTCGTCGTCGTATATGTTCTCGTTGTAGTCAGGCGTGTGGAATATTATGGTCTGCCTGGTCGGGTTATACACGTCCTTGTCGCGCTCTTCCAGCATTTTGGCAATCATATTTATCAGGGGGGCGGCAGAGAAATACAAAATGACAAAAAGCAGCATTGCCGCAAAGCAGCAGAGGATTATCCTCTTTAATTTTCTGGTCTCTTCCCTTCCCCCGCGCCGCTTGATTTCGGGCGGGATTATTTGTTTTTCATTATCAGGCATGTCTCCGCCCTCTTCTCAAAATAACTTTGCATTTCAATTTTATCACATTTAAACAAATAACGCAAGTGCCGGATAAAGGTAAAATGTTGGCATATTCTATTGATGTTTTGCCGGCTGTGTGCTATAATGAAATGAAAATCGGCGGCATTTGCGGCCTGAATCCGACCGCGGGATCATGTTTTCAGAATCCCGGCCGCAACAAAATCCCGGAGAATCTATGGAATACCTGACACTCGTCCCGGATGGCATGGCCGACCGGCCGTTGCCTGAGCTCGACAACAAAACCCCGATGGAAGCAGCCAAAAAGCCCTGTATGGACAGGCTGGCACAGATGTCGATAGTCGGTACCGTCCTCAACGTGCCGGACGGAATGGTACCCGAAAGCGACACGGCTAACATGTCGATACTTTCATTTGACCCGGCGATATATTCGCGCGGCCGCTCGCCGCTTGAGGCCGCCAGCATGGGAATTGAAATGGCCCCCGAGGACACCGCCTACAGGTGCAACCTCATCACGCTCAGCGACGAGGGTGAATATGAAGCCAAAATCATGCTCGACCACAGTGCCGATGAAATCACAACCGAAGAAGCCGACATACTGATAAAAGAGCTCGACAAAAAGCTCGGCAGCTCCACAATGAAGTTTTACACCGGAGTGAGCTACCGGCATTGCCTCATCATCAAGGGCGGCAACGACAAATACGACTTCATGCGCCCGCACGACATCATAGGACGCAAAATCAGGGAATATCTCCCCCAAAAGGAAAACGGCGGCGGGCAGTTCCTTGAGCTGATGAAACAGAGCTATGAAATACTTGCCGACCACCCGGTAAACCGCAGCCGACGCGCGCGCGGGCTTAAGCCCGCAAACTCGGCATGGCTCTGGAGCCCCGGCAAAAAGCCGCAGCTGCCGTCATTCACCGAAAAGTGGAAGGTCAGGGCCGCGGTCATCTCGGCCGTCGACCTTATCAAAGGCATCGGTCTCTGCGCCGGTATGACGCCTATCAGCGTGCCGGGTGCGACCGGCAACATTCACACTAATTTCAGGGGTAAGGCCGAAGCCGCAATTGGGGCGTTCCGCGACGGCTACGATTTTGTATATATCCACATCGAGGCCCCCGACGAATGCGGCCACCGCGCCGAGATTGAAAACAAGGTCAAATCAATCGAAATGATCGACGAGATGGTGCTCCGCCCGGTTTACGAATACCTGCAGTCCTACGGGGACGAATATAAAATTCTCGTCCTCCCCGACCATCCCACGCCGATTGAGACCCGCACCCATTCCCGGGAGCCGGTTCCCTTCTTTCTTTATTCCTCCGCGGAAAATGCAAACGGCGTGCCGTCTTTCACTGAAGCTACGGCAAGACAGACCGGCCTGTATATACCAGAAGGCCATCATCTGCTCGACTTAGTAATAAAAAAGAGGTAAGGCAATGGAAATAAACAATGAAGGCGGCGGGAGCGTCAACCCCGAATCTCCGGGCACACAGGTCCCTGAGAGCACCCCAAACCTGAAGAAAAAGACCTCGTTTGCCTCGGAGCTCTTTGATTATGTCGAGATTTTTGTCTATTCGGTCTGCGCGGTTATTCTTGTATTCACCTTTATTATAAGGCTTTGCAGCGTCGACGGCCCCTCGATGGAGCAGACACTCCATGATAAAGAGATTCTGCTTGTCTCGAATCTCAACTACAAACCGGCGCAGGGTGATATAATAGTCTTCCACCTGACCGGCAGCCCGGATCCCAACCTGAACAAACCGATAGTCAAGCGCGTGATTGCCACCGCCGGCAAATATGTCAGAATAGATTATGACGCCGGGCTGGTTTATGTGTCCGACGATTATGTCTTTGACGAGAGCGACATACTCGACGAAAGCGGCTATATTTATCTTTCAAACGGCAGATGGAATAGGTCCGGGGTGTATGAAACCTATGTCCCCGAAGGGTATCTTTTTGTCATGGGCGACAACCGGAACAATTCGCTTGACAGCCGCGAGTCCGCGATCGGACTGCTTGACCAGCGTCGGGTATTCGGCAAGGTGCTCTTAAGGCTGTTCCCGCTCTCCAAGGCGGGAAGCGTGTATAAGTAAGATAATTCAGGAGCGTCGTATGGCACCGCAGGAGATACAGTGGTTCCCCGGCCATATGGCCAAAACCCGCCGGATGATAAAGGAAAATCTCCGGCATGTTGACGCGGTGATTGAAATTCTTGACGCCCGGATACCCTACAGCTCGCGAAACCCCGAGTTGAAAGACCTCATCGGCAAAAAACCCGTGCTGGTACTTCTCAACAAATGCTCGCTTGCAGACCCCGAGCAGACCGGGCTCTGGCAGAAGGATTACACCGGTGAGAATTCGTTTTGCATCGCCACCGACTTTATCACCGGTCAGGGGCTCGGCCAGATTCCCGTGGTACTTCGCGAGCTTTGCGTCGAAACACTTGAGAAAAATAACCGCCGGGGCATAAGCCGCCCCCTGCGGGCTATGGTTCTAGGCATTCCCAATGTCGGAAAGTCCACACTGATTAACAGGCTCAGCCGAACAAAGAAAGCAAAGGTCGAGGACCGCCCGGGGGTGACGCGGGACAGGCAGTGGGTATCGACGCCGCTGGATCTTGACCTGCTCGACATGCCGGGTTTGCTCTGGCCGAAATTCAACGACCGGCGGGTGGGAGAAAATCTGGCAATTACCGGCGCGATACGCGATACCCTGCTTGACTCCGAGGAAATTGCCACAGCTCTTATCGCCCGGCTGCGCAATTATTATCCCGAGCTGCTCTGCGAGCGCTACAGGCTCGGTAAAATTGAGGATTACTCGAACATGAGCGACTTTTCCATCCTCGAAGTCATAGGGAAAAAACGAGGATATCTTGCCGCCGGCGGCGAGGTCGACACTCTCCGCACCGCAGAGATGCTGCTCGACGAGCTGCGTGAGGGGAGAATAGGAAGAATTACGCTTGATTATATAGAGGCCAAAAATGCTTGATTACACGCTTGAGGCGCGGGCAACAGAGCGTGGATACCGGTTTGTCTGCGGGGTTGATGAAGCCGGCCGCGGTCCGCTCTGCGGCCCGGTGGTGGCGGCGGCCTGCATTTTGCCATACGGCCTTGTCATCCCGGGGCTCAACGATTCAAAGCAGCTGAGCGAAAAGCGGCGCGAGGAATTATATTCGGTTATCGCGAAAAAAGCGATTTCTTATGCGGTGGCGCTGGCGACGGTGGACGAGATAAACGAATATAATATACTTGAGGCGACTATGCTCGCAATGCGCCGCGCCATACATAAACTCTCGCAAAAGCCCGACTATGCGCTCATAGACGGAAATGTCGCGCGGGGCTTTGATATCCCGGCCGAGTGCGTGGTGCACGGCGATTCGCTCTCCCCTTCAATCGCCGCTGCCTCGATACTCGCCAAGGTCACCCGGGACCGGCTCTGCCTTGAGCTTGACCGCAAATACCCCGGCTACGGCATCGCCGAGCATAAGGGCTACTGCACGAAAGCCCATGTAGAGGCGCTGCTGCGCCTGGGGCCGACGCCCGAGCACCGGGTGCGCTTTATCAGGTTTCTTGACGATGCGAAGTAAAGGGATAAGCACAACGGTATCCGGACACCACGGCGAGCGCGCCGCAGCCGATTATCTTATCAAAAAAGGCTACCGGATACTTGAGATGAACTACCGCAGCTCTCGCCTTGAGATTGACATTATCGCAGAGGACGACGAGCGCCTGCTTTTCGTCGAGGTCAAGTCGCGCACCGCCTGCCCCAAAAACCCCGGCAGGTTCGGCCGGCCGGGCATGGCGGTAACATATAAAAAACGGGCACATCTGGTTGCGGCGGCGCAGAGCTACCTTCGAACCCACAGGCCCGGCAAGCGCGTCCGGCTTGACGTCATTGAAGTCTATTTCAAGCCCACAGAAACCGGCCTGCCAGAAATAGCCGATATAAAGCATATCGAAAACGCGTTCGGAGCCAAATAAATGTCCGGGGGTACATAATTATGAAGCTTATTGACCTGCACTGCGACACCGCAAACCGGATACACCGGAAAAATGCGATTCTGGCGAAAAACGATTTTCACATTTCGCTTGATAAAGTCACAAAATACGATAATTATGCTCAATTCACGGCATTTTATATTGATTCGCGACTATCGGATGAAGAAGGCTATCTGAAATTTTATGAGATGTACGGTTATTTTTCGGCCGAGCTGGCTGAAAATAAGGAGAGGATAACCAAAATTTCGGACGGTCGTGAGCTCCCGGCGGTCTGGGAGAGCGGGCGGGCGGCGGCGATTTTCAGCATCGAGGACGCCAGAATACTCGCCGGGGATATAAGCCGGCTTGACACGCTATACAAGAAGGGCGCCCGCTCGCTGGTGCTGCTTTGGGGAGGTGAGACCATCATCGGCGGCTCGCACAACACCGATGTGGGACTTACTGATTTCGGGCGTCAGGTCATGCTCCGCTGCTTTGAGCTCGGCATCATCCCCGACGTCTCGCACGCCTCCGAACGGTCTGCCGACGAGATGATAGAAATAGCACATACCTGCAGCAAACCTGTAATTGCCTCTCACTCAAACTCATATTCGGTCTACCCTCACAGCCGGAACCTGCGCGACAGGCATTTTTCGGCGATACGCGAGCTTTCTGGGCTTGTGGGCATCAGCCTCTGCCGCTCGCACTTAGCCCCCGGCAAGGGGGCGAATGTCGACGATGTCCTCCGCCACATCGAGCATTATCTCTCGCTCGGCGGCGAGGACACAGTCGCGCTGGGCTGCGATTTTGACGGCGCCGATCTCCCAGAAGGAATCAGGGACATCACAGACCTCGATATACTCGCCGACCGGCTGGCTAAGGCCGGATACAGCGATGAGATAATCGAAAAAATCTTCTGGAAAAACGCCAAAAGATTTATTGAGGAAAACATCCGGTAAAGCCGAAAGAAAGGCAAATCAAAGGAACGGACAAAAATATGCTTTACAAGAGCACAAGAGACTCAGGTGATGCAAGGTTTACCTCTGCCGAGGTCATTAAGCGGGGTATAGCAGACGACGGCGGGCTGTACGTCCCCGAAAATATACCTGCTCTAGGCCGGGATGAAATAGAGAAGCTCCGCCGGATGCCCTATTCCGAGCGAGCGGCCTTCATTCTCTCAAAATTCCTTGACGATTACTCCTATGACGAGCTGCTCGCCGACTCAACGGCTGCCTATCGCGCCGAATCCTTCCCCGGCGGCCCGGCCCCCCTCGCAAGACTTGACGACAGGCTCTTTTCGCTTGAACTCTGGCACGGGCCGACCGCAGCATTTAAGGACATGGCGCTGCAGCTCATGCCGCGGCTGCTCACCCGCGCTCTCAAAAAAACCGGCGAGTACAGGACGGTTCATATTCTGGTCGCCACCTCAGGGGACACCGGCAAGGCGGCGCTTGAGGGATTTAAGGATATCGAACAGACCAGAATAACCGTATTCTACCCCGAGAGCGGCGTGAGTTTAGTCCAGAAACGGCAGATGGCCACACAGACCGGCGAAAATGTCATCGTCTGCGCGGTGCGCGGCAATTTTGACGACTGCCAGAACGGCGTCAAGCGGCTTTTCTCGGATACGGAACTTGCAGCAGAGCTTGACCGGCGGGGATTTTTCCTTTCAAGCGCCAACTCAATCAACTGGGGGCGGCTTGTTCCGCAGATCGTCTATTACGTCTCAGCCTACTGCGATCTATTGAACATCGGCGCACTGGGTGCTGGCGACGAGTTTTGCGTCTGTGTGCCGACCGGGAATTTCGGCAACATACTTGCCGGGTATTTCGCCGGGCTGATGGGAATTCCGATAAAAAAGCTCATCTGCGCCTCAAACCTCAACAACGTGCTTACCGATTTCCTGCGGCGCGGCATCTACGACCGCAACCGCACCTTCCACAAGACAATATCGCCCTCGATGGATATACTGATATCGAGCAACCTTGAGCGGCTGCTCTATTATGTCGCCGGCGCCGAAAAGACCCGGAAATATACCGCCGAACTCGGCAAGACCGGCTGCTATCAGATATCCGGCGAGGAAAAAGATAAAATCTCCGAGCAGTTTATCGGCTATTATGCCGACGAGACCGAAACCGCGGCGACCATACGCGGTATTTTCGAGACTTACGGCTACCTTTGCGACACACACACCGCCGTGGCTTTCAGCTGTGCCGAAAAATACCGGCAGGAAACCGGCGATAACGGTATCATCACAGTGGTTTCCACCGCAAGCCCGTATAAATTTGCAGGGGACGTCTACCGGGCGCTGACCGGGAAGGATTCTGCGGGGGAATTTGAGGCCTTAGACCAGCTGTATGGCTATACCGGCGCACCTGTTCCCTACCCGCTTGCCGGCATCGGCAGCCGGCCGGTCAGGTTTACGGCTTCGGTTGACAAAGAGAAGATGAAGCAATACATTCTTGGTATGTAAATGCCGGCATTTTAATGCCGGCGGGTGACATCTGTTGCTGCGACTGCTGCCTTATCCTCTCCGGTTGCCCGGATTATTCGGATTTTGGTCTGAAGGTGGTGCACAGGGTCTCGGCGCTGCTCTCGGCACTTCCGGGACCGACGTTTATCTGCTCGGCGGTGCAGTAATTGCTGCTGTCATGGTAGTAGCAGTTTTGAACATCGCAGCTGATACACTTTTGTATGCCGACACTGCTGACTTTTTTCTCTTTCATATTTATGACCATTCCTTTTCTTTATTAATATCCGTTGACCGGACCTCTTTATTATATGTAATACCATGTCACTTATTCGAAAAGACCGTGAAAGGAGCCTCTCATTTGCCTGTTTTCGTGATATCAGATCTTCACCTGTCCTCAGATACAACAAAATCCATGGAGGTTTTCGGTCCCCGCTGGCGCAATTATATGTCTCGCCTTGAGCAAAACTGGAACAAGGTGGTCGGCGAAAATGACACCGTGATAATCCCGGGCGATATCTCCTGGGCGCTGACACTTGAGGGGGCCTTGCCCGACCTTTTCTTTTTGGACCGGCTCCACGGCAAAAAGATCATAGGCAAGGGCAATCACGACTACTGGTGGTCAACGCAGAAAAAGATCAAAGAGTTCTTTGAGAGTAATCGTATTTCCACAATTGACATACTTTATAACAACGCTCATGTTGCCGGGGAAATAGTGATATGCGGCACCCGCGGGTGGTACAACGAGCAGTCCAGACCGCAGAACGAAAACCAGCCCGATTATGCCAAAATCATAAACCGCGAAGCCATAAGGCTCAGGCTAAGCATAACGGCGGCCGAACCGCTTGCAAAAGAGACCGGCTATCCCCTCGTAGCCTTCTTCCACTTCCCTCCCGTGTGGAATGAATTCGTCTGCCGGGAGCTGGTTGATATCCTGCATGAGCACAACATAAAAAAATGTTATTATGGTCACATACACGGATATTACGGGCCGGAATCAAAGTTTGTTTTTGAGGATGTGACCTTCCAGCTTGTCTCTTCTGATTTCCTTGATTTCATGCCTGTACCTGTCAGAATTTAGGGCCGGTTGACCGATATGCAATAAATCTATTGACAAAAGACGCATATTGATGTAAAATATAGAGGTTGCAAAAAATTCTTCGGAGGAATTGTTTTAATGAGTTTGGTCAAGGCCGAAAAAACCGATAAGAATCTCTACACCCTTGAGTTTTCGGTTGACAAAGAAGCATTCGAGGCTGCAATTGAGAATGCATACCGCAGGAGAGTTAAGAAAATAAATATCCCGGGCTTCAGGCCGGGCAGGGCTTCGCGCAGCATAATCGAAAAGATCTACGGCAAAACCTATTTTTATGACGACGCGATAAACGAAGTACTGCCAGACGCATATGAAGCGGCAGTCGGAGAGGCCGGTATTGAGGTTGTAAGCCGCCCTGAGATTGAGGTACTCTCTACCGACGACGGAGTTCTCTTCTCCGCCAAGGTATATGTGAAGCCCGAGGTTTCGATTGAGGAATATAAAGGCATCGAGGTCGAAAGGCATGTCCACAAGGCGACCGACGAGGAGGTCGATGCCGAAATATCAATAATTCAAAGGCGCAACTCCCGTGAAATAAGCATTACCGACCGCCCTGCCGAGAGCGGCGACACCGTATATATTGACTTCGAGGGATTCTGCGACGGCACAGCCTTTGAGGGCGGAAAGGCCGAGAACCGTCCGCTCACACTCGGCTCGAACACCTTTATCCCCGGATTTGAGGATCAGGTAATCGGGCACAGCATCGGTGACGAGTTCGAGGTCAACGTCACATTCCCGGAGGATTATCATACGAAGGAGCTTGCCGGAAAGCCCGCGGTATTCAAGTGCAAGCTCAGGTCGATAACAAAAACCGAGCTCCCCGCCCTTGACGACGAATTTGCCAAGGACGTATCCGAATTCGATACTTTTGCTGAATACCGAAACGACGTTATGGCAAAAATTCAGAAAAGGCACGAGGCCGAGGCCGACCGCGGGGTTGACAACGCGCTCTCTGAAGCCTTGATAAATAAGCTTGTCGCCGACATCCCCGAACCGATGTTTGAGGCCGAGGTTGACGGCTCGGTGCGTGATTATGAGAACCGCCTGCGCATGCAGGGACTCAGTCTTGATTTATACCTCAAGTACACCGGACAGACACTTGAGGATATGCGCTCAAAGCTTCGCCCGAGCGCTGAAGCGCAGGTCAAACTCAGGCTCGCACTTGAAAAAATTGCAGAGCTTGAGGGCCTTGATGTCAGCGAAAACGAGATAAACGCCGAGTATGAGAGGCTCCAGAAAACCTATGACACCGAGCCCGAAAAGATCCGTGAACTGGTGAGCGCAGAGGTTGTCAAGAAGGATCTGATGCTTCAGAAGGCCATGAAATTCGTACGCGACAACGCGATTATCAGGGAAACCGAATGCCACTGCGACGACAAGGACGAAACCGAAACACAGAATGAAAACACACCCGAAGAAACACAATATGAAACCAAGCCCGAAAGTGAAGAAAAGTCCGAATAAATAATCTACCGGAGGAAACCATGTTCAGCGATTATATTAAGGACATCAGAAATGCCCTGGTACCCATTGTCGTGGAGCAGACCAACAGAGGGGAAAGATCCTACGATATCTTCTCAAGGCTGCTCAATGACCGGATAATTTTCCTCTCGGACGAGGTCAACGACACCACGGCCTCACTTGTTGTGGCCCAGATGCTCTTTCTTGAAGCACAGGACCCGGATAAGGACATCAACTTCTATATCAACTCCCCGGGCGGTTCTCTCACGGCCGGCATGGCGATTTACGATACCATGAATTTTGTCAAGTGCGATGTTGCCACCATCTGCGTGGGAATGGCAGCAAGCATGGGCTCTTTCCTGCTCGCCGCAGGAACAAAAGGCAAACGCTCGGCGCTGCCCAACAGCCTTATCATGATCCATCAGCCTATGGGCGGCGCAAAAGGCCAGGCAAGCGATATTAAAATTCAGGCCGAGCTTATTCTGCGCATGAGAGACAACATCAACACAATTTTAGCAGAACGCACCGGCAAGTCGGTTGAGCAGATTGCCCGCGATACAGACCGCGATTATTATATGACCGCTGCCGAAGCCAAGGAATACGGCATTATCGATATGGTGATGACCAAACGTCCGTAAGCATAACCAACTGATTCCCTATCACATGACCTTATCTGCCGCGGCAGGACGCGGCGGAAGGCTCAGAACCCGAAGAGAGGCACTTTAGCATGGCTGGCGCAAACACCACCAACCGCAACAATAAAACAACAACACGCTTTTGCTCGTTTTGCGGCCGTAACGAGAATCAGGTCAATTTCCTGATTCCTTCGCCTACCGGCCTTTATATCTGTGATTTCTGCGTGGATGCCTGCGAGGAACTGATTTACAACAGTCTGCCGCAGGAAAAGGACATCGGCTCGCTCACGCTTGAAGCTCTTCCCCGCCCCAAGGAGATAAAGCAAACACTTGACCAGTATGTCATCGGTCAGGACAGGGCCAAAATTGCCTTGTCGGTAGCTGTGTACAACCACTACAAGCGGATTCTCAGCTCCGATCTTAACAGGCGGGGGCGACGGCGACTGCAGCGGCACCGGGCACAGGAAAAAACAGACGACGATAATGAAGTCGAGCTTCAGAAAAGCAATGTCCTGTTGATAGGGCCTACCGGCGTCGGCAAAACCTATCTTGCACAGACGCTTGCCAAGACCCTTAAGGTTCCTTTTGCCATTGCCGACGCCACGACACTCACCGAGGCGGGATATGTCGGCGAGGACGTCGAGAATATTCTTCTTCGCCTGATTCAGGCTGCCGATTACGACATCGAGCTTGCCGAGCGCGGAATAATCTATATCGACGAAATCGACAAAATATCGCGCAAGAGCGAAAACCGCTCCATTACCCGCGACGTCTCTGGCGAAGGTGTCCAGCAGGCCCTTCTGAAAATCCTTGAGGGCACGATATCAAACGTTCCCCCGCAGGGCGGCCGGAAGCACCCGAACCAGGAATTCATTCAGATAAACACCGAAAACATCCTCTTTATATGCGGCGGCGCTTTTGACGGGCTTGATAAAATCATCGAGCGGCGTCGTGGCAACAATACGGTCGGGTTCCTCGGTGAAATCAAGAAGAAGGAAGAAAAGCGCGCAAACGGCATCTTCAGGGATGTTATCCCCCACGATCTCATCAAGTTCGGCCTTATCCCCGAGCTTGTCGGGCGCCTGCCGGTAATCGTCACGCTTGACGAGCTTGACAACGACGCGCTTGTAAAAATCATCAGCGAACCGAAAAACTCGCTGCTCCGACAGTATATAAAGCTCTTCCAGATGGACGGAGTAGAGCTCCATTTCGACGAAGCGGCGCTCAGAGCAATTGCCGACCTTGCTATATCGCGCAACACCGGCGCGCGCGGCCTGCGGTCTATTATGGAAGGAATTATGACCGAGCTCATGTTTGAAATACCGAGCCGGCGGGATGTCGAGTCGGTCCGCATTACCGAAGGCTGTGTGAAGGGGACCGAAAAACCAATCCTGACCTTCAGAAGCGCAAATGCAGTATAGGAGAAACACAGAGTAACAGAGTATTTGTAACTCAAACATTTAGCATAAACAACCGGCAAAAACAGTTTACAAACAAGAAAGCCTGCTGATTCTAATTCGGCGGCCGGATATCCGAGGCTCTGCAGCCCGGGATATTCGGCCGCCGGATTTTTGCCGGCCTTTTGCTTATTATTTTTTACTTCTCAATTACCGCATCTTTTATCGATGCTGCCGGGAATCATCATTGGCGGGCTGAATTCGCTTATCGGAAACGCCATTTTTCGGAACAGGCTGCAGGGGTCATCCTGTGCCGCCTCAACGCACTCCTTGTCGGGCACCGTGTACTCGGTTGCGTTGATGAGGAACTGGCCCGGCCTGACGATTCTGACAATCGAGAATATTCCGAGGGTCACGGCAAGATACTTTTCGCGCTTGCTGTCGTCGCTGAGATTCCCGCTCAGCCGGTAAGTCACCGCTTCGGGGATGTCGCAGGCACAGCAGCAGCAATAACATTTCCGCTCGTCGCAGGGGTCAATCACCTTGGTCTCAAGCACTACCGGGTCGACCACTTCGACAACCGCGCTGGGCACATTCTTGACGCAGCAAATCGGGTCGGGGTTATGACAATAATCATTCGGGTCGGCATTGCTCTTGAAAATGCAGACATTGCTCTCGCTGCCGTAGAGGACCACCTTCTTCTCAACTACGGCTACTCCGTCGAATTCCTGTGCCTTCCCTCCGATGCAGGCCTCACATACCAGCTTGATGTAAAACCTGATGGTGACGGTATAGAAGCCGCGGTTGAAGAGCACCGGCTCGATGTTTATGTAGGTCCATGCAATACACGCGCTTTTTGTCCTTACTGCCGACGTGCGCTCTATGATATCATTTCCGAAATCGGTGAGTATGACCCGGACATTCTCGAAGCAATCGCGGTCACGGCATGAGTCAAGGATTCTGTTTGTTTCTATGCAAACCATTTCCCTGCCGGACGAACCACCCGGACATCCGCATGAAAATCGATTTTCTGCCATAATTTCTGTAACCTCCAGTTTTTGTGCGGAGATAATTCAATCTCCTATAATATGTTATGCGTTTTTCTGAAATTTGACATTGCTCGGGGATTTTATTTGTTTTTTTACATTCAGAATCGGCGTCCGGGAACCTGAAACTGAGTTTTTCCGGCTAAGGACCGTCCTGACACCGCATCAGCGATATAAAGTTTTTGAGGATTCTCAAGGAACTTTTTTTCAAACTTCCTTGAGCGGGGGTCCGGGGGCAGAGCCCCCGAAGTATGCTGTAACCACATAAAAAGGGAGAAACCTCTTTCAAGAAGTTTCTCCCAATAAATTGCGTTTTTTTATCTAAGTATCGCTTTATCTTTCAGCAGAATACCAACCACTTCGCGGTAGTTGACATCCTTCGGGCTGATACCCTGTCGGGCGGCGCAGGCCGCAAGCGTCCCGGCCCCCTGTCCGATTGCCATGCAGGTCGGCATCACCCGCATGGAGCCGAGCGTTTCATGGTCCACCGATATGCACCTGCCCGAGAAGAGCAGCCCGTCAAGGTCGGCGCTTATAAGCGAACCGAGCGGTATCCCGTAGGGCTCAACAACCTCCTGAAGGAGAGTTCCCTCCCACTTGCCGCTGTGGATGTCGATTTTATATCCGGCAAGGGCAATTGTGTTCTCGGGCTTGTAGCCCGCGAGTGCCTGGTCGACGGTCACTTTTTCGATCCCGCAGAACCGCCGGGTCTCGCGCACGCCTATTGCCGGGCTTATCGAATCGAGAACCGCATTTTCAAAGCCCGGGAAATACTCGCGCAGGATCTTGAAAATACCCTCAACCTGAAGCTGCGCCTTGACCTCTGCGTCGGACAGGCTCTCGATATCCGAACAGTCGCAGTTCGGGATGCGCACGATGTTGAGGAATACCTTGCCGGGGATTGTGGAATTGATAATGATGATATTCTCGCGCAGAATCGGGCAGTCGGTTTTTTTCCTGATTTGGTCAAGATATGCCTTCATGCCGACAAAGACATAGGTGTCGGTCGAGCGCCAGAGTTTTGTGTTGTAGCCTTCCCCCACACTGACAGTATCTATCTGTTTCATGTTTTCGGGGTGCGCCTCAAGGAAGTCCATAAGTTTTTCCTTGTTAAACCCTGTTACCGAGAACAAAAGCGTCGGCGGCTGCAGCATGTGGTCGATGGCGCTGCCCTTTTCGTATTGTGCCCCTGCGATATAGGCGAGGTCACCGTCACCGGTAGCGTCAATAAACACCTTAGCGCTTATCTCTACCTGGTCGCCCTTGCCGGTCACAATCGCCTTTTCAAGCCTGCCGTCCTTAACAACAGCGCCGGTAACCTCGGTGTGGAAGAGCAGCCGCACCCCTGCCTCAAGGCACTTTTTGAGTGCAAGCAACCTGAACCTGTCGGGGTGAACCAGCGTCACCGAATTGTGGAGCGGGCAGCACTCATGGCCAAAAGAATCACCGCTTGCCATGAGGTCATCTATGAATTCCTGGGCTATCCCGCCGATAATCTGCCGTCCGCCCTGCGACAGATATCCGAGCAGCGGCAGGCCGGTTGCGGCGTTGCCGCCGAGGTAACCGTTTCTCTCACACAATATCACACTTGCTCCGTGCCTTGCAGCGGCCAAGGCCGCCGGAATACCGCCCGGCCCCCCGCCGAGTACTGCGACGTCACACGTCAGCTCTCTTTTTCCCATAACCATCAGATTCCTTTGCTTATATTAATTCGGGTATTCCGAAAGTGGGTTCCGGCATACCCGTGCCGTGTCTCGGTGCGGCAATTACGCAATAATTATATCATCATGAACGCCGGTATGTCAATAATACCAAATGTTTTTTGCTGAGCCGGCCGGATTTGAGCAAAAAAGGGATTTTTATTGCCACTATTGATTTTTTCCTTATGTGTTGATATAATTTATTTTGATTTCAAAAACCGATTTAAAGGAGAAAACCATGAACTACGCCGAAGAATCGCTAAAAATGCACGCTCAATGGAAAGGCAAAATTGAGGTGGTAGCCAAGGTTCCGGTTTCGAGCAAACATGACCTTTCGCTTGCATATACCCCCGGTGTTGCACAGCCCTGCCTTGAGATACAGAAGGATGTCAATAAAAGCTACGAGCTGACCCGCCGCTGGAATCTCTGCGCGGTCATAACCGACGGGACTGCAGTGCTGGGGCTGGGCGACATCGGACCCGAAGCCGGAATGCCGGTCATGGAGGGCAAATGTGTTCTCTTCAAGGCCTTTGGCGACGTTGATGCCTTCCCGCTCTGCATAAAGTCCAAGGATGTCGACACCATTGTCGAGACAATTTACCTGCTCTCCGGCTCCTTCGGCGGCATAAATCTTGAGGATATCGCAGCTCCCCGCTGCTTTGAAATCGAGCGCAAGCTGAAAGAAAAGTGCGACATTCCGATTTTCCACGATGACCAGCACGGCACCGCCGTAATCACCCTTGCCGGGCTTGTAAACGCCCTGAAAGTCGTGAATAAGAAGAAGGACGAGGTCAAAGTCGTAATTAACGGCGCGGGCGCCGCTGCTATCTCGATTGCCAAGCTGCTGCTCGCCGACGGATTCAAGGACATAACCCTGTGTGACAGGAAAGGCGCAATCTATGCCGGCCGCACCGAGGGAATGAACTGGATCAAGGAAGAAATGGCCCGGGTAACAAACCTTTCGGGCAAACGCGGCTCGCTTGCCGATGTGCTGGTCGGCGCCGATGTGTTTATCGGCGTCAGCGCTCCGGGCGTGGTGACTACAGATATGGTTAAGACCATGAACCATGACGCAATTGTCTTCGCCTGCGCCAACCCGGTGCCCGAAATCTTCCCCGACGACGCCAAAGCCGGCGGCGCAAGAGTCGTGGCAACCGGCCGCTCCGATTACCCGAACCAGATCAACAACGTGCTCGCCTTCCCCGGCATCTTCAGGGGAACATTCGACGTGAGAGCCTCGGATATCAACGACGAGATGAAGCTGGCTGCCGCGTACGCGCTTGCCGGGCTAATCTCCGACGAAGAGCTGAACGAAAACTATATCATCCCTGCCGCATTTGACAAGCGTGTCGGTCCTGCGGTCGCCAAGGCGGTCGCCGAAGCTGCCCGTAAGTCGGGCGTTGCAAGGATATAAAGATTTTCGGGGCGCCTCCGCCGAAAGCTTTGCAGGGCTCCGCCCCTCACCCCACTTAAAGAACTTTTTGAAAAATTTCCTTAATAATCCTTACAAACTTTCAAATCAAATCGCAAATACAAAATATAAGAAACCCTCCATTAGGACTAATAATTTGCCCAGTAATGAAATTAGCCTTACTCGAGGCTAAAAATAAAACTATCTCAGCTACATCGCTTGTAGTTCCTAATACGCCCAACGCCGTATTTCTTTTCAGGTCTTCTATTGTTGATGTGCTCAATCGCGAATTCATATCCGTTTGAATAATGCAATGTATGGATTGTTCATTGTGTACAGGTGTATTCCATCAACTCCCTGAGCTATTAAATCAACTATCTGGTCAACAGCGTAAGCAATTCCGGCATCTCTCATCGCTTCCGGATTGTTTTCATATCTATGCATAATAGCTAGAAATTTTTTCGGAAGATTCACTCCACAAAGGGTAACCATTCGCTCAATCTGCTTCTTATTCACAACAGGCATAATACCAGCTTCAATCGGAACATTAATGCCTGCAATGGCAGCCCGTTCCTTGAATGAATAGAAATAATTGTTATCAAAGAATAGTTGCGTTATCAGTTGGTTTGCACCAGCATCCACTTTACTTTTGAGATTTCGAATATCTTCAATAATTGTCGGACATTCGACGTGTCCTTCAGGGTAACACGCCGCTATTATATTAAAATCTCCATTTTCTTTTATGAATGAAATAAGATCGCTGGCATACTTAAAATCATTCTTTGGCATGAAACTAGGATTAACATCCCCCCTTAATGCAAGTATGTTTTCAATTTTAGCACTTTTGAAATTTTCCAACATTTTTAAAGCTTCATTTTTTGTAAGATTGATGCAAGGAAGATGGACGACACTTTCGATGCCATAATTGTTTTTAATGGCAGACGCTATCTTAAGCGTTTCAGTATTGCTCTCACTTCCTCCTGCACCATATGTCACACTAATAAAATCTGGGTTAAGGCCTTTTAATTTTTCAACCGTATCATAAATTGTGTTAACAGAGTCTGTTCTTTTAGGAGGAAATATTTCAAACGACAGGACTCTTTTCACCTTAAATAATTCACATGTTTTCATACTGACAAACTCTTTCTGATTTCTTTTGCCGCAATAACTAAATTTTCAAGGCTAGGAATGGTTTCTTCATTTCCTCTTGTTTTAAGGCCACAGTCAGGATTAACCCAGAGCTTCTCCTTCGGTATTTCGTCAAGCATCTTGAGCAGTGCTTCCTTAATTTCGGAAACACTTGGAATTCTTGGTGAATGAATATCATAAACACCGGGGCCGACTTCCGTTTTAAATCCACACTCCTTTAGCGTTTTAACAATACTGAGATCAGAACGTGCCGCCTCAAAAGTGATTACGTCCGCGTCCATATCATCGATATCTTTTATAATGTCTGCGAATTCACTGTAACACATATGAGTATGGATTTGTGTTTCAGGTTTTACGCCACTATGAACAAGCCTGAAAGCAGGGATTGCCCAGTCAAGATATTCGCTGTGCCAATCACTTTTTCTAAGAGGTAACTTTTCTCTGAGAGCCGCTTCATCAATTTGAATAACCTTGATCCCACTTGCTTCAAGATCAAGAACTTCATCTCTGATAGCAAGAGCTATCTGGAATGCACAATCTTTCAATGATATATCTTCCCGGGGAAATGACCAGTTTAAAATCGTTACCGGTCCGGTTAGCATTCCCTTTACATATTTTGATGTAAGAGATTGTGCATATACAGAATAATCAATGGTCATTGGTTTAGAACGGGAAATATCACCCCATACTATAGGCGGCTTTACACATCTTGTACCATAAGACTGTACCCAGGCCTTCTCAGTAAATAAAAATCCATCAAGATTCTCGCCAAAATATTCAACCATATCATTTCGCTCAAATTCCCCATGGACCAGCACGTCAAGACCTATTTTTTCTTGCAAAGCAATCCATTCTGAAATTTTCCCCTTGTTAAACGCTACATATTGTTCAAAGGAAATCTTACCTTTTTTATAGTTGGATCGGTTTGCTTTTACGTCTGCCGTCTGAGGAAATGAACCGATTGTTGTTGTCGGAAGCAGTGGTAAATTGAACTCTGCTTTCTGGATTTTTTCACGTTCCTCAAAGTCGGGATGCCTTATAAAATCATCTTGGGAAAGAGCAGAAAGAGCCGCTTGAACATTTGCATTCCCACAATTCCTCAGCTCATTGAATAGTTTTTCATTTTCTCTGTATTCAGTAGTTGATTCAGGATCGCTATTTGATAGTATTCTTTTCAGTTCTGATAGTTCTGTAAGCTTTTCTTCCGCAAAAGCAAGGTGCTTTTTATACGCATCAGAAAGATTACTCTCATTTTTTAGTGTAAATGGAACATGAAGAAGAGAACACGATGTACTCAATACAACACTCTTCCAGTATTTACCTAATTCTCTAATCAAATTCACAGTATTGGAATAATTGTTTCTCCAAATGTTCTTTCCGTTGACTATACCCGCAAAAAGAGTTTTATCCTCAAAAAAACCAAAGTTTTTTACAATCTCCAATGTCTTTTGCCCCTCGACGAAATCAAGACCTATTCCATCAAACGGCATCGCAATAACTTTACTGTAACAATCCCTTATATCACCGAAATATGTCTGCAAAAGTACCCTGGATTTACCCTTTTCTGAAAGAATACGATCATAGAGTTTAGTAAAAAGGATCACATCTTCTTCCGATAGGTCCATAACAAGGGCTGGTTCATCAAACTGAACCCAATTAGCACCAAATGATTAAATTTATTTAAAATATCAGAATATGCACCGATGACATCGTTTACAAAAGATTCTATTGTTTTTTTTCCTGTAAATCTTGCCAGCTTCAAAAATGTGAAAGCTCCAATAATAACAGGTTTAGTTTCAATTCCGAGATTTTTTGCTTCTATAAACTCCTCAAATGGCTTTGTTCCTACAAGAGAAATTTCAGTTTCGTCCTCGATTTCAGGCACCATATAATGATAATTTGTGTAAAACCATTTTTTCATGGCTAAGGCCTTCACATCCCCTTTTTCACCTTGATATCCCCTTGCCATAGCAAAATATTCATCAAGGGCATTCAGTTCGAGTTTCTTGTAGCGATTTGGAACAACATTCAGTAAAACGGCAGTATCCAACAAATTATCATAAAAGGAAAAATCATTTGAGGAAATTAAGTCAATTCCATTTTCCTTTTGATCTTTCCAATGTCTTTCTCGTAAATTTAAAGCGGTAGCTTGAAGTTCTTGTTTCGTCAAAGTATTCTTAAAATATTTTTCTGTTGCAAATTTTAATTCCCTTAAAGTTCCCACTCTTGGATAGCCTATAACAGATGTTTTTAACATAAATTTCACCTCACTATTTTGTATTTTTGTATTTTAATCTTACCACGAAAAACACGCCATAGTGTAATATCTAATTATTATGTATAGACATAGTTAAAATCTATGAGCTTCAATAATAATTCCCTTTACACCTTTATTTCTGTACCATCCTTAAAACTAAAAATCAACTGACCCTCTGGCTGAACAGAGATTATGTCAATTGCCGACATCCAAACCCTTTTGTCAAATTCTTCGAGTACCTCCTTGCAACTTTCTAATGTCTTAATAAAGTTCTCAAGCATAAGGCCTTTACTCTGCCGTTCACGTTTCAAGCTTTCCATCTCATCCACACGCTCCGTTGCTTTGCGGTGTCGTTCCAGGTAGCTACCGTTCCGTTCATGCCATTTATCCTGATCAATCGCCGTATGGGCATTTTCGTAGATGGCCTTTCTTGATAACTCTGCGACCACTTCAATTTCCCGATGCAGTTCATTAATCTCTAAATCAAGATCAGTGCAATCACAAAGTGATTTTTGAGCTAAGCGGCAGTTAGTGATGAGTTCTTCTCGATATTCAAAAATTGAATTGAAGGCTTCCAGAAATTTTTCTTTGACCTCATCTTCTGTAACATGGGGTGTTTTACACTTTTTATCACCCTTGTACTTTTCATTGCACCGCCAGATTACCCGACGGTATTTTGTATTGGAACCCCATACCTTGGAGCCGTAAAAACCACCGCAGTCGCCACACACAATTTTCGCTGAGAAAGGGCTGTTGCAGCCGGATGGTCTGCCGAGACTTTTTCGCCGCTCAATCTCAGCCTGAACCGCATCGAATTCTTCAGGCTCGATAATGGCAGGATGGCTGTTCTGTACATAGTACTGGGGAACCTCGCCCTCATTAACCTTTCGCTTCTTTGTCAAGAAATCCACTGTGAAGCCCTTCTGCAAAAGCGCGTCCCCTTTATATTTCTCGTTGGTCAGAATACTTTTCAGCGTAGCAACCTGCCATGTCTTTTTTCCTGCAGGCGACGAAATGCCCTGGCTGGCGAGGTGTTTGGCAATTGCCGATGGGGTTTTCCCTTCTATGAACAGACGGAATATCATCCGCACAATCTCGGCTTCAGATTCGACAATTTTTGGCAGACCATCCTCACCCTTTTCATAACCGAGGAATTGACCGTATGGTAGGCTTACCTTTCCGTCGGCCATGCGCTTGCGTTGTCCCCATGTGACGTTCTCGGATATGGAGCGGCTTTCCTCCTGTGCAAGGCTGGACATTATTGTGATGAGAAGCTCCCCTTTGCTGTCCAGCGTATATATGTTTTCCTTCTCAAAATAGACCTCCACGCCTTTTTCCTTAAGCTGGCGCACCGTTACCAGGCTGTCCACTGTGTTTCTGGCGAAGCGGGATACGCTTTTGGTGATGATGAGATCAATCTTGCCGTCAAGGGCATCGGCAATCATCTGCTTAAAGCCGTCACGTTTCTTCGTATTTGTTGCGCTGATGCCCTCATCTGTATAGACCTTAACAAACTCCCAGTCCGCCCGTTCCTTAATGTATTTGGTATAGTAATCCACCTGCGCTTCGTAACTGGTCAATTGTTCTTCACTGTCGGTGGAAACTCTGGCGTAGGCTGCCGTTCTTCGTTTGGCATTCAAATGTGTACCATTGGCAGAATTTTGGCGAATCGTTGCCGGTATTATTCTTACGTTTGATGCCATATTACCGCCTCCCTTTCGCTTTTTCACGGGCAACCTGACGCATCTCGTCCGTCCAGCTTTCACGGCGTGATCTGTCCTGCCAGACCTTTTCGTCTGTATGTCCGTCTTGGAACACAAAGACCAGCTTGTTAAACTCAGGAACCCGTATTTCTGCAATCTCGGTTTCAAAGATGTCAGCATTAAAATCTTCCATACCTAGAACCTCGGCACTGGTCGTATAAAGTACCGATTCCGGTATTTGCTTGGCGTGGCAAGCAGCTTTGCCTTCCTGCAAAAAGGTGGAACACTGCCAAGCTGCCTTTCCACCTCTGACTTTCCGCTTATATTTCTTGCCGCAGTTTACGCACTGGATAATGCCGCTAAAGGGGTATCGGTTACGGGTATCACTCTTTGCCCCGTAAAGCCTGCTCCGCTTTTCCATGACTGCCTGCGCTTTTTCAAAGGTTTCCTTATCAATGATGGCTGGATGAGTGTCTTCCGCAAAATACATCGGCAGAGTACCCTTATTCCACACCAGCTTTTTTGTCAAATGATCAGCCACATATTTTTTCTGCAGCAATGCGTTCCCAGTATATTTTTCATTTTTAAGGATGGCAATCACGCGCTCACCGTTCCAGTCGCCGCTATGCACAGTGGCCACATTCATTGCCTTGAGCTTCTTCGCTATCCTGCCGCCACCCATACCACTGATATAGTCCTCAAAAATCATGCGGACAACGGCGGCTTGCTCCGGTTCAATTTCCACCTTGCCCTTGACAATTTGGTAGCCAAACATGAACCGCAGATTGGCCAGTTCACCTTTTTCAAACTGCTTACGGATACGCCATTTGCAGTTTTCACTTGCCGACAGGCTCTCTTCCTGTGCATAGGACGCGAGGATGGTCAGCATTAGCTCCCCGTCTCCGCTAATGGAGTGGATATTCTGCTCTTCAAAATATGCATCCACGCCGAGCAACTTCAACTCCCGTACTGTCTCCAAAAGTGTAACGGTATTCCGGGCAAAGCGTGATATCGACTTCGTGATAATCATATCGATTTTTCCATCCCTGCAGTCAGCAAGCATGCGCTGGAACTCAGGACGCCTGTCTTTTGTTCCCGTCATTGCTTCATCTGCATAGACTCCGGCATATTCCCAGTCCGGTCTCCGCTGAATCAATCCACTGTAATAACTGACCTGAGCAGCGAGGGACTGTAGCATCGCCTCTTTTCCGCTTGAAACCCGTGCATAAGCGGCAACCCTTTTTCTGGTGGGAAGTGATGGAGCAGCCAGAGTTGTTTTTGTAATGATTCTTCCCATAAAAGACCTCCTTCCGTATATGACATATTCACTCTAAACGCCCGTAATATCAAGTGTTTTAACGATATATACTGCACGAAGACAGGCCATATTTTTCGGCTATTATTGTTTCGATTTTTGTAAGTTCCTCCTCGGTGATGATACCTTCTGCAAGCCATTTTCTAAAAACCGTCAATGCCACTGTGTAGTGGATGATCGTTCGTTCCTTACTCATACCGCACCGCCTTTGATTTCCCGTAGCAGGCGCGGGAGCAATATTTTCGATTTTTATTGCCGTAGCTTTCAAAGGCAGTACCGCAATTTGCACATATGAATGAGTAGATCGCCTTACGGTTGACCGCTTCCGGGTGGGCATTCCACCATGCCATGCGGCATTGGTCTGAGCAGAACCGCTTCTTTTTAGCACTGGGAGTGTGGGTGAGCAGGGCTCCACACTGTCGACAGAAAGCATCGTCGGCTTGATTGGCAATGCCCATGCCAACACCACCCAGGTTGTTCCGACGACAGAATGATTTCACCGTATTCTCTGAAATGCCAAGCGTTGCCGCTATCTTTGAATAGCTGATGCCCTCGCCGCGCATTTGTTTAATCTTTTCTTTTTGTTGATATGTCATTGAACTACCTCCTCCGAAGGCAAATCACAGAGCCTTTGCTATAAGCCAGCGGAGAAAGTAAAATCGGACGGTTTGGGTGCAAAAAAATAAGACCCATAATGAGGATTGAATAACCCCCACTATGAGTCTCTCTTGTTATGCCTTTTCATCACTTTGGAATTTTCAGTTTCTGTCCGGGGAAGATGGTATCCGAGGTCAATCCATTGAGCATCTTGATTTCTGGATAGCGGAAACCGCTGCCCAACTTTGCTGATGCAATCCTCCAGAGAGAATCGCCCTTAACGACAGTATAGATTTCATAAGCTGCACCATTTTTACCGCTATAGACCTTTGCTCCTGTGCTGTCAAACACGGAATAACCGGGGTTTTCGTCAGCACAGCGTTTGGCATTGTCCAGTACCCTGAAAGCGCCTTTCTGGGACTTGGGATCGTCCCAGCTTTTTCGGACACGGTAGAGGGTATCCTCTGTGGGAGGCGCAGGGTCAGGTTTCACATCGACCAGCAGCTTCTTTACATCTGTACGAAACATATCCATATTTTTGCCATGCCGGGGAAACCAGTGCATCACATCGGCGTGATTGCTGGCGATACCTTGTCTGTAGCCCTCGCTGTGGCAAATGATATTGGTCTCATTCAGTCCATAGAGTTTGCAAAGATATGCACAAAGCTCAACCGCCTCGTTATAGATCTTGTTGAAGTAAACGGCATCAGTCAGGTTATCCTCACAAATTTCAAAGGATATGTGCGTGTCGTTGGCCGTACCTCCCGCATGCCAGCCCCGATGATTCCAAGGCAGGGTTTGATAGGTGGCAATACTACCGTCAGCCAGCTTACCGATGAAGCCGTGGACACAAACCTGTCGTCCATCCGGCCTGTCCTGGTTCCAATGATTGTTATACTGATTTTTGCCAAGCAGACCATCGTCAGGGCCAACATAGCGTCTCAGCCAGGGATTGTTTGCGCCGGTGGAATGAACCATGATTCCCTTTGGGGTGATAGTCCTGCCTGCCTTATAGCAGGCATTGTTTGTAAATATAAGCTTTCTCAGGTTCATTTACTCGTCCTCCTTGCTGCTTTTGTCTTTTAGCTGCTCAAGAATTGACTTAAGCTTTTCGGTGTTTTTTGCAAGTGAGATCTCCCCACTTTTGCAAAATTTTTTCCCCAGGCACCGGTGGGGAATTTTTATGTAAACCCAGTGACTTTCCCGTAAGTTTTTTATGTGTTTAGTACAGCTTCGCGC
>JAAYHB010000009.1 GCA_012727435.1 Clostridiales bacterium | reverse complement strand
GAGTTCGATAGGTCGGAGGTGTAAGTGCAGCAATGCATTGAGCTGACCGATACTAATAGACCGAGGGCTTGAACCTCCATAAAGGTTCTTATATCTCAATTATCCTGAGTTTCTTTTCTGCTCACCTACTGTACTCCTTTGTTCGGTTCTCAATGGGTGCATGATAAAGCAGCACTCGAAGACGACGTGCTGCTTTTTGTATATCCTGCCATAACCTTTTGCCGACAGACTAATCAATATTATCCGACCCCCGGGTGTTTATTTTTATTAAATTACACCATTGTAATATCAATCGACATATGTTATAATTTCTTATCCCCAAAAATCAGAATAGACCCAAGATTTTTTTATACTTGGGATCGTAATTAAGAATGCCAATTGCCGACATAGGGCAGGCACATGACAAATCCCGAGGTTGAGCAAAAGGAGGTAAAACATGCCGATCAAGATTCCAAACTCGCTTCCTGCGACAAATATCCTCATGGAGGAGAACATATTTGTCATGACCGAAACGCGGGCGCTGACCCAGGACATACGCCCGCTGCATATCCTCATGCTCAACCTCATGCCCACAAAGATAGTCACCGAAACCCAGATTGCCCGGCTTATCGGGAATACGCCGCTTCAGGTCGAGCTTGAACTGCTTCACACCGCCACCCACAAGTCAAAGAATACCTCAGCCGAGCATTTGCTGGCATTCTACAAAACCTTTGACGAGGTCAAGCACCGCAAATTCGACGGGCTGATTATCACCGGCGCGCCGGTTGAGAAGCTTGAGTTTGAGGAGGTCGAATACTGGGAGGAGCTCTGCTCGATAATGGAGTGGAGCAAAACAAACGTCACCAGCACCTTCCATATCTGCTGGGGGGCGCAGGCCGGGCTTTATTATCACTACGGAATTAAAAAATACCCTCTTGAAAAAAAGCTTTTCGGTATTTTCAGGCATACTCTCGATTACCCGCGTTCAATGCTGGTCCGCGGCTTTGACGACGAGTTCTGGGTTCCGCACTCAAGGCACACGACCGTCCGCCGCGAGGACATAGAGAAGGCACCTGAGCTTAAAATCATCTCAAGCTCAAAGGAAGCCGGAGTGTATATCTGCATGACCAAGCGCGGCAGGCAGGTTTTTGTCACCGGACACTCGGAATACGACGCCGACACGCTCGAGCGTGAATACCTGCGTGACAAGAAAGCCGGGCTTCCCATAGAGAAGCCGGTCAACTACTACCCTGACGACGACGAGACCAAACGCCCGCCGGTGAAGTGGAGGAGCGCGGCAAACCTGCTCTTCTCAAACTGGCTCAACTATTATGTCTACCAGACAACCCCCTATGACATAAATGCCATCTCTGGACCTAACGGGGAAGGTTTGTGATTGTCATTACGAGTTTTTGTTTCCTCGGCGCGGCCGAGCCCGGCGGGACCTTCCGTGGATGACAGGCCGGGTCACAAGAGGAGTCAATTGAGTATGAAGTCCGAAAACATAAGAAAAATGGTCACCGCAGCCCTTTTTGCGGCGCTTGTCTGCATCTCGACGCTTACAGTTCTGTCCTACTCGGCGACAGGCTATATACACCTCGGCGACTGTTTTGTGCTTGTCGCGGGCTGGATTTTAGGCCCCTTCTGGGGCGCCGTGGCCGCGGCGGTGGGCTCTATGCTCACCGACCTGATTTTAGGATACGTCATTTACATGCCCGCGACATTTATAATAAAGGGACTAATGGCGGCGGCGGCTTTTTGGGTCATGAACCTGATACGCGGCGGCAGGGCGGCAAACATTATTAAATATGTAATGGGCGCCCTGGTTGCGGAGTTGATTATGGTCGTCGGGTATTTTGGCTACGAGGTTTTTCTGTACGGCACCCCCGGCGCGCTGGCAAACATCATTCCCAACCTGATACAGGGGTTGTCGGGTATAGCTCTTGCGTCGCTCATCATTCATCCCGTAATGAAGATAAGGTACTTTCGTGAGATGTGAGGCAGGGAATAATATTATTATGAAAAAACAGGCCTGCGGCGGTTTTGCCGCAGGTTATTGTTTGTGAGCAGAAGTTTATAAATGAATGGTAATTTACAGACCATCATACCTATTTATTATGGTTTTAAGGATTCTTAAGAGATTTTTTCCTTATTTGAGTCCCTTAAGTGAGGAGCGGGCAACGCCCCGCATTGGTGCCGTGCCGATTTTGCCGGCAAATTTCGGTTTTTTTATTGTAATATCAGCCGATTACTGCTATAATAATACAACAGGTATTTATCATCGGGGGGCATTATGCGGCTTCTTGTTGACAACGCCCTGATATATGACAGCGCCTCTTTCTCGTTCAGGCGCGGGAAGCTTGTTTCGGTTGACGGCATAATCCGGCCGCAGGAGAGCCATGGCATAGAATTTGATATGGTGCTCGACGCCGGCGGGGCATATCTTGTCCCGGGTCTTATCGACATACACACCCACGGGCGGGCCGGATATGACTTTTGCGACGCCGGGCACGACGAGCTTTTGGTGATGGCAAAGTCTTATCTTGAGTCGGGCGTCACTACGGTCATGCCGACGCTGGCCACCGCTCCATTTGACAAGTGGCTTTCAGCCATGGACAGGATAAACGCGGCGAGGGATAACGGCGGTGCACGTTTTATCGGACTTCATCTTGAGGGCAGATATATTAATCCCGGCAAGCACGGGGCACAGGCCAAGGATCTGATCGTTCGCCCTGATACCGGCGAGCTTGAGGTGCTGATAAGGCAGGCGGGGCTGCCCTTCCATATCACCTTTGCGCCCGAGCTTGATACCGACGGAGAGTTTCTCTCCCGCGTGCTTGAACTGGGAGGCACCGCCGCGGCCGGTCACACCATGATGACCTACGACGAGGCGCTCTCAGCCGAGCAAAGAGGGATTTCGGTCTACTCCCACCTGTTCAACGCCATGCCGCCGATGCACCACCGGGCGGGGGGCGTGGTTTGCGCGGCGCTTATCGGCAGTGCCTTCTGCGAGCTTATCTGCGACGGAATCCACATTTCGCCCGAGATGATAAAGATGGCATACAGATGCCTTGGCCGGGAGAGGACGATACTCGTCAGCGATTCGTCGGCCGGCACCGGCTGCCCTGACGGGCATTACCGGCTGGCCGGCGTTGAGATTACCGTAAAGGAAGGCAGGGCGCTGACTGCCGACGGCGCGCTGGCCGGCAGCACGCTTAATCTCTTTGAGGGCGTGCTTAATCTTATGAAATTCTGCAACATCGGGCTTGAGGAGGCCGTGGCCTGCGCGACCATCAACCCGGCGCGGGCAGTCGGAATTGATAAGTTTGTCGGCACGCTTGAGCCGGGAAAATACGCCGACGCGCTGCTTTTGCGGCCCGAGGGGGACTATGGCTTCACCATCGAGCGGATAATACTTGCCGGCAAGCCGGTGGATATATAAGAGCCGGGGAGGACGTGTCATGGAGCAATACGGTTTTTCATATTCATATACAGCAACCGCTCCGGCACCGCAGGCCGCAAAGGCCGAGGCGCGCGAGCTGCTTGACGGCGGCGGGAACCGTCTGAACCTGATTCTTGACTTTTTGCTGTTTATAATGATGTCGGTTTCGGTAGGCACGCTCACCGCGGTGCTCTGGATGCCGGCCCTGCCTTGGCTTCGGGATCTCCCGTATTACTACAATATCTACGACATATCGGTAATAATTGATTATATTCTGATATTCCTTTTTGTCTTGCCGACGGCGCTCGGGGCGCTGAGAATGGCGCACCGAATGTGCAGCGGGGAGAGGGCCGGGCTGACTGATATTTTTTATCCCTATCGGCGCCTGCCCCGCACCTGGGTGGTTTCGCTGATTATCTTTTTGCCTTTCCTGATTATCGCAGGAATATGGCGGGCGACCCCCGCGCTTTTGGACAATCTCAAGGGTGCGGCACTGTTCGGAGGGGCGATACTCAGGTTTTTCGTTGTTTTAGCGGCGATATCGCTTGGCGCCGGCGCCCTTTATCTTGCCCTGCGGTGGTTCTTTTTCCCGGGGCTTGCAATGCGGGAAGACATGACTGTCCGGCAGGCGCTTTTTGCCTCATATTCGGCCTCGCGCGGGCGAATGTGCGAGATAATAAAGTTTATTTTCAGTTTTTGGGGTTGGGCGGCGCTCTCGCTTGTGAGCTTCGGTGTGATTTTTATTATCCACTTGGCGCCGTATTACACAGTTTCGTATATGGTTTATTGCAACCGCATGACAGATAAATACATCTGAGGTTATGTTATAAAGGGGAAACAAAAATGGAAAAGGAAAAGTTTTATATAACCACGGCAATTCCGTATGCCTCGCAGAAGCCGCATTTCGGCAACACCGCCGAGATTATCACCGCCGACGCAATTGCGCGCTACAAGCGGGCGATGGGATATGAAGTGTATTTCTGTACAGGTACCGACGAGCACGGGCAGAAAATCGAAAACTGCGCCGCCGGGGCGGGTATCAGCCCGAAGGAATATGCCGACCGCATTTCTTCCGAACTGCGCGGCATCTGGGATCTGATGAACACCACCTACGACAAGTTTATCCGCACCACGGATGACTATCATGTGAGGGCGGTGCAGAATATTTTCAGAAAACTCTTTGAACAGGGCGATATATACAAAAGCGTGTACGAGGGCTGGTACTGCGTGCCCGACGAGAGCTTTTACACCGACACGCAGATTGTCGACGGCAAATGCCCCGACTGCGGACGCCCGGTGCAGAAGGCCAGGGAGGAGGCGTATTTCCTGCGCCTGACAAAGTACGCCGACCGCCTGATTCAGTATATCAACGAGCATCCCGAATTTATCGAGCCCGAGTCGCGCAAGCGCGAGATGATGAACAACTTCCTGCTCCCCGGGCTGCAGGACCTCTGCGTGTCCCGCACATCTTTCAAATGGGGAGTGCCGGTTGACTTTGACGAAGGGCATGTGATATACGTCTGGATAGACGCGCTCTCGAACTATATCACCGCGCTGGGTTATGACCCGGCAAAGGAACAGCAACCCGAGCTGTTCAGGAAATTCTGGCCGGCCGATGTTCACATTATAGGAAAGGATATAGTCCGGTTTCACTCGATTTATTGGAGTGTGATATTGATGGCGCTGGGGCTGCCGCTGCCCAAGAAGATATTCGGGCGCCCCTGGACCAACTTCGGCGTGGACAAGATGTCAAAATCGCGCGGGAACGTGATATACGCCGACGACCTTGCGCGCGACTTTACGGTCGACGGTGTGCGCTATTACGCGCTTGCCGAGACGCCCTATGCCTCCGACGGGAGCATCACCTACGAGCTGGTGATAAACCGCTACAACACCGAGTTGGTAAACAACCTCGGCAACCTTTTCAAGCGTACGCTTGACATGCAGAAAAAGTATTTTGCCGGGGTTGTGCAGGCGCCTTCTGCCCCCGAGCCGCTCGACGACCAACTGAAAGCCGCTGCCGCCGACGCATATGCCACGGTGGTAAAAAGCATGGACACCTACCACATCGCCGATGCGGTCTCAAGCATTTTCGTCTTCCTGCGCCGCGCAAACAAGTATATCGATGAAACCCTGCCCTGGACGCTCTACAAGGACGAGTCCAAGCACGCCCGGCTCGGCACGGTGCTCTACAACCTGCTCGAGTCACTCAGGGTCGCCGCGGTGCTGCTGATGCCCTTCATTCCGCAAACCGCCGAAGAAATACTCAAAGGCCTGAACGCCAAAGCCGAGCTTGATTCGCTCGAAGAGACCGCACGAGAGACCGGACATCCGAACGGCGGGTATCTGCTCTTCTCAAAATTTGCAAACTTCGGCGGGTTGGTGCCGGGGAGCGTTGTCGGCGAGTCGAAGGTGCTCTTTGCCAGAATCGACGAGAAAGCCTACCTTGAGAAGCTGTATGCCGAAAAGCAGAAGGCGGCGGATGCATGCCAAAGCGAGGCTGCAAAGCCTGCCTCAACCGGGGCTGTTCAGACGAAGCCCGAAGGGTGTGCGCAAATCAGCATTGAAGACTTTATGAAGGTCGAGCTGCGCTCTGCAAAGGTGATTTCAGCCGAGCCGGTGCCGAAGGCCAAAAAGCTGCTCAAACTCGAACTTGACCTCGGTTATGAGCAGCGGCAGGTGGTCTCGGGAATCGCTAAGTTCTACAAACCCGAGGACCTCATCGGCCGGAATGTGGTGCTGGTCGCCAACTTAAAGCCGGCTACCATATGCGGTATCGAGTCGCAGGGAATGATACTCGCCTCGGGCGAGGAGACTATCCGGGTCGTCTTCCTCTCGGACGACACTCCTCCCGGCGAGCGGATAAGGTAACGTTTGCGGGGCTCCGCCCCGCACCCCGCTTAAGAAACTTTTTTTGAAAAAAGTTCCTTAAGAATCCTCAAAAAACGTATAAGCAGTTTGCAATAATGGCAAGTTTGATAATCGACCGGAAGATTGCATAGAAATAATGATGGAAAATGAAAAGGTGGAATATAGGGGCGCTGCGAGGCTTTTTGATGTCCACGCCCACTATACCGACCCGCGTTTTGCCGCCGAATACCCCGGCGGCGCCGATGCTCTGCTCTCCGAGATATTGCCGCACCCGGTCGGCTGGGTAATAAATATCGCAACCAATCTCGACAACGCGGCGGAGGTCATCGCGCAGGCAGGCCTCTACCCCGGAATGTACGCCGCGGTGGGAATTCACCCGACCGATCTGAATAACGAAATGTCACTTGAAACCGAGATTGAAAAGCTCCGCCGGCTGCTGGACCGCGCTCGAGAGCATAAAATTGTCTCAATCGGAGAGATCGGACTCGATTATTATTGGAACCCTGACGGCAGGGAGCAGCAGCTCTCATACTTTGAGGCCCAGATGGAGCTTGCCTCGGAATATAGCCTGCCGGTGCAGGTACACGACCGCGATGCCCACGGTGATTGCCTCGAGGTGGTGCGCCGGTACCCTTCCGTGAGGGGGGTATTTCACAGCTTCAGCGGCAGCCCCGAGATGGCGGACGAGCTGGTGAGGCTGGGGTGGTACATCTCGTTCTCCGGAGTTCTGACCTTCAAAAACGCGCGCAGGGCGCCCGAGGTGGCCGCAAAGCTACCGCATGACAGGATACTTCTTGAGACAGACTGCCCCTATCTCGCGCCCCATCCACATCGCGGCAGGTTGAACCATTCAGGCCTTATGATTCACACCGCCGAAGCGTTGGGCCGGCTGACCGGGCTCGGGACCGAGGGGGCAATACAAATGACTACCGAGAACGCCGCCCGCCTTTTCAGGATCAGTATTGTATAATTTCACAAAAAGACCTGTGGCATATTGAACAATTATCTCAAAAATATTACCGGGTACTTGCAAATTTGTTTTTTACATTGTATAATATAATAAATAAATATGTCATGGCCGCAAAATATTGTCATTAATTTACAAAAGAAATAAAAAATGCCGCAAGCGGGCTTGCAGCACGGCGTAAGGAGGAACCCAATGGCAAGAACACAAACAGATATCAGAAACATAGCGCTTCTGGGACACAGCGGAAGCGGCAAGACTTCAATCGCCGAGGCGATGCTCTACATCAGCGGAGCAATCGACCGCCTCGGGAAAATTACCGACGGGAATACGGTGTGCGACTATGATGCCGAGGAGATAAAGAGAGGCTTTTCGCTTTCAACGTCTATCGCCCCCGTGATGTGGGAGGGTACAAAGATAAACGTACTCGACACTCCCGGCTATCTTGATTTTGTCGGAGAGGTCCTTCAGGCTCTCCGGGTAGCCGAGTGTGCCGTTATTACTGTCGATGCCAAGGCCGGCATTGAGGTCGGCACCGAACTCGCGTGGGGATTTGCGGCCGACGCAAAATTGCCGCGCGCCATCTTTGTCAACAAATGCGATGACAACGAAGCAAATTATGACCGTGTTTTCAAAGAGCTCAAGGAAAAGTTCGGCACCGCCATCTGCCCGGTGACAGTCCCCTGCAAGGAAGGAAACAACTTAACTATTATCAACCTTACCGATATGAAGGCTTACAAATACGACGCCAAGGGCAAGCGGAGCGAGGTGCCGGTCGAGGGCAGGCTTGAGTCGATTGCCGAAGAATATAAGGAGGCCTTCAACGACGCAATTTCCATGGTGAGCGAGGAAATCATGGAAAAGGTGCTGATGGAGGAGGAGGTATCGCGCGAGGAAGCGGCCCAGGCGCTGCGGCAGGGTATTGCCGGCGGCGATATTGTGCCGGTTTACTGCGGCTCGGCTACCCTGCTCTGGGGTATTGCCGACCTGCTCGAGAGCGTGCGCGACACTTTCCCGAGTTATACCGATAAATCGGGGGAGAGGCTTGCCGACGGCGGCACTGTCGAAATTAAGCCCGACGGTCCGACAAATATATTTGTTTTCAAAACGGTATCAGACCCGTTTGTCGGCAAAATGTCCTTCTTCAAGGTCATGAACGGCTCGCTCAAGCGCGATGCAGTGCTCAAAAACGGGAACACCGGTGTCAACGAAAAGATGGCGCATATTTACACCGTTCGCGGTAAAATCCAAACCGAGGTTGACGAGCTGGCCTGCGGCGATATCGGCATGACCGCAAAGCTCACCAACACCAACACGAACGACACGCTCTGCAGCGCCGAGCCGGTAAGCTATTCACCGGTCGTATATCCCACCCCGTATCTGACGCAGGCTATCCTGCCGGCCGCAAAGGGTGACGAGGGCAAGATTTCGCAGTCGATAGCCAAGATGCTTGAGGAGGACCAGACCCTCAAGTTTGAAAACAATGCCGAAACCAAGCAGATGACCATCTCTGGAATCGGCGATATGCAGCTTGCGGTGCTTGCGTCCAAAATGAAAGCACGTTTTGGCGTCAATGTCAAGCTTGAGACCCCGAAGATTCCCTACCGCGAGAAGATTACCAAGGCGGTCGACGTCGAGGGCAAGCATAAGAAACAGAACGGCGGCGCGGGGCAGTACGGCCACGTCAAGATCCGCTTTGCGCCCGGCGAGGCCGAGGGTCTGACCTTTACGGTCTCGGTCGTGGGCGGCACGGTTCCCAAGAACTTCAACCCCGCGGTCGAAAAAGGATTGCTTGACGCCATGCAGAAGGGCATAGCCGGCTTCCCGGTTGTGCATCTTGCCGCAGACCTTTACGACGGTTCTTACCACCCGGTTGACTCGGATGAAATATCCTTCAGAATGGCAGCCCAGATAGCTTTCAAGAAGTGCCTTGAGCAGGCCGCGCCGGTACTGCTTGAGCCGGTCGGCGACCTGACGGTGACCGTGCCCGACTCGCTGGTCGGTGACATTATAGGAGACATCAACAAGCGGCGGGGCAGCGTCATGGGGATGCACCCGACAGAAGGTAAGCCGGGCTACACGACAATCAAGATTCTGGTTCCGAAGTCTGAGATACTCGACTACCCGATAGCCCTGCGTGCCATGTCGAAGGGCCTGGGCTCGATGGAGTATGCCGTGACCGGATATGATGTCGTGCCGGGCAACATTGCAGCCAAAATTGTTGAGGATTATAAGAAGTCCCAGGAAGCCTGATGTAAAGAGTAAGGTGCAGCCGCAAATCAACCTGATTTGCGGCTGTTCTTTTTTTCGGTTAACGGGCATAGGTAGGGGTGATCTGTGATCGCCCGCGCGTTCCTGTGCGCGCCCATTTTAAACGGTGGTAGCGACCACCCGTTTTTTTATAGGGATACATATTGTGACATTATTTGCATAAAGTATATGTTAGAATCAAGCCTGAAAAAGGGTTGTCCGGAGCGGGGTATTGCGGAGAGGATAAGCCCACAATACATCGATGTTTAATGTAATAGAGCAGTAGAAGGAAGCTACATATTACGTGGAACGAGGGCAGGGATGTAAAAATGATGAATAGCAACTGCGGGTTTGAGCATGAGTACAATGAAGGCGAGCTTTATGTGCGGCTCCGGGGCGAGATTGACCACCACAGCGCCGCCATGCTGCGCGGCGACATAGACACGCTGATTTATGAGAAACGGCCGCAGCGGCTGCTGCTCGATTTGTCGGGTGTGGGATTCATGGACAGCTCGGGTCTCGGTCTGATTATGGGCCGGTACTCGCTTGTGCGCGAGTTCGGCGGCAGCATGGCGATACTCGACCCGGCCGAGCCGATAATGAAAATACTGAATCTTGCGGGTATAAAGAGGATAATTGCCATAGAAAAAACCAAGGGGGCAAAGAAGAAATGAGGAACAAGGGCTTTTCGTCGGTTGTCAGAAACGAAATGAAGCTGACGCTGCCGTCCTACTCGGTCAACGAAGGGGTGGCGCGTGCGGTTGTCGCGGCCTTCTGCGCGCAGCTTGACCCGGCGGCATCGGAGCTGGCCGATGTCAAGTGCGCGGTATCCGAAGCGGTCACAAACTGTATCGTCCATGCATACCGGGATAGTGTCGGCTCGATTTACATAACCGTAAAAATACTTGAAGGAAACGGAGTGCGAATTGAAGTGCGCGACCGCGGCTGCGGCATAGCCGACGTCAAGGCGGCCCGGCAACCTCTGTTTACCACCGACCCCTCGGGCGAGCGGAGCGGCATGGGGTTTACTGTAATGGAAAATTTCATGGATATTCTGCGCGTGAGGTCCAAGCCCGGCAAGGGGACGGTTGTCATCATGTTCAAGCGCTTTGCCGGCAGGGGAGAGAATAAATAAACATACCGGTAAGCAGGTCAGTCATGATTAAAGAGGTGCATGCCCCGGCAGATGAGAATTACATATCAGAAAACAAACATATGCCGGAGGCGGAAATGGCTAAAGAACAGGATGTATACGCGCAGAACCGCGAGCTGATTGAACGTGCGCAGAAGGGAGACGAACAGGCCGCCGCAAAGCTTGTGGAGCTTAACGGCGGGCTTGTGCGGAGCATTGCGATTAGATTCCGCGACCGGGGAACCGAGATCGAGGACCTGATCCAGATCGGGATGATCGGGATGATCAAGGCCGTAAATTCGTTTGACACCTCGCGGGGGACCGCTTTTTCAACCTACGCGGTGCCGCTGATAATCGGCGAGATTCGCCGGCACCTGCGCGACGCCGGCATAATCAAGGTCAGCAGGAGCTATAAAAAGTTGGGCATGACGCTCATGCGCGAGCGTAGCCGGATTTTATCCGACGAGGGAAGGGAGCCGCATATCAGCGAGTTGGCGTCGGCCTGCGGGGTCAGCCCCGAAGACGCGGCGGTCGCCCTTGACGCGATGACGCCGGTATCCTCGCTTTCGGATTCGGTCTTCGGCGACGATGGTGTACTACTCGAAAACACAATCGCCGACGATGAAAACGACATCGAGCGGTTGTCCGACAACATCGCGCTCTCGCAGTCGATATCGAAAATGCAGCCGCTCTGGCGCAGGATAGTCCTGCTCCGCTACTACCGCAACCTGACCCAGCAGCAGACCGCCGACTGCCTCGGGCTCAGTCAGGTCAAGGTATCGCGCGAGGAAAAAAAGATTCTTGACTTTCTCCGGTCGGAGATGATTAACTGACTTGACTGAATTACATGGTATAAACCGATATTATGCATTATCTCGCAATAGGTACTTGAGAGAAAACATAAAAAAAGGCAGCCCGCTGTTCTGCGGGCTGCCTTTATTCGGGAGGCTATATCTCAAAGAATTTGATTGCCTTGACTGCGGGTCCAGAGGGGTAGCTCATGACCTCGCCGAGCGCGAAGAAGTTGCCCGACTCATCCGCGAGGCGGACACGCTGCCCGACGGGCAAAGATACCGCGATTTTGCTCAAATATATCTCACAGCCCGACCTGCAGAGCCGAGAATAAAAGGCCGGCATCCGGAGCCGGGGAAGTGAGCTGAAAAGTCTTTCGACCGGCAGCAGCAGTTTGGGCCGCTCCTCGGGCGGGGTGGCCAGAAGGGTGTCGGTGGTTGTTGCCATGTCAAGTCCGAAGTCGCCTGACCTCGTGCGGCGCAGGGCGGCCATGACCCCGCCGCAGCCCAGCTTTTTGCCTATATCGGCGCAGAGCGTGCGGATATAGGTTCCCGATGAGCATACAACTTCAAGCAGGTAGTCGCCCGGCTGCCCGGCAGGTTTGCAGTCAAGGCTGAAGATTTCAACTTCAACCGGCCGGCGCTCGATGGTAACACCCTTGCGGGCAAGTTCGTACAGTTTTTTACCGCCGGCTTTTTTGGCGCTGTACATCGGCGGAGTCTGCATGATTTTGCCGACAAAACCCACGCAGGCGTCAGCAACAGCCTTATATGGCGGAATATTAGCTGATTGTGATGTGATATTGCCGGTAACATCCTCGGTGTCGGTGGTGATGCCCAGTCTGAGTGTGGCGGTGTAATGCTTTCGGTCGGAGGCAAGATACTCGGCGGCCTTTGCCGCCCGCCCGACAAGCACGATCAAAACGCCGGTGGCAATAGGGTCTAGCGTGCCGGTGTGACCTACCCGGCGCAGCCCGTATGCCCGGCGGACAATATTCACAATGTCGTGGGACGTGGCCCCGGCGTGCTTGTCTATTACCAGCACGCCCGAGGGCTCGCTTATGTTTTGCAGGACCGTATCCATTATTTGATGATTATATCCTCAAGCGTCCTTTTCGGCACGTAATGAACACCGCCCTCGCGATAGTAGGCGACGTTCCCGTCTTTTGCCTCGACCAGTTGTACTTTTTCGTCAGGCTTGCCGAGCGCCAGTACCAGCATCGGCCTGTACTTTTCGGGGATTTTCAGTGCCGCGCTGACCTTCTCTGGGGTAAAGCTGCCGATCATGCAGCCGCCGAGCCCGGCCTCGGTGGCCGCGAGCATTATGGTCTGAGCGCATATGCCGACGTCGCGCAGCGCCCTTGTGATGTCGGGTTCGATTGTCGTGTCGCAGCAGATGACTATATAAGCCGTCGGCGCGTGGCCATCGGGGGGAAGCTTGACATTGACCAGCGACGCCCAACCGGTGAGCGGCAGCAGGGTGTCGCATTCCTCTTTTGTGTGGACAAGCCGGTAGCAGAGCGGCTGGCGGTTGCGGGCCGCGGGGGTGCGACGCGCTAAGTCAACAAAGCCGAGCAGTTCCTCGCGTGAGATTTTCCGGCTCTCGTCAAACGAGCGGTAACTGCGGTTTTTCATCACAAGATCATAAAGCATAGCAGATTCTCCTTTCTAATTATGTTATTGTGAGCACGGACACAATATTATGCAGGGGATTGCGGGTTGTTTTTCAGTACCACCTCAGCCATGCAGATCGGCACGCCCTTCACGGTAAAAGCCCTTTCATACTCGGTTATGATATTGCCGGCGGCATAAGGCGAGCGGCTCAGGTCCCGTGTCTGCCTGACCACCTCAAAGCCCTCGGCGGCAAACTGCTCGAGGCTGAACTCAAAGAAGCCGGCATTGTCGGTTTTCATTATGATTCTGCCGCCTGGGATAAGCAGGCGTTTGTAGATTTTGAGAAATTCGGGGTGGGTCAGCCGGCGCTTGGCATGGCGCTTTTTGGGCCACGGGTCGCTGAAATTGAGGTAGATACACTCAAGGCTCTTCTCGGGCAGCCATTCGCCCAGCTTTTGCGCGTCGCCGATGATAAAGCGCAGGTTGTCGGCAGGCCGGAGTTTACTCTCCGCCACGGCCCGCTCAAGCGCAAGGCAGACAACGTCGGGGACGCGCTCAAGTGCGATGAGGTTGACATCAGGTCTTGCCGCGGCAAGACCGCAGACAAAGGCGCCCTTGCCGCAGCCTATCTCAAGGTGAAGCGGTCTTGCCACGCCGAAGGGGGCTGACGGGTCGGACATGAGGTTTTCGGGGTTTGATATCAGCAGGTGCGCGCAGGCGGCAATCCGCTCGGCACAGTGCTTCTTGCGTCTCATTCTCATGCGGAACACCTCATACGTTGAACCTGAACAGAACGACGTCGCCGTCTTTTATTACATAGTCTTTTCCCTCGCTGCGGATAAGTCCGGCCTCCCTTGCGGCGGACATGCTGCCGGCCCGGGCAAGGTCTTCAAATGCCACTACCTCTGCGCGGATAAAGCCGCGCTCAAAGTCGCTGTGAATTTTCCCGGCGGCCTGGGGTGCCTTCGTGCCTTTTTTTATAGTCCATGCCCTGACTTCCTTCGGGCCGGCGGTGAGAAAGCTGATAAGCCCGAGAAGCGAATAGCCGGCGCTAATAAGGCTGTCAAGCCCGCTTTCGGCTATGCCGAGCTCAGAAAGGAAGGCTGACTTTTCTCCGGGTTCGAGCTCGGCAATCTCGGCTTCGACCTCGGCGCAGACCGCGACAATCCCGGCGCCCTCGGCATTTGCCCGTTCTTTAAGTTTGAGGTAGTGGGGATTCTCTGCCGGCGCGGCGATGTCGTCCTCTCCGATATTGGCTACATATATGACCGGTTTGAGCGTGAGCAGCGGAATGTCGCCGAGCAGCTCCATATCTTTCTCATCCAACCCGACCGCCCGGGCGGGTATGCCTGCGTTGAATTTTTCCATCAAGCCCAGAAGGACATCGAGCTCGGGCTCAAGCGTGCGGTCGCCCTTAAGCGCTTTCCTGACGCGGTCAATCCTCCGCTCGAGCAGTTCCATGTCTGCGAATATGAGCTCGGTATCAATAGTCTCAACATCGCGCAGCGGGTCGACGCCGCCTTCGACATGGATTATGTTGTCGTCCTCAAAACAGCGCACCACATGGGCGATTGCATCGACCTCCCGGATGTGTGAGAGAAATTTGTTGCCCAGCCCCTCGCCACGAGAGGCGCCGCGTACCAGGCCGGCTATGTCGACAAACTCGATTGTGGCGGGAGTGTACTTCTCGGGATGATACATCTCTGCCAGATAATCAAGCCGCCGGTCGGGGACCGGAACAATGCCGATGTTGGGGTCAATGGTGCAGAAAGGGTAATTGGCCGATTCTGCCCGGGCGCTTGTGAGCGCGTTGAAAAGAGTGCTTTTACCTACATTCGGAAGGCCGACAATGCCGATTTTCATTTATTTCAGTAATCCTTTCTAGCGGGGGACGCATGGGAGGAACTTTCTGAAAAATGCTTCTCCCAAACCCTCTTCAAGAACTTTTCAAACATTTTTACTTTGCAATTTAAGTGGAACGGGCACCACATCCCGCGCGCGGCTGCCCTCAGCCCGGCAGCTGACGCATTTCTTTGGTTCGTTTTTTGTGCGCACAAAGAAATGAACAGGAATTAGAAGAAAATGAGCCGCCGTGCTTCGTTCAGCCGCAGTATCGTAACTGTTTTATTATCATAAAAAACGATATTTTATTTAATTATATCTCCAAAACTCAATTTTGGCAATACCGCAACCCTTTGCCGCGCAAAAAATCTCCCAAAACTAAAAAAAGCCTTTGCAAAATATAAATTAAGTGGTATAATGAATACAACTGTAGTCAGATAAAACTCCAAGCCCGAGATACGGCCCCGGCCTTTATTAATATATGCCAAGGAGGAAACATAATGGTTGACACCAAAATATTGGTGGTCGATGATGACCCTAACATCTGCGAGCTGCTACGCCTTTATTTTGAAAACGAAAAATATCAGGTAAAGACCGCAAATGACGGTGCCGAGGGGGTGCAGACCTTTAAGGCCTTCGAGCCCGATCTTGTGCTGCTCGACGTTATGCTTCCCAAAAAAGACGGCTGGCAGGTCCTGCGTGAGATTCGTGAAATGTCCTCGAAGCCGGTTATTATGATAACCGCAAAGGGCGAGGTCTTTGATAAGGTGCTCGGACTTGAGCTTGGAGCCGACGACTTTGTCGTCAAGCCCTTTGATATGAAGGAGCTGTCGGCCCGCGTCAAGGCGGTGCTCCGCCGCTACTCGTCGCAGGGCAGGACCGATGACGACGATGACGTAATCAGGTTTGAAAATATCGAGATAAGCAAGAAGAGATATGAGCTGAAGATACGCGGCAAGCCGGTGGATATCCCCCCCAAGGAGCTTGAGCTGCTGTATTTTCTGGCCTCAAACGCCAACCGGGTTTTCACCCGCGACCAGCTGCTCGACAAGGTCTGGGGATTTGATTACTTAGGCGATTCAAGAACGGTTGACGTGCACATAAAACGCCTGCGCGAGAAGCTTGAGGGTGTGTCGGACAAGTGGTCGCTCAAAACCGTCTGGTGCGTGGGCTATAAATTCGAGGTATTAGGCTGAACCGGCACCAAAACTCAGGCCCAAAAGGGTGCGGGGCGGCGTCCGGCTCGTTTTCGGGTTATCCCGGGATATGCCAATCTTAGTTTTTTACGCCAATGCCGCCGGCATTGGCGTATTGCGTGATGGGGTCGACCGATGTTTAAGAGCATATTTTCAAAATACATAACCGTCTTTATGCTGATAATCGTAATCAGCTTTGTCGCGCTGGTCGGAATTATCACCTCGACGGTCAACAGGTATTCGGCATCGGCAAAGTCCGAGATGGTCGAGGGAACCGCGCGCTCGGTAGCGCTCTACCTTGAGGACAGGCTGACACATACCGGGCTCTCGGATTTTTCGTCTTACATAATCCTCAATGAGCCGGATATCAGCGCGGTTATGAGGGTTATCACCGCCAACTCAAACGACATTACCATACTTGTCACGGATACCGCCGGGAACATAATATATTATACCGACAGCGCAGTCTCGCGGGTGAATACCGGCGTCAGCATACCGAAAACCTTAATGGACGAGCTTATGACCGGGGTGGAAATCTCGCAGCTTGACTACCTTGAAGGGGTTTTCGACCGACGGCACATGATTTACGCCGTGCCGGTATATAATTCAAACAACTACATATGCGGCGCCGTATTCGTCTGCTCGGCATCGGTGACCTTAAGCGACCTGCTTGAGGCGATGATAAAGACCATACTCGTGGCGAGCCTTTGGATTATGATTGCCGCGCTGATTGCCGTTTACTTTGTCAGCGAAATGGTAATCGGGCCGCTGAAGAACATGAGCCGTGCGGCGAAGAGCTTTGCGGCAGGGCGCTTTGACGTGCGGGTTCCGGTCAAGGGCAGCGACGAGGTGGCTGAACTGGCGGTGGCATTCAACAACATGGCCGAGTCGCTCGCCAACCTTGAAAATATGAGAAACACCTTCATGGCCAACGTTTCCCACGACCTTCGCACCCCGATGACCACGATAGCCGGATTTATAGACGGAATCCTTGCCGGCGCGATACCCCCCGACAAGCACGAATATTATCTCGGGATTATAGCCTCCGAGGTGCGCCGGCTGTCGCGGCTTGTGGCCTCGCTGCTCGATATTTCAAGGATGCAGGCCGGTGACCGCAAGTTCTCTATGTCGCGCTTTGACATCTGCGAGATGGCGCGGCAGATTCTTATATCCTTCGAGCAGAAAATCGACGCAAAACACCTTGAGGTCGAATTTGAGTGCGAGAACGAATACATGACGGTCAAGGCCGATCGCGACGCAATTTATCAGATTCTGTATAATATTTGCGATAATGCGGTAAAATTCTCTCGAGAGGGCGGCGTGCTGCGCATTACAATTATGCGCTACAAGGAGAAAAAGCTCCTGATATCGGTGTTCAACGAGGGTCAGGGCATCCCGCCCGAGGATGTCCCATTTGTGTTCGAGCGCTTCTATAAGAGCGACAAGAGCCGCGGGCTTGACAAGACCGGTGTCGGGCTCGGACTGTTTATAGCCAAGACCATAATTCAGGCGCATAATCAGGACATCTGGGTCAAGAGCAACTACGGGAAGAACTGCGAGTTCTGCTTTACCCTCGAAGAAGATACCACACCAAGCGGGCATTAATGCGGAAATCGGCGGTTTCGCCGGAGGCCGCAAACCGCTGAAAGGAATTGTATGGAAGATATTAGAACACCCGAGAGTCAAGGTGACGAGCCGAAGTCGCCAGAAGTGCCCCCGAAAAGACCGACTTTGCCGGATGAGCCCCCCGAGAGCACTCCAGAGAATATTCCCGAGATGCCTCCCGAAAAGGCACCCGAATCGCCCCCGCAGAACCCGACAGAAACCCCCCCAACCACCGGGGATGTAATTGGCCCCGAAATTGACCTGCCCGGCGAGCATCCGCGCCCGAATATTGAGCTCCCGCCCCGCCCGCATGGGCCGCGGATTATAAGCAAGGGGCAAAACACCACGGAGCAGGCATATCGCTGGACATACGGGGAAGAATCCCCCGCTGAAAACACAAAACGCCGGGAAACCGGCGTACTTACCTATGCTATTGTAATGACAATAGCCTTTGCGATTTGCTTTACCCTGCTGCTCGGCGTGCTGCTGTATGACAGACACGGCATCACAAGGACGGTGTTTGTCCGGGACTTGGCAAGCGACAGCGGGGTGCTGACCATCCCCGAGATATCCGAGAAGGTCAGACCTTCGGTGGTTTGCATTACCGTCAAATACGGGGGTATTGTCGGAACAAGCGTCGGTACCGGCATTATCATGACCGAAGATGGCTATATCGCCACCAATTACCATGTAATTGAAAACGGGAATATAATAACCGTGACGGCCGGCAGGAACGAATATCTCGCCGAGGTGGTAGGCTACGACGAACTGTCCGACCTTGCGGTCTTAAAGATAGATGCAGCCGGCCTCACCCCGGCCGAATTCGGGGACTCGGACAGCCTGATTGTCGGCGAGCCGGCGGTCGCCATCGGCACGCCTGCCGGGCTTGATTACGCCGAGACCGTGACAAACGGCATTATTTCGGCGATAAACAGAAATGTAAAGATATACGACAGAAGCGGGGTCATGGTCAAGAAAATGACCCTGATACAAACAAACGCCACCGTCAACCCCGGCAACTCGGGCGGCCCGCTTATAAACGAGTACGGGCAGGTTATAGGGATTGTCACCATGAAGCTTGCCGACGATTTCGAGGGCATGGGGTTTGCAATTCCCATCAACGGAGCGCTGACTATCCTGAATGAAATAATCGAGATCGGCTCGTCGGGCAGCTCGACGCAGGTGGCGCAGAGGCGTGCAATTCTTGGCATTGTCGCCCAAGGGATATTTGAAGGCCAGTCCTATGAGCTTGACGACGGGAGGACGGTTAAGGCCGGCACTACCGGCGTTATTGTGGCATCGGTCACACCCGGATACGGTGCCGAGGGCAAGCTGCTTTCCGGCGACATCATAACTCAGGTGGACGGGAAAAATGTCTATACTGTCAATGATGTAATGGACATAGTAAACAACAAGTCGGCCGGTGACAGCGTGCTTGTAAGGTTCTACCGGGATGGCCGGTATCATGAGGTGACGGTGCAGCTTTTGCCCGAGGTGCCGTAAAATCTTGCGTTTTTACGGGGCTCCGCCCCGAACCCCGTTCAAGGAACTTTCTTTGAGAATCCTCAAAAACCAAAAAAGCGCAGTTACACAGCCTGCGCTTTTTAGTTTTCGAATATATTGTAAATTGATGTATGCGGGCAATACGAATGGCGAAAGCGCATGGCCGCAGCGAAGCCGACTCTGCGGTCAGCCCGCAAAGGGGTTCTTTTCGGCAATCTCAAACATTTTCGATATGACCGCCGAAGGTCTTGAAGCGCCGAAGATGGTCGAGCCCGAAACAATTACATTGGCCCCGGCCCGGGTGGCAAGCCCGATATTGTCAAGAGTAATCCCGCCGTCGACCTCAATGTCAAGCTTGAGGTTGCGGGAGTTTGCATACCGGCGTAGCTGCCTTACCTTCTCAAGCGTTGAGGGGATGAGCTTCTGCCCGCCGAATCCCGGCTCTACCGTCATTACCAGTACCATGTCGAGCCTGTCTAAGAGGGGCAGGACAGCCTCATAGGGCGTGCCCGGCGAAATTGAAACCGAGGCGCGGACGTCGGCAGCCTTGATTATTGAAATCACTTTGGCCGGATTGTCGCAGCTCTCGTAATGAAGCGTGATGATATCCGCGCCGGCGCGCACGAAATCCTGTATGTACCTTATCGGGTCGACTATCATCAGGTGGACGTCAAAAAACAGGTCGGTGCAGCGGCGCAGCGCGGCTATTACCGAGGGACCGAAGCTGATGTTCGGGACAAACACCCCGTCCATGACGTCAAGATGCAGCATCGAAGCCCCCGCTCTTTCAACACGCTTGACTTCGGACTCAAGATTTGCAAAATCGGCTGCCAGAATTGAGGGCGAGATATAAATCATGACTCTCTCCTTTCCTCGGAACTTCAGCTTGCGGACACGGGACAAGGGCCGGAAGACAAATTAATGCATTATTCGTTATAATCGGATTTTTTTCACCGGCGTGTGTCAAAATCGGCCGGTATTCCATATTATTATACCAGACAACGCAAAAAATTCGTGCCCGGGTGTCGGACGGGAAGTGAACAAGCCGGGATGTTTGCGGAATTAGCCGCCACCCTGGCACTGGGGCCGCTCCAATAAGGGCGGCTTTTGCAATTTTGCGTTTTTTGCTGCTGTTTTATGACTGGCCCAAGTTCCTATTTCACAAATGCTATTTTGCGCGCACCGGTTCTGCTAACCCGCGATATAAGATTAAGTGCCGAGCCGGCTCTGCTAATGTCTGATGTCTATTAAGCTAACCGCGTGCGCCGCTATTCCCGAGCCGTCGCCCGTGAAGCCGAGCTTTTCCTCCGTGGTGGCCTTGACGCTGATGTTCTCGATGTCGGTGTTCAGCGCGCGGGCGATGTTCCTGCGCATCATGCCGATATACGGCGCGAGCTTCGGCGCCTCGGCAATTATCGTGGCGTCAAGGTTTATTAGCCTGTAGCCCTTTTGTTCGAGTAATAGGGCGGTTTTTCTGAGAAGCTCAAGACTGTCGGCGCCTTCATACTGCGGGTCTGAGGGCGGGAAGTGCATTCCTATGTCGCCGAGCGCCGCCGCGCCGAGCAGCGAATCCATTATGGCGTGCAGCAGCACGTCGGCATCCGAGTGCCCGAGCAGCCCCTTTTCAAATGGTATTGTGACTCCGCCGAGAATAAGCTTTCTGCCCGGGACGAGCCGGTGCACGTCATAACCATGTCCGATTCTCATACCGTCGCCTCTCCCGCAGGGTTTTTTGCCTTTTCTCTTGCAATCAGAATTGCCTCGGCAAGTATTATGTCCTCGGGGGTGGTGATTTTTATATTCTCCCGGCCGCAGTCGACAAGCCTTACCGGGTTTTGTATGCGCTCGACAAGCTGGCTGTCGTCGGTTGCAGAAAACCCGTCCTCGCGGGCCGAATATGCCGCCGCCCGGTAGAGGGAGGAGTAAAAGACCTGCGGGGTCTGTGCCAGCCAGACCAGACTACGGTCGGTAGTGGAGTCGATGAAATTATGCCGTCCTGCAATTTTCACTGTGTCGGGCACAGCACAGGCCGCGATTGCCGCGCGGTAGCGGTAGGCGGCCATGCAGACCCGCTCTATCATCTCGACCGTCACAAGGCAGCGCGCGCCGTCGTGTATGGCGATATACTTTGCCCCGGGGTCTGCCGCCTCAACCCCCCGCAGGACCGATTCTTGGCGAGTCTGGCCGCCTTTGACAATTTTTTTGAGTTTTGTGATATTGTATTCTTTGCGATAGTTTTCAATCAGCGGTATTTCGCTCTCGCGCGCGGCGACCACTATTTCGCTGATGAATCGGCATTTCTCAAAAGCGAGCAGAGATCGGACAAGCACCGGTATGCCGGCTATGAGCTGATGCTGCTTTGAGAGGCCGCCTCCGTTTCCCATCCGGTCGGAGCTGCCGGCAGCCGCGATTATGGCCGAGGTGGGCAGCTTTCTCTTGTCCGAGCCGACAATCGTCCTCAACGCATTTGCAATATGGTATGCAGTGTTTGCCATCCTTGTGCGCCCTCATTCGCCGTCCTTGAAGCTGCAATTCTCGATTTCCCCGAGCATTCTGACCCTTGTGTCGTGGTCCCCGCCGATATATCCGGTATTAATGAAAATATCAACAAGCCGCTCGGCCGTCTCATAATCAATCACCCGCGCGCCGAGGCAGAGGACATTGGCGTCGTTGTGCTCGCGTGTCATTCTGGTGCTGTATTCGTCCGAGCAGACCGCCGCGCGTATGCCGCGGTGCTTGTTGGCTGCCATCGACATCCCGATGCCGGTGCCGCAGATGAGAATTCCGAAGCGGCAGTCGCCGCTCTGCACCAGCCGGCAGAGCCGATGAGCGAACAGCGGGTAATGACAGCGCTCCTCACTGGGGCAGCCGACGTCTTTTACTTCATATCCTGCCTGCCGCAGGTACTCTGCCAGCCTGACCTTATAGGCAAAACCGGCGTGGTCCGAGCCGAGGGCAATTGTGATTTTTTTGTTTTCGTTCATTATTATCATTCCTTTTTTAGGTATTATGTTCTTTGCGGTTGAACCTCTCAAGCCGTTCGCGCTCGGCCTGGGGCATTCGGAGGTAGGTCGGGACAAGTTCGGCGTCTGTGATCCGCTGGCCGCCCTCATATAGCTCAAGCGCACAGGCCGCGACCGAGTAGGCATTCTGCCAGAGAAGATGCCCGGGGGCAATGCGAAGCCCGGCTATCTTTTGCGACTGCTCAATAAGATCATATCCGTCACTGCAGATATATATATTGTCGTCGTATTTTTCCAGCTCGTCATAAAGCTCGGTGAGCGATATGGCTCGGTCGGGAGTAAGGCGCGTGAGCCGCCCGGCCCGGCAATCAAATACGGCATTGTAGACCTGCCCCCGCCGCGCGTTCATCACCGGGCAAATTATTCCGTCACAGCATACAAGATTATATGCCAGCGCCATGAGGGTTGAGACTCCGATGCAGACCTTTCCACGGCCGAAGGCCAACCCCTTGATTGTCGCCGCTCCGATCCTCACCCCGGTAAAGGAGCCCGGCCCCGCCGCGCAGGCGAAGATGTCGATGTCATCAATGGATGTACCGGTAGACTTGAGCACCATGTCTATTGTCGGCAGGAGGGTTTCGGTGTGTGTCAGCCCGTTGTTAAGGGTTACAAGGGCTATAAGATTGCGGTCATCGCAGAGTGCTATCGACGCGGTGGCGGCGGTGCTGTCAAGTGCGAGTATTTTCATGTCTGTCCTCACAAATAAGGCGCATTTTTATCTGCCGGCTGTCGGGGGATGCGATATCTTTGTTTTCTATTATTACTTCAATGCGCCTGTCGGGGAGCGCCCAGGGTACGCGCTCGCTCCATTCGACAAGAATAAAGCCGTCTTTTGAGAGATAATCGTAATACCCGACCGAATAAAGGTCGTCCTCGCCCTCAATCCGGTACATGTCAAAATGATAGACCGGGGCGGGGGAGGCCGGGTATTCGTGAACCAGCACGAAAGTTGGGGATTTGACCCGCGCAGTTGAGAGTCCCGACACAAAACCCCGGACAAACGAGGTCTTTCCGGCGCCGAGCCCCCCGTAAAGCGCGACATAACGGGGCAGGCTGTTGTCCTCAAGAAGGAGCTCCGAAAGCCGCCGCCCGAGCGCTTCGGTCTCGCCCACGCCGCGGGTGACGACCGAGAGCGGCATGTCGGGCGTGAGATTCAATTTATCGGTTTTTTTCATTTTTTTCCGGTCCCTGACATATTCGCGCGTCCCGTCGGGGTAGAGGATTACCGAGTTGTCGAGAATCCCGGTCATCCGCGCCCGAAACTCGCGGATATACTCGGCGCGCAGTTCGCGTTGCTCGGCAGCCTCGGTCTCGGTCAGCGCGCGCCGGCGCGATATGCGCGAGAGCTCGTTGATTCTCTCAAGCTTCTTTTTATCCATGTAAAACCTTTCAGGATAGAGCCGTCACATTAACAGCCAGACGGCCACAGCCCCGGCAAGCTGCAGAAGCATAATAACCGGTATCCCTATCATGAATTTTGCGTGCTGTGTCTTGTGCCGGATGGCCCGCATGGTGGCATACATTGCCAACGAGCCGCCCAGAAGGGAAATGAAGAGCAGCATAGCCTCGGGCACACGCCTGTCCGGCAGCTTTTTTGAGGCAATTTTGTCATAGCAGGTAAAGATGACAGCAATAAGTGATATCACAAAAAGGTAAATATACGGGAGATACCGGAGAGTTTCTTCAAATGTGACGGGCATATCAGTTCTTAGGAAAGCTGTCCTTGAGGCCGACAATGCGGTTGAAGGCCCCCGGGTTTTTGGTGTCAAGGCAGAAATAGCCGTTTCTGACAAACTGGAATCGGTCGCCCGGACGTGCGTCGGCAAGCGACAGCTCGCCCAGCGCGCCTTCGATTTTTATCAGCGAGTCGGGGTTGATGTATTTAATGTAATCGTCGCCCACCTCGCTGACGTTCTCGATAGTGAAGAGCTTGTCGTAGTATATTAGCGTGAACGGGTGTACATGAGCCGCCGACAGCCAGTGTATGGTGCCCTTAATTTTCCGCCCGTCGACCGGGTTCGAGCAGCCCGACTCAAGGTCGGCGGTGCAGCGGATTGCCTCGATGCTCCCGTCGGGCGCCTTGTCGACACCGACGCATTTTATGATGTACGAACCCATGAGCCGCACCTCTCCGCCGGGCTTCAGTCTGTAAAACTTCGGTGGCGGGAACTCGGCAAAATCATCGGCATCGATGTAGAGCTCGCGGGTGAAGGGGAGCTCCCGGGTGCCGGCTGCCGGGTCCTGCGGGTTGTTCGGCAGGCTGAAGTATTCGGTTTTGCCCTCGGGGTAGTTTTCCACTATTACCTTGAGCGGCTTGGCTACCACCACGCGCCGGGGGGCTGTGGCGTTCAGCTCCTCGCGCAGGCAGTGCTCGAGCATTTCAAGCTGGATCAGGTTGTTGGCTTTTCCGACACCGGCGCGCTCGATAAAGGTCAGAATCGAGGTCGGGGTATAGCCCCGGCGGCGCAGGCCGCAGAGCGTGGGCATGCGCGGGTCGTCCCACCCGTCAACCACGCCTTCCTCGACCAGCCGGCGCAGGTAGCGCTTGCTCATGATTGTATAGGTCATGTTGAGACGCGCGAACTCCCGCTGCTTGGGCTTGTGCTCAAAACCGCAGTTCTCGATCACCCATTCATAGAGCGGGCGGTGATTCTCAAAGCCGATATCGCAGAGCGAGTGGGTAATGCCCTCAAGCGCGTCCTGAATCGGATGGGCAAAATCGTACATCGGGTAGATGCACCAGGCGTTGCCCTGCCTCTGGTGCGGCACGTGCTTGATGCGGTATATGACCGGGTCGCGCAGGTAGAAGTTGTCGGACGCCGGGTCGATTTTTGCCCTGAGTGTTCTTGAACCCTCGGGAAATTCGCCGTTTTTCATGCGCTCAAAGAGTTCAAGGTTTTCCTCGGGTGTGCGGTTGCGGTAGGGCGATGCCTTGCTGGCCTCCGAACGGTCGCTGCCCTTGTATTCGGCTAAGTCGTCCTTCGAGAGGTCGCAGACATAGGCTTTGCCTTCCTTTATCAACTTCACGGCATACTCAAAGCACTTGTCAAAATAATCCGAACCGTAATAAACGCCGCCGTTGGGGTAGGTGCCCAGCCACATCAGGTCGTTGTATATCGCCTCGACGTATTCGTTGTCCTCTTTTTCGGGGTTGGTGTCGTCATAGCGCAGGTTAAATAGGCCGCCGTATTTTTTGGCTATCGACCAGTTTATCCAGATAGCCTTAGCAGAGCCGATATGCAGATACCCGTTGGGCTCGGGCGGGAAGCGGGTGTGTATCTTCATTCCGGGGTTCTCGGCAAGGTCGGCGTCGATTATATCGTGGATAAAGTTGCTTGTCATGTCGTCCATATCAAATAACCTCGTTTCCTTCAATACGGTAGTTTCTTTGCTCCTGGTTTTTCCTGTTCCTCGTTGTCAGCCTAATCTGGAAAGCATTGACTCGATGCGTTGCCTGACACGTGCTTCACCGAGTATCTGCATGACGGTATACATGTCGGGAGAGTTGAGCTTTCCGGTGACCGCCACTCTCAGGAACATACTTATATCGGCGATGCTTCCGCGGAAGGTGCCGGGGTTTTGCTTGTATTCCTTCATCTCGGGGGCGTATCCCAGAGAGGCGGCGATGGCCTTTATTTTATCGAACCAGACGCCCTGCTCGTCGGCGGGGTTGTAGGTCTCAAGGAATTTCGCAAGCGTGGCCTTTATGTCAGATTTGTCGGCTTCTTCGGGGTATTCGTCGACGACATCGAAGGTATCGTCGTAGAAAAACTTCATGTACTCGCGCAGCTCCGACCAGGTGCCGTAGTCCTTGCGGGGCTTTTTGCCGCCCCGCCCTATTGAGATGATGGCCTTGGCATAATCCGGGTCGGCTTCAAGCGCTCTTGCAAACCCAGGCTCAAATTCCTTTGCCCACTCGAGGAGGTCGGCATATATTTTGTCTGCCGACATTGTTGAGACCACGTTCTTTGAGATGTCGTTCAGTTTTGCGGCGTCGAAGAGCGCGCCGGCGGGGTTCATCTTCTTAAGCGAGAAGCGAAATTCCTCAGCCGGGGTATCGGGGTTTGCGCGCCGCCAGTCTTCAAAATTGGAGTTGAGTATTGTGAGTACATACTCATAGACCGATTCGACCGGGTAGCCGCATTTCCTATAATAAATCAGCCCGAACTGGGGGTCCTTGCGCTTTGATATCTTGCGCTTCGAGTTGCCGTCCATTATCATGATCGGCCCTATGTGGGCGTATTTCGGCAGCTTGAAGCCCAGCGCTTTGAAAAGCTGAATGTGGACCGGCAGTGAGGCAAGCCATTCGTCGCCGCGGATTACGTGGGTCGTCCGCATTAGATGGTCGTCGACCACATGAGCGAAATGATAGGTCGGAATGCCGTCGGATTTCAGGAGAACTATGTCAATTTCGTTTTCTGTGATATCAATTTCACCCTTTATCAGGTCATAAAACTTATACTTGTTTTTGATGCTGCCGGTCGAGCGGAAGCGTAGCACCCAGGGCTTGCCTTCTTTCAGCGCCTTTTCAATGTCCTCGATCGGACGGTCACGCCAGACAGCCCAAGGCCCCCAGTAGCCGAGGTTTGCCTTCTCGGCCTTCTGCCTCTTTCGGATTGCCGCAAGCTCCTCGGCGGTGCAGAAGCAGGGGTATGCCATGCCGTTTTGTACCAGATACTTGGCATAGACATGATAAATATCCCGCCGTTGTCGCTGTCGGTAGGGACCGTATGCCCCGACATCCCCGTCGGCGGTGGCCCCCTCGTCAAATCTGATTTTATAGTGTGCCAGCGAGTCTATCAGAATTCCGACCGCGCCCTTGACCTCACGCTTGGCGTCGGTGTCCTCAATTCGCAGGTACATGACCCCGCCCGACTGATGGCAGACACGCTCGGAGGTGAGACTCTGCACGATATTGCCGAGGTGGACATAGCCGGTAGGGCTCGGCGCGTGGCGCGAGACCACCGCCCCCTCCGGCAGGTTTCGCGGCGGGTATCTTTTTTCCATGTCCTCGGGTGTCAGCGTGACACAAGGGAAGAGCAGTTCCGCAAGATATTTATAGTCCATTTGTACTTGCCATCCTGATATTTAGTTTTTCGCGGTTTCAGCGGTTGAGGAAACGGATGTTTTCAAGGGCTCTGCCCAGTGTTGTGCTTTCTGCATGTCCGGGGTAGATTGTCAGGTTCGGGTCAAGCTCATTTAAGCGGAGCATTGATTGCTTCATGTTGTGGAGTGAGCCGCCGTAAAAGTCAATCCGCCCGAAGCCGTCGGCAAACAGCGTGTCGCCGGTGAGCAGCATACCTCCGGCAAGAAGGCAGATACTCCCCTTTGTGTGCCCGGGCGTGTGGATTACCCTGATTTCCTCGCCGCCGAGCTTAATGACGCCGCCGTCGGCGAGCAGCTTGTCGGCGCCCTTATGCGTCATGCTCCTGTAAAACATCTTTGAGCAGTTTTTCTCGGGGTCGGATAAGAGCTCGTCGTCCTCGGCGTGGATCATCAAAGGTACGCCATAAGCCTCGCGCAGCTCGTCAAGCGAGAGGGCGTGGTCGAAGTGGCCGTGGGTCAGGACAATCCCGACAAGCCTCGCGCCCTCACCTGCAAGATGTTTCTTTATGGTTTCGACCGGCACGGAGGGGTCGACGACCAGCGCCTCGCCCCCGGATATTAAAATGTAGCAGTTTGCGCCCCATGAGCCGGAGCTGAGAGTGATTATTTTCATGACTCACCCCGAAGGTTTGCGGCCTGAAAAGCGTCGATACACAACTAATATCGCCAGACCGCCAATAATGTTATTCATTATGTTATTTTACCACATGTTTTTTATGTTGTCTATACCCGCAAACAAAAAGCTGCAATCTGCCGGTTTTCATAATACAGGTTTATGGCAGGTTAAAGCAGGGAGATGTTGCCGGGAAATATCATATTGCCGGCACCCGGGGCAGCACAGGCTTTCACAATTCGTCACACGGCCGCATTTTCCGACATTCAGAAAGGACGGCAAATGTGAAGGATTGCAGGAAAATCCTGATTATATCTATACAAAAAAGAGCGGTTATGCTATAATTTAATATAATCAGGCCATTTGGCCGCGGAGAAGTAAGAGAAATGGATGATAAGAAAAAAGGCTTTGATACCAATAAACCGGCGCCGGGAGCCTCGGTTTCTGCCGGTGCGCCGGCAGAGGGGGCGGTCATAGGCCGGCGGGCGGTGCTGGAGCTGCTCAGGTCTGGCCGGGAGATTGACAAAATCTTTGTCCGCCGGGGCGAACGCGAGGGCTCGATAACCGTAATTTTCGCCGAGGCAAGGCAAGCGGGGATACCCGTCGTCGAGGTCGAGCGCGCAAAGCTCGACTCGCTCTCGGGGGGAGCCAACCACCAGGGAGTGGTGGCAATGGCGGCAGAGAAGGAATATTCGACCATTCCGGATATTCTTGATATTGCAAGATCTCGGGGCGAGGCGCCGCTGATAGTAATTGCCGACGGGATAACCGACCCGTACAATTTAGGGACGCTTATCCGCTGTGCCGAGGGAGTAGGCGCCCACGGGCTGATAATCCCCAAGCGCAGGGCTTCGGGACTCACTCCTCTTGTCAGCAAGGCGTCGGCCGGTGCTATTGAGCATCTTGCGATAGCAAAGGTGCCGAATATTGCCGCGGCCATTGAGCAGCTCAAATCTGAGGGCGTCTGGATATACGCGGCCGACATGGGCGGGCGTGCTTATTATGAAACCGACTTTTCGGGGCCGGCCGCCATAGTTTTCGGAAACGAGGGGGAGGGAATCTCCCGGCTTGTGCGTCAGCGGTGCGACTTCACGGTATCAATACCGATGTACGGGAAGGTAGGGTCGCTGAACGTCGCGACTGCTGCGGCGGTTATCCTTGCCGAGGCGTCAAGGCAACACCATACCGACAGCCGATAAGAAATGCAGCAACAGGCCACGCGACTTGCCGAAAGGAGAGACATATGAACGAGAACAATGTCAACGACAAGGACAGCCGCGAGATTGACGATATACTAAAAAAGCTTCGGGAATCTGTCGACGGGGGAGCAAAGTCCAACAGGCGGGGGCACTCCTCGGACGGTTTTGAGCAGAAGCTGGCCGAGTTGCTCCAAAAACACTTAAACGAAAAAAACGACCTCGGCGAGATCGGGGACGATAAGGCCGAATATAACGCCGGTGACCTTGAAATCATGAAGGAGGGCGGCGTCAGCCCTGAACTGCTCGACCGGGCAACAAAACCTGATTTTAAAAGACAAACCGAAGAAGCGGGAAGGGCTGAATCTGCAACCCAAGAACCGAAGCCCGGGCCGCAAGATGTGTCCGACTCGGAAGAACCTGCTTTTGACGATGCCGAGGCAGCCGGTGACCTTTTGGAGCCCGAGCCGCCGGAGCAGGATTTTGAAGAGCAAGAAATACAGCCGGCCGACACGCCGGGCAAGCCGGAGGAGGACGTAAGCGAAGAAACCGCAGCCGAAACCGGAAAACCCGGAGATGTTGATGTGACATTGGCGGATGAAAGGGAAGTTTCTGCTTTCAGTGATGGCGATACTGCCGTTGACAACGAAGCGTTTTTCGCCGGCGAATATGAGCCCTATCTGGAGCAGCCCGGGCAGGCGGGCGGAGACCGAGACACGGATTTAGAAGTCGTAACCGAAGATGAAATACCGGCAGCCGGGGATTCCGGAGATACCGGAGCTGATGTAATTCCGGCAGCCGGAGATTCCGAGAATATAGCAGCCTCAGAAGCTGACAGAGATACCGAAACCGACGAAGGCTCCGGGGCAGACTTTGAGTTCATCAGGCCGACCCCGGACCGGGCGCAGCTTTGGCATGAGTTTGATTCCCGGACAGACACGCCCGGGGAGACCGAAGCAGCCGACAGCCGGGAGGACACTGCCAAAGAAAGAGAAACCACATCACAAGTCAGGAAAGAAGTCGAAAGTATCAGCGAAAATGATATAAATGTGATGCTTGCTCTCGGGTACGAGAAGGAGCTCGGCTCCCGCATCGGCCATGACAGGGTGAATGACATAAAACAAAGCCTTGAGAGCCGGAGAGAAAATGCCGCAAAGGATCAAGCCGGCGACCTGCCGTATGGCATCGAATACACAAGCCACAGCCAGGACGCCAAGATAAAGCTGGCATATCGCCGGCAGATGATGACCGAAGGTTTCAGGCTCGCCGGAGTCACGTTTATGGCCCTTTTGCTCGGGCTGCTTGAAAACCTCGCTTATATCGGGGGCGGCATTCCAGGACTACCCGGTCCGTCAAGCCCGGTACTCTACTCGCTGACAGCAACCGCGCTGCTTGCCTGCGCGGCCGCAATGTCCTACGGTATTCTTGCCGAAGGACTTGTCGGGATTTACAAATTTGACCCCGGCCCCCATTCGGCGAGCGCCATGGCGGTAGTGCTTACTGTGGTCTCAAACCTTGCGATAATGATTATCCGGCCGCAAGTCGCCCAGCTCTACAATTTCCCTGCGGCGCTCTGCCTTGTGTTCTCGGCGCTGAGTGAACTGCTCGACGCCCTCCGCGAGAAGAAGACATTTGAGGTGATATCCTCGGGCGAAACAAGATACGGGCTGCAACGCGCCGTAAGCGATGACGATAAAATCCCGGTATATTTTGTTAGGCGCTCAAAGTTCACCTCGGGCTACCTGAGGCGCTCATATGAGAAAAAGAAGGGCATTTATCTTTTGAATTATATTTTAATCCCCGCGGTCGCTGTCGGCATTGTCATGGCGATAATTACCGCTGCGATGAACTCTGCAGCCGCACCGGCAGTCGCCGGCTTTATGGCGACGGTATTCATCTGTCTGCCGGTCCCAGCTCTCTTGCTGTCACTGCCCCCGGCATTTGCGGCGGCTCGGCTGAAGAAGCAGGGCTGCGCCCTCGTCGGACAATCGGGGGTTGAGGAATACTCAGGGGACAAGCTGATTGTCTTTGAGGATAGCGCCATGTTCCCGGCAAACTGCATCCGCACAAAGGGGATAAAACTGTACGACGGTTTTGAAATTTACGACGTGCTGGTGAAGGTCGGCTCGCTCTTTTGCGCTGTTGGCGGGCCTCTGGGCGAGATGTTTGAGAGCGGCGGCGAGAAATTTCACAGTATTCACGATGTAAAGCTTATCCGTATTGAGCGGGGCGGGGTTGAGGCGCAGATAGGCGGCAACCTGCACATGCTCTGCGGCAGCTATGATTTTCTTGAGAAATACGGCGTCTACCCGAAGCGCAACCCGCGCGACGAGCAGCTGCTTGCCGCCGGCGAGGTGTCGATAATCTATGTCGCAATCGACCGTCGGGCGGCGGCAAGGCTTTATATCGACTACCGGGTTGACCCGAAGTTTGAGGAGGTTGCCAGACGGCTTACCATGAGCAATTGCAGGGTGGCCATACGCACCTGCGACCCTGGGATCGACGAGGATATGCTCGCGCGCAAGCGCGGCGAGGGAGCCTACCGGGTTGAGATAATCCGCAGACCCATGGACCGATGCGGAGCAGTTGAGACAGTCGACTCGGGTATTGTCGCACTCGGCTCGCCGTATGATATAAAAGAGCCGCTCTCGGCAGCGGCAAAGCTGAGCCAAATGCGTCGCCGCATACTGATACTCTCACTCGGAGCATTTATGCTGAACATTCTCATATCGGCGCTGCTTGCCGTGACAGGCCTGCTGGCCCATGCCGTCTCAGGGCTTGTCGCGCTTTATATGCTGCTCTGGAGCCTGCCGGTCTTATTTATGGCCCTGCGCGCGACCGGCGGCAGGCAGCAGGGCGCAAAATAACGCAAATCTGAAGGTAAAAATGGAACAAAAAAAAGACATACGCAAAATAAGCGGACTGCTCAAATCGGTCTCAAAGCCGGGCAGATACACCGGCGGCGAGTTCGGTGAGGTAATCAAGGAAAAAGCAAATATCAAGGCAAGGTTTGCCCTCTGCTTTCCCGACACATATGAAATCGGAATGTCAAACCTCGGCATACGCATACTTTACGGGCTGCTCAACGAGCAGCCCGACATCTGGTGTGAGCGGGCTTTTGCCCCGTGGGTTGACATGGAGGCAAAACTGCGCGAGTTGAGTATCCCCCTCTCGGCGCTTGAGAGCGGCGACCCGCTCTGCGAGTTTGACATAGTCGGGTTTTCGCTGCAGTACGAGCTTTGCTACACCAACGTGCTCAATATGTTAAGCCTTGCGGGAATCCCACTGCGCGCCGCCGACCGGGGGGAGGACGCCCCGATAATAATCGGCGGCGGGCCCTGCACATACAACCCCGAGCCGTTAGCCGACTTTTTCGACTGCTTTGCAATCGGCGACGGTGAGGACGTGACAATCGAGTTCACCCGGCTGTACATTGAAATGAAGGAGAGCGGCGAGTACACCCGCTCAGGTTTTCTGCGCCGCGCCGCGGCTGCGGTCAAGGGGATTTATGTGCCCTCTCTCTATGAGGTGTCGTACAATGCCGACGGCACCATAAAGGAATATACCCCTGTCGGCGCCGACATATCGCCAAGAATTGTTCGGCGGGTAGTTACAGACCTTGATGCCGCATACTTCCCGCGCCGGCTGGTCATGCCCTATATTGAAACCGTACATGACCGGATAATGCTTGAAGTTGCCCGGGGCTGCATACGCGGCTGCCGGTTTTGTCAGGCCGGGATGGTCTGCCGGCCGGTGCGCGAGAGGTCGCCGGAGTTGCTTGACCGGCAGGCGCAGGAGCTTTTCTATGCCACCGGATATGACGAAATATCGTTATGCTCGCTCTCGGTCAGCGACTACACAAGGCTTCCCGAGCTGACCGGGCGGCTGCTTGGGTGGACCGATGACTGCATGGTCAGCCTGTCGTTGCCCTCGCTGCGGGTCGACAGCTTCTCTGTTGAGCTGATGGAGAAGGCGGCGTCTGTGCGGGCTTCGGCCCTAACCTTCGCGCCCGAGGCAGGGACCCAGCGGTTGCGCGACGTGATAAACAAAAATGTCACAGATGAGGATATAGAAAACGCCGTGAGGGTCGCCTTCGGGTTCGGGAAAACCTCTGTAAAGCTTTATTTTATGCAGGGGCTGCCGACCGAGACCTTCGAGGACCTTGATGGGATCGCGGAGGTGGCGCGGGGGGTGGTCAGAGAGTATTATCATAGCCCTGCAAGGCCGAAGGGAAGGCGGCCGACCGTCACGGTCAGCGTGTCGAACTTCATACCAAAGCCATTTACCCCATTTCAGTGGGAGGCGCAGGACTCCCCTGAGCTGCTGAGAGAAAAGCAGGAGTACCTAAAAGAGAAGCTGAGCGACCGCGACATACGCTATCAATACCATGACGTCGGAATTTCGCATATCGAGGCGGTGCTGGCGCGGGGGGACAGAAGGCTCTCGGCCGCGCTTGAACTTGCCTGCCGTGAAGGCTTTCATTTTGACGCCTGGGACGAGCATTTTAACTATGAGCGCTGGATGGAGGTGTTTGAGCGCACCCGAATTGACCCGGCATTTTACGCCAACCGCGAGCATCGTTACGATGAAGTGCTGCCCTGGGATATAATCGACTGCGGAGTGACGAAGAAATTTCTGTGGCGCGAGCGGGAGCGCGCGTATGAGGGGAAGACTACGCCGAACTGCCGGGAGAGCTGCCAGGGCTGCGGCATGAGCAGATTTGCGGGCGGCCTCTGCCGCGCGTGCGGGGGGTGTGAGTGAATATGACTGAGAAGAATATAAGGGCACCCGAGCCGAGAGTGGTTCGCCTTAAATTTATCAAGGTCGGGGCGCTTCAATATATTTCTCATCTTGACCTGCAGCGCACCATGGCGCGCGTGTTGGCGCGTTCAAGGATTCCGGTATGGTATACCGAGGGATTTAACCCGCATATAAAGCTGGTTTTCGCGGCACCGCTTGCCGTCGGGGTTGAGAGTGTTTGTGAATTTCTCGACATCAGGGTAACCGGCGAGATTCCCTGCGGCGAGATAGTCAGACGCCTCAATGACGAGCTGACCGATGAACTGCGGGTGGTTGAGGCTTACTATCCCGATACTAAGTTTTCGGAAATTGCCGCGGCCGACTATGTCTATAAAATTAAAACCGCCGGCGCCGGAGAGGAGCTGGCGTCAAAGATAAAAAAATACCTTACAACCCCGCCGGTGATGGTCACAAGGAAAACCAAGTCGGGCGAGCAGGAGATTGATATTGCAAAAATTATAAGCCGGCTTGAGGTCTCGTTTTCGGAGGCCGAGGGTATCGTCGAAATGTCGGCAAGGCTTCCGGCAGGCAGCAGTCTGAGCATCAGCCCCGAGCTGCCAATTGACGCGCTTCGCGCCGGGGGTCTGATTCTTGCTGGCGACATTACCGAGGAAGGCTATTCAATCCTGCGCACACGCTTGCTTTTTGCAGACGGCAGGGAGTTTTGGTAACTGGAGGTTGACATGACCGGCAGGGAATATGATCCGGATTACGTAAAAAGATGCCGCAGGAGGGCAAAACTTGAGAAAATAAAATATTCACTCTTCTGGATTGTGCCCCTGGCGGTCCTTCTGGTCATTGCATTTGCGCTTGCCTTTCAGCTTTTGTTGAGATCTGCATGGCAGAAGTTCAGCTGGGAGCTGGCCTGGGATATAGTATACGCGAGGGAGAATGACTCGGCGCGGGCGACCTATGCCGGGGAGGACGTGCGCCTGTCCGACCATAACTGTAACAGTGTCTACAAAATGATATTCGATGCCGACCCCACCGGAATCTTCTGGGGCGGGGAGGGTGAGACCATACATATTGACTTCGGAAACGGGCATACGCTGGATATAATCAATACCATAGGCGAGCGCTGCGCCGTGGTTTACCGCGGGGAGAAGGATTATAAGTTCAGAATCGGCGTACAGGGAATGTTCAGCAAGCTTGTGATAGTCACAAGCCTTGAGGGAGGCAGTGTTCCGAACTCGCGGTGGGAGGAGAAGGACGCGTCGGGATAAGCCGCTCGGTATGTGCAATCTTCCAGAGAATACAAAAAAGCGGTCTGCCGCCGGCAGACCGCTTTTTTACGCACGACTTATATCGGGCAGCGCTTGTGTTCGTACATCAGCTTATCAATAGTGTTCTGGAATTCGTCGACCGACATACCGTATTTATATGTGGCATATCCCATGCTTATCGCCAGCTTAACCGATAGTATGCTGCTCTCGTTGAAACAATCCACGCGTTCCCGGATTTTCGCGGCGATCTCCTTAAGCCGCACGGGGTCGGAGGTGTCAAGCACGATGCAGAATTCATCCCCGCCGTACCTTGCTATAAGCCCGCTCTCCTCACCGATGCATTCCCTGAGCAGGTTTGCCGTGCTGCGAAGTATACTATCGCCGGCACGGTGTCCAAGAGTGTCGTTGATGTTTTTGAAGTTGTCGATATCCAGCATTATGGCCGAGAAGGTTTGCCAGGGCGTGCTGTCGAGTACCTTTTTTCTCAGATACATCTCAAGCTTTTTCCGGTTTGCCACCCCGGTGAGGTAATCTGTTAAGACATCCTGAACCTGAACGAACAGAAAGAGGATGAACACCGACAGGGAAACACCGTTATATATAAAGGAAAAGCCGTAGGTGAGATTCTGTAAAATCATCGAGACAAGGGGCAGGATTGTAAATATCAGGAATGCGGTATAATACCTTCGCTCGATTTTATTTCGGTTGAATATTAAAAGGAAGGTGGCGACGGCAAGCAGGATAAACGCAAAAGCATAGGCTATGCTGTAATAAGGTCCCCTGTGGTAGATGTTATCAGCGTCAATTTCATAAAACCAATTGCCCTTGAGCGAGAGGAGCACGATCGAACAGTTTGCAGTAAATACCGTAATTATTGCCGCCAGAAGCCATATGTCTGCTTTTTTAGAGAGGTTTATGAATTGCCGGACAAACAGCAGCCAGAGCGCGGGGATCAGCGGACTGAAAAAGTATAATAAAAAGTTGCCCGTATGGTTGAGCACGGGCAGAAATGTATCGGGACTCCCGTCAAAGCTGGCAAGTATGTCGAAAAACAGCATTATGATTGTGCAAAGGACAATCAAAGAAAAAATCCGAGTTTTAGCCGACGTTTTTTCGCTGAATTTTATTGTATATCCGAAGATGATTGCAAGAATAAGAGCAGATAAACAACATGCCGCAATGTTGGTTGTCAGAGCCATTCTCTTGATCCTTTCCGCGCTCGTGCACCGGCGATAAAGGGCGTTAAATGAAAACGTCACAATAAGCAAATTTGTGCAGATATGAGCCTGCAATAACAAATATTATATCACATGATATCCAAAAATCAATGCTGACGGCATTTTTTTTCACGAACCTTTATTTTTCCAGGATTTTCCTTTTCGTTTTGTGCCGGTGAGAGGTTACTGCCTTGTGATAATCTTAATGTGCCGTATCACATATCAACAAAAAAAGCCCATATCGGGCTTTTTTGTTGGATATCGGGTCATGTAAGCATATCCGGCATACCGAAGTCTGCCTCGCGCAGATTGTTCTCAAAGTCAAATTGGCCGGGGGTATTCTCTCCTGTATAAATTCTCCTGCCCGGCTCGCCGGATTTGTCCTGCCCGAGATAGCGCTTGGCCTGGGTAGTAAACAGCTCGAAATACCTTCCGTGCTTGGCCATGAGCTCCCTGTGGTCGCCTTCCTCTATGACCTCCCCGTTCTCAAGCACCACGATTTTTGAGGCCACCGTCGCGCTTGAGAGGCGGTGCGAGACGAATATCGTGGTTTTGTCTCGGCGCAGTCTGTCAAACTGGTTGAATATTTCCTGTTCGGCCATCGGGTCGAGCGAAGCGGTGGGCTCGTCAAGAATTAAAATATCCGAGTCGCTGTAAAAAGCCCGGGCAATCGCGAGCTTTTGCCACTGGCCGATTGACAGCTCAATGCCTTCCAGCTCGAATATCCGCATGAGCGGAGTTTCATACCCCCGCGGCAGCTTGGTTATGTACTCGTCGGCGCCCGACTGCTGCGCCGCCCGGCGGACCTCTGCCGGGTCGAATTCCTTGTCAATCTCGCCGAAGTGTATGTTTTCGGCTGCTGTCACGGCATATTTACCGAAATCCTGAAAGATTATGCCGAAAATCGAGTAGAGGTCTTTTGTGTCGTACTCGCGTATGTCGCGCCCGTCGAGCAGTATAACCCCCTCTGTAGGGTCATAAAGCCGCATGAGCAGCTTTATAAGCGTGGTCTTGCCCGCACCGTTGAGGCCGACCAGAACGATTGTCTCCCCCGGGCCGAAGGTAAGATTGATGTTTTTCAGGACATACCGTGAGGTACCGGGATAAGCAAAACTGACGTTTTTGAACTCGATTGTATGCGGGGCGCCGCGCCTGACCTTCTCGGGGAACCTTTTTGTCGGGATGATGGTCTGTTTTTCCTTCATAAAGGTGATGAGGTTGTCGATAAAGAGTGTGCCTTCGTAAATTGTCGCGGATATTGTTATTAAGGTGCTGACATTCTGGGTTATCGAGGTGAGGGCGCCGGTATATAGCGAGTAATCGCCGATTTTGAAGTCCCCGCGAAAGACCCCGTATGCAATGGTGGCATAGCAGAAGCAGTTGATTACCGCCGACAGGACGGCAATAGAGACCTGCCAGATGCTCTCCTGCATTATCAGACGGCGCAGCCCCGAGTAATACCTGTTGAACACGGCTTCAAATTTTCCGATGAAGGTGTCGGCAAGGCTGAACATTCTGATTTCCTTGACCATATCCTTGTTTACAAGGATGTCGGAATAATAGGTCATCTGGCGGCGGTCTTTTGAGCGGTGGCGCATGTACTGGAAATTCTTTTTCCGGTAAATAAAGCTGATTATCGCCGAGGGCACCGAAAAGAGGGCAATCAATATGGCGGTCCACCACAAATCAGGCGCGGCTGCAAGAATAATGATGTAGCTTACAAGGCTGATAGTGGTGCTCAGCACCGTGAAGGTGGAGTTCAGTATGGCAATAGGGCGGTTGCCGGCCTCGCGGTTAGCGTTCTCAAGCTTTTCATAAAACTCTGGGATGTCAAACGAAGCGAGGTCAAGGGTCTTTGCCTTCTGCATTATGTCGACTTTGACGCGGCGCACCACCTTCTCGCCGGCAATCCGCGTCACCGCGTGCGACACCTGCGATATGAGCCGGTTGATAATTCGGTATATGAAAAAGAAAATTAATAGATAAAAAATCGCCGAGCCGAGAAAATCAGCTATGGTCACGGCACGTTGCGCTCCGCCGGCGATTGCGGCCTCAGAATCGGCCTGCAGCTGGTTTAAGATATTTTTTGTTATCAGCGAACCGATAACAGGCATGATGCCTTCGAGCAGGGCGATTATTGTCATTGCGAAAAGGATCCACGGCCCGGTCTTCCAGACGATGCCGAATATGTAGAACAAGCGGTAGAAAAAACCGCCGAAGACCTCTCTGAGATAGCGCGGGACATCCCCGAGCGATTTCGGAGGTGCAACTCTTTCATACTTATAATTTCCGCGGCCGAAGCCCATCGGATAATAACCACCCGTCATAAAAAACTACCTTTCTGTTTTTATGGTATAATCGCTCTATATTATATCACCTAATGGTTGCGTATGCAACTATAAAACATAAAAAAAGAAAAGATCTTGCTTTTTTCGGCGCGATAATGTAAAATAATAAAAAACCAAGCAAAGGGATTTTATTTGTGAAAAGCTGTTTTGTGCCGGCCGATATTCTTCTGCCGGATTTTGACCGTGTTGACGGCGAGAAATGGGCTGTAATTGCCTGCGACCAGTTTACAAGCCGTCCCGAGTACTGGGAGCGGGCGGGCGAGCTGGTGGGTAACTCGCCCTCGACGCTCAACCTCATTCTGCCCGAATACCGCCTTGCAGACGCCGAGTGTGTATTGCCTAAGATTATCGCCTGCATGGAGGAATACCAGGGCAGCATACTCAGGGAATATAAAGACACGATGATTTATGTCGAACGCCGGCTGCCGACCGGCGATGTGCGTCGCGGCATTGTCGGCGCGGTCGACCTTGAATGTTATGACTGGCGTCCCGGCACAATGACGCACGTCCGCGCCACCGAGGGCACGGTGCCCGAGCGTATCCCGCCGCGCGTGAAAATCAGAAATCGCGCGCCGCTTGAGCTGCCCCATATCATGCTGCTTGCAGACGACCCCGAAAAGCAGATAATCGAATACTTTGCGAGCCGGAAGGAAAAGCTTGTGCCGGCATACGATTTTGACCTGATGCTGGGCGGCGGGCATATTTCGGCGTGGTTTGTTGACAGGGAAGGGATAGACCATGTGACCCGCGAGATAGCCCGGCTGGCCGACCCCGGGCTTGCCGCGCAAAAATACGGAGTGCGGCAGGAAGTGCCGCTGGCGATAGCGGTGGGGGACGGGAACCACTCGCTGGCCACCGCAAAGGCGGTATACGAGCAGGTGAAGGCCGAGCTCGGGAAGGCGGCGCTGGGCCACCCGGCGCGCTATGCGCTGGCCGAGCTTGTCAACATACACGACGAGGCGCTGACCTTTGAACCGATATTCAGGGTGGTGTTCAACACCGACCCGACAGAACTGCTCGGTGAATTCAAAGAATACTGTGCCCGGCTTTTTGGGGGTGCGCCCGGGCAGGAGTTCAGAATACTGGCAGGCGGGGAAGAGGTAATTGTGAAGGTTGAAAAGCCAGAGCACCAGCTTGCCGTCGGCACGCTGCAAAAATTCCTTGACGAATATCAAAAGGAACACAAAGAGATATCGGTCGACTACATACACGGCGAGGCCGAGGTGCTCTCGCTCGCCTCAAGACCCCGCACGGTCGGGTTCCTTTACGCCGGCATGGCCAAGGATGAGCTTTTCAAAACCGTAATCTGCGACGGTTCGCTGCCGAGGAAAGCCTTCTCGATGGGTCACGCCGAAGAAAAGAGATACTACGTCGAGGCAAGGAAAATCAGATAAGCGGCAACGGCAAAAAAATTTGATAAAATGGTTGCAAAAACACACGATGTGTGGTATAATTCTTTGATGCTGCATATATTGACCAAGCCGGCAAAGCATGTTAAGACCCTCGCCTTGCCGGAATGGTTGCCGGAAAATGCCGGCTCATATCAGGAATATTTTTAGCAAAGGAATGGATATATCATGAAAGAAGGAATTCACCCTAAGTACGAGGAAACGATAATCAGGTGTGCTTGCGGCGAAACCGTTGTGACCAGGTCCACGAAAGGCAAGGAGATAAGGGTCGACATATGCTCCAAGTGCCACCCCTTCTTTACGGGCAAGCAGAAGTTTGTGGACTCCGGCGGCCGCGTAGACAGATTCAAGAGGCGGCTCGAGGCGAGCGGTAAGGAATAATCGGCGACGGCATACCGGTGTGGGTGCGTGTTTGTACCCTTGATTCCGGCTTTGTCGCTGAACCCGACAAAAGAAAAGCAGGCAGGGAATGTCGACCGGATGGCGCATTGCTTGCCGCTTTTGTTGTGGGGACTATCTGCTTTAGCCGGCCCGTGAGATTTGAGGAGGTTTATGGAAAACAAAGCAATAACCCGGGCGATACTTGCCGGCATGGCGAGCGACTCAAGAGAGCTGCCCGCAGCCGAGCGCTCGCTTGACGAGCTCGAGCGCCTGCTCGAGACGGCCGGCGGCGAAGCTGTCGCCCGAACCATACAGATCCGAGAGGGTCCCGACCCGGCGACATATCTCGGCGCCGGGAAGATCGGCGAGATTTGCGGGCTGTGCAGGTTGCATGACATAAAACTCGTTATTTTTGACGACGAGCTCTCACCCTCGCAGCTAAGGAACATCGAGGACAGACTGGACGTCGGAGTCGAGGTCATCGACCGCACGATGCTGATCCTTGACATTTTTGCGCGGCACGCAAGGAGCACGAGGGCAAGCTTCAGGTCGAGCTGGCGCAGCTCAAATATACAGCCCCCCGGCTTATCGGCAAGGGGCATGAGATGTCAAGGCTGGCGGGAGGAATCGGCACCCGCGGCCCCGGCGAGAGCAAGCTTGAGGTCGACCGGCGGTATCTGAAGAGGAGGATTGCCACGCTTGAGGCAGAGCTCGGGCGGCTCGAAAAAAACCGCTCGACCATGCGCGCCGGCCGCGACAGAAGCGGCATGGTCAGGGCGGCGATTGTGGGGTACACAAATGCCGGGAAGTCGACTCTGCTAAACCGCCTGACCGACGCCGGGGTGCTTGTCGAGGACAAACTCTTTGCAACCCTCGACCCCACCACCAGAAAATTCAGCCTGCCGGGCGGCGAGAGCATTCTTCTGACCGACACGGTAGGTTTTATACGGAAACTCCCGCACCATCTCATCAAAGCCTTCAGGTCCACGCTTGAGGAGACGGCGTTGGCCGATATACTGATAATAGTCGTCGATGCCTCAGACCCCGAAGCCTCAGCGCAGCTTGAGGTCACCGAGAAACTGCTCTGCGAACTCGGGGCGGCAGGGAAGCCGGTCCTCTATGTTTTCAACAAGTGCGACCTCGGCGTGTCGGAGATAATAAACGACCCCGGCAAGGCCCAAAACAGCGTTTATATATCGGCGCTCACCGGGCAGGGAATGGAGCAGTTTACCAAAAAGCTTGAGGCGCTGGTTCTTTCTGGCAGGCGGCAGGTCGAGTACCTGATCCCTCACGAGAGGGCGGCGGCGCTGAATATACTGTATGAGAGGGCGACTGTTGAGTATGTCGGGTATACCGGGGAGGGGATAGTTGCAATTGCTTCGGTTGATCCCAAAACCCGGGGCATTATGAGAGAGTATGAACGCTGAGCCGCAAGTAAGTAAAATCCACATAAAGGAGAGCGTGATGTCGGGCGAGCATGACAGCCGGCCTCTTGTTTACTCAACCATTAGGAGCGAGGCAACCGCAGAGTATGAGGTCAAAAGGTCACGCTTTATCGGGCAGATAAGGCCGGTGAAAAAACCTGCGGAGGCCGAGGAGTTTATCAGGGAAGTCCGGGCAAAGCACTATGCCGCCCGGCACAATGTTTATGCCTTTTTGCTTTCCTGCGGCATAGCAAAGTATTCCGACGACGGCGAGCCGCAGGGCAGCGCCGGCCTGCCGGTGCTCGAGTGTATCAAAAAAGCCGGCATTTCGGACGTCTGCATTGTCGTGACGCGCTATTTCGGTGGAATCCTGCTCGGCATGGGCGGGCTTGTCCGCGCTTATACCAAAACCGCCTCGGCGGCGCTGGAGGCGGCAGGCATTGCGGTTTTTGAGGCATATACCGAAATTTCTTTTGAGTGTTCCTATTCGGATTATCAAAGGGTACTCTTCGAGCTTGCCGGGTTCGACGCGATAATCGACGGCACCGAATATGCCGAGGTTGTTAAACTCCGTTTTGCCGTGAAAAAGGCAGTGGCAGATAAGGTCTGCGAGGCGCTGTTGGCGGCCAGTGGCGGCAAATGCAGGCCGGTCATCACCGGCGAGCGCTACGACAGCCGCTGACCCGTCATACCTGGCCCAACATTTCGCTTCTGAGCTTTTTGAGTATCTTTTTTTCAAGACGCGATATATATGACTGCGATATGCCCAGAAGGTCGGCAACCTCCTTCTGGGTCATTTCCCTTCTTTGGTTGAGGCCGTATCTCAGCTCGACGATAAGCCGCTCACGGTCGCCGAGGCGCGAGACCGCGCGCAGGATCGCCTCGCGCTCCTCACGCTGCTCGAGGTTGTAGGACACGCCGTCCTCTTCGCTGCCGAGAATGTCCGAGAGCAGCAGCTCGTTGCCGTCCCAGTCGACATTTAAAGGCTCGTCAATTGATATCTCGCCCTTTATGTTGCCGTTTTTGCGGATGTACATAAGGATTTCGTTTTCAATGCAGCGCGAGGCGTAGGTGGCGAGCTTTATGTTTTTGTCGGCGCGGAAGGTGTTTATCGCCTTGATAAGGCCTACCGTGCCGATTGAAATCAGGTCCTCAAGCCCGGTTCCGGTGTTCTCGAATTTTTTGGCTATGTAGACCACAAGCCTCAGGTTGTGCTCGATGAGGGTCAGTTTTGCATTCTCGTCGGTCTCGAGCCTGCCGATAATTTCGGCTTCGTCCTCGCGCGAAAGCGGCGCGGGCAGGGTTTCGGGGCCGTTTATGTAGAATATCCCCCGAGCTCTCGGGCGTCTTTTCGATTTTATGTAATTAATGAATGAGATTATCCGGCCAAAAAGCTTCATTTTACCACCGCCTATATATTGAGTTCTCCTGGTATTATGGCGCTGCAGCCCTCGGGCAGCGAGGGGAGGGGCATCGGCGCGAAAAGCGCCGAAACATCAGACTCGCCGCGCTCGCCCGAGAGTATGATTTTATCGGGCACAACTCCGAGCAAAAGCCGCTTCCCGGAGACGGTTTCGCTCGGAATTATCCTTATCCTGTTTGAGTATTTTACCGGGATTTCGGTCAGTTTGTCGACCCTGCCGGCTATCGCTGCCTGCCTTATCGGGTCGGGCAGGATGGGCAGGGTGGATTTTATGTCGGTGATGATTACCGGTTTCCCGCTGGCGGGGTCGCGCAGAATGTTGCCGGTATCGGTCATGCCGGTGAGCGTCACGCTTCTTTTTTCGAATTCGATTTTCACGGTCAGCATCCTGCGAGCCGACATCCGTTTGAGTATGTTTCCGCTACCCAGCGCGGTCAGCCCCGAAATTATCGCCAACAGCAGAAAAAGCCATGAGGAAATGCTGTCGCCGCCCTGCTGGAGCGGGAGGTCGAGACGGTTGAGGAGGTTGAAGAGCGCGGTCATTATCCCGCCGAGCGTCATCGAGATAAGCAGGTAAATAACGACTTCCTTAACAAATTGTCCTACGGCCTTGTTCAGCGAGTGGAAGGCTATCGTGCATATAAGCGCGCAGACCGCGATGTCACACAAAAAGAGTTCGATCTTGCCGAAGGGCAAAAAAAGCGAGACGACCGAATAAACCCCGCCTACTGTCGCCGCCGAGGTAATCAGGACAAGCCGCATGCGCCTCCGCAGGAACCGGGCGGTCAGGTACAGGCAGAGAAAATCCATGCTGAAGTTTATCAGAAACAAAAGGTCGGCGTATACTTCTTCACGCATAACAAACCCTGCCTTGTGTGTGATGAAGCCCAAAGCCACAGTAATAATTATACATACCGAAATACTGCTTTTATGTCGCACCTTCTGGTCGGCCGGGGATTATTCCTCGTGAACCCGGTCGGGTTTGGTTGCCCGGCCTCGCACCCCCGATGAAAAACCGCAAAAATCAGAAAATTGCGCGAATAAAAAAGTATAATTCCCTCGTGCTGCGTATATTGTATGAAGGAAATGAAAAGCGGGAGGTGTCAAAATGGAGTGTGTCCGCGAGAGACTGCTCAGGCGGGAGCGGCAGACCCTGTCGAAATACGCATTTCTGACTTCGGCCACGCGCGGGCGCGAGCATCCATGCGAGCCCTGTCAAAACCGCACCGACTTCCAGCGCGACCGCGACCGGATAATCCACTCGCAGGCCTTCAGGCGGCTGGCGCATAAGACCCAGGTCTTTCTGGCCCCGATGGGAGACCATTACCGCACCCGGCTGACCCACACGCTTGAGGTGGCGCAGATCGCGCGGATTATCGCCCGGGCGCTCTTTCTCAACGAGGATTTGGCCGAGGCCGGGGCGCTGGGGCATGATTTGGGTCACACGCCCTTCGGACATGCCGGCGAGGCGGTGCTCCAGCAGTGCTATTCGCCCGACTTCACGCATTACAAGCAAAGTGTCAGGGTGGTTGAGACACTTGAGAATGACGGTAAAGGTCTTAACCTGACCTGGGAGGTGCGCGACGCGATAGCCAACCATACCGGCGACATGGAGGCCTCGACGCTTGAGGGCTGCATTATCAAATATGCCGACCGCATAGCCTACATCAATCACGATATAGACGACGCCTGCCGCGCCGGCATACTGACAATAGAGGACATTCCGAAGGAGCTTAGAAAGACACTCGGCGAGACACATTCGGAGAGGATCAACACCATGGTGACCGCCGTCATCGAGGCCAGCTTTGATAAGCCGAGAATCTCGATGACTCCCGACATCAAGGAAGCTACCGAGGAACTGAGGCAGTTTATGTTCAGGAGCGTGTACCTCAATCCCGAGGCAAAGCGCGAGGAGGGCAAGGCAAAGGCCATGCTCGAGCAGCTTTTTGTATACTATGTCAAGAACCCCGAAAGAATGCCCGAGCAGTATGTCCGTGGGATTGACAAGGAGGGAGTGGAGCGCTGCGTCGCAGACTTCATCTCGGGCATGACCGACAGGTATGCGATTGAAAAATTCAAAGAGCTGTTTGTCCCCGAGGTCTGGCGGGGCAAACTGTGATACAAAAAGGAGTAGGACACGGATTGCTGATACCAAGAAATGTTATTGAGGAGATTGCCCAGAGAAACGATATACTCGAGGTTGTCGGCTCGTATGTCAGGCTGCAGAGGTCGGGCAGCACCTTCAAGGGGCTTTGCCCCTTTCACAGCGAAAAGACGCCGTCTTTTACGGTATTCCCGGCCGACAACAGCTTTTACTGCTTCGGCTGCGGAGCCGGCGGCGATGTGATAACCTTTATAATGAAGGCAGAGAATCTCGACTTTTCGGCCGCCGCCGAGTATCTGGCAAACCGTGCCGGCATACGGATACCCACAGGTCCCGACACGCGCGCAGACTCGATGCCGCGGAAGAGGGTGTACGAGATCAACCTTGCGGCCGCAAGATTTTTCAGGGATAATTTGTTTGACCCTAAGACCGGACAGGCTGCCATGAGGTATCTTACCGAGGAGCGCGGGCTGTCGATGGCGGTGATAAGGCATTTCGGGCTGGGGTATGCGCCGAATTCGTTTGATATGCTCGGGAATTATTTAAGGGGGCTGGGTTACAGCACCGAGGAGCTTCAGAAATGCTACCTTGCCGGGATTTCACAGCGCACCGGCAAGCCCTACGACCTCTTTCGCAACCGGATAATCTTTCCGATAATCGACACCTCGGGGAATGTCATAGCCTTCGGCGGCCGCAGCATGGACGACACGCCGCCGAAATACCTCAACTCCTCCGACACCCCGGGATTCAAGAAAAGCCGGAACCTTTACGCGCTCAACTACGCCAGAAAAAACTGCGCTGAGTCAATGATACTCTGCGAGGGGTATATGGACGTCATCGCGCTGCACGCCGCCGGCTTTGAAAACGCGGTGGCGACCCTCGGTACGGCGATAACCCCCGAACAGGCGCGGATAATGGCGCGCTACACAAAAAAGGTGATTATTTCCTACGACAGCGACGCGGCCGGGCAGAACGCCGCCGACCGGGCGATGCGGCTGCTCGGGGAAGTGGGGCTTGAGGTGAGGGTGCTGAAGCTCAGCGGCGCCAAGGACCCCGACGAATACATAAAAAAATTCGGGAAAGACAGATTCCGCCTTGAGCTTGAAGGCAGCAAGAGCGGTTTTGAGCATAAATTCATAAGTATAATTGCAAAATACGATACAGAGACCGCAGAAGGCAAAATCAAAGCTGCCGGAGAGGTTTGCAAAGTTATTGCCGATGTCGGACAGAGCGTCGAGCGCGACGTGTATATTTCATACGCTGCCGAGCGGCTCGGGCTTTCAGCCGAGAGTATTAAAAACGACGTTGAAAGGATCCGGCGCCGGCGCGCCCGCGAGTTCAGGCAGCGCGAGGGCCGCGAGGTAGTGAGCGCGGCGAAATATTTCGGCGATAAGGTAAACCCCGATGCCGCAAAGAATGTTGCCGCCGCCGCAGCCGAGGAGGTCATTTTAGGTCTGCTTCTTTTGTATGATGAATACCGTTACGCAGTCGAGGAGGGTGAGATCGAACTCTCCGAGAGCGATTTTTTCACCACTTTCGGAGGACGGGTGTTTTCTTGTGTGATGGAGCTTCACAAAAGCGACGAAGGGTTTTCCTATGCCGCACTCGGCCAGTACTTTACCGCAGACGAAGCCGGCAGAATTCAAAGTCTCATCCGAAAGCGCTCGGGGCTTGACAACAACATCGAGATATTAAGGAGCGCCGTGCGGACGCTCAAGGAGGAAAAGGCAATTGCCGACGCCGAGCGGAGCGGGGACAAATTTGCACTCATCAGGGCAAAGCGCGAGAAGGCCAAACGAGGCCAGCAGTAAAACGGCGGATTCCGCCTGATAATACATAAAAAGGAAGGAACACAAGATGGGATTCAACGGAAATAACAGGAAAATAAAAGATGGTGAGGGGAACGGAGAAAAGGAACGTTTTCTTGGGGCCGATGAGGCAAAAGATATAATCGACGAACATAAGGATAAATACCTGGACGACTATGACGACGTCGACCGAGACAAGGACGAATATGAGGATGACTATGATTTTGATTATGACGAAGATATAGACGGCGACAAAATCGACGGCGACGAGGGTTTATCCGAAGACCAGGAATTTCCCGAGGACATCAGCGCCCTTGACGACGTCAATGCCGATGCCATTGTCGACGACGACCTGCTGTTTGACGACGATGACAGCCTTTTTGACGATACCAGCCTTCTGTTCAATAACGATATAGGCTCCGCGAGCATTTCAAGTGAGGTAGATCATCCTGTTGATGCCGACGACCGGACGGGTGACAAAAAAGACATCGTCGCCGAACTGATAGAAAAGGGCAAAAAAGGCAGGCTTACCATCGAGGACCTTGACAAGGCAATAGAGTACCTCAATTATGACATGGACCGCATTGACAAGCTCTATGAGGCCCTCGAAGAAAACGGCATCACCCTGCCCGACGAAATCTCAAAGCAGGATATCAGCGAGATCCAGCAGGAGGTTGAAACCTACGGTGCCGGCGAAAACATGGAGCGAATGCTCCAGCAGGAAGGGTTGGCGATTGACGACCCGGTGCGCATGTACCTCAAGGAAATCGGCAGGGTTCCGCTGCTTGATGCCGAGCGCGAAAAACAGCTTGCTCAAATAATGGCGAACAGCAAGGACGAGGCCGAGCGTCAGGCGGCAAAAAACGAGCTGGTTGAAGCCAACCTGAGGCTTGTGGTCAGCATTGCCAAGCGCTATGTAGGCAAGGGGATGTTTTTCCTTGACCTGATTCAGGAGGGCAACCTCGGTCTGATGAAGGCGGTCGAAAAATTTGACTACCAGAAGGGCTACAAGTTTTCAACCTATGCCACCTGGTGGATACGACAGGCAATAACACGGGCAATAGCCGACCAGGCGCGCACGATAAGAATACCGGTGCACATGGTTGAGACCATTCACAAGGTGTCGCGCTATTCGCGGCAGATGCTGCAGGAGCTCGGGCGCGAGGCCACGGCCGAGGAAATCGGCGAGAAGATGGGAATGAGCGCCGACAAGGTCCGCGAAATAATGAAGATAGCCCAGGACCCGGTCTCGCTTGAGACGCCTATCGGCGAGGAGGAGGACAGCCACCTCGGCGACTTCATCCCCGACGACGACACCCCGGCGCCCGCTGACGCAGCGTCGGCCTCGATCCTGCGCGAGGTCATCGAGCGGGAGCTCCGCGCTCTGACGCCGCGCGAGGAGCATGTGATAAAGCTCCGCTTCGGCCTCTATGACGGCAGGACCCGCACGCTTGAGGAGGTCGGTAAGGAATTTGACATCACGCGCGAGCGCATACGCCAGATAGAGGCAAAAGCCCTGCGGAAACTCAGGCACCCGAGCAGGGCCCGGCACCTGCGCGGTTTTCTTGACTGACGGGCACCTTCTGTTGTGCGGATTATACAGATATTGAGCAAAATTTCACTTGACATTTCAATACATTGAGTGTAAAATAGAAAATAGAAAATGTATCTATGTCCGGTGGCATACGGATAGAGCAAGGAGGAACCATTTTAATGAAGAAAAAACTCACATGTCTGGTGCTCTGCGCCGTTTTAGTGATAAGTTCGCTTCTTATTGCTGGCTGCTCTCAGCAAGAGATGGATGAGGAGGCACAGAGGGAAGAAGCCTCCCGTGGCACGGTAACCCTCAACTGGTGGATGATAACCGAGGAGGGAACCACTCCCGAGGCAGCCAAGGCGGTCGAGGAAGCAGTAAACAAAATTACCAAATCCAAGTTCAAGACCAAGGTCAATATAACCTTTTACACTGAAGATGAATACTATAATGCTCTTGAGCAGACCTTCCTCTCAAAGGAGCGGGAAAGACAGGAGAAGGAAGCTGCCGACAAAGAGCTTAAAAAGTTCAAAAGAGAAAACAAGGGCGTCTACAGCAATGAGGAAGCCGAAAAGAAATTCTACGAGCTGCATCCCGAATATGCAAAATATGCTGAGACGACTACCGACCCGCTCGCCGAAACCACCGTTGAAGAAACCTTCTACAACCCCGAGACCGGTCTTCTTGAACTGAAATATCCCGAGGCAGATCCGAATGTCATCGATATTTTCTTCCTTTCGGGATATGAAAGGCTGCTCGAGTATGTCGACAAAGAATGGGTAAACCGGCTTGACGATGAGCTGAACAGCGGCTCAAAGAAGCTAAATGACTACATCAGCAGAGCATTTCTTGATTCGGTCAAGATTGAGGGGGCTACCTATGCCATACCTAATAACCGCACTATAGGCGAATACACCTACATGCTGGTCAATAAAGAGCTTCTGGCAAAGTACTATTATAATATTAAAGACATACAAGATCTTATAGACTGTCAGGAGTTCCTCGAGGATATCGAAGCATTTGAGCCTGACGTGGTGCCTATCGACGGCTCACCCGAGCTTTATAATGTGCTTTACTGGTCGATTGACCCCGATACACTTGAGATTGACACGAAAAAATTCTCTGTTATCGGCACAACATACACAACCTTTGCCACTCTCGGAACCCCGCTTCAGTTCACAAGCCTGATTGCCACAAGAAAGCCTTACCGGGACCAGCTGCTTATAAACAGGCTTTATGAGGACCGCGGCTATTTCAGAAGCAACGTTCCTGAGGATGCAAAATGTGCTATTAAAATAGTCAAAGGCGGGGCGGAACTTGAAAAGAAATACGCCAAGGATTATCACATGGTGGTGCTCGAAGCCCCGAGAGCCAGCCAGGAAATGATTTTCGAGTCGATGTTCGCGGTCGGCGGGTTTAGCAGCAACGTGGCAAGAAGCATGGAAATTATCACCTACCTCAACACCAATGCCGAGCTGCGCAATCTGGTTCTCTACGGGATCGAGGGCGTAAACTATACGCTTGACGAGAACGGACAGGTGGTCAGAACCGAGAACAATAATTACTGGATGGATATCAACAAGACCGGCAATGCCTTTATCGCCTACAGCGAAGTCGGGACAGACCCCGACATCTGGAGCTACGGTGTAAAGCAGAACAGAGACGCAACGGTTGACCTCTTGCTCGGCTTTACATTCAAGGGCGAAAAGGTAAATACCGCGTCGATCCGGAAGATTCAGGAGATATCCGACTCGGTCAAGGCAAGGATAGACGCCTGTAAAAACTATGAAGAGCTGAATGCCCTGATGGACCAGCTAATGATTGAGCTACGAAGCCAAAGCAACACCGACATCAGAGATTATACCAATATTCTGACCGAGCCTAACGAGGCCGGCGAGTCGGTGCCGTACGTTATCTTCCATGAGTGGATGGTTGCAAAAGGATTCATTTCAGATGAATAAAGAACAATAAAACCAAGAGAGCCTCAATAAACGGTTTATTAAGGCTCTTGTTGTTATTACGGGAGGGTTATAAAGATGCGGAGAGCGGTGGTATTCCTGCTTGTGGCACTGACCTTTTTTGCCGTCTTTACGGGTTGTGTTGCAGATGGTAATAAGCCTCAAGATGAAAATGAGACCGGCAGGGAAACAACAACACAGTCACAAATACATATGATTCTGATGTCTGAGCTTGCCAATTATTCGGTTGTGAGGCCGGAGGCTGCCGGAGAGGACGAAAAAAAGGCAGCCGTAGTGGTCTGGGAGGCCATAAAGGAAATATCCGATAAGGTAAGAATAAAGGATGACTTTGTAAAAGAAGGCTTTCCGGAATTTACACCGGGCGAATATGAGATTCTTGTCGGAAACACAAACCGTGAGGAAACCGCCGAGTTTTTGTCGGACCTCAGGGCAGATGACTACGGTTACCGCTTAATAGGAAAGAAGCTGGTGATTGCCGGGCACAGCGAAGCAAACACATACAGAGCGGCAGTGAGGTTTGTCGAGAATGTGGTCGAGCGGCGCATGGACAGCGATATCTTTTACTCGTCCGGGTATGATTTTCTGCATACCGGAAACTATCCTGTAGACAGCTTCAGGCTCAACGGCATTGATCTCGGCGATTATGTTATTGTATATAAGAATAATGGAAACAATGCCGAGGCGCTGATTGCCGAAAGCCTTCGGCACTCGATTGTCGAGGCGACAGGCTACTATCTACGGGTTTATTCGGACAAAGAGAAGGCTGGGGATTATGAAATACTGATAGGACGAACCTCAAGGGATGCCGGCGGGGTCTACTCGCATGAGCCGGGCGACACCGAATACGTAATCGGCGCCGGTGACCGATATATAGTCCTTTATGCCAATAACATTGACGGGCACTTTGCGGCACTCGGTGATTTCATAGATAGAATAAAAGCCGCCTGTGAGACGGGCCGTGAAGCGGAATTGTCAATCGGTGGGATTGAGGTAATAAAGGACAAGAGCGATCTTTCTTTGTCGGCCATGAGTTTCAATGTGTATGTGAGCAATATGAGTGCTGAGCGGGTCAGCAGGGTTTTGGCCATGGTTGAAAAATACCTGCCCGACACGGTAGGCTTTCAGGAGGCATCACCGGCCTGGATGAACCAGCTGAGATCGCGTTTGTCGGCCTACTATAGTTATGTCGGAGCGGGTCGCGACGGCGGGGATAAGGGCGAATATAACCCGATATTCTACCGAAAGGATAAGTTTACTCTCCTGGACAGCGGAACAAAGTGGCTCTCAGCCACTCCTGATAAGGTATCAAAATTCAGCGAGTCCTCACTTAACCGGATTTTTACATATGCAGTGTTGAAAAGGAGTTCGGACGGGCGGATATTTGTTCATATCAACACGCATTTTGACCATAAAAGCAACGTGGCAAGAGTAAAGCAGGCCGAGGTGCTTAAAGGCTTCATTGAAGAATTTGCCCAAAATTATCCGGTGATACTTACCGGGGATTTCAACTGCAAAACAGGTACCGACGAATATAAGATAATCGACGCGACAAGCCTTGTGTCATCACGAGACATTGCTATTAAAAAAGAGAACGACACAGGAACATATCACGGCTACAGATCCCAAAACAATCTCATTGACTTTGTGTTTGTATCCGAAACCGGGATCCTCGTCAAGTTTTACAAGGTGGCAAATGAACAGATAGACGGCGACTATGCCTCGGACCATCATCCGGTGTACATTGAATATTTTATAACCTGAAACCAAAGAAGTTTGGCGGGGGATCTCGATTTGGTTTCCCCGCTTTTTTCATGACATACTGCTCCACCTGAGCGATTCGAGACGCCGCATTTCCTGTATGGTGTTGAGCAGTATACGGCGGGCATTTTCAAATTCGCCCTCGTCGCCTGACTCTGCAAACGCCTTCATGGAGGATATTGAGTTGCTTATCTGATTAATCTCGATGAAACTTACCGACAGGCGGATGTATTTTTGGTTTTCCAGCCAGAACTCCTCAAGAATACTGACTTCGGCATAACAGCCTTCCTCGACGGTCCCCGGCGCCTCGCTTGCCATGAAATACATCCTGTCACATACCCGGTTGATATAGAGGGCGTTGATGACGATTGCCGCTATCATCAACACAAATAAAACTATTGCGATGTAAAAAGTCTTCATTTATATTTATCCTTCCTGATGCAGCGGGTGTTGCCCGAATCGTCGATCATGAAAAGATAAACCTCATTGAGCCAGCAGCCCTGCTCGTCAAGTTTTGAGATCAGCCACTCATAGCTCTTGTTCTGGCGCTTTAGATTGTACTCATTTACATAGCCGTTATCCACAAGGATATGCATTATTCCATGGTCCTCGGCCCGCAACGCCATGTCGTGCATGGTAGGCGGCTTGTACTCGGATTTTTTTATCACGGTGAGCTGCCCGCTCTGCTCAAGGATTGCATAATTTACCTCTTTAATGTCGGCAATATCCTTTTGGCGCAGCTTGCACAAAAGCTCGTCAGCGGATAATCTGACGCGCTCAAGCTCCTTCTGGTTTATTTCGCCTTTGTCTATCAGGGTGCTGGGGCGTGCCGACACAAGGTTTTTCAGCTTCGGGAACTTCATCTGAATCACAGACATGACCACTTCAAATGTAAGTATGGTGATGATCGGAATGAGCGCATAGCTTACCGGTATTTCCTGATTCTCAATCGGCATTGCGGCAATTTCGGACAGAATCAGAGTAACCGCGAGTTCGGAGACCTCAAGCTGGCCTATTTGCCGTTTGCCCATCAGCCGCATGGCGCCAATCAGCAATATATATATAATGAGGGTTCTTAAAAGAATTGTAGTCATTGAATTCACCTGCTGAATATAATATACAGAATATAGTCTTATCACTCCTGAGGAAAGAAAAACGATGAATATTTTATTAGATATAGCATAAAATGAAGGTGATGATCAGGGGGACACATTATGACTAAAATAAGGTAAGAAATTATACAGAAAAATGGGCGAAAAATATTGAAAAAAGCTATTGACATAAAGAAAATGCTGTGTTATAATATCAGAGCCGCCCGAAAGAGGGGGCGGCGAGCGGTCCTTGAAAATTGGGCAACACACTTTTGGTAGGAACCAAAGGGCGAGACAGGGACGAGGCAGGTATAGGATAGCGGTAGTAGTTATTCTGTACCGAG
>JAAYHB010000008.1 GCA_012727435.1 Clostridiales bacterium | reverse complement strand
TTGCTTTTTCTTCAGGTGTAAAATGTCTTCTCTTTTCCATAGTTCCATTCTAACTAATTCTGGTTGTTTTGTCTGTCTTAATTTCTGGTATCATTATAGGCAGGGATAAATTCAGCTGCGTCGTGATAACCTGATTTTGAATTGTGCAAAACAAGTAAGTATTTATACCGAGTACCGGAGAAAAGATGAGAGACCAGGAGAGAACCGAATATCTGCTCGACAAGGCAAACTCGCTGCCGGCCTGTCCCGGCGTCTATATCATGCGCGACAAGGGCGGTCGCGTGATTTACGTCGGCAAGTCGCGCAAGCTGAAAAACCGGGTCTCGCAGTATTTTCAGGCCGGCGAGAAGGACCCCAAGACCGAGCGGATGGCCTCTCTTGTCTGGGATTTTGAGGTCGTCATCTGTAGCACCGAGATTGAGGCGCTGACTCTTGAGAACGCCTTCATTAAGCAGCATGCGCCGAAATACAACATCAAGCTCAAGGACGCGAAGTCCTACCCGTATATAAAAATTACAAGCGGAGAATACCCGCGGCTGGTCTGCACCCGCCGGCGTGAGGACGACGGGGCGAAATACTACGGCCCCTATTCCTCGACCTCGACGGTTTATTCTGTTATCGGGGCGGTGAACAAGGCGCTGCGCCTGCCCTCCTGCTCGCGCAATTTCCCGCGGGACATCGGCCGGGGGCGCCCCTGTATATATTACCAGATGGGGCGCTGCTGCGGCGTCTGCACCGGCAGGGTCAGCCGTGAAGAATATGCCGAACTGATAAGGAACGCCGCGCGTATACTCAGCGGCAACACTCAGGCGGTAAAACGCGAACTCGCCGAGCGGATGAGGATATGCGCCGAGGAGGAGAGGTTTGAGGAGGCGGCGCGCTGCCGCGACATCATCGCCGCGCTCGACCGGCTGCGCGAGAAGCAAAAGGTGGTGTTTGCGCCCGGCGAGGAGGCCGACGTTTTCGCTCTGTACGACGGCGGCGACTGCGCCGCGGTCTCTGTCCTGTCTGTGCGCGACGGCGTGCTGAGCGACAAGAACGGATATCCTTTCGGGTCGGGCGAGATTGCCGACGCCGAATCAATGTCGGCCTTTATCTGCGGCTACTACCGTCCCCGGGATTATGTCCCGTCGCGGGTACTGCTCTCCTTCCCGCTCGACGAGGAAGCAAATGCAGCACTTACGGCCTGTCTGTCGGAAATTGCCGGCAGGAGTGTTTCGGTCACCACACCTCAGCGCGGCGAGGCGAAGGGGCTTTGCGAACTGGCAGTGGCAAACGCCGCCGAGGTTGTCCGGGAATATCGCGAGTCGGTGCAGAAGGACGAGAGCATTCTATTGCGCCTTGCAAAGATACTCGGGCTCGAGATATATCCCGCGCGCATTGAGGCGTATGACATATCAAACATCGGGAGCGAGCACATGCGCTGCGGAATGATAGTCATGGCCGACGGGAAATTCAAAAGAGGGGATTATCGCAGCTTTGCAATTCGCGGTGTCGCCGAAACCGACGACTACGCGGCCATGAGCGAGGCAATATCCCGCAGGCTTGCGCGGCTGGGAGAGAGTGCCGGCTCCTTTTCTGAGCTTCCCGATCTGATACTGCTTGACGGCGGCCGGGGTCATGTGTCGACCATACGCCGGCTGCTTGAAGAAAAGGGGCTCGAAATTCCGGTTTTCGGCATGGTCAAGGACGAGCACCACAAAACCCGCGCGCTCTGCACCGACACCGGCGAGATAAACATCGCAAAAGAACGGCAGGTGTTCATGCTTATATACCGTATTCAGGAGGAAGTGCACCGCTTTACCTCTTCAAAGACCGAAAAAGCCAAGCGGAAGACCCTGAAAAAATCCTCGCTGACCGAAATCCCCGGTATCGGGGAGAAAAAAGCAAAGCTCCTGCTCGGGCATTTCGGCGGGCTCATGGCCATAAAAAAGGCCGGGGTGGACGATATTGCGGCGGTGAAGGGGATATCAAAGCGCGATGCCGAGGCGGTGTATAACTACTTTCATAAATAATTTTGAATTTTGCTTTGCGGCTTGATTTACCCGCCTGATTTTTGGTAAAATAGGAGCGGCACAAAATGCGCATTATAACCGGAAAAGCACGTGGAACCCGCCTGCTTGCCCCCGCGGGCGAGCGCACCCGCCCGACTGCCGAGCGGGTGAAGGAGGCAGTCTTTTCCATGATCCAGTTTGATATTGAAGGCCGGGAGGTGCTCGACCTCTTTGCCGGCTCGGGGCAGATGGGCCTTGAGGCGCTCAGCCGGGGGGCGGCTCACGCGACATTTGTCGACCATTCTGCCGATGCTGTTGCGGTCATCAGAAAAAATGCCCAAAAGACCCGGCTGCTTGAAAACTGCACTATACTTGCAGGTGACTTTGCCGAAATTCTCGGCCGACTTGCGGGGAGAGTCAGGTTTGACATTGTCTTTGTCGACCCGCCTTACGGGCAGGGACTCGTGGCAAAATCGCTTGAGTTGCTTGACAAATACCGCCTGCTCAACCCCGGGGCGCTGATAGTCTGCGAGGGCGGGGAGTATGGTTTACCCGGCGGGCTGTTGGCAGGCAACCGCTACGAGGGAATAACCACAAGAAAGTACGGTGTCACATATATCAACCTGCTGAGGTTTGGCGGCGGTGAGGTTTGAGGTTTGCAGCACAGCCGGCACATGAGGTTAATTCACAGGACAGGAGAATAAAAACAATGAGGATCTGCGTATTCCCGGGGAGCTTTGACCCCTTCACGCTCGGGCACCTTGACGTGGCAAGGCGCGCGGCGGGGCTTTTTGACAAGGTTTATGTTGCGATAATGCAAAACTCCGAAAAGGTCGGGATGTTTGATTTCTCCCGCCGGAAAATGATAGCCGAGGTCTCCTGCGCGGGGCTTGAGAATGTCGAGGTAATCGCCGCACAGGGGCTGCTTGTCGACCTTGTGGCCGAGCTTGGTGCGGCCGCGGTGGTCAAGGGGGTGCGCAACGAGGCCGATTTCGGCTATGAGATGATGCTTGCCGGTATCAACAGGCACCTCGGGATGAAGGCCGAGACGGTGTTCATACCGACCTCTGCCGAGTATTCCTTTGTTTGCTCGGCTTTTGCGCGCGAGCTGATAAGATACGGGCGCGGGCTTGAGGGAGTTCTGCACCCCGACGCTATCGAGCTGATAAAAAACGGCTAAATTTCGACCATAAACCACCGGCTTGTCCGGCAAATAAAAGAACAAGCGTGTTCTAATTGATTTTACCTTCCCATATATTTTACTGATAAATATACGGGAGGGTATTTTTATGCCTGAGCATTCGATTTATAAAGACATAGCCGAGCGGACCGGCGGGGATATCTACATCGGCGTCGTGGGACCGGTGAGAACCGGCAAGTCGACCTTCATCAAGCGGTTCATGGAAGCGCTTGTCCTTCCGAATATCGCCGAGGGGTACAGCCGCGAGCGCGCTCGCGACGAAATGCCCCAGAGCGCGGCCGGCAAAACGGTTATGACCACCGAGCCGAAATTCATACCCGACGAGGCCGTGCCGGTCGTCATCGACGGCGTCGCGTCCTTCAGGGTCAAGATGATAGACTGCGTCGGCTATGTCGTGCCCGAGGCACTGGGGACCATTGAAAACGGCCAGCCGCGCATGGTCAATACCCCGTGGCAGGCCGAGCCTATGCCCTTCGTGCAGGCCGCCGAGCTCGGAACCTACAAGGTGATAACCGAGCACAGCACGATAGGCATGCTGGTGACTACCGACGGCACTATCGGGGACATCAAGCGCGAGAGCTATGTCGACGCCGAGGAGCGGGTGGTCAGGGAGCTCAAGCAAATCGGCAAGCCCTTTGCCATGATACTCAATTCGGCAAATCCCGCCTCCGAAAAATCAATCGCGCTGGCCTACGAGCTTGAGGCCAAGTACAAGGTTCCGGTGGCGCTGGTGAGCTGCCTTGACCTTGACGCAGAGGATATCCGGCATATCCTCGAGCTGGTGCTCCACGAGTTCCCGGTGACCGAAATTGCCGTGAAGCTGCCCGAATGGACCGCCGCGCTTGACGACAACCACCGCATCAGGCTGTCGTTGCTCGAAAGCATTAAAAAGTGCGCCGGCCGGGTGAGCAAGACCGGCGATATAATCGACGCCTTCCGCGACTTGGGCGACAACGAATACGTAAAGTCCGCCGAGGTGCAGAATATCAACCTCGGCAACGGAAAAGCTGTTATTGCGGTGGCGCTTGAGGACGGCCTGTATTACGACATTGTCAGCGAGCTGACCGGCTTTGACTTTTCGGGTGAGGAGGACTTGATCCGTCACCTGCGCGACTTTGCGGCCATGAAGTCCGAGTATGAGCGGGTGGCCGACGCGCTCACCGACGCCGAGGAGAAGGGCTACGGAATCGTGATGCCGACCGTCGAGGATCTGAGGCTTGAAAATCCCCAAATAGTCAAGCAGGCCGGCGGGTATGGCGTGCGGCTGCGGGCCTCGGCACAGTCGATACATATGATCCGGGCAAATATCGAGGCCGCAATCAACCCGATTGTCGGTACCGAGCAGCAGTCCGAGGACCTTGTGAAATACATGCTGCGCGAGTTTGAGGATAACCCCGAGCGGATCTGGGAGTCGAATATGTTCGGAAAGTCGCTCTACGAGCTTATCAACGAAGGGCTGCACACCAAGCTCGAGCATATGCCCGAGGAGTCGCGCGCAAAACTCTCAGAGACGCTTGAGCGCATAATCAACGAGGGCAGCAGCGGTCTTATATGTATCATTCTATAGAGCGGGTGTGGGGCTCCGCCCCACACCCCGTTCAAGACCATTAAAAGGATCTTGAGAATCCCCAAATACTTCCTAAACTAAATGCCAATACTGAAGCGCGGGACGGGCGATCGCATCTCTCCCCTACGGTCAGGAATGCAGTTAGCTGAGACGGGAAGGGGCAGACGCAATCAATTGATTGTGTCTGCCCCAAGTTTATTAAAGTGATTATTTCAACCTTTCAAGCGCTGCCTAATAGCCTTTGTAAAGCGGAAAACTCTCGCAAAGTTTTGCAACCTCAGCCCTGATATAATCGGCACTGTTTTCAAAATCGCGTGCCGCAAGCCCGAACAGCTTTGCAATCTTCACCATTTCGGGTTCCTTCATGCCGCGTGTGGTCAGTGCGGGAGTACCGACCCGGACGCCTGATGTTACAAAGGGCGGCTGCGGATCGTTCGGAATCGCGTTCTTGTTGACAGTTATGTGTACCTCGTCGAGCCTGCGCTCAAACTCCCGTCCGGTGAGGTTCATACAGCGCAGGTCGAGCAGCATCAGGTGGTTGTCGGTGCCGCCGGAGACCAGATTGAAGCCCTCGGCAATCAGGGCTTCGGCGAGCGCCCTGGCGTTTTTGACTATCTGTCGCTGATACTCCGCAAACTCGGGCTGCATTGCCTCCTTCAGGCAAACGGCCTTGGCGGCGATGATGTGCATCAGCGGGCCGCCCTGAATCCCCGGGAAGATGGCCTTGTCAATCTGCTTTGCGTATTCGGCACGGCAGAAAACAATGCCGCCGCGCGGGCCGCGCAGGGTCTTGTGGGTTGTGGTGGTGACCACGTCGGCATACGGAAAGGGCGAGGGGTGCAGGCCGGCGGCTACCAGTCCTGCTATGTGCGCCATGTCAACCATAAAGTAGGCACCGACCTTGTCGGCTATCTCGCGTATGCGTTTAAAGTCGATAAAGCGCGGATATGCCGACGCACCGGCGACTATCAGCCGGGGTTTGCACTCAAGCGCCAAGTCCTCGAGTGCGTCGTAGTCAATCCTGTGTGTGACCGGGTCGACGCCGTAGGGAACGAAATTATAATAAAGGCCCGAGAAGTTCACCGGGCTGCCGTGGGTCAGGTGACCGCCGTGAGCCAGGCTCATGCCGAGCACCGTGTCGCCTGGCTTGAGCAGGGCGACATACACCGCGGTGTTTGCCTGCGAGCCGCTGTGGGGCTGGACGTTGGCGTGTTCGGCTCCGAAAAGCTGACAGGCGCGGGTTCTGGCAAGCTCCTCGACCTTGTCTACGCAGGTGCAGCCGCCGTAATAGCGCTTTCCGGGATACCCCTCGGCATATTTGTTGGTCATGATGCTCCCGGCTGCGGCCAGCACTGCCGGGGAGACGAAATTCTCGGACGCGATCATCTCAAGGCCTGATGCTTCCCTTACATACTCGGCTCGTATTGCCTCTGCGGTTTCGGGGTCTGATGCCGCAATACATTCCAGAATGTCTGATAACATTTTCAACCTCATGAAAGTAGTTTCCGACATGCAGCCTGTCATGTCGGGTTGCGAACACCAGTATATTATAGCTTAAAAACCTCCATAAAACAAGGCTTGTATACAAATATTTTTGTATTTTAACATATTAAACAATCGGAAAATCAGAAAACAGCCCGAGTATGAGTAAAATATCGGGAAAAGCTGCCGACGGGCAAAAATTCAGTTGACAAGCAGGAAAACAATATGATATAATAAACATAAGTAGGGCACCGCAGCCAATACCCGTGTCACGGTATCCGCGACTTGACATTATGTTTGTGTGGGCGAATGTACGGGCTATGTCCCGGCGAACTACGAGAGGGTGAGTTTAGATGGAAATTGCACTAATAGCCCATGACCTCAAAAAGGAGCTTATGGCTCAATTTTGTATCGCCTATTGCGGCATTCTGAGCAAGCATAATCTCTGCGCTACGGCCATTACCGCAAAATATATTTCCGACGCCACCGGCCTGAAAATCGAACCTCTCTTATCGGGCAAGCAGGGCGGGGAACAGCAGATTGTGTCGCGGCTGGCTTATAATGAGATAGATTTGCTGATTTATTTCAGAGATACAAGGCCATCCTCCGAAATTGACATGGTAGAGCACGAGATGCTCCGCATGTGTGATGTTTACAACATACCGGTGGCGACAAATCTTGCAACCGCTGAGGTACTGGTCTGCGCGCTTGAACGCGGGGATTTAAGCTGGCGCGAGTATCTCAACCCGCGCTCGGAATACAATAGGAAAAAGAATAAAAAGAATCCATAGGTAAAGAGCGGCATTCCGGGACCATGTCTTTGCGGGTTCTGCGCACAGAGAGAGGACGGGGCTGAGAAGTCCTCCGCAAGAACGCAAAGGTACCAGCCCGGAATTAGTTATCAATTGAATAAAACAGTGGAACGGGTATAAAAAGCTCGGGATCGTGGGCGCTGACCGGCCACTGGTGCAAATGAGTGAAAAGTACGGGTGGAACCGTGCGTAAAGTAAGCTTACGCACCCCGGATGGCATTTTGCCGCCGGGGTTTTTATATCAAAAGCGAACATAAAGCCGCCACAGGGCGGCTGCCGGAGGTTTGATTATGAAAATTATATCCAGGGACGGAAGTATAGTTGAAACTTCTTTTGATACCGAAGTCGGCAGAGAAGCCTACCGCCATACCACCTCTCACATACTGGCGCAGGCGGTAAAGCGGCTCTATCCCGACACAAAGCTGGCCATAGGTCCTGCGATTGCCGACGGCTTTTATTATGATTTCGACAGGGAGACCCCCTTTATACCCGAAGAGCTTGAGGCGCTTGAAGCTGAAATGAGAAAAATAATCAAGGAGGCGCTGCCGCTCGAGCGCTTTACCCTGCCGCGCGAGGAGGCAAAGAAACTCATGCAAAAGCGGGGGGAGCCTTATAAAATCGAGCTGATTGACGAGCTGCCCGCGGACGCCGAGATAAGCTTCTTTCGTCAGGGCGAGTTTGTCGACCTCTGCGCTGGCCCGCACCTGACCAATACCTCGGCAGTCAAGGCCATCAAGCTTACCGGCATTGCCGGGGCTTACTGGCGCGGGAACGAGAAGAACAAGATGCTCAGCCGCATTTACGGCACCTCCTTCCCGAAGGCCGCCGAGCTTGACGAATATATAAAGCGCATTGAGGAAGCCAAGCGGCGCGACCACCGAAAGCTCGGCCGCGAACTCGGCCTGTTTGCAATAATGGAGGAAGGCCCGGGCTTTCCCTTCTTCCTGCCCAAGGGGATGATAATCAAGAACAAGCTCATCGAGTACTGGCGGGAGCTTCATGCCCGCGAGGGCTATTTTGAAATCAGCACGCCGATGATGCTCAGCCGCGAGCTCTGGGAGAACTCGGGGCACTGGGACCACTACAAGGATAACATGTATACCTCGGTCATAGACGATAAGATTTATGCAATCAAGCCGATGAACTGCCCGGGCAGCATGCTGGTCTATAAAACCGAGGTCCACTCCTACCGCGAGCTGCCGCTCAAGATCGCCGAGCTTGGGCTGGTTCATCGGCATGAAAAATCCGGCACCCTGCACGGGCTGATGCGCGTGCGCTGCTTCACTCAGGACGACGCCCACATCTTCATGACCGAGGACCAGATTACCGACCAGATAAAAGGTGTGGCGGCGCTTATCGACGAGGTTTACAGCCTTTTCGGGTTCAAGTACAAGCTCGAGCTCTCGACAATGCCCGAGGACCATATCGGCACCGAGGAGGAGTGGGAGGCCGCGACAAACAAGCTCCGTGCCGCGCTCGACGAGCTGGGGCGCCCCTACGTGATAAACGAAGGCGACGGCGCTTTCTACGGGCCGAAAATAGACTTCCATCTTGAGGACTCGCTGGGCAGGACCTGGCAGTGCGGGACCATTCAGCTTGATTTCCAGATGCCTCAGCGCTTTGATATCGAATACACCGGGGCCGACGGGCTGCGTCACAGGCCGTATATGATTCACCGCGTGATTTTTGGTTCAATCGAGCGCTTTATCGGCATACTCATAGAGCACTATGCCGGCAGGTTCCCGACCTGGCTTGCTCCGGTGCAGGTGAGGGTCATTGTGGTGTCCGATGCCGCGGCCGATTACGCAAACGGTGTTTACGCAAAGCTTAAAGAGGCCGGGATAAGGTGCGAGATCGACACGAGAAACGAGAAGATCGGATACAAGATAAGGGAAGCGCAGCTACAGAAGATACCCTATATGCTGATTATCGGCGACAAGGAGCTTGAGGCGGGCAATGTTGCGGTGCGCTCGCGCGACGCGGGCGACCTCGGCGCCCTGCCGCTCGACAAATTCCTGGCCGACATCACCGAAGAAATCAGGACCAGGAAGTCACACTGATGAATGTGGGGCTCCGCCCCGCACCCCGCTCAAGGGGCTTTATTGAAAAAAAAGCCCCTTGAGAATCCCCAAAAACTTCATACACGCGGGACACTTCCCCACACCCCCAGGCAAGAAAGATACTTTTGTTAAGAAAAATAAAACACCGGGGCTGTTGCAAATCTAATCGGTTTGCAACAGCCCCAATAATTATACGACAGATGAAAAATTATTTTTTCTCGTCATCTCCGCCGCGACCGGTCTTCTTTCTACTAATAGACTTGCGCATGCTCAGATATACAATCAGCGCAATGCAGCCGCCCAGCACCGCGAGTACAAGCAGGGTCGGCAGGGCGTAAACCAGCCAGACTGCGAAGTCCTGGCAGCCATAGGTAAAGTTCTTCCAGCTTTCCTTAAAGGCCCTTGAAATCCGCTCGCCGAAGGTCGCCGGCTCTTGGACCTTTTCGGTGTATTCAATCACTTCCTCAATTGACAGGTTTACGGTGGAATATGCAACCTGGTTGTCGTAAAACCTGAGCATTGTTTTGTAGGATTCTATTTCCTCGATTACGTCGTACAGCCGCTTTTGTATCTGAAGCATATATTCGACGGTGTCTGCGCTGGCGTACATATTGGTGAGCGCGGTCCTCTCGGCCTCAAGAGTCTCAAGCCTTGATACGATGTCGTAATACTTGGTGCTCACGTCGTCAACCGTGCTCTGGCTGTCGACGATATTGATAGTATCACCGAGCTGTGCCAGAAATGCGTCGAGGTTTTCTGCCGGAATCCGGATTTTGTAGGTTGCCCGGCGGGTGAAATAGCTGCCTTTTGAATAGCTCCGGCCGGTCATTCCGGATTTTTCGATGTAGCCGCCCTGCAGGTTTGTGTTTGTTTCAATAAGGTTTATCGCGTTATCAAAATTCTTGGTTTCGGCGGTAATGTTGACGGTCCTGATAATTTTGCGCCCAAAGGAGGTTCCGTCCGGATTTTCTTGTTCGGCACCGGGAGTGTTGTAATAATTGCTGCCATCCGACGGGGCTTTTGTTTCCTCCCCTATTTCGTATTCGTCACGGTATTGGTAATCATGGTCAATTGTGGAGTTCTCGCCTTTTGCCCCGCAGGCCGCAAGGGCCGACAAAAGCAGTGCAAAAAGCGCCAGCAGCGCGACGGTCCTGAGCTTTTTCATGACGTAATCTCCTTAATTATTTAAATTTTTCAGTGCAGCCATAATCCCCTCAAGGTTTTCAAGGCACCTGTTAAGCTTTGCCCGCTCGCCCTCGACCACCGCCGCCGGAGCCTTGGTCAAAAAGCCTTCGTTTGAAAGTTTGACCCTGATGCGCTCAATTTCGTCCTCGAGTTTATTGAGCTCTGCTTCAAGACGGGCGCGCTCGCGTTCGGTGTCGATTAGGTCTGACATGGGAAGATAAATTGTTGCGGAGTCGGTGATAATCTGGACACAGTTCTCGACCGTGATTCTGTTCTCGAAGTTCTCGGCCACCTCAACTCCCGAAGCCGAAGCAAGCCGCTCGAAGAATACTGTCGTATGGCCGCCGAAGCTTGCGGCATATTTGGTTGCGATATATACCTTGGATTTGCGCGACGGAGGGATGTTCATTTCGTTGCGGCGTGCGCGGATAGCCTTGATTGCAGCGATAACCCGCTCGGTATCTTCGGCTTCCGCGGGGAAGTTGAGCGAGTCGTTTTGGCTCGGATATTCGGAAATCATGATGCTCTCGGCATCGCCGCCATGGGGCAGGGCGAGGTAAATCTCCTCGGTAATAAAGGGCATGAAGGGGTGCAGGAGTTTGAGCGTGCCGGTCAGCACATATGCAAGAACCCTTTGCGCCGTGATGTTTTCGGGGGTGTCCTTCTTGGAAAGGCGGGCTTTTGAGAACTCGATGTACCAGTCGCAGAAGACATCCCAGATGAAGTCATAGAGCAAGGAGAGCGCAATTCCCAACTCGAAACGGTCAAGCGCCGAACCGACGGCGCCGACAAGGCTGTTGTAGCGGTGGAGGATCCATTTGTCCTCGGGGCAGAGTTCGGACTTGTCGGGGAGAGTTACTTCGTCGATTGTCAGGTTCATCCTGACAAAGCGCGAAGCGTTCCAGAGCTTGTTGGCAAAGTTGCGCGCCGCCTCGATTTTTTCATCCGAGAAGCGCATGTCGTTGCCGGGGCTGTTGCCGGTGGCAAGCGCGAAGCGCAGCGCGTCGGCGCCGTATTTGTCGATTACATCAATCGGGTCAATCCCGTTGCCCAGCGACTTTGACATCTTGCGCCCCTCGGCGTCGCGCACCAGCCCGTGAATCAAAACCGTCGAGAAGGGAATTTTGCCGGTGTGCTCAAGACCCGAGAAAATCATGCGCGATACCCAGAAAGTAATGATGTCATAGCCCGTGACAAGCACGTCGGTGGGATAGTATTTTTCAAGGTCGGGGGTCCTGTCCGGCCAGCCCATTGTCGAGAAGGGCCAGAGCGCCGAGGAGAACCAGGTGTCAAGCACGTCGGGGTCCTGTCGCACAGGACCGCCGCAGGCCGGGCAGGTTGTAATATCCTCTTTTGTCACCGAAATCTTGCCGCAGTTATCGCAATAGAAAGCAGGGATGCGGTGCCCCCACCAGAGCTGGCGCGAGATGCACCAGTCGTGTAGGTTTTCCATCCAGTTTATATATATCTTTGCGAACCGCTCGGGTACGAATTTTATCCGTCCGTCGCGGACCGCCTCGATTGCCGGACCGACCAGCGGAGCCATTCTGACAAACCACTGGTCAGAGGTAAGCGGCTCGACCGTGGTGCCGCAGCGGTAGCAGATCCCGACGTTGTGGGTGTGCGGCTCGGTTCTGACAAGAAATCCCTCCGCCTCAAGGTCGGCCACCACCGCTCGACGAGCCTCGTAGCGGTCGAGCCCGGCGTATCTGCCGCCCTCGGTATTTATCGTGCCGTCGTCGCTTAACACCTTGATAATCGGCAGGTTGTGATGCTGCCCGACCTCAAAGTCGTTGGGGTCGTGCGCCGGGGTGATCTTCACACAGCCGGTGCCGAACTCCATATCGACATATTCGTCGGCGATAACCGGGATCTCGCGGCTCATAAGCGGCAGAATCAAGGTCTTGCCGACGTATTTCCGGTAGCGCTCGTCGTTCGGGTTGACCGCGACGGCGGTGTCGCCCAGCATGGTCTCGGGGCGGGTGGTCGCCACCTCGAGATACCCCGAGCCGTCCTTGAAGGGATAACGGATATGCCAGAAGTGCCCGGCCTGCTCCTCGTATTCGACCTCGGCGTCAGAGAGGGCGGTTTTGCAGTCGGGGCACCAGTTTATTATGCGGTACCCGTGGTAAATCAGCCCCTTTTCATAGAGGCTCACGAAAACCTCGCGCACGGCGCGCGAGAGCCCCTCGTCCATTGTGAAGCGCTCGCGGGTCCAGTCGCAGGAGGAGCCGAGCTTCTTGAGCTGGTTGATAATCCTGTTGCCGTAAAGATTTTTCCACTCCCAAACCCGCTCGAGAAATTTCTCGCGCCCCAGGTCATAGCGGCTGAGCCCCTCGTTCTTTCTCAGGTGCTCCTCAACCTTAATCTGGGTCGCGATTCCGGCGTGATCGGTGCCGGGCAGCCAGAGCGCGCTGTAGCCCTGCATGCGCTTGTAGCGGATGAGGATATCCTGCAGCGTCTCGTCAAAGGCATGGCCCATATGAAGCTGTCCGGTGACGTTGGGGGGCGGGATCACTATCGAGAAGGGAGGTTTGCCGTCGTCGACCGACGGGGTAAAGTAGCCTTTTTCCTCCCAGTTCTTATATATCCGGTCCTCAAAATCGGCCGGGTTATAGGTTTTGGGCAGTTCTTTCTGTGTCATGGCTCCCTTTCCGGGCGGCAGGTCAGACCTGCCCCCTATCTATTATAGTCGTTATTTCTCTGTAAAAGTTCCGTATTAACACAAAAGCCCCGCGTCCGCATCAGGACGCAGAGCACGCGGTACCACCTGATTTCGCGCTCACCCCGGAATCCCGGAGTTCTGCGCGCACTCAACGCGGCCGTAAAGCCGCATGGCTGTAACGGCGCCGCCGTCGGGAATTACTACCGGTGAGCACAGCCGAAAATACTGCCTTTCTGCCCGGTTTGACCCCCGCCCCTCGGAAGCGACTTCGGCGACTTCTGCTGCGGACTTTCACCATCCGTCCGCTCTCTGCGAGCATTATACCGCTTACTACTCTTCGTCACAGGGTTTAATACAATATATCATACAATGTCGGATTTGTCAATATTTTTATAAGCTTTTCCTCTTTGTGGCAAAGCAAGATGTGATGACGAAAAATCAAAAAAATACTTGACATAAAAAAAAGTATTTGATATAATAATGCCTGCCCGCTGGTATGGCTCAGTAGGTAGAGCACATCCTTGGTAAGGATGAGGTCATCAGTTCGATTCTGATTACCAGCTCCACGGCCCTGCAGATGATCGGATGCCGACTTCTGCAGGGCTTTTTTGCTGCACCTAAAGCGGAAATGGGATTACATGGAATCATATGTATATTATTCACAACATACTTTGCCCTTTTATAATAAAATTATCTAGTAATACAATATGTTTTCTTGTTGACATAATTCGCATTTTATAATACAATGAAGTGCCCGCCGTGTTAGGTATTATCTGCTTTTTGAGGCGGGCGACCCCGCGATAACGACCAGTTGACCCGCAAGGACATGACCGATACTATCGCGGCCAATTACACGGGGGATTTATGGAAACGCTAATAAACCGGCAGCTAAGGCCGTTTCAGCTCAATGCGCTTAAGTCGCACGAAATGCCCGACGACCCGATACTGTTTGCGATTATAGGGGACATTTCAAAAGACGCCCGATATACCCGCAGCGTTTTTGCGGTCTCGTCAAAAAGCTTTTTTACATACGACCTTGAGAGCGGCGAGTGCGGTGACAGATATTTCTTTGCTGACATTGAAAATATCTACACCAAGCGAATGTACGGCAACGGCGTTATTCGCGCGAAGTTCGTCAGCGGTGAAACAAAGGATGTATACCGCTTTACTTTTGCGGTTGCAGGTCTTTGTGACGCCGCGGTTTTGTTTATTTCGGCGATAAAATACGGAACCAAGCTAGAGGAGGCGCTGGGAGCCGTCGAGGCGGCCTATGAAAAGCAGCTCTCGGTGTGCCCCAAGTGCGGTCGGACTCTCTCGGCGCCGGGGGTAAAGTGCATTAACTGCGAGAGCAGGCGCAGGATTATTTCCCGCCTTGCCAAGTACCTCAAGCCCGAAACCCCGATACTGATAGTCTCGGTGATACTATCGGTAATAACCACGGCGCTCGCCCTCATCCCGCCTTACCTTAACAGGACACTGGTCGACGATATTCTGGTCGCCGGCAACAAGGCCGACACTCCCATCAGGTTGTTCGGCAGGTACAATATGCTGGTGAAGGACAGCCTGCTGCTCATCGGCGTGATGCTTGCCGTCAACTATATCATACGCTACGGCCTTGGAGCCGTGCGGGGCTATTACCTCAGAAAATCGGGTGACCGGATAGTCAAGGCGCTGCGGAACGACGTCTACGAGCACGCACAATACCTGCCGATGCGTTTTTACGACAAGACCTCTACAGGCTCTGTCATAAACCGCATTTCGGGCGACAGCTCGACGCTGCAGTCCTTCATGCTGCGCATAACGCAGGAGGTGGTCGTCCAGTTCTTCAAGATGATCGGCATTATTGTGGTCATGATCATAATGAACTGGCGGCTTGCAATCTACTCGCTTGCCCCGGTGCCCTTCGTGGTGGTGGGCGCGCGGATTTTCTCAAAGAAAATAGCCCCCTTTTACCGCCGGATCTGGCGCCGCTGGTCGTCGGTATCCAGTCTGCTTACCGACACCATACCCGGCATACGCGTGATCAAGTCCTTCACCAACGAAAAGAATGCCACAAAGCTCTTTGAGAAGAAAAACGAGGAATGGTACGAGACCGACATTACGGCCGGCAAGATTCTCAACATCTACCCGGCGGTGGTGAACTGTCTGGTCAGCTTCGGCTCGATTGTCATCTGGATGCTCGGCGGACTTGCCGTCATCGGTGCTACCAACCTGCCGGGCAAGCTGACCGCCGGTTTGCTTGTGTCCTTCATCTCGTACGCCTCGATGTTCTACGAGCCGGTAAACTTCTTTGCCAACCTCAACGACTCGTATCAGCACGCCCTCTCGTCGGCCGAGCGTATTTTCGACATACTCGACGCCGAGCCCGAGCATGATTTCGGCAAGGGCAACAAGCTGCCGAAGGTCAGGGGCGCCATTGAATTCAGAAATGTCTCCTTCTCCTACGACCGGACCAAGAAGGTGCTCAAGAGGATAAACCTCAAAATCAACCCCGGCGACATAGTCGGCATTGTCGGGACCACAGGCTCGGGCAAGTCGACGCTGGTCAACCTCTTTTTGCGCTACTACGACAACTACGAGGGCAAAATCCTGCTTGACGGCGTGGATATCCGGAAAATCGACCTTGAGTTCTTCAGATCCTGCATCGGCTATGTCCAGCAGGAGCCGATGATGTTCCACGACACCATCTTCAACAACATAGCCTACGGCGACGCGAGATATACGGTCGAAGATGTGATAGCCGCCGCAGACGTAGCAAATGCACATGAGTTCATAATCCGACAGCCCGACGGCTACGATTCGGTGCTCGGCGAGCGCGGGGTCGGCCTTTCGGGCGGCGAGCGGCAGCGGATCTCCATCGCCCGCGCAATCCTGAAGAACCCGAGCATACTGGTCTTTGACGAGGCGACGGCGTCTGTCGACTCCGAGACCGAACACCTCATTCAGGAGGCTATCGAGCACCTAATCAGCGGGCGCACTACCATAATGATAGCCCACCGCCTCTCGACCTTAAGCAAGGCAAACAAAATTGTCGTTATTGACAACGGCGAGATAATTGAGTGCGGCCCCCCCGAGGAGCTTTTGGCCAAGAAAGGGAAGTATTACCGGCTGGTGCAGATACAGACCATGTCGGATAAGGTCAAACAAGAAAAGGAAATGGAGCGTTTGGAGTGATGGGCAGGCTCTACACAGACAAGACCAACGGCAAAATAGAGCGCACCGACCTTTACCTTGTGAAGCTGATAGGGGACGACGGGACGGTCATCGAGAACCTCGAGCCGCGGCGGCTTTTTCCGCTCAGCGACCCTAATCATTATATAGTGCTGCTTGACTCAAACGAAAAAGAAGTGGCGATGATCCGCGATATCACCGCGCTCGACGCGCTCTCGCAAAAAGCGCTGCTCGACTGCTTCAGGGAGTATTACCTGATCCCGAAAATCACACAGGTGCTCGAGGTGACCGACAAGTTCGGCGTCCTGCGCTTTAAGGTTATGACCGACCGGGGCGAGATTTCGTTCCATATACGAAACCGCCACAGCGATATCAAAAACCTCGGCGCAAACCGCATAATAATCCGCGACGCTGACGATAACAGATACGAAATCCCCGATTATACGGCGCTCGATACCAGAAGCCGGCGGCTGCTGTTCAGTTATGTGTGATATGTAGTTGTCAGATAATGGAAATTAGCTATTAGTGAATGCGAAACACCATATACAAAAGCCTCCCGCGGAGTACGGGGGGCTTTTTTATCACAATATTAAAAATCACAACTCCGAATCAAGTTTATTTTTTATTTCTGTGATGAACTCAAGCGTATTGACCACGGTCGCTTTGCTGCCGGGTTCGGCAAGAGCGGCCAGGTCTTTTGTCATTATGCCAGCCTCGATTGTCTCAATGCAGGCGCGCTCAAGTTTTTTTGAAAACTCAGTCAATTCATTGATACCGTCAAGCTCGCCGCGTTTGCCGAGCGCGCCACACCACGCGAAAATCAGCGCCATTGGGTTTGAGGTCGGCGTCTCGCCCTGAAGATACCTGTAATAATGCCGGGTAATCGTGCCGTGCGCGGCCTCGTATTCATAGCAGCCGTCGGGCGACACCAAAATCGAGGTCATCATGGCGAGCGAGCCGAAGGCGGTAGAGACCAGGTCGCTCATGACGTCGCCGTCATAATTTTTGCAGGCCCAGATAAAGCCGCCCTGGCTCCTGATGACCCGCGAAGCGGCGTCGTCAATCAGGGTGTAGAAATACTCGATCCCCAGCCGCTCGAACTCGGCGCGGTAATGAGTGTTGTAAATATCCTCAAAAATCAGCTTGAATGTCTGGTCGTACTGCTTTGATATTGTGTCCTTTGTGCCGAACCATAGGTCCTGTTTTGTGGATATTGCGTATCTGAAGCAGGAGTGCGCAAACGAGCGGATGGAGCGGTCCTTGTTGAACATGGCCTGCAGCACGCCGGGACCCTCAAGCTCGCATACCTTCATTCGGGTCACCTTGCCGGAGGCCGAGGTGAAGACCAGCTCGGCGATGCCGCCTTCCTCGGCCCTTATCTCCGATGCTTTGTAGACGTCTCCGAAGGCATGGCGGGCGATGGTAATAGGCTTTTTCCAGTTTGCGACGACAGGCTTTATGTTGCTGACGATGATAGGCGCGCGGAAGACCGTGCCGTCAAGTATTGCGCGTATGGTGGCGTTCGGGCTTTTCCACATCTCCTTGAGGTTATACTCCTCAACGCGCTGTTTGTTGGGCGTGATGGTCGCGCATTTTACCGCCACACCGTATTTTTTGGTCGCCATAGCCGCGTCGATAGTAATCTGGTCGTCAGTCCTGTCGCGCTCGGGCAGCCCGAGGTCGTAATATTCGGTTTTCAGATCTATATAGGGGAGCAGCAGCTCGTCCTTTATAATCTTCCAGAGGACCCGAGTCATCTCGTCGCCGTCCATCTCGACGAGCGGGGTTTTCATCTTGATTTTGTCCATCTTCAGCTCTTCCTTTGCTTTATTGGTTACATCTTCAGACTGCTCTTTTGGTTTTTGTAGTAGTTCATCAGGCACCCGTCGAGCAGTATCTGCCGTTCGTCGTCGGTGAGCGGGTCGACAAAAAGCTTTATGTCATAAACCCTTTGGTCAGTCCTGATAACCTTGGCGGGGAATTCGGTTTTACCCGAGGCAATCAGCGCCCGAATGTTCGGGACAAAGACATAGTCGCCCGGCTCATAGTCAAAGCGCTCGCCACTGGCTATCCTGAAGGGGAGTATGCCCCAGTTGATGCAGTTTGAGCGGTAGCGCTTGGTGGCGTATTCGACGCAGATATTGGCAAGACCGCCGAGCACCTTCTGGCAGGAGGCGGCCTGCTCGCGCGCCGAGCCGTCGCCCGGACGGGTGGCATAAATTGCCGAGCCGAACTGGGTGGTCTCAATAAGTTTTTCGGCGTCCCCCACAAACCTGAGCACCGACATGAGGGCCTCAGGCTTTTTTCCGGCCCGCCGCTCAGCCTCAAGTGCGGCTGACGCTTTGGCGCGCGGCACATAATCCGGGACCCTGCGCGAGAGAGTGAATTCGGCAAGCCGCCTCGGGTTTGAGCGGTAGGACGAAGTCTCGCCCGAGGGGATAAGCTCGTCTGTCGTGGTGACCTCATCGTGGATTACCGCCGCGAGCTCAACGAGCATGTGCTCGCCGAGCTCATGCTGCTCGGGCCAGTCCGAGATATTAGGCCCGAGTATGAGCGGGGTCTCGGGCTGGGGTTTGCCGAAACCGTAATAAACCCGGCGCAGGTAGGGCGAGTTGTCGAAATGGTATTCGTATTCGGGCACTTCATATTCTATTTCATCTGCCGGGGTGATTGCCCCGCCGCAGAGTGCTGTGGCGGCGATACTGCGCGCGTCCATGAGCGCGACGCCGGCGGCCTGCTTTTCGCCCGGCTTTGAACCCTCGCGGTTGGGGAAGTTGCGTGTTGTGTGCCGGACTGACAGGCCGTTGTTGGCCGGAACGTCGCCGGCGCCGAAGCAGGGGCCGCAGAATGCGGGTTTTATAACCGCGCCGGCTGAAAGCAGATCAGCGGTCACACCGATACGGGTCAGCTCAAGCGACACCGGGACGCTGGTCGGGTAGACCGAGAGCGAAAAATAGGGATTCGGGGGAGCAACCTTGGCGTGCCTGCCGCGCGAGAGGATTGCCGAAGCCTCGCAGATGCTGTCGAACATACCGCCGGCGCAGCCCGCGATAATTCCCTGATCGGCATATACCTCACCGTCTCTCAGCTTTGAGAGAAGGTCTATTTTAAGCCCCAGCCGCTCCTCTGATTCTATCTCGATACCGCGGAGAATGTCGGCGGCGTTATCACGGAATTCCCTTATGGTATAAGCATTTGAGGGGTGGTAGGGCAGGGCGATCATCGGTTCGAGCACCGAGAGGTCGAATTCAATACACCTGTCGTAGTAGGCGACCTCCCCGGGGGCAAGCCGCCTGAAATCCTCGGGCCGGCCGTGCGTTTCGTAATGCTTCTTTATGATATCGTCGGTCTCCCAGATTGAGGAGAGGCACATGGTCTCGGTGGTCATGACGTCGATGCCGTTTCTGAAGTCGACCGGAAGATGTTTTATCCCCGGCCCGGTGAATTCAAGCACGCGGTTCTTGACAAAGCCCGAGGCAAACACCGCACCTATCAGAGCGATTGCCGCGTCATGCGGGCCGACACCGCGGCGGGGCTTTCCGGTGAGGTACACGAGCACAATTTCTGGATAGTCGATGTCATATGTGCGCCCGAGCAGCTGCTTTACCAGCTCCGGCCCGCCCTCGCCGACACCCATCATGCCCAGCGCGCCGTAGCGCGTGTGCGAATCAGAGCCGAGCAGCATCCCGCCGCATCTTGACATCTCCTCGCGGACATACGAGTGGATCACAGAGAGGTTGGCCGGCACATAAATGCCGCCGTATTTCCTTGCCGCCGACAGGCCGAAAACATGGTCGTCCTCATTGATTGTTCCCCCGACCGCGCAGAGCGAGTTATGGCAGTTTGTCAGCGCGTAGGGAATCGGAAACTCGGTCAGCCCGCTGGCTCTTGCGGTCTGTATTATGCCGACGTAGGTTATGTCATGCGAGGCCAGTGCGTCAAAGCTGAGTTTTAGCTTGTCGGGGTTGCCGGAACGGTTGTGAGACTGAAGAATCGAGTATGAAATAGTGTTTTTCCGGGCTTCCGAGGCCGGAACCGAAGACGACTTTGAAATCTTGCCGCCTGTAAGGAAAACTCCGTCTTGGTGTAATTTGATCATTGTCGGGAATCCTTTTAAATGTTACTTATACATTTGGCTTTATCGGAAATAATTATAATGTGACAAGTCATTTTAACATGAGAGCGCCGGGATGTCAATATCGGCCTGAATTTTCGCCTCAATTGCCGGGCTGGCTTATGTTGACAAGAAATACCGGCGGTGCTATAATCAATGTACGCTCAACCGGCGTCCCAAAGGGGCGCCCGAGCAGTACACGGGAGCATGCAATGCAGATAAAAACCAAGGCAAAAAGGGCCGGCCGAGACTATATGATGGCTTTCTGCTCGCTGGCTGCGGCGGCGGTTGCGATGCTGATTTTTACGGCGGCGCTGTCGCTGGAGCTCCTGCCGGCTCTCCCCGACGGGAGCGGGACTGAAACTTCCGGAGCACCCGGAACCCAAAACACCGTTAGAGGCGATACACAGCCGCCCGAAATTCTCGGCGCCCGCGATATGACCGTTTATATCGGAGAACCTGTGTCATACCGCAAGAATATCCGGGTGGTCGACAACGTCGACTCAAGCGAAGAGATAAACCTTAAAATAGATTCAAGCAAGGTCAACCTTGCCGAGGTCGGCAAATATGCCGTCACATATACCGCAACCGACAGGGCGGGTAATTCAAACTCGGTTACGATCTTTGTCACGGTGATAGAGCCCGAAATACCGCTTGAGACGCTCAACGCGGCGCTTGACGGGATTATCAAAAACATAATACGCCCGGGCATGAGCAAGGAGGAAAAGTGCCGCGCGGTCTGCGCATATGTAAAAGGCCATATTGCATATTCGGGGACCTCCGAGAAGGCCAATGGCGACTGGAGATCCGAGGCATACCGCGCTTTGTTTGTCTCGGGTTCGGGCGACTGCTACAGCTACTTTGCCGCCTCGAAGGCCCTGCTCGAGCGGCTCGGTATTGAAAACCTCGACATCCAGCGCACGCCGGAACTGGTTCCCGAGACTCACTACTGGAGCCTGGTTAACATCGCCGAGGAGGGCGAGGAAGCGCGGTGGTACCATTACGACTCTACGAGAATCACCCCCGAGTATGACCTCGGCGGGTGCCTGATGACCGAACGCCAGATAGAGGCCTACAACCATGTGCGCGAGTACTTTTACGCTTATGATAAATCGGCCTACCCCTCGGCTTGCGAGAAGATTATCACCCCGACGCCCGGGCTCGAGCCATACTATGACTGAAAGCACAGCGGCAAGGAGTTGTAATGCTCACAAATATACTTCAGTATCTTGAGGCTACCGCCGCCAGGCTCCCCGACAAAATTGCCTTCTCGGACGGGTGTGACAGCCTCACTTTTGCGGAGTTGCAAAAGGCTGCAAAATCAATAGGAAGCCGGCTTGCGGCGCGGGGTTTTAGACGTGAGCCGGTCATGATTATGATGGACAGGCACCCGAATGTCCTCTCTGCCTTTTTCGGCGTGGTGTATGCCGGCTGTTTTTATGTGCCGGTCGACACCGAGATGCCCGAGCTGAGGCTCAGGACTACATTCAACTCGCTTGCCCCGCGCATAATAATTTCCGACAGGTCAAATTACCAGAAGGCTGCAAGGCTCGGGCAGGCAGAGGTGCTTTTGTTCGACGGGATGCGAGGCTTTCCGCCGGACGAGAAACTGCTGTCCCAAATAAGGGAAAACCAGATAGACACAGACCCTATATACATCGTCTTTACCTCGGGCTCCACCGGAGTTCCGAAGGGGGTCGCCGCCTGCCACCGCTCGGTGATCGACTACACCGAGAGCTTTTGCGAGGCGCTGGGGCTCTCGGAGGACTGCGTGTTCGGCAACCAGACCCCGCTGCATTTCGACGCGCCGCTCAAAGAGATAATGACCACCATAAAATACGGCGCGACGACATATCTCATTCCGAAAAAGCTGTTTTTGTTTCCGGTGCCGCTTGTCGAGCACCTCAACGAGCATAAAATCAACACAATCTGCTGGGTTGTCTCGGCGCTCTGCACGATCTCGGCGCTCGGGGCGCTCGACATCGCGCGCCCCCGCTATTTAAAAAAGATAGCTTTCGGGAGCGAGGTTTTTCCGGTAAAGCAATTCAACATCTGGCGCGATGCACTGCCCGACGCCGAGTTTTATAACCTTTACGGCCCCACCGAGTGCACCGGAATGTCCTGCTGGTATAAGGTTGAGGGCCGGGTGCCCGAGGGCGGGACAATCCCGATAGGCAGGCCCTTTCGGAATACCCGCATCATGCTTATTGACGAGAACGGGAAAGAGGCCGCGCCAGGCGAGCCTGGGGAAATTTATATTGCGGGGACCTGTGTCACCCTCGGTTACTACAACAACCCCGGCAAAACAGACGAGGCTTTCGTGCAGAACCCGCTGAACAGGTCATACCGGGAGATTGTATACAAGACCGGGGATATCGCGCGGCTCAACGAGCGCGGCGAGCTGGTTTTCATATCGCGGCGCGACAGCCAGATAAAGCACATGGGGCACCGGATAGAGCTCGGCGAGATAGAAGCTGCCGCCGATTCCCATGAGAGGGTCGCGCGATCCTGCTGCCTGTATGACAGTGAAAATAAAAAAATCGTAATGTACTATACCGGAGAAGCCGGGCAGGGGGAGCTTTTGGCATACCTTAAGGATTACCTGCCGCGCTATATGCTGCCGGCTGTGATAAAGAAGCTCGACAGCCTTCCCCTGACCCCGAACGGCAAGCTCGACCGTCAGGCACTGAAAAAACTTTACAAGGACAGCGAAAATGAAGGCACTCATAAAAATCTTAAATGAACTGCACCCCGAGGTCAATTTTGAGGCCGAGACGGCGCTTGTCGACGGCGGCATACTCGATTCGCTCGACATCGTAACGCTGATTACCGAGATAAATCAGGAGTATGACGTCTCAATCCCGGCACAGGAGATAACGCCTGAAAATTTCAACTCGGTCGGGGCAATAATGAGATTGATCAAGAAGATTGACGAGGCATAGGGAAGGTGCTCTTCACTTCATACGAATTTTTGCTCTTTGCCGGCATGCTTCTGGTTTTGTACTATACCCTGCCGAAAAAAACGCAGTGGATGCTCCTGACCCTGGCAAGCTACATATTTTACGATTTGTCGGGGCCGGGTTACCTGATTTTCATCCTGATAACGACAACAAGCGCCTACCTTACCGCCCTTTTCATAGACAGAAACACAGAGACCGAGGTAAGGTTCCTTGAGGCAAACCGGGACAAGCTGACAAAGGACCAGCGGAAGAAATACAGGGAAGGGCAGAAAAAGCGCAGGTTTTTTGTACTGATTGCCGGACTTGTTGTCGGCTTCGGCCTGCTTGCCGTGATGAAGTACACCGCTTTTGCGGTGACAAACATCAACTTCGTGCTCCACAAATTCGGGGCGGAAGGGCTCAATATCCCGAACATCCTCTTGCCGCTCGGCATTTCGTTTTACACCTTCCAGACGATGGGGTACCTTATCGACGTCTACCGTGGGACGGTGAGGGCCGAGCGCAACCCCGCGAAACTCGCGCTTTTCGTATCATTTTTTCCGCAACTCATACAGGGGCCGATTTCGCGCTTCGGGGATTTGCACGGGCAGCTCATCTCGGGGCATGATTTTGACTCAAAAAACCTTGTCCGCGGGCTGTGGCGGATGCTCTGGGGGTATTTTAAAAAGCTGGTCATTGCCGACCGGATACTCGTGGCGGTAAACGAGCTTATCGACAAGCCCGCCGAGTACCGCGGCGTGTATGTGGTCCTGCTCATCCTGTTTTACTCTATACAAATTTACGCCGACTTCACCGGCGGCATAGACATAACGATAGGGCTTGCCGAGGCGCTCGGAATCAGGCTTGCCGAGAACTTCAACCGCCCGTTTTCCTCAAAGTCCACAAAGGAATACTGGCGCCGCTGGCATATCACGATGGGCACATGGTTTACCGACTATGTCTTCTACCCGCTCTCGGTGTCGCGGCCTATGCAGCGGCTCTCAAAATTCTGCCGGCGAAAGCTCGGAAACTCGCTCGGCAAGCGGATTCCGGTTTATCTGGCGAGTATTATCACATGGTTTCTCACCGGTCTGTGGCATGGCGCCGGGTGGAACTTCATAGTCTGGGGACTGCTCAACTGCCTGGTGATCCTCGTGTCGCAGGAGCTTCAGCCGCTATATGACGGCTTTCACAAAGCTGCGCCGCGCCTGACCGCTTCAAGGGGATACTCGGCCTTCATGGCGGCAAGGACCTTCTGGCTCATGGGGGCAATCCGCATACTCGACTGCTACCGCAACGTGCCGCTGACCTTCCGGATGTTCGGGAGCATCTTCACGACCCCGAACTGGGGCGAGCTGGCGGGTGTCGCGACCGGCGCCCTCGGGCTTGGAATTCATGACTATGTTGTCGTGCTGTCAGGCTGCCTGCTTGTCTGGGCTGTCAGCCGGCTCAACGGTAAAAAGGACATCCGCGAGCGGCTTCGGGGCCGGCCGGTCGCCTCGTTTGCGGCCTTCTCTCTGCTCTTTTTGTCGGTGGTGGTCTTCGGTGCCTACGGCTTCGGGTACGATGCAAAACAGTTTATCTACAACCAGTTTTAGGAGGGTCTGACCTTTGAAAATTGTACTGGCTACCAGAAATAAAAACAAAATGTGCGAATTTGAGGCGCTGCTCGCCGAGCATATAGAGGGAATCGAGCTGCTCTCGCTGGACGATGTCGGAATTGTTGGCGAGACTCCAGAGACCGGCACTACCTTTGAGGAGAACACCATGATAAAGGCAAGAGCCGCCGCCGCGGAGTCGGGATACCTTTCGATTGCCGACGACTCGGGGCTGGTGGTGCCGGCGCTCGGCGGCGAGCCGGGGGTGAGGTCGGCAAGGTATGCCGGGTGCGAAGGCAGCCCTGCCGAGCGCGACAGGGCAAACAATGCCCTGTTGCTCAAGAACATGGCGGGGATAAAGGACAGGTACGCAGAGTTTGTCTGCTGTATCGCCTGTGCGTATCCCAAGGGCGGCGGGGAGGGCGATTTCGTGGTCACCGGCAGGGTGTCCGGCGAGATACTCTGCGAGCCGCGCGGCAGCGGAGGGTTCGGGTACGACCCGCTTTTCTGGTATGACGAGCTGGGCAAGACCTTTGCCGAACTTAGCCCCGAGGAGAAAAACAAGGTGAGCCATCGTGCCGTGGCGGTTATGGCTCTTGCCGAAAAACTCAAAGAAATAAAAAGGATAAGGGAGCTTTTATGCTGACGTCAAAACAAAGGGCATACCTGCGCGGCCTTGCCTCTGTTACCGAATCTATTATACAGATAGGCAAGGGCGGAATAAGTGAAAACCTCATAAAGACAACGTCCGACGCGCTCGAGGCGAGGGAGCTTGTCAAGCTGAGCGTTTTGAAAAACTCAGAGTTGACTCCCGAGGAGGCGGCGTGTCAGCTTGCCGACGCCACCTGCGCCGAGGTGGTGACCGTAATCGGAAACAAGATAGTGCTCTACCGCGAGTCGAAGACCAAAAAGAGAATAGAATTATGACTCGAAAAAAGACAAGAACCGGGGTGTACGGCGGCACTTTCAACCCGGTGCACAGCGGCCATGTCGCGGCGGCCGCCGCCTTTGTCGAGCAGATGGCGCTCGACGAGCTTTTAATCATCCCGACATATATGCCGCCTCACAAGGAGGCTTACCCGGCGGATGAGCCTTATCACCGCTTGAAGATGTGTAAGCTGGCCTTTGCGGGTATTGAGCGGGCGGTTGTATCCGATATGGAAATCGTGCGCGGAGGGCGCAGCTACACGGTAGACACCCTGCGCGCGCTGTCTGCCCCGGGGCGCGAGCTGTTTTTGCTCTGCGGCAGCGACATGATGCTCAGCTTTGACACATGGCGGGATTTTGAAAAAATTTTCAGGCTCTGCCAGCCGGTCTATGTCCGCCGAGAAAACGACCCCGAAGTTGCCCGCACGATTGCCGAGAAAAACGTCGAATACCAAAGAAAATACGGGAACTCATTTATTGAGCTTAAATCAGAGCCGATTGTAATTTCCTCGCTTGAGATCCGCGAAAAAATCAGGCGCGGCGAGGATGTGTCTGATTATCTGCCGCCGGATGTGGCGAAATATATTTATGAAAACCGATTATATGTGCGATAAAATAATTACTCCCGATATGCTCGAGCGGCTGCGCGGGGAGGTCAGAGCGCGGCTTACCGAGCGGCGCTTCCGTCACACCGAGGGCGTGGCGGCCGAAGCTGCCGCAATAGCCGGGATATACACTCCCGAACTGGCAATAAAAATCACCGCGGCGGCGTGGCTGCACGACATCACAAAGGAATATTCTTACGAAAAGCAGTTGAAAATATGTCATGATTTTGGTATAATACTCAGAGATGACGAGAAAAATCTGCCGGCGGTGCTGCACGCAATCACCGCCGCGGCACTGATTCCCGCCGAGTTTCCCGAATATGCCGATCCGGTAATTATCAGTGCTGTCCGTTGGCATACCACCGGACGCGCCGGCATGACGCTGCCCGAAAAAATCCTCTGTTTGGCAGACTTCATCGAGCCGGGCAGGGAGTATGCCGGCTGCCGCAAGGCCTGGCAAGACTTCTGGTCGGCAAACCCCGGTGAGTTGAACCAAAAGGAGCGCGAAGCGCTCCTTGACCGCATACTGATATTCATTTTTGAGTCAAAACTGGCATACGCCAGATCGCGGGGATTCCTTGTCAACTCGGATACCGAAAAGACGCTGCAAAGCCTTAATAGCTCGACATATTGAGCCGAAAATAGCACTTTTAAGTTAACATATTCAGCCGGACCGGCATAGTTTTCGGACACTCGCCGGTTTGGAGGTTTCGGGTTACATAAAATGCGGCAAGACCGCGTTTGGAAAGGTGTAATTGCCAGTGAACCCGAAACGTCCCGGAAGCCGGCTCCCGCTGTCCTTTGTGGCTCTGCTCATCGCTTTTTTGTTTATCGTCATATATACCGTGGTTTTCATGTATGCAAAGCCCGGGCATGACGGCGGGCATTATAGATTTTTCCCTGACAACACAAAGCCAAGCGGTACCGACGACGGGGTTGTTATGGGCACCTCGGACGTCGCCGAGCAGGATGCCGGGCACGGCGGCACATATATTTATCTTGTTGTCGGCAAGGATGAAATTTCGGGGCTTGCCGACGTCATAATGCTCATATTTTTTGACACCGAAAACCTCAAAATAAACATCGTCCAGATCCCGCGCGACACCTATTTCAACTGCACAGGGCGCACTTACAAGAAAATCAACGGCGCCGTCAGCGCGTTGGGCGGGATTGACAGATTTGCCGCCGAGCTTGAGGCGGCGCTCGGGATAAAAATCGACCATACCGTCGAGTTTACCCTGTCTGCTTTGGGCGAGCTTGTCGACCTTATCGGCGGGGTGACCGTCAACATCCCGCACAAAATGGAATACAGCGACCCCGACCAGAACCTTTACATTTACCTTGAGCCGGGCGAGCACCTGCTTGACGGAGACAAGGCAAAGCAGTTTGTGCGCTACCGGTCGGGATACGCGAGAGGGGATATCGACAGGATTGACGCCCAGAAGATTTTCATGGCGGCCTTTATCGAGAAAATGATCACCGTGAGTATTCTCAAGCTGCCATCGATTATCAGCCTCATGCTCGACGAAATCAAAACCGACATGAGCTTTACCGAATGCCTGTCGTCTGCCCGGAAAGCCCTCTCGGTGAAACTGTCGGATGTGGTTATGCTGACGATGCCGGGCAGCGACATTAAGACCGAGGCCGGGACATGGTACTATATCATAAACCGCAGAGCGGCGATAAAGGTAGTCAATTCTTACCTCTGTTCGGGAGATGCGATGGTGTGCTCTGAGCAGTTTGATGCCGCCCGCCGCTTTACAAACGAAAGTTACCCGGATTTTGAGGCAATTTACTATGATTCCGAATATAACATTGAAGAATACCGGGCCGACGAGGTCAACGAAAAGGGGATAACAATTCCGATGACCGACCAAAAGCCAACAAATAATTCTGAGAGGGGATAACCTGTTGATGAACGAAGCTACAAGCGCCGGATTCAACGAAAACGAGCAGTATGCAAAGCTGCCGCCGCTGGGTGGCGCCGCTCCGCGCGAGCTGGCCGAGGCGCTGCGGGACATTCTTGACATGAAAAAGGGCAGGGACATAAAAGTCCTGCAAGTGGGGGACAAAACTCCGATTGCAGACTATTTCGTGCTCTGCACAGGTAATTCGGCCACACAGGTAAAGGCACTTGCCGAGGAGGTCGAGTTCAAGACCAGCCTGCGCGGCCTGCCGCCGTTTGGTGTAGAGGGGCGCGGAAACGGGTCATGGGTGCTGCTTGATTACGGTTCGGTTATTGTTCATATTTTCAGCCAGCAGGCGCGTGAATTTTACAACCTTGACAAGCTTTACGGTTCGACCGAAACTGCAATACCTGACAACAATAAAGAGGGAAACAAATGAAGTACAATCATAAAGAAATAGAACCGAAATGGCAACGTCGCTGGGAGGAACGGCAGATTTTCCGTGCCCGGGATTGCTCGGATAAGCCGAAGTTCTATGCTCTCGTAGAATTCCCCTATCCCAGCGGGGCGGGCATGCATGTCGGGCATATAAAAGCATATTCGGGGCTTGAGGTCATCTCGCGCAAGCGGAGGATGCAGGGCTACAACGTTCTTTTCCCGATAGGCTTTGACGCCTTCGGCCTGCCTACCGAAAATTATGCTATAAGGACCGGTATTCACCCGCGTGTGGCGACCGACGAGAACATAAAGAAATTCACCTCGCAGCTCAAACGCGTGGGCTTTTCGTTCGACTGGTCAAGGACAATAGACACCACCGACGAGAAGTACTACAAATGGACCCAGTGGATTTTCCTGAAGATGTTCGAGCACGGGCTGGTATTCAGGGACAAGGCGCTGGTCAACTACTGTCCGAGCTGCAAGGTAGTGCTCTCAAACGAGGACTCTCAAGGCGGCAAGTGCGACATCTGCCACAGCAACATTGTGCAGAAATCAAAGGACGTGTGGTATTTGAGGATAACCGAGTATGCCGACAAGCTGCTCGAGGGGCTCGAGAGGGTCGATTATCCACCCCACATCAAGCAGCAGCAGATAAACTGGATCGGGAAGTCCACCGGCGCCTTTGCCGACTTTAAGCTGGTCGGCACCGACGACAGCTTGCGGATTTATACCACCCGTCCCGACACCATGTTCGGTGCCACCTTCATGGTAATTGCCCCCGAGCATCCGATAATCGAAAAGCACAAGGACAGAATCAAAAACCTGGACGAGGTATACGCCTACCGCGAGGAGTGTGCCCAAAAAACCGAGTTTGAACGGACTCAGCTGGTAAAAGAAAAGACCGGCGTCAGAATCGAAGGCCTTGAGGCGCAGAACCCGCTCTCGGGCAGGATTATTCCGGTTTACATAGCCGATTACGTCATGATGGGCTACGGAACCGGAGCCATAATGGCGGTTCCTGCCCACGACGAGAGGGACTATGAGTTCGCTAAAAAATTCGGCATTGAAATAATAGAGGTCATAAAAGGCGGTGATATCTCGAAGGCGCCCTACACCGGCGAGGGCGAGATGGTAAACTCGGGATTCCTCAACGGGATAAAGACCCAAAAGGAGGCGGTGGCCGCTGCGATACGCAAACTTGAGGAGCTTGGCGTCGGCTGCGCCGGGGTTCAGTACAAGATGAAGGACTGGGCCTTCAACCGCCAGAGGTACTGGGGCGAGCCGATCCCGATAGTCCATTGCCCCAAGTGCGGTATGGTCCCGGTGCCCTATGACCAGCTGCCGCTGGTACTCCCTCCGGTAGACAACTTTGAGCCTGACGAAGGCGGCGAGAGCCTGCTGGCCAAAATTCCTGAGTTCGTAAACTGCAAGTGTCCGAGATGCGGCGGCGACGCCAAGCGCGAGACCGACACAATGCCGCAGTGGGCAGGATCGTCATGGTATTATCTGCGCTACCTTGATCCGCACAACGACCGGGTGTTTGCCGACCCCGACAAGCTTAAGTACTGGCTGCCGGTTGACTGGTACAACGGCGGCATGGAGCATGTCACCCGGCACATGATTTACTCGCGCTTCTGGCACAAGTTCCTCTATGACATCGGCGAGGTGCCCTGCGACGAGCCCTACGCCAAGAGAACCGCGCAGGGGCTGATTCTCGGACCCGACGGCGAGAAGATGAGCAAGTCCAAGGGCAACGTGGTCGACCCGAACGATGTCATCGACGAATACGGCGCCGATGTATTGCGGCTCTATATCCTCTTTATGGGCGATTACGAAAAGGCCGCACCCTGGTCCGAGAGCAGCGTGCGGGGCTGCAAGCGCTTCCTTGACAAGGTGGCGGCGCTTCCCGAAATAGCCAAGGGGCAGGGAGTGACATCCGCGCTTGAATCGAAGTTCCACAAGACCATAAAAAAGGTCTCGCTCGACATCGAGGAGATGAAGTTCAACACTGCAATCGCCGCGATGATGACCCTGCTCAACGATATCTACGAGCATGGCTCATTGACGGTCGACGAGCTGAAAATATTCATAAAGCTGCTCTGTCCCTTTGCCCCGCACCTGACCGAGGAAATCTGGGAGCAGCTGGGCGGTAAGGGCTTTCTCTCGCTGGCCGCATGGCCTGAGTATGACGAGGCAAAGACGATTGACGAGCAGGTCGAGGTGGCGGTTCAGATAAACGGGAAGCTGCGCGGCACAATCATGCTGCCGCTCAACTGCCCGCGCGACGAGGCGCTGGAACTGGCCAGGGCCGACGAGAAAATCGCACAGATGCTCGAGGGCGCCGAAATTATCAAGGAAATACTGGTTCCGAACAGGATAATTAACTTTGTCGTCAAATCAAAATAAATACCTGCCGAAATACAGACCGGTTTTTGCCCGGCGCGAAAATTGGCTATTGACAGGCGGGGATTTATAAATTATAATAAATGACACAGAAGGACTAAACTCTGAACCGGAGAGGGGGGATAAAGAATGGCAGAGGTCAAACTCAAGGAAGGCGAGACGCTTGACAGCGCTCTCCGCCGTTTCAAGAAGCTGTGCGCCCGCTCCGGCGTCCTTGCTGAGCTCCACAAAAGAGAGCACTACGAGAAGCCCAGTGTAAAACGCAAGAAGAAGTCCAAAGCGGCAAGAAAGCGCAAACGCAAGTAAAAAATATCCGGCCTGAGCATCAGGCCGGCTGTTTTTTTTTCGGGGCTCCGCTCCACACCCTGCTTAAGACCCTTTTTGAAAAAAGGGTCTTAAGAATCCCCAAAAAACTTTAAACCAAATCGTATTATGAGCGACCGCAGGTTACTCCTACAGAAAACACTACAGCATAGCGGCTTTCCGTATGTGCCTCCAAATCACAAACTAACCTTCGAGCGGCAAGCCGGTTTGCCGGTGTCTTTCTGGCGGGCGTTTGTTTGATCCAAATCCCGCCGCGATGTTCGCTGAGCTCCGATAACTGTTTTCTCCAAAATCACCTCCGCACTGTATCATACAGTTTGCTTAATTCGCGGCAAGAGGAAGGAGGGTTCTCAGGGGGAAACCTTAGGTTTTCCCCTGAGCGCTTTTCTTTGGTTCATTTCTTTGTGCGCACAAAGAAATGAACATAGATTTTAATACAAATGGTGTAGGTATTTTCTATCGAATTATCGGATTGACACATCCCTGAGGGTGTGGTAAAATCTGATTGACAAGATAACGAAAAAGGAAGGACTATAAACATGAGCTGTATTTTTTGCAAAATTGCCGCCGGGGAGATTCCGTCTCAAAAGGTATACGAGGACGAGGCGGTTTATGCCTTCAGAGACATAAACCCGGTAGCACCCGTGCATATTCTGATTGTTCCCAAAACCCATATTCCAAGCGTCGGCGCGATAAATTCCGAGAACTCCTCGATTGTCGCCCGGATATTCGAGGTTATCCCGAAAATAGCCGAGGCCGAAGGACTGAGCCGGGGATACCGCGTTGTCTCAAATGCCGGCGAGGATGCCGGCCAGACCGTGATGCACCTGCATTTTCATATAATCGGCGGGCGCAAACTAACTATAATGGCTTGATTAATAATCTCCTGCGGGGCAGGGGAGCGCGGATTACTTTTCAAAGCATGCTATGCCAATTAGTCCCCCAGTTAGCGGGGGATTATACATAATGTGCCCCAGCCGGTTTTCCGGCCGGAGCGTCAATATAGCTTATTTGTTGAAAAATTCGTTATATATGGCTCTCTGGGCGTTTTCAAAATCGCGCTCGTCAACCCCGATGATTATATTGAGCTCGCATGAGCCTTGGTCGATCATCCGTATGTTGATGTCGGCGGCAGATATGGCCGAGAAAATCCGGGCTGCAATACCTTTGGACTTAATCATGCCCCGGCCGACCACCGCGATGAGCGCCAGCCCGTCCTCAATCGATATGCTGTCGGGACGTGTGGCTCTGCTTATCTGCGTGAGCAGCCGCTCCCGGCGGCCTTCAATGTCGGCGGTTGAGAGGACAACGCTCATCGTGTCAATACCCGAGGGCAGGTGCTCGAATGACAAATCATTTTCTTCAAGCACTTCAAGGACCCGACGGCCGAAGCCGATTTCTGCATTCATCATGTCCTTGATAATGGTGATGACCGAAAAGCCGCGTTTTCCGGCAATACCCGTGATGATTCTTTTCTTGTCATAATCGGGGGCGCTGGCGACAATCATCGTCCCTCTGTCTTCAGGGGAGTTTGTATTTTTTATATTGATGGGGATTCCGGCGTGGCGAACCGGGAATATAGCGTCCTCGTGAAGCACCGTGGCTCCCATGTATGCCAGCTCGCGCAGCTCGCGGTATGTAATGGTGTCGATTATGCAGGGATTCTCTACAATCCGCGGGTCGGCGGTCATAAAGCCCGAGACGTCGGTCCAGTTCTCGTACAGGTCGGCGTCGGCCGCCCGCGCGACTATTGCCCCGGTGATGTCCGAGCCGCCGCGCGGGAAGGTTTTAATCGTCCCGTTGGGCATCGAGCCGTAAAAGCCGGGGATTACGGCGTTTTTGTATTTGCAAAGCTCGCTGCGAAGCGCGGCGTCTGTGCGCTCCTCGTCAAAGCTTCCGTTTTCTTTAAAGAAAATCACGTTTTCGGCATCGATAAACGAAAATCCAAGATATTTTGCGAGTATCAGTCCGCATAAATATTCACCGCGGCTGGCCGCGTAGTCGCGGCCCGAACGGTGAAGCATGGCGTTCTTAATGTACTCAAACTCACCGCTGAGGTCGAAATCAAGTCCCAATTCCGAAATAATCTGGTTGTATCGCGCTACAATTTCTCCGTATGTGACGTCGATTGATTCGCCGCTGCGGATTTGATCATAACAGCGGTAGAACAGGTCGGTTATCTTGGTATCGGCAGGAAAGCGTTTTCCGGGGGCAGACGGGACGATAAATCTGCGCGCGGGGTCGGCTTTTATTATCGAGGCCACCCGTCTGAAATGCGCTGCGTCGGCCAGCGAGGTGCCTCCGAATTTCACTACTTTGAGCGGCATAATAACTCCTTTTCGTTGGGGAATGAATAATACACAATTATATTTGCTTTGCCGGCGCGTGTCAAGCCTTGTGGTGAAAAAACCTTTATATTATCAGTGGATTTTGCGCTTGCAAGTTTCTCTCAAGCGATGCGCGAAGGGGTAATTACCTGTTGCCGGCAATTTTCTTTATTGCGCCGGATATGAAGTCGATAATATCCGAAGCCATCACCGAATGTTCTCCGAGGCTTGCCGCCGCGCCGTCACCGGCCAGTCCGTGGAGATAAACACCGAGTGCGGCGGTCTCGATCAGCGGCTGCCGGCCCTTCTTCTGGGCGGCAAGCGAGGCAATAATCCCGGCCAAAACGTCCCCCGAACCACCTGTTGCCATTCCGCTGTTGCCGGTCGTGTTGATATAAATGCGGCTGCCGTCGGTGATAACTGTATTATGGGTTTTGAGCACGCAGACCACCCGGTGCTGTCCTGCAAAGGCAAAAGCAACACGGGCAGTGTCGGATAGTATTGTATCGATATCGAGCCCGCACAAGCGCGACATCTCGCCGGGGTGCGGGGTGATAATCGCCGGGGCGTGAATCAGCTTCCACAACCGGGGCGCCTCGGAGATGATGTTCAGGGCGTCGGCGTCAATGACCAGCGGCACGCCGGCGGCAGAGAGCAGTATTTCGGTCACCTTGCGCGCGGTGGGAGTTCTGCCGAGCCCGCAGCCGATGACGACGGCATCGGCTCTTGAGGCGGCCGAGATAATTGTGTTGTAATCGGGCGAGGCAGAACTAAAGCAGGTGACTATCGCCTCGGGCAGGGAGGTCTGCAGGATAACGCGGTTCTCCTCGACGGTGAGTATTTCCACCAGCCCGCAGCCGCTGCGGTATGCAGCCTTGCCGCAGAGGTATGCCGTGCCGCTCATGCCAAGTGAGCCGCAGACGGCAAGCACGCGCCCGAAGCTTTTTTTGCTCGACTCTGCCGGACGCTCGGGCAAAAGACCGGCAATATCTTCAAGCCTTAGATAGTCGGCTTTCATTTTTTATTCCCTTCTTTGGATATTGGCATTGGGACAGTAACAGTTTAGCATAAATAGCGGCAGAATGCAACAGCCGTATGTCGGGCATCGGCTGTCCGAGCCAATAATATGACCCGCTTTACACTAAAAAATAAGCGAGAACTTGGACACACGCATACTCGGCTTGATAACTCGTTTTTAGGTCATATTATTTTAGCATATACAAAGCAGAATCAGCTGAAAATTTGAAAAAAACTTGACAATGACTGCATATATGGATATAATATTGTTTGTTGCGCCCTGACCGGCTTGGTTTTATCGGACAAAAAGAGGGATGTGAGCCTATGATTATCGACATGGGGCCGCTGCTTCGCGGTGAGGTCGACAGGATTTCGATTGATTATCGGCTGACTCCTGAGCCGATGGACGGGGTGGAGTTCACAGAGGACGCCCGGGTCATCGGTGAGGTTACAAACAATGCCGGCTACATGAGGCTGTCGCTTTTGGCCGAGCTGCCCTATCGCACCGAGTGTGCAAGGTGCCTCGAAGAAGTGCGGGGCGTGCTCAGATTCAATGTCGATCGGGCCTTGATCGAGCAGAAGCCGGGGGACGACCAGGAAGATTCAGGCGACAGTCAGGACCCGGACGAATGTGAATATGCCGTTATCAAAAACGGTAAGCTTGACGTCGACCGGGAGATGCTTGAGACGATTATTCTTGAGTTTCCGCTGAGGTTCCTCTGCTCGGAAGACTGCAAGGGGCTCTGCCCGGTCTGCGGGACTCCAAAGAGGCAGGGCTGCGGTTGCTCCGAACGGCGGGTTGACCCGAGGCTGGCCGTGCTTGCCCGGCTCCTTGAGAAGGACGACGATGAGGAGAACGACGTCGGCAGGCAGCAAGGAATACGGAAAAATTAATGCAAGGGACTTGCATTCATCGCATTGTGCAAGGAGGTTAAGATATGGCAGTACCGAAGAGAAAGGTGTCCGGGGCACGCAGGGACAAAAGAAGATCAAATAACTCAAAACTGGCCGCCCCCGTGCTGGTCGAGTGCCCGAAGTGCAGGGAATTGATTAGCGCCCACCGCGTTTGCCCGGCCTGCGGAAGCTACGGCGGCAAAGAGGTCGTCAAAACCGAAAAAGAAGAAAAGAAATAAACTCAATATCAGAAAGAATCCGCTTCCCGCACACTGCACCGTGGAGCGGGTTCTTTCTGTTGTTACGGGGGCTCTGCCCCCGAACCCCCGCTTAAAGGACTTCTTAATAAAAAAGTCCTTTAAGAATCTTTAAAAACTTACAAACAAAACGCAAAGAAGTGTCCGAATTCCTTATTATAATCTAGGTATTGACATTGGTGAAGCGTGACATTCGGAAAACGGGCGTGCGGAGCACATAAAAGTCATATAAAAACCCCTCGGGAGATTGACAACAATATGCTTATATGCTATCATTAATTTTACATCAGATGCTTATATCAGATATGATGATGCGGAATAAAACACACGGCGTATACGTAAATATGCAGGAATTTTGAGGGCAACCTAAATGAAGACAGACGAAAACAACGAAATCAGGCGCATCGACACAAAAAAGCTTGCCCGGGACATTACGGACAGGCTGTTCAGAAACGAATCAAAGCTCGAGGCGGCGATATTCTTCTGTGCGCTGCTGTTTGCGGTTGTATCAAGCGTACTCGATATAATCACGGGAATTGCCGCCGGCGGGGTGTGGAACATATTAAGACCGCTTACAGTCGGCCTTGTGCTCCTGCTCCTCAGGCTGCTTCTGCCGGTGAGCGACTCGTTTTTTGTCGTACGCGGGAAGTCGTTGATTCTCCTGGCATATTCCGCAGTCTCGATTATGCTCTGCGGCATTGACCTTGGCACCGCCCGGGGAGTTTGGAATATTATACTTGCCGTCCTTGGCCTTATTGCCGCACTGGCGCTTTACGGTACGCTGATAGTCGACCAGTTCGCAACAGACGACAAGCCGGCAAAGTACTGGCTGATATACGGCGGCGCGCTTTATTTCATCTTGTATTCGCTGGTGATTCTGATACTTGACGGCATCAGGGCAACCGGCGTTTTAGGCGCTCTTGACGCGGTGTTCGGAGGGCTGGCTTCGATTTTTGTGATGCTCATGCTGCTCTGTCTCTTTGACAGTTTGAGCTTTGCCGAGTATATGTTCTCCGAAATTGTCGACGCCGGCGACGATGCAGATACCGGTGAGGATACTAAGAGCGCAGGTTCTGAGGACAGCGCCGATGATGATATCACGGTTGCCATAAGAGACGGGCAGGATGAGGAGGATAACCGCGAAGAAGAGGAGTATGTGCCTTATGAGGAGGAGCAGCCGGCAGAGGTCTTAACCGAGCAGGACGAGCCGGCGGACAAGCCGTCCGAGCAAAAAGAGAGCGAGGACATCCCCGATGAGGAAGTTTACAAGCCCTTTGATGATATTGTAAATGATTACGATGCATCTGTCGTCGCCGTTTCTGATGAAGTTGAAGATACTGAATCAAGCGGGAGCAGCGGGCAGGCAGATGAGGCAGGCGACGACGCCTCCGGGGAGCCTTCCGGGTCAATACCGGAGGGAATCTCCCCCACCGAGTTGAAGTATGCCAGATTTGCCGCCGCGCACCATAAACCCGATGAAACGCTGCAGGTTACCGGTATGTCGGGCGACCTGTTCGATGTCTGGGTGGACGGTGACACAATCTGCTTTTTGAACGACCTCGGCCAGGCCATCGAGGGGCGCGGGGTCAGGACGGCGGTGATACCCTTCGCGGACGTCAGCGGCCTGAGACTTGAGAAGCTTGAGGACGGGGCTGAGTGCGTGGTGCTGACATATGAAAAAGACGGCGAGCCGCGCGAGATCAGGTTTACCAAGGAATCCTTCGGCAACTTCAAGAGAGTGATGGAACAGGCCGCCGGTGAGTAAAGAACAAATAAAGCCCGCTTCGGGATTTCCCGAAGCGGGCTTTTGCATTTTTTGTGTGCATCGGCTTTTTATATGGTTTGTAGTATCTGGATACCCATCATACCGTAGGGGCGATCTGCGGTCGCCCGCATGCCCCTTCCAAGTCAGCCGGCGGGTTTATGGCAGCCAAAGCGCGGGATGTATGGCCCGCGCTGAATTAGTGATTTGGTTATATGGTTTTTGGGGATTCTTAAGCCCCCATTTTCAAACAGGGGCAAAGGCTGGGTGTGGGGCGGAGCCCCACGAAGGTATGTGGGCAGTGCTCCAGCAGGCATTACATTAACAGCGACAGGATACCGAAAACTGCCGGTATGGTAAGCAGGGCAATTACATACGAGATAAAGCAGATTACCCCGGTGCGCTGGTAGTCGAGCTGCTCGGGGCGCGAGAAGATTACGACATTCATTCCCACCGGCATTGCAGCCATGAGGACCGGGAAGGCAAAGTACCCGCCGCGCAGGCCGACAAGGTAGAGCACAAGTCCGGTGATGGCCGGGAGGATTATGAGTTTCAGCACATTGAAGTAGTAGGCTTTCCATGAGCCGAAAATCTGCGAGAGCGGGAGGGCTGAGAGCACAAGACCGGTAAGCAGCATCGCGACCGGGCTCATGCAGGCGGCCGAGAAGCTGAAGAAATTGCGGATTACACCCGGCAGCGGGACATCAAGCAGCCCGCAGAGAGAGCCCAGAATGACCGAGGCAAAAACCTCATATGGCAGGGTTGAGAAGTCTTTGAGTGAAAAATTATATTTTACGCCCATGGGTTGACTGCGCCGCGTGGTCAGCAGGTATGCGCCGTATGTATTAATCGATATTGTGAAGGGCAGGCCGAATATTATAAACTGAGAAAGCATCTCCTGACCGTACGCCGCCTCGATAACCGGGTAGCCGAAATAACCGAAGTTCGGGTAGGTCAGCATATAGAAGGCCATGAACCGCTCAAGCGCATCCCCGCGAACCGTGCGGGAGAGCCCGAAGGCAAGCGCAATCAGCGCCAGATGAAAAAACAGGCCGAAGAGCAGATACTTAATGTCGACACGCAGCTTCTCGGCGCTCAGGCTTTCCGACAGTACGGTAAACAGATATGCCGGGAGGAAAAAACGGGTTTCGATCACCGCCAAATCCCGCCCGGCCTCCTCGCTTACGATCCTTTTTCTGCCGAGCAGGTAACCTATGGCAATCAGTACCATCATAATGGCGGTTTGGTTCAGCACAACGAAAAAAACATCCATATGCAAAGCCTCTTGTGATATTCGGAAGGTCCTTGTTCTCAGAAAATCGGGAATATCTGAAGGTAAAGCATTGATATTAAATACAAAATGATAAGGAAGACGAAATTCAGGGCGGTGAAGAGCACGAGATATTTCCTTGTAAACCTCTTGTTGTGCCTGCCGAACTCCCGGAAAGTGATGAGGCTTGCAAGCGAGGCGATAAGCGTCCCGGTACCGCCGATGTTGACCCCGACGAGAAGTTCAGGCCAGTTTTCGGTAAAACGCGAGAGCAGGATTGCCGAGGGCACATTGCTTATTACCTGGCAGGAGAGGGTCGAGACCAGAAGCGTGTTCTTTTCGATAAGTCGCGATACAAAGCGGTTTACTGCCTCAATGCGCGACATATTGCCCGAGAAGATGAAGAAGCAGAAAAATGTGAAGAGCAGCGGGTAGTCAACCATACCGAGCGTCTTTCTGTCGGAGAAAAGCAGCACTGCCGGGATCAGCAAAAGCCCTATCCAGTAGGGGATGAAGCGGAAAACTATCAGTATCGAGAATATAAACAAGGCAAGATACAGCGTGGTTCTTAAAGGCGGCAGAACCAGCCGTTCGGTGTTTGTCAGTCTTATCGGCTCGGCACGGAGGATAAAGCAGATAAAGGTCATCAAAAGGACCGCCGCGGCAAAGGGGATAGCCATGACCGCCATAAACTCGCCGGTCGGGATGTTAAACTTTGAGTAGAGATAGAGGTTCTGCGGGTTGCCGAAGGGGGTCAGCATGCCCCCGAGATTTGCCGCGATGTTCTGCATTATAAAGGTAAAGGCCATTTGCCTTTGGTTTCCGGTTTCCTCGAGCAGGATATAGCCTAGGGGCAGGAAGGTCAGCAGCGCCATGTCGTTGGCGAGGAACATCGAGCCGATGAAGGTTATGTATATCAGCGCCAGCACAGCGGTCCTGAAGTTGCCGGTGAGCGCGACTATTCGCCGGGCAAGCAGCGTGAAGAATTTTATGTTTTTCAGCGCGCATACCACTGCAAGCGTGCAAAAAAGGCAGGCAAGCGTTCTGAAATCAAAATAATCAAGATACTCGCGGTCGGGTGGTACTATAAAGGACGTGACAAGTGCCAATGTTGCGGCGGTTGCCGCCATTATGTTCCGGCGCAGCAGCCCTGCGATTTTTCTTATGACATCATTGACTCTTTGCGGGCTGCGCGCGGGGATATGATATTCTGCCAGAGCAGACGACCTGCTCATATATTACCGCTCCTGTTGGGTGAAAACTTGGCGCAAAATATTGCCGGTATACCCGGCAAACGCGCTTATTGTATCACCGTGGCGGTGTTTTGTCAATAGAGGGTATTAATTATTTTGTAATGTTGAAAAGTCAACGAATATCGGCTCACAGGCAGCTTTTTCGAGGCTGCAGACCGCCGCATGATAGCCGTTTTCAAGGTGAAATTCGGCAAAATGATACTCGTCGTTCCCGCACAGATAAGGCGGGTTTCCGGGTACTATCTCAAATGAGGAGAGCGGGGTGGCAAGGCCGGTGCCGAGGGCTTTTAAATAGCTCTCCTTGAGGGTCCACAGCCTGATAAAATCACGCCCCGGGTCGTCCGAATTTATTATTTTGTGATACTCGTTCGGATGAAAAAACCGCTTTGCCGCAGAAGGATTGTGCCGGCCGGGAGCCTCGATGTCGCAGCCCACCTGACCGCTGTCGGAAAGGGCGCACATTGCCATTTTCCCTGAGTGCGCGAGAGAGAAGTCGAGGTGCTCTTGCCCTGTAATGCGGGGCTTGCCGTATTGATTGTAGCTGTATGCGGCGCAAGCCTCGTTGACTCCGAGAAGCGAGAGCGCATAGGATAACAGATATCCGGCCCCGGCTGAGAGTAGCCTGCCTTGTTTTGTCCTGCAGGCCTCGGCCTTTCTGCGGCGTTCGGGCGAGAGCCGCTCGATTACCGTAGCATAGTATCCCGGTATCTCAAGGGGCGTGACATCGGCAAAACAGACGCAGGTCATGCGTGGCCCTCCTTCCGGAATAAGATGTTTTGAATATTATAATACATTTATCCCGGAAAAGCAAGCGAACCCGGGCAGTAATGGACAAAATACACTAAAAGCCGCGTGACTTTATTACTCGAATTTGGATGAGTAATTATTTTAATACAGTTGACAGACACACCCGACCGTGATATAATCTAAATGTAAAAAGGAGCCGCCCGAGGGCAGTTCCGTTACAGGTTTCCGTGACTGACGGGTAAGGGTGGAGAACCACCAAGGAGCGGAAAAACCGATTTTTGCCGACCGTCTGGGCGCACTTACTTTTTCGAGGAGCAAGTGCGCCCTTTTTAATTTTTGGAGAGGGAATGCTGACAGATGAAGAAGGTTGCAATTATCATGGGGAGCGACAGCGATCTTGCGGTCGTGAAGAAGGCTGTCGAGGTGCTAAAGGAATTCGGCGTGCCGTATGAAGCTCACGTCTGGTCGGCCCACCGCACACCCGAGCAGGTGAGGACCTTTTGCTCGTCTGCAAGAGAGCGGGGTTTCGGGGTTATTATTGCAGCCGCAGGCATGGCAGCGCACCTTGCGGGGGCTGCCGCTGCCGTCACCACGCTCCCGGTTATCGGTATACCTATAAAATCCGGAAATTTAGGCGGTGTTGACGCACTGCTGTCCACGGTACAGATGCCGCCGGGAATACCTGTGGCGACGGTTGCGGTGGACGGAGGGGTCAACGCCGCTTTGTTGTCGATTGAGATAATCTCGCTCACCGACGAGGGGCTTGCAGAGAAGCTGGCAGAGCGCCGCCGCGCCGACAGCGAGAGGGTCCTTGCCAAAAACAAGGCGGTTGAGGAAGAACTGAACCAATAAGCCTCACAGCGCTTTATCAGTATACTTTAGTTTAAAGAACTTCAATTCAGCCTGAAAACCCCACATAAATTTTGTTAAAAAGTTTTTGAAGATTCCAAAGAAACTTTTTTCAAAAAAGTTTCTTTGGCGGGGGTCCGGGGGCAGCACCCCCGGGAAGTAAACGAGAAGTCCGGGGGCGTAGCCCCCGAAGAAAGGATTAAATATGGAAAAAAGGGAACAGCTCTACGAAGGGAAAGCCAAGAAAGTATTTGCCACGGATAATGCGGATTATGTTATCGTGTCGTATAAAGACGATGCTACAGCATTTGACGGCACGAAGCGGGGTACTATTGCCGGCAAGGGAGTGGTCAACAACCGCATGTCGAATTATCTGATGAGCCTGCTTGAGAAGGCCGGCATACCCACGCATTTTGTCAGGGAACTGAATGAGCGCGAGACGCTGGTCAGGCGGGTGTCGATTGTACCGCTTGAGGTAATTATCCGCAACATTTCGGCCGGGTCGTTTGCAAAGCGCTACGGCGTGGAGGAGGGAATTGTCTTTGCCCGCCCCACGATTGAGTTTTCATATAAGAACGACGAGCTGCACGACCCGCTGATAAACGAATACCACGCGCTCGCTCTCGGGCTTGTCACGGAGGACGAAATAGAGACGATAAAATCAATGGCATTTAAGATAAATGACATCCTGAAAGAATATTTCCTCGGTCTCGGCATTAAGCTTGTCGACTTCAAGCTCGAGTTCGGGCGCACATCCGATGGGAAAATAGTGCTGGCAGACGAGATTTCTCCCGACACCTGCCGCTTCTGGGACGCCAAAACCAACGAAAAGCTCGACAAGGACAGGTTCCGCCGCGACCTCGGCGGGGTCGAGGAGGCCTACCGGGAGATGATGAGACGGGTCTTCGGCGACAAATAAGGAACGGAGCAGTATATGGCTGAAATCAGGGAAGAATGCGGGATATTCGGCGTGTTCAGCCCGGTAACCTGCGACGTGGCGCGCATGGTTTACTACGGCCTTTACGCGCTGCAGCACCGGGGACAGGAGTCCTGCGGTATTACTGTCAACGACAAGGGCGTGTTCACCACATACAAGGACACCGGGCTTGTCAATGAGGTTTTCAACCCCGAGCGGCTTGAAAAGCTTAAGCTCGGCAATTGCGCCATAGGCCATGTGCGCTACGGGACAACCGGCACAAACGACCGGATCAACGCACAGCCGGTTGTGGTCAACCACATAAAGGGCACAATGGCGCTGGCCCACAACGGCAACCTTGTAAATTCCTATGAGCTGCGCTCGGAGCTTGAGCTGCGGGGCTCGATTTTCCATACCACCAGCGACACCGAGGTCATTTCATACATCATCACAAACAAGCGCCTTGAGACGAGCTCTATCGAGGAGGCGGTCTGTCAGGCCATGTATCGGCTTGAAGGGGCCTATTCGCTGCTTGTCATGTCGCCCCAGAAGCTGATGGCGGTGCGTGACGGCCACGGCTTCAAGCCGCTTTGTTTTGGAAAGACAGCCGACGGAATATATGTAGTTGCCTCCGAGAGCTGCGCGCTCGACGCGGTCGGCGCCGAATTTGTGCGCGACGTGGAGCCCGGGGAAATCCTGATATTCGACAAATCGGGAGTTCGCAGCATAAAGGAGCACTGCGGAAAGAAGGAGCGGGCGCTCTGCGTGTTTGAATACATTTACTTCGCCCGCCCCGATTCGGTGATCGACGGGTACTCGGTGCACGAAGCAAGGGTACGCGCCGGCGAGTTTTTGGCTGAAGAACATCCGGTAGAAGCCGATGTGGTAGTAGGCGTGCCCGACTCGGGGCTTGACGCGGCGCTCGGCTACGCGAGGCAGTCGGGAATACCGTTCGGGTTCGGATTTATCAAGAACAGATATATAGGCCGCACATTCATCGCCCCCGAGCAGAAGAGCCGGGAGGACATGGTGAGAATCAAGCTCAACCCCATAACCGAGGTTGTCCGCGGCAAGCGCGTGGTGCTGATTGACGACTCGATTGTCAGGGGCACGACCAGCGCTCGGATTGTAAACCTCCTGCGCGAGGCCGGGGCGTCGGAGGTTCATATGAGGATAGCCTCCCCGCCGTATCTTAACCCCTGCTATTACGGCACCGACATTGACTCGCGCGATTACCTGATTGCCTGCCGCCATACGGCCGACGAGATTGCCCGGATAATCGGGGCCGACTCGCTCGGGTATATCAGCCTTGAGAGTGTGAAGCGGCTGGCACCGGGGGCCGACGGCTGCTGCGGCTGCTGCACCGCCTGTTTTGACGGCTGCTACCCGACCGCTATTCCCCCTGAGCACCGGAAATACAGATTTGAGGAAAAGATACCCGAGTGCGACGATGCCGCAAAAGGAGAGCAGAACTGATGAAGAATATCTCAAAGTCGGACAGCTACGCCGCCGCCGGGGTGGACATCACCGCCGGTTACCGCGCGGTCGAGCTGATGAAAAAGCATGTGGCGCGCACTCTCACCTCCGCCTGCTCTGATATCGGCGGGTTCGGCGGGCTGTATGTGCCCGACCTTTCGGGATACCGTGAGCCTGTGCTGGTCAGCGGGACCGACGGTGTGGGTACCAAGCTGAAGCTTGCCTTTGTGCTCGATAAGCACGACACGATAGGCATCGACTGCGTGGCGATGTGCGTCAACGACATTGTCTGCTGCGGAGCAAAGCCGCTCATTTTCCTAGACTATATTGCTTGCGGTAAACTCTACCCCGAGAAAATCGCCGCGATTGTCTCGGGTGTGGCCGAGGGCTGTCTTCAGGCAGGTGCCGCGCTTATCGGCGGTGAGACGGCGGAGCACCCCGGCATGATGCCCGAGGACGAGTACGACATCGCCGGTTTTGCGGTAGGGATTGTCGAAAAATCAAAAATTCCGGACAAGAACGAGATGAGGGCCGGCGACGTCATCATCGCGCTGCCCTCAAGCGGCGTCCATTCAAACGGGTTTTCGCTTGTAAGAAAGGTTTTCGATATCGGCAGGGCGGACATAACAAAGCCGGTGGCGGAACTCGGCGGCAAGTCGCTCGGCGAGGTGCTGCTCACGCCCACCCGGATATATGTCAAGCCGCTTCTGGCTCTCTTTGACAGGGTGAAGGTCCGCGGCGTGTCGCATATCACCGGCGGCGGGTTTTACGAGAACATCCCGCGCAGCCTGCCTGAAGGGCTCACTGCCAAAATCGATAAGAAAAGCATTGTTACCCCGCCGATATTTGACGTGATTGCCAAGACCGGCGGCATTGACGAGCGCGATATGTTCAACACCTTCAACATGGGAGTGGGTATGAGCGTTGTAGTCCCGGCGGACGAGGCCGATCTGGCGCTTGAGATCCTGCGGGAGTGCGGCGAGTCGCCTTATATCATAGGTGAGATTATAAAATCAGACGAGACCATCGTCATTTGTTGAGGCGGGGAAGATGGAAAAAGCAAGAATTGCGGTTCTGGTTTCGGGCGGCGGGACAAACCTTCAGGCGCTGCTTGACGCCGAGCGGCGCGGGGAACTGAAAAGCGGGGAGATAACGCTGGTCATATCAAACAAGGCCGACGCATACGCTCTGACCCGCGCGGAGAATGCCGGGGTGAGGACAGCTATCGTGACAAAGGCCGAATACCCCACACAAGAGGCTTTTGAGGGCAGGATAATCGAGCTTATTGAGGAAAACCGCACCGACCTGATAATTCTTGCCGGATTTATGTGCATCCTCAGCGCCGACTTCACCTCGCGGTACCCCGAGCGGATAATCAACGTCCATCCTTCGCTCATACCGTCGTTCTGCGGCAAGGGGTATTACGGGCTTAAGGTGCACGAGGCCGCGCTTGCGTACGGCGTCAAGGTGACCGGCGCGACCGTGCATTATGTCAACGAGGTGCCCGACGGCGGGCGGATTATCATGCAGCGCGCGGTCGAGGTCAAAGAGGGCGACACCCCCGAGATTTTGCAGCGGCGCGTGATGGAGGAGGCCGAGTGGGTGATTCTGCCCGCGGCCGCGGAGCTGGTCTGTTCTGAGCTCATCAGAAAAAAACATAAAGGAGAAATGATATGAACCTGTACAAAACCCGCGACATAGGAGCGCTGCTCCGGAAGAACAGCTATCCCGGGCGCGGCATCATTGTCGGCCTGTCCAAGAACGGCAAATACGCCGTTGCCGCCTACTTTATCATGGGGCGGAGTGAAAACAGCCGCAACCGCGTGTTTGACGATTTCGGCGACTATGTCACGATTTTCCCTTATGAGGCCTCAAAGCTTTCCGACCCCTCGCTTGTCATCTATACGCCGGTGAGGAAGCTCGGGCGGCGGCTGATAGTTACAAACGGCGACCAGACAGATACGATTTATGAATACCTCAAAGCCGGAAAGACTTTTGAAGAAGCGCTCGAGACCCGCGAGTTTGAGCCGGACAAGCCCAACTTCACTCCCCGCATCAGCGCGCTGCTCGATTTTGAGAATGGCTTTTCCTACAAACTGAGCATACTCAAAAGCGCCGACGAGGACGGTTCGGGCTGCAACCGCTTTACCTTTTCCTATGCCCCGCGGAAAGGGGTCGGGCATTTCATTCACACCTACAAATCAGACGGTAACCCGCTGCCCTCGTTTGTCGGTGAGCCCGAGCGAGTCACGATTTTAAACAGCATCGACGCCTTCACGAGAAAAATCTGGGACAACTTAAATCCCGACAATAAAGTTTCGCTTTATGTCAGGTATGTCTCCCTGGCCTCGGGCCGGGCGACTGCCAGAGTTGTCAACAAGAATGTGAGGGAATGAAATGAAAGAGTTTGAACTGAAATACGGCTGCAATCCCAATCAGAAGCCGGCAAGAATATATATGAAGGACGGCGGTGACCTGCCGATTGAAATCCTCTCGGGCAGGCCGGGCTACATCAATTTCCTGGACGCATTCAATGCCTGGCAGCTTGTCAGCGAACTGAAGGCGGCGACCGGCCAGGTCGCGGCGGCCTCTTTCAAGCATGTCAGCCCCGCCGGGGCGGCGCTCGGACGGCCGCTCAGCGAGCGTGAAAAGCGGGCCTGCTTTGTCGACGACATTGAGGGGATTGACGACTCGCCGCTCGCCTCGGCCTATGCCCGTGCCCGCGGTACCGACCGCATGTCCTCCTACGGGGATTTTATCGCTCTGTCGGATGTATGTGACGAGACCACTGCGAAAATCATAAAGCGCGAGGTTTCCGACGGCATCATCGCGCCGGGGTATACAGACAAAGCACTTGAGCTGCTCAGATCTAAGCGAAACGGTACCTATAACATTATCAAAATTGACCCGAACTACGTCCCCGGCCCGATAGAGCGCCGTGAAGTATTCGGCATCACCTTCGAGCAGGGGAGGAACAATTTCAAAATCGACCGTGCGTTGCTGACAAACATAGTGACAAAAAACAAAAACCTGCCCGAGTCGGCGGCCATAGATCTTATCGTCGCGCTCACCACACTCAAATACACCCAGTCAAATTCGGTGTGCTATGCCTGTGGCGGGCAGACCACCGGCGTGGGCGCCGGGCAGCAGTCGCGGGTACACTGCACACGGCTTGCCGGCATGAAGTCGGACAATTGGTTTTTGCGCCAGAGCGACAAGGTGTTGAATCTCCCCTTCAGGGAGGATGTGGGCCGGCCTGAGCGCAACAATGCAATTGATGTTTACATTTCGGACGATTACGAGTCGCTGCTAGCCGACGGGGTCTGGCAAAAGCTGTTTTGTGAGCGCCCCGAGCCCTTCACCCGCGAGGAAAAGAAGGCCTATCTCTCACGGATCACCGGCGTGTCGCTCGGTTCCGACGCTTTCTTCCCGTTCCCCGACAACATCGAGCGCGCGGCGGCAAGCGGGGTCTGTTATGTCGCCCAGCCCGGCGGCTCGGTGAGGGACGATCTGGTAATCGAGGCCTGCGACAGGTACAATATGGTCATGTGCTTTACCGGCATGAGGCTTTTCCATCATTAATACAGATGCAGCTTACATAAAAAGCCGGGGTGCGACGGCAGAAGGGCGCGCTCCGGCAAAAAAACAACACTGAGGAATTGCGGCAATGAGAGTAATGGTAGTCGGCGGCGGCGGACGCGAGCACGCCATAATCAAGAAGCTTAAGGAGAACCCGAAAATCAGGCAGATTTACGCTCTGCCCGGCAACGGCGGGATAGCGAAAGACGCCATTTGCGTCAACATCGGGGCAAAGGACATTCAGGATATTGTGCTCTTTGCTATAGACAATAAAATCGACTACGCGGTGGTCGCGCCCGACGACCCGCTGGTGCTCGGGGCGGTCGATGCGCTGAGCCGCGCGGGAATCGACTGCTTCGGCCCGATCGCAAAAGCCGCCGAGATTGAAGGCAGCAAGGTTTTTGCCAAGAATCTGATGAAAAAATACGGCATCCCGACGGCAGACTACGAAGTCTTTGACAGCTCGGCCAAAGCGCTTGCCTATATTGAAAGCGTCGATATGCCGAGGTTTATCAAGGCTGACGGGCTGGCGCTCGGCAAAGGAGCCATGCTGGCAAGGACCAAAGAGGAGGCCAGAGCGATTATCCGCTCGATAATGGAGGAGAAGATATTCGGGGCAAGCGGAAACCGGATTGTCATCGAGGAGGTCATGACCGGACCTGAGGTGTCGGTGCTGGCCTTCACCGACGGGAAGACTGTTGTGCCGATGGTCTCGTCGATGGACCACAAGCGCGCACATGACAACGACGAGGGGCCGAACACCGGCGGCATGGGGACAATCGCGCCGAACCCCTACTATACCGATGAGATTGCAGAGCGCTGCATGCAGACAATCTTCCTGCCGACGATAAAGGCGATGCATAAGGAAGGGCGCGAGTTCCGCGGCTGCCTGTATTTCGGGCTTATGCTCACTCCGGAGGGGCCGAAGGTAGTCGAGTACAACTGCCGATTCGGAGACCCCGAGGCGCAGGTGGTCCTGCCGCTGCTTGAGACCGACCTCTTTACCATCATGCGGGCGGTGACCGAAGGCCGGCTTGGTGAGATTGAGGTGAAGTTCAGAAAAGGCTATTCCTGCTGTGTGGTGATGGCCTCGGCCGGGTATCCGCGGAAATACCAGACCGGTTATCCGATAAGCATCGACGAAAGTGTAATTGACAGCGTTTATGTCGCAGGCGCAAAGCTCTCTGCCGACGGCAGGCAGCTTCTGACCTCCGGCGGGCGGGTGCTGAACGTGGTTCATGTGGCCGACACGCTCGAGGAAGCTATAAAGGGTGCCTATGAGAAGGTCGCCAAAATTAAGTTTGAGAATGAATATCACCGCCACGACATAGGGAAAAAGGCGCTGATGGCGCTTAAATAAAACCCGAGATGAAAGGTTGAAATAATGGTTTTTCGCGTTTATGTCGAGAAGAAAAAGGAGCTGGCGCACGAAGCCGCGGCGCTGCTGAATGAATTCCGCAATCTATTAGGGATTGAAGCCCTTATGGATTTGCGGATTATCAACAGGTATGATGTCGAGGGGATTGACCGGGAGCTTTTTGACTATGCGGTAAAGACGGTTTTCTCTGAGCCGCAGGTCGATGTCGTGTACGAAAACCTTGATATAAAAGACCCCGACGCGGTGGTTTTTGCGGTCGAGTACCTGCCGGGGCAGTTTGATCAGCGGGCAGACTCTGCCGCACAGTGTATTCAGATAATCTCGCAGGGCGAGCGCCCGGAAGTGCGCTCGGCCCGCGTTTATGTGCTGTACGGCAGACTCAGCGAGGGCGATATCGGTGCGATAAAAAAGTATCTCATCAACCCGGTCGAGGCGCGCGAAGCCTCGCTTGAGAAGCCCGAGACTCTCATGGTCGAGTACGAACTGCCCGAGAGCGTCGCCATACTTTATGGCTTTTGCAGGCTTGACAAGGCGGGGCTTGAGGATTTTATCCGCGAGTACGGGCTTGCGATGGACGCCGATGATATTGCTTTTCTGCAACAGTATTTTATCAAAGAGGGGCGCGACCCCACGGTCACCGAGATCCGCATGATTGACACCTACTGGTCGGACCATTGCAGGCATACCACCTTCCTGACCGCAATCGATAATGTGACCTTCGAGGACCCGGCAATCGAGCGCACATACAACGAGTATCTTAAACTCAGGGAGCTTGCCGGCAGCAAAAAGCCGGTGTGCCTGATGGACCTGGCGACGATTGCCGCCAGGTATTTAAAGAAAACCGGAAGGCTGGATCAGCTCGACGAGTCCGAGGAGGTCAACGCCTGCACGGTTAAAATTGATGTCGAGGTTGACGGTAAAATCGAGCCCTGGCTGCTGCTCTTTAAGAATGAAACCCATAATCACCCGACCGAGATAGAGCCCTTCGGGGGCGCCGCGACCTGCATCGGCGGCGCCATCCGCGACCCCTTGTCCGGGAGGGCATATGTGTACGCCGCAATGCGGGTCACAGGCGCTGCCGACCCGACCAGACCGGTGAGCGAGACCCTGCCCGGGAAACTCCCCCAGCGCAAAATCGTGACCTCAGCGGCTGCCGGCTACTCGTCGTACGGTAACCAGATAGGGATTGCGACCGGAATCGTCGACGAGCTGTATCACGAGGGGTATGTTGCCAAGCGGCTCGAGATCGGTGCGGTTATCGGCGCCGCGCCGGCCGGGAATGTCAGGCGCGAACGCCCGGCTCCCGGCGATGTTGTCATACTGCTCGGCGGCAGAACCGGGCGCGACGGTTGCGGGGGGGCTACCGGCTCCTCAAAATCGCATACCAAAGCCTCGCTGACAACCTGCGGCGCCGAGGTGCAGAAGGGCAACCCGCCCGAGGAGCGAAAGCTCCAGCGGCTCTTCCGCAACCAAAAGGCCGCCCGCATGATTAAAAAATGCAACGATTTCGGCGCGGGCGGCGTATCGGTCGCCATCGGCGAGCTGGCTGACGGGCTTGACATAGACCTTGACAGGGTACCGAAGAAATACGAAGGGCTTGACGGCACAGAGCTCGCCATCAGCGAATCACAGGAGCGTATGGCGGTAGTCATAGCACCAGAGAATGTCTCCCGTTTCCTTGAGCTTGCCGAGGAGGAGAACCTTGAGGCGACGGTGGTCGCGCGGGTCAAGGCCGATCCGAGGCTGACCATGAGGTGGAACGGGAAAACAATAGTCGACGTCAGCCGCGAGTTTTTAAATTCCAACGGCGCGCCAAAGCATACCACGGTTGCTGTTACAACACCACAGCCTTATGACAGGCCGAAGGTCGATGACTTTGCGTCCGGCATGAAGGCGCTGATGTCGGACCTCAACGTCTGCTCAAAGCAGGGGTTATCCGAGCGCTTTGACTCAACCATAGGCGCCGGCACGGTGCTCATGCCCTTCGGAGGAAGATATCAGGCAACGCCGATACAGGCAATGGTCCACAAAATTTCAGTCGAGCAAGGGCATACCGACGACTGCTCGCTGATGTCCTGGGGCTTTAACCCCTTCATCTCAGAGCGCAGCCCCTACCACGGGGCATATCTGGCGGTAGTGGAGTCGATCTCTAAGCTGATTGCCACCGGCGCGGAATTTAAAGACATATTCCTGACTTTTCAGGAATACTTCGAGAAGCCCGGGCAGAATCCGGCACGCTGGGGCAAGCCGCTGGCCGCCCTGCTCGGGGCGCTCAGAGCGCAGGTCGAGCTCGGGGTCGCCTCGGTGGGGGGCAAGGACTCGATGAGCGGCTCGTTCGAGAACCTCGATGTGCCGCCGACCCTGGTTTCATTTGCGGTGACCACCGAGAAAACCAAAAACATCAGATCCCCCGAGTTCAAAAAAGCGGGGAGCCGAGTTGTGCTGATAAAGCCCGAACTGAACGCCGACCGGCTGCCCGACTCAAAATCGCTGATTGATGTATTTGAAAAGGTTCGGGAGCTGCTCTCGACCGGCAAGGCAATCTCGGCCTGGACCCTGACCTACGGCGGGATTGCCGAGGGCATTTTCAAGATGTGCCTCGGCAACCGGCTGGGGTTTGTGTTTGACGAAAACCTGTCGCTCGACGACATTTTCGGCTATAATTACGGAGCATTTCTGCTCGAGCTTGCCGACAACAGCGTTGATGCCGGGACAACCGTCGGGTATATCACGGATGAGCAAATTATAAGTTATAATAACGATAAATTATTACTGTGTGAGCTTGAAAGCATATATTCCAGCCGGCTTGAGGGCGTATTCCCGCGAAGAGTTGCGCAGGGTGGCGGCGAGATACCCACGCTCGAGTACCGTGGCGGTGTGCGGGTGAAATATACCGGCGCGGCGGTGGCTGCCCCGCGTGTGGTAATCCCGGTGTTTCCGGGGACCAACTGCGAATACGACACCGCCAAAATGCTGCGCGATGCCGGTGCCGAGGTCGAGATATTTGTCATAAACAATCTGACCCCGGCAGGCATTGCAAGAAGCATCGAGCGCTTTGCGGCGTTGGTTAGGTCAGCACAGATGATTGTGCTTCCCGGCGGCTTCTCGGGCGGCGACGAGCCCGACGGCTCGGGCAAATTCATCACCGCGTTTTTCAGAAACGCGGCGGTGAAGGAGGCGGTCGAGGAGCTGATTGAGAAGCGCCGGGGGCTTATTTGCGGTATCTGCAACGGCTTTCAGGCGCTGATAAAGCTCGGGCTTGTGCCTTACGGCAGGATAATCGACCCCGACGAGAACTCCCCGACCCTGACCTACAACATTATAGGCCGCCACCAGTCGCGGCTTGTGCGCACCCGCGTGGTGTCGAACAAGTCCCCTTGGCTTGCCGCAACCCGACCCGGTGACATTTTTACAGTCCCGATTTCGCACGGCGAGGGCAGGTTTTATGCCCCCGACGACGTTATAACCGAACTGGCGGAGAACGGCCAGATAGCCACCCAGTATGTCGACCTTGAAGGCCGGGCTACCTATGACATAGAGTACAATCCCAACGGCTCGACCTGGGCCATAGAGGGCATCACCTCACCCGACGGTCGGATACTCGGGAAGATGGGGCATGTCGAGCGGAACGCACAAGGGCTCTATATCAACGTCCCCGGCGTGTATGACATGAAAATGTTTGAGTCGGCGGTACAATACTTCAAAAAGGAGATATAAATCATGGCGCATCCAACCGATATCGAAATCGCTCAGGCATGTGAGATGAAGCCGATAACCGAGATTGCCAGGGCAGCCGGAATCGACGAGAAATATATTGAGCTCTACGGGCGCTACAAGGCCAAGGTTGACCTGTCGCTGCTGGCTGACCTTCAGCGGCCCGACGGCAAGCTGGTGCTGGTCACCGCCATTACCCCGACGCCGGCCGGGGAAGGCAAGACCACAACGACAATAGGATTAGCCGACGGGCTTACGCGCATCGGAAAGCGGCCTGTCGTGGCTATCCGTGAGCCCTCGCTCGGCCCGGTATTCGGTATCAAAGGGGGTGCCGCCGGCGGCGGATACGCGCAGGTCGTGCCAATGGAGGACATAAACCTGCACTTTACCGGCGACATTCACGCGGTAGGCGCGGCCAACAACCTGCTCGCCGCAATGATTGACAACCATATACATCAGGGCAACAGCCTCGGTATCGACCCGCGTCAGGTAACATGGCGGCGCTGCGTCGACATGAACGACCGGCAGCTGAGAAAAATTGTCGGAGGGCTTGGCGGGCGGACAGACGGCGTGCCGCGCGAGGACGGGTATGACATAACGGTTGCCAGCGAAGTGATGGCGGTGCTCTGCCTTGCCGACTCGATTTCCGACCTGAAGCGCCGCCTTGCCCGGATAGTTGTGGGATACACCTACGGCGGCAAGCCGGTCACCTGCGCCGACCTCAAGGCGGCGGGCGCTATGGCCGCCCTGCTGCGCGAGGCGCTCAAGCCCAATCTTGTGCAGACACTTGAGGGAACGCCGGCATTCGTGCACGGTGGTCCCTTTGCCAATATCGCCCACGGCTGCAACTCGGTAGTAGCCACAAAAATGGCGCTGCGGCTCGGCGAATACGCAGTCACCGAGGCGGGATTCGGTGCCGACCTCGGGGCTGAAAAATTCCTTGACATAAAGTGCCGGATGGCCGGGCTTGTCCCCTCGGCGGTGGTGATTGTGGCGACAATCCGCGCGCTCAAGATGCACGGCGGGCTGCCGAAAAACGAGCTTGACCATGAGGATATCGGTGCGCTCGAGCGGGGGATTCCGAATCTGTTGCGCCATGTCTCAAACATTAAGAATGTTTACGGCCTGCCCTGCGTGGTGGCCCTCAACCGCTTCCCGATGGACACCGAGGCCGAGATTGAGTTTATCATCAACAAGTGCCGTTCGCTCGGCGTGAATACCGTGCTCTCGACCGTCTGGGCCGAGGGCGGCCGGGGCGGGGAGGAACTCGCCCGCGAGGTTGTGCGCCTTTGCGAGTGTGAGAAGCCGAACTTCAGGTTTGCTTACCCCGACGACTGCCCGATTGAAGAAAAACTGCTCGCGGTTGTCACAAAGGTTTACGGCGGCAAATCGGTCAACATCCTGCCCGCGGCAAAGAAGCAGATTGAGCAACTGAGCTCGCTCGGATTTTCAAAATACCCGGTCTGCATTGCCAAGACACAGTACAGCTTTACCGACAACCCGGCCATTCCCGGAGCGCCCGAGGGCTTTGAGATTACGGTGAGGAACGTCAGGATATCGGCCGGCGCGGGATTCATCGTGGTGCTGACCGGAGATATTATGACCATGCCCGGTTTGCCCAAATCTCCGGCAGCCGAGCGCATCGACGTCGACGAGAACGGGGTAATATCGGGACTGTTCTGAGGTGCAAACAGGTAGCAAACCAAACATTTAATGGCATGAGTCGCGACGCGACTCATGCCATATTTTTTTTATCACCGGAACTGGATTTAAGTGTCCGGAAAATTAAATCACACTTAATAAAATATTACAATAAAAGAAAATGTATCTTTACAGCCGGCAGGGCGGTGTGATACAATCATTGACAGATAAAAAAGCCAATAAGGAGCTGGCGATAATGGATAGCAATAAAAGTCTCGCGAAGGACACATACATGTATAAAGTCTGGAATTCGAGAATATGGCCCGGCACGTTGTGCCTGCTGTTCGTTTATGCTTTTTTCATGTTTCCTTATGTTGTTTCTGTCATTGTCAACAAAGCCACAGCTATTCTTGCAGTTCCCATAATGATATTTTTTACATGGTTTGCCGTGAGCAAGATAATAAATCAGTGCCTGATTTTTAAAACTAACATTAGATGCCTGTCTTTGCTCGAACCGGCCTCCTTAAGACGGTTGGAGTCTTTGTACAGACAGGAAATGGATCCTCATAAAATCGGCATTTTTATTGAGGAAGGCATGGCTGTCTACAACGGCTTTGTGTTGTGGGAGAATATCAAAAGCGTTGAATTCTCAAAAAAGTTCTGGAGCAGATACCAAAAAAGCGATTATTTTTATGTAAAAGTAAAAGCAGAGTTGACAATATTTGAAACCAAGAAAATTAAAATAAAGATTCATCCGAAGTATTGTCACGAACTGTACGGAAATCGGGACTTCTCGGGTGACATTGAAGAAGCAATTCAGAAGATGTGCCGTTACAAGCGGGGCATATTTGTCAGCAATGATTATAATTTCCGTGATGTCTAGATAAAGCGGACGCGGAAAATGTTCCCATATTGCACCCGGAAATATAATAACCACAAAACATAGGCAACAATAAAAGCGATAACCACCGTATCATTTGGTTATCGCTCTTTGGCGGAGAGGGTGGGATTCGAACCCACGTGCGGTTGCCCGCAAACTGATTTCGAGTCAGCCCCGTTATGACCACTTCGATACCTCTCCGTATCTTATAACCCGCGCCGGCGCCGGCGCGGGTTATATTATAACATAATATTGTCTTTTGTGCAAGAGTTAAAATCAAAAAATATTTGCCTTCTTGAAGTATTCGAGCGCAAACTTGATGTCGGCCCGCACGGCGGAGGCAAGCTTGTCCGGACTTTCAAACCTGCATTCGGGGCGCAGGTATTTGTAAAACTCGGTTTTTACTGTGTGCCCGTAAAGCTCGGCTTCATATCCGATTATGTGTGTCTCGCAGCGCAGCTCGTCCTCCCCGCCGAAGGTCGGGCGCACTCCGACGTCTGTCACCGCCGGTCGACGCACCCCGTCGACAACACACGCGCTGATGTAGACGCCGGCTTTGGGTATGAGTTTTCCGGGAGGAAATTTCTGATTTGCGGTAGGGAATCCGAGCCGGCCGCCGACCGAGCAGCCGCGGACCACCTGGGCGGTCAGCGAGTATGGCCTGCCGAGCATTGCGGCGGCGACCTCCATCTCCCCGGCAAGCACCGCATGGCGTATTGCGGTCGAGCTTACGGCAACCCCGTCGCACATTACCGGACCGAGCACCGAAACATTTCCGGCGAACTCCCGGTCGAGGGTATCGGGACCACCGCAGCCGCCGACCCCGAACCTGAAGTTAAAGCCGCACACGGCATGCACGCAGCGGCAGGTCTCTTTGAGTATTTCCGAGATAAAGCGGCCGGGCGTCATGTCCCGGACATATTCGAAATCGACAATATACAGCCTGTCCATTCCCGCCTCGGCGATAAGCCTTGCTTTTTCCTCAGGCTCGGTGATTCTCGGCGGGGGGCTGGCAAGCAGCACTTCATTTGGCGAGGGGGAGAAGGTAACAACGCCGGCGACAATATCTTTGTATTGCGTGGCCAGCCTGTGCTTGATTCTGAGAGCTTCATTCAGCAGAGCGGCATGTCCTGTGTGAACTCCGTCGAAGTTGCCGAGGCAGAGCACCGCGGGGGGGAGAGGGATAGGAGCCGGGGAGCAGGTGCCGGGGCTGCCCAGTTTTATAATTTCCACTTATTCGGATAACCCCAGATAGTTTTTTACAAGCTCGACCAGGAGTTTGTCACGGTCCACACGGCGTATCAGCCCGCGGGCGTTGTTGTAGTTTGTGATGTATGTCGGGTCCTCGGAGAGAATATAGCCGACAAGCTGGTTGATAGGATTATACCCCTTCTGCTCGAGCGCCTCGTATACCTTGCATATTATCTCGCGCATGGACAGTTCGCCCTCGGGCTGTCCCCCTGCGGGATAGTTGTCCTTATTCTCAATCATAAGCCGCTCCTTATGAAGTTTCTGGGTTAATTATATACCAAAATAAAGCATAATGCAAGGGCCTCGGCCGATTTTGGACTGCAGGCGGGGGAGGGTCACTGACTATCCGGCGGGACCGGAAAATCAAACAGCTTTGACAGCGCCGAGCCGTCGATACGATAGGAGAGCGGCGAGTCGGGCAGGCAGGCATATATCTTACCTTCGTCGGCATATCCGAGATGCAACACAAAGGTGCTGTCGACATTGACCTTAACCGGGCTGCCGCTGCCGTCGGTCACGCTGGTCTCGGCGACATATGACACGGTCATGACAGTAGGGGAGAGCAGACCGAGCGCCTCTTTTTCGGACTCGGAATAGCCGGCTGTATCGGTAAAGCTGATTTGAGTGATGGCGTCGGTGATTTTATCGGCGGTGTCTGGGTCAAGCGAGGTTTCCTCGCCGCCGTTTCGTGATACATACCAGAAATCCTGTGTGTCGGCCGAGTCATCCTTGCCGTTTTCATAATAGGTGTATGTCAGCTCGTCCTCCCCGCGGGCAAAGGTCAGCGCACGGATTCTGTCGGCAGGTATATCGGGCATGCTGTCGTGCTTTACCATGTCATGCGGGGTGAGGGCAAAGGGGTAGGTAACCGAGGCGCTCACCATATACACTCGGTTATCCCCGGCTCCGGTCATGAAATAATATTTGTTGGCGTAGGTGTTGAGAGCGCCGAACATGAAGGTCTGCTCGCCGAAAAGCTCGTCGGCTACTGTCACCGTAAGCCAGGGGTTATCGAGCCCGTAGGTTGAGAGGTCGGCCTCGCTTACCTCAAGCCTTGTGGTCGAGGTAACCGCCCTGAGCTCTGAGGCCATGGATGCAAAATAGCTGTTGTCAAGCGGCAGAGAGGGCTCGGCAACCCAGAACCATGAGGTCTTTGCGTCGCCCAGCTCAAATCGGAAAATATCCTCCCCGATATTGTATTCAATCAGGTACAGGCTGTTAATATCCACCTCGGCGGCGGTATAGGTTGTGCCGGCTGGTTTAGTGGTTTCCGAAGTATTCTGACCGCCCTTATCCCCGGTCAGGGTTTTGACGAGTACAAGCAGGCCGACAAGGACTGCTGCAACCAGAAGCATGATAATGAGAGTACTTGCCCTTTTCATAGCCTGACAACCTCAGGAATTTCAGCGACGGCGCCGTCTGAGCCAAACAACAAGTCCTGCGGCGGTGACCCCGAGCGGGATTATGATTACAAACACGACCGTCCACAGGTAGATTGAGGACTGGGTGAGCTTATCGAGCAGCGGCTCGGAGATAGGAATTCCGACGACGTCGCTGAGCGTTGATTCGTAGGTTTCCATCCATGTTAGCATATTCAGAACATAATAATAGTTACCGTAGGATACCATCTGTGCCGCCTGGTCAATAAAGGCATCGGCCGAGGAGAGCCAGATAATCTGGGTGTCTCCCTTTTCGATTGCAACTCCGAGTGCCAGACTGCCGGGGTCGGATTGCTCTTCCCCGACCTTTGAATATGCCGAGCTTGATGTGGTGAACAGCTCGGTAATTGTGGCGCCTGCATTGTTTTCGGTGAATTTGATTCCGTGGGATGAGGGCATGAACATCGAATACGAGGCATTAAAGCGCGATATTGACGAGTGGCTTCCTATGTTCGGAAGCAGGTAATATTTATAGTACTTATAGTTTTGCGGGGTTTCATCGTACACGACTCCGGGTACCGCCGAAACACCGTAGGGCTCGACAAGGCTCAGGAGATTTTCCATGCCGGTGTTGTCGGGCGAAGTGATGAGCAGCATATTGCCCCCGCCGGCAAGGTATGCGCCGATCATCTCGGCTTCACTCTTCGACAGATCGGAAGCCGGAGCGTAGATTACAAGGCAGGAGGCATCGTCGGGAATCGACTCGATAGTGACGGTGCGCAGGTATTCGTGCTCAATGTTGTTGTCGGCAAGATACTGCAGGAGCATTTCCGAAAATTTCGCCTCGCCGTGCCCTTCGGTGATATAGATATGCGGAATCCGCTCGAGAATTACATACTCGACCCCTTTGGTTATTGTGTCGTCGCCGTAAAAATAGGTTTCGGTGGGGTAGCCCATTTGCTCGGCCTGGTTGAAGTAAAAATAAGGGAAACTGTTGTAATACATATAGACTTTATAGGGCACCGGGCTTGTCATGGCGCCCTTTTCAGCAAGATACTCGTTGTAATAGTAGAAAAGCTCATGATAATCTATCAGCATGTGGCGCCGCCCGCTCTCAATGATCAGGCTGAACTGCGAGGGTTGCGTGTCGGTCACACCGATGTAGGGCTTAAGGCATTCGGGGTCGGCTATCGGGTCAAGGATGTCATACTTTAAATACTTGCTCTGGGAGGTATACCTCTCGAGGAAGGTTTCAAGCGTCGGATCGGTTGTGCCGTCCGGGCAGATCCAGTGGATTGTCACCGGTTCGCTGATTTTCCCGAGAAATTCCTTGGTGCTGTCGGATATGGTGTATAGCCCCTGCGGGGTAGTGTCGAAGACGGTGAGCGAATTTGGCAGCGAGGCCACAATCAGGTTTATAATCACAAGTATGAGAAGCAAAGCAAGGCTGACAAGGAAGGTGTAGGTCCCGATTTTGGTGGATTTGGAAAGCCCCTTTCTTTGTTTTTTTGCCTTTTCGGGTTTGTTGCCGTTCATGTTCATTACTCTGCCTCCCCTCAGCTCCAGCGGCGCGTCTCAAGCGACTGGACCGAAATGAAAAGGAAGAATACAGTCACCGACAAGAGGTAGACCACGCTGCCGAGGTCGAATACCCCGGAATTCAGGTCGTAGAAACGGTCGTAGAGCGAAAGACCGGTCATGATTTTGTGGAACAGGCCCTCAAAAAGCGATTTTTTAAAGTAGTAGAGGGCGCAGAGCGCGACTACAAGCAGCACCGCGGCAATCATGCCGGCATTAATATTTGAGGTGAGCTTCCAGACAATTGCCGCAAGTATAAAGGAAAGCGCCACAAGGCAGAGGAAAGAGGCAAGCGCGTCCTTTGGCACCAGCGCAATGAGTAGGGGAAGTATCAGCAGGAACAAAAGAGCGCCGAAGCTTAATACCGCCGCAATCACCTGGCTCTCGGTCAGCGAGGAGATAAACATGCAGATTGATATCAGCGCAAGCCCGAGCAAAAAGAGTGCAAGGATCGCACAGTAGCTTGAGGCGTAGTGCATGTTGCCGTAGGCGCTCAGAATCAGCGGGTAGAGCATCATCACACCTATCGGGATTACGAGCACCAGCGCGGTTGCCAGGAATTTTCCGATGATTATCTCCGAAACCTTGAGAGGCAGCGAAAAGAGGTGGGTGTCGGTCAGGTTTGTGCGGTCTCTGCCGAGAGAACGCATGGTGATGATAGGCACTACCACGAGGAAGGCTATCCCGGTAATCTCAATAGCAAACCTGAAGGAAGCCATTCCCAAGAACAGGTTGTAGATTGCCACGCACACCCCGAAGAAGAGCAGCAGAAAGCCTATGAAGATATGTCCGGTCATGTTGTTCATGTATGACTTGAATTCCCTTGTGAATACGGCTATCATTCGTCCTCACTCTCCCCCACGTCGGATTCGTCGTCATCGTCAACGCCGTTATCGTCATTGTCATTATCATTGTCATCGTCATCCTCGCCGTTAACATCGCTCCCGTGCCCGGCCGTGTCATCCCCGGCGTCGGTTGTAAGCGACAGGAAGACGCTCTCAAGCGAGGATTTTTTGAGCTCCATGGTGATAATGGGGAAGCGGCGGTCGGCCATGGCAAAGAAAATCGCCTCGCGCGGGTCGGTATTCTTGTCCACGCTTAGCATGAGTTCGCATACCCCCGGCTCGCCGGACCTGATCACCTCGTGCTCGACTATTCCCGGAATTCCGGCAAGCGCTGATATGACCGTCCGCTCGTCGGCCTTTATGGCTATGTGCAGCCGGTTTGTGCTCTCAATCGAGCGGTTGAGGTTCTCGAGCGAGTCGTCGGCGACAATCTTTCCGCGGTGTATGATAATCACCCGCTCGCATACTTCGGTCACCTCGGCCAGAATGTGGCTGCTGAATATGACCGTCTTCATTTCGCCCAGCGTGCGGATAAGGTCGCGTATCTCGATAATCTGCTTGGGGTCAAGGCCGACCGTGGGCTCGTCCAGTATTATCACGTCGGGATTGCCGAGCATGGCCTGCGCGATGCCGACCCGCTGCCGGTAGCCTTTTGACAGGTTGCGTATCAGCCGGTCACTGACCTCCTCAAGCTGGGTGAGCTCCATGACCTCGCGCACCTGCCGGTAGATCGCTTCATATTCGACCCGCTTGGCCATGGCGATAAAGTTTAAGTATTCGGAGGGCGTCATGTCGGTGTAAAGCGGGGGAACTTCGGGCAGATAGCCGATATGCCGCTTTGCCTCGAGCGGCTCCTCGAATATGTCATGCCCCCCTACCGTCACGGTCCCCGAAGTGGCGGCAAGGCAGCCGGTTATGATGTTCATCGTGGTGGTTTTCCCGGCGCCGTTCGGGCCGAGCAGGCCGTATACCTTTCCTGAATCTATGCTGAAGCTGATATTGTCGAGTGCCAGGTTGTCGCCGTATTTCTTGGTCAGGTTCCTGACTTCAATCAAGTCTGCGCCCTCCTTTGACGGTTTAATTTTCGCCGAAACAGGTGTGCATAATTCACAAGAAAATTATTCCTGAGATATTTATTATTATACTATAAACCCGGTATGTGTCAAGCATTTGATGAGTTTGTGGATTTTTCCTGACGCCGGCGGGGCTCAAGCCCCCGCCGGCGTTTTCGTGCAGCCAATATTTGTTTATGCAAAAGAAGCGCGGGGATTGTATTTGATGTATTGAACCGAAAAACTCGGGCAAAATTATACTTGTCACAAAAAATCCGGGCAGACTGCGAAAATATCCTGCCGCGTGCAGCCGATATTTTCGCAGTGTGCTGAAATGCCGCCCTTTCTGTTTTTGCGCTGCATTTGCGGCATACGTCACGGGCTGAATTCGCCGCCAACGAAAATGTGAGGTTATGAGGACATAAGATGGCAGACTTGGCAAAGCAGTTTCAGATAAACCGGGAAACCGGCTACCGGATGTATGATTATCTCGGGGCACACCGCGAAGGCGGGATGTTTGTCTTCCGGGTATGAGCCCCCAATGCCGACGCAGCCTATGTCATCGGCAGCTTCAATGGCTGGGGGTTTTCCTGCCCCATGAAAAAGGTCACCGAAAACGGCATCTGGGAGGCATATGCCGAGGCGAACTACGGGGATATGTACAAATTCCGTTTTTTCTCCGGGGACAAGACGATTGACAAGGCCGACCCCTATGCCTTTTATTGCGAGCGTCCGCCGGGCACCGCCTCGATTATATACGACATTGACAATTACCAATGGGGCGACGAAGGCTGGATGGCCTATCGCGCCGGGTACATGAACCGGCAGAACTATTTTTCACGACCGCTGAATATTTACGAGCTTCACGCCGAATCATGGCGGCGGCATGTCGACGGCAGTTATTACAGCTACCGCGAGCTGGCAGACGAGCTTATACCTTATGTCAAGCAGATGGGCTATACCCACGTCGAGCTTTTGCCTATAATGGAGTATCCCTACAGCCCGTCGTGGGGGTATCAGATCTGCGGGTACTTCGCGCCTACCTCAAGGTTCGGGACACCGCGCGACTTTATGGAGTTTGTCGATTTGATGCACCAGGCCGGAGTCGGCGTGATTCTCGACTGGGTGCCGGCGCATTTTCCCAAGGATGCGCACGGGCTCTTTGAGTTTGACGGTCAGCCGCTCTACGAGTATCCCGACGCCAAGAGGGAGCACAACGGCTGGGGGACGAGGCAGTTTGACGTATCCCGCCCTGAAGTCGAGAGCTTTCTCATCTCAAACGCCGTGTTCTGGGCGTCGAAATACCATATCGACGGACTCAGGGTAGACGCGGTGGCCTCGATGTTATACCTCGATTACGACAGGGGGCCGGGGGAGTGGACCCCCAACATATACGGTGACAACAGGTGCCTTGAGGCGATAACCTTTTTCAAAAAGCTCAACGGACACATGGCCGGCCAGTTTCCCGACCTGCTCATGATAGCCGAGGAGTCGAGCGCCTGGCCGTATGTGACCGGTTTTGACAACGGAGGGCTCGGTTTTTCGCTCAAATGGAATATGGGCTGGATGCACGACTCGCTCGGTTATATCGGCATCGATCCTTACTTCAGAAAATACCACCATAATAAGCTCACTTTTGCCCTGACATACGCATTTTCCGAAAAATTCCTGCTTCCTGTATCGCATGACGAAGTGGTTCACGGAAAAAAATCGCTTCTTGACCGTATGTGGGGCGACTACGATCAGAAGTTCGCCACCGCCCGCGCCTTTGCCGTCTATATGATGACCCACCCCGGGAAAAAGCTGACCTTCATGGGCAACGAAATAGGGCAGTTTCGCGAGTGGGATTATACCCGTGAAATTGAATGGTTTTTACTCGACTATGAGTCGCACGCCCGTTACCAGCTCTTTCACGCTGAACTCAATCATTTTTACCTTGAGCACCCCGAACTCTGGGAAAACGACGACTCCTGGGAGGGTTTTCGCTGGATAGATCCCGACAACTCGGACGAGAGCATATATTCATACAGAAGGACAGACAAGAACGGCCGCGAGCTTGTAGTCATTCTTAATTTTACACCGGTTTTGCGGCGTGATTTCATGCTCGGCGTGCCGCAGAAGAGGCCATATTTTGAGCTGATGAGCAGTGACGACACAAAATACGGAGGCACAGGAATACTGAACGAAGGGCGGCTTATGCCAGAAGAGCCCGGAATGCACGGATTGCCGTTTCGTATCTCGCTGACCCTGCCGCCGCTCTCGGCCGTAATACTCAGCGCCGATTACCCCATGGAGTGCGAGAGCGGCGAGAAAAAAGCTCAAAAGACCAAAAAGCGGACGGTTATCACCCCGCTGAAGCTGCGGTTTGAGGATGACTGACAAATATACCTGATAAAACCTGGAGACCCCAATGCCAAAGAAAAAAAAGGAATGGATTGCAATGCTGCTTGCCGGCGGGCAGGGATCAAGGCTCTGTTCACTGACCGGGAAAATCGCCAAATCGGCGGTAAAGTTCGGCGGCAAGTACAGGATTATAGACTTCACGCTCACAAACTGCGTCAACTCGGGTATTGACACCGTGGGTGTGCTGACCCAGTACCAGCCCCATCTGCTCAATGAATATTTGGGAACCGGCGTGCCGTGGGACCTTGACCGGATGTGGGGAGGGCTGAAAATCCTGCCGCCCTACCAGCGGCAGCACGGCGCCGACTGGTACCGCAGCACGGCAAACGCGATATATCAAAATATCGATTTCATCAACCGATATGACCCCGACTATGTGATAATCCTCTCAGGCGACCACATCTACCGGATGGACTACCGGAAGATGCTCGAGTATCACAAGGAGAAAAACTCGGACTGCACTATTGCCGTGCTCGACGTGCCGCTCTCGGAGGCCGGCAGGTTCGGGATCATGAGCACCGACAATGACGGCAGGATAATTAAGTTTACCGAGAAGCCTAAAATCCCCGAGAGCACCAAGGCGTCGATGGGTATTTATATATTCGGGAAGGATAAGCTGATTTCTTATCTTGAGGCCGACGACGCCGACGCCGAATCCTCCAACGACTTCGGGAAAAACGTAATTCCCTCGATTCTGGCAGCCGGCGAGAAGCTTTATGCCTATGAGTTTGAGGGCTACTGGAAGGATGTCGGCACCGTCTCGAGCCTCTGGGAGGCCAACATGGATATGCTTGGGCCTGATCCCAAGCTGAATCTGAACGACAAGGACTGGAGCATTTACTCGCGGCAGGACAGCAGGCCGCCGCAGCACATCGGCAGGCTGGCGGTGGTCGAAAATTCGGTTGTGACCGAGGGCTGCGAAATTTACGGCTCGGTAATAAACTGCGTGCTCGGCTCGGGGGTGAGGGTCATGAGCGGCGCCCGGGTGAGAGACTCGGTGCTCATGGACGATGTTCTGATCAGCGAGGGCGCGAGAGTCGACTGCGCGATAGTCGACACCGGTGCGGTGGTCGGCGCCGGGGCGCGGGTGGGAGCCGTACGCGACGAGAGCATTCCGCTCTCCGACGTGCCGGTGACCGTGGTAGGCTCGGAGGTAATCCTGCCTTCGGGCTGTGAGGTGACCCCGTATGAGAAGCTGGTAATGGTGTGATGCCGAGGTTCCCCGCCCGCAGGCGACGCAATAAACCTATGCTACGGAGATGAAAATGAATGCCGCAGGACTGATATTTTCAAACATTCACGACACGACGATACCCGAGCTGACAAGGACCCGCACCATGGCGAGCGTCCCCTTCGGCTGCCGCTACAGGCTTGTCGACTTTGCCCTCTCGAATCTGGTCAACGCGGGCATCACAAAGGTCGGCATAATCACCCACAACAATTATAAGTCGCTGCTCGAGCATCTCGGCAGCGGGCGGGACTGGGACCTTGAGCGTGAGTTCGGGGGAATTAAAATCCTGCCGCCGCATATCACTTCATATGAGAATACCACGAGAGGACAGGTCTACTCCTCGCGGCTCGAGGCGCTGATAGCGGTGACGAGCTTCATATCCGAGTGCGGCGAAGAAAATATTGTGCTCTCGGACTGCGATGTCATTTGCAATATTGACCTTGCCGATGTTCTCGATATGCACTCCCGGCGGGGGGCAGATTTCACAATTGTGACCAAGCGGGTATCTCCGGCAGTGCGGTATCTGACGCCGCGCGCCACGGTAATTTTGACCGACGGGGACGGGCGGATAAACGACCTTGCCGAATACACTTCGGAGGACAGCAAAAAGGCTGAGATTGAAGTCAGCATGAACATCATGGTCGCAAGGAAATATTACCTGCTCAAGCTAATTGAGGACGCGGTGGCTCACGGCCACATAAGTTTTGAGCACGACATAATCGGACGCCGGCTGGGCGAGGACAAGTTCATTGCATACCGGCACGAGGGGTACTATGCGCCGGTAAACTCGCTTGAGAGCTATTACAGGTGCTCGCTCGATCTGCTCGACCCGAGCGTGCGCCGCCGGCTCTTCGGCATTCCCGACCGGCCGGTGATGACGCGGCATAAAAACCTGCCGCCAACAAAATACATGACAGGGTCGAGGGTGGTCAACTCGCTTGTCGCCGACGGCTGCGTGATTGAAGGCTTGGTCGAGAATTCGATTGTTTTCGGCAGCGTTAAGGTCGGGCGGGGCGCGGAGGTGAGAAACTGCGTGCTGATGGGCGACACATATGTCGGCGAGGGGGCAGAGCTGTATTGCGTTGTGACCGACCGGAATGTGATTATCAGGGAAGGGCGGCGGCTGTCGGGGCATGAGACCCTGCCGTTTTTTATCGGAAAGGGGGTCAGCGTATGACTCTTGAGGAAGCGTTGAGAGTGGAAAAGACAACACCGAAAGGTTTAAAAATCCTGTTTGTCGGCTCAGAGATCATGCCCTATGCCGCCACCGGCGGGCTGGGGGACGTTTTGGGTTCGCTGCCGGCTGCCCTTGCCGCGCGCTACCCGGGGTGCGACGTGCGTGTGGTCATGCCGCTCTACTCGTCAATCGGTGAGGAGTGGCGGAAGAAAATGAAGGACGAGGCGGCATTTTACCTGCGGCTGGCATGGCGCAGGCAATACTGCGGCATAAAATCGCTTAGTCGCGGCGGCGTGTTGTATTACTTTATCGACAACGAATATTATTTCAAGCGCGACGCGCTTTACGGCCATTATGACGACGGCGAGAGGTTCGCCTTTTTCTGCATGGCGACAATGGAACTGATAAGGCACCTTGAGTTCTGGCCGGATATAATCCACGCCCACGACTGGCAGGGCGGGCTCAGTATAGTGTACAAAAACCTTTTGTATCGGGGGTCCGGGGAGTATGACAGAATCAAAACCGTCTACACCATCCACAACATCGAGTATCAGGGGCAGTTCGACCACGCTATACTCGGCGACGTCTTTGCGCTGGGCAACGAATACCATGAGCTGCTCGACTACCACGGCCGGCTCAACCTCATGAAGGCTGCTATCTGCTGCGCCGACCGGGTTACCACGGTCAGCCCGAGGTACGCCGGGGAGATAAGGACTCCCGAGTACGGTCGGGGGCTTGAGTACATTCTAAACGAAAACCCCGAAAAACTCTGCGGGATACTCAACGGCATAGACTACGACTACTACAACCCCGAAACCGACCCGGCGCTCGCCGTCAACTACTCATGGAAGAAAATCGAGGGGAAATATAAAAACAAGGCAATGCTGCAGAAGGAACTCGAGCTTCCGGTGCGCGAGGTGCCGCTGCTGGCGATAATCTCGAGGCTGGCCTCACACAAAGGGCTTGATCTGGTGTGCGAAATCGCGGGCAGGCTTATCTCGGAGCACGACCTGCAGCTTGTGGTGCTCGGGCGGGGCGAGACGCGCTTTGAGGAGTTTTTCAAGAATCTTGAAGAGCGCCATTTTGCTAAAGTAAGGACGATAATCGACTACAACCGCGAGCTCTCGCGCCGGATATACGCCGCCGCCGACATATTCCTCATGCCCTCAAAAAGCGAGCCCTGCGGTCTCTCCCAGATGATAGCCTCGCGCTACGGGGCGATACCCGTCGTGCGCGAGACCGGCGGGTTGGCCGACTCAATCAAGGGGTTTTGGGAGGAGGACGGCGAGCTGCATGGCAACGGGTTTACTTTTGTCAACTATTCGACAGACGAGCTGCTCGGGCGCATCATGGCGGCGGTTTCACTCTGGCAGGATGAGAAAAAGAGGTTTGCATTCATTAAAAAAGTAATGCAAATCGACTTTTCATGGGACTCCTCGGCCGGAAAGTACATGGAGGTATACGAGGGGTTATTCAGGAGCAAAGGAGGCGACCGGAAATGAATTTTCAGCCTGACGCCGAAGCAGTCAGGACAAATATTGAGGAGAAGCTGCTGCGGCATTTCGGCACGGTTCCGGCCTCGGCCACAAAGGAGCAGGTTTTCAAGGCAGTCGCTATGACCGTCAGGGACATTCTGACCAGACGTCGCGGGGAGTTCAAGCACCTTGCCAACGGATGCGGAGCCAAGCGGGTATATTACCTCTGCATGGAGTTCATGCTCGGCCGCTCGCTGCGGAGTAACCTCTGCAATCTCGGCCTTGCCGGAACATACAGGGATGTGCTCGGGGAGCTTGGCTTTGACCTTGACGAGATATTTGAGATCGAGCCCGACGCCGGGCTTGGCAGCGGGGGGCTCGGGCGGCTGGCCGCCTGCTTTATGGACTCGCTTTCCTCGCTGAACTACCCTGCGACCGGCTTTTCGATCTGCTACGAATACGGGTTGTTCAAACAAAAGATAGTCGACGGGATTCAGGTCGAGCTCCCCGACATCTGGCTGCCACTCGGCGAGGTCTGGCTCATCCCGCGCACAGACCGGACCTTTATCGTGCGTTTCGGCGGGCGGGTCAGGGAAGTCTGGAATGACGGCCGGCTTGAAGTGCACCACGAGGACTGCGAGGAGGTTGAGGCGGTTGCCTACGACATGATGATCTCGGGCGCCGACTGCAAGGCTGTCTCGCCGCTGCGCCTCTGGCGGGCGCGCGACCTGCACAAGTTCAACATGGGACTATTTACACAGGGACAGTACACCCGCGCGCTTGAGGAGAGCAACAACGCCGAAATCATCTCAAAGGTACTCTATCCCTCGGACAATCACACCGAGGGGAAGATGCTAAGGCTCGCTCAGCAGTATTTTCTGGCTTCGGCTTCGGTGCAGAGCATAATCCGCGACCACATGGCGACCTACAAGACGCTTGACAACTTCCCCGACAAAGTGGCGATTCATATTAACGACACCCACCCGGCGCTCTGCATACCCGAACTTATGCGGATTCTGCTCGACGAATATTACTTTGACTGGGAGCGGGCATGGGATACAGTCACCCGAAGCGTGTCCTATACCAACCACACCATCATGCCCGAGGCGCTCGAGTGCTGGAACGAAGCGCTCTTTAAACTCAGGCTCCCGCGCATATACGAGATAATCAGGGAAATCAACGAAAGATTCTGCCGGGAAGTATGGAACGCTTTTCCGGGGGCGTGGAAGCGCATTTCGGACATGAGCATCATCAGCTACGGCCAGATAAAGATGGCCAACCTCTCGATTGTCGGCTCGCACCATGTCAACGGCGTCTCAAAGCTCCACACCGAGATACTCAAGGAATCAACCTTCAAGGAATTCTATCGCCTCTACCCCAAAAAGTTCACGAACGTGACCAACGGAATCGCCCACCGGCGCTGGCTCTGCTATATAAACCCCGGGCTTGCCGACCTTCTTGACGAGTGCATCGGCCCCGGGTACCGGAACCGCCCCGAGCTGCTATCCGACTTTCTGAAGTTTTCCGACGACCCCGCGGTGCTCGGACGACTCGGCGAGATCAAGCATCATAACAAGATAAGGCTTGCAAAACACATATACGCCAAAACCGGGCAGAGGATTGACACCCGCTCGGTTTTTGACGCGCAGATAAAGCGAATGCACGAATACAAGCGGCAACTGCTCAACGTTCTAAAAATCATCGGGTTGTACATCGAGCTAAAGGAAAACACCGGGCTTGACCTGCAGCCCCAGACCTTCATATTCGGGGGCAAGGCGGCGCCGGGATATCACATGGCGCGCCGGATAATAAACCTCATCTGCATGCTGAGCCGGGAAATCGAATCCGACCCCGGGATACGCGAGAGGCTGCGGGTCATATTCATTGAAAACTACAACGTCAGTGAGGCCGAGATAATAATGCCCGCCACAGAGATAAGCGAGCAGATCTCGCTTGCCGGCAAGGAGGCGAGCGGAACCGGCTGCATGAAGCTAATGATGAACGGCGCCATAACCATTGGCACGCTTGACGGTGCTAATGTCGAAATACTTGATGCCGTCGGGAAGGAAAACATGTATATCTTCGGGCTGAGCAGCCGCGAGGTCGACGAACTCTGGCTGCGGGGCTACAATTCGGTTGAATACTACGCGCAGAACGAAAGATTGATAAAGATTATCGGTTGCCTGCAGAAGGGCTTTGCCGGGGAATCCTTTGCAGATGTCGCCGCGTATCTCATCGCAAGCCACGGCGTATCCGACCCCTATATGTGCCTTGCAGATTTCGAGTCCTACAGGCTGACGCATGAGAGTATGATACGCGCGTATTCCGACAGGGAAAAATGGAATCGCATGTCGCTCCGCAACATCGCCTCGTCGGGCTACTTTGCGGCCGACCGGGCGATAAGCGAATATGCCCGGGAAATCTGGGGGATCAGGGAGGTAGACTCCAAAGCTGCATATGCTGATACGACTTCATGAGTCGACCTGCCCCGGCGACCTGGTCATCAAGAAGCTGCTCTGCTCGCCCGACCGCTCCGGGGGGAAGGATGTATCCCGCCTCGGGGCATTTCGGGTGTCGGAGAAGCTTGCCTTCAGGGTCATAATACCCCGCAGGCTGGGAATTTCGCGCGCCGTTTTGAGAATCCAGAAAGACGGCAGCTTTTCGCGCGAGGATATTCTGCTTGAGTTTTGCGAAAGTCATCTCGGGCTTGACACTTACGGAACCGAAATTCTGCTTCGTGTGCTCTGCGGCTGCGAGGAGGACGGGCTTTTTTTCTATGAGCTGTTATTCATCCGCGGGGAGGAACTCCTCTACACAGACACTCAGAACAATGTCGACTTCAGGCTCTCGCCCTGCAGCAAAGGCCGCTTCAGGCTCCTTGTGTACCGTGATGATTTCAGAACTCCGGGCTGGTTAGGGTCGAAAATCATATATCATATTTTCGTCGACAGGTTTCGCCGGGGGAAGGGAAGCATATCGCTGCGTGCGGGAGTGGTTATTGACGAGGACTGGGAGCGCGGCGTGCCGCAGTACGGCGAGCGGCCGGGCGACGACCTTGAGAACAACGTGTTCTTCGGGGGCAACCTCTGGGGAGTAATAGAAAAGCTCGACTATATCGCCTCGCTCGGTGCGGGGGCGATATATCTCTGCTCGATATTTGAGGCATATTCAAACCACAAGTACGACACAGGGGACTACGAGAAGGTCGACGGCCTGTTCGGCGGGGATGAGGCGCTTGATAAGCTCATTGAGGAAGCCGGAGCGCGCGGAATTAAAATAATCCTTGACGGGGTTTTCAACCACACCGGCGACGACAGCAGGTATTTCAACAAATACGGCAGATACCCCGGTACCGGGGCTTATCAGTCAAAGAGTTCGCCGTATTATGGCTGGTACTATTTCAACAACTATCCGGACGACTACAGGTGCTGGTGGGACATAAGAAGGCTGCCGAAACTGAACCACGAAAACGACATATGCCGCAGCTACTTTGCCGGGCAGGAGGGGATAGGTGCAAAATATGTCAGGCGGGGTGTCGGGGGCTGGCGGCTCGACGTGCCCGACGAGCTCTCGGACGGGTTCCTTGAGGACTTCAGGCGCTCTGTCAAGAGTGTTTCGGAAGATGCGGTAATCATCGGAGAGGTCTGGGAGAACGCCGCCGACAAGATTTCCTACGGCCGGCGGAGGAAGTACCTTCGGGGACTTCAACTTGACAGCGTTATGAATTATCCGATAAGAAACGCAATAATTGACTTTACGCTTTACAGTGACGGGAAAATGCTGTATAATATTCTTACAGATATATACTCTTCCTACCCGCCCTGCGTCTGCAATATTCTCATGAACCTGCTCGGAACCCACGATACCGAGCGGATTCTCACGGTACTGGGCGATGCCGGCACCGACTCGATGAAAAACGAAAAGCTTGCAACCTTCAGGCTGGACAGCGAAAAATACGAACTTGCGGTGCGCCGGCTCATGCTTGCCTCAACCCTGCAGTATACCGTATACGGCACGCCGTCGCTCTTTTACGGCGATGAGGCCGGGCTTGAGGGCGGGCGCGATCCCTTCTGCCGTATGCCCTACCCGTGGGGCAGGGAGAATACCGAATTGCTGACCCACTACCGGCGGCTGGGGGAGATCCGCACGCGCGGGCGTGTGTTTGACGGCGGGGATTTTGAAGTGCTCGGTTACGGAGAGGGATTTATCGCATATGAGCGTACGCGCGGCGGCGAGCGTGTTGTGGTTGCCGCCAACAGCAGTGATAGTGAGTTGTCTTTCAGACTTTTTGGCAGGCAGGTAGACCTGCTCACAGGTCGTGAGCATTGCGGACGGGTGACACTCGAGCCGATAAGCGCAGTTATACTGAAGGAGATCTGACCGGCTGGTTAACGGAGATTGATATGCTGAAAAAGGTAATCAAACGCTTGACGAAGAGCAAGAATCCCGACACCCCGCGCTACCGGCGCGAGATGGCCGAGCGGATTTGCGGGCAGCATATCAAGTATGTCACCGAGCGGCGGGAGGACGGTGTCGAGGAGGTTATCGGAAGGGAAGGCGGGCTCAATATCCGCGGCGACGAGTTCATTGTTTATGCCTCCCAGAAAATAGTCCTGCGCTGTAAAATTGACGAAATGCAGGCATGGGAGCTTTTGTCGAATGACGGGGTTGTGATAACCGCTCCCGATCTTGAGCAGGGCGGCGCCGTCCGGACTATTATAGCTCATTACGTTTACTACAGAAAATAATGAATGCTTTGCCACAATGTATCATTTTAACATATTAACTGCGAGGATTTTCAGTAAATATTGATTAAAACTGATATTTGACAGAGGCGAGGGATTCGTGTATAATATACACAACTTATGCTAAATATGGCTACAAATGGATACGGCGGCTTGTCGATAATAAACGGTCATATAAAGGGACGATTATGTAATGCAGTCTTCGGCAGCCCTTTAGCAAAAAAATATTGAGAAACGGAGGGCTTAGATTTGGAAGGCGAAGTATCAATCCAAGAGGCACAAATGAAATTGTCCGCGCTTGAGCAGAATACGCTTGATTACATAATCGAGACCATTCGCAAAATCGGATATCCGCCCAGCGTCCGCGATATACAGAGAGCGCTCGGCTTCAAAAGCACCTCGACTGTTTATAACTGCCTTCAGAGGCTTGAGGCCGAGGGCTATATTCATAAGGAGGACGGTAAAAGCCGCACTATCCGGGTACTCAGGATGCCGGACCGGACAAGAACAAGGGTTCCTGTCATAGGCAAGGTTACGGCAGGCGTTCCCCTGCTCGACGCAGAGAATTTCGAGGATTATGTAAATTTTGTGACAGACAGCATCGGCTGTGACCAGAGCAATCTTTTTGCCGTCAAGGTGATCGGGCCGGGAATGATTGAGGCCGGGATTATGGACGGGGATGTGGTTATAGTCGAACGGCGCGACTGGGCCGGGGACGGCGACATAGTCGTTGCAATGGTCGACGGCGAGGTGATAGTCAGGACCTTTTACCGCGAGCCCGGGAGGTTCCGCCTGCAGCCCGCAAACCGCCTTATGTCCCCGGTTTATGTGCAGCAGCTCTCAATACTCGGCAAGGTTGTTGCCTGCTTTAGAATTTACTGACAAAAAGCAGCGGCGTTGAGTACACCGCCATGCCCGATTTATTAACAAAGGAGTCTTGGCTTTGGGAAAAGATAGGGCCACCACACCGGAAAAGGGAATAGATGCATCGTTCTACAGGGTCAACCCCAGAAACGAATGGGGGCGGGGGCTGTTCAGGAGGAGCGCACGCAACTCGGTTAAGACGGTATTCTTCAACTTCACCGAATACTTAAGCTTTTTTGTCGCGCTTTTTATCATTCAGTCGCTTTTCTGGATTCTCTGCTTTACAACCCACACAAACCTTGAGAACGATAGAAAGGCCATTGCCTCGCTATATGACGCCGATATCATAATCGACGGCATAGACGCCGCTGAACGGTTGGCAATCGAAAACGCCCTTTACATAAACTCAAATCTCGGCGAGAGCAACTTTGATGAATACAGCTTCTTGCCGCCGGACGAGTACAACGAGTTTTTCCGGCTCAAGGTAACACTTAAGGATAAGACGACGACCGAGGATTTTCTGGAATATTACATTGATTCTACCGGTGTCGGCAGGGAGAATGTCACCTACAGCACCACGCCGCTTTATACATACAGGCAGGATTACCTGAGGCCTGTTATAAAATGGGCAATTCTTGTGGGTGTGCTGCTCGCCGTATTGTCGGTTGTCCTTTTGATGACGCTCTACAACATCCGAACCAACCATTTCAAGTTCCTCTACGGCATTTACATGACCTGCGGTGCCGGATTCAAAAAGTTGTTTTCGACTGCCAAGTGGGAGATGATGGTCATTTCAATGACCACTGCACTGGCTTCGCTCGGAGCATCGTGGCTGATAACCACGCTCATATATGCAAAAGTCGGCCGGACGGTGTACATATCCGGGTGGATTGTCTTAGCGGTGACAGCACTGAACTTTATCACGGTCTACTTTGCGGTCTACACCCCGATGAAGCAGTTGTCCCTCAAGACGCCGATATCGCTCATTATGGCGCAGGACAACTCAAATCTGGTCACCTCCCCGCGCCGCTCCTTTAAGATATTCAACAAGACCTTCCCGTATCATTACGAGCTTTACGGGATATGGCGCTTCCGCAGGTATTTTGCGGCAACCCTCGTCACCGCGATAATTTTCACCATCCTCTTTATCTGCGGGGTGTATATCGGGGAGATGAACAAAACCGCCGTCATGACAGACGAACCCGAAGCTGACATAATTATATATCCCGATGATGATGAATCCGACATAGTAGACCAGATGGAAGAGGTTTCCGAATGGATTGAGGAAGTACCGGGGGTCAGCCATACCATCTGGAAAAACTCGGTACCCGCATCAAAAATCGTTTCGCATATTCTGATGAAAAGGAGAAACCTTGCCGGCGGGGCAAAGTATGTGCTCGAGAGCGACAATCTGGAAGGCTACCCGGTTGCCACCAACTACCTTGAGTATCGCGCTTTAGACCGGCACTATATTGACACCATCTGCTCGCTATACGAGGTTGAAGGCGACCCCTATGCCATACTTGAAGATAGCAGCAAAATAATAATCAGCGATTCGATATACAACCAGAAAAGATTCGAATTCAGCCCCGGGAACAAAATTTACGCCGCGCAGCTTCTGTATAAGAAAGAGCGGCTTGAGAAGGTCTATTTCAGCGAGCTCGAAATCCTGCGCGATCAGCTTTTCTTTTACGGGTTTGACTATATCGAATACGAGGTTGCCGCGGTAATTCATGGCGGCGAGACCGGCGGGAGATTTATCGTCGGGATGAACTACGACGAGTATGTCAGGTTCACCGGCCTGAGCGACTTAGGCAGTACAATAAGCGTCTATCTGGATGCTGATGTTACTTCCGGTGAGACCGACGACATAATTGACAAGATAAAACTTACTCTCAATGATTACTTCAGCTTTGATTATAATATCGACCGGAGTTATGCTACGCTGTATTCAGAGCTGATGTTGCAGCGGCGGTCATACACAACCATACTGATATTCTCGGTGCTGCTGCTACTGCTCTCGCCGGTAGTGTGGTTCTTCTCGCAGATACTGTTCTTCCAGAAGCGCCGGAAGGAAATGAACCTGCTCCGTATGTTCGGCGCCGCAGAGAAGCAGATTGAGAGGCTGCATACCTTTGCGGGGCTTGTTATATCGGCGCTTGCCATGGTTGTGACTGTCATACTGAGCTATATCGCAAGCTTTATCGTGTTCAAGCTGATGAGCGAGTGGCTGCCCTCGCTCGGCTTTGCCGGCGGGGTGAGTTATTCCTTTTTCGTGTCGACAGCAGCGCTGCTTGTCAGCCTTGCGGTGTCGGCAATATGCGGGTTCTTGTCGTCGTATATCCCCTACAGGGCCGGCAGGGGACGCCGGAGAGACGGGGATTTGGGAATAATGTCGGGACTTGGAGAGCTGTAATGGAAGACAGAAGAATAATACTTGAGACCGAAAACTTAATCCGTCAGTATCGCCAGTACGATCTGGTGGTGACGGCGGTCAACCGGGCAACCTTTCATGTGTATGAGGGCGAATTTGTAGCCATTATCGGGCCGTCGGGCTCGGGCAAGAGCACGCTGCTCCACCTCTGCGCCGGGCTTGACCGGCCCAACTCGGGAACAATCAAAATCCGCGGCAACGACATAACCAAAATGTCGCCCGACGAGCTCGGGGAATTCAGGGGCAAGTACATAGGCATGATTTTTCAGAATCACAATTTAATCCCCCAGTTCACGGCACTTGAGAACATCCTTTTGCCCACGCTGATGTGCAACAAGCCCGAGTATTCGTATGAGCAGAACCTCCGCAAGCTGATCACCGCGCTCGATATTGCCGACCGGCTGCACCATTTGCCGAGCGAGCTGTCGGGCGGCCAGCAGCAGCGGGTGGCGATTGCCCGCGCTCTGATAAACCTGCCGCTCATCGTCTTTGCAGACGAGCCGACCGGCAACCTTGACAGAAAGAATGCCGACGAGGTGCTTCATCTTCTGCTCGAGACCAAGGAATTGCTCGGCCAGACGCTTATCATTGTGACGCACGACATGTCAATTGCCAGAAAGGCCGACCGGGTAATGAGAATGGACAACGGTTTTCTTGCCCCGTGGAGGATCACGGCTGAGGATTGATCAAAAAACAGCAAAAGCGGGAAGGCATTGCCTTCCCGCTTTTATGGTCCGCCCCGGCGAGTCTTAGCTTCTCCGAAGAGACGCCGCAGGTTAATGAGATCATCCTTGCCGAGCGCGAAAAGCCCTGATAACAGGAGGATATAGAGCAGGCCGGTGACGACTATGGCATATGCCAGAGCAGCCTTTGAATAAAGGGAAGCGGGTCTGAAAAACAGCCGGGCCAGGCTGACGGCGCCTGTCACTGCCGCGGCGGGCTTGATTATCCAGTTTACAAAATCCGGCTTGGCACGGCTTATTGTAAGCAGCCGCCCGACACTGAGCGAGGTGTTCAGCAACTCGGCGATGTATATAATCGTGATATATGCGTTGATTCCCTGTGCCGGCAGCCAGAGCCATACCAGAAGGACAGAGAGCAGCGCGTCGGCGATGTTGACTATCATCGAATAAAACTGCTGCCCGAGGCCTTTTAACATGACGTCGGTCATGCTGTCAAGGTACATGACAGGAATCAGCGGCGCCAGGAGGCTGATGTAGCTTCCGGCATAAGCCGAATTTTTATACAGCACGGCGCCGAGCTCCCGGGCATAGCAGAGCATGATGCCGCCGGTGCCGATCGAAAAGAGCAGGGTCAGCCGCATAATCCGCGAAACTATGCGCTCAATCCGCGCCTTGTCGCCCCGTGCGCGCGACTCGGCGAGCTCGGGTACGAGCAGCCCCGAGAAGGAGGTCAGAAAAACCGCCGGGAAGAGCACCACCGGGAAGACCATGCTCGATAGGGTACCGTAGATGGCGAGCGAGGTCTCGGTGGAGGCGCCGTATTTTTTCAGCCCCGAGGGTATGAGCGCGTGCTCGACCGAAAGCAGCCCTGACCTGACATACGAGCTGAAGGCTACCGGCAGGGTAATGCCGAGGATCCTGCCGACATACCTCCCGCCGCCCGGCTTTTCCTTGCTTTTTCTGCTGCGGTCGAGCAAGAAGAGCGTTGACATGATGACAAGCGAGGAGAGTTCGGCGAGGACCGCGCCTCCTGCAAGCGCCACGCAGGAATATTCAATGCCCGGAGGTAGCAGGGCGTTGAGCAGCAGTACGGTGAAGAATGTTCGGATGCACTGCTCGGCAAAGACGGTTATCGCATTTTTGTATACCTTCCTTATTGCCGTGAAGTAGCCGTTGAGCGCCGAGGTGACCGAAATCAGCGGCAGTGCAAGAGCAAGCAGTCTCATCGGGCGGATTGTGCGCAGGTCGTCAAGCCAACTGTAAGCTATTGTCTCGGAGAGCGTGAGCAGCAGCACCGCGGCAAGCAGGCCGAATGAGCTCGCGTAAATGACACACCTTGACATAATGCGCCTGATTTCTCCCGGCTGCTCGCGCCCCAGCGCCTCTGATACCAGCCTTGTGACCGCAAGATTTACCCCCGAGGTCGCAAGGGTAATACCGAAACCGTATATCCCGCCGACAAGCGAGTAGACCCCCATGGCCACCGCGCCGATTCTGTTTGAAATGTAGACATTGAAATAAATGCCGACCGTCCGCATGATAAGCGAGACGGCGACAAGCAATAGGGCATTGTATAAAAAAGCTTTGGATTTTCTCATATTTTCCCCGCGACGGCATTTGGTTTTCTCGGCCCCGCAATGGCTGCCTGATATGAAATCTTATGCTCGGGCAAAACGAGTTAGACCGGACAGGCGGCCGGCGACGTTTTAACCTTCAGCCGGGTGGCTCTGTACTTTTTGCCACACGAGGTGGTATACCGAATCTGCAGCCGGCAACGCATATCACCCGGCAGGCACAATGTCGGATTATACTGCACATATGCCGGGTCGCATGCCGGAAAAATCGGTGACGGGATGTCAGAATAACTTTTTTATTGTCAGAAAAAATAAAAAAATGCGGCGACCTGTCGCACGATAATTCATAACACTTATTCAATCCTGGTTGACAAAATCAAAAAGTCAGACTATTATAATTAAAAAAATCTTCGGGAGGCTTTTCTGTATGAAATACGTATGTGTTTTGTGCGGTTATGAATACGACCCCGAGTATGGCGACCCCGATAACGGCATTGACGAAGGAACCGATTTCGAGGACCTGCCGGCCGATTGGGTTTGCCCGCTCTGCGGCGCATCGAAAGAGGATTTTGAGCCTATGGAATCGGAGGAGGAAGAAGAATTCTGAAACCAAGAGGGATAATAAAAGAATGAACGGTCTGTTCCGGCTTCCGGCAGACCGTTTTATTTTGTAGTCCATAGAGTAGCGATAAAAAACAATTTCGACAAAACATCAGAAAAGCCGCCTTGCAATTTCTATGCACCTGTGTTAGAATGTTACTATATTGCTGCAAGCGTGACTGCGGCAGGGAATATCGGCAGTATACCGCGGAGCGTGGCACGGAGGTTTTGATGGAATACCGCAAAGAAAAGGATACCATGGGCGAAATTGACGTTCCGGCCGACGCATGGTGGGGAGCCCAGACCGAGCGGAGCCGGCAGAATTTCAAAATTGGAACCGAAAAAATGCCCCTCGAGCTGATATATGCCCTTGCAATTCTCAAGAAGGCGGCTGCCGAGGCAAACTTCAGGCTAGGCAGGCTCGATGAGCGGCGGCGGGAGCTTATTGTGCAGGTCTGCGACGAGATTCTTGCAGGGGAGCTTGACAGCCATTTCCCGCTCTCGGTCTGGCAGACCGGCAGCGGCACCCAGACCAACATGAACTTAAATGAGGTTATAGCCAACCGCGGCAATTATCTTGCCGGCGGGAAGCTGCTCCACCCGAATGACCATGTAAACATGTCGCAGAGCTCGAACGATGCCTTCCCGACGGCCATGCATGTCGCGGCGGTGCTGAGAATCGAGAAAGCATTGTTGCCTGCAATCGGGGAGCTTGCAGCCGAATTTGCCCGGCTTGAAGAGAGATGCAGGGGGATAATTAAATGCGGGCGGACGCACCTTCAGGACGCGACGCCGATAGCCTTCTCACAGGAGATAAGCGCCTGGCGCGTGATGCTTGAGACCGGCTCGAGAATGATAAAATCCTCGCTTTCCGGGCTGCGCGAGCTGGCAATCGGCGGCACGGCGGTCGGCACAGGGCTGAATGCCCCCGCGGGCTTTGCCGAGCTCTGCGCTGAGGAAATAAGCAGGCTCACCGGCACGAAATTTGTCAGCGCGCCGAACAAGTTTTATGCTCTTACCTCAAAGGACGCGCTGGTTTTTGCACACGGCGGGCTCAAGGCGCTTGCCGCCGACCTCATGAAAATAGCAAACGACATCCGCTGGCTGGCCTCGGGGCCGCGCTGCGGGCTGGGCGAGATAACAATCCCGGCAAACGAGCCCGGCAGCTCTATAATGCCCGGCAAGGTCAACCCCACCCAATGTGAGGCGCTGACGATGGTCGCGGTGCAGGTCATGGCAAACGACGTGGCGGTCGGCATGGCTGCGTCGCAGGGCAATTTTCAGCTCAACGTCTTCATGCCGGTGCTGATATACAATTTTCTCCAGTCGGTGCGCCTGCTGTCAGACAGCATCGTATCCTTCACCCGGCACTGTGTCGCGGGTATCGAGCCAAACCGCGATAAGATGCGTGGCAACCTGTACAACTCGCTGATGCTGGTGACCGCGCTCAGCCCGCATATCGGATATGAAAAAGCTGCGGAGGTTGCCAAGCTTGCATATAAGAATAACATCCCCTTGCGGGATGCCTGCATTGAGCTCGGATTTCTTTCGGGTGAGAAATTCGACGAGCTGATAAAGCCCGAGGATATGGTATAATCCGGCACCCGAATCTACAGGCCCAAACGGCACACCACGAGGTATTTATGGCTAAAAAGAAGAAAAAGCACGAAAAGGCAGCAGAAAATGCAGGAGAAATGAACGTCAGCCTACCCACGGCGCCGGCAAAGAAGAGGAAGCGCAGGTTCGGGGACCGGAAGGACGGGCGCAGGCTCCGCACCCTACACCCGATGGTCTCGATGATGCCCTACATTATGCCGAGGCGCTCGGATGCCTGCAATACATACGCCGACAGCTTCTGCATCGACAAGACCGACGCTTACTGCCGCCGTAAGCGCAAGGAGGGCAAGCCCGATTTCGGCATTCTGTATGTGATTATCGCGGCCTATGTCAGGACCATTTCGCAGCGCCCCGCAATCAACCGGTTTGTCAGCGGCCAGAAAATCTATGCGCGGAACCACATCTCGGTATTAATGGTCATAAAGCGCGAGATGTCGCTTGACGCCCCCGACACCAGCATTAAGGTGTTTTTTGAGCCGACCGACACCATCGACGACGTGTACGAGAAATTCAACAAGGCTATCCGGGAAAATGCCAAATTGAATGAAAAGAACAAGTTCGACAAGTATGCCAAGGCCTTCTCACTCATTCCGGGGCTGCTTCTGCGCTGGACCATGAAGTTTATCAACTTCCTTGATTATTTCGGCTGGCTGCCGCGAGCCCTGCTCGACATCAGCCCGATGCACGCCTCGATGATCATAACGAGCATGGGCTCGCTCGGAATCAAGCCGATATACCATCACATATATGATTTCGGCAACCTGCCGGTTTTTCTGGCCTACGGTACAAAAAGGACCGAGCACACGCTCGACAAGAACGGGAATATTGTCACCCACAAGTATGTTGACCTAAAAGCCGTAACAGATGAGAGGATTTGTGACGGCTATTATTACGCCTCGGCTTTCAAGATGTTCAAGCGATTTGTCGAGAATCCCGAATTGCTCGAACGGCCGCCCGAGGAGGTTTATGAAGATATAGATTGAGACAGCGGGGCTGACGCGATTGCGTCAGCCCCGCTTCTTCAGTCAGGCAGGGAATAGGACGGCGGGAATTGTCAATACTCAAGGTGAATGCTAAAGATACAGGAAGCCGGGGAACAGGTAGTACATGATAAAGCTCATCCATGTAATAACAGACACCAACATAGGCGGCGCCGGCGTGCTGCTGCTCAACCAGCTCAGACACTTTGACCGGGATATCTTTGATATTTCGGTGGTGTTGCCGTGCGGCAGCGAGCTTATCCGGAGGATTGAAGCGCTCGGATACAGGACAATAGAGACAAAGCACGGAGCCGACCGCTCTTTCGAGCCGGCGGCAATACCAGAGTATGTCCGGATAATCTATGCAGAGAAACCCGACATAATCCACTGTCACGGCGCGCTCTCGGGGCGGCTTGCCGCGCTCTTATGTCGGGTCCCGATAAGGCTTTACACCCGGCACTGTGCCTATCCCCCGCCTGCTCTCCTGCGTCACTTCCCGCTCAGGCAGGTCTGCGGCGCCTTCAACTGCGTACTCTCGACCGCCATTGTCGCGGTGGCCGACGCCGCGGCGCAAAACCTCAGCGACACCGGCACGCCCCGGTCTAAAATCACGGTCATAATAAACGGCGTCGAGCCGCTCGATGTGTTCGGGAATGAAAAGAGGCGGGAAATACGGAGGTCTTTGGGCTTTTCGGACGACGATTTTGTCGCCGGGATTTTTGCGAGGCTTGAGGAGTGTAAGGGGCATATTTATCTTCTGCGGGCGCTGGCGGCGAGTGATAAAAACAGCCGGCTCAAAGCCCTTATCTGCGGACGGGGAAGCCTTGAAGTAGAGCTGAGGCGGGCGGCAGTTGAGCTCGGGGTGGCCGGAAAGGCGGTCTTTGCCGGGTTTGTCGAGGATGTCACGCCGTACATGAACGCAATTGACGTCAATGTAAATTGCTCGACCGGGACCGAAACCTCAAGCTTGGCGCTCTCGGAGGGAATGAGCCTCGGGAAGCCGGCGGTGGTGAGTAATTACGGCGGCAACCCCTGCATGGTTGAGGACGGAGTGAACGGGCTCGTGATCCCGGCCGCCGACCACTTGGCGCTTGAGGCGGCGCTGGCACGGCTTGAGGGTGACAGGGAACTGCTCGCCCGCATGGGTCAGGCGGCATGCCGACTCTATACCGAACGCTTCACCGCCTCTGCCATGACAGAGGCGCTCGCGAGGCTTTATCTTGACCTTTACAGAAAGAAAAACCATGAAATATAAGGCAATACTTGACAATACGAAATGTGTGTGTTATATTTAACTTTGATATATGAATTTGCCCGCATTTGTAAATAATGCACAAAACCATGTGCTATGCCGGCTCTGCCAAAGACGGCAGGGTCGTCAGTACAACATCCGCAAAGCATATTCTGCCGCATGTGAGGCAATTGGAGTGAGGGATGAAAAAGCGAACTCTTTTTTTCCTTGTTTTTATACTGGCGCTTTGTGCCGCCGGGTGCATGCATGGCTCCGGGCCGGATTCCGGGCGCGACCTGAGCCTTGTAGTCATGCTGACCGAAGGGGAGGGGTATACCGTCACCAGCCAGAACCCGGTAAGGGTGCAGCCGGGCGGAACCGCCACTTTTAAGGTCGAGGTTGACCCCACGTATATTATCGATTCGGTTGACCGGGGGGCGGTTTACGAAGACGGGAAAATCATGCTTGAAAACGTGAATTACCCCACTACCATAAGGGTGTCCTCGCGCCCGCGTGAGTTGTATACATATGTCGTAACCAATGACTCACGGTACGGCGCGGTAAGCTCAAGCGAGGCATCTCAGACGGTCTACGAGGGAACTGAGATAACCTTAACGGTCACCCCGAAGGAGGGTGCGATGTTTCTCGGCTTCTCTGTCGGGGGACTCCTGAGGAAAGGAGGCACAATTGTGAGCTATGCCACCGAGTACACCTTCACAATAACAAAGAGCATACGGCTCTACACAAACTATGCCCAGGAGGGCAGCAAGATAATCATTTACAGGGCCAACGGCGGCAGGGTGCCGAACTCCTCGCTCGACTCGATTTTCGTTGAAGTTGCGAATTCGCACTACATATGCCCGAATACCCTTTATGACGGCGGGAACTTTGTGCGCGAAGGATATGTGCTTTACGGGTACAACACCGAGCCCGACGGCAGCGGCCGCTACTACGGGCTGGGCTGGAATATCGTCATGCCCGAGACCGGGATTGAAACGCTTTATGCCCAGTGGTTAAAGGAAACCGAACCCGAAAAATTCAAGTATACCATCTCGGGCGGCAAGGTCCAGATAACCGGCTACACCGGGGACGACGATGTTGTGGTCATACCCGAATACATCGGCGGCAACCCGGTGACCTCAATAGCTTCCAAGGCGTTTTCAAACTGCAGCTTCAGCACGCTTGTGTTCTCAAAGAATCTCAAAACCGTCACGCCCGGCGCGGTTGTAAACTGCCCGAATTTTACGACCCTCTATATGAGCGACTCGATTATGTCGATAAACGACAACTTTTATCAGAACTGTCCGAACTTCTCGAAGCTGTACATGAACGCGACGCAGGCACCGAGGTATATTTCCTCAAGGAACGGGACATATCAGATTAAGTTCGAGCGTCTGATGACCGCCCCGGGCAAAAAACTGATTGTTACCGGAGGCTCGAATGTCGCCTACGGCGTCATATCCGAGCAGCTCATGGCCGGGCTTGACAATGAATATTCGGTAGTCAACTACGGCTGCAATCAGAGCACCCCTGCATCGTTCTATATCGAGGTTATCTCGCATTTCATAAACGAGGGCGACATACTGATTCACGTCCCCGAAAACATCAATTATCAATGGGGATATAATGCGGTGAACGAGACGCTTTGGCAGATATTCGAGGGGGCCTACGATGCCTTTTCATATGTTGACATAAGAAACTACATTAATATTTTCACTTCGTTCGCCTCGTTCAACGCCGCACGGCAGTCGAAGGAAATAAATACTTATGAAAATTATACCAGCGAGACGGTTAACATGTACGGCGACTACATTAAGGAAAAGGTTGGGCAGACATATACGCCGTCGGCAAACAGGTATGACCTTGCGGCCTCTTTGATTACGAACGCATACAATAAAAACCTCAACCGCTCGCTTGATATGGTGGCGGCGGCCGGCGGCAAGTGCTATCTCTCATTTGCCTGCATAAATTACGTGGCGGTGAACGAAATATCGCGCACCTCCTCGCATCAGGCCCAATATATGAACGCGGCTAAAAACAATATACACGCCGTTGTGATTTCAAACGTGGCCGACTACTTGATGGACACCAGATATTTCTTCAACACCGATTTCCATCTGAACACCGAGGGCGCGAAAATCAGAACCGATATGCTCATCCGCGACATCAAGGCACAGCTTGCAAAGGAAAAATAAACGAAAAGCAAAAAACTGATGTGTTACTTTACAAGAAAGGTCAGGGGCATTTATACATAATGGACTTTTTGGTCGAGCACGCATTTGCGGTCGCCGGCATCATGCTTGTGATACTGGCACTGAATATTCTTGAGCACATATTCCGCAGGCGGCGGAGGTTGTGTTTAATTATGGCGGCGGCAAACTATATACTGCATATAATCCTTGTCGCCTTTTTCCTGCTGGGCGGGGCCGGGATGGAGGAGCTTCTGCTCATGCTGCTGATCTCAATCTCGGTCGGACTTGTAAGAAAAGAGGCGTAGGGTATGGTATTCAACTCGTTTGAATTTCTGATTTTCTGGCCTGTCGTCACAATTCTGTATTTCGTGCTGCCTAAAAAGCTCAAATGGATGATGCTGCTTTTGGCAAGCTACTATTTTTACGTCAGCTGGAACTTCGACCTGGTCTTCCTGATACTGTTCACAACAGTCATCTCATATGTCAGTGCGCTGATAATCGAGAAAAGGCGCGAGAACAAGGCGCTGACAAAGGCTTGCCTTACGGTGACGCTTATTGCCTCGCTCGGCGTGCTTTTCTTCTTCAAATATTTTAATTTCCTTTCCACCTCGGTCACCGGGCTTCTGACCGCGCTTGGCGCCAAAGTTCAGCCGCTCGAATTTGATTTGATTCTGCCGGTCGGGATTTCGTTCTACACCTTTCAGACCCTCTCATACGCAATAGACGTCTATCGCGGGCAGGTCAAGGCCGAGCGGCATTTCGGGTACTACGCGCTTTATGTGTCCTTCTTCCCGCAGCTTGTCGCCGGTCCTATAGAGCGCCCCGAAAACCTGCTTCCGCAGCTTCACGCCGACAACCCTCCGGCATGGCGCAATATTATAGGCGGTTTGCGGAAAATGATTATCGGCTTTTTCAAAAAGGTGGTCGTGGCCGACATGCTTGCCGGGTATGTCAACTCGGTCTACAATAACGTGGACGGGGCCACGGGACTCGGGGTTGCGCTGGCGACCGTCATGTTTGCCTTTCAGATATACGGCGACTTTGCGGGATACACCGACATCGCCATCGGCTGTGCCGAGATAATGGGAATCAAGCTCATGAAAAACTTCAACCTGCCCTACACGGCTCAGAGCATCAAGGAATTCTGGGCGCGCTGGCACATCAGCCTCTCCACCTGGTTCCGCGATTACCTCTACATACCGCTGGGCGGCAACCGCTGCTCGAAGTTCAGGCACCAGATGAATGTCATGATTGTCTTTCTGGTCAGCGGTCTCTGGCACGGCGC
>JAAYHB010000007.1 GCA_012727435.1 Clostridiales bacterium | reverse complement strand
GACGGCTTCCTCAATGTCGGCAGCCGAAGCAAGATGCGCCGCGCACCTTTGCGGCAGGTTGAGCTCAATCGACCTTACTTTGCAGCCCAACTCATCCTTCACCGCAAATTCAAGCACCTTGCCTGTGCCCGAGAGGGCTGTATGCCCGAACACGTCGACGCCCCTGGCGCTCATCCCCTCGCAGACATATCTTCCGTCCTCATATCGTATACCTTCGGAAACCGCCACAACTACATCTGGATGCTCCTTGTGTATCCTGCGCAGGTCCTCAAAAAATTTCTCCATGGAGAAGGGGCTCTCGGGCAGGTATATAAGGTCGGGTCCGACACCATTGACGGCGCGGCCGAGCGCGGCAGATGCGGTGAGCCACCCCGCGTCGCGCCCCATAATCTCGACTATTGTCACCGCCTTCGTGGCATACACCGCGCAGTCCCGGATAATTTCCTGGACGGTTGTCGCAATGTATTTTGCCGCCGAGCCGAAGCCCGGGGTGTGGTCGGTACCGACAAGGTCGTTGTCAATGGTCTTGGGGATCCCGATGATGCGCATTTCGTACTCGTGGGATTTGGTGTACTCGGAAAGCCTGGCCACCGTATCCATCGAGTCGTTGCCGCCGATATAGAAGAAATACCTTATGTCATATTTCTTGAAAATACCGAGCAGCCGCTCATAGAACGCCGGGTCTTTTTTTATATCGGGCAGCTTCCTGCGGCAGGAACCGAGCGCCGCCGCCGGCGTGAGCTCCAGCAATTTCAGTTTGTCCTCGGAGGCAAACAGCCCGCCGAGGTCTATCAGCCTCTCCTCAAGCAGCCCCTCAATGCCGTTTCTCATGCCAAAAAGTGTCCTGATGCTCCCGCCGTGCAGGTTCTCGAGAACGCCGCGGATTACCCCGGCCAGAGTTGCGTTTATGGCGGCGGTCGGCCCGCCGGATTGTCCTACTACTGCATTTCCTATCAGAGTATTCATGCTTTATCTCCTGAGATATTTTCAATCTAATATTACCATCTCTTTTTCTGCTTGTCAATATATGCCCGGCTAAATTGTCCCCGGGGGTTAATCGGACATGCGGCGGGACATATATTGTTAATATAAGCGCCTTCGGCGGAGGTGAGCGGCTGTGTTTTCATATCTTTTTTCGGTTCTCTCTCACCTTTTCAATCTGATACTCGGTATCGGAAATTCCCAGTCGTTCCCTCCCCCGCTGTCGCCGGAGGAGGAAGCCGAGTATTTTACCCGCATGAAGGCCGGCGACGAGGAGGCACGGCAGCGGCTGATTCTTCACAACCTGCGGCTGGTGGCGCATATCATCCGCAAATACTATTCGGGCAGCAAATGCCAGGACGATTTGATTTCGGTCGGCTCTATCGGGCTGGTCAAGGCGGTTGACTCGTACAACCAGAACAAGACCACAAAATTCGCGACCTACGCCGCCAAATGCATTCAAAACGAGGTTTTAATGTTTTTCCGCTCGCAAAAAAAGCTGACAAACGAGGTATCAATCAACGAGACCATCGACATAGACCGCGACGGCAACCCCCTGACATATATCGACGTCATAAGCTGCGACGACACGGTTGCAGAGGATGTAGACAAAAAAATGCAGACCGACCGGATGTATTATTTTATAAACAACGTGCTTAGCGAACGTGAAAAGCAGATAATTATAATGCGCTACGGGCTTTACGGGTCACGGCAGTTCACGCAGCGGGAGGTGGCGCAGGCGATGGGGATTTCGCGCTCGTATGTCAGCAGAATTGAAAAAAGCGCGCTGGATAAGCTGTTTTTGGCTTTTGCAAGTAAAGATGAGAAGTAGAATTTTGTCAGCAAGGCGCGGGATGTGTGTCCCGCGCCTGCTTGATTTGCGAGCTTGTTTATAGTTATTGGGGATTCTCAAGACCCTTTTTCAGAGAGGTTCTTGAGCGGGGCGTGGGGCTGAGCCCCATAAATTATATGACATTGCTTTTCCCGAAGCTTTCGGGCAAAAGCCGGCCGAGTGTGTAGGTGTCATGCTGCCCCTGACCCCGGCTGACATATATCATAAAATTCTCAGAGTCGCAGAACTCGGCCATCACCTGCCGGCAGACGCCGCAGGGCGGGCAGGGCTCGGTTACCTCCTTGTCCCTCCCTCCGGCGATGGCGATTGCTACAAACTTCCGCTCGCCGGCGCTTACGGCCTTGAAAAAGGCGGTGCGCTCGGCGCAGTTGGTCGGAGAATAGGCGGCGTTCTCGATATTACAGCCGGTATAAACCAAACCCGACGCCGCAAGCAGCGCCGCCCCCACGCGAAAACCCGAATAGGGGGCATAGGCCGTGTCCCGGGCAGCTTCGGCAAGCCTTATAAGTTCGATTGGTTGCATATTGTCACCGCCTTTTTCGTCAAAATTCCGGCTCGCTGATTTTCCCGTCGCGCAATAACTCGGCGAGCGCGCGGTTTGAGTATTGCTTCTCGTGCGTCACCTCACGGATGATACGGACAAAATCGGGGAAAACAACCCGCTCATCCTCGCCCGCCAGCTCGACCTCGGCTATCGCGGTCTTATGCCAGAAGGGGTATATGTCAAGCTCGATACAGACCCCGCCGTATGGCAGACGCCACCTGACCTTTTCAATTCTCATAGGCGGGTAGCCGGCAAGCTTTTTCAGCCTCTCGTACTCGTCACGGCTTATCCGCCTTTCCTTTTCAATCCGGGTAAGGTCGGTGACGTGTTTTTTTACGGTATGATAGTATTCGGTCACGCGGTCAATACTAATCTTCCGGATTCTTTCGGTATCCTCTCCCCGGTCTGGCAGGTAAATCTGCTCGATTACATATTTTTTTGCGCCATGCTGCACCAAAATGTCCTCGCCGGGCCGTTTGATCAGATATTTCCGCTCGATTTCAAGATGCGCCGTACTCATCTGTCCACCTCGCCGGCAAAGCTGACTCCCGGGGTGTCAAATCCCACGCCGAACCACTCGGCAAGCGTCGCCGCGATATCGGCAAAGCTTTGGCGCGTGCCGAGATTTACCGGTTTTATGCTGCTGCCAAAGACTATCAGCGGCACATACTCGCGCGTGTGGTCGGTGGTTTTGATAAATCCCGGGTCGCAGCCGTGGTCGGCGGTAATTATCAGTATGTCATCCTCGCGCATCCCCGTAAGGAAGCCTCCAAGAAACCCGTCAAACTCTGCCAGAGCGCGCGCGTATCCGTCGATGTCTCGGCGGTGGCCGTAGCTTGAGTCAAAGTCCACAAGATTTGCAAAGCAGAGCCCGCGCCAGTCCTGCCGCTCGCTAATCCTCCTGATTATCCGCATCCCGTCGGAATTACCCTCAGTGGGGTAATGCTCGCTGATTCCCCGTCCGGCGAAGATGTCGTTGATTTTCCCGACGGCGACAGTGTCATACCCCGCCTCTCTCAGCGCGTCAATAATTGTTTTGCGCGGCGGGGCGAGCGAGAAATCATGCCGCCGCGAGGTCCTTGTGTAGTTCGGGTATTCCCCGATAAAGGGGCGCGCGATAATCCGCCCGACGGCGTGCTCTCCGGTCATGATCTCCCGCGCTATCCGGCAGTATTCATAGAGCTGCTCAACCGGAACAACCTCCTCGTGCGCCGCTATCTGAAAGACGCTGTCTGCAGAAGTGTAGACAATCAGCTTTCCGGTCGAAATGTGCTCGCGCCCGTAGTCAAGAATTGCCTGAGTGCCCGAATAGCGCTTGTTGCAGAGCACTCCGCGGCCGGTTCTTTTAATAAACTCTTCAATAATTTCCTCCGGAAAACCTTCGGGGTATGTCGGCATGGGCCTCTCTGAAATAATCCCGGCTATCTCCCAGTGTCCGGTCGTGGTGTCCTTGCCTCGCGACCTCTCGGTCAGCCTGCCGATCGCAGCCGCGGGGGAGGCTACCCTGCCAAGAAAATCAAGCTCCTCGATATTCCCGAGCCCGAGCGAAAGCAGATTCGGAATCTTGAACCCGGGTAAGGCCGAGATGCTTTTCAGTGTATTAGCCCCGACGTCGCCGAACTCGGCTGCGTCGGGCGCCTCGCCGACGCCGAGGCTGTCAAGCACAATTAAGAAAACTCTTTTATTCTTCATTTTTATCATCCTCAAGCGACGCCGCCACATCCAGCGCAATTTCAATCATCTGGGTAAACGAGGTCTGCCGTTCTTCGGCGGTGGTGGCTTCATGGGTTATCAGGCTGTCGGATATCGTGCAGATCGCCAGCGCCCGCTTGCCAGTCCGCGCCGCGGTCATATACAGCCCCGCGGCCTCCATCTCGACCGCCAGCACCCCGAGCCGCCGCCAGCCGGCGCTTGAGTTGGGGTTGTCGTCATAGAAAATATCCGAGGACAGGATATTGCCGACGTGATACCTTACCCCCGACCGCTTTGCCGCCTCGACCGCAAGGCAGAGCAGCCCGAAGTCGGCAATCGGCGCAAAACTGCCGGGAAGGCCGTATTGCGAGGCAAAATTTGAGTTTGTGCAGGCTCCCATTGCAAGCACAATGTCCCTTATTTTTACATCCTCGCGCATCGAGCCGGCCGAGCCGACCCGGATGATGTTCTCAACCCCGAATATACTGAACAACTCATGCGAATATATCCCGATTGACGGTATGCCCATGCCGCTTGCCATGACCGAGACACGGGTACCCTTGTATGTCCCGGTATACCCCTGCACGCCCCGGACGTTGTTGAAGAGCACCGGGTCTGTCAGGTAATTTTCGGCTATGAACTTTGAGCGCAGCGGGTCACCGGGCATGAGGACCGTTTTTGCAATATCTTCAGGCGCGGCATTTATATGCGGGGTTGGGTAGAGCTTGTCTGGCATTATTAACCTCCGCTTTGCATAGTTTGCAGAATTTATTTATCTTTTATGATTCCTGGTATGTACTTTCCTTGGGATTTCTCCCCTCCATCAGGTATGCGGCTTCCATGTCGGCGACCGAGAGCGCAAAGGCCAGCGGGAACATCTCGAGCGCCTGCCCGACAATCGACTTGTCCTCGGTGCCCGAGAAACCCATGTGATATCTGATTGCAAAGGCCTCGTCGCGGGTCAGCCGCATAAATCCCGAGATGATGTAGACCGATTTTTCGCCGTGCCCGTAGGGCAGCGAGTCCTCTATCGTAAAGTAGGGCACGCTCTGCCAGCGGCCGGTATCGTCCTTGACATTGCGAAAGGCGGTGCGGTAAAAGTTCACCTTGCACAGGTCGTGCAGCAGCGCCACGATAGCGACACTTTCCTCAGGGTAGCTGATTCGGTATAACTCCCGCACGCGCCGGCGCGCCAGAAAGTCGCACAGGCAGGCGTAGACATTGAGGCTGTGCTCGCAAAGGCCGCCGATATACGCCCCGTGATAGCGGGTGCTTGCCGGGGCGGTGAAGAAGTCACTGGCATCCGAGCAAAGAAAATCGAGCAACCTGTCGGAGCCCTCGCGGGTTATCTTCGAGCGGTAAATATCAATAAACCTTTCCTTGCAGGTCATAAGTCTTCCTCTTTCGTCATCGCATCACTATCATTTTACCATCGTGTGCGGTTTCTGTAAATAGATTTCGGACACATTTCACCGCCGGCCTGCAAATTCCGCGGGGGCGGGCGATTTTTTCTACGGTTATTGACAAACAAACTTTGCTATGCTACAATTGTACAGATAAATTTATGAGGCGGATACGGATGAAGATTTTACTGAAAAACGCAAGGGTTTTTGATAAAACCGGCTTTCAATCAAAAGACGTATTCGTGTCCGAGGGCATTATCACCTCTCCGGCCGGCCGGTCGCCGGATTCGGTATTGAGTCTTGACGGCCTGTATATTTTTCCCGGTCTCACAGATGTTCACGTTCATCTGAGAGAGCCGGGATTTTCGTATAAGGAAACCATAAAAACCGGGACGGCGGCCGCCGCACGCGGAGGCTTTACCACGGTGTTTGCCATGCCGAACCTGAACCCCCCGCCCGACGGCAGGGCCGGGCTTTGTGCCGAGCTGGCGGCGATTGCCCGGGGAGCGCTTGTCCGTGTGCTGCCCTACGGGACAATAACGAAAGGCAGCCGGGGCGAGGAGCTCGCCGATTTTGAGGACATGCCCGAGGCTGTGGCCTTCTCTGACGACGGGCGCGGCACGCCGCTACACATGCTTGAGGCGGCAATGCATAGGGTGAAGAAACTCGGGAAAATCATCTGCTCGCACTGCGAGGATGTGTCAATAAAGGGCGGTGACCACATAGCAGAAAACTCACCCTACGCAAAAAAGCTCATGATAACGGGCATCAGCAGCGAGAGCGAGTACCTGCAGCTTGAGCGCGAGCTCGCGATTGCAGAGAAAACCGGTTGCCCCTACCATGTCTGCCATGTGAGCTGCCGCGAGAGCGTCGAGCTCATAAGGCGAGCCAAGGCTCGCGGGCTTGACGTCACCTGTGAGACCGCCCCGCACTACTTTGCGCTCGACTACACCGACATCGACGCCGACGACGGCAGATACAAAATGAACCCCCCGCTGCGCTCGCCGCGCGACCGGCAGGCTATAATCGAAGGCATCTGCGACGGCACAATAGACATGATTGCCTCCGACCACGCCCCCCACTCGGCAGAGGAAAAATCCCGGGGGCTGCTCGGCAGCGCGATGGGTGTCGTCGGGCTTGAGACGGCTTTTGCGGTCTCCTACACGGCGCTGGTGAGAACCGGGCTTATCAGCCTGCATCGGCTGGTCGAGCTGATGAGCATAAACCCGGCCAAAAGGTTCAGGACCGGCGCTTTCTGGGGCGATGGCGGACCCGCTGACCTTGCGGTCTTCGACCTTGACGCCTGCCACACGGTCAACCCCGATAATTTTCTCTCGATGGGAAAAAGCACGCCTTTTGCCGGGCGGCGGGTTTTCGGCGAGTGTTTACTTACAATCTGCGGCGGGAGGATAGTATACAAGAAGGACGGCTTATGAAACAGGGACTCTATACAGTAATTGAAAATAAACAGATTGCCGAGCGGACATATCTGTTAAGGCTCTCTGGCGACACCTCCGAGACAGGGCGGCCGGGGACCTTTGTGAATATCAGGCTCGACGGCTTTTACCTCCGCCGGCCGATCTCGGTCTGCGACAGCAGCAACAACACCCTGACGCTGATATACAAGGTGGTGGGTGCCGGGACCGAGGCACTCGCCGCCACCCCGGTGGGAGTAAAGCTCGACCTTCTCACCGGACTGGGAAACGGTTATGACATTACATCCTTAAGTAAAGGCTCCCGCCCGCTGCTGGTCGGCGGGGGCTGCGGGAGCCCGCCGCTCTATCTGCTCGCCAAAACCCTTATCGCGGCCGGTGTGCCGGTGTCGGTGATACTCGGCTTTAACAGGCGAAGCGAGGTTTTCTTTGAGGAAGAGTTCAGGGCTCTCGGCGTTGACCTGACAATAACGACAACAGACGGCTCATACGGCAAGCGCGGCTTTGTCACGGATGCCATGGGTGATGTCTGCTATGACTGTATCTTCGCCTGCGGTCCCGAACCCATGCTCCGGGCGGTTTATGAAAAAAGCGGCGATATCTCCGGGCAGTTTGGCTTTGAGGAGCGCATGGCCTGCGGCTTCGGGGTCTGCATGGGCTGCTCCTGCAGGACCAAATACGGCCCCAAGCGCATCTGCCGCGACGGCCCGGTGCTCTCAAAGGAGGAGATAATATGGTAGACACAAAGGTCACGCTCTGCGGTATCGAGCTTGACAACCCGGTAATCCCGGCCTCGGGCACCTTCGGCTACGGGCATGAGTTTGCAGAGCTGTATGACATAAACATTCTCGGCACGTTCTCGTTTAAGGGGACCACTCAAGACCCCCGGTTCGGCAACCCCACCCCGCGGATCGCCGAGGTCCCAGGTGGAATGCTCAATTCCGTAGGATTGCAAAACCCCGGCGTCCGGGCGGTAATTGAGGAAGAACTGCCCCGGCTCTCGCGGGTGTTCAAAAAGCCGGTGATGGCGAACATCAGCGGGTTTTCGCCCGAAGAATACGAAAGCGTGGCCGCCGAGCTTTCGGAATGTGAGCAGGTCGGCTGGATTGAGGTAAACATAAGCTGCCCCAATGTCCACGGTGGCGGGATTGCCTTCGGCACCGACCCGGATCATGCCGCCGAGGTGGTGCGCCGGGTGAGGCGGGCTACCAAAAAGCCGCTTATCATAAAGCTTTCGCCGAATGTCACCGACATCTGCGAAATTGCCACGCGCTGCGAGGCCGAGGGAGCCGACGCCCTGAGCCTTATCAATACGCTGGTAGGCATGCAGATTGACCTGAAAACAAAAAAACCGGTGCTGGCGAATATTGTCGGAGGGTACTCGGGCCCGGGGATATTCCCCGTCGCGCTGAGGATGGTATATCAGGTGTACAAAAGCGTGAGCATCCCGATAGTCGGCATGGGGGGTGTGTCGAGCGCCGAGGATGTGCTCAAAATGATGGCGGCGGGGGCGACGGCGGTGCAGGTCGGCTCGGCAAATCTTGTAAACCCCTACGCCTGCCGCGACATTATCGCCGACCTGCCGCGGGTCATGGAAAAGTACGGGGTAAATTCGCTGCGCAGATTTATCGGTGCAGCACATGGATAAAGACAGAAAGGTAAAACAATGGGAAAAGACGTAATCATCGCATGTGATTTTCCGGGCGCTCGCGAGTGCCTTGACTTTCTCGAACAGTTCAAGGACCGCCGGCCATATATCAAAATCGGCATGGAGCTTTACTATGCCACAGGCCCCGACCTCGTGCGCGAGCTGAAAGCAAGGGGGTACCGGATTTTCCTTGACTTAAAACTCCACGACATTCCGAACACGGTCAGGCGTGCTTCGACGGTGCTCGGGCGGTTGGGTGTGGATATGCTGAATATCCATGCCGCCGGGGGCTCGGCGATGATGGCGGCGGCGGTCGAGGGGATTGCCCAAAGCGGCTCGGGCACAAAACTTATCGCTGTGACACAGCTAACCTCAATCTCCCCCGAAGTGCTCAAAGGCGAGCTGCTCATTGACAAGCCGCTCGACATGGTGGTGCAGCAGTACGCAAAGAACGCAAAGGCAGCCGGGCTTGCCGGGGTGGTCTGCTCGCCTCTTGAGGCCGGGGTGGTGCATGCCGCCTGCGGCAGTGATTTTCTGACCGTCACCCCCGGGGTAAGATTTGCCGGTGATGAGGCCGGCGACCAGAGGCGGGTTACCACGCCGGCTATGGCTCGCGAACTCGGCTCCGACTATATCGTCGTCGGGCGGCCGATAACCAGCGCCGCCGACCCTGTTGCGGCCTATGAGCGGTGTGTCGGGGAATTTATTGGTTGACGCCGGCGGGATAACCGCCTGCAGATAAAAAATCTTTACATTTGCCGAGGAGAAATGTAAAATGGACTACAAAATCGAGACCGCAAAGCAACTGCTGCGCATCGGAGCGGTATTCTTCCGCCCCGAGCAGCCCTTTATCTGGGCCAGCGGCATAAAAAGCCCGGTTTACTGCGACAACCGGCTGACACTGAGCGACGTCGAGGCGCGAGGTGTCGTCGAGAACGGGCTTGCCGAAACAATCAGGACCTGCTACCCTGAGGCCGAAGTGCTCATGGGTACCAGTACCGCCGGAATCCCGCATGCCGCCATTGTCGGGCATATGCTCGGCCTGCCGATGGGGTATGTCCGCGCGAGCGCCAAGGAGCACGGCCGCGGATGCCGGATCGAAGGCAGGCTCATCCCCGGCCAGAAAACCGTCATTGTCGAGGACTTAATTTCGACCGGCGGCAGTGTTATCGAGGTCGCAGAAGTGCTGCGCGAGGCCAGCGCGGATGTGCTCGGAGTCGCGAGCATCTTCACGTACAACATGAAAAAAAGCGCCGAGCGGCTCTCGGCGGCAGCACTCAAAAACCACAGCCTGACCGATTTTGATACGGTGGTCTCGGTCGCCGCCGGGCAGGGCTATATCGACCGGAAGGATATTGCCCGCCTCTTGGCCTTCCGTGACAACCCGGCCGACGAGAGCTGGATAAAATCATAAAGGACGGGCGGCACTATGAAAGATATCATCAATATCCTTGACATGACAACTGCGGAAATTGATGCCCTTATTGATATGGCCGAGGATATCAGGGCTTATCCCGAGAGGTATTCCGAAACCTGCCGAGGGAAAACGCTTGCCACCCTGTTCTTCGAGCCCTCCACCCGCACCCGCCTTTCCTTCGAGGCGGCGATGTACGGCCTCGGCGGGAACTGTCTCGGATTCTCCCAGGAAAACACCAGCTCGATTGCCAAGGGCGAGAGTATTGCCGACACCGCCAGAATAGTCAGCATTTATTCGGATATCATTGTCATGCGGCATTACGCCGAGGGCGCGCCTTATGCCGCCGGGCTGTACTCGACCGTTCCGGTCATCAATGCCGGGGACGGCGGCCACAACCACCCGACCCAGACCTTAACCGACCTGTGCACCATAAAAAGAGAGTTCGGCCGGCTGAGCGGACTTACAATCGGCATCTGCGGCGACCTCAAATACGGGCGCACGACCCACTCGCTCATCACCGCAATGACAAGGTACGACAGCGTAAGGCTGGTGCTGATCTCCCCGCCCTCACTCTCGCTTCCCAGTTATATAAAATGCACGCCCCCCGCCGGCAAGAACGTCACGTTCATTGAAACCGACTCGCTCGACGAATACATGGGCGAGCTCGACATACTTTATATGACCCGAATCCAGAAGGAGCGCTTTGACGAGAGCGAGCGGCAGAACAGCCCCGAAAACTATATCCTGACTCCCGAAAAGCTGAAGCGGGCCAAAAAGGGAATGTGCATCCTGCATCCCCTGCCGCGGGTTGACGAAATATCGGTGGATGTCGACGCCGACCCGAGGGCGAAGTATTTCGAACAGGCCGAACACGGCAAATTTATCAGAATGGCGCTGATTCTGACCCTGCTATCCGATACAAAGCCTAAAACACCCCCGGCCTGCGAGAGCCCGGGGGACAAAAGATGCCGGAACAAAAAATGTATATCCTCAATCGAGTGCAGAATCCCTCAGCGCCTCTACCGCACAACAGACAACATCCTGCGCTGCTGCTATTGCGACACCGAAATTGTATAGAAATGTACGGGGGCTCTGCCCCCGTACCCCGCTCAAGACCCTTATTAAAAAGGGTCTGAGAATCCCTAAGAACTTTTTCAACAGTATCGCTGATACTGTGGCGCGGGCCCCACATCCCGCGCTTTGTTGCTTCTGTCCTTCCGGCTGACTTTGATGCGGATCGTAGGGACGTGCGGGCAATCACAGATCGCCCGCGCGTGTATATAATAGGAGACTCCGCCTCCATTCAGGCCGGCAACCTATTATCTTTTATAACATAATAGTATCACATAAAGTAACTCTTTTTGTGTAAAACCGAGGTTTTTAAGGAGTCAATTGACACCGATTGACGCTTATGATATAATCAGCCTGATTAATTACTTCAGAATCAGGTATATAGATTGAAAACCTCCGTCAGAAAAATTGACATGACCGAGGGGCCGCTGCTCGGCAAAATTCTGGTCTATGCCATCCCTCTGATGCTGACCGGAACGCTCCAGCTGCTTTACAACGCCGCCGATATGATTGTCGTGGGGCGGTTTGCCGCAGACGGCGAAACCGCACTCGCCGCAGTCGGCTCCTGTGGCGCCCTTATAAATCTCATAATAAATCTTTTCATGGGCTTGTCTGTCGGCGCCGGGGTGCTGGTCGCACAGTATATCGGTGCCAAGAATTACGACGAGGTCAAGAAAACCGTACATACCGCCATACCCGCAGCCACCATTTTGGGGGTTGTTGTCTCGATTTTCGGATTTTTCGCCGCCGAGGAGCTGCTCCGCCTGACAGGTGTCGAGGAGAGCGTGCTTGCCGAGGCGGTGCCCTACATGCAGGTGTACATGCTGGGGATTCCGGCAAGCATGGTATACAACTACTGCGCCTCAATGATGCGCTCGGCGGGCGACACAACGCATCCTCTGCTTTTCCTCTCTGTTTCAGGGATGCTCAACGTGATTTTTAACATAGTGATGGTGGTCGTGTTCGGGCTTGGCGCCGTCGGTGTCGGAATTGCAACCGCCATTTCAACGTGGCTTTCGATGATATTCATTCTTTGGTTCATGCTGCGCGACAAGGGGCCCCTGCATCTCGACCTGAAGTTGTTGAGGCTTAACACTGAAAAGCTTTTTAGAATGGTAAAAATAGGCGTGCCTGCCGGGATTCAGGGCTGCATATTCTCGCTCTCAAATGTGGTTATCCAGACGGCGGTCAACAGCTTCGGCAAAACGGTTGTCGCGGGTAACGCGGCGGCGGCAAACATCGACGGTTTCCTGTACAATGCCATGAACTCCTTTTATCATGCCTCGCTTGCCTTCGTCGGGCAGAATGTCGGGGCAAACAAACTGCACAGAATCAGGAAGATTGCGATTTACTGCACGCTGATGGTTGCTGCCTGCGGCGCATTGCTGGGGGTTGTCGCGTATACCTTCGGCCGCCAACTCCTCGGGCTTTATGCTCCGGGAAACAGCGGTGCCATTGAAACCGGCATGATAAGAATGTCGATTGTCACGCTGACATATTTCCTCTGCGGGGTCATGGAGGTCGGCTGCGGCATCATGCGGGGGATGGGGAGCTCCTTTATTCCCATGACAATATCATTTATCGGCTCCTGCGCGTTGAGAATCCTCTGGACGGTCACAATATTTGCCGCAACGCCCACTCTCCAGGTGCTCTACTTTGCCTATCCGGTCTCATGGGCGACAACCGCGGCGGCACACTTCATCTCAAGTGCCTTTATGCTCAACCATCTGAAAAAAAAGATGAACTCACGCCATGATACAGAAATCATGACCGACAGCAAACTGAAGGCACAGCCGAAGCTGAAATAAAAGAAAAGGAGACTTTTATGCCGTTATGTTCTAAGTGCGGCGCTCAGTACGATGACTCCGCAAACTTCTGCCCCAACTGCGGAACAGCCAACCCCCGGACATACCGTAATCAGGAGAGTGGCTCTCAGGGCAGAGGCGCTCAGAACTTCTTCAACAGTTTTTTCAACACGCATGACACCACCGCCGACTATGACAAAGCCGACATCGAAAAAAACCAGCTAATGGCCATCCTTTCATATCTCGGGATTCTCGTTCTTATTCCCATACTGGCGGCCAAGGACTCAAAATTCGCAAGATACCATGCTAATCAGGGGCTGATTCTGCTTGTTGCCGAGGCTATCTGGGTCGCAGCAACAAGATTGATTTCATTTATTGTCGGGTTGCTTAACATCGGCCTGCTTTCTTTCCTGTTCGGCGTCGTAGTATGGCTTCTCTCGCTTGTACCGCTGGTATTTGTGATTTTCGGCATTTACAACGCCGCGGCCGGAAAAGCCCGGGAACTTCCTTTTATCGGGAAATTCAGAATTATACAGTAATATTAGAGATCTGCGGTACACCTCCTGTGGATAGCAATATTTGTCTGTTAATAAGCATTGAGAGCAAATAATTGTCTTGATAATCTACCCGATGTGTTTTATAATTAATTCACAGCTTGGAAAACTATGTCCGGCATCCCAATGCCGGGAAGTGAGGTTGCTATGAAACACATCGCTGCAATTGTCACGGCCCTCTCAATGCTTATCCTTTTATGCGCATGTGCAGACCAGACCGACCCCGACAAGGAAACCACAAATATTCAGACCACCACAGCCCCCTCGGATGAAGAAACCAAGTCGCCCTATGACATATCCGACGACCTTCCGGCGGGACTTAATTACGACGGGCGGGTAATCAACGTAGTCTCAAGCGACCGCAGCTGGTGGATCGATGAAGTCACGGTCGAGCAACAGAACGGCGAGGTTGTAAACGATGCCGTATATAACCGCAATCTTGCCGTTGAGGCACGGCTCAACCTGAAAATCAACAACATAAAAATTCCGTATGCCAACAGCAACTCCTCGACGGTTGACGCGGTCAGGATCTCGGTGCAGGCCGGCTCGCCCGATTATGACATTGCATTTGTAAACGCATATCAATCGCTTTACAATTCGCTCAACGGGATTTACCATAACCTCTACGACATCGGATATCTCGACCTGACCAAGCCATACTGGGCTCAGGGCGTAAACCAGGCAATCGAATTCCGCGGGGCGCAGTACGCGGCTACCGGCTCAATAGCCCTCTCTACCATGCGTTTTGCCTTTGTCACGATATTCAACAAAGACATATTTGACGAAAACAATCTGGCCTACCTCTATGAGCCGGTAAGGGAGCACAAATGGACACTCGACTACCAGTACAGCCTGGTTCGCGACTTTTATTTCGACATCAACGGTAACAACCGCGAGGACAACGGCGACCTTTACGGCTTTATCACCAACGAATACATAAGCTCCGACCCCTATTGGGTGGCCTGCGAAGTCCCGATTCTCGGGCGGGATGCCGACGGTTCTTACCAATATGTTCTCAACATCGAAAAACTGTCAGACATGGTCGACAAGCTTCTGACCCTCTACAACGCCACCGGCACCTGTGTCATTGTGCATGAGACTGCCGACGCCGAACAGAATACCATGAGAAAAATGTTCTCTGAAGGTCATGGCGCCATGGTTACCCTTCGGCTGATGGAGGTCGAGCACTCCGATATGCGCAACATGGAATCGCCCTACGGGATTGTGCCGATGCCCAAATACAACGAGGAGCAGGAAAACTATCACACCCTCATGCACGACCAGTTCACTGTAGTATCCGTGACGGCCACGGTTCTTGAAGAAGACTTTGATGTCATGGGCGCTTTCCTTGAGGCAATGGCCTCCGAAAGCCACCGGACGGTAATCCCGGCATATTATGAGTCGGCTTTAAAATACAAATACTCCCACGACCCCGAATCCTGGGAGATGCTTGACATTGTCGTTGAGAACATTACCACCGATGCCGGAATAGTCTACACCTCGGCGCTCTCCAACATCCACCACAACCTGCGCACTATCATGGGCTCCGGCACCAACACGGTGACCTCAAGATTCAAGACACTGTCAAAGGTCATGGAAAGAGTAGTCGGCAACCTGAACAACAGTCTCGAAGAGCTGGCCAACAGGTAAATACAAAACCGCCCGGAGCGGAATGCTCCGGGCGGTTGATTTATACGAAAGAACTTATGCCAATATGCCAGCGACTATATGCCTGCCGATAGCCGAGATCAAATCAAGAAGCTCGCCATGCACATCGGGTGGGAAAACGCTCATGCAATGGAAGGTCTCAAAGCAAAGGTCGCCGCGATAATTTATGTCATGCAGCCCCCTGATTAATCCCTCCCAATCAATAAGCGGCTCCTTGCCGTTGCGGGTGTAGGAATAGGGCAGCATATGCAGGTCAGCTCTTCCGTCGTTGTCGTGTATATGCAGCACCGCAAGGCGCGGGCCGAGAGCCGTAATATAATCGTATATGTTGCGCGCCATAAGGTTTGCGTGACCGACATCAAAGCACAGGCCGAAAATATCGGCTTCCGCCTCGGCGTTCAGCCGGTCGATATACCAGATTGCCTCGCTGACGTCGGCGCAGGGGCCTTCTATACAGTGCCCTTTTGTAGATACAAAGAGGTTTTCAAGGCATATTTTTACCCCGTATTTTTTAGCCGCAGGCATCAGTGCACGGTATATGCTAAGATTCAACTCGCGTTCTTTTTCTTTGCCGTGTACAAGGCTAATAGCCACCGGATGAACCACTACATGGCGGCACCCCAGATACTGCGCCGCGGCAAAGCACTTTTCGGTCGCCATAATCACGTACGGGTTCATATCCTCGTCCCGCCCCTCGACCCATACCGGGAACGGGCCGTGCATCTGTGCGATTTCGACGCCGTATTTTAAGGCCGCTTCCTTCATCGGCCTGTAGTATTCGCATATTTCCTCAACGCTCTTGTCAAAGAAACCGCCGGGCTCACCGGTTTTGATTTGAGCCACCGGAAGCATTACATCGATATTGAAATCGACGCACCCGAAGCCGTGCTCCTTGAGAACACGGAAGTTCCTGTCCATGTCATCGGTAAACAAACGTCCAGACTGAACACCGACCAAAAGCATATCCAATGCCTCCTTAATATTTTCGCCTCAAAGTGTACCACATATCACGCAAAAAGTCAATGATAACCACAAAAAAACAGCAGTTTGTTTTGTTTTTTTGCAACATCGGCTTTTTGGTTGACTTTTTTTTGGCAGTATGATATCATAAAACCAATAATATATACCGTGAGGCGCCTGCCTCACCCGAAAGGTCGGGATGAACATGAGCTCAGCCGATACAGCCTTCATCAATACCTGCCGCGATATTCTTGAACACGGCACGTGGGTAAAGGAGGGCGTCCGCGCCAGGTGGGAGGACGGCCAGCCTGCCTGTTACATTAAAAAATTCGGCGTGGTGAACAGGTATAATCTTGCCGAGGAATTCCCGCTGCTCACCCTGCGCCCGATAAACTTCAGGGCAGCGGTCGACGAGATTCTCTGGATCTGGCAGAAGAAGTCGAATAATATCAAGGACCTAAACAGCCATATCTGGGACCAGTGGGCCGACGAAAACGGCTCCATAGGCAAGGCATACGGCTACCAGATGGGCATCAAGCACAAGTACAAGGAAGGTATGTTCGACATGGTTGACCGTGTGCTCTACGACCTTAAGCACAACCCGAATTCCCGCAGGATACTTACAAACATCTATAATTTTGCCGACCTGTCCGAAATGGCGCTCTATCCCTGCGCCTACAGCATGACCTTCAATGTGACCGGCAGGCGGCTGAATGCAATTCTCAACCAGCGCTCGCAGGACATGCTTGCGGCAAATGCCTGGAACGTCGCCCAGTACGCCGCGCTGCTGATGATGTTCGCACAGGTCTCGGATCTTGAGCCCGGGGAGCTTGTGCATGTAATCGCCGACGCGCATATCTATGACCGCCATATCCCGATTGTCGAGGAGCTGATAGAGCGCCCGGCATACCCAGCGCCGAAGGTCGAACTCGACAAGAGCATCACAAACTTTTATGACTTTGTACCCGAGAGTTTTATCGTGACAGACTATTGGCACGGCGAGAAAATCGGGAAGTTTCCGGTGGCGATATGAACCTGATTGTGGCGGTTGATCAGAACTGGGGTATCGGATACCGCGGTGAGCTTCTGGCGCGCGTGCGTGCCGACATGAAGCACTTTGCGTCGCTGACAACCGGCCGGGTGGTGGTGTTCGGCTCAAAAACCCTCCCGACCTTTCCGGGCGGAAAGCCATTGAAAAACAGGACCAACATAATACTCAGCCGGCGGGAGGATTTCAAACCCGGGGGCGCCATCGTGGTTCACTCCGAGGCCGAACTGTACGACGAGCTGAAAAAATACAGGCCCGAGGATGTTTTCGTTATCGGCGGCGCGAGCGTCTACCGGCTGCTGCTGCCCTACTGCAATAAGGCCTATATCACCCGCTTTGACAAGGCCTTCAAGGCCGACGCATATTTCCCGGATATCACGGCAACCGGCGAGTGGGAGCTTATCTACTGCAGCCCGACTCAGACAAGCAACCCCGACACCGACAGCGAAGCCGGGCTTACTTTCAGATTTTGCGAATACGTCAGGAAAAAGTAATATTTACTCCGGGGGCGCTGCCCCCGGCCCCCCGCCAAAACCCCTTTTTGAAAAAAGGGGTTTTGGAATCCCCAAAAACTCTTACACGCGGGGCTCCGCCCCACACCCCGTAAAATACGTTGCGGCAAAAGAAAGGGGGGGTCTCAGGGCGGAAATCGCAAATTTCCTCCTGAGCGTATTTTTTGGTTCATTTCTTTGCACGTGCAAGGAAATGAACATTTTAATATTGATGTACACCTGTCAGCACCCGCACAATAATGTTGACAACAATTACAATATCAAGTATAATTACTTGCAATTATTGCAAAACGTGATTCCGGAGGCAGCTGATGCTTGCTATCGAGCGCAGAGCTCTGATACTCGAACAACTTAAAAAAGAAAAACGAGTGCTCATAAGCCAATTAAGCGAAAAATTCGGCGTTTCCGAGGAAACCATCCGCCGGGACATGGAAAAATTCGAGCAGGAGGGCTATGTGACCCGCACCTACGGCGGAGCGGTATACAATGAGGACTCAAGGCGCGAGCTCCCGTATGAAATCCGCAAACGCACAAACGTCGAGGCCAAGCTGAAAATCGCCTCGGCGGTAGCCGACCTGATAAGCGACGGCGATTACATCATGCTCGACGAGAGCACGACCTCAACCTATGTGGCGCGGGCGCTCAAAGGCAAGCGCAATATCACCCTGATAACCAACTCCATTGAAATCCTGCTCGAACTTGCAGGCAACGTGCAGGGCTGGAATATCTTCTGCACCGGCGGGCTTCTGAAAAGCAACTCTCTGGCCTTCACCGGAAAGAGGGCCGAGAGCATGATAGAGTCATATCATGTGAATTTTACGGTTATCTCCTGCGAGGGACTCGACCTTGAAGCCGGCTACACCGACAGCCGCGAGGAAACCGCGCTGCTCAAACGCTCAATGATGGCACAGGCTAAGAAAATCATTTTGGCCGCGGACTCCAATAAATTCGGCAAGGTGGCGTTTATCTCCATCGGTAAATTATCGGATCTCGATATGCTGGTAACCGACGCCGATCCCGGCCCGGAGTGGCGCGCCTGCCTTGAGGAAAACGGTGTTAAGCTTGTAATAGCATAATATACAATTAAAAACCAATTATCGGAATATAATTGTTTGATATTTGTCAAACAAAGAAAAATTATCAAAAAACAGTTGATAAACAGCTCCTCTTGTGGTATACTATGTTGCGTGATGGTCATATAATATTTGATTTTTTTACGAAAGGCGGACACAAAAATGACCTACAACAAAAAAACAATCGAGGACATAGATGTCTCCGGTAAAAGGGTACTGGTGCGCTGCGACTTCAACGTACCGATACAGAACGGAGTCATCACGTCCGACAAAAGAATCGTAGAAGCCATTCCCACAATCAAGTATCTGCTCGAGCACGGGGCCAAGGTAATCCTCTGCTCGCATATGGGCAAGCCCAAGGGCACGGTCAACATGAAATACACGCTGGCTCCGGTTGCCAAGAGGCTCTCCGAGCTGCTGGGATTTGAGGTTCCTCTGGCGGCCGACACGATAGGCCCCGACGCCAAGGCCAAGGTCGCCGCGCTTACCGAAGGCCGGGCGGTCCTGCTCGAGAATACACGCTTTGACCCCCGCGAAGAGAAGAACGACCCTGAATTTGCAAAAGAGCTGGCCTCGCTTGCCGACATATTCGTAAACGACGCCTTCGGCGCTGCTCACCGGGCTCATGCTTCGACCGCCGGCGTTGCCGCTTATCTGCCTGCGGTCTGCGGATATCTGATTCAGAAGGAAATCACGATAATGGGCAAGGCGCTCGAGGATCCCGCGCGGCCGTTTGTCGCAATCCTCGGCGGTGCCAAGGTTTCGGATAAAATCGGCGTCATCAACAATCTGCTTGAAAAGGTAGACACCCTTATAATCGGCGGCGGCATGGCATACACTTTCTTCATGGCCCGCAGCGACACGATCGGCAACTCTATCTGCGAGCCCGATAAGGTCGAATTTGCCGCCGAAATGATAAAGAAGGCCAAAGAAAAGAAGGTCAACTTCCTGCTCCCGGTCGACAATATCATCGGCAGAGAATACAAAGAAGATACCGAATTCATGTGCATATACTCCGACTCGATTCCCGACGGCTGGATGGGACTTGATATCGGAGAGAAGACCCAGGAGCTCTTCGCCAAGACAATAAAGGGTGCCGGAACCGTGGTCTGGAACGGTCCGATGGGAGTCTCCGAGTGGGAGAATTTCGCCGGGGGCACACTCGCGGTGGCCAAGGCAATCGCCGAGAGCGGGGCAATATCCATCATCGGCGGCGGCGACAGCGCGGCTGCGGTTGAAAAGCTCGGATATGCCGATAAGATGACCCACGTTTCCACAGGCGGCGGTGCGTCTCTTGAATTCCTTGAGGGGCTGGTGCTCCCCGGAATCGCCTGCCTTGCCGACAAGGAGTAAGGTAAACCTGCCGTCAAACAGGCAGAACAAAAAAATGAAGCAACAGATTATACCGGGGAGGCTGTCGGCTTCCCCAGTAATAAAAATCAATCGGGGGCTACTTATGCAACAAAGCAAGCGCAGGCCGGTCATTGCCGGCAACTGGAAGATGAACTTCACCCCCGGCGAGGCCGCCGGGTTTATCGGTAAAATCAAGCCGATGCTCTCGGGCAAAGACAAATGTGACATTATTTTCTTTGCACCTTATGTTTCAATTCCGGCCGCAATCGAAGCGGCACAGAACACAAAGATTGATATCGGGGCACAGAACGTACATTTTGCCCCGAAGGGCGCATATACCGGCGAAGTTTCAGCCGAAATGCTTAAAGCAATCGGTGTTAAAACAGTCCTTGTGGGGCACAGCGAACGCCGCCAGTACTTCGGCGAGACCGACGAGACGGTCAACCTCCGGGCGAAGGCCGCGCTGGCCGCAGGCATGAAGGTCATGATCTGCCTCGGCGAAGTGAAAGAACAGCGACTTGCGGGCATTACCGATGAAATCATCTCGATGCAGACAAAACTCGACCTTGCGGGTATAAGCGAGGAGCAGTTACAGAATATTATTATTGCATACGAGCCGGTCTGGGCAATCGGCACCGGGCTTACCGCCACCCCCGAGCAGGCAGAGGAGGCCTGCAGGGTAATCCGCCGGGTAATTGCGGGGATATACAGCGAAAAGGCAGCCGAATCCCTGCGGATTCTCTACGGCGGCTCGATGAACGAAAAAAACGCAGCCGAACTGCTTGCAAAACCGAATGTCGACGGAGGGCTTATCGGCGGAGCCTCGCTTGTTCCCGAAAAGTTCACAGCTATCGTCGACGCAGTCGGTTAAGAAATGCCGGCGGAAATCCGCCGGCATTTTAAAACAGCAAGCCGGCCTGACCCGACCGGGCAGGACCATGGCAGAAAGGAGCTTTGGGTATGGCAAAATACAGAAGAGTGCGGATTAACGACGAGGTCCGCGACGAGATGGCGGTAATACTCCGCACAGTCAAGGACCCGAGAATCAGGGATGCTTTTGTCAGCATTACCTCAGCCGAGGTTTCACCCGACCTCAAGTATGCCCGGATTTACTATTCGCACCTGCAGGGCGACCCCCGGGAGGTTGCAAACGGCCTTAAATCCTCTGCCGGATACCTGCGTACGATGCTCGCCAAGAGGCTGAACCTCAGGGTCACACCCGACCTGACCTTTATTCCCGATGACTCGATTGCCCGCGGCGCGCGAATATCGGCGCTCATTAACAACCTTGAATTCTCTGAGGACGACAAGCAGAGCAATCGCGACGAGGCAAGCGACGACACAACGGAGGACAGGTAAATGTCAGAAACCCGCCCGGTAAACCCGGCCGGCAAAAAAGCCTGCTCGGAGCTTGACTTCTCGCAACTCTGCGACAGACTTTCCGAAAAAAAACCTACGGTAATAATATTTCACGCGCACCCCGACGGGGATGCCGTAGGCTCGGCCTTTGCCCTTGGCCTGCTGCTTGGTGCTGCGGGCAGCCCGGCCTTTTGTGTCTGTGCCGATAAGATTCCCAGGCGCTTTCTCTTTGCGGTCGGGGACCTTCAGGCAAGCGTGCTCCCCGAAGCCCTGCCCGAGGGATACTCGCGGGTCATATCGGTCGACACTCCGTCAATCGCCCAGATGGGGCGGCTCGGCGGGCTTTTCGGGAACAGAGTCGACGTCATGATAGACCACCACGGGCTCGGCGAGATTTACGCCGATCACTATATCGACCCCGGCGCGGCGGCGGGCGAGATAATTTATGATATTTCCCGAGAATTTCTCCGCCGGGGACTGGTAAAGAAAATTCCCGATAGGTTTGACCTGCTCGCCTATATTGCAATCGCCTCGGATACCGGCTGTTTTAAGTATTCCAACACCACGCCCGCGACACATATGCGGGCTGCCGACCTGATGAGTACCGGCAGCTTTGATTATGCCGACGTAAACTACCGGCTCTTTGACTCAAAAACAAAGGAAGAACTTAAAATCACCCGGGCGGCGCTTGAGAATATCCAGTATTTCAGCAACGGGGAAATCTCGGTCACCTCGCTTGATTTCGGACAAAAAACCGCGCTCGGAGTGTCTGACGAGCATCTCGATATCCTGATCGATGTCGCCCGCTCGGTCGAGGGCGTGAAGGTAGCAGTCTCTGTCAAGCAGCCGGGACCGGACAACATATACAGAGCCTCCCTGCGCTCAAACTGCGAGGTGGATGTCTCGGCAATCTGCGCCAGGTTCGGCGGGGGCGGACACAAAAAAGCCGCCGGCTGCACCTTTGGCGCAAAGAATATGACCGAAGCAATCAGCCTGCTGGTCGATGAAATCCGTCGGGAACTGTAATCTACGGGGGCTCCGCCCCCGGACCCCCGCTTAATAACGCTTGTGGGGCTCCGCCCCACACCCCGTTTATACCAATACCGCACACAAAGAAATGAACAACTCAGAGTTTTATAACTAAAAGACTTTGCTGCACTCCCTTAAAGCCGCGCTGCAGTCGCGCCAAAAACGGCGGTCGGGTGCAGGTCGTATGACCTGCACCCGACTTTTTTATTCCACTTCCACCGCTGCCCGAAGCTTTTTCAAATTCTCCTCAAGCGACGTTCCGTCAATATAAAGACTTGACGTACCGGCCACAAAAATACTCGCTCCGGCGCGGCTCATTTTGGCAGCATTATCAAAGCTGATATTCCCGTCGCACTCGATCTCTATTTCAGGATATCCGGCGCTATCAAGCAGCCGGCGCAGGCGGGCGATTTTATCAATCGTCTGCGGTATCAGCTTCTGCCCGGCGTAGCCGGGATTCACTGTCATGACCAAAACTGCGTCGATGTCGGGGAGCAGGTCCTCCACAACACATATCGGCGTGCCGGGGTTTATTGCCAGTATCGGCTTTACACCTGCCTGCCGCAGAGCGGCGAGAGTGCGCTGTATATGCGGAGTTGACTCATAATGCACCGAAACATAATCCCCCGCGCGCAGCTCAAAATAGTCAAGCTTCGCGTCGGGGCGGTCTATCATCAGGTGGATGTCGAGCGGGATTTTTGTCGCGCGGTGCAGTTTTTTTATAAAATCGGTGCCGAGCGTGTAGTTGGGGACAAACACGCCGTCCATAATGTCAATATGCAAGAGGTCGACCCCGAGGCGCTCGTATTCCTTCAGCTCTGCCCCGAGGTTCAAAAAATCGGCACACATCAGCGAAGGGGATATTTTCTTTTTCATTCGCATTTTCCTTTCGGGTGTTTTCGATTTATTCTAACATCAAGCGGGCGGCATGTCAATCATAACTCCAGGTTATCCGGCCATTTATCCGGCTTATTTCGGAAATATTTGGAGCAACAGTGAATAAAGTCCTTATTTGTTGCCAAATGATAGAAATGCCGGCCCGATACTTCAATACAAGGAAGGAAGCCGAAATGAAAAAGCTGCTTATCTTTACCTCATCATTACTTATCGGACTTGTTCTCCTCGGCCTTCTGCCTTCTCACGGGGAGGGGGGGATATATGACAGCGTAATCAGGCTGCATGTCATTGCAAACTCTGATTCCGACCACGACCAGGCGCTAAAGCTCAGGGTGCGTGACCGGGTGCTTGAGGAAGCATCTGAAATCATCGCCGGCTGCACTACCCGGGCAGAAGCAGAAGCAGCTCTACGAGGCGCGCTCAATCAGATTGAAGCGGCTGCCACCGAGGTCGTGAGCTCCGAGGGTGCTGGCTACCCGGTGCGGGTCGAGCTCGGCATGGAGGAGTACCCGACAAAGAGCTACGAGAGTATATGTTTCCCGGCAGGAAGATATATGTCGCTGCGCGTCTCCATCGGGAAGGCGGCGGGTGAGAACTGGTGGTGTGTGCTTTTCCCCAACCTTTGCCTGTCTGCCGCAACCAAAAAAGATGCCGAGGAGGCCTTCATCGAAGCGGGGCTGACTCCCGAGCAATACCGGATAATCACCGAAACCAAGGATACAAAATACACGGTTCGCTTTAAGGTGCTTGAGCTCTTATCACAAATCCTCGGAAAATGCAAACAAAAGGATTAACCTTCCGACCCGGGCTGAGCTTGCGGTCCGGGCATTTTTTATCCGAGTGGCTCGGTATTTCGGATGACACCGGCTTTATTCTGAGTCGTATTTTTCGAATTGTCTTGCACTTTCCCAAAAAAAGATATAAAATAATACCGGCGTGTTGCAGCGCCGGTATTTTAAGCATAAATTCCCGCCACAGGCGGCACGGGGGATTGACATGACATATGCACAAAGTCTGAAATTCGGCTCGTCTTTATGCTTCGGCAGAAAATTCGACCTTGATACGCTGCGCGAGTTCAAGTCTCACGGAATTGACGCCGTCGAACTCTCCTTCAGCTTCGATTACTACATGAACAAACTTGACTTCCCGAAAAACCGGTACCAATTGGCCAAAATAGCGGAGGAGGCCGGGGTTGAGCTCTGGTCGATACACCTGCCCTTTTCCCGCAACCTTGACATCTCGCATCCAAGTAACGAGCTTCGGGCAATAGCCCTATACACAAACAGGACCCTGATTGAGGCCGCCGGGGATGTCGGAATCAAAGTTGCTGTGCTGCATCCGAGCAGCGAGCCTATTTCTGATGAGGAGCGTCCCGAGCGCCTTGCCCGCAGCCGGGAAGCGATAATTATGTTGCAGGAAGAGTGTGACCGGCATGGTTTGAAGCTTGCGGTGGAAAACCTGCCGCGCACCTGCCTGTGCAACCGTTCGGAAGAAATGATATCCCTGCTTGCCGGCACCGGCGCCGGGGTGGTTTTTGACACCAACCATTCCCTTGTCGAGGACAGTGTAAGCTTCTTATCAGCGCTCATTGACGGCGGACTTGACATTTATTCGCTGCACATCTCGGATTACGACTTTACCGATGAGCGGCACCGGCTCCCGGGCGACGGAATTAATGACTGGCGGGGGTTGCTATCGCAGCTTGAGCGTGCCGGCTACGGCGGCCCGCTTATGTATGAGGTCCCGCGGAAACCGAAAGAGCGGGATGAGCTTACATATGACGAACTGGCCGAAAACATGAGGCGCCTTGCGGCCGGCGAAATTTAAGGCCCTGCCGTTGCAGAGCCCTGCTATCTTGAGATTATAATCGTTGCAATATACAGAACAATACACAAAACCGCCGGCAGCGACCTTATCGCCGACTCAAACGAAGCGAGGGTCTGACCGGCAGTCAGCCCGGTGTGGTACTCGGGTGCCATGTTCAGCTCCGAATACCGCCGCAGGAGCCTGCCGGCCTGCCCGCAGAACACCGCCACCGACAGTAAAAGCAGCGCGACCAGAATGATAACAAACAGCCCGGGGCTGCCCGTCATGCGGCAGAAGGTAGTCAGGTAGGGTTGGCTGAACAGCCCGAACAGGTTATGCAAAAAATGAACGGCCATCGCGGCGACTACAGAGCGCGCCACATACATAGTCAGCGCGAGCAGCGCCCCGGCATAGATATATACCGGCAGCAAACCGAGGTCAAAATGCAGCAGCCCGAAAAAAAACGAGCTGAAAAAAAGGGCGCAGAGCAGCCCGCCCCTCTCGTACTCGGCGCAGAGGACCGAGCGGAATACAAGCTCCTCGCAGGCCGCCGGCATCGCGGCGTATGCAACTATCAGGTACAGGGTATTCGCAATACCTCGGTTGTGCTTTGATATAAAGGTATCATAGAGCGAAAAGCTGCCCTGCATCGAGTCGACCCCGCCGAGCAACATACCGAGAAGAAAACTGCCGGTAATAAGCGCCAATGCCGCCGACAGAATCAGCAATATGTGCGGGAGCCCCAGGATCCTCAGCCGCAGGCCGGCGGCTGTCAGCCCGCGCAGCCTGATATAGAGGGCGGCAGGGATAAAAAATATCATAATCTGAAGGATCATGACAAACAGGTATTCGTTGTCGCGGCTGAGCAGCACGACATCGAGCAGGCGCGAGAGCAGCAGCAAGAGGTAGGTCGCCAAGACCAGCCATGCCGCCGGGTTTTTCTTGCTCGCCTTGCCTGAACCGAAGATTTTCAGCCGCAGTCTTCTTTTGCGGGGCTCCGACCGCCCCCTTTGTCCGGATCTGTCTGTCTGAGGAAGATTCATCTTTGGTCAATCTGCCAGTGTCGAGGTACGGACAGTCTCGGTAGCCTCGTTGCCCTTTATGGCGCGGATCAGCTCAAGGCCGAACTGAAACGCCACCCCCGGGCCGGCGGCGGTAATAATCTTGCCGTCCCGGACCACACGCTTATCCGACAGTATTGCACCGTCAAGGTATTTTTCAAAGCCGGGGTAGCAGATTGCGCGCTTTCCTTTCAGGAGTCCGCGCTTGCCGAGTATCGACGGAGCCGCGCAGATTGCGCCAAGATACCCGCCGCAGCGCACCGCAGCGCCAAGTGCGGCATCGACGACAGGAGAAGAATCAAGGTTTTTGGTCCCGGGCATTCCGCCGGGCAGGATAATCATCTCGGGATTTTCGTCGCGGTACATTGAAGCTGTGATGTCGGCACGAACCGTAATTCCATGCGCACCGGTGATGATCTCCCCGCCGACCCCTACGGTTTTCACCTCGAGCCCGGCGCGGCGTAAAAGGTCGAGCGGGCAGATAGCTTCGATCTCCTCAAATCCTTGTGCCAGAAACAAGTAAATCATAATATCCTCCTTCCCTGCCGCCTTCGGGCGGCTTATTTATTTGCCGAAATACTTTGCAATCCGCGAATATTCGACTACCTGCTCCTCGCGGGTGCCAAGATCCTTGATTTTGACAACCCCGCCGGCAAGCTCGCCGGCCCCCATGATGATAGCGTGAGTGCAGCCGGCCTTTGAGGCATACTCAAGCTGCTTGCCCAGCTTTTTTGAGCCGAAGAAAATCATCGCCGCAATCCCGGCGTTCCGCAGGTTGCTGAGTATGGCGGTATATTTTTCGTAAGGCACGTCGTCAAACCGCGTGACAAGCACCAGCGTGCGCCCGCCCAAATCGGGAATTAAATTGTGGGTTCTCAGGAAATTTTCAAGCGTGACGTCGCCCAGCCCGAAGCCGACGCCCGAAATGTCGTTCCTCTCGACAAACAACCCGACAAGGTTGTCGTATCTGCCGCCGCCGAACATTGCGCGGTTGTTCTCGGGGGCAAGGTCGAATACCTCAAAAACCGTCCCGGTGTAATAATCAAGTCCGCGTATGATACCGAAATCAAAAACGCAGTACTTTGAGAGGCCGGTAGCCTCAAGCGTGCGGAAAAGTTCGCCCAGCTCTGCCGCCCCCTTTGAGTCGGGACAGAGTGATATTATTTCATCGAGGCTCATCGAGTAGAGCGAATCTATTTTTGTGATTTCGGCATCTCCCAGGCCGAGCATCCGCAGCTCATTCTCATACTCGACCCTTTCAATCTTCTCCCGACGGTCGATTACCTTGGATATTGCCTTGACACCCTCCGCATCGGTCTTTGCAACAGAGGCTATAACATCGCCAAAAAGCCGGCGGTTGTTTATATGCACGCGGAACATGCTCTCGTCGGCCCCGAATATGCGGAGCAGGTTTATCGCAACCGAGATTATTTCAAAATCGGCCTCATACGAGTCGCTGCCGAAAATGTCGGCGTTTATCTGCCAGAACTCGCGCAGGCGCCCGCGCTGGGGGCGCTCATAGCGGTAAAAATTCTGAACCGAATACCAGCGCAGCGGGAAAGTAAGCTCGTTTATCCTCGCCGCCACCATGCGCGCCACGGTGGGGGTCATCTCGGGGCGGATTGAAAGTTCCCTGCCGCCGCGGTCGGTAAAGTTATATGTCTGCTCAGAAGCCAGCTCAACTCCGCTTTTGGCAGCGTAGATTTCGAGCGGCTCGAGCATAGGGCCGTTGTATTCTTCAAAGGCGCAGAGCTCAAGCGCCTCCCTTATTTTGCCGAAGAACCAGTTGCGCAGCCGCATATCCTCCGGGTAAAAATCGCGAGTGCCCTTAAGTGGCCGGGTTGAAAGCTTCGGCGTACTCATCAAACAATTCCTTTCTGGTGACCTATGGTAATATGAATTATAGCACAAAAATTTAGGCTTGTCTACACGCGGGAGCTAAAAATGAACCCGGGCATTCCCGTATTAGTCACATAACCTGTTGCAAAAAAAGTACTTTTGGTGTAATATTAAACTGTGTGCCGTTATTACGGCAAATACAGTTTTTTGAGGATGCCTTATGTATAAAACCGAATTGCACGTCCACTCCGCCGAGGTCAGCAATTGCGGAACCGTCGACTGTGCCACAATAGCGCGGCGCTATATCGTGGCCGACTACACTACGCTGGTGCTGACCAACCATTTAAGCCGCTTTACCTATAAAAACAAGAAGTTTGACCGTTCCTCCGACCCCTGGGAGGTAAAAATAGATTTTTACATGGCCGGATACAAAAAATTCGTCGAGGCCGCGGCCGGGCGGCTCAATGTCCTCTTCGGCGTCGAGCTGCGCTCAAACCGCGACGACAACGACTACCTCATCTACGGGATTGACGAAAAATTCCTGTATTCCCTGCCCCAGATTATGGACATGAAGGTCTCCGAGGTCGCCGACGCCGTCCGCAGCTACGGCGGGCTGTTTTTTCAGGCCCATCCCTTCCGCAACAGTATGCGCATAACAAAGCCCGCAATCCTTGACGGCATCGAGGTTTACAACGGCCATGTCGGGCAGGAGTCGCGCAACCACATCGCCAACCTCTGGGCCGACAAATTCGGGCTTATTAAAATTTCGGGCAGCGATTACCACCACGACACCAGCGTCATCGGAGCGGGGATTCTGACTGTTGAACCTGTGACAAGCACGGCGCAGCTTGTTGACATACTCAAGAGCGGGAGATACGAGCTTATACGCTCGGGGGCGGTTCCCTACTAGCTGCCATCTGTTAGACATTAGATGTTAGTGGAGGCGGGGCGGTTTGTCCTTTGGCTTGATTGGGATTAATGCGGGGACGGGTGCTTTTGCGCTGTGTCGCCGATTATGATAGGAGGTTTTCTTATGAGCCAGAAAATCAGGGTCACAATATGGAATGAGTTCAGGCACGAAAAGACAAAAGAGAAGGTCAGGGCGCTCTATCCCAATGGCATTCATGCCACAATCGGCGAGTTCCTCGCCGAAAACGGTGATATGGAAATCAGGCTCGCCGCACTTGACGATGAATGTCAGGGGCTGCCAGACTCGCTGCTCGAGAACACCGACGTGCTCATCTGGTGGGGGCATATGGCCCACAAAGAGGTTGACGACAAGCTGGTCGAGCGGATAAGAGACCGCGTGTACCTCGGCAAAATGGGCTTTATCGCGCTTCATTCGGCGCACCACTCAAAACCCTTCAAGCAGATAGTCGGCACAAACGGCAACCTTCAGTGGGGGCGCCAGCAGCGCGAAATAGTCTGGAACATGCTGCCCGCCCACCCGATAGCCGCAGGAATACCCGAGTATTTTGTCTTAGACGAGGAAGAGATGTACTCCGAGCCCTTCTTCATTCCGCCTCCAGACGAGCTGGTATTTGCAAGCTGGTTTGAGGACGGCAACCTCTTCCGCTCGGGCGCCTGCTTTTACCGCGGAGCCGGCAAGGTGTTTTATTTCCAGCCCGGCCACGAAACCTGCAAATCCTTCTTCAATCCTTATGTCCGGCGGATAATCACAAATGCGGTATACTGGGTAAAGCCTACCGACACCGCCTGCAAAATCGAAAACCTCTGTCCGCACATAACCACGCCACTCATTGACCAGATTAAAAAATAACATAAAAAAGCCTGCGGTTCTTGCCGCAGGCTTTTTTCACTTTTCTTTCCTTGCCCTGACCGACAACGCACCGATTGCAATTCCCGTACCCCCGGCGCAAACAGCTACCAGTATGTATACCCATAATCGTGACTCAGGCGGAGTTCTTATCACGTCAAGCGGGTCTGATGTCGTGGTGTCTTCGGGGGACGACGTGGTATCGGTGGTCTGAAATTCGCTTGTGACGTCGGTTTGCGGCAGCTCTGTTACGGGCGTGTCAAGCAGCGTGGGTATTAGCTCGAACAAAAGGTCGGCAATGAGCGTATGCCCGGCCGCATTTGGGGAGATATCAAGGCTTGTAATGTCGGTAAGCTGGCTTGTTTTACCCTCAAAGGCCGTGGCAAGGTCGAGCACCCGGCAGCCGTATTTTTCGGCTGCCTGCTCTAAGGCGAGATTCATCATTTCTATGTATGGGGCAAATTCTGCCTTGAGTTCCGAGAGCTGTTCCGGTCCGTCAAACGGGTTGTAGAGCGACAGGAATACTATACGGATGCCGGGGTTAGCCTGCTTGATGAGGGTTGTTATTTCGCCGAGGTTAAATGAAAACTTCACCGCGGCATAGAACAGAGCGGACTGGTCTGTGGCCTCCTTCACCTTCCGGATATAGTCGGCATCCCTGACCCTCTCGAGGAGCTTCGGGTAGCTAATCCCCTCGCCTGAGGGATTGAGCGCAGGCATTATTATCGACATGATATCGTCTGTCCCGACAGATATCACCATCAGGTCGGCGGCCTTTATACTGTTTTCATATTCCGGTAGCTTTGCAAGCAGGTCAGCCGAGGTCATGCTGTCCTCGGCGACATTCATATTTCTCCCTCCAAGAATGCCGAGCTTTGCGGCAAGCAGGCTGCCGTAGCGCTTCCCCGCCCTGTCGTCAAGCCCCCGGCCCGAGGATATCGAATCCCCGGCAACCAGAAGCCCGCTCACTTTCTGAGCCGACACTGCCGCGGCGTATAGTATGAGCAGAGATGCCGTGCAGAGCAGGATTGCAAGGGTTCTTCGGGCTTTATTTGATTTCATTTATATCACCTCTCTCGGTTATTACCGTCCGGCGGCCGTTTTTTTCTCAGGGTCGCCAGAGTGGTGCAGAAAAGGCAGGCAAAAACATAACCCGGCCCCGCGCTGACCTTGCAGCCGCGTCTTTTTGTTTTTTCATGATTTATCTCCCCGTCAGCCGGTGTCAGGTCTACGGGTGCTGTCGTCCCGGGCATTGTCGTTGCTTCGAGAGCTGTCGAAGTGCCGAATAAGGTTGTTGTTTCGGTCATACCCGACGTAGTTTCAGAGTCTTCGGAGTAGGTTTCAAGATAATCGGCAATATACCGGAAAATCATATAATGCCCGGTAGCGTTGGGGTGGATGTCGCCTTCCCGGATAAAGGTCCACTCCGGCCCCTTTCCTTCAAAGAGCGAGTAAATGTCAAGCCAGACGCAGTTTCTTTTGGTAACCGTCTCGCTCATTGCGGCATTAAGGAGCATTATTGCGCTCTCGGACATAGCGCTCACCTCCTCCGGGAAGCCGGCGCCGCTTACCGGGTCATATTGGGCGAGAAAAATAACCATGCCACAGGGGTTTTTCTCTCTGATAAAGCCGACTATCCGCTCAAGGTTTGCGGTATAGCCGATAATTGCGTCGGTTATTTTCTGCACGGTTATCTGCCGGGCAAAGCGCTCGATGTATTCGGGGTTGTTCAGCATCGCTGCCAACTCAGTATTTCCCGGCCATGCTGCTCCTAAAACCGCGGCAACAGCCTCCCAGAGAATGGAAAGCAGGTCGTTGCCTCCGATTGTAATGACAATCAGGTCGGCGCTCTCAATCTCGCCGGCAAGCGAGGGGAGCAGCGCGAGCAGATCCGCCGAGGTATCGCCGTTTACCGCGGCGTTTTTAAAATTCCCGCCCCGGATGCCGAGGTGCTCGCCGAGCAGATTTCCGTAGCTATTGCAGGTGTCGCGCGTGCCCTCAAGGCCATAACCGTAGGTGATTGAGTCTCCGAGAAGGAGCAGTCGGCTGTATTTGCCCCCGGCCGAGATTTGCAACCGGGCAGCAGCCAAAATCAGTATTGCGACAAGCAGTGTGCAGAGTATTTTTTTCATACATTAACCATACCTTCTGCCGTATGTATGCTTGTACAGGTTTTGTTGCCCGTGATGAGTAATCAAACCGCCCTGTCGGTTTACCTTTAGGCTGTCATGGCATCCCTGCCGGATATTAAGAGTATTATACAACATAAGGCCGTTAAATGCAATACAGCCAAAAAAATGTCAGGACCTCCGGGGCATTGCCCCGGAGGTCCCTTTTTGGGTCCTGCCGAATACTCCGAAACTATATTATTTCGGGATTAATAACGGCTCCTTATTTTGTCTTGATTGAGTTCTCGTAGGACTCGATCATCTTCTTAACCATCTGCCCGCCGACGCTTCCGGCCTGACGCGAGGTCAGGTCGCCGTTGTAGCCCTGGTTAAGAGTTACGCCAACCTCGCTTGCGGCTTCCATCTTGAACTTTTCGAGAGCTTCCTTCGCTTCAGGAACCAGTGCTCTGTTTCTTGCCATCTTGGAACTCCTCTGTGGGACAGCCTTACTCCGCAATGTAGCTTTTCACGCGTCCCGCGAATCTATATTAATTGAGCCGCGACAAATATTCAATTCTTATCGACATCAAACACCTGCCGCGCTCTGCTATTATTATTTTCTTGATTGCTCTTATTATGAGTGCCAAATTCAGTACAAACAGAATATTTCACCTCAATATGCAACCAAATGTTGTCTGACGACGCTTTTATTACAAGGTATAATAAGACAGTTTTCCCCGGCAGAAGGGTATTATGCTCCGAAAAAACCCGGACAAAACCCAAAAAAAGAAGAAGCTGACCGTTAAGGAAAACCCTTTCAAACAATTTTTTGCCCTGAAAACCATACATGTTGCCGCTGGCTTATTACAATTTGAGGCGTGGCATATGTATCCCGCGCCTCTAAATCTGCGATATGGTTGTTTTAGGAAGTTTTTGAAGATTCTTAAGGAACTTCTTTAAGCGGGGCGTGGGGCAGGGCCCCGTTGCGTCGGTTTTTGTCGAAGTTCGGGGGCAGTGACCGTGTGTTTGCAAAGCAGACGGTAATGCTGACTGATTGTTATAATTTTGTCCTCTGTGTCATAAAATAAGTGTCGTAGGAGTTGGAATGAGCTTTTGTCCGGCAGGAGCGGGTATTTTCGGCCCTTTCTTGTGCAAAACTTATCCTGAATTATAGGACTTATTATGCTTTATTATATGACGCTCGCGGCGCTGACCGCGGTTATTTTTGTAAACGGCTGGACCGATGCGCCAAACGCCATAGCCACCACTGTAGGCTCTCGGGCCATGAAGCCGGGCTCTGCCGTTGCTATGGCGGCATTTTTCAACCTTGTCGGGGCAATGAGCGTCAGCATAGCCGGCGGGCGGGTTGCGCACTCGGTTTTCGAAATAGCCAACTTCGGCAGCGGGGCAGAGGCGCTGCGAGCGCTTTTTGCGGGGCTTGTGGCGGTTGCGGCCTGGGCGGTGTTTGCCTGGTATTTCGGAATTCCGACAAGCGAGAGCCACGCGCTGCTTTCAGGGCTGGCCGGCTCGGCCGCGTCGGTAATCGGTGCCGCCGCGTTCAATGCTGCCCAGTGGAGCAGGGTCGGGCTGGGGCTTGTGCTGACCACGCTGCCGGCCTTCCTGCTCGGCAGGGCGGTGTTTGCGGTTGTCACTCTTGCCTGCCGGAACAGAGACCGGCGCGAAGTGACCCCATTTTTTGCCGGAGCGCAGCGCTTCGGGGCAGCGGCGGGGGCATATTTGCACGGCCTGCAGGACGGCCAGAAGTTCATGGGTACTATAATGATTTGCGGCAGCCTGGCGGGGTTTGCATGGGACGGGGAAATAATACCGCTCCGGGTGGCTTTTTACTGCGCGGCCTTCATGGCCGCCGGGACGGCACTCGGGGGCTCGCGGATAATCAAGCGGGTGGCGCTCGATATGGTCAGGCTCGATGCCCCCCGCGGTTTTGCCGCCGACCTGTCGGCGGCGCTCTGCCTCGCGGGCTGTACTGCTCTCGGCCTGCCGGTGAGCACCACCCACGCCAAGACCTGCGCCGTCATGGGAGCCGGCAGCGCAAAGCAACGCGGGGGGCTGGAGCTGCGCTCGGTGCGCGACATAATAATTGCCTGGCTGCTGACCTTTCCGGTCTGCTTTTTCCTCGGCTGGGGCGCGGCCGAAATTTCGGAATTTTTCGGAGGTTTGAGTTGAGGGAATCTGAATATTTCGATCTGCTTGAGGTGCTCGGAAAGCTGGTGTTTGAGTCGGTTGAGCTGGCCTGCCGGCCTTCTGTACGCCCGGCCGAGCCGGATACCCGGCGCGCAAACAAGGCTCGGCTGGCCGATATGGCCGAAAAGGCCGACCGGCTGGCCGGCCGGATTATGAAGGCTCTGGCCAGTGATTTCATAACTCCTATGGAAAGGAGGGATATTTCTGCGGTTGCGCTCTCGCTGCGCCGCGCAGTGCACACAGCCTGCAGAGTTCCGCGAATATCAGCAGCAGAATGCCGGATGGAGCCTGCCGTCTGCTGCCTTAAACTTGCAGCTCTTGTCGAGAAATATACGGGGGTACTGCGCAAAATAAATAAAAAAGGACCGCTGCCCCTGCCGTCGGCGTATTTTCAGGCTGCCAATATCCCTCCCGGAACCCCTGTGGGACAGGGAGCGATAAGCCGGCTATATGAGCGCCTCTGCGATGCCTGCGAGACGGTGATACATGCGGTGATGGGGAATATATGATAATAAATCCCGACGGGAACACCCAGCCCGGAGCGTGATAACTCGGGATAGAGAAGATTCTAATATAATGAAAAGGAGTAGTAATTATGATAATTAACATTGGTGAAAACTTAAATAGATTAAGGTTAATAAAGAACTCACTCAACAACTTGCAGAGGTTTTCGGAGTGTCACCTCAAGAGGTAAGTCTTTGGGAAAACAGCACCGCATATCCCGACATTACATGCTGCCGGGTGTTGCCATTTATTGCCTTGAAAAACAAAATAAAAAAGGGATAGAAAAATCCCTTTTATTTATTGATGATTTGGTGACCCATCGGAGAGTCGAACTCCGGACACCATGATTAAAAGTCATGTGCTCTGCCTTCTGAGCTAATGGGTCATGCGGCACTTACATATAATATCATAAGCGCCCGGCCTTGTCAACAAAAACTTTTCATAAAACAAGGCCATAAAATTATTCTTTATTATGCAGTCTGCCTTATGCGAAGGAGGCTTTGATTGCGTCAGCAAATCTGCTGATGCTGTCGGGATGAATTTCGGGCAGGCTCCGGGCAGGGAGCTCACCGTCGCTCTTGCCCTCGTCGGTGACTACCTTTATCATCAGCTTTGTGATGAATTTATCAAACCCCTTCATTTTTCTGATGTTCAGCTCGCCGCCGAAGCAGGCACAGGTAACCGCGCTCTTCCGCAGCTCGGCGGGGATTAACTTCTCGATATACTCGTCGGCGCTGTCGACAAACCCGCAGACAATGAAATATCCGGCGCGCTGTGATTTCAGCTTTTCCTTGTTCACATCAAGGTATTCGGCTGTCTTTTTGTGCAGCTTTCCATAGCGCACCGGGCCGCCGACCGCGATAAAATCATAGCCCTCGGGGTCGGGGAATGATTCCGAGAGGTCGGCCAACGTGACGCTGTGCGAGGCCAACTCCTTTGAGAGTATTGCGGCGCATTTTGCTGTCGTGCCTGATTTTGTCGAGTAGGCTATCAGTATTTTCATGACGCGCCCCTTTTTGCGGCCTGGGGGCCGGATTTTTTATTATTATACCCTCAAACCCAAAAAAATCAAGGGCTGTGCATGCACAACCCTTGTATATATTTAGTTAATTTTTATGCGACTGCGTAATGCCGGCGGTCAGTGCTCTGGCACTATAAGGCCGTATGCCCCGTCCTTTCTGGCGTAGACCACACAGGTGTCGCCGGTGTCCTGGTCCTCGAAAACGAAAAACTGATGTCCCAGAAGATTCATCTGAAGTATGGCCTCCTCGGGCGACATCGGCTTGAACTTGAAGGTCTTTGTCCGGATTATGAACTCGGGGTCCTCCTCAATTTGCTCCTCTTCGGGGGATTGTTGGTCGAACACACCCTCGCGCAACCTTTTTTCAAGACGGGTCTTGTTTTTGCGGATCTGCCGTTCGATGGCCTCTGCTGCCCGGTCAAGCGCGTTCGGGAAGGTTTCTTCGTCGACCTCGCTGCGGAAAAGAGTGTTGGCGGCGTTGATTGTGACTTCGATGTTTGCCTTGTTGCGTTTCCAACTGAAGGCGACCGTAGCCTCGGCTTCCTGAGAGAAATACTTGTCAAGGCGTGACAGCTTTTTGGCCGCAATGGCTTTGAGCCTTTCATCGACCGTCATTTGTCTGCCGACAATTGTAAGTTTCATTTTCGCGCCTCCCTCTTGTATTTGAATACCGGTGTCTGTTTCCGGTTCTTCAATAATAATTATAGCATTGTCCCGAATATTTGTAAAGTGTCATACATAATATTTTAATTTGGCATCACATTTTTTGTAAGATTTGTTCAGGTTTTGCCACACAATACACAGATTGCCCCGAATGAAATGATTGACCGGACAGCCATTCGGTGGTATAATAAAGTGAGTATTCTGCGCGGAGTTTATTTATGGAAAATCTCGATATAAAAAAGAGGATCGACGAGCTGCGCCGGCTTGTGGCCTACCATGCCGAAAAATACTATGTTTATGATTCTCCCGAGATATCCGATTATGAGTACGACAAGCTGTACAGCGAGCTGCTCAGACTTGAGGCCGAGCACCCCGAATATTTCGACCCGCTTTCGCCGACACAGAGAATCGGCGGGGCGCCGCTCGACAAGTTCGAGAAGGTTGTCCACCTGACCCGGATGGACTCGCTTTCGGATGTTTTCTCATACGAGGAGCTCGAGGATTTTGTGAGCAAAGTCGCCGCCGAATACCCGGGTGCCGGGTGGTCGGTCGAGCCAAAAATTGACGGGCTGTCGGTCTCGCTGATTTATGAGAACGGCAGGCTTGTCACCGGGGCGACGCGGGGTGACGGATTTGTCGGCGAGAACGTGACCCAAAACTTAAAGACAATCTATTCTATACCGCTGGTGCTGCCCGAGCCCCTGACCCTGACCGTGCGCGGCGAAGTCTTTATGCCGCGTTCGGTGTTTGAAAAACTCAACGCCGAGCGCGAGGCAGCCGGGCAGCCGCTCTTTGCCAACCCGCGAAACGCCGCGGCGGGGTCGCTGCGCCAGCTTGACCCCAAAATCACCGCCTCGCGCCGGCTTGATATATTCGTATTCAACCTTCAGAGCGGGAATATATATGCCGACGGGTATATGCCCGATTCGCATACCGAAATCCTCGGACGGCTGGAGGAACTCGGCTTTCATGTGCTCGACAACCGCGCGAGGGTGACCGGAATAGTTGAGATTATCTCACACATCGAATACCTCGGTTCGCTGCGCGACAAGCTGCCCTATGATATCGACGGAGCGGTGGTTAAGATTGATTCGCTTGACCTGCGTGCGCGGCTCGGTGAGGGTACCAACACCCCGCGCTGGGCGGTGGCCTACAAGTACCCTCCCGAGCAGAAGGAGACGAAGCTGCTTGACATTACCGTGGCGGTCGGGCGCACCGGGGCGCTCACCCCCACCGCGGTGCTCGAACCGGTAAGGCTCGCCGGCACAACCGTCTCTCGCGCGACGCTGCACAACCTTGACTATATCCGTTCGCGCGGGATTATGATCGGCGATATAGTGGTCGTCCAGAAGGCCGGGGACATTATCCCCGAGGTAGTGGCCTCGCGTCCCGAAAAGCGCGACGGCAGCGAGCGCGAGTTTCGGATGCCCGAGAGCTGCCCCTCCTGCGGCGAGCCGGTTTTCTACGACCCCGCCGAGGCTGCTGCCGCCCGCTGCACGAACTCGGCCTGTCCTGCTCAGCTCTCGCGCTCAATCGAACACTTCGCCTCGAAAAATGCAATGAATATCGAAGGACTCGGCCCCCAGATAGTAGAATTGCTGCTGCGACACGGGCTTATTCACGACGCGGCCGATTTGTATTCGCTCCGTCCCGAGCAGCTTGCGAATATTGAGCGCTTGGGCGAGAGGTCGGCGAAAAAGCTTGTAGAGGCGATAGAGCGCTCGAAATCGGCCGGGCTCGAGCGGCTGATATATGCGCTCGGCATCCGCAATATCGGCGTGGTTGCCGCCGCCTCTCTTGCGTTAAAATTCGGGACGCTCGAGGCCTGCATGAAGGCAACCTATGAAGAATTGCTGACAATCGAGGACTTCGGGGATGTCACCGCCCAGTCTGTGCTCAATTATTTCTCGCACCCGCAGAATATCGAGCTCTGCCGCCGCTTGATTGACGCCGGCCTTGTGACTGAAGCCACCCAGAAACCGAAGGACGACCTGCTGGCCGGGCTGACATTTGTGCTGACCGGAACCCTCTCTACCATGACGCGCGAGGAGGCCGAGACAAAAATAAAGGCCCGCGGCGGAAGGTGCGCCGGCTCGGTGTCGAGGAAAACCTCATATGTGGTGGCCGGCGAGGCGGCGGGCTCAAAGCTGACAAAGGCGCGCGAGCTCGGCGTGCCGGTAATAGACGAAGCAGAACTGCTGAGGATGCTGAATCAATGATAGCCGGCCGGCTGCGTTAAAACAGTCTTTCGGCTGTATCATGACGCCAAAATGCAAGCTTCCGCCCGGGAGCTTGCATTTTAATGCTGACCGTCAAGTGCGGCTTTTTCGGGCGCTTCTATTGACTGGGCGGGTTCGGTATGATAAAATGTTCTTCGGGCTTGAGCCGGCGGCATATTGCAGGGCGGCTGAAAGCAGGCCGCTGTAATCTCATGCCGCTTAATTTGCAAAAAAGAGGAATCACAAAAAATGGGAAGACTCATCGGCACGGTATCGCGCGGAATCCGCGCTCCCATAATACGCACCGGCGACGACATTGCCGCTATTGTGGCAGACAGTGTTCTGGCGGCAGCCAAAAGCGAGAACCTTCAGATCCGGGACCGCGACATCATTGCGGTCACCGAGGCTGTGGTGGCCCGCGCACAGGGCAATTATGCGACGGTAGACCAGATAGCCGGTGACATCGCCTCAAAATTCCCCGGGAGGGAGATCGGGGTCGTATTTCCGATACTCAGCCGCAACCGCTTTTCGGTCTGCCTTAAGGGTATAGCAAGAGCTGGGCGCAGGATTGTGCTGATGCTCAGCTACCCGGCCGACGAGGTGGGTAACCAGCTTATCGATATTGATTCGCTTGACAATGCGGGAATTGACCCGTGGCGCGACGTTCTGACCGAGAAAAGGTTTCGCGAACTCTTCGGCCATAAAAAGCATACATTTACCGGTGTGGACTATATTGATTTTTACCGCGGACTGATTGAGGCAGAAGACTGCGAGGCTGAAATTATTCTTGCAAATGACTGCCGGGTGATTCTCGATTACACAAAGCATGTTCTCGCCGCCGACATACATACCCGCGGGCGCACAAAGCGTTTGTTGCGGGGCGCGGGAGCCGAGACGGTCTTCGGACTTGATGAAATTCTCCGCGAACCCTACGACGGTAGCGGGTATAACCCACAGTACGGGCTGCTCGGCTCAAACAAAGCCACCGAGGAAACGGTTAAGCTTTTCCCGCGCGACGGGCAGGCAGTGGTCGAGGACATTCAGGCACGCATACTGGCGGCAACCGGCAGGCTTGTCGAGGTAATGATATACGGCGACGGGGCATTCAAAGACCCGGCATGTAAAATCTGGGAGCTTGCCGACCCGGTTGTCTCTCCGGCGTACACAAAGGGGCTTGTCGGGCAGCCGAACGAGATCAAGCTGAAGTATATCGCAGACAACGAATTTGCATCGCTCAAAGGTGAGGAGCTAAAGGCGGCGATATCCGAATACATAAAGCATAAGGACAGCAATCTTATCGGAAGGATGGCCTCTCAGGGAACGACGCCCCGGAACATAACCGACCTTGTCGGATCGCTCTCCGACCTCACCTCAGGCAGCGGGGACAAGGGTACACCTATTGTCTGGATTCAGGGGTATTTTGACAACTATACCACAGAAGACTGAAAAAGTGACGGAACTGCCGCATGAGGATTCAAAAAACCCTGTATAAAATCAGCCTTTGCGGCATCAGAATGAGGATAGCCGTTGTCGCAGACCTGCACAACTCAAAGTGGGACGAAATAATCGAAATAATCAAAGAAAGCAGGCCCGATATCATTGTCAATCCCGGCGACATGTTCGGCTCGCTTGCCGGCGAGAGCCGACCGGAAGGGGATCTCACCGGGCGCTATATCGCCGAGTCGAACCGAAATGCCGCCGGATTTGCATTTCTTTGTGCCGCCGCTAAAATTGCGCCGGTCTTCTGCTCGGTCGGCAATCATGAGGTGCGCGTATCAAGGGAGAACCAGAGGCGGATAGCCGACACCGGTGCCGTGCTGCTCGACAACAGTTACACGACCCTCTGCGGCGGGGTGATTTTAGGCGGGCTGTCGAGCGGCGGGGCGCACGGGCTGCTGAATACCGGGAACCCGCCGGATACCGCATGGATTGAAAAGTTCGGAAAACTTAAAGGACCGAAAATCCTGCTCTGCCATCACCCCGAGTACTGGGAAAAGTATGTAGTCGGGCACGGCATTGACCTGACAATTGCCGGACATGCGCACGGCGGCCAGTGGCGCTTTTTCGGGCGGGGGGTCTTGGCGCCCGGGCAGGGGCTTTTCCCGAAGTATACCGCAGGGGTGCACGAGCTGTCGGGCGAGAGGCTTATTGTGAGCCGCGGTATCGGAAATTTAAGAGCAATCCCACGCATAAACAATCCGCCTGAAGTGCTGATTATTGATATTGAATAAACCCGGCCGGGGAAACCGGACATTTGACAGGCAGGTAGTCGGGCACACAGGCGTAAAATAATCAGGGGAATTTTATCAATTATTGTTGAAAATAAAGCCTATTGGTGATATACTAAATAGGGCTCGCAAAGCGGGCGCCCGGGCGGGCGCCCGCTTTTAATCATGTGTTTTGCCAGAGAGGTTTTTATATGTCCGCTATCGGTTTTGACAACGAAAAATACATCAGGCTGCAATCCCAGAAGATACGTGACAGGATAGAACTCTTCGGGGGCAAGCTTTATCTTGAATTCGGGGGCAAGCTTTTCGACGATTACCACGCTGCCCGCGTGCTTCCCGGCTTTATGCCCGACAGCAAGGTGAAGATGCTGCTTAAACTGAAGGATCAGGCCGAGATTGTTATCGCAATAAACGCCGACGCGATAGAAAAGAACAAACGCCGCGGGGATACCGGCATTACATATGATCTTGACGTATTGCGGTTGATAGACGCCTTTCGTGAAATCGGGCTTTATGTGGGGAGCGTGGTGCTAACACAGTATCGCTCGCAGCATCTGGCCGAGGTCTTTGAAAAAAAGCTCAAGACGCTGGGCATGAAGGTTTACCGGCATTATCCGATACCAGACTATCCCTACAATATCCCACTGATTGTCAGCGACGAGGGCTACGGAAAGAACGATTATATAGAGACCCGGCGCTCGCTGGTTGTCGTCACGGCGCCGGGGCCGGGGAGCGGAAAGATGGCGACCTGCCTTTCGCAGCTATATCACGAGCATAAGCGCGGCATCAAGGCCGGATATGCCAAGTTTGAGACCTTCCCGATATGGAACCTGCCGCTCAAGCACCCGATTAACCTTGCCTACGAAGCCGCAACCGCCGACCTTAATGACCTGAATATAATAGACCCCTATCACTATGAAGCCTACGGCGTGACAACAATCAATTACAACCGCGACATCGAGATATTCCCGGTGCTCGAGGCAATCTTCAAAAAGATATTCGATTATTGTCCCTACCGCAGCCCGACAGACATGGGGGTCAACATGGCGGGATACGCGATTGTAGACGACGAGGTCTGCCGCGAGGCGGCCAAGCAGGAAATTGTCCGCAGGTTCTACAGCTCGCGCTGCGCCCAACGGCAGGGTATTGCCGAACCATTCGAGGTTTACAAGCTTGAAATGTTGATGAAATCCATAGGAATCACGCAGGATATACGCAAAACCGTCAGGGCGGTGCTTGAGGTCGCCGAGCGGACAGGCGGACCCGCGGTGGCTATAGAGCTGCCCGACGGCAGGATTGTAACCGGCAAGACCTCCCCGCTGCTCGGAGCCTCCTCGGCCGCACTGCTTAATGCTCTGAAAGCCCTCGGGGGAATTGACGACAGCATCGAACTTATCTCGCCGGCGGTCATAGAGCCTATACAGAAACTGAAGGTTGAGCATATGGGCAACAGCAACCCGCGCCTGCATACCGACGAGGTGCTTATCGCCCTCTCGATTTGCGCGGTGACCGACCGGAATGCCGCGCGCGCCATCGCCCAGCTCTCAAAGCTCAAGGGCAGCGAAGCGCACTCGACGGTTATCCTCTCAAAGGTCGATGAGAGCGTCTTCCACAAGCTTGGTGTAAACCTCACGTGCGAGCCTAAATACGAGACAAAAAAGCTCTATCACAAATAAAAAACCGGCCTTTCGGCCCCGGCGTCAGCGCATATATGGTGTGTATGCGCATCATCTGCCACCGGTGTAATCTTCAAGTCCGAATGTTTTCATTATATACTCATACTGCCTGACAGCCTCATTATGGTGTGTCAGCACCTTTTGAGCCGCCGCAATTCTGCGGCGGCCGCTTTTGTCAAGCAGCACCGAGCCTCCTCTTATCACCCAAAAGGCCGGCAGCAGCCAAGGCTTGCGCGAAAGGACGGGGTATCTGCTTTTCATTGCGACAATACCCGGGAAAAGCCTTGACGCAACATATTTAACTTTGGAACCTTTATTCCTTCCGGCAAGCATGGCCGCTTCGATGTCGGTGTGGCTGCCATAGGTCTGCCCCAAAAGCAGAGAACGGCCGGCTTCGTCAATTACCGGAGAATGATTCCCGAACCAGTTCCCGCAGATACGGTCAAGCGCCCCGGCAAAGTCAGAAAGTCCGTATTTTTCAAGCAGGCCGGCGGCATAATCACCCTGCAACTCCTCCCCGAAGTGTTTTTTCAGCACGTATATGTCACACACGGCGCGCACGCCGAGCCCGCCCGAGCGCAGGTGCTTTGCGTTGTGCCTCAACAACATCACATAAAAATCCGCGGGGGCAAGGTGATACAGGCCGGGTGTTTTGCTGTCGGGCAGCAGCCGGTGGTCAAAGTATTCGGGGTAGTCCGCCCGGCGGTGAAGCTCGATGTTAAGTGAAGGCTGCCGCCAAAAGATGTCGTGCTTCCCTCCCCCCCAGCTTTTGCAGTCGTATCCCAGCGACTCCATCAGGCCCCTTACCCTTTCATTATTTCCGTGCGGGTCGTACACGATGTCAATATCGGCCATGCGTCGCATGGCCGGGCTCGGGTAGAGCGCTTTCAGCTCTGTCCCCTTGACCGGCAAAAGGCTGACGCCATATCGTGTAAGCAGGCCGGCAATCTCAGCGAATGCCTGCCGCTGCGCGGCGTCGCGCAAGAGGGCTAGTGCATACTGCTGCAAGAAAAGTTGCATGGTTTCATGATACGGACCCGGCTCAAGTTTCTTTAGCGGTTCGTACAGCATATGGGCGGTGTGGTTCCGGGCCGAGAAGTCATACAGCCGGGCAAACGAAAAGCCAACCGGCGGCCGGGACGGGCGAGTGCCGTCGAGCGCCGATTTTAACAGGGTGAGATAATATTTGAAAAACCCGTCATTTGAAGCGTCAAATATATTCACATCCGGCCGCCTCCGGGCGAATATTATGGCGTGCTATCAGTTTATGTACGATTATACAATAAAATCCAGGAAAAATCAATGCCGCGGGCTTGATATGTGCCGGATTATGTGATAAAATGAAATAAACAGAAAGAAGGCCGGTTCTCCGGCAATACAGCCGAAAGGCGGATAAATCGAGGTGGATATGCCAGCAACTTCCTTTAAGGGATATAATGTAGTCGAGTTTTCTTTTGCCAACAAGCTCCCGCCCGGCAGCCAGATACAGCTTGAAAATAAATATCAGTTCAACGTCAAATATGCGGCAAACAATACCTGCATGGGCGAGATGAAAATCAATGTCGCCGACCGGAGCAATCCCGAAAACTTTTTCGTCAACCTCCTTTTGCGCGGGGTATTCACCTTCACGCCCGGAACCGCAAAGGAGGATATACACATAGAAGCCCACAAAACCCTGTTTCCGTATGCGCGTGCCTATATCTCAACGGTAACCGCCGCTGCCGGCATCCCTCCGATAATCATACCCGAGGTGGATATAGAAGCCCAGAGCATTTATCGTTTTGACCTCAGACCGAAGGATACCTGATTCTTTCGGAGGCTCGCCCCACGCACTACCCCGCTTTGGGGCGCCTCCCCCGCTTTCCTTGCGGGGCTCCGCTCCGCATCCCGCTTAAGACACTTTTTGGAAAAAGGGTCTTAAGAATCCCCAAAGTTTTCAATCAAAATCGCAAATGAGGTCTCCTTTATATAGACACGCGGGCGATCCGGGATCGCCCACGTGTTGTTTTGGGCACCGGCAGCCGCCGCCACACTCTGTTTACACACCGATAACAGCAAAATATGAAAACCGACATATAATGGTATTGATTCACTCGATTAAGGAGACAAGACATGAACAATTCCACCCGATGGCCCTGCTACAGCGGGATGCCGGCCCTGTCGGATTCATATGTGCGGCTGCTCCACGCCTCGCCCGACACTCCCCCCGTCGACATATACGCCGACGGAAACATGATAATGGGAAATCTGGCATTCGAACAAATAACCGAATATGTTCCGGTAAATCCCGGTGAATACAGAATTCAGGTTTATCCGGCGGGCCAGACCGATAACCCGTTGATTGACACGATATTCACCGTCCCGCCCGAGCGGAGCTATACCCTTGCATTGGTCGGCAGAATGGATGATGTCGGCCTTTTGCCAATACCCGAGGCATATCTGCCGATGGTAGACAGGCGCAGCACATATGTCAGATTCGTGCACCTTGCCCCCGGTGCGCCGGAGGTAGACATCACCCTGCCCGACGGGACAAGAGTTTTCAGAGGGGTCGGCTACCGTCAGCACTCAAACTACATACCTCTAAACCCCGGCAGCTACACGCTGGTTGTCAGGGTAGCCAACGGCAACGGCATGCCGCTGCTCACAATCCCGAACGTGCGGTTTTCCCCGGGTGTGGTCTACTCTGTCTATGCCGTCGGACTGCCGGAGGGCGAGCCGCGGCTCGGCGCGCTTGTTGCCACCGACGGCGAGTACTAAATTAAAGACAGCCATCGGGGCGTCAAATAACGCCCCGATGGCTGTTTTATCATAGACCGGTATATGTACGGGGAGTACCTTTACTTCCGCGGCGGCTGCCGGAACCGGTTCGGCAGGGGCATCGGCTGGAATGTCTGCCGGGCAGCCTGGGTGAACTGATTTGACGAGGGTGACTGCGGCGCGAATTGATTGAACTGCGGCGGCGTTATCTGCGGCTGGGGCTGTGGCGGCTGAGGAGTCCTCGGAGCCTCTTGTCTTACCGGCGGCCGGGGCGTCATGGGAATCTCCGGGGTAATTTGCGGGAACTGAGCGGGCGGGGTCATCGGTGACGGGGTTCTTACCTGATTCGGCAGCAGTAATTGCTGAAATCCCGGCGGAGGCTGGGGTGCGGCCGGTTCCTGCGGCGTCTGCGGTGTCATGGGAACCTGCTGAGTCAGCGGTGTCTGGGGCGTCATGGGAGCCTGCGGGATCAAAGGCACCTGCAGCGGCGTTGGCGGCAGCTGAGTTATAGGCGCCTGAGGGGGCACAGGCGCGCCGGGGGGCATGGGTTCCAGCGGTGTCATCGGCACCTGGGGTGTCGGAGCCGCGGGTTCCTGCGGCATCATCGGGACTTGAGGCTGTTGTGCCATCGGAGGCTGCTGTGTCATGGGTGTCTGCTGCGCCATCGGGGGTTGCTGCGTCATAGGCGCCTGCGGTGTCGTTGGCGCCTCGGGCATCATTTGCGGTGGCAGGGGTTCCATCCGGGGCTGTTCCTGACTCTGTGGTTGCCGGGTCTGGTTCCGGGGCTGGCCAGCCTGATTTTGCTGCTGCATCTGGTTGCTGAAGCGGTCCTGCATCTCCTCGGCTTTGGTCCTGTATGCCGTGCCGGCAGGGTGCTCGGGCGGGGCATAAACCGAAAAAAGCTTGAGCGGGCTCTGGCCGATATTGGTCAGGTTATGCCATTTCCCGGCGGGTATCACTATTATGTCGCCGTCTGTGACCCTCCGCTGCAAACTGAAGTGCTCCCTGTCGTCACCTATCTGGACAAGCCCATGGCCCTCCTCAATCTGCAAAAGCTGGTCGGTTTCGGGATGGACCTCGAGCCCGATGTCCTCCTCGGGTAAGAGGCTCATCAGGGTGATTTGCAGCTTCTCTCCGGTCCAAAGGGCGGCTCTGAAGTAGCTGTTTTGCTCGGCCTCCCTTTCTATTTCGGTGACGAACGGCTCGGGCCCGTGGTCTTGAGGCTGATTGCCGGCTCTGTCACCTTGGGCTGGGCGGATATTCATATCATTATTATGCTTCTGATCTTCCCTGTCGGGATTATTGTTATACCGGCTGCTGACCCGGGCATTTTGCATGGCAGGTATGTACATATTGGGTGGAATCGGCTGATTTATGTCTGTCTTTTGGGTTTGGCTGTATCGGTTATAAAAATTGTATCGCATGACATTGCTCCTTGTTGTTTGATAATTCTCTGAAAACTTCACTGCAGATTATTCATCATGCAATAATTATTGTATGTGCCCGTTGTTCAAAAAGTTACGTTTATTGCCATAAAACAGCATAATGCAACACAAGCCGCCCGAACAAGCAGACAAAAAGAGCGGAAAACCACGTGGTTTTCCGCTCTTTATTACGTCACTCAGATAAGGCTGAGTATCTTTTGAAGGTTTTCTTTTATCAGCTCAAGCTTGAGCTCATAAGCCTGCAGCCTGCCGTCGGTCTCGATTTTTATTTTTTCGATTTCGAGCTTGAGCGCCTTCTCAATCTCGGAATATTTCTTCAACTGCTCAAGAATTGTCGCCTCCTTCTCGGCAATTAAATCCTTGAGCGCTTTTTTCTCGGCCTCCATATGCTCGCACCTTGAGGCGAGGTTGTTCAGCTTTTCTGTGAGCACCTCGTTTCTTTTTTCAACCTCGAGAAGCCCGGCAATCCGGGGCCTGAGCACGTTGTTCTCGGCGGCAAGCTCGCTTTTCTGCTCGTCCACGTTGACCGAGAGCTGCTCGACCTTCTTCTTAAGCACTTCAATCTCGGCTGTCAGCTTTTCTTTTTCGCGGAGCGCCATTGACAGCGCGGTCGCCTGCTCGGCCAGCTTGTTCTCATAGCTGGCGACAGAAGAGCGCATCCCGGCCTCAATATTTTTTATGTACTCGAGCACCTCGCTTTTCTTAAACCCGAGCGGAGCCATGCTGAAATTCGGCCCCTCTCCTTCGGCGGCTTCTTTCCCGGTCACAATTTTGCGCACCTCTTCCATACATAAATACCTCTCTTTAAAATTACCGCTTATCGGGGTTCCCCCGGCCTTCGAAGCGCAGCCTGTCTCCGACACTGAGCCTGCTCTCCGCTGCAAATCCGGCTGGAGCTTCAAGCACGCTCCATGCATCTTTGACGTATGGCGTCATCCTGCCCGGCACAAGCCCGCGCTCGATATGAACTATCTCTTGCTCGCGCGACAGGAACACCGCGTCAATCGGAAATCTCATCATAAAGGTGTGAATCTGCCGGCAGGGTACCAGCAGCAGTCCTCCGTCGCCGCCGAGGCTTTTTTTCATCATAAGCCCTGAAAGCCGGCTGAAAAACGAACCGGCAACCCGGACATTCTCAAGAATAATTCTGCCTTCTTTGGTTATGTTTGTGTATTTTTTCATATCAGCTATTTCTTGAATTGAGTTATAAGCTGCACGACCACCGGGCCGAGCAGTATGATAAAAAGCACCGGAAAAATGAAGGCGACCATCGGAAGCATCATTTTAACCGGGGATTTCATTCCCTTCTCCTGCGCTGCCTGCCGCCTTGCGGTCCTTATCTGTTCGGACTGGGTTTTGAGCAGGTTTTTTATCGGTATCCCCAGCTTATCGGCCTGAATCAGCGCCGAGGAAAAAGTCTTGAGCTCGGGGACCAGGCTGCACTCTCCGAAATCCCTCAGCGCGTCGCGCCGGGGTCTGCCGAGCTGTATTTCGCGGTAGAGCAAGGACATCTCGTCTATCAGCGGTCCCTGCATCTTCTCGGCAATCTTGCAGAGCGCCGCATCAAAGCCCAGCCCCGCCTCAATGCTGACGCTCATCAGGTCAAGTACCTCTGGAAGCTGCTGCTTTATCCGCCTCTGCCTTGAGGTTATCCTTGAGGATAAAAAATACCTCGGCGCAAGGACCCAGAGCACCACCCCGATAAGCAACACCAACACCCTGATTGTAGGGTCAATGCTGCTCACAAGCATAAAAAGCAGAGGAAGGATCAGCAGGGGGGCCGTGACGATGTTTTTTATGAAGGAGTACTCGTCGGGGCCGATTCTGAGGCCTGCATATCTGAGATTTGCCTCAAGCCGCTGGTTCTTTGCCTTTTTGTTTTTTGTTTTCCGGCGCTTTGTTATGATACCCGAAAACTTGCTTACCAGCGGTGCGACAAATCTCTTGTACATCGACTGGTCAAGCTCGGAGAATTCCTCCTTTTTTCTCTCAACCACGCTGTCAAGCCGCCGCTTTTTTATGTCCTCCCTTTTGCCCGCGGGGGACAATACCAAAAGGACCACCGAAAAGGCAAAAACCGCCGAGGATATAACCAGAAATCCCACTCCAGTCCTCCCTCAATACTTTATAGTCAGGATTTTTTTGATCATCATAAAGCCGAGGATTTCCATCACCGCGCCGATTCCGAGAAGCACCTTGCCGATGTCCGATTCCACAAAGGAAATGATATAATCGGGATTTACAAGAAAAATCAGCAGTCCCAGCGCTATCGGCAGGACCCCGATGACAATTCCCGAGGCCCGCCCGGTCGCGGTCGCAACCCTGATGTCAGACTTGAGCTTGACTCTTGCCTTAATGGTCTCGGATATGCTTGACAGAATCTCCGATAGGTTGCCGCCTGCCTGCCGCTGGATGTTGATTGCGGTTACCGTCAGCTCAAGGTCGTCGCTGCCGATTCGCTCGGCCATCGAGACCAGCGCCTTCTCAAGCGTGCTCCCGTATTTCACCTCGTTGCAGAGCCGGGCAAACTCCTTTGAAATCGGCTCATCCATCTCGGAGGCAATGTTTTCAAAGGCCTGAGTCAGCGTCAGCCCGGATCTAAGACAGTTGCACATGGTGACCAGCGCATCTCCGAGCTGGTTTTCAAAGGCTATCACCCGCTTTTTCTTTTGTTTTCTGACATAGAGCGGCGGGCCGGCAATGCCGAGCAGCGCCGCGGCTCCGGCAATAAAGTAGTTGGTAGTAAAGAGCGCGAGCAGCCCCGAGGGGACAAAGCCGAGCACAAGCCAGAAGGTTGCAAACTCCTCTGCCCTCATCATGATACCGGCGGACTGAAGCTCGCCGGCCAGCACCTGCCCGAAGCGGCGGTCGCTCCTTTTCGTGCTTTTTGACTTCCTCGGTTTTTTGACTATGTTGTTTTCCTTAGTTACAATCTGCATGCGGGCAAGTCGCCGCTCGACCAAAAGCCGCTTTCCCATGAAGATGTTCAGGGCCATCAAGGCCAGAATAAAGGCCAGGTATGCCGAAAAAAAGCTGATTATCAGAATCCACAGGGTATTATTTGAACCAGTCATTGTTGACCATCACCCCGTTTCCGATAACTTTTTCAAGGCACTTCGGCCTGTAACCCGTGGCCTTGAATTCTCCCTTGAATCTGCCGTAACTGTCGCGCTCGCCCTTGGTTTCATACCTGAATATGTCGCACATGTTCACCACGTCGCCCTCAAGGCCGACAATTTCGGTGATGTTCGTAATTTTCCTTGACCCGTCGGGGAGCCTTGCCTGCTGCACTATCAGGTTGACCGCCGAGCAGATCTGCTCCCTTATCGCCTTCTGGGGCAGCTCCATTCCGGCCATCATGACCATTGTTTCAAGCCTTGCTATGGTGTCGCGGGGGCTGTTGGCGTGTGTGGTGGTGAGCGACCCGTCATGCCCGGTGTTCATGGCCTGCAGCATGTCGAGCGCCTCGCCCGAGCGCACCTCCCCGACAATAATCCTGTCGGGCCTCATGCGCAGCGCGTTTCTCACAAGGTCGCGTATGCTTATCTGCCCGCTGCCCTCAAGGTTTGGCGGCCGGCTCTCAAGCCTGATCAAGTGCTCCTGATTGAGCTGCAGTTCGGCGGCGTCCTCGATTGTCACTATCCGCTCGTCGCTCGGAATAAATGAGGATAGCACGTTGAGCAGTGTCGTCTTGCCGCTTCCGGTGCCGCCCGCGACAATGATGTTGAGCTTTCCCTTGACGCAGGCCTCAAGGAAGAGGAGCATCTTGGGGCTTGCCGACCCCCACTCGATAAGCTGACTGTAGGTTATCGGCTTCTTTGAAAACTTGCGGATTGTCAGCACCGGCCCGATAAGCGATATCGGCGGGATAACGGCGTTGACTCGAGAGCCGTCCTTAAGCCGTGCGTCGACCATGGGGCTGGCCTCGTCTATATGCCGGCCTATCTCCGAGACTATCCGGTCGATGACGTTTTTTACATGCTCGTCGTCCCTGAATCTTATGGGGGTTAAAAACAACTTGCCCTTCTTCTCGATATATACCTTCTCGGGCCCGTTGACCATTATTTCGGTCACCTCGGGGTCGCGGAGCAGCTCTTCAAGCGGGCCGTAACCCGTGATGTCGTTGTAAATCTCCTCGACTATTTTTTGCTTTTCGGATTTGCCGACCTCTCGGATATGCTCGTTGACCGTATCGTTTATCAGCTTTTTTATCAGCTCGTTTCCGATGTCTCTCTGGTTCTGCTTGTTTATCTCCTCGATTACAAGATTTTGAATATTATTTTTGGTTTCATAGAGGGTATCGGCGGCAACTGCGCCGTCTTTGCTCTGTTCCCCTCCCGGGTCTCTCACCCGTTCCATCCTCTCAAGCAGTCCCATCTCGTCCTCATGCCGCGCATAAGCGGCCATAAATTATTGTACTTCGCAAAGTGTATTGACATATGCCGTTATCGCCTTAGCCGCAGCGGAGCGCGGGGCGCCGGTCACAAACGGAACCCCTTTGTTTATGCTCGACAATACCTCCTTGTCCTCGGGAAGGCAGACTACAGGCGCAAGCGACAGAACCTTCTCAAAATCGGCCTTTGATATGATTCCCTGCGCAGCCCGGTTTAGTATTAGCCCGACCTTTTCCTTCTGGCGCAGGGCGTCGAGTATCCCCAGCGAAATCTTGGCATTTTTCAGCGACAGTATGTCAACAGAGGCCACGAAGTTGACGATATCGCTGTTCTCTATCGCGGCAATCGAGATATCGCCGAAGCCCGGGGCAAGGTCGATTACGATAAATTCGTAATAAGGCCGCACGGTGTTGATAATTACCTCAAGCGTTTTGTCGTGTATGTACTCGGCAAGCTCGGGGCTCTTGGGGGCTGCGAGCAGCTCGAGCCCGCTCTTGTGCATGGTGAGCACGCTTTTGACGACGTCAATATTCATTTCTTCGACATCGCGTGCCAACTCGTATATAGTGTCCTGCGGGTCGAGGTCGAGCAGAACCGCCACGTCCCCGAACTGCAGGTCGGCGTCAATTATAAGGGTTTTTTTTCCTTGTAAGGCAAGCGCCACCGCGGTGTTGACCGCCAGCGTGGTCTTGCCGGTCCCGTCCTTTCCGCTGAAAAAGGAGATGACCCGCGATTTGATTCTCGGCTGCTCGTTCTCAAAGCCCCGCTTTTTCTCGAGCGAGCAGGCCTTGACAAGCGCTTCGCCCAGCTCCTCGGAGGTCACGGTCAGCGGAAGCACCTGCCTTACACCCCGCTGCATGGCATTCGAGAGCATCTCCATGTCGACAGACCCGGCCAGCATTATCAGCGCGGCGCCCCGCAGCTCGGAATATACCTGCTCGGCGACCTGCAGAGCGCTCTTGCCGTCCCCCTCATATGAGAGGATTACCACGTCGGGATGGCGGCCGAGAATCTTCAGGACGGTCAGCTCGTTATATTCAAAAAAACCCGAAACGGCAAATTTCTCCCCGTCAATCAGGTTTTTGATTCTTATTTTGGTGTCAATATCGTCAGAGATAACGACAACATTCAGTTTATCCATCAGTTATCTCCTTCACTGTTTCCTCGCTGTATGCAGGGACCTCGACAATTGCCTCGTCGCCGTACCCTCTGAGCACGATTGTGACAAGTCCGTTTGATATATTATGATTGAGAACAGGGCAATCGGCGACTTGCATCTCAAGCGTGATGCTCGAATACGAGTTTATCTCCTTCACCCCGCTTGCGTACTGCACCGCGGTCCCCACGGCAATTATCGGTATGTTCTGGAAAAGGTAGTATGTTGTCTGAACGCCGCCTGTTTCTTTGGTTACAAGAATATCCACCTTATCCCCGATTCTCAGGTACCCGGCAATCCCCGACACCTCGTTGACGTATATAGTAAATGCCCGGTACCCCTCTTTAATCCGGTCGGAGAGGCGGTCGTTTGAAAGGTCGCCGATTTCGGCCACCTTGCTCTGAAATAACTGTTCACCCTTGACAATCGGGTATTTGGTGGTCTTTCCCACCACAGAGTCGATATCGGTTACCGCATTTTTGGGGACGGTACCCTTCAGGACCTCTGCCGTGCTAAGCATCGCGGGAGTCAGCTTTGTGTTCTCGGGAATGTCTATCGCCGCCACCACGACAAGCTCGGTCTCATATGCCGCCGCCTGCTCGGCGCTGCTCTGAAGCTGTGTTATAAACAGGAAAACAGCGCAGCCGGTTAGAATGGCCGCAACTGTGGCAAGAAGATAAATCTTTTTCACCTGAGCTACCTATCCTGTCAACCTGTATGTATAAATTCCGCCATCGATATCGGAAGTGTAGGAGGTATGGGCGACATTCAGTTCGATAAACGAGCCCTGAATTTCGTCCTCATTCTCGGAGTATTCAAGGACGAATGCCGAAAACCCCTTCACCCTGACCGTATTGAAATCCATAAAATCATATATCATAAAGGTCATAACGCGGGGGCAGTCCTCCACGTAATGGAGGTAGTTGCAGCCCCCGTCGCCGGGGAAGTGGGTGCAGAGCGACATCCTGTAATTGACCCCTTCCTTGGCGACACTCGCCTTGTTGCCCTTGGCCACCGGATAGATGTCGCCCACGCAGACCTCGCCGTCATACCCGTACTTGAAGGTGTCGAGCAGGGCTCTGGCATTTCCGTTCGAGCCGTCGATAACTATATAGCCGAAAAAGCCGTTTTCCCCGCCTCCGCCGCCTTCTTTGAAAACCACATGCTCCTTTATTCCGGTTTCGATTGCGGTCTGATAGGCATGTGCCGAAATGCCGACCGGAACGCAACCGACAAGCGACCCGGCGGGCACTGCCGAGACTGTTGCCGACTTCCTTGAGGTTATCTCCTCGACTCCTATAATTTTTGCCAGATATGTGGGGGTGGTTTTGCTGAGGTTAATGGTCAGCGACCTGTATCTGCCCTCTACAAGGTCGCCGAATACTATGTCCTCGGCTGTAAGGCCGGTGTATCCGTTCTTTTCGGCATACTCGTCAGCCAAAGCTACCACCCCGGCGATTGCCGCAGCATTATCCTCGACCGGCAGGCATTGCCCAAGCGATAAGGCAACGGCATCCGCGACATTCTGAATTGCCGACGCCTCGGCGTACGACATGCCGATATCGATAGTCAATGAGGCCATGCCGAGCAGGAAGCTCAGCATTATCGCCGTTATCACAGCGCTGGCGCCCTCCTCGGCGGCGAGTTTTTGCAACTTATGCTTCACGGCTCATCCCACCTTCATGGTCACGGCCGATTTCAGTTCAAAGACCGGGCCGCCGAAGATGGTATGCGCCACAATAGTCAGCGCCCTGACCTCGCTCACCACAACGACGCTGACATCCCCCGCCGCGGGGTTGTCGGCGTTCGAGTAAGACACCACCGTTTTTATATTGTCCTTTATCATGTTGTTCGCGACGCTCCGTACCTTATTTGCGGTCTCGGTCTGCGCGGTTTCGTAATTGGTCCACGAGGCCGCAAATCTTGCCCCCTCGCGGGCGCAGCTGTCGGTGGCGATTTTTGCCGAAAAAATCCAGCCGAAATCAATTGTGCCGCAGATAATAAGCAAAAGCAGGGGCGCGACCAGCGCGAACTCGACCACCGCCTGCCCGTTTTCGTCTTTTAAAAATCTGCACATAATCGATACCTCCATTTTTTCAAGGGGGAGCGTCGGGAGTGCTCCCCCTTTGGGAATGCTGTTTAAATTTTGAAGCTAAAGTTGCTTATTAGATCACTCTAAACTTGTAGCTTAGTCGATTTTATCATTAATGCCCTCGAACAAATCTCTAATCTTCGGCCCGAGGAGCACAAGAGCTCCGATTACCACAAGGGCGATAAGCCCGATAATCAGGCCGTACTCAACCATGCCTTGACCGTTTTCGTCTTTGAGGAATCTTATAAGCTTTTTCATTTTAAAGTCCTTTCTGCGGTTTGCCGCAATTTTTTATCCTATCAGCGGGAAAACTAATGTTACTATGAGGCCGGTAGCCAGATACGGCCCCATAGCTGCCTGGGTTTTCAGGTTTCCGGTTTTTCTTGTCAGAATGCAAATTCCGTAAAACGACATCAGTGCACCCATGATTACCATGGCCTGCAGAAATCCGCCGGGTCCGAGATACAAACCCGCAACGGCTGCAAGTTTCATATCCCCGGCTCCCACACTGACCCCAAAGAATGACGGTATCGCAAAAATGACTGCCGCCGCAAAAAATCCCAAAAAGCTGCTCTTGACCGCCTCAATATCAAAGCGCAGGGCAAGGGAAAGAATCCTTGCGGCAACCAGCGCGAGCAGCATGGAGTTCGGTATTTTTTTGACAACCAAATCCACCGCCGCGATAATGAGGCAGATGACAAACACCGTTATGTACTCGGCCCGCTCAAGCACCCCACCGCCGGTGTAATAAACAAAGGCAAACCAGGCGGCACAAAGGAGGCACCAGCCATACGGCGCAAGCCTGTGGGAGAGCACTACATGCAAGGGCATGGTCTCGCTTCTTTCCCGAACAAGAATTTTGGTGAGCATCAACGAGAGTAGCCCGGCAACAGCGCCCGCGGCAATCATAAGTGCGACCACCTTTTGCGTTCACCTCCTTTACTTTGTCTCCAAATAAGAATAACCGCATCCCACTCGATAATGGAATACGGCTCGCACAAAGACAGGTACACCGCCCCGCCATGCAGGGCATACACTTGTCCTATTGGTTTTCCGTACCTCTTTCGGCGGCCAGGCTGCCATGTGCAACGCAATAGTCGTTGACGAAGGCCCTTTAGCTTTGCGTCGCTGCCTTTCGGCAGGTTTGCCATTATCG
>JAAYHB010000006.1 GCA_012727435.1 Clostridiales bacterium | reverse complement strand
GTCATATGGTTTGCGAATTATTCTCTTTTCGAGTAAGACATTGATATCAACAACATCTCCGTCCTCAAATTCGTTGAGGTCGGAAAGGTTTACTATTGCGTACTTTTTGGCGAATTTGCTGTTGTCAAAGCCTCTTTTGGGTAGCTTTCTGTAAAGCGGGAGCTGGCCGCCTTCAAATCCGGGTCGGACGCCGCCGCCCGAGCGGGCCCACTGGCCTTTATGGCCTCTGCCGGCAGTTTTGCCGTGGCCCGAACCTATACCCCTGCCCTTGCGTTTTCTCTCTTTGTTGGAGCCGGGGGCGGGTGATAATTCGTGGAGTTTCATCCTCTGCCTCCTTTACACGTTTTCAACCCTGACAAGGTGCTCTATCGCCTTTATCTTGCCTCGGGTGGCATCGTTGTCCTCAAGGACAATGAAGTCGCCGATCTTGTGCAAGCCGAGCGAAGCCGCAGTAGCTTTATGGGCGGGCTTGCTGCCTATCAGACTCCTGACAAGTGTAATCTTTACCATTTTGCAGCCTCCTTCAACCCTTGAGCACTTCGACATCGATTTCTCTTGTTTTGGCGACCATCTCCGCAGTGCGAAGAGCCTTAAGTCCCTCCATGGTTGCCTTGACAACATTAACCGGGTTGTTTGACCTTAAGGATTTTGCCCGGATGTTCTTGATACCTGCAAGCTCGAGCACCGGCCTGATTTTCATGCCCGCGATAATACCGGTACCCGGGGCGGCAGGCTTGAGCAGTACCTTGCCGGCTCCGTAGACGCCGATTACCTCGTGGGGTATCGTCGAGCCTTTGAGCGCTACCTCGATCATGTTTTTCTTCGCGTCCTCGATTCCCTTGCGGATAGCCTCGGGAACCTCGGCGGCCTTGCCGAGACCCACGCCGACACGTCCGTTACCGTCACCCACAACCATGAGTGCTGCAAAGCGCGCAATGCGCCCGCCTTTGACTGTCTTGGAAACCCGGTTGAGCGAAATCATCTGTTCTTTAAATTCACTTTCCTTCTCGCGGGGTTCACGGCGGCTTATATTCTTGTTAGCCATTTTTTCCTCCTGAGTTTGTTCAAATACTTGGTTTGAACAGTGTACAAACCGGAAACAGCCATTTGGCCTTAAAACTTCAGGCCGCCCTCGCGGGCTCCTTCAGCCAGTTCCGATACACGTCCGTGATAGAGATATCCGCCGCGGTCGAAGACGACAGTGGTGATACCCTTCTCTATTGCCCGCTCGGCAAGCTTCTTGCCTACGAGCCTGGCAACCGCCTTGTTGCCGGTGGTCATGCCTTTGAAGTCTTTTTCGTATGTGGATGCGCTGACAAGCGTCACTCCGCGCTCGTCGTCGATTATCTGCGCCGATATATGCTTCAAGGAGCGGTAGACAGACAGGCGGGGACGTTCTGCGGTTCCCGATATTTTTGCTCTTATCCGCCTGTGTCTTCTCTGACGTGCCTTGTTTGTATCTTTTCTTGTTACCATGCCACTTCCACTCCTTTACTTGCCGGTTTTGGCGACCTTAAGACGGACGACCTCGTCCTTGTACCTGATACCTTTGCCGTGGTAGGGTTCCGGCGGCCTCATGCTGCGGATGTTCGCAGCAACCTGCCCAACGAGATGCTTGTCGCAGCCTTTTACTATTATTGTCGGCACCTGCATTTTTTCGGGCACCTCAAACTTTATCCCTTCGGGCGCCTTTATGCAGTATTTTTCCTGCGGGCGGCCGTTTTCGTCAAGCGAGTAACCCACATAAAGCATCAATGTCTGCCCCTGAAGCACTGCCTTATAGCCGACGCCGATTATCTCGAGCGTTTTTTCAAATCCCTTTGACACGCCGATTACCATGTTGTTAATCAGCGCACGGGTAAGCCCGTGCAGGCCACGCTCCTCTTTCTCGTCGCTCGAGCGCTCGACATGAATCTTGTCGCCTTCCACTCTGGCTCTTATTCTAGGGTGTATCTGCTCGGTGAGAGTTCCGAGGGGACCTTTTACTGTTATCGTGTTTTTCTTGTCGTCAATCGTCACTGTCACACCGGCGGGAATTGTGACCGGTATTCTACCAATTCTTGACATCTTTGTACCTCCGACTCCTTTTACCAGACAAACGCGAGCACTTCGCCGCCGACCCGGAGCGCCCGGGCCTGCTTGTCTGTCATAATGCCTTTTGAGGTGGAAACAATGGCAATTCCGAGGCCGTTCATCACCTTCGGCATGTCTTCGTAGCCCGCGTATACACGGAGTCCGGGCTTGGAAACCCTGCGGATGCCGCGTATTACCTTCTGTTTGCCGTCGATGTATTTTAAAGTAACGCGGATAGCGCCCTGTTTACCGTCGTCAATAATCTGATATCCCTTCACATAGCCTTCGTCGACAAGAATCTTGACAATGGCTTCTTTCATTTTGGATGCCGGTATGTCAACGGTCGGATGCTTCGCATCATTGGCGTTCCTTATTCTGGTGAGCATGTCGGCAATTACATCTGACATTTGCATATTATAATTCTCCTTCGTGCAAGTTGTATCTTGCTGCCGGACATATCCGGCGGCTTATCGGCGGTTAAACCCGAAGGTTTCCTGCCGATAACTAAGGGGTTTGTTGCAATCGTGTGACAAAACCGGCTTACCAGCTGGCCTTTCTCACACCGGGAATTTCGCCGCGATAAGCAAGATTGCGGAAGCATATGCGGCAGACGCCGAACTTGCGAAGATAACCGTGAGGACGCCCGCAAATTTTGCACCTGTTATACCTGCGGGTGGAGTATTTAGGCTCTCTTTGCTGCTTTAAAATCAAAGATTTCTTTGCCATGGTTCCTGTCTCCTCTCAGACTGCGAAGGGAGCGCCGAGCAGTGTCAGCAGCTCTTTCGCTTCTTCGTCGGTTTTGGCGGTGGTCACGATGCAGACATCCATACCGCGTATCTTGTCAATCTTGTCATAATCAATTTCGGGAAATATGAGCTGTTCGCGCAGGCCGATTGCGTAATTGCCCCTGCCGTCAAAGGCGTTGGGGTTGATTCCCTTGAAGTCTCGGACCTTCGGCAGCGCGAAGTTTAAGAACCTGTCAAGAAACTCATACATCCGGTCGCCGCGCAGGGTTACTTTGACGCCGATTTTCATACCGGTGCGCACCTTGAAGTTTGCAACCGACTTCTTGGCGTAGGTGGGTACCGGCTTCTGACCGGTAATGGCGGCCAGGTCCTTCATTATGCTCTCAATTGCCTTGGGATTGTCCTTCGCATCCCCGGCTCCGACGTTGATGACGACCTTTTCAAGCCTCGGTATCTGCATCGGGCTCTTATACTCAAATTTTTTCATAAGGGCGGGAGCGACCTCTGCCCGATATAAATCCTTAAGTCTTGGCATTTCACTCCGCCTCCTCAGTCAAATTTATGCCCGCAGGGCTTGCCGTCGCGCTTGCCCGAACAGACACGCACTTTCTTGCCGTCTACCATCTCGACATGAAAACGCACACCCTTTTTGCAGTCGGGGCAATAGAGCGCAACCTTTGAAAGATAGATAGCGCCGTCTGCCGAAATTATTCCGCCCTCCTCGCCCTGCCGGCGGGGTTTGACGTGCTTGTAAACCTTGTTGACGTTCTCGACAATGACCTTCCCTTCCTTAGGGGAGACGGCTATCACCTTGTGGGGAATCGGCCTGCCGGAACTGTCCTTTCTGTCTTCATATCTGCCTGCAAGAACGACTACGGTATCGCCTTCTTTAATTCTGAGTGACATGATGCCGTCCTCCTTACAGTACTTCGGGGGCCAGAGAGAGAATCTTTAAATATTCTTTCTCACGCAGCTCCCTTGCCACAGGCCCGAATATACGGGTTCCTCTGGGGTTTTTATCTTCTTTTATTATGACTGCCGAGTTCTCGTCAAACTTGATGTAAGAACCGTCGGGGCGCTTTACCCCGTGCTTGGTTCTGACAATCACGGCCTTGACGACTTCGCTCTTCTTCACGACGCCGCCCGGGGTTGCCTTTTTGACGGTGGCGACTATAACATCGCCGATGTTCGCGTATCTGCGGTCTGTTCCGCCGAGGACGCGGATGCACATCAGCACTTTAGCGCCGGTATTGTCGGCAACCTTCAGTAATGATTGCTGTTGTATCAATTTGTGTTTCCTCCTGTTCAATACGACTCTGACGTACTTTCAGCCGAATGCAGGTTATTTTGCCTTCTCGATGATTTCGACGACACGCCATCTTTTGGTCTTGGAGAGGGGTCTGGTTTCCATGATCTCCACTTTGTCCCCGACGCTGCATTCGTTGTTTTCGTCGTGCGCATGGACTTTCAGGGTACGCTTTATGATTTTTCCGTAAATCGGGTGCCTTACGTTGTCAACTATGGCGACAGTTACGGTTTTGTTCATCTTGTCGCTGACAACCGTGCCTACTCTGGTTTTTCTGAGATTTCTTTCATTCGCCATTGCCATACTCCTTTACGCGTTCTTCTTTTCCTGAAGAACCGTCAATACTCTTGCGATATCGCGCTTGACCTCGGTTATACGGTTGGTGTTCTCAAGCTTGTTTATCGCAAGCTGGAAGCGGAGGTTAAATAGCTCTGTCTTGAGTTCCTTGAGCTTGTTGTTGAGCTCCTCAACCGACAGCTCTCTGATTTCCTTAGCCTTCACAGCCTTACACCTCCTGTTGCCCGTCTTTTACGACGAACTTGCACTTGATAGGCAGCTTATGGCTGGCAAGACGCATCGCTTCCTTGGCGGTCTCGAGGTCGACGCCATCCATTTCAAACATCACCCGGCCGGGCTTGACAACCGCTACCCAGTACTCCGGCGAACCTTTGCCCGATCCCATACGGGTTTCAGCGGGCTTTTCGGTAACCGGCTTGTCGGGAAAGATTTTAACCCACACATGACCGCCGCGCCTGATATAGCGCGTCATGGCGATACGCGCCGCCTCTATCTGATTGCTGGTGATCCACGCCGGCTCAAGAGCCATAAGTCCGTACTGACCGTAACTCACAGTATTGCCACGCGTTGCTTTTCCTTTCATACGGCCGCGTTGCACACGGCGGTATTTTACTCTTTTTGGCATTAACATTTTAGATCATTCCTTTCCGCAAGATGTGAGGTTTGTGCCGGTCGGGCAAGACCGGTTTGCCTGCGCCCGCCGCGTTGGACAAAGCATCAAACTCACTGCCCGAGGTGCCGACCTCAAGCCTGCTTCCTGTCTCCTTCTTTAGAGGCTTTATCGGCACGGCCGGCATTCTGGCGGCCCCGGCGCCCGCGGCTCTCGCGGCGCTCGCGCGGGGTTGAGACCTGCCTGTTTACATCGGAGATGACTTCACCGCGGTAAATCCATACCTTAATGCCGATTTTCCCGTAGGTCGTGTTGGCCTCGGCAAATCCGTAGTCGATGTCGGCACGGAGGGTCTGGAGCGGTATCGTACCCTCATGATAATGCTCGGACCTTGCAATTTCAGCGCCGCCGAGCCGTCCGCTGCACTTAATCTTGATACCCTTGGCGCCCATTCTCATGGTGTTCCGGATAGCCATTTTCATCGCGCGGCGGAAGGAAATACGCCGCTCAAGCTGAGATGCCACGTTTTCGGCGACAAGCTGTGCCGAAAGGTCGGGCTGCCTTACTTCGACAATGTCGATTCTGACAGGCTTGCCCAGCTTTTTCTCAAGTATTTCCCTGTACTTCTCCTTCTCGGAACCGCCGCGTCCTATAACCATTCCGGGCTTTGCGCAGTGAATGGTGATCCTTACGACACGACCGGTGCGCTCTATCTCGATTTTCGGGATCCCCGCGTTTTTAAGCTCTTCCTTGAGGTATTTTCTGATATTGTAATCGGAAATGAGGGTATCGGCGAATTCCTCGTCTTTTACATACCATCTGGAATTCCAGTCATTGATCAGACCCACCCGAAGACCGTGGGGATTAACTTTCTGTCCCATTCAGTTGTCCTCCCTATTTTCTCTCAGCGACCGCGATAGTCACATGGCTTGTTCTTTTGAGAATCCTGTCTGCACTTCCCTTAGCTCTGGGCCTTATCCGCTTTAGGGTCGGACCGGGAGTGACAAAACATTCGGAGACATAAAGCTTTGACCTGTCCATCTGATGGTTGTTTTCGGCATTGGCTATGGCGCTCCCCAGCAACTTGACAAGATAGGGCGAGGCCCCTTTCGGGGTGTTCTTCAGAATAGCCATAGCCACGTCCGCGTCCTTGCCCCTTATCAGGTCGAGAAGAAACTTAACCTTGCGCGGGGATATTCTTGCGTATTTTAGATATGCTTTTGCTTCCATTTATTTTCTCCCGCTTACTTGGTGGTGTTGGTAGTCTTTGAACCCGAGTGGCCTCTGAAAGTCCGTGTGGGTGCAAACTCGCCAAGCTTATGGCCTACCATGTCCTCAGTAATATATACCGGCACATGCTTTCTGCCGTCATGAACCGCAATCGTATGGCCGACGAATTCCGGGAATATGGTGGATGCGCGCGACCAGGTCTTGAGCACCTTTTTTTCGTTTTTTGCATTCATGGCGAGAATACGCTTGTAGAGCTTCTCATCCACGAACGGTGCCTTTTTCAGACTTCTGCTCATTCTATATTCCCTCCTTCATTAAGCATTTCTGCGTTTGACAATGAACTTGTCGGTTCTTGCCTTTTTCTTTCTGGTCTTATATCCGAGAGTGGGCTTGCCCCAGGGGGTCAGCGGGCCGGGATGCCCGATAGGTGCCTTTCCTTCGCCGCCGCCGTGGGGGTGGTCGACGGGGTTCATGGCCGAGCCGCGCACGGTCGGCCTGATTCCCCTGTGGCGTGACTTGCCGGCCTTGCCGATTTTGACGGTATCGTGCTCGATATTCCCCACCTGGCCGATAGTGGCCTTGCAGTCAAGCTGTACAATCCGCACCTCGCCGGAAGGCAGCCTGATTTGAGCCTCGTTGTTTTCCTTGGCGATAAGCTGTGCGAAGACACCAGCCGCTCTTGCCAGCTGCGCGCCCTTGCCCGGATAGAGCTCGATGTTGTGTATCATGGTGCCGACCGGGATGTTTGCGATAGGCAGCGTGTTGCCGGGTTTGATATCGGCATCAGGACCGGTATGGACGGTATCGCCGGGTCTGAGCCCCACAGGAGCGATAATGTAGCTCTTTTCGCCAGCTTCGTTCTGCAAAAGTGCGATATATGCAGACCTGTTGGGGTCATATTCAATACCGATAACCGTTGCGGGCGAGGTGTCCTTGCGTTTGAAATCAATGATTCTGTACTTCTTCTTGTTGCCGCCGCCCCTGTGGCGAACCGTAATTCTGCCGTAGGAATTGCGTCCGGCATGCTTTTTCTTTATAACGGTAAGAGACTTCTCCGGGGTGTGCTTGGTTATCTCCTCGAAGGTCGGAACCGTCATGTTTCTTCTTGCCGGGGTAGTCGGCTTATATTTTTTTGTTGGCATCTTGCTTCCTCCTCCCGCTATCAGTTCATGCCTTCGAAGAACTCAATGGTCTTGGATCCGGGCTTTAGCGTGACAATTGCTTTCTTCCACGCGGCGGTATAGCCTGCGGGACGATAACCCAGCCTCTTGGGCTTTCTCTTGATGCTAATTGTATTCACATCCTTGACCTCGACTCCGAAAAGCTCTTCGACCGCCGAGGCGATTTCAGGCTTTGTGGCCTTCGGGTGCACCTTGAATACATATTTCTTAAGCACAGGGGCGGGGGGGAGAGGCTCGCGTATCTTCTCGCCTTTTGCTTCTGCTTTGGCCGCCCTGCGCTTGTACCTTTCGGATTTCATAACTTCCTTGGGGTCGCGGCGCACCTTGTTCTTCTCGCCCGACATCAGAGCAAAGCTCTTTTCGGTAATGACCGGGGCAAGAATTATGTCCTGTGCCATTTTTTTCATTATGCGTAAACCTCCTCGATCTTCTCGACGGCCGCCCTCGACACAATAAACTTGTCGGCGTTCAAAACATCGTACACATTGAGTGTGTTGTAGAGGGTGGTCTTGACGCCCGGAATATTGTCGCAACTCTTGATTGCAACCCGGTCAACCTCCGGGAGCACGATAAGGGCTTTTTTCTCGGACCCGAGTGCTTTCAGCATTCCGACCATTGTCTTGGTGCTGTAGTCTTCACACTTAATCTCGTCGACTACGATCAGATCACCCGAGGCGACCTTGGACGAGAGCGCCCCCAAAAGGGCTGCACGTCTTACTTTTTTGTTCAGCACTACACGATAGCTTCTCGGTTTTGGGCCAAGCGCCACGCCGCCGTGCGTCCACTGAGGCGCGCGGATTGAGCCGTGACGGGCTCTGCCGGTACCCTTTTGTCTCCAGGGCTTCTTCCCGCCGCCCGAGACCTCTGCGCGGGTGAGGGTCGACTGGGTCCCCTGTCTCTGATTGAGCAGATGTGCCCTTACTGCGGCATGGAGAACCGCCGGATTTACTTCTCTGCCGAATACGGCATCTGACAATTCAATTTCACCGACCTGGGCGCCGGCCATATTCAATACTTTAACTGTTGGCATCGTTCTTCCTCCTTACCGCCTTATGCTTTGACCGAATCGCGGATGAAGACTATGCCGTTCCTCGCGCCGGGTACGGCGCCCTTGACGGCGATAAGATTCTTTTCCTTATCCACTTTGACAACCGTGAGATTGAGAATAGTCACCCGCTCGTTACCGTACTGGCCCGGCATTTTCTTGTTCTTGAAAATCCTTGACGGGTTTGAGTTGGCTCCGAGTGAACCGATCTGCCGGTGTACCGGTCCTGCGCCGTGGGAGGTTCTGAGCTTATGCTGGTTCCAGCGCTTGATGACACCCGAAAATCCGCGGCCTTTTGTAATTCCGGTAACATCGACTTTGTCGCCCGGGTTGAATGTATCGACGGTAATCACGTCTCCGACATTGTAGCCCGATACGTCGTCGAGGCGGAATTCCTTTAAATATTTTTTCAGCTCGACGCCCGCCGCCTTGAAGTGGCCGGCTTCGGGTTTGTTGAGCTGCCTTTCCTTTGCGTCGGCAAAGCCGATCTGAAGCGCATCGTAGCCTTCCTTTGCGACGGTCTTCTTCTGCACGACCACGCAGGGACCGGCTTCGATAACCGTTACCGGGATGACGTTTCCACGCTCGTCAAAAATCTGTGTCATCCCGAGCTTTTTTCCGATGATTGCCTTCTTCATTTTAACTCCTTTCGGTTATTGGTTGACGCTTGGATTCCCCACACGGGTTCGCCAACTTGACCGACATCACGTAACACTTCCGGGCTGCGGTCTTCCGACCCGGAATATTTTGCCCCCACTCAGAGTTTGATTTCGATTTCAACTCCGGCGGGCAGTTCAATGTTCATCAGGTCTTCAACAAGCTTTTTGGTCGGCCTGATTATGTCAATCAGCCTTTTATGGGTGCGGTACTCGAACTGCTCGCGGCTATCCTTGTACTTGTGGACCGCGCGGAGAATTGTGATAATCTCCTTCTCGGTCGGAAGCGGGACCGGCCCCGATACCGTCGCACCCTGCCTCTTTGCGACCTCGACAATCTTCTGCGCAGCCGCGTCGATTATCGTGTGGTCGTAGCTCTTGAGACGGATTCTGATTTTCTCATTGACTGCCATTTTTCTGCCTCCTTCTGATTTGGCGCCGCGCCGGCATCTGTCAGAGCCCGGCGCCGGGTTTGAAAGGGGGGGCATATCCACTTGCACACGCTGCCGTGCGTTTCTTTTGCATCCCTATAAAAAACGAAATTTGTCGACGCACTCTCGCGCAACAAATTCCGGGGAATGACGCACATTCAGCAGTGCTTCGGAATTATTGCCGCCCGATTGACGGACATGCTCCACGGAAATTCCCTGCCACCGGCAGCAACCTTCCGCTTCACAGCATTTTGCTTTTCAAGCCATATAATTTTATCACATCGATTTTTATAAATCAATAGCGAGTTTAAAAACATACGTAGAAATTTACGTCAATTTCTGATATAATATTTGTATATCTTGTACAATTTATACCGCGAAAATTTGCAAATTCCCGAATTCTTTGTGCTTTGTCCGCAGTGTTTACAAAATGTTAACAAATATGCGGTATAATAATTAAAATTTCTCCGACCGGAACACACTGTCATCTTCCCCGCGGACTGCTGCCGACAGTGGCAACAACCAAATCTTTTCGGCCGGGATAGCTTGGAGTATTTATGACAGATTACACAGGCAAAATCAAAATTTATGTCTATTCGTCGCTTATTCTCTCGCTGATATGCACTCTGCTGTATTGCACGTCATATCTCTTCTTTTATGAGGCCGATATCGGATATTTTAAAAGCTCCGCCCTGCTTCCGGTCATATCAGGCGCCCTGACCGTGACCTCGGTCGTCTTTATGCTCACGGCCTTTATCACCATACCAAAAGGTACTCTCCCCGCGGCCGCAGTGACATATGGCCGGCCCTCAAAACTTGCGGCGTCGGTCTGCGCGGCCGGGTTTCTGGGATACGCCGCCTTCAGGCTGCTTTCCCTTCAAAATGAACCGACAGCCTCGCCGCCGCTGACCCTTTCGTGTATTATACTCAGCGCACTCTCGGCACCCTTTTTTCTGATAATCGCTTTCAGGTCAAATAATGCCGGGGGCGGCAGAGTCTTTGCCGGATTTTTCCCGATTTTTTGGGTGGCCGTAGCCATGTCCGAGTCGTATACCAATAAGTTGGTAGCGATGAACAACCCGGTAAAGGTATCCTTCCTGATGGCGGCGCTGGCGGTAATGCTCTTTATGCTCTACGAACTCCGCTATCTGCTCGGTCGGGGGATGCCGCGTGCCTTTTTAGTGTTCACGCTGGCCGGAATCCATGTTCTGGCTGTCTTTGCGGTGCCGACCCTGCTCCTTGCAATAGCTCAGATTTACAAGCTGACCGATATCTCGGCCGGTGCAGTGGTCTGCCTTCTGCTCGGGCTGTATATAGCCGCCAGGCTCCGTGAGTTTTATATTTTTCTCATGGGGCACACGCAAGAGGTGCCGGAGCCGTCAGGGGCAGAAAATCCGGCGGAATCCCTGTCTGAAGACGTCTGATATTAAAATAGGTAAATTAAACAGGTAGATTGATGCAAAACGATGAAAAATCAGCCGCGCATGCCGGCAGGGAGGCCGATATGTCGTCTGCAAATCTGAGAATCCAGTGGCTTCACAGGAAAATTGCCGATAACAGTTACCCTAACGCCAAGCGGCTCTCCGAGCGATTCGGCATATCCCACAGGCAGGCCCAGCGCGATATATTTTTTCTGAAGAACAAGCTCGGCGCTCCGCTCGAATATGATTATCGGCGCCGGGGGTTTTACTATGCCTCGCCATTTGCCCTGCCGGTGGCTCACATCGCCGACAACGACGAGAATTTCTCGGACGTGCTGGCCGCCGCCTCGGCAGAGGCAACAGAAGCGCCCGAGGTCGCCGACCGCACGGTCATCCAGACTCAGCTTCCCTACACGTCGGTGGTCCGGGTGGAGGACAAGCTCGCCGTGCTCGAATTGCAGCCATACATTAAGGAAAGGAACAAAGACGGAACATACCTCTGCGAGTTTCACAGCATTGAAAAATTCATGAGCGCAATCCTCGCACTCGACGCAGATATAAGAATTATCAAGCCCGACTGGCTCAGGCGAAGGCTGATACATTCGGCAGAGAGGATAATCAGAAATAATAAAGAGTAATTTTTTTTAAAATTACTTGACAACTCCCCGATACTGTGGTATCATACCCCCGATATCCAAAGACAGCAGGTTCCAGTAAAGGCCGCAAGGCCTCCCTGCCGAGGATGAGTAATGGAATAAGCGCTTTTTTTCGCGCGCCGTTATCCTTCTTCGAGAGCACCCTGTCTTTCGGATGAAGGGTATTTTTTTGTCTGCAATTCAATGCCAATGTGGGGATTGTGCCCTGCCGCCGCATGCTGCCGCGCCGGCACAGGCACAAAACCACACTAAAGTATGTACCCTTCGGAATATACCATCGGGAGGTGAAACACAAGTGCCAAGCAGCAAAATACTTGAGCAAAAAAAGCAAATCGTCGCAGAGCTTGCGGAGCAGATAAAGAACTCCCCTGCGGGTGTGCTGGTAAATTATCAGGGCATCACGGTCACGGACGACACAAAAATGCGCCGCGCGCTGCGCGAGGCGGGCGTACGGTACACGGTCATGAAGAATTCACTGACCGGCAGAGCCCTTGAGCAGGTCGGCTACGGCGACCTGAAGGAGCATCTTGTCGGCATGACCGCTATCGCCATTGCAGGGAACGACCCCGTCGCCCCGGCAAAGATCATCAAGGAATACGCCGACAAAATCAAGTCCTTCCGCATACTTGCCGGCTACCTTGAAGGCAAAACCATCGACGCCGACACGGTTATATCACTCGCCAACACACCGTCGCGCGAGGTGCTTATCGCGAAATTCCTCGGCAGCATCCAGTCCCCGCTCTACTCGCTTGCTTATGTGCTTCAGGCCATCGTCGACAAAAATGGCGACACAGAGGCGGCAGCCTCGAACGCATGATCAACTCATATCACAAACCAAACCACGCAAATCAAACTATTAATCGGAGGATTAAAAAATGGCATCAGAAAAAATCGCAGCTATAGTTGAGGCGGTAAAAGGCCTTACCATTCTTGAGCTTGCAGAACTTGTAAAGGCTGTTGAGGAAGAATTCGGCGTCTCGGCGGCCGCTCCCGTCGGCGTTGCAGTCGCGGCTGCCGGCCCTGCTGCTCCCGAGGTTGAGGAGAAAACCGAATTTGACGTTATCTTAACCAGCTTTGGCGCCAGCAAACTCGGCGTTATCAAGGTTGTCCGCGAGATTACCGGTCTCGGGCTTAAGGACGCGAAGGACCTTGTCGAGTCAGTGCCGAAGCCCATTAAGGAAGGCGTCTCCAAAGAAGAGGCCGAGAAAATCAAGGCTCAGCTCACCGAAGCCGGCGCGACGGTTGAGATTAAGTAATTCTGATAAGAGTAGGTACAACAAACCGGACGTTTGCCAACGTCCGGTTTGTTTTTCGTTTGCTGCATTTTAGCTTTTGAAATAATAATTCTTGTTCATTTCTTTGCCCGTGCAAAGAAACGAACCAAAGAAACACGTAGAGGCGGAAATCTATAGTTACCGCCCCGAGAACCCCACACCTCTTGCCGCGAACGAAGCGGCTTGTAATGATACAGTACAGCGGGGATTTTTAGAAAGCAGTTGTCGGAGTTCAGCGAATATCGCGGCGGGTTTTGAATTAAACAAACGCTCTCAATATAGTCACGGTTAACCAAGCCGAGCGGTTCCAAACGGGTATCCTGAGCCCGGATTGCTTAATAAGGGATTTTATTATGGAAGTTTTTGGGATTCTTAAGACCCTTATTTCAAAAAAGGTCTTAAGCGGGGGCGTGGGGGGAGCGCCCCCAATAAAAAAAGCGGAGCCCCACATACATGCGGCATAAAAAAAATTTATCGTATTTCGATAATTTAGTGTTGACAAACAATAAATATGCTGCTAAAATAGACGCAAACAAAACACAGCGGAGGAAGATATGCTGAAGATAAAGAAGGACACCTCTACGCTTATTTCGCTTGTGCTTGCTTTTCTTGCGCTTTTGGCGCTGGTTGCGGTTTGGGCGACTTTGCCTTTTGTTGTGGATTGTTTTTTCGGTTTATTCAAAGAGCGCATTGATGGTAAAACTCAACTGCTTGCGGTACTGTATGCCGCGTCGCTGCCGGTGGCGGTGGCCGACATTCTCCTCATCCGCCTGCTGCTGCTTGTCAGGGGCGGCCGCATTTTCTCGCCCGAGGCGGTGGGCAGCCTTCGCGGGATATCATGGTGCTGCCTTGTCGAGGGGGTATACCTGATTTGCGTCGGCATCTTTGTGTTTGACCCTGTGGCTGTCAGCTTTTGCATGCTGGCCTTTGCCGCCGTCTTTCTCGGGATCGTGCTTCGGGTTGTCAAGAATGTGATTGAGGAAGCGACCGCCATCAAAACCGAGAACGACTACACGATTTGAGGTGGGGAAATGATTATAGTTAACCTTGATGTGATGATGGCAAAGCGGAAAATGTCACTTAATGAACTTTCCGAGCGGGTCGGGATAACGCTTGCCAATCTGTCGATTCTGAAGAATAACCGCGCCAAGGCAATCCGCTTCTCGACGCTTGATGCCATCTGCCGGGCGCTCGACTGCCAGCCCTCCGACATACTCGAATACATTCCGGATACAGAAAACGAGGAGAAGAAAGATGAACGGTGAGAATAATGACACCGCCCGGCCCGCCGGATTGAGAACTAATTCCGGCTACAATTGGTTTGACACGCTCATGGCGTGGTTCGCCGTCCTGTTCGGCTACCTGATGATCCGCCTTCTGCCGCTGCACAGCAAGCCCTCAGGCGAGGCACTCTTGCTGCTTGCGCTTTATGTCGTCGCTTTCATTTGGTTCCGCAAGAGCGGCGTGAAGCCGACGGTACGGTCGCTTGTTTTTGCGTCTGCGGGGATTGCGGTGCTGCCGGCATTTGTCATCAGCAGCGACGACGGGCTGGCTTTCCTGCTCTTTTTTGCCGAGCTATTGGTCTGGCTATACTTCGTTTACACCGCGCCGGGAAATGCAGTCGAGGCGGATATCGGCAGGTTCTTCTGGCTTGATGCAGTGAAGGCTGTTATTGCCATGCCGTTATCCTCATTGTTTGCATTGCCGTGCGCCGCGGTCGGCAATACGCGGGGTATGGGAAAGAAGATAATCGTCACGCTGCTCTGGATTCTGCTCGGGCTGGTCATGGCGATTATCCCTGCGCTGATTGTCATCGAGCTGCTTTCATTTGACGCAAACTTCAGGGAAATAATAGACAAAATTTGCGGGCTTGACATAGAATGGCTGACCGAGCGGCTGGTCTCGCTGATATTCGGGTTGCCGCTGGCATTTTGGGGGTTCGCGGCCTTTATCTCCTCGCGCCAGAGAAAGCTCTCGGACAAAATGACCGGCGAGCAATGCGGCCGCGCTGCCGAGGCGGTGCGAGTTTTTCCCGCGCCGCTGATTTACGCGACAATGACTCCGGTGCTGATTCTGTACGTCATATTTTTCGTGTCTCAGTGGGGTTATTTTACGGCGGCCTTTTACGGCGTTCTGCCCGAGGGTTTTGTGTATTCGTCATACGCGCGGCAAGGCTTTTTCCAGCTCTGCTCGGTGGCTTCTCTCAACGCGCTGGCGCTGATTTTCGTGAGCATATTCGTGCGGCGCGAAAGCCGTGCCGAGCGGGTTCTGCTTAAGGTTTATTCGGTGATAACCTCGCTCTTTACGCTGGTGCTGATTGCGACGGCACTCTCGAAAATGGCGCTCTATATAAGCGCCTACGGGCTGACCCTCAAACGTGTGTACGCAAGCTGGTTTATTATTTTCATGGCTGCCGGGTTTATATATGCGATAATCGCAAATCTTGTAAAGCGCTTTAGGTTCAATTTCGCCCTGCTCCTTACAGGGGCGTTGATGTTCGGGGCGATAGCCTATGCCAATGTAAGCGGCCTTATCGCCGATTATAACGCCGACGCCTACCTTGACGGGCGGCTCGGGAGTGTGGATATATACGAAATTTCCCGGATGGGCGACTCGGGTATTCCTGCATTGGTGCGGCTTGCCGGCGAAGCGGAGGACAGCAAGGTGGCAGATGAGGCCGTCAGGAGCATAAATGAGTATCTTGAACTGAACAGTGACAGAAAGGATAATATCCTTACCTTCAGCCTGCCCCGGGCAAGAGCCGAAGCTTTGCTTGAACGGAAGGGGTATATAGACTGATTTGGGACACTGCCCCCACACCCCCGCTTAAGACCCTTTTTGAGAAAAGGGTCTTAAGAATCCCCAAAAACTTCCGCAATAAGAAATGAACATTAAAACAGACTGAAGGGCTGCCGGCGGGCAGCCCTTCATATATTTCCGTAATAATCAGTCGGTTACACACTCTGCCTTGAGTTATGCGCCGGGTATCGTGCGCTTACCGTAAAGCGCCCCGGCGCCGAGTGCCGATTCAATGCGAAGCAGGCGGTTGTATTTTGCCACCCGCTCCCCGCGGCAGGGTGCGCCGGTCTTGATAAACGGCGCATTTACCGCAACCGCGATGTCGGCAAGCGTTGTGTCCTCTGTCTCACCCGAACGGTGGGACATTATAAAGTTGTAACCAGAGTCCTGTGCCAGCCGGACGACCCGCAGCGTCTCGGTCAGCGAGCCTATCTGGTTGGGCTTGACGAGGATCGCGTTTGCCGCTCCCTTCTCTATTCCCTCGGCAAGCCGCCCCTCGTTGGTCACAAAAAGGTCGTCGCCGACAAGCATGACCCGCCCGCCGATCCGCCGGGTGAGCTCCGCCCAGCCTTCAAAATCGCGCTGGTCGAGCCCGTCCTCGATTGACGTAATCGGGTACTTGCCGATGAGGTATTCCCAGTAGTCTATCAGTTCGGCGCGGGTTTTGCGTTCGTTCCTCTTTTTGAGGACATATTCCCCCGTACCCTCGTCAAACCATTCGCTCGCGGCGGCGTCGAGCGCGATTTTCACCCGGCCGGTGTCATACCCGGCCTCGCCAACAGCCCGGACAATCAGGTCAATAGCCTCTTCATCGCTCGCCAGATTCGGCGCGAATCCCCCTTCGTCCCCCACTGCCGTCATCATATTATATGACTTGAGGATTTTTGCAAGCGTGTGCATGATTTCGCTGCCCGCCCGGAGCGCTTCGGCAAACGAAGGCATACCTGCCGGCACTATCATGAACTCCTGAATCTCGACGTTGTTTGAGGCGTGCGCCCCGCCGTTGAGGATGTTCATCATAGGCACAGACAGCCGCCGGGCGTTCAGCCCTCCGAGATAACGATAGACCGGCATGTCGTACCAGTTGGCCGCCGCCCGCGCGACGGCAAGCGAAACGGCCAGAATTGCGTTGGCTCCCAGCCGGCTTTTGTTGCCGCTCCCGTCAAGCTCGATCATTATCTGGTCAATTTCTGCCTGTTCGGTGGCATAAATCCCCGCGAGCGCCGGGGAAATGATTTCGGCAACAGCAGATACCGCCTCAAGCACGCCTTTCCCCCCGTACCGGGCGGCGTCCCTATCGCGCTTTTCGTGGGCTTCATAAATCCCGGTCGACGCCCCAGAGGGCACCGACGCGACCCCTACGGTTCCGTCGGTCAGAAAGACGGTTGCCTCAACCGTCGGGTTCCCGCGCGAGTCAAGTATCTCGCGCGCGCTGCATTTTTGTATCCGCGGTTTATTCATAGCTGATTCTCCCTTCTATTCTGTATTTGTCCATACCTGCATTCGCTTATTATACGTCATAAAACCGGCAAATATTCTTCCTGCATTTGACATCGCCAACACCCAATGGCATATACTGACAGTGATATTCTCAAGACAAGGAGAGTTCTGATGGAAATATATACGGTTCAGCCCGGGGATTCGCTCTGGAGTATAGCCCGGCACTTCGGGACCACCCCCGAACGCATAGCCTCGGATAACGCGCTCGCCTCGCCCAATGTCCTGTCTGTCGGGCAGGCTCTGGTGATACTTCAGCCCACCCAGACCTACACGGTGATGCCGGGGGACTCGCTGTTCACGATTGCCCAGCGATTTGGTGTTAGTATCAGTCAGTTATGGCGCAACAACCCCTTTCTTCGCGGAGGAATAGACATCCGTCCGGGTCAGGTGCTATTTATCACCCTGCCGACTCCAGAACTCGGAAGGGGCGCCGAGGTGACAGGTTACGCATACCCCTTTATCAACCGCGATGTGCTGCGCAGTGCGCTTCCCTACCTTACATATCTCTCGATTTTCGCATACGGCCTGCGCCCCGACGGCACGCTTATCGAGCCTGATGATAACGAGCTTATAGCCCTTGCCCGGCAATATGGCGCCGCGCCGATTTTGATGCTGACCTCGCTCGGCGAGGACGGATTATTCTCAGCCGAGTTGGTAATCAATGTTCTCTCAAACCCCGAGGCCCAGAACCGTATGCTCGACGACATCGACCGGGTGCTCTCCGAGAAACGCTATTCGGGGATTGAATTTGATTTTGAGTACATCGACGCCGCGTATGCCGACGAATACGCCGCACTGATTGCCCGTGCTCACGAACGCCTCTCGCCCCGGGGGTATATTATATTCGCCGACCTCGCTCCCAAGGAGACCGCCGACAAGCGCGGCCTGCTCTACGAAGGCCACGACTACCCGGCGATAGGCGCCGCTGCCGACAGGATGCTGCTCATGACCTACGAATACGGCTTTACCTTCGGACCGCCGATGGCCGTCTCGCCCATACAGCCGATAAGAGCGGTGCTCGAATACGCGGTATCCGCAATCCCGTCGGCAAAGCTGCTGCTCGGAGTGCCGAATTACGCTTACAACTGGACGCTGCCCTTTGTCCGCGGCCAGTCGCAGGCCGTGCCGCTGAGCAACATCGAGGCTATTGAACTCGCGGCTGCGAAAAAAGCGGCCATACAATTTGACGGATATTCACAGACCCCGTTTTTCAATTATTACGACCCCACCCCGTCCGGCCCGGTAGAGCACGAGGTCTGGTTCCAGGACGCCCGGAGCTATGACGCATCCTTCCGCCTGATAGACGAATTCAATCTCGGCGGGGCCGGAATCTGGCAGATCATGGACTACAATCCCCCGCTGTATCTTGTGCTCAGTTCTCTCTACCAGACAATAAAATACCTTGAGTAACCCGACTATTCCCTGCCAACAATATCAATTCCGGCGCGCACGGCCTGCGCCGCCTGCAGCCTTCGGGGAATTCTGTAAATCCTGCCATCCTTCCTGAACAGCGCTCCGGTCTGCTTGAAATGAAAGGCCACCCCGGCATCGGCGCAGGCGTTGCGGATCGCCAAAACCCACTCCCAGTCGCAGAGCCGCGCTCCCGGCCCCGACTCGCCGCCGGCGATAACCTGCTCAATCCCGCCGCCGCTAAGATAAGGCAAAAGGTCAATTTTCTCGAGCAGAGGCTCGCAGACGATAAATCTGTGCCTTATCGGCAGATTCAAAAATACCGGGAGCCGCTCGTCTGCACGGCGCTGGTTCTCGCAGGTAACCCCGATGTGAACATGTTCGTACCCTTCCCCCCAGTCGGCGGGAAGGCACCCGGAGGCGCGGAGGATGCGCTTTGTGATGATTATAAACTTCAAGTCTCGCCGGGCAGCGATGATTTCCCATGCGCGCTCCCGCCAGTCATCGGCCTCCTCAAGAAAAAAATCGGACGACAGACAAGTGTAAACGACGTCGCCCGGTTTGACTTTATATCCCTTTTTGGTCATTTTCACCGGGAGATCGAAGTCGGCGTTGAGCCTTACAACCCGGCTGTCAATATCGTGCTCGCCGTCAATACGGAAGACATAGCAGTGCAGGCAGCCCTCGCTGTACTTCCGGCAGCCGTGCCAGGGATTCCAGGTGATATTCACTTCTTTTGCTTCCTTGAAGCGTTGCTCTCGGATTCGGCCTTTTTCTTCAGCTCGTTGAGCTCACGTAAAAATGTATCAACGTCGCGGAACTCGCGGTATACCGAGGCAAAGCGCACATACGCGACCTCGTCACGCTCCTTGAGCTTTGACATGACCATTTCGCCGATCTCGCGCGAGGTGACCTCAATCTTAAGTGAGTTCTGAAGCTCGGTTTCGATTTCCGAGACAATCTCCTCGGCGTTAACCGGGCGTTTCTGGCAGGCCTTGAGCAGGCCGGCAAGCAGCTTGTTCCTGTCGAAAAGTTCCTTTGAGCCGTCTTTTTTGATTACTACTATCTGTACCGCCTCGATGACCTCAAATGTAGTAAATCGCTTCTGGCAGGCAAGACACTCGCGGCGGCGGCGTATGCTTGTGCCGTCGGCGACCGGGCGGGAATCCACCACTCTGCTGTCAGCATATCCGCAGGACGGGCATTTCATAAACAATCACAGCCGTATTTTCGGCTTCCCTTTCATAAAAAATGCCTATTGTACTTATATGTTACCACAATATCTGGTGTTTGTAAAGAATTTTTTAACTATATTTACGCATAGAACCTAAAAGGCCCTGCCCACTAACCCCCGCTTAAGACCCTCCTTGAAAAAATGGTCTTAAGAATTCCCAAAAACTATTGTAACAGAATTGCCAATCCCTTAGCACGGGCACGACATCATGCATTCGGAGGCGCCGCAGTCAGTAAGATAAACTCAAATAAAAAGGCTGCCGCAAACCAAGTTGATTTGCGTCAGCCTCTGTTCAGTTTTATGTTATCCAGTTATCGGTTCAATTGCCCTCGGTCGGCTCAACCGGGGTTTCAGCCGAAGAATCGTCGGATGCCGGTGCTTCTGCCGGAGCTTCGGCAGCCTCCTTGTCCGTCGTTTCTTCAGGTGCCGCGACCTGTCCACCTTCCTCTTGCGCTTCAGGTTCTTTCTTTGCCGCTTCCTCAAGCAGCGCGCGGATTGACAGGCTCACGTTCCGCTTTTCATCGTCAATGCCGATAATCTTTACTTCGACCACATCGCCGACATTTACCACATCCTGCGGTTTTGATACGCGGGTGAGCGCGAGCTGGAAAATGTGAATCAGCCCGTCAACCCCGTCGACTATCTCGGCAAACGCGCCGAAGGGCAAAACACTCACGACCTTGACTCGCGTCACGTCGCCGACCGCATATTTCGATTTGAACACCCGCCACGGCTCGGTCTCCTCTGTTTTATAGCCGAGCGAAATCCTGCCCCGCTCGCGGTCAAAGCTCTTTACATAGACCTCGATTTCATCACCGACAGAGACAACCTCAGCAGGCGACTTGATGTGCTTCCATGACAGCTCGGTGTTATGTACCATGCCGTCCACCACACCGAGATCGACAAATGCGCCGTAGCTTGTCAGGCTCTTGACCTTGCCGGTAAATTTCATGCCGATCTCAAGAGAATCCCAGAAAGCGGCCTCGCGCGCCTTTCTTTCGTCGCGCAGGACAATGCGTATCGAGCCGATCGCACGCCTTCTCTGCTGCTTTATCTCGATAATCTTCAGGCGCACGGTCTCCCCGAGCAGTGCCGACATTTCCTTGTCCTTTGGCAGCCCGGTCTGGGAAGCGGGAACGAACACCCGGGTGGAGTTGACGCTCACTTCAACACCGCCCTTGTTTACGCCGGTTACCTTTCCTTCGAGCACCTCGTTATTCTCATATGCCTTTTTGATTGCCTGCCAGCCTTTTTCGGCGTCTGCCCGCCTTTTGGAGAGGGTGGCAACCCCGTCGGTATCGTTGACCTTCAGGACATAGGCATCAATCCTGTCGCCGACGTGAAAGAGTTCCGTCAGCTTTGCCGAGGGGTTGTCGGTCGCCTGGTCGGCGGTAATCACCCCGGTAACCTTGGCGCCGATGTCAAGCTGGATTTCGGCATCCGAGACCGAAGTGATGATTCCGGTGACTGTTTCCCCTATATTTAAAGTTGTCAGTGATGATTCGAGCATTTCCTCAAAAGTCTGTACCATGGTCTGCTTGGTTTCGCTCATTATTTTAAATACCTCCTGAATTATGCCGGCAGGCGTTGAGGCACCCGCGACAATCACGGTTTTTGCACCCGGAATAACAGATTTTATTTCCGGAAGAAGACTCCGGAGTTCCCTGCCGTCGGCCACAAGAAAGGTCCTATGGCAGTTTTTTTTACAGATATCATACAGCCCGGCGGTGTTCGCGCTGTCACGTCCGCCTATCACTATCATGATATCGCATTGTTCCGAAAGGCTTTTTGCTTCTGCCTGCCGCCTTTCGGTAACACCACATATTGTATCAAAAATAATCGGGTTTGTACATAGTTTTTTTAATTTTTCAAGGCTTTTTCTCCACTCCGACAAATCAAAAGTGGTTTGGGCGGCAATTACCACAGTTTTTTTGTGCATATCGCCGAGCATACCTGTTTTTAATGCTTCCTCGAGTTCGTCCGACGAGCGGAAAACATGCTTTTCGCCTTCGACGCAGCTCATGATGCCGACCACCTCGGGGTGTTCCGGGTTTCCCATCAAAATAAAACATTTCCCCTCTCCCGAATGCCCGGCGGCGACAGCCCGGACCTTTCTGACATACGGGCAGGTGCAGTCAATAAACTTAAAGTGCCGGTTTTCGGCTGAAAGCCGGCCGAGCAGCTCCTCGGTCCCAAGGGTTACCCCGTGAGCCCGGATGAAAAGCGTCACCGGCGACTCCGCGTTTGCTGAGCCTGCCACCGCCTCAATTTCCGACTCGTCGAGCACCCCGACCCCGCGCGAGGCAAGGTAGGAGTTGTAGGTGTCGTTGTGAATCAGCTTGCCGAGGGTGTATATCCGCTCTCCCAGAACTGCACAATCGAGCTTTGCCTCAATGCTGTCGGCCGCCCGTTTGACACCGAAGCAGAAGCCCGAGTTTTTGGCGACTATTATACTACTGCTTGCTGTCATTGCCTTCCTTTCTTTCAAGCCCGCCGAGTATACATATCCGGCTGAATATGAATTCGGCAATTTCCCTGTAGCCGGTATGTGCCTCCCTCATTTTTTCAATTTCCGAGTGGGGTATCGGCTTGCCGATGATGATTTCCTTGCGGGCAAAGGGCGAGGATATGTTATCCTTCGCCTTAATAAACACCGGGAGCACGTCTGCACCGGCACGATGGGCGATCATGCCGACCCCGCTTCTAACCTCGGTGTCAAGCGGATTTACCCCCCTGTGCCTCGTTCCCTGCGGGAAAATGCCTACGCACTTGCCGGACGTGAGTATTGAGATGGTGTTTTTTATGCTTGCCGTATCGGCCGCTCCCCGCTGTACCGGATATGCGCCGAGCGCCCTGATAAGCCCCCTGAGCAGCGGAATCTTAAAAAGCTCTTCCTTCGCCATGTAGTGAAGCTGACGTTTGCGGAAGGCTGCTCCCAGCCAGACCGGGTCCCATGCCGACATATGGTTCGCGCAGACAAGGTAACCCCCGGCTCCGGGGTCGGGCTCGTTTTCGCGGCCGGTGACCTTGATTCTGAATATCAACCTGATGGGCGCGGCCAAAAGCCGGTGGCAGATGCGGTAGAACCTATCCATTTATAACGAATACCATTCCCTATTTTCTATATTATGATGTCACCCAGCTTTTCCTTTATTATACTGATGACATCCTCGACCGACTCCTCGTTGGTGCAGTCCGAATTGTCGAGAATTATAGCATCCGGCGCGGGAGTTGCCGGTGCGATATCCCGGCCACGGTCCCGGGCGTCGCGCTCTTTCATGTCGGCCAGCACGTCCTCGTATTTTACGTCCATTCCCTTGGCGAGCAGCTCGTTGTATCTCCTACGCGCCCTGACCTCATCCGAGGCTGTCAGAAAAATTTTTATGTCGGCATCGGGTATTATCACGGTCCCGATATCCCGCCCGTCCATGACCACGCTGTTCTCGCGTGCCACGGATTTTTGCGTCTCAAGGAGAAATCTGCGCACCGCGGGTATTGCCGAGACCGCCGAGGCGTACATTGAAATGTCGGGCTGGCGGATTTTTTCCCCGAGGTTCTCGCCGTTGAGATACACGTACTGCATTCCGGCCTCGTATTTGAGCTCGATTTTTATTTCGGGCAAAAGCGCCTCCACCGCCCCGGAGTCTTTCGGGTCAACCCCCTTGGTCTTTACATAATATCCGACCGTGCGGTAGAGCGCCCCGGTGTCGACATATATTATCCCGAGCCGCGCGGCAAGCGACTTTGCAAGCGTGCTTTTCCCGGCCCCGCTGGGACCGTCAATGGCAATTCTGATCATATTTCATCTCCTTTTTATTGAATTGCGATATTAGTATCGACCTGTTATCGTTTGTCTTGCCGCGCTCTCGCCCGCCAGCGTGCCGGTTGAAAAGGCGATTTGAAGATTATACCCGCCGGTGTACCCGTCAACGTCTATGATCTCGCCGGCAAAGTAAAGGCCACCAACCAGCTTCGACTCCATCGTTGAAGGGTTTATCTCGCGGGTGTCTACCCCGCCGCGCGTTATTATGGCCTCGGCCAGCGGTCTGAAGCCACAGAGCTTGATTCTGAAGTCTTTCAAAAGGCGGAGCAGCCTCCGCCGCTCTTCTTTGGTTATCGAGTGCACCTTTTTTGCCGGTTCGATACCCGAGAGGGCGACGATTACCGGTATCATCTTCCGGGGCAAAAGGTCGTCGAGCGCATTTTCATAATTTTTGTTTGAGTATTTCAAAAAATCCGAGAGCAGGCGGGCGTCGAGCGTGGCTTCGTCAAGTGCTGGCTTTAGGTCGATTGAAGCCTCGTATTTCCCATGGGAAATGTCGGGGATATGCGCCGAGGCGCTGAGAATTATCGGTCCCGACATGCCGTAATGGGTAAAGAGCAGCTCGCCGAAGTCGCGGTATATGGCTTTGCCGTCGCTCATGCGCTCGATTGTCAGCGCTACGTTTTTCAGTGTCAGCCCCTGCATCGCGGCACAAATCTCGCCTTCGCAGACTATTGGGACAAGTGACGGCGAAATGTCGGTGACATGATGCCCGGCCGCACGAGCGAATCTGTAGCCGTCGCCGTCGGAGCCGGTTTTGGGATAGGACATCCCGCCGGTGCAGACAATTACCGCGTCAAAGTCGTATTTGGCACGTTCTGTCACAAGTCCTTTGATGCGACGGTCTCCTATATCAAGCGAGAGCACCTTCTCATGGACAATCACGACTCCGGACTGCCGGCAGTCTATTATCAGCGCCTCTGCAATATCGGTGGCGCGGTCGGAGACCGGAAAAACCCTTCTGCCGCGCTCGGTCTTGAGCGGCACGCCGAGCCGCTCAAAGAGGTTTACAGTATCCTTGGGTAAAAAACGGCTGATTGCAGACCACAAAAATCGGGAATTAGCCGGAATGCCTGCCAGAAACTCGTCGGGCCGGCAGTCATTCGTCACATTGCATCTCCCCTTGCCTGTGATGCGCAGCTTCTTCCCGAGTACAGTATTCTTTTCAAACAAAAAAACCCGCGCCCCGAGCCCTGCCGCTGCCGCCGCCGCTCTCATCCCGGCGGCACCTCCGCCGATGACTGCTACCTTAACACTCCTTGAGGAAAGTGCAGTCCCTCCGCCGGCGTCATCGGCGTCAAGGTCAACTGTTTTTGTCATAGACATCGTATTCGTCCCAGATTTTTTCAAGCTCGCGCAGCCGCTCCTTGAGCTCGTCGCTCTTTTTCCTTGTGAGCGCTACTATCATTGCATTTATAATGCTCAGCGGGGCAACCAGTGAGTCGACAAAAGAGGCCATGTCGGAGCAGGCGGTAAGAAGCTGGTCGGCATACCCGGCAATCGGGGACTTTGCACTGTCGGTCAGCGCGATGACAACAGCCCCGCGGGAGCGTGCGAAGGCCACCGCGTTTATAATCCGCTTTGAGTAGCGCGGAAAGCTGATGGCAATCATCACGTCCTCTTTTTCCATGCTTAAAAGCTGCTCGAAGATTTCGCTGCCCGAAGTGGTCTGTATCAGCCTGACGTTGTCGAATATCATCTTGAGGCTGAAGTTGAGAAATCCGGCAAGCGAGGCCGATGTCCTGACCCCGATTATATAAATGTTCCTTGCCGTAGCGATTTTATCGACCGCTCTGTAGAAGACTTCCCTGTCAATCTCGTCGAGCGTGCGCCGGATTTTGTCGATATCCGAGAGCAGCACCTTCGCCAAGATGTCGGCGTTGCCGATAAGGGTGTTTGTCACCTCCATGCGTTGGACAGAGGTGAGCTTTGTACGGGTCAGCTCCTGCAGCGCGCGCTGCATTTCGGGATAGCCCTCAAATCCGAGTTTCAGCGCAAAGCGGACTACGGTGGATTCAGACACGCCGGTCTGGCTTCCGAGGCTGGCGGCGGTCATATACGCCGCCTTTTCATAATTTTCAATGATATATTTTGCAATAGCCCGCTGCCCCTTCGAGAAGCCGGCCATATTTTCTTCTATTGTCTGGAGAAGCTTTTGCACAATCCTGCCCTCCGCCAAAGCCGCGCGGGCTTTATTTCTTTTGCAACTTGATTATAATCTTTTTACCAGCCGATGTCAACATTATTTTTTGTCTTGAACGAAGCCGTCAAATAGTAAGTTTTATACAAATTCTGACCCAAAATATTATTGATTATTTTGTCGTGAAAAATAAAAAATGTGGTTTACATATAGCCATCTTTATGTTAAAATAATTGCATGGCCCGGATTCCGCTTAAACGGCAGATGCGTATAACGGTTTCGGCAAATTAAATAGGCGTGAAATGTCGTGTTTCACGAATTTTATATGCTGATACGCCGCCGTGCGAGAGAATCTTCGCTGCGGCGGTTTTATTATGCCCCGGGCCAACAGGACCACATTTCAATAAGAAAGAAGAGGAGAGAGAAGATGAAGCTCTACTACAATGTCAGCGACAGACCCAAAACCGGCCGGCTGATCGTGTTCGCGCTCCAGCAGCTGCTTGCGATCATCACGGCAACCCTCGTCGTTCCGGTCATTATCAACCAGACAACCGGCACCACCAACATGAGTCCGGCAGCCGCACTGTTTGGCGCGGGTGTCGGCACTCTTATTTATGTGCTCTTTACAAAGGCAAAAAGCCCGGTGTTCCTCGGCTCGTCTTTCGCCTTCATCGGCTCGATGGTCGCGGCCTTCTCGGGCGGCGTGTCAATTGCCCTCGGCTATCTCGGACTCATCATAGGTGCGACTTTTGCGGGTTTGGTGTATGTCGTGATAGCAATAGTAGTCAAGCTTGTAGGAGTTAACTGGATTTCAAGGCTCATGCCGGCTGCTGTCATCGGCCCCACGGTCGCTTTAATCGGGCTTTCGCTGTCGGGCAATGCGGTGTCCAGCCTTAAGACCGCCAATGCCGGCGGACATACGCTTGTCGCGGTGCTCTGCGGGCTTGTGACACTCACAGTCACCATATCCTGCGCCACATACGGCAAGAGAATAGGCAAGCTCATCCCCTTTATATTCGGCATTCTGGCCGGCTATATTTTTGCGGCGGTGCTCACACTTATAGGGAAGGCCGCGGGAGTTGACGCGCTGATGATCACCGACTTCAGCGCCCTGACCGATAACTTTGCCACAATCACCCTCGACAGCTTTATCACGCTGGGCATTGATCATTTTGTATTCATGAGAGCGCTGGGCGGCTTCTCTGAGATTTCCGCCGCATATCTCGGCACGGTTGCAGTGGCATATGTGCCGGTCGCCTTTGTGGTCTTTGCCGAGCATCTTGCCGACCACAAGAATCTCTCCTCGATAATTGAGAAAGACCTGATTGAAGATCCCGGACTCCCCCGCACGCTGCTTGGTGATGGTATCGGCTCGATTGCCGGTGCCTTCTTCGGGGGTTGCCCCAATACCACATACGGCGAGTCTATAGGCTGTGTCGCTATCACCAGGAACGCCTCGATCTACAGCATCATTTATGCGGCAGTCAGCGCGATCATCCTGTCGTTCTTTGCCCCCTTTGTCGCCTTCGTCAATACCATTCCAACCTGCGTCATGGGCGGCGTCTGCATGGCGCTCTACGGGTTCATCGCCGTGTCGGGGCTTAAGATGCTGCAGCCTGTTGACCTCAATAAAAACCGGAACCTCTTTGTGGTCTCGGTCATACTTATCGCGGGCGTCGGCGGGCTTGTCCTTACCTTCGGCAAGGTCACGCTGACCGCAATCGCGACCGCGCTGATTCTCGGTATTCTCACAAATCTTTTAGTCAGCCGGGCAAAAGACGAAGAATAATTCTTGATAATAAAAATCTCCGGCGCCGGATTTTCCGGCGCCGGCTTATTTTACATCCGCATCCCCCTCAGGGTTCTCTTTATCTCGGGCAGGGCGTAAAATTCGCTCCGGAGTATTGAGTAAACACTAACATTCCGGTATTCTCCGCGTAAATACAGCAAGCCTCTCAGTGTTCCCTCATAGGTCATGCCCGCTTTTTCCATCACCCGCCTTGAAGCCTCATTCCCCTCCATATGCCGGGCCTCAATGCGGTTGAGCTTCAGTATCTCAAATCCGAACTCAAGCACCGCCATTAGAGCCTCAAGGGCATATTCCTGCCCCCAATAGCGCGGGTTGAGCACATAGCCGACCTCCCCGCAATTTGAGGCATAGTCAAACCTCGTAAAACCGCAGGTACCTATCATTTTACCTGTTTTAGCGTCTGTCACCGCCCAATCATAAAACTCCCCCGCCGCGTATCTTGTTGAAATGTATTCAAGATAATCACGGGTATATGTGCGGTCGGGGTGGGGGCTCCATGTAAGGTACCTTGTAACATCGGCACGCCGGGCGTATTCATACATGTCGTCGGTGTCCCTGACCAGCATCTTCCGCAAAACCAGGCGCTCGGTCACAAGTTCGGGTATGTTTGAAAAAACTCTGTATATCGTCTCTCTTTTCATTGCATCCCGCCCCGTCATGGTATATTTTATGCAAAAGCCGGATATATTGTATTGGTTAATTATATATATTTTCCCCCCGTATTTCAAGTTGGTTTTTACAAAAAAGCGCCGGCGGGCAATTTTTTCTTTATTTTCGGCCGGCTTTGTGGTATAATTTTTGTAACTTCATTGGCGTAAAATTCCGCCCGCATATTTACATCGAAAGGACAAGCATAGCCCCGTGGAGCGTCTTGCCTGCCTCCTCGCACAAAAACCGGCGGTGCTGCTGCTCGGGCCCGAAACCGGACATATGGCTATTATCCATGCCCTGAATAAAGATTATGGCATCGAGCCTCTGGTTTATTCCGAGTCGCGGCCCGGTTTTGTACCCGGACTTCTGCGCTATTGTTTCAGACGTATCAAGCACCCCGACAACGAGTATTATATTATCCGCACCTTACTTGATTTCAACAGCGATTCCGAGTCGCGGCAGACCGTCCTGCTTGTTCCCTGCACCCCCTATTACGAGGAAATGATAAAGAGGCATACCGGCCTGCTTGAGCCGTATTTCATCATAAAATCGGCCGAGGAGCTCATTGAGGCCCTTCCCACGCTTACCCGGAAAGCAAAGAAGAAGGTAAAAACGTGCTGAGCGCTAAAAAAACACTCGGAATACTCGGCGGACTCGGCCCGATGTCGAGCGTATATTTCTATGAACTGATAACCGCGCATACCCGGGCCATGTGTGACCAGGACCATTTGGATATAATCCTTGTCAGCCGGGCTTCTACCCCCGACCGGACAGCCTATATCACCGGAACTTCCCAAGAAAACCCGTTGCCGGCCATGACCGAGGAGGTCTGCCGGCTGGCCGGAGCCGGTGCCGACATCATCGCCCTGCCCTGCAATACCGCACACTTTATTTATGATGCCCTCTCGGGCGCCTCGCCGGTGCCGGTCATGAACATCATAGAGCTGACCGTCGAATATGCAAAATTCACCGGAGCCCGGCGGGTGGGCGTCATGTCCACCGAGGGGACCTACAGGTCCGGGGTCTATCAAGCCGCCTGCAGGCAGGCGGGCATCGGCTGCATTGACTGCCCGCCCGACGACCGGGCAACACTCACGGATATTATATACAACTCGATAAAACGCGGGCAGCCGGCCGACCTTGACTCATTCGAACGTGTGGCGGAGCGGCTTCATCGGCTTGGTGCCGACCGCATTATCCTCGGCTGCACCGAACTGTCGCTGATAAAAAAGGAAATCACTCTGCCTGACTTTTATATAGACTCTCTTGAAGTGCTTGCCGCCTGCGCCATCTTTGCCTGCGGCGGGCGTGCTGTCGGGTTTCCTCGGCCTCTTGAGGAATTTGCAAAACTATACAGGGTTTGAGGAGCTGCAAATGGAACTTTGCAACCTTCTCGAGCTGGCGGGATTGTCCTGTGCCAACAAAAAATATGCCGGAATAGAGATCGGCCATGTCTGCTGTGACTCAAGACTGGCGAGATCGGATTCGGTTTTTGTCTGCATCAGGGGTGCGGTTACCGACGGGCACCTTTACGCCCGGTCGGCATATAATCTCGGCTGCCGCGCCTTTGTCGCCGAAAACAAACTTGACCTGCCAGGCGACGCCGCGGTTGTAATCAGCGACAATACCCGCCGTGCCCTGGCAAAACTGTCGGCTGTCCTGTTCGGTTATCCCTCCCGAAGACTTAAGGTTATCGGAATCACCGGCACAAAGGGCAAGACCACGACCGCACTCATGATAGCCGGCATACTCAACCGCTGCGGTGTTCCGGCCGGATACATCGGCTCAAACGGCCTGGCCTACGGCTCCTTTAAGCACAGCACCACAAACACAACTCCCGAGAGCTGCGATTTGCAGCGTTACATGTTTGAAATGGCCGAGAACGGCATCAAGTATCTTGCACTTGAAGTTTCCTCTCAGGCGGTCTACCTTGAGCGCATACGCTATGTTGATTTTGATACCTGCATCTTTACCAACCTCTCCCCCGACCACATAGGGGGCGCGGAGCACCCAGATTTCAACCATTACAAGTCCTGCAAGGCAAGGCTTTTTTCGGAATACAATCCCGCCCGGGTGGTGGTAAACGCCGATGACCCGCATACCCCGGATATAATCGGGGACTACAGGGGGAAGATTTCCACCTTCGGCCTCGGCGGAAATGCGGATGTCACTGCAGAAAACATAACACTGCTGCGATCGGGGAACCTGCTGGGGACCGTATTTGATTTTGTATCCGGCGGGTACCGGAAAAGAACCACCCTGAATCTGCCGGGTAACTTCAATATCCAGAATGTGCTGGCTGCAGTGACCGTGTGCCGGAACATCATTCCCGACACCGACAAGATACTCTCGGCGCTTGAAGACATTAAGATCGAGGGCAGGTTTGAGTGCATTGACGCCCTGCCGTATGCCACGATTATCATAGATTATGCCCACAACGGCGTCAGTCTCTTGTCGGCTTTAAGAACGCTCAGGGCATACAACCCGAAGCGCCTTATCTGCCTGTTCGGCTCTGTGGGGGGACGTACGCAAATGCGCCGCCGCGAACTCGGCGCCATAGCTTCCTCGCTCTGCGACTTCTGCATCCTGACCGCAGACAACCCCGACTGCGAGGACCCCGCGCTGGTCAATCGAGACATTGCGTCAGCCTTTGTGCCGGGCGGCTGCGACTATGTTTCGATTCCCGACAGGCGGGAGGCTATCATGTTTGCCGTTGAGATGCTGCGTGAGGGCGATATACTTCTGCTTGCCGGCAAGGGACATGAGAATTATCAGCTTATTAAAGGTATTAAGTGGCCTTTCAGCGAAAGGGACATAGTGCTTGAGGCGGCGGCGAAGGTTTTAACGTCGCCGGTATGAGCAACAAAGCAGCGCAGGATTTATGCCTGCGCCGCTTTGTTTGTATTAAAAGTTCTTGAAGAGGGTTTGGGAGCAACTTCTTTCAAGAAGTTCCTCCCAATATTTTTGTTTATTTATTGATTTGTGATGTGAGACCTGTGTCTGATTTCAGTTGTTATGCACGAACTTTGATAGAGATGCGGGTTCCTGCCCTTTCGGAATGGAGGAAGTCATAATTATGTTGACGCCGGTTTTCTCGGAAAGCTTATCAAGTTCAAGAACGGCCGCCTCAAACCCTTCCATGTTGTTGCCGCAGATTTTGAGAGCCGAGTCAATGAAAATATCGGTAATGTCGTGGTTGCTTGCAATCAGGCCGGCGACAAAGCCGTACCAAGCCTGCGCGTTGTTTACCAGATAATCGTCGATATTGATGAGCCTCACTTTATAGTCGATGTCAAAACGGAGCTTGATACCTTTTTCCACGCAGACGACATTCCCCTTGGTGTTTTTGACGGCCTCGTTGACCATTTTGATAAGGGTTTTGGTTTTGCCCGTGCCCGGGATTCCGGTAATCAGCTTAATCATTTCTCTCCTCCAAAAATTATATTTATCTGATTCTGCCTTCCAGCTCTTTTTTCCTTGACTCAAATCCCGGTTTGCCGAGGAGCGCGAACATATTCTTTTTATATTTCTCGACTCCCGGCTGGTCGAAGGGATTCACTCCCAGAAGATAGCCCGACACTCCGCAGGCCAGCTCAAAGAAATAGATCAGCCCTCCGAGGCTTCTCTCGTCTCGTTTGTCTATTTCAATAACCAGATTAGGTACTCCGCCGTCGACGTGGGCAAGCAGCGTGCCTTTCATTGCCATCTGGTTCACATAAGCAAGCGACCTGCCCGACAAAAAACCCAGACCGTCTATATTTCCGGGGTCATCGGGGATAGCAAGGTCGACGTCGGGCTCCTTCACCCACAGCACCGTTTCAAACTGATTTCGCATGCCATCCTGTATATACTGCCCGAGCGAATGCAGGTCGGTGGTGTAGATTACGGACGACGGGTAAATACCTTTGCCGTCCTTGCCCTCGCTTTCGCCGAAAAGCTGCTTGTACCACTCGCAGAGCATCTGCATGTACTGTTCATAGACGACAAGGATTTCGGTCACCCTTCCCTTGCGATAGAGTATGTTGCGGAGCGCGGCGTAGCAGAGGCTGTCGTTTTTCGCTGGGTCGGGGTCGGAGAAGGCAAGCCGCGCCTGGGCGGCTCCGGCAATAAGTTCGTCGATATCAAGCCCCGCGACGGCAATCGGGAGCAGGCCTACCGGGGAGAGCACCGAGTACCTGCCGCCGATATCGGCAGGAATGGTAAATGTGGTATAACCCTTCTGTTCGGCAAATTTCCTAAGATTTCCCTCGTTGCGGTCGGTGGTGACGAATATACGCTCGCGGGCGCCCTCTTCCCCCCAGGTCTCCTCAAGCAGCTCTCTGAAAACCCTGAAAGCAATAGCAGGTTCGGTGGTCGTGCCCGATTTAGAAATAACGTTAATGCAGACCCTCCGACCGCGGCAGAGCCTGAGTATATTTGCCATCGCCACAGGGCTTATATTGTTGCCGGCAAAATATATCTCGGGGCTGTCGCCGAGACGGTTGTACATCTCGGATTTAATAAATTCAATGACAGCGCGCGAGCCGAGATATGAGCCGCCGATGCCGATGATTACAAACACGTCGCACATCGACCTAATTTTCCCGGCGGTCGACTTGATTCTCTCAAGCTCGTCGCGGTCAAAGTTAACAGGAAGGTCAATCCAACCGAGGTAGTCTGCCCCCGGACCGGAGCGCTCGTGAAGCAGATTGAAGGCTGCCGACACCATCGGGGCTATGTTGTTGAGTTCGTCCTCCCCGACAAAAGGACGGATATAGTCTTTGCACAGTCTGACCATTTTGGATTTCCTTGTTTTGCATTTGACTCTGTTTCTATTTTACTACATCCCGGCTTTTATTTCAACTGTTTTTCAGAATTTATGCTATCAAAAAACATCTTAAAATCCTTGTTAAAACCTGCCAGAATCCGATCTTTTCGATATTCCGGGTGACTACGATGTCGGCTGTCCCTATTGTCTCGTTGCCGTTGACGAATTTCACGGTTCCGACCACCTCGCCTTCCCTGACCGGCGCCGCAATGCTCTCTTTCATATCGACCACCCGCTCGATTTTGGTTTCGTCGCCCTTGGGCACAACGCAGCAAAACCTCCCGGATTTGGTGCCTACCGAATCATCGACGCCTCCGGTAACCCGGATCTCACCCATCTCACTTTCCTCGGACACAAAAAGTGCAAAGTTTGCAAACCCCCAGTCGAGCAGCGTGGTGGCCGCCGCGTTTCTGATATCGCGCGTCTCTGCCGCCATAATAACGCAAATCAAATGCATTCCGTCGCGCTTTGCGGTGGCGCTGATACAGAATTTTGCCTTTGAGGTCGAGCCGGTTTTAAGTCCGGTCGCCCCCTTGTAAAAGCGGATCAGCCGGTTGGTGTTGGTCAGGCCAAAGGTACCGTCGCGGGTTGTGTCCATCCATATCTTGCTGTATTCGAGAATTTTGTCGTATTTTATCAGCTCGCGCGACATGATAGCCACGTCCCGCGCAGAGGTTACATGGTTGGTAACCGTGTCGTCAAGCCCGTTGGTGTTCTCGAAATGACTGTTTTTCATCCCGAGCTCCTCGGCGCGCTTGTTCATCATGTCGACAAAGACCTCTTCGCTTCCGGCAACCGCTTCGGCAAGCATCAGCGCTGCGTCATTGGCGGAGCTTATCACCACGCATTTTATAAGCTCCTCGACTGTCATCTGCTCGCCCTCCTCAAGGTAAATCTGCGAGCCCCCCATAGAAGCCGCCCTGGCGCTGCAGGTCAGCTGCTCGTCAAGTCGCAGCTTGCCTGCCTCTATCGCTTCCATGACAAGCAGCAGGGTCATGATTTTGGTGATTGAAGCCGGGAGCAACGGTTGGTCGGCATTCATCTCGTAGAGCACCTTGCCGGTCTCTGACTCCATAAGAATTGCGCTGACGCAGTTGAGCGACAACTCGGCCGAGACCGGATTGCCGGTAATGGTAACCGGATTTTCGGCACTGCCGGATGCCTGGGTCAGAAATGCCGCGAGCATGGCGGCAACAATCAATAAACAGCCAAGCCTTTTCATATCAGTATTCTCCGTATTTCTTTTCATTTTTCGTTACAAGATATGATTAGGCTTTTGAGAATATAACAAAAACCGCCGGTCGTCCCGGCGGTTAAATGCTGATGGCAGCATGTGCACGATGTAATGCCAGCTTAACGAAATTTGCGAGCGGGTTTATAAGTTTTTGATAAGGTACTTTTTTTAAAAAAGTTCCTTAAGCGGGGCTCGGGGGCAGAGTCCCCGAAAAATCACTTTGACTTTCTTGCCCTCGCCGCCTTTATCATGTCATGCCGGCACTGCCAGAGGCGTTCGGAGAGGTCGACATAATAGTTATGCGGGTTGGTAAACCTTTTGACCTCATCCCAGATGCCTTCGAGCTCGGCGGCGCAGTGTGCGCGGATTTCCTCGAGCGACGGCAATCTGTATACCTGTTTTCCGGCTTTGAATACCGGCACCAGAAGTTCATGTGCGGTAAAGCTGGTCAGTGTCTTGCGCTTCCAGGTGTATTCGGGGTCGAATATTTCAAGCGGCTGCGTATCGTCTATTTTCTCGTCCCAGATGCAGATAAGGTCAGCCTCGGCTTTGCCGCTCTCGCGGTCGCGCAGCCGGTAAACCTTCTTGAAATGCGGGGTTGTGATCTTCCCCACGTTTTCGCTGATTTTTATCTTGGGTATGATCCTGCCCTGCCCGTCCTCAACGGCCGCGAGCTTATACACCGCGCCGAACACCGGGTCGCTTTTGGAGGTAATCAGCCTTTCTCCGATGCCGAAGGCGTCAATCTGCGCGCCCTGGCTTATCAGCTCACTGATTATATACTCGTCCAGTGCGTTTGAGGCTATAATTTTACATTGCGGAAAGCCCTCTTTGTCAAGCCTTTCACGGACCTTGCGCGAAAGGTAAGCAATATCGCCCGAGTCAATCCTCACCCCGCATTTTGTTATCCCGCGCGGCAGTAGTACCTCGCGGAAGGCACGGATGGCGTTCGGCAACCCCGATTCGAGCACGTTGTAGGTATCAATCAAAAGGATTGCATTGTCCGGATAGATTTCGCAGTAGGTCTTGAAGGCGGTGTACTCGTCGTCGAACATCTGAACCCAGGAGTGGGCCATCGTCCCGCTTGCCGGCACGCCGTAACGAAGGTCGGCTATCGTGCAGGAACTGGAGGCGCAGCCCCCGATATAGGCCGCCCGCGCCCCGAGCATTGCCGCCGCCGAACCGTGCGCCCGCCGGGCGCCGAACTCGCTTATCGGTCTCCCCGCCGCAGCCCTCACCATGCGCGAGGCCTTGGTTGCTATAAGTGACTGGTGGTTGAGTGCCATAAGTATATATGTCTCGATGAACTGCGCCTGCATTACCGGCGCGCGGACTATGAGCAGCGGCTCGCCCGGAAAGACCACTGTACCCTCGGGCACCGACCAGATATCGCCTGTAAACCTGAATTTTGCAAGGTACTTGAGGAACTCCTCCGAAAAGCAGTTCTTTGAGCGAAGGTACTCGATATCCTCGGGTGTGAATTTCAGGTCATTTATATAATTGACAATCTGCTCAAGACCTGCGGCTATCGCATACCCCCCGTTGTCGGGGTTTGAGCGGTAAAAGGCGTCAAAGTAAACTATTCTGTCGCCCATGCCGCAGACGAGATAGCCGTTGGCCATGGTCAGCTCGTAAAAATCGCAGAGCATCGACAGGTTTTCGGTCAGATAATTCATCTTGATAGTCCTCTCGGTGTACGGTTGTCTGTGATGTTTAAATAACAGTATACCACGGTTTTTTGCTAAAATCAATTATATCTGCATGATTTAAATTATTGATTGAAAATTAATGCAGATTATGATAGAATAGCTAATGTAATCAATTGTAAACAAACCTCGGTCTCACCGGACAGTTTTTTATTGACTGTTCAGACTAACAGAAAGGAACGAGATATATCATGGCAGCATACTCCTCATATGCCGTCGCGCGCGAAAGATACGCGCGGCTCGGAGTCGACACCGACCATGCCATTGAAAGACTGCTCGGCGTGCCCCTCTCGCTGCACTGCTGGCAGGGAGACGATGTCCGCGGATTTGAGGGCAAATCGTCGCTTGACGGGGGCATACAGGCGACCGGCAACTACCCCGGCGCCGCACGCACCCCTGAGGAGCTGATGGCAGACATCGACTTTGCTCTCGCCCGCATCCCCGGCAGACACAGGCTGAATCTCCATGCCTCATATGCCGTAGTCGAGGAGGACGAGTGCGTCGACCGCGACAGACTAGAGCCCCGCCACTTCAGAAAGTGGGTGGATTTTGCAAAGGCGCGCGGGCTGGGCATCGACTTCAACCCCACCTTATTTGCGCACCCCATGACCCGCGGGATGACATTGTCAAGCCCCGATGAGTCTGTCCGTGAATTTTGGATTCGCCACTGTATCGCCTGCCTGCGCATCTCGGAATACTTTGCCAGAGAACTCGGCACGCCCTGCCACATGAACATCTGGATTCCCGACGGTCTGAAAGACATCCCGGCAGACCGCCTCTATCCCCGTGCCCGCCTTCTTGACTCGCTCGACAGAATATTTGCCGCCGGATATGACAAGAATCTCGTCCATGTCTCGCTTGAGCCGAAGGTTTTCGGCATCGGCCTTGAGTCATACACCGTCGGCTCGGCAGAATTCTACATAGGTTATGTGCTGACCCGCGGGCTGATACCTCTCATGGACAACGGACACTACCACCCCACCGAGCAGGTCGCCGACAAGATATCCTCAATGCTTTTGTTCTCGGATAAAATTGCCCTGCACATCACCCGCGCGGTGCGCTGGGACAGCGACCATGTCGTCAGGTTTGATGACGAGGTGCGGGATATTGCAAATGAAATTGTCAGGTGCGACGCCCTTGACCGCGTGCTCTGCGGCCTTGACTTTTTTGACGCCAGCATAAACCGCGTCGCCGCCTGGATCCTCGGAATGCGGAACTTCCAGAAAGCGCTGCTCTATGCCCTGCTCACACCGCATGAAAGGCTGGCGGAACTGCAGAACTCGGGCAGATTCACCGAGCTTATGGTGCTCCAGGAGGAGCTGAAAACCCTGCCACTTGGCGAGATATGGGCCGAATTCTGCCGCCGCGCGAAGGTCGAGCCTACAGAAAAGTGGCTTGATGATGTCATAAAATATGAAAACGAAGTGCTGCTGCTCAGAAAATAACACATTTGTGAGGGATAATATTATGCTTTATAAAAAGAATACGGCAAGTGAGCTTGACGAAGAGCTCTTCAGAAACCCGACCTCCGAGTATCGCGGAACCCCCTTCTGGTCATGGAACTGCAAACTTGACAAGGACGAGCTGCTCTGGCAAATCGAAGTACTCAAGAAAATGGGCTTCGGGGGCTTTCACATGCATGTCCGTCAGGGTATGGCTACCCCGTATCTCGGCGAGGAATTCATGGACCTTATCGCAGCCTGTGTCGATAAGGCCAAGAAAGAAGAAATGCTGGCCTGGCTCTACGATGAAGACAGATGGCCCTCGGGGTATGCCGGCGGGTTTGTCACCAAGGACCCCGAGTACCGCATCAGATATCTGCTCCTTACCCCCACCCCGTATGAGGTCGAAGGCGGCCGCGGGACACATTTCAACGAGCAGGCAGTTGCAGTCCGCAGCGGCCACGGGCGACTTGTCGCCGCATTTGACATAGTGCTCGACGAGAACGGCTGCCTTAAGTCTCACCGTATACTCAAGGAAGGTGAAACACCCGAAGGCAGGGTATGGTATGCCTACATCGAGACCCCGCAATGCACGCCGCGGTATAACGGCTACACATATGCCGACACCCTGAAAAAGGCCGCAATCGACCGCTTCATAGAGCTGACGCACGAGGCGTACAAGAAAAAAATAGGCAGCGAATTCGGCTCGACCGTACCGGCCATTTTTACCGATGAACCCCAGTTCACCCACAAGCAGACCCTGCCCTTTGCCGAGTCACTGCAGGATATCGCTCTTCCCTGGACAGACGACCTGCCCGAGACCTTCGCGGCGGCCTACGGCGAGGACCTTGTGGCAAATATCCCCGAGCTTATCTGGGAACTCCCCGGAGGGCGTGTTTCAAGGACAAGATACCGCTACCACGACCATGTCTGCGAGCGCTTCACAGAGGCCTTTGCCGACAACATCGGGGGGTGGTGCGGAAAAAACAACATTCTGCTTACCGGCCACATGATGAAGGAGCCGACGCTCTCCTCTCAAACGTCGGCCATCAGCGAGGCCATGCGCGCCTACCGCGCCTTCCACATTCCCGGAATAGACATGCTGGCAAACCGGCATGAATATACCACTGCAAAGCAGGCGCAATCTGCGGCACGGCAGTACGGCCGCGAGGGTGTCATGAGCGAGCTTTACGGCGTCACCGGCTGGGACTACGATTTCCGAGGCCACAAGCTTCAGGGCGACTGGCAGGCGGCGCTTGGCGTCACCGTAAGGGTCCCGCACCTCTCGTGGGTTTCCATGGAGGGCGAGGCCAAGCGCGATTATCCCGCTTCAATAAGCTACCAGTCCCCGTGGTATCCGCTTTATTCATATATCGAAAACCATTTCGCGCGCCTGAACACCGCCTTGACACGCGGGGAGCCCTGCGTGAGAGTCGGAGTTATCCATCCCATCGAAAGCTACTGGCTGCACTGGGGTCCTACCGAGCAGACCGCGCTTGTCCGCGACCAGCTTGAAAGCAACTTTCAGTCGCTCACCGAATGGCTGCTTTTCGGCTCGGTCGACTTCGACTATATCGCCGAATCGCTGCTCCCCGAGCTCTGCGAAAAAGGCGGCAACCCGTTCTCTGTCGGCAAGATGAAATATGACGTGGTAATAGTCCCGGGTTGCGAGACACTGCGCTCGACCACAGTCGAGCGGCTCGCGGCATTCGTGGACGGGGGCGGCAAACTCATTTTCATGGGCGATGCTCCCAGGTATATTGATGCCTCCGCTGAGGCCGCGGGGCCGGCAATCGAGCTTTACAACGACTCACGGGTGCAGCGCATAACCTTTTCGCGCGCTGCTCTGCTTGCCGCCCTTGAACCATATCGGGTGATAGACATCCGGAATAAAAACGGGAGCATTACCGACAACCTCGTCCACCAACTGCGGCGTGACGGGGACGACATGTGGCTTTTCATCTGCCCCGGCAAGGACCCCGAAAACCCCGACATATCGCGCCGGCAGGATGTGAAAATTACAATAAAGGGGCTCTGGACCGCAAAGCTTTACGACACTCTGACCGGCGAAATCCACCCGCAGGCTCATTCACATGCAGCCGGAAACACGGTTATCAGCGCAGGGCTGTACCTGCATGACAGCCTGCTGCTCAGGCTCTCGCCGGCAAGAGAACCGGTGGCAGTCAGGCCCGAATCGCCAAAAGTAAAGCCGGCTGTGCGGGCAATAGAGGTTCCGCCGGCGGTTCACTACACCCTCGGCGAGCCTAACGTGCTGCTGCTTGACATGGCGTATTATGCGCTTGACGACGATGATTTTTCTGCCTCACCTGAAGAAATCCTGCGGGCAGACACGGTCTGCCGTCGCCGACTCGGTTGGACGCCCTGGAGCGGCAGCGCCGACCAGCCCTGGTATCTCCCGGCCGACCCGCCGGAGCACAGGATAAGGCTGAGATTCAGCATCACAAGCGATATTGATTATCCCGACCCGCTCCTTGCGCTCGAGACCCCCGAGGTCGCCGGAATTTCATTTAACGGTCAGAAGGTTGACAACGCGCCCTGCGGCTGGTACATCGACAAGTCGATAAAAACCTTAAGATTACCGCCTGTCAGGCAGGGGAATAATATACTTGAGATAGAATACCCCTTCGGCAAGCGGACAGCAACCGAGCCCTGCTATCTCCTCGGGAAATTCGGAGTCGAGGTCCGGGGCAGGGTTGCCAGGATTGTTCAGCCTGCCGAAACTCTTGCCTTCGAGAGCATCACCAACCAGACCCTGCCTTTCTACAGCGGAGTTCTGACCTATCATTTTGAGGTCGAAACCCGCGGCGGCGAGCTTGAGGTTACCATACCGCAATACCGGGGCGCAGTTCTGACCGCCTCTGTTGATAACGGCGAGCCGGTTGTAATCGCCTTCTCGCCCTACAAGGCCAACTTCGGAACGCTCCCGGCCGGCCGTCACAGGCTTGACATAAACCTTTATGTCCCGCGGACCAATACCTGCGGCCCGCTCCACTGTGCCGACGAGCAGTTAAGCTATCCCGGCCCGGGTGCATGGCGCACCTCGGGAGACAGCTGGTGCTACGAGTATAGATTGAAGCGCGAGGGTATCATAGTAACACCGCGGATTCATGAAATCATATATCCAAATAATTAGCCAAGTATTGCAGCATAATTTATCGGGATATGACGTGCTTTGCGTGATATGCCGGTAATTTGCGGAGATAGTTATGGCGTCATTACCCGATAACAACAAAAGCAACAGGACAAAGCGACGGCGGATAATCACAATTGTGTCAATTACCGCGGGATATATCATACTGATAGCCCTGCTTGCCGTAATATATCAGAACAAACTGGCCGAGTTTGCAAAAGACCCCTCCCGCTTTCGCGAATGGATAAATTCATACGGATATTTCGCCAAGCTGGTCTATGTGCTGCTGTGCGCGATTCAGGTGATGCTCGCGGTCATCCACGACGGCCCGATGCAGATAGCCGGAGGGTACGCTTTCGGGCCGGTCGCCGGCACTCTGTTATTTATTCTCGGCTATGAACTCGGTTCGGTAGTGTCCTTCCTGCTCGCCCGGCGCTTCGGGCGGGCGGCTGTCGGCCTGTTTTTCCCCGAGGAAAAATACGAGCGCTTTTTCTCGGAAATACGGGGGCGGAATCTGTATATCCTCACCTTCCTGCTCTACCTTGTGCCCGGCACGCCGAAAGATATGATGATCTACTGCTTCGGCACGACAAAAATCAGGCTCCTTTATTTTCTGTTGATCTCGGGTGTCGCCCGGGTTCCTGCGGTGCTGCTGACGATTATGATTGCGCAGAATATTGTCAACCGCAATGTCCTGATGGCCCTGACGGTTGTTTCGGTCCTCGCTCTGCTGTATTTCATCGGCGTGCTGGTGAGAAGGTTTATCAAAAAGCCGAAATCGTAGTATAAAGGCATGGGGCTCCGCCCCATACCCCGAATCCCGCGCTTCGGCTGCCATAGCACCAGTTGACCTGGGGAGAGGTGTGGGCCGACCGCAGGTCGCCCCTACGGCCACCCTAAAGGCGTAACAAAAACAATACGCGGCAGACATGCTGCCGCGATTTTTTTTAATCTTCCGCATCTTATATGAATACCTTCTGATATTGCTTACCGGCAAGCGCATACTCGAGCGTCCGGGGCACCAGACTGTAATCGGCCACGAGCGAGTTCGGCTTCTTTGCCGGATCGTCCTGTGTCATAGGCACAAAAAACACATGTTTTCGCGCCAGCAGTGTCGCAATATTCTTCAGGTTCGCCGACAGCGCATCGTTTGAGGCCAGCGCAATCACCAGCGGCCGGTTTCCTCTCAGGTGCGCTTTCGCCGCCATCGTCACCGAGGTATCGCTGATACCGAGTGCTATTTTGGCGAGCGAGTTGCCGGTGCAGGGGCAGATAACCAGCGCATCGAGTGAAATCTGCGGTCCGAACGGCTCGACATCCACTATGGTATGTAGTATTTGCCTGCCGCAAATCTGCTCGACCCGCTCTCGAAAGTATAAGGCAGGTCCGAAGCGGGTATCGGTGTTGTAAAGATTACCGCTCATTATCGGAATTATGTCATATCCCCGCTCCTTGAGCAGGGCGAGCTGCTCCAGCGAGGATTCCATGGTACAAAACGACCCGCACATTGCATATCCTATCACTGTATTACTCCTTCCTGCGCTAAAATGTCTATTATCGAATCGCAAATAATTTCACCCGCGGTAAAGGGCGAGCACTTGCCGGGCAGTGACAGCGCCCAGATTACCTTGATGCCGCACTCGCTTGCGGCCTTCGAGTCGACCCCGCCGGGCGCCGAAGCGATGTCTATTATAAGAGTATTCTTGCAGAGTTGCGAGAGCACGCCGCTGTCAAACAACCAGTACGGGACGGTATTGAAAATCACGTCATAGCCCTTGCCAAGCGCTATCAGGCTGCTCTTCCCGTTTCTCAGCTCAATGCGCAGCGTTTCGAACATCTTGTTATATGCCCAGGCAAGGTCTGCCGGCTTTCTGGCCGCGACGGTCACATGCGACCCCAGGGCGGCAAGCTTGTCGGCCAGCACCTTTCCAACCCTTCCGTATCCGATGATCGCTGCTTTTGAACCCTGTATGGTTATCGGCAGCTCGTTCATGGCAATTGCAATAGCACCCTCGGCGGTGGGCACCGCGTTCTTTATCTGAAGCTCTTCCGAATCAAAATAATCAATAATACGAATACCGCGCTTCTCTGCCGCGGCCCGGTGCGAGGGCGTGAATTTTCCCCCGATTAAGAGTACATCTCCGGCCTTCTCTATCTCCTCAAACACCTGCATTATTTTGAGTCCGCCCGCCTCTGAATTCAGCGGGCAGTTGACATTTATCCCGTCGGCCGAGGCCGGCAGCGGCAGAATAACCGCCCGGCTTCCTTTTATAGCGTCTGTCCATTCGGCGCAACGCACCGCATCCCCGATCTCGGTCTCGCAGGTTCCGAGTCCCCACACCGCGGTCTCAAATCCCAGACCCGACAGCCGTCTGGCCACCGACAACTGTCTGAGATCGCCTCCCAGTAAAGCCAGTTTTATATTGTCGTACATATTTACCTCCATGCCGAACAGGCAACCTTGATAATTTTAAACCGCCCGAACTCCTGCCGGACGATTGATTTATGCATTTTCAAGCTTTAGCAAAACCGATTGTCCGGGCACTTGGGCCATGCTGCCACACTATATTTTATGGTGTCATGGCGCCCCGCGCCACTTAAAATCGACCTTTTTCTCTATGGAACCGAATACTTTATTGTGGTAAAATATCACTATATGCAACTCACCGGCGCATCTGTGCCGCCGGCGGGGTTTGTACCTATCTTGCTCACGGAAGGAGTAGTCAGGGCATGAGAATAGAATTTACCAAAATGCAGGGTATCGGCAATGACTACATAGTAATTGACTGCCTCGGCGGTGAGCCGCCCGACCCCTCTTTGCTTGCAGTGCAGATATCCCGCAGGCGCTTTTCGGTAGGCGCCGACGGGGTTATACTGGTCTGCCGGTCGGAGGCGGCAGATGTGAAAATGAGGATTTTCAACGCCGACGGCAGCGAGGCCGGAATGTGCGGCAACGGTATCCGCTGTGTGGGGAAATTTGTCTATGACCGGGGCATCAAAAGGTCAAGGTACCTTTCTGTCGAGACGCTTGCAGGCATCAAACACCTTGAGCTTACCGTCGGGAATGACGGTTGCGTCACCTCGGTGAAGGTCGACATGGGCCGGGCGGATTTCTCGCCGGCAGGTGTCCCGGTGATCTCGGATGAGCCGGTAATCAACCGCCCTCTCACCGTCCTCGGGCAGACCTATAATATCACCTGCCTCTCGGTCGGCAACCCGCATGCCGCGGTTTTTGTACCCGGTGACCTTGATTTGCTTGACATTGTGCGCGTCGGCCCGGCCTTTGAGCGGCATATAATCTTCCCCGAGAGGACAAACGCCGAATTTGTCCGGGTTATCAGCCGCAACGTCATACATATGCGTGTCTGGGAGCGCGGGAGCGGCGAGACACTGGCCTGCGGTACCGGCGCCTGCGCCGTGGTGGCGGCGGCGGCGCGCCTCGGACTGTGTGACTTCAACACACCGGTCACCGTAAAGCTGCCGGGCGGTAAGCTTGTCGTTGTCTGTGACAGAGATTATCAGATGACAATGGAGGGGCCGGCCGCGACAGTCTACGAGGGAATATATGAATACAGCCTGCCGGGAGCATAAATCCGAAAGGTCAAAAAAGCCACGACATCCATGGCAGGTTGTCAGCGCCATTACAGCACAATCCCCGCCAGTACAAATAAAAAAGCAAAGCCGTTCAGTGCTCCTCGCACTGAACAGCTTTGCCTGTATGCACTTTGAGTGCCGGTCGCCTTTTTAATACGCCCTGACCTCAAAGACCGTAATCTTGTCTGCGCCATTTGTGGCGGTTATGTGAATCTTGGCACTGTCGCACTCGACCGGCTCAAATTTTAATATATTCTTGCGCTGGTGGTTGTCCTTGACCTCGACTTTCTTTACCACCCTGCCGTCCCGCTCGAACATGACCGTATAGTCCCTGACCAACTCGGGCGGCACGCCGATCCTCTGCTGAATCTGCCGGTTGTACGCCATTGTAATGCGGATGGGGTAATTGAAATTTGAATCGAATGTCAGGTGAAGCTCGGATATCGTCTCGGGCTTCGGAAATTTCATTATCAGGTACTCGCCGTCCGGGGAAATTCTATCGGATATCCAGGCATGCGAGTCGTCGTCAAGCCGCCGCGAGATTCCGTCCACAACCTTTTGGGGCTCGCCGCCGGCTACATATGAGCTTGCAGTAAAGGTCGCACTTCTTGCCTTGTCGGCCGGGTCGGTGTTTTTAAACCCGGGAATAAAACCGTCGGCCTTGAGCATGAGCTGCTGTACCTCACCGACATGCGGGGCAAGCTCCCGCGGGTCACAGCCGTATTTTGTGCACAGAGCCGCCGCAATTCCTACCGCCTGGCCGCCGGTGGCGCAACAGCCGATAATTCTTGTGCTGGCAAGCGCCAGCCGCGTGGTGCTGATGTTGCGCCCGGCCATAAAGAGGTTTTTTATGTTCCTTGAATAGTATGAGCGGTAAGGAATCGTATAGACTCCTGAAAAATGATAGCATTCGCTCGGAAGAAGGTCGAAATCCAGAAGACCGCGCGGGGCGTGCAGGTCTACGCACCAACCGCCGTAGGTCACGGCGTCGTCGAATATCCTGTGCCCGAGCATGTCGCACTCGGTCAGAATGTAGTCGCCCATAAACCGCCGGCTCTCGCGCATGCCCGGCAGGGCTCCGACCCATTCGAGCGCATAGTTCTCCGCGCCGTGGTCGCCGTGGTTCTTAATATGGTCCCACAGGCCGTAGGCATAGGCCATAAGGTCGTCGCGTATCTTTTCGTAATCGGGGATTATATCATCTCCATCGCCCATCAGCTCAAGCCACCAGTAACCGTAATCGACGCCGCGGCAGCTTGTGCCCGACAGTCTCAGCCACTCCTCGGGGTCGGGCGCCATGCTCGGGTCGATTTTGTGCTTTGCGCAGTGCATCCGGTATTTGAGCTGCTCCTCGGTAAGCGGTTTGGCAAACGAAGGCGGGGTGAATTTTACAGGCCGCCCCATGTCTCTTGCCTTTATCAGAATAGTATTGCCCATCCGGTGGTTGTTGGGCTTCTCGGGCGCATGAGGTTCTCCGAACTCGTATTTTGACTCACTCCCCGTCCTGAAATCGGCGCCGGCATAGTAGCCAAGCGTGCCGTTGCCGGTTGCATCGACAAAAAGCGGGGCTCTCAGTTTCATGCGCATCTCGGTGGTTTCCTGCACACAGGAAATACTGACTATCCGGCTGTCTTCGGTTTCGCAGTCATACATTACGGTATTGAGGAAGGTTTCAAGCTTCGGTTCCTTCTTTACCGCTTCAAAAAGCACAGCATCCCAGATTGAATAGCTGAAGAAGTCATTTCTTGCCTTGTTTTCGAGCATCAGCTCATAGACAAGGCCGCTCTCGGCATACTGGGGCTTCCGCAGACTCTGGTCAGCGCCCGAAATATGTATCCTGATTTCGCTTGAGGCATTCCCGCCCAGCACCGGCCGGGCATGCACAAGCGCGGTATGCGCCCCATGCCTTGCAGCAGATATTGCGGCACAAAGCCCCGCCATACCCCCGCCGACGACTATAACGTCGAATTCCCGCTCAAAATATCTCTCGGCCTTTCTTTTCATTATCCTTCTCAACCTTTCTCCGGTTTCTCCGGACGCGGAACGTTCCGTATTTGCGCCCCGGTACCCTTCCTGAGTCGGGAATGTACCCCGTCCCGCGTTTCTTTTTTATTCATTGTAACCATTATACACACATCCTGCAGATTTGTCAACACAAAGAAAAACCACACATATTTTTCTTCCGGAGCACAAAAACTAACCGTCCTGCTAAGCTGGTAAAAATTTATTCATCTCTCCCTTATTTTTCCTTGATTTTGCACACCTGGCATGATAGAATCATTACAGATGAAGTGAAAGGCAGGGTCGATATGGGCAATACTCTGAAAATCACACCGGCATTGATTATCCTTGTTTTTTTGGTGTTTGCCTGCTCTCTCCCGTTAAGCTATGCTACAGACAGTATTCCCGATATACTGTCGGTCGAAGAGTTTGAGCCCGGACTCATCTGCTCGATAAGCAGTGCTAAGGGGCTATATCAGCTTGCCGGGTTAGTCAATTCGGGCATGGACATGAAGGGCGTCACCTTCGTTCTTGCCAACGATATAATACTCAACCCCGGAATCTTCAGCGAGAGCGGCATATGGTCTGAAACCGGGGAGCCATCCCTATGGACGCCTATAGGAGATAACTTCAATGAATTTTCGGGCAGGTTTGACGGTGCCGGTCACAGTATCAGCGGGATGTACTGCACCGCATCCTCGGGTTTTGCCGGCCTTTTCGGGCGCATTATCGACGGGTCGGTTGAGAACCTGACGATAAAAAACAGCTACGTCAGGGGCACCTATTATGTCGGCGGAATTGCCGGATACGCCTTGTCGCTTACCGACTCCTGCGGTATTAAGAACTGCAGCGTCGATATTATAATTGAGTCCGCAGCCCGTTCGGCGGGAGCGGTGGTCGGCTTTGCGGCGGCCGGGGGAGAAGTTTTCATAATGGAGAACTGCAGCAGCACATCCAACCTGCCTGCAGTCGGAATGACAATCGGCGAGGTCTTTATCAGCGGAAACAACGAAACGATTACCGGGAGAACCGAGAGCCACAATCTCTCCTGGCTATGGATTACCCTGATTCTGGCTGGCTGTGTTGCGGTTATCTCTGTCCTGACAATTAAAAACATCCGGGAGCGCAAGAACACCGCGCTCAAATCGGCAGCAGCCGGCGTCGCAGCCTCCGGAACTACTAATTTAGCGGGAGCGGCTCTGCCCGGTGCAGCAGCACTTCTGACAGACTCACCCGAGGCAAGGGCTTCCGAATCCGTCACCGCCGGCGGTGGACATGAGGCTGCTGCGGCAGCCCCGGGCGTGCTTGCGGCTGCGATGACCGCAAAGTCTGAATCCGGGCCTTCCGATACCCCGGTCGAGCCTATCGGGGCTGACGCGTCGCCGGCAGAAAAACAAACATCTGAAACAACCCCGGAAACCGGAGCAAAAACGGTTATCTCGGCACGCGATACTTTCAGGCCGGGAACCCTGGGGTATTATTACATCAAACAGACCCCCGAAGGCTTTATTTTCAGCCTCAAGGCCGCAAACCATGAAACACTCGCCGTCTCCCCGGCCTACCAATCACCTGCCGCCTGCAAAAAGGCAATTTTAAGCCTTGCCAAGAACGTGTCGGCTGCCGTCATCGCCGACCTGACCGAGCTTGCCGAAGGCAAGGTATATGCACCGAAGTTTGAAATTTACCTTGACAGCGCCGGCGAATACCGCTTCCGCATCAAGGCCGCGAATTACGAGACTATCGCCACCTCGCCTGCATACGCCACAAAGAGCGGCTGCAGAAGCGCTATTGACAGCGTTATCCAAAATGTCGAGACCAAAAAGCTAATCTTTGAAGACGAGGAAACCGCCAAGCGCCGCGAGAAGCTGCGCGCCGAAATTGTCAGGGCCGAGAAGATTTCTGTCGAGGACGCCAATGCGCTCATAGACGACCTGACCGCCGGGGTGCTGCTTGAGACGCTCGACAGCGAGGAGGGCTACGTCAAAAGACATAACTGTGTCGACGTGTGGCTTGACACAATAGGCGAGAATTTCAACTCCGGCGATATTGTCAACACCTCCGCGCTAATCAAAAAAGGGCTGGTTCCCCCCAACACAAAGCACATAAGAGTCTTAGGGCGGGGCATGCTCGACAAGGCGCTGACCGTCGAGGCAAATCAGTTTTCGCTCGACGCGGTTAAAATGATCGTGCTCACCGGCGGAAGCCCGGTAAGAACCAATGACTGATGCAATAAAAGCAGTAAATAACCATCATCCAATTGAAAACAGGCTGAAATTAACACCGAAAACATATAAAACCCGGGGGGTTAAGAGCCCTCCGGGTTTTTATCTGACAAATATTGCGTTTACCTCACATACAGCTCGTGTCCGTCATAATCGACAGTCAAAGTTGAGCCGGGCTCGGGGTCGCCGGCGACAATGCGCCGGGCGACAAGAGTTTCGACCTTTGACTGTATGAAGCGCTTGAGCGGTCTGGCGCCATACACCGGGTCAAAACCCGAGGCGATAATATAGTCGCGCGCTGCCTCGGTCACCTCAAGCTTAAGGTGCATGCCCTCAAGGCGACGTCTTAAATCGACAAATAACAGCTCCGCAACCCCGCGAATATCTGCTTGCGTGAGCGGGCGGTAGAACACGACCTCGTCAATCCGGTTGAGGAATTCGGGGCGGAAGCTGCGGCGGAGCAGCTCGTTGACCGCGCCGCGTGCCTGCCCGCTTATATTGCCGTCGGCTGTTATCCCCTCAAGGATTATGTCCGAGCCGAGGGTTTGAGGTCATGATAATTATCGTGTTCTTGAAATCCACGGTGCGCCCCTGGCTGTCGGTAATCCGCCCGTCGTCGAGGACCTGAAGCAGCAGGTTGAAGACGTCGGGGTGCGCCTTCTCGATTTCGTCAAACAGGACAACGGCATACGGCCTGCGGCGCACCGCCTCGGTGAGCTGGCCGCCCTCGTCGTACCCGACATATCCGGGGGGCGCCCCGATAAGGCGCGAGACCGAGAATTTCTCCATATACTCGCTCATGTCGATCCGCACCATGTTCTTCTCGTCGTCAAATAGCGCTTCGGCGAGCGCCTTGGCAAGCTCGGTCTTGCCGACACCGGTGGGGCCGAGGAACATAAAAGCGCCTATAGGCCGACGCGGGTCGCGTATGCCGGCGCGGGAGCGCAGTATCGCGTTGCTGACAACCGTGACCGCCTCATCCTGTCCGACCACACGCCGGTGCAGTATCTCGGGCATCGAGAGAAGCTTTTTGCGCTCGCTCTCAAGCAGCTTTGATACCGGAATCCCGGTCCAGCGGGCGACGATTTTTGCTATTTCCTCCTCGGTCACGCTGCTGCGCAATAGTTTGGTTTTTTCAGCGGCGGCGCGTTCCTCCTCCTCGGCAAGCTGCCTTTGCAGGGCGGGAAGCACGCCGTATTTCAGTTCGGCTGCCCGGCTTAAGTTGTATTCATTCTGGGCGCGCTCGATTTCGGAGTTGGTCTGCTCGATTTGCTTGCGCAGCTCGCTTATCCTGTCGATTACCTTCTTTTCATTTTCCCACTTCGCCTTCATGGCATTGAAGGCTTCGCGCCGCTCCGAGAGCTCCTTCCTTATCTCCTCAAGGTGCTCGAGTGAGAGCTTGTCGGTCTCCTTTTTGAGCGCGGCCTTCTCGATTTCAAGCTGCATGATGCGGCGCTGCGCTTCGTCCATCTCGGCCGGCATTGAGTTCATCTCGGTCTTAATCAGGGCGCAGGCCTCATCTACCAGATCTATTGCCTTGTCGGGCAGAAAACGGTCGGAAATATAGCGATTTGACAGGGTGGCCACGGCTATGAGCGCCTGGTCGTGGATTTTCACGCCGTGGAAAACCTCGTACCTTTCCTTTATCCCGCGCAGGATTGAAATCGTATCCTCGACGCTCGGTTCCTCGACCATGACCGGCTGGAAGCGCCGCTCGAGCGCCGCGTCTTTTTCGATGTAAAGACGGTATTCGTTGAGAGTGGTCGCGCCGATGCAGTGCAGCTCGCCGCGGGCCAGCATGGGCTTGAGCAGGTTGCCGGCGTCCATTGCGCCCTCGGCACGCCCCGCACCGACTATGTTGTGAAGCTCGTCGATAAAGAGTATTATCTTCCCGTTACTCTTTCTGATGTCCTCAAGCACCGCCTTAAGCCGCTCCTCAAACTCGCCGCGGAATTTCGCCCCGGCAATCAGCGCTCCCATATCAAGCGAGAATACCGAGCGGTCGCGCAGACCCTCGGGCACGTCCCCCCGCACTATCCGTTGCGCCAGCCCTTCTACAATGGCGGTCTTGCCGACACCCGGCTCTCCTATGAGCACCGGGTTGTTCTTTGTTTTGCGCGAGAGAATCCTGATAACATTGCGGATTTCATCGTCGCGGCCGATTACCGGGTCAAGTTTTTGCGCCCGTGCCAGCCCGACGAGGTCCGAGCCGTACTTTTTTAAGGCGTTGTAGGTATCCTCTGTCGCTGATAACCCGGCGGTTACCGCGGATGTCCTTGAGGGCTGAGAGCAGGCCGTGCTTGTCAATGCCGCTGCGGTCGAGCAGTTCCTTTATATCACGGTCGGCGGTGTTTACAATGCCGAGCAGGATATGCTCGACCGAAACATATTCGTCCTTCATTTCCTCGGCCAGCCTCTCGGCCTCTCTGAGCGCCTTGTCTGCCGCGGCCGAAAGATAAAGTGAATCTGCATCGCCGCTTATCTTCGGGTATCTGTCAATAATCAGGCGGAGCCTGTCGGCCATCTCCTCGGGGCGCGCCCCGCACTTCTTTATCAGCTCGCGCGCGATACCCTCCTCCTGCTCAATGAGGGCTAAGAGAAAATGTGCCTGCTGAAGTTGCTGGTTGCCATACTCGCGGGCAATGCCTTGTGCCCGGCTAATGGCCTCTATGCATTTTTGGGTCAGTTTCTGTGTGTTCATGCTTTGTGTGTCCTTTCCAAATGCCGCCGGCTGGTTCAATAAGTTTGCTTTCAGTTTTTTTCAGTGCCGGAATAAAAATTCATATAAAATCGTGAGCCAAAATCATCATGATTTAACGCCATTATATTACTTTTTTATTTATGACGTATTTATGAATATTCTATGTCTATTTTGTAAATATTAGCACTCTTAATAATTGAGTGCTAACTATTGTCAGGTAAATGGACGTAATAATAACCTAATTTATAGGATAGTTCATAGCATACACGAGGCATTAGTGTTAACAATACTTCTCAGTGAACATAAACATTACAGTTCAGCGGGGAGATGTTCGGTTGCAGCGTCCCCGGAAAAGCCCGGGGTGTGGGGCGGAGCCCCGTAAATGTCAGTTCCCTGATATATACGCCCGCGGGCTTTTTCCGGTCATCCTTTTAAAGTAAGTGCTGAAATAATTCTGGTCGGCAAAGCCGAGGCGCAGCGCGGTCTCTTTGACGCTGCAGCCCGAATTGAGCAGGGTTATCGCACTTTTTAACTTGAGGTCGCGGAAATAGCGCATAATTCCCTGCCCCGTGTACCTGCGAAAGATTTGCTTTACTCCCGAGGTGCTCATTCCGCAGGCGCGCGCCACATCCTCGATTGTAAGCCGCGCATGAACGTTATCGCTTAGAAACTTCATGATTTCACGGTACTTCACAGCGCAGGCCGAACTGCTGCTCTCGGCAGACGGACGGTTCCGGCTGCCGGCTATTATTCCGAGGAGCAGGTTTTCAAGGTTGTTCACAGCCAACTGAAGCCGGGGCAGGCAACCGGGCAGGACACTTGTCACCCGCCGCATGATAATTTCACAGCTCTCGCTGATTCCACGGTAAATCCCGCAAAACTCCCTTATCTCGTCCTCGGACAGCTCAAAAACCGTTCCCGCAATTTCGATTGAGGTATGCGCATCAAATGAAATTATGATAATTGAGGGGGTGGTCTGCTCCTCCGACCAGATGCGGTGAAACTCCATCGGCTTGTGAATGACCAGTCTGCCGCCCGACACGCTGTAGACATTCATGTCCGACGCGATTCCGATTTTGCCGTCGAGCACGCAGATGACCTCGTAAAAATTGTGAGTCTCGCCTGCAAACGAAAATTGGTTGTCGAAGGTTATCGCAAAGGCAGTATAAAGCGCCTTTATTTCAAAGGATTTTGTCAGGTTACAGGGAATCCATTTTTTCATTTTCAGCCCTCTTCCTGCCGCGGTTTATGGCTGTTTTGTCTTTATTTAAAGATATTATGTCTGATTTTACATATACATTTGATTTCGAACATGCTTTAATTATATATGTAAGCGATAAAAAAATCAAGTATTATAAAAATTCGGGAATCGAAATGAAAATTATTGTCTGTGAAAATTACCGGGAACTCTCAAAAACTGCCGCAGAAATGGTGGCAGAGTGCATTTCCAGTAAAAAAATCTGCCTTGGGCTGGCGACCGGGTCCACCCCCGAGGGCATGTACGACTGCCTTGTCGGGCTTTACGAGGCCGGCAAATGTGATTTTTCGGGTGTCACCACCTTCAATCTTGACGAATACTACCCCATATCGCCCGATGACCCCCAAAGCTACCGCTATTACATGGACAAGCGCCTTTTTGAACGCGTAAACATAGACAAAAGTGCCACACATATCCCCAACGGCTTGGCACCCGATCCCGAACTTGAGTGCACCGAATACGAAAAGATGATTGCCGCCTGCGGGGGAATCGACCTGCAGGTGCTCGGCGTCGGGGCGAACGGACACATAGGCTTCAACGAGCCCGGCGACACCCTCTTACCGCAAACTCATCTGACCGGGCTCACACCAAGCACAATAAAAGCCAACGCAAGATTCTTCGACTCCGAGGACCAGGTGCCGAAGCACGCAATTACAATGGGGATTAAAACAATCCTTTCAGCCCGTCGGATCGTTGTATTGGTAAGCGGCAGTGCCAAGCACGAAGCGATAAAAAAGCTCCTTGAGGGGAAAATAACAACCAGATGGCCGGTAACCTTCTTGAACCTTCACAATGACGTCACGCTGATTTGTGACAAGGAGGTATATTATGGCACAACATGAGCAGGACGACCTCGACCTGATAACCTTCGGCACCGGAGGCTGGCGGGCGATCATCGGCGAGATCTTTACCCGCGAGAATGTTGTCCGCGTCGCGGCCGGAGTCTGCGAGCTTGCTGTACGCGAAAAGCGGACAGGCAAACCGGTGGTCATCGGCTACGACCGCCGCTTTCTTTCGGACAGCGCTGCACGCTGGATTGCCGAGGTTTTCTGCGCGCAGGGATTTCATGTGCTTTTCATGAAGCGCAGCGCTCCGACCCCGCTTGTCATGTTCCTTGTCAAGGACATGGAGCTTGATTACGGGATAGAGGTAACTGCAAGTCATAACCCACCATACTACAACGGAATCAAGCTCATAGTCCGCGAAGGGCGCGACGCACCGGTTGAGACAACCCGGCAGCTTGAAGAGATAATTGCCAATATCCGTGCCGAGCGCGTACCCCGGATTCCCTTTAACGAATGTGTCGAAAAGGGCCTTGTCGAGTACTTAAAGCACCCCTTCAACCGCTTTATCGACAGTATTCTCTCAAAACTCGACATCGAAGCGATACGCGAACGCGACCTGAGGGTGCTTTTCAATCCGATGCACGGCTCGGGCACCTACCCGCTGATGGCAATTCTGTATACCGCCCGCTGCACCGTAGACCTTGTGGGGGGCGAGAAGGACGCCTATTTCGGCGGACGCGACCCTGCCCCGACCGGGAACAGCCTCAAGGATTTCAGGGACAGCGTTGTTTCCGGCAAATATGATCTCGGAATTGCCTTTGACGGTGACGCCGACAGACTCGGCATTATCGACTCAAACGGAAGATACATTACGGCTAACGAAACTCTTTGCCTGCTTTATTATTACCTGCATGAGCACAAGGGCTGGCGCGGGCCGGTGGTGCGCAACGTAGCGACCACCCATATGCTTGACAAAATCGCGGCTTCATTCGGCGAGGTGTGCTACGAGGTGCCTGTCGGGTTCAAGTACATTTCAGCCGCAATTGATCAGTACGACGCCGTGCTCGGCGGAGAATCCTCGGGCGGACTGACAGTGCGGGGTCACATACATGGAAAAGACTCGATATATGCCGCCTCACTTTTTGTGGAAATGATATGTAAAACCGGAAAGTCGCCCTCCGTGCTTATGGACGAGCTGACCTTTCGGTACGGAAGCTATGTGATGGTTGAGGACAACAGCAGCTTTCATCCCGACGACCGCGGGCGGATAACCGACCTGATTATGACAAGCCGTTCCCTGCCGGATTTCGGAGACCGGCGGGTGAAACGGGTGTCGTATGCCGACGGCTACAAGGTGGTATTTGAAAACGATTCTTTCGTCCTCTGCCGCTTCTCGGGCACCGAGCCGCTAATCCGTATCTGCGCCGAGGCGTCAAGCGAAGCAGAAGCCTCGGAACTGATAGAAATTTTCAAAAAATTTATTTCCGACAACACCTGAATTTTTCTTAAGGGGCTCCGCTCCACACCCCGCTTTTTTTCGGGAGTTCCACCCCCGAACCCCTGCTTGAAGGACTTTTTACAAAGTTCCTAAAGAATCCTCAAAAACTTTATATCTGTTGTTCACTAATGCTAAACAAAAAAACGAGGCAGCCGCAAATCATGTCGTGTGCGGCTGCCTTTTTCTATTTCCTCAGAATTCCGGTCACTATCTGCCAGAGCCGCTCATAACTCGGAAGGTTGAGCGCCTCGTCGGGAGTGTGGATATTTTTGATTATCGGTCCGATGGATATGATGTCCATATCGGGTACGGCGGCCTTAATAATACCGCACTCAAGCCCTGCGTGTATGGTCAAAATTTGGGGCTCTCGGCCAAGCACCTGTCGGCATACCTCGATATACTTGTCGCGCAGCGGCGAGACCGCATCAAATTTCCAGCCCGGATACCTTGAATGGTGTTCTGCCCCAGCATCGCAGAGACCGGCAAATGCGCTCAGGTAATCGCAGGAGGCGTCAATCCTCGCCTCAAGCGACGAACGCGTGGAGACGGCAAAGCATACCTTATCGGCATGCGTGCGGACAATCCCGAGGTTGCGGGAATACTCGACCAGTCCCGGTATATCGCGGCTCATTTCAATGACACCGTTTGAGAAGGAGGCCAGCATGGCGGCTACCGTTTTGGTGTCGGCAGCACTCATCATATACTCCGGCAGCTCCCGGCGGCTGCAGGAAAGCGAAAACCCTGCATCCTCCCGGCTTAGTTCAGCAGATATCTCGGCGGCAAACCGGGCAGCTGCCTTCTCGACCGCAAGGGCATCACCCACAGCCAGTGTTGCCTCGCACTCGCGGGGAATCGCGTTTTCGGCAAGCCCGCCGTCAATGCTGATGATATTATAGTCTACCTCACGCCTCAGCGCGAGCAGCAGACGGCCCATGAGCTTGATTGCATTCGCGCGGCCGCGGCCTATGTCCATCCCTGAATGCCCGCCGGCAAGCCCGCCGAGTTTCAGTACCACCGTCTCACCGGCGGCCGGCACCGGCTCATACGGAAGCGTGATATCGGTGCGGCAGCCGCCCGCACAGCCGGCAACCGCCTGCCCTTCACCCTCGCTGTCCAAATTTATCATGCATTTGGCCGATATCAGCGAATAGTCAAAACCGCCGGCGCCTATCAGACCTATTTCCTCCTGCACTGTGAATAGACACTCGAGCGCCGGGTGCTCTACCTCTCCGTCAAGCAGCGCCAGCATGAGCGCAACCGCTACTCCGTTGTCGGCTCCGAGTGTGGTCCCCCGCGCCCGCAGCCAGTCGCCCTCAATGTAAAGCTCAAGCGGGTCGGTCAGGAAATTGTGGCGGGTGCCCGAGTTTTTCTCGCACACCATGTCGGTATGCCCCTGAAGCAGTACTGCCGGCTGATTTTCGTATCCGGCCGACGCCGGGGCTTTGATCAGCACATTGTGAAGCTTGTCACGGTGGCAAAAAAGCCCGCGCTCGCCGGCGAATTTTTCAAGATAATCGGAGATTTTCGCCTCGTTTTTTGAGCCGCGCGGGATTGCGGAGATTTCCTCAAAGTAGCGGAATAATGCCTCGGGTTTATAGCCGTCTGTCAAATACTTCTTCACAGAATCATCTCCTTGCTGAAAGCAGCCTTTCGGCTTTTTGTCTATGAAACCGGCAGGGCGTCCTCGGCATCCTCCCGCTCCTGCCAGAAGGCCAGCTTTGAGAGCGATTTACCTGTGCCGGTAACCACACATAGCATGGGATCCTTGGCAAGGCGGGCCTTGATTCCGGTGACGTCGGTTATCAAGAGGTCAAGCCCCGCGAGGAGGCTGCCACCTCCGGTCATGGTTATGCCGTTGTTTATGATGTCGGGTACAAGCTCGGGGGGCGTGCGCTCAACCACCCTGCAGAGCGCCTCGAGTATCGATGATATCGGCTCCATCATCGCCTCAAGCATTTCCCTGGAGCTTATTGTTATCTCCTTCGGCAGCCCTTCCTTCATGCAGCGCCCGCGCACCTTCATGGTCTTCGGGTTCTTATGCTCGTAGACCGCGCCGATTCGGATTTTTATCTGCTCGGCAGTGCGCTCGCCGATATGTACCGCGTATTTTTTCTGGATGTACGAGACAATTGCCTCGTCAAACTGGTACCCGGCAACCCGGATTGACTCGGTCACCACGATGCCGCCGAGCGACACCACCGCGATGTCTGTCACCCCGCCGCCTATGTCTAAAATCAGGTGCCCTTCGGGGGCGTTGACATTCAGCCCGGCGCCGACCGCTGCGGCTACCGGCTCATCAATCAGCTTAACCATCCTTGCACCCGCCTCGAGCGCCGCGTCCATAACCGCCCTTTTCTCGACGTCTGATACCCCGCCCGGAGTACATATCATCACCCGTGGCCTGAAAAACATATCACCGCAGGCTCGTCGGATAAAATACTGGAGCATTCTGAGCGTCACCTCATACTGCGCGACTACACCGTTTTTCAGCGGCCGTATTGTTTTTATATGCTCGGGGGTGCGGCCCATCATCGCCTGCGCCGCACGCCCGACCTTTATTATTTTATCGGCCTCGGTGTCGATTGCGACCACCGAAGGCTCGCTGAGCACGATCCCCTTATCCTCGACATAGACAAGCACGTTCGCCGTTCCGAGATCGATGCCGATATCCTTGCTGTCAAGCTTGCGTGCAAGTTCCCGGAGTTTTTTTATCATCTCGACGCTTGCCTTTCCGAAGTTTTGCGTTTTGCCGCTTGTGACGGCAAAGTACCGCAGTTTCAATTATACTATATAATGGTGCAAAAAGCAATCTTGTTTTGGAGGGTCATTGTGCATTTATCCGCATATATCAGGAGCCCCGCACGTTCCCGACTGAAGTCAGCGGGTTGGCTGATTGCATCATGGCGCGGGTTGCGGGACCCGCGCCTACTTTATCAGCGATTTGTTTTAATAGTTTTGAGGATTCCCAAGACCCTTTTTCAAAAAGGGTATTGAGGGGGTTCGGAGGCAGCGTCCCCGAGGTAAAAGCGGGGTGCGGGGCAGAGCCCCGCACAATTATTTTTTTACGGCCACCGCAAGGCAGGCGCCGATTACAAGCTGAACACCTGCATGGCGCAAAAGATCGGCGCAGGCCGAGAATGTGGCGCCGGTGGTAACCACATCGTCGATGAGTATCACCCGTTCTAAGGCCGCTTGCCGGCCGGCTTTGCTCAGACGCACCGCCCGGCCGGCATTCTGCAGCCGTTCGGCTGCCGTCAGATGTTTTTGTTCGCGCTCAAAAACAAAGCGCCGGCGTAAAAGCAATGTTTCAAACTCAGCACCACTGAGCTTCGCAAGGCTTTGGGCAAGCTGCTCGGCCTGATCGAACCCATGCTCACGCACAGCACTCCGCCGCCTGGGACAGATGTCGGTCATGTCGAGCTCGAACTCATCGAGCCTGTTCTGTATCGGCAGCAGGAGTTGCGAGGCGAAAAAATCAAACGCATCGGCATCCTTTATCCGCTTGAGGTTATTTGTCGCCCTGTTCACCGCGCTCTCGGGTCGGGCAGGGTCGTAGGATACCAGCCGCACAAGCCCGGCACAGCCGGCGTTCCTTATCATGTCGGGCATGCAGCGGCAGTCTATCATAGCGCGCCGGCAGTCGGGACAGCGCACCAGTTTCTCAAGCTCCCATTCGCCCCGGCAGTCACGGCAAAGCGCCTGCTCGCCCCCCGCCCCGTCATACGGCAAAAGGCAGCGGCAGGCCGCACAGCGCGGCGGGAAAATCAGCTTTTTCAGAATGCCCATGCCGCCCTCCTTCCGGCCGGGATTAATCAATCATCTCCTGTATCCTCTCGACAAGCCCGGTATACCTCATGGTCGTTTTGTTGTTTGCCACCATGGTTGAAATGATGTCCTCCCTGCCGACGATTATGACCATCCGCTGCGCCCGGGTTATAGCGGTGTAAAGCAGGTTTCTGGTCAGCAGCATCGGCGGAGCGCTGCAGGCCGGCATTATCACGATGGGGTATTCGCTGCCCTGACTTTTATGAACTGTAATCGCGTAGGCGTGCTCAAGGTCGTCGAGAAGTGAAAAATTATATGCAACAATACGGTCGTCAAATTCTATCTCCATGCAGGAGCCCGATTTGCTGATTTTTCTGATGACCCCGATATCGCCGTTAAACACCCCGGTCCCGCGTATGCCGTTGCGTTCCCATTCGAGTTCGTAGTTGTTGCGCACCTGCATGACCCGGTCGCCGGTCCGGTAGGTTATGTCTCGGAAAACATACTCACCCTTCTCGGGTGACGGGGGATTGAGTGCGCTCTGAAGGAGAAGATTTAAATTCTCGGTCCCGGCCTCACCCCGCCTTGATGGTGCTATCACCTGAATATCGTTGAGCACCTCCTCACCGTAGCTGCGGGGCAGCCGGTTTTTGTAAAGGTCGACTATCGTCTCGGCAATTGAGGCGTCAGCGGCTCGGGGCAGGAAGAAGAAATCGCTGTCCTTCACGCTAAGGTCGGGCATCCTGCCCGAGTTCACAGCGTGCGCGTTGGTAACGATCAGGCTCATCTCGGCCTGCCTGAATATCTCGTTGAGCCTGACGGTAGCGAATTTCCCGGAGCTGATAATATCCCGCAGCACGTTCCCCGCACCGACTGGCGGCAACTGGTCGGCGTCTCCGACAAAAAGAATCCGTGCGCCGGGCTTTACCGCCCTGAGCAGGGCCGCTGTCAGCCAGTTGTCGAGCATCGAGGCCTCGTCGATAATTATCACATTTTCGTCGAGCAGGTCGTCCTCTCCCCTGCGGAACTCGGATATCTCGCGCCCCTCGCCGGCAAACTCGGCCTCAAGCATTCTGTGGACGGTTTTGGCTTCCCTGCCGGTCGCCTCGGACATGCGCTTTGCCGCGCGCCCGGTCGGTGCGGCGAGCGCGACCTTCATGTCCATGCTCTCGAAAATATCTATCAGCGCCCTGACAATCGTGGTTTTTCCGGTTCCGGGTCCGCCGGTCAGCACAAAAATGCCGTTTCTCAGCGCCTCGGTTATCGCCTTTTTCTGCATTTCGGCATAGACTATGCTGTTTTGCTTCTCCTCCTTTTGTATGAACAACGAAATGTCGGCAATGTCTACAGCGGGGCAGAGCCTGTCCAAGAGGGCCAGCTTCTTTGCTATGTACTCCTCGCACTCATATGCCGCCGGAAGGTAAATAAACCTCTCTCCGCCCCGCAGGTGGGCAACCAGCCGCTCTGATTTCACAAGCTCTTCAAGCGCTGCACGGCATATATCAACCTCGCAACCGAGCAGCTCTGCTGCCGCGTAAATCAGCTTGTTGTCGGGCAGGCAGACATGCCCGTTTTGCATTGAGTTGACAAGCAAAATATAGGAGAGGCCGCTCTTTATCCGTTCGGGCGAGTCGTGCGGGATACCGAGTTTTTCGGCCAGTCGGTCGGCGCGCTCAAAGCCGATACCTTCGATTTCCTCACAGAGCAGATAAGGGTTCCTGCGGGCGATTTCAACCGCCCTATTCCCCCATCGCTTGTATATCTTCACGGTCAGCACCGCACCGAACCACTCGCGGAAAAAAAGCATGGCCTCGCGCATACCCGATTTTTCCTTCAGCTCTTCGCTGGCGGCGAGAGCCACCTTCAGCGATATGCCCTTCACCTGCGCGGCCAGCCACTCGGGGTGGTTTTCCATGACCTCGAAGGTGTCTTCACCGAAGGCGTCGACAATACGGCGGGCGAGTCTCGGGCCGATACCCTTGATGGTGCGCGAGGACAGATAGCGCAGAATTGACTCGGTGTCGGCCGGCAGTTTGCGCTCGTACTGCTCGACCCGAAACTGCCTTCCGTATTTGGGGCTGTGCATCCACCTACCGGTCAAAACGACCGAATCCCCCTCCGAGATGAAGGGGATTGTCCCGGTCGCGGTCACAAGCTCGCCGTCCTCGCATTCAAGGTCGAAGACGACATAACCGGTTTCCTCGTTAGAATAAACGACCGATTCCACAGTGCCGGCAAGCCTGACCAACCCCGCTTCGTCGGGTGTCTGGTCGAATATGCTGCTGTGCCTGCCGTTTTTTGGCATCCGTCGTTCTCCTGTTATTCTATGTTTTTGTCCTGCTCCTCGTATGTTCTGGCACGATAATCCATTATGCGGAATATTTTCACGCCGCCCTCGCGCAGCGCTGCTTCAAGCTCGGCAGGCAGCGACACCTCGCCGCGCAGAAGCACAATTGTCTCGCCTCTTTTGTACCAGGACGTGCGGGCACGGTTGACAAGGCAGCCAATCTCGTCGGGGTCTGTCCCCGGATCGCAGATAATCGCAATCGCGTACTTGTCGCCGGTCAAATAGGTTTCGGCCAAAAGTTTTATCAGGCTGCACGCCCCGAAAACCGCAAAAACCGAAATCAGGATCTCCAGCAAAAGTCCGGTATCCATAGCGCATACCTCCCCGTATAATGATATGCGCTGTCGGCAGTCTTGGGTTATTGTCGAGGGCTCATTTGCAGGCTATATTTTCTTTTCGGGTTCTAATTTAATATATTTCTGATTAAAACAGCTCCTTAAGTTTATCCGCAAGGTCGCGCTGCTCCCAGGGCAGGTCAAGGTCTTCCCTGCCCATGTGACCGTAGGCCGCCAGTTGTTCGTATATCGGGCGGCGCAGGTTAAAGCGCGAGATGATGGCCGCCGGGCGCAGGTCAAAGCAGCTTTTCAGCTTTTCGGATATTGCCTCCTCGGGTACAACTCCGGTGCCGAAGGTGTCGATCATCACCGACACCGGCCTCGCTACACCTATGGCATATGCAATCTGGACCTCGCACCTCTCGGCAAGTCCCGCCGCGACAATGTTTTTCGCGGCATATCTCGCGGCATATGCGCCCGAGCGGTCAACCTTGGTGGGGTCCTTGCCCGAGAAGGAGCCGCCGCCGTGCCTTGAGTAGCCGCCGTAGGTGTCTACGATAATCTTGCGCCCGGTAAGCCCGGTGTCCCCGGCCGGCCCGCCGATCACAAACCTGCCGGTCGGGTTTATATATATTTTTGTATCACGGTCAACTAATTCCCGTGGAATTGTAGCCAATATTACTTGTTCCGTGATGTCGTTGTTCAGCTGTTTTTCGGACACGTCGGGGCTGTGCTGGGTCGATATGACCACGGTGTCAACCCGCACAGGCCTGTTGTCGCAATACTCGACCGTGACCTGCGTCTTGCCGTCGGGCCGCAGGTAAGGCAGGGTTTTATTCTTCCTCACTTCTGCCAGCCGCCGGGCGAGCCTGTGGGCAAGCGATATCGGCAGCGGCATCAGCTCGGGGGTTTCGGTGCAGGCAAAGCCGAACATCATGCCCTGATCTCCGGCGCCGATGTCAAAGCCATCGTTGTCATAGCCGGCTCTCGCCTCATATGAGCGGTTGACCCCCATCGCAATATCAGGCGACTGCCCGTGTATCGAGGTAATGACCGCGCAGCTGTTGTAGTCAAAGCCGTACTCGGGGTTGTCGTAGCCTATTGAACGTATGGTCTCGCGCGCGACAGCCTGATAATCGACATTCGCACTTGTGGTAATCTCCCCCATGAGCATGACCATGCCGGTTGTGCAGAAAGCTTCGCAGGCCACCCGCGCCAAGCTGTCCTGCCGGAGTATCTCGTCGAGCACGGCGTCGGAGATTTTATCGCAGATTTTATCGGGATGACCTTCGGTCACCGATTCTGATGTAAACAGTATCCTTTTCATTCCTTTTTCCTTTTTGTTCTGGTTTATGCCTTCATACGCAATATTGCCGGACACGGAAGAACAGGCAAAAATTAAGGCTCCGCACAGACAGACGGAGCCATCTCTCTCATCTGTCAGGATTTAGCACCTTGCCGTGCGGCAGGTTGCTGTGACATCATAAGGCCTGTCCCTCCGTCACTCTCGATAAGAATCAGCGCAGTATTAAATTTTCGCTTTCTTTATTCAGTATACCACACCGGATTCCAAAATGCAAGGATTTTTTACCCGGCAAAGAATTTAAAGGCCGCCACCACACCGTATGACCCGAGAGACATAATGATGCCCGCAATCATAACCCCGAGCAGCACCGAGACAATTGCGGTTTTAAATCTCATGCCGATTGTTGCGGCGACAAGCGAACCGGTCCATGCTCCGGTGACCGGCAGGGGCACGGCCACAAAAAAACAAAGCCCCCAGAATGAGTATTTTTCAATCTTCCCTCTGTTTTTAACCGCCTTACGGTCAAGCCAGCCGGCAAAGCGGTTTAATAGTTTTATTTTCGAGCGCTCCATCCAGTATATGATTTTCCGGATAAAAAGCAGGATGAAGGGTACCGGAAGCATGTTTCCGATGACGGCAAGCAGGTAGTTCTGCCAGAGGGGCAGCCCCAGCGCCGCGCCGAGGGGTATTGCGCCCCGCAGCTCGATTATCGGCAGCATCGAGCAGAGCAGAACGCTCCAGCCCACTCCCACCGTCTCAAGAAAAAATTCTTTTATTGCTTCTGCCATTTTTTCGGTATTCCCTTCCATGCAGTTTATCCGGTGTCACTTACTTTTTGAAGAACAAAATGCTGCCGTCCATTATGAATATCAGAACAACAACACACAGTGCAATAAGTATTATGCCGGCAAGCAGCACGGCAATGCCTTTGCGGTCGAGTTTGTAGGTGCTGCTGACAGCGTCTTGAGTACCCGGCAGCATGTGTGTGTTCTTGAGCGCGGTTGATATCGGCTTGTAAAGCACCATGACCAGCGCGCTGTTCAGTGTCGCTTTGATGAGATTGAAGGGCAACAGCAGCGGAGGGATCATCTCAATTACGGTATCGACCTTAACGCCGGCATAAAGAGGTGTGATGACAAGGTTCAAAAGCAACATTACGACCGTCATGCTCGCCACCGCGGAGGCCAGCCCGGCCAGCGCCCCCCATACCGTTCTTATCCGCCGGTAAAACAGGCTTGCAACTGTTGAGAAAACCGCTGCTGCCGAAAAATTCATTATCCAACCGTAAAATCCGGTGTCGCTCACCGTTACCATCTCAAGGAAGGTAACCAAAAGAGATATGACAAGGCCGCTTAACGGTCCCATGCTCATGGCCGCGATTGTAATCACCGAGTCCTTAGGCTCAAAGGTCAGAAATGAGACCTTAATGCGGAGCACGAACATAGTAGCGTAGGCGAGCGCTGAAAACATCGCAAGAAGAACCAGTCTTTTAAGGCTGTATTGCCTTGCAGTATAATTCATTTTTCCCTCCTTTCCAGAGGAAGATAAACCCCGTACGCAAAATGCGCACGGGGATATGTTTATCTTCTCCCATCCAGACTGTAACTGTCGGTTGAGGAATCTCACCTCATCGGCCCTTGCGGGTTCGCGGACTATACCGCCGGTATGGAATTTCACCAATCCCCAAAGATAATTTTTATATTATTCAATTTTGCAGCATGTGCGTATAGAACCCAGAGGTTCATTCCCTGCCATCGGGCGAGCCGTGCGCGCCCGATGGCAGCAACATAATTCGGATTACTCGTTTATCTTGGTGACAACGCCCGAGCCGACGGTTCTGCCGCCTTCACGGATAGCGAAGCGGAGACCTTCCTCAATAGCGACCGGGGTGATCAGCTCGACGTCCATGTCCACATGGTCGCCGGGACGGCACATTTCAACGTCCTTGGGAAGATTGATAACACCGGTAACGTCGGTTGTGCCGAAGTAGAACTGCGGTCTGTAGCCCGAGAAGAAGGGCTTCTTGCGGCCGCCTTCTTTTTCGGTCAGAACGTAGACACGGCCGGTAAACTTGGTGTGCGGTTGAATAGTGCCGGGCTTGCAGATAACCTGTCCGCGCCTGATTCCGTTTTTGTCAATGCCGCGAAGCAGAACGCCGATGTTGTCGCCGGCTTCGGCTACATCAAGCATCTTATGGAACATTTCGACACCGGTAACGACCGTGGTTTTCTTCTCGGTGGAAAGGCCGACGATTTCTATGGTGTCGCCCAACTTGACGGTGCCGCGCTCGACACGGCCGGTAGCGACGGTGCCGCGGCCTGAAATCGAGAAGACGTCCTCAACAGGCATCATGAAGGGCAGGTCGCTCTTTCTCTCGGGGGGCGGGATATAGCTGTCAACCGCATCCATCAGCTCCCAAATGCACTTGTACTCGGGGGCATCGGGATCCTTCGAGGTGCTCTCAAGGGCATCACGAGCCGAGCCACGGACAAACGGGATATCGTCGCCCGGGAAGTCATAGGAGGACAGCAGATCTCTGGTCTCCATCTCGACGAGATCAAGCAGCTCCTCGTCGTCGACAAGGTCGACCTTGTTCAGGAAAACGACAATGGCAGGAACACCGACCTGACGGGCGAGCAGAACGTGCTCGCGGGTCTGCTGCAGCGGACCGTCGGAGGCGGCAACCACAAGGATAGCGCCGTCCATCTGAGCCGCACCGGTAATCATGTTCTTGACATAGTCGGCGTGGCCCGGGCAGTCGACGTGCGCGTAGTGGCGCTTGTCGGTCTCGTATTCAACGTGCCGGGTATTGATTGTAATACCTCTTGCCTTCTCTTCCGGGGCATTGTCGATCTGATCATATCCCAAGAACTCGACAGAGGTGTTCTTCAATGACAGGACTTTTGTGATAGCTGCAGTCAGCGTGGTTTTACCATGGTCGACGTGGCCGATGGTACCGATGTTTACGTGGGGCTTTTTGCGTTCAAACTTAGCTTTTGCCATTTTGAATTTCCTCCATGCAAAATGTGTTTGTTTTTATAATTTATTAATAATAATTTTATCCATTATCGCTCTCGGAACCTCGGCAAAGTGGCTGGGCTCCATTGTGAACTGCCCTCGTCCCTGAGTATGGGAACGGAGCGCCGTCGCATATCCGAACATTTCTGAGAGCGGGACCAGAGCAGTTATCTCCTGCGCACCGGTCCGGGCTTCCATGGACTGAATCTGGCCGCGCCGGGCGTTGAGGTCGCCTATCACGTCTCCGACATACTCGTCTGCAACAATGACAACCACCTTCATGATAGGCTCGGTGAGCACCGGATCGGCTTTTTTCATCGCATCCCTGAAGGCTATTGAGCCGGCAATTCTGAAGGCCATATCCGAAGAGTCGACCTCATGATACGAGCCGTCATAAAGCGTTACTTTGACGTCGACCACATTGTATCCCGCCAAAACTCCGCTCTGCATCGCGCTTCGAATCCCTTGGTCCACCGCCGGGATATATTCCTTCGGGATAACTCCTCCGACTATTTTGTTCTCGAATACATATCCGGCACCCGGCTCGTTCGGTTCTATCCTGAGCTTGACATGGGCGTACTGGCCTCTGCCACCGGTCTGGCGCACGTATCTGCATTCGACATCTGCCGGTTTCCTTATTGTTTCCTTGTATGCGACCTGCGGCTTGCCGACATTTGCCTCAATCTTGAATTCGCGCAGCAACCTGTCGACGATAATCTCAAGATACAGCTCGCCCATTCCGGCTATGATTGTCTGCCCGGTCTCCTCGTCGGTATAGGTTTTGAAGGTCGGGTCCTCCTCGGCGAGCTTGGCTAAGGCTATCGCCATCTTGTCCTGACCGGCGCGGGTTTTGGGCTCAATTGCCACCCTGATAACCGGTTCCGGGAATTCCATCGACTCGAGTATTATCGGGTGATTCTCGTCGCACAGGGTGTCGCCGGTGGTGGTGTTCTTGACTCCAACAACCGCAATGATGTCTCCGCTGTAGCATTGGCTGATATCAGTGCGATCGTTTGCGTGCATCTGGAGCAGGCGCCCCATCCGCTCGCGGATTCTCTTGGTCGAGTTGTAGACCATCTGCCCGGCTGTTATCGTTCCTGAGTATACCCTAAAGAAGCAGAGTTTCCCCACGAAGGGGTCGGTCATTATTTTGAAGGCCAGCGCCGAGAAGGGTTCGCTGTCGTCGGGATGCCGCTCTATTTCGCTGTCATCCCTCGGATCCATGCCTTTGACTGCAGGGACATCTGCCGGTGAGGGCAAATAATCGACTATTGCGTCAAGCAGTTTCTGAACACCCTTGTTGCGGTAGGAGGTTCCGCAGAGCACAGGGACAATCTTATTGCTGATGGTCTCCTTGCGGATGGCCGCCTTGAGTTCCTCTGTGGTAATCTCCTCCTCGTTGCAGTACTTCTCGAACAAAACCTCGTCTGCCTCGGCCACGGCCTCAATCATAACCGCCCGGTACTTCTCGGCAAGCTCAAGCATGTCCTCAGGGATTTTCTCAACCCGCATGTCCTTACCTAAGTCGTCGTAGTAAATGTCGGCTTCCATATTCACCAGATCAATGATTCCCCTGAATTTATCTTCCGAGCCTATCGGAAGCTGGATAGGCACGGGGTTTGTATGAAGTCTTTCCTTCATCATGCGGATAACGCGGAAAAAGTCGGCACCGGTTATATCCATTTTATTGATATATGCAATTCGGGGAACCTTGTATCTGTCGGCCTGTCGCCATACCGTTTCAGACTGCGGTTCGACCCCGCCTTTGGCGCAAAATATAGTTACTGCACCGTCGAGCACACGGAGCGAGCGTTCGACCTCAACGGTAAAGTCAACATGGCCTGGAGTGTCGATAATGTTTATCCGGTGTTGCTTCCAGTAGCATGTGGTGGCGGCCGAGGTGATTGTTATTCCTCTCTCCTGCTCCTGCTCCATCCAGTCCATCGTCGCGGCTCCCTCATGGACCTCGCCGAGTTTGTGTGTCTTGCCCGTGTAGAACAATATCCTCTCGGTGGTCGTGGTTTTGCCTGCGTCGATATGCGCCATTATGCCGATATTCCGCGTACGCTCAATCGAATATTCTCTTGGCATAAATCGCGGTTCTCCTTAAAATATAAATTGCTCCGGCGTATCTCCTTTTCACGCTGCGCGTAAATCGAGATATCGGCGTCGCATCAGATGGCCATCGGGCAGTGTATTTGGCCGACCATCAATAACGGTAGTGGGCAAATGCCTTGTTTGCTTCTGCCATTCTGTGCGTTTCTTCCTTCTTTTTGAACGCCGCGCCGGCATTGTTCTTTGCGTCCATTATTTCGGCCGCAAGACGCTCAGCCATCGTGCGTTCTCCGCGCTTTCGCGCAGAGGTTACAATCCAGCGAAGTCCAAGGGTCTGGCGTCTTTCGGCCCTGACTTCAATCGGCACCTGATAGGTCGCACCGCCGACCCGGCGGGCTTTGACCTCAAGCACCGGCATAACGTTTTCGAGCGCTTCCTGAAAAACCTTCAGCGGGTCCTGACCGGTCTTTTCACTGACCATCTGGAAGGCATCGTAAACGATTTTCTGAGCGACTCCCTTCTTGCCGTCAAGCATAACCTTGTTAATAAGCCTTGTCACAAGCTTCGAATTGTATAAAGGATCCGGCAATACGTCCCTCTTGGCAACCTTGCCTCTTCTTGGCACTTTCCTTCCCTCCTTCATCAAAAAATATGAGATCACAGGTACTCAAAAGCATTCCTTTTGTAAGCGCCGCGCCGGTTGGTTAAAAAAACATTAAATTTCAACTCAAACTGACGGGCTTGCCTGCTTTATTCCTACCCTTGTTTTACCCCTTATTTCTTCGGGGCTTTTGCACCGTATTTGGAACGTCCCTGCCTGCGGTTGGCCACGCCCTGGGCGTCAAGTGTGCCGCGGATGATGTGATAACGTATGCCCGGCAGGTCACGTACTCTGCCGCCCCTGATAAGCACCACCGAGTGCTCCTGCAGGTTGTGCCCGATTCCCGGTATATAGGTTGTAGCCTCATAACCGTTGCTCAGCCTTACCTTGGCGATCTTGCGGAGCGCCGAGTTAGGCTTTTTCGGGCTGGTCGTCGAAACCTTTGTGCAGACGCCTCTTTTCTGGGGCGAAGGCAGGGTAATCGGCCTGTTCTTCAGGGTATTGAAACCCTTCTGAAGCAGCGGAGCCTTTGATTTGACAACTTTATCCCGGCGTCCTTGCCGCACTAACTGGTTGAAGGTCGGCATCCTTGCTCTTCTGTCCTCCTTTTGAAATTTAATGTTTTTCGCACGTATGCTTGACCGCACGAAGTTATACGTTCCCCGAGTTTCCGGGGTACGCACAGTTACAGTATATTATATCATCAGCTACAGAAGTTGTCAAGAAACTTTATTTTTGCCCCGGCATTTCTACTATTTGCACAATAAGATATGCACTGCTGTATATTATTTGCTATATATTTCAATATGATTCCGGACTTTTACATATCGTTTGTCCGGGGTAAAAGATGCAGCATGACTGCTTATTATGAAGCATCCTGCGGGGTTATACGGGTACAGCAGAAAACGAAATAACCCTTCTTTTTTACAAGTGTATCACAATTTCCGAATACCTCAAGCAGCTTTTTTTAGTACTCTCGGCCCCGTGCTTTTTCAGGGTCACGACAAAAAGTCTGCCCCCCTCGACAAGGTGCTCTGCCGATTCCTCAAACATACGGTATACCACCGCCTTGCCGGCATGAATCGGGGGGTTCAATGTTATTGTATCAAATAGGCCCCGGATGTTCTCAAAACAGTCTGACTTGATTATGACAGACTCAACCCCCGCAGCCTCGCAGTTCTTCCGGGTAAGTCTGAGCGCCGCCTCGTTGATGTCCGACTGGGTGAGCCGCAGCGAATAAGCCTTTGCCAGCACAATACCGATACAGCCATAACCGCAGCACAGATCGAGCAGCGAGCCCGACAGGGGCGGCAGGGCTCTTATCAGAATATCACTGGCCGGGTCGATATGATCCTTTGAAAAGAGTCCCGAGTCGGTTTCAAACACAAAGTCAATACCGGCAAAGTTATAGGTCACATACCTCGGCCTGTGGAGCAGACCCCTGTCCTCAATGAAATAATGGCTCATGTCCGAAGGGTTCCTTTTTCATAGGTTAAAAGATACGGGGAAACCCCGCCCGGAAGTTTCCCCTGTATCACGCGTCCATAAAGCGGCAAAGCATTATTCAGATTGCCGGCATCAAACAGCTTTGACCTCCGAGCCTTCGGCTTTCTTTACCCCTACATTGCGGTAGCAATCCATGCCGGTTCCGGCCGGTATGAGCTTGCCGATGATGACATTCTCCTTGAGTCCGAGCAGCCGGTCGACCTTGCCCTTTATTGCCGCATCGGTGAGCACCCTTGTGGTCTCCTGGAAGGAGGCGGCCGACAGGAAGGATTCGGTCAGCAGCGCAGCCTTGGTTATTCCGAGCAGCACTATCGAGCCCTCTGCAGGCCGACGTTTGCCGCCGTCTGCCCGGTTGGCTTCGGCAATCTGATTGTTTTTGTCCTCAAACTCGTTGATATCGACAAGCGAGCCTAAGAGCATGTCGGTGTCGCCCGAATCCTCGATTTTAACCTTGCGGGTCATCTGGCGTGCAATTATTTCGATGTGCTTGTCGTTGACGTTGCAGGACTGAGAGCGGTAAACGCGCTGGATTTCCTTGAGGAGGTACTCGTAAACGGCATCAAGCCCGAGTATACGCATGATGTCGGCCGGCGCCTTGTTCCCTTCGGTCAGCGCCTGTCCGGCCTCGACCCTCTCCTCGTCTGAAATAATCACCCGCGTTCCATACGGAACATGATATTCCTTTATCTCATGGAAGGCGTTGTCTTCGGTCTTGTCGGGGTGAATCGTAATTATATGCGTGTTGGCGTTCTCGCCGATTGTGACATATGCCATACCCGAAACCTCGGCAATGATTGCCGCCTTCTTGGGCTGCCTTGCCTCAAACAGCTCTTCGACACGCGGGAGACCCTGTGTAATGTCTGCACCAGCGACACCTCCCGAGTGGAAAGTACGCATGGTGAGCTGAGTGCCCGGCTCGCCTATCGACTGTGCGGCAATTATTCCGACCGCCTCTCCTACGCTGACCGGCTTGCCGGTGGCAAGATCTGAGCCGTAGCAGTGCGCGCAGACTCCGTTTCTCGTCTTGCACTTCAAAACCGACCTGATATACACCCGGTCAATTCCGGCTTCGATGATTCTTGCGGCGTCATCATCCGAAATCATGGTGTCGTCAGGCACAATAACCTCGCCGGTCTTGGGGTTTATCACATCTCCCATAGTGTACCTGCCGAGTATGCGGTCAATCAGCGGCTCGACTACGTTCTTGTCCTCATCGATAATTGCCGACACCCACATGCCCTTATCGGTTGAGCACTTCTCTTCCCGGACAATAACCTCCTGCGCCACGTCGACCAGACGGCGGGTGAGATACCCCGAGTCGGCAGTGCGCAGCGCGGTATCAGACAGCGATTTGCGCGAGCTTCTCGCGCCCATGAAGTACTCGAAAATTTTCATGCCCTCGCGGAAGTTTGACCTTATGGGGATTTCCATGGTCTTGCCGCCTGCCGCAAACATCGGCCCGCGCATTCCGGCAAGCTGGCGCATCTGTGTGATTGATCCGCGGGCTCCCGAGTCGGACATTATACGCAGCGGGTTATTCGGGTCGAAGCTGTCCTGAAGTGCGGCGGTGACGTCGGCGGTGGTCTGCTCCCAGATGCTGATGACGTTCTTGTACCGCTCCTCCTCGGAAAGGCGGCCGCGCATGTAGTGTTTGGTTATGGTCTCGACCTTCTTTTCGGCCTCGGCGATAAGGGCAGCCTTTTCCTTCGGAATAGTCATATCATAGACCGAAATTGACATCGCCGCACGGGTCGAATATTTGAACCCCAATTCCTTGATTTGATCGAGTATGATGGCACAGGTCGCTGTGCCGTGCTTGCTGATGCAGCGGTCTATAATGTGCCCCAGATCCTTGCTTCTGACGACAAAATCGATCTCAAGGTCGTGCAATTTGGTGAAGTCCGACCTGTTGACAAAGCCGAGATCCTGCGGCAGCGGCCGGTTGAAAATCATTCTTCCGAGAGTGCTATGAATTATGCCGGTGTTCTTGTAGCAGACCTCAATTACATCACCCTCGGCAAGGTTTGAGAAGCCTTTTATGAGCAGCGTACATTCGCCGCTGCGCTTTACTTCTTCTGCGCCACCGACAACAGAGGTGGTGTTATCCCTGAATATCTCGTCGCCGCCCCTGAGCACGCGCACATAGGTGTACCCGCAGGTGCGTTCGGTCGGGGTGATGATGCGCTCACAGGGCACCGTAAAGGTAACTTCGGTGCCGGCCGGAGTTGTTTTCGCTTTATAATCAGTAAGCCTGCAGAGAACGGCCTCCGAGCTCTGGGCCGTCCTGACAAAAATATGCGCATGCAACCCGATCTGGCCGTTTTCATATGCCATGACGGCCTCGTTGAAATCGCGGAATACCCTATCCTCTCCGGGGTCACCGGCCTTTTCCATGGTCAGATAGTAGCAGCCGAGAACCATATCCTGAGTCGGGACAGTGACGGCGCGCCCGTCCATGGGTTTGAGAAGGTTGTTGGCCGAGAGCATGAGGAAGCGCGCTTCGGCCTGCGCTTCGGCCGAGAGCGGCACATGCACCGGCATCTGGTCGCCGTCGAAGTCTGCGTTGAATGCTGTGCAGACCAACGGGTGCAGTTTTATGGCTCGCCCCTCGACCAGTACCGGTTCGAAGGCCTGAATCGAGAGCCTGTGGAGGGTAGGCGCGCGGTTGAGCAGCACCGGGTGCTCCTTAATAACGTTCTCAAGCGCGTCCCATACTGCCGCATTGGCAGGGTCATGGGAACGGTCAATCTTCTTCTGCGCGTCCTTTACATTGGTGGCCTTCTGCATCTCGACCAGGCGCTTTATCACAAAGGGCTTGAAAAGCTCGAGAGCCATCTCTTTGGGCAGTCCGCACTGATAGATTTTCAGCGACGGGCCGACCACGATAACCGAACGCCCCGAGTAGTCGACGCGCTTGCCGAGCAGATTCTGGCGGAACCTGCCCTGCTTGCCGCGCAACATCTCTGAAAGCGATTTTAAGGGACGGTTAGACGGGCCGGTGACCGGCTTTCCACGGCGACCGTTGTCGATAAGGGCATCGACCGCCCCCTGAAGCATACGCTTCTCGTTTCTGATAACTATCTCGGGGGTGTGTATCTCCATCAGCTTCTTGAGCCGGTTGTTTCTGCTGATAACGCGGCGGTAAAGCTCGTTGAGGTCGCTTGACGCAAAGCGTCCGCCGTCAAGCTGGACCATCGGGCGGATATCCGGCGGAATAACCGGAATTACCTCGAGTATCATCCACTCAAGGCGATTCCCGGATTTCCGGAATGCCTCCACAACCTCAAGCCGCTTGATAATCCGGGCCTTCTTCTGCCCGGTGGCAGTTTCCAGTTCGGCTTTAAGCTGGGCCGACAATTCATTGACGTCAATCTGGGAGAGCAGCTCCTTTATCGCCTCGGCGCCCATGCCGACCCGAAACGCGTTGCCGTACATTTCGCGGTATTCCATGTACATCCGCTCGCTGAGCACCATTCCCTTGGTTAGCGGGGTGATTCCGGGGTCGAGCACGATGTTTTCGGCAAAATACAGGACCTGCTCGAGCTGTTTGGGGGATATGTCGAGCACCAGCGCCATGCGCGAGGGTATCGTCTTGAAATACCAGATATGCGAAACCGGTGAGGCAAGCTCTATATGCCCCATGCGTTCGCGGCGCACCTTCTTGGTCGTGACGTCGACGCCGCACTTCTCGCAGCGGATAACATCACGGTTATGGTAGTTTTTATACTTTCCGCACATGCAGGCCCCGTCTTTGGTCGGGCCGAAGATGCGCTCGCAGAAAAGGCCGCCGACCTCTGCTTTGAGCGTTCGGTAATTTATGGTTTCGGGTTTGACCACCTCGCCATGGGACCACGACCTTATCATTTCGGGGGATGCAAGACCGATTTTTATCGAATAGAATTCATTATGCTCCACAGCTTATTTTTTCTCCTAACTCAATTATTATCATTGTCAAAGGTATCGTCGTCCTCAAAGCTGTCTTCTTCATAAATTTCTTCATCATCCGCATAAAAATCCTCGTCGGCGTCGGAAGTGACGTCGATATCCCCGGCGCTTTCATTGTCGGTGTCGTCGATAAGGTATGACCTGCGGAACTCGTCGGCTGCATATCTCTGGCCGAAAGCCTCCTCGATGACCGCCGCGCCTGCTCCGAGGTATTGTGCGTTGTCATCGTTATAGAAGGTCGAGAGCTGAACCTCGTTCCCGTCCCTGTCGTATACGCGCACGTCAAGGCAGAGCGACTGCAATTCCTTGACCAGCACCTTGAAGGACTCGGGAACACCCGGGGTCGGGATATTCTGACCCTTGATAATCGCCTCGTAAGCCCTGCGACGCCCGGTTATGTCGTCTGACTTTACGGTCAGGATTTCCTGCAGGGTGTACGCCGCGCCGTAGGCCTCAAGCGCCCAAACCTCCATCTCGCCGAAGCGCTGTCCGCCGAATTGCGCCTTGCCTCCGAGCGGTTGCTGGGTGACCAGCGAGTACGGCCCGTTCGAGCGGGCGTGAATTTTGTCGTCGACCAGGTGGTGGAGCTTGAGATAATACATAATTCCGACGGTTACCGGATTGTCGAAGGGCTCGCCGGTGCGTCCGTCGTAAAGAACAGTCTTTCCGTCAAGAATCTTGACATTCTGCCTGCCGGTCTCGGGATCGAGCACGACAAAGTGTTCCTTGTTTTCAAGATTGTCGTCGGGGCGAGCGTCGCGGTATATCCCGGCCCGCTTCATGCACTCAATAATATCGCGCTCGGTCGCGCCGTCAAACACCGGCGACATTACCTTCCAGCCGAGCTTTTTTGCTGCAAGCCCCAAGTGAACCTCGAGAACCTGCCCGATATTCATACGTGAAGGCACGCCCAGCGGATTGAGCACTACATCGAGCGGGGTTCCGTCGGGCAAAAACGGCATGTCCTCCGGGGGAAGAATCCGTGAAACCACGCCCTTGTTGCCGTGGCGCCCTGCCATCTTGTCGCCGACAGATATCTTGCGCTTCTGCGCGACATAAACCCGCACGACCTTGTTTACTCCGGTCGGGAGCTCGTCGCCCTTCTCTCGCGAGTAGACCTTTACATCGACAACTATCCCCGATTCGCCGTGCGGGACGCGGAGCGAGGTATCCCGGACTTCTCTTGCCTTCTCGCCGAAAATGGCGCGGAGCAGCCTCTCCTCGGCGGTGAGCTCGGTTTCGCCCTTCGGGGTAATTTTTCCTACAAGTATGTCACCGGCACGCACCTCGGTGCCTATCTTGATTATGCCGTCGGCATTCAGGTCCTTCAGCGCGTCCTCACCGACGTTGGGAATTTCCCTGGTTATCTCCTCGGGCCCGAGCTTGGTGTCTCTGGCCTCGTGGGTATATTCTTCAATGTGAATCGACGTGAAAACATCGTCGCGCACAAGCCGCTCGTTGAGCAGCACCGCGTCCTCGTAGTTATAACCCTCCCAGCTCATAAATCCTACCAGGACGTTTTTGCCCAGCGCGATTTCGCCCTCGCTGGTCGCGGGACCGTCGGCTATTACCTGCCCGGCCTCGACATATTCACCTTTCTTTACTAAAGGACGTTGGTTATAGCAGGTTCCCTGGTTTGTGCGCTTGAACTTTATCAGGTCATAAACATCCTTCTGGTCCCCGTGTGAAATGACAATCCGGTCGGCATCGACCTTCTCCACAATTCCGGAGTTCTTTGCAATCACAAGAACTCCCGAATCCATGGCGGCCTTATATTCCATTCCTGTGCCGACAATCGGAGTCTCGGTGGTCAGCAGCGGGACCGCCTGCTTCTGCATGTTGGATCCCATGAGGGCGCGTGAGTTGTCGTCGTTCTCAAGGAAGGGTATCATCGCGGTCGCAACCGAGACCACCATCTTCGGGGAAACGTCGATAAAGTCAACTTTAGAGGGCTCGACCTCGACGAACTCATTACGGTCGCGGGCCGTGACCCGGCTGTTTATGAAAAAGCCTTCCTCATCCAAAGGTTCGTTGGCTTGAGCTATTACATAATTATCCTCGACGTCGGCGGTCATATATACCACCTCGTCGGTCACCCTTGAGCGCCCGTCGGGAAGATGCTCCACCCGGCGGTAGGGTGCTTCGATAAAGCCGTATTTATTTATGCGTGCATAGGTGGCAAGATAGGAGATAAGTCCGATGTTCGGGCCTTCGGGGGTTTCTATCGGGCACATGCGGCCATAGTGGGTATAGTGAACGTCGCGCACGTCGAATGAAGCGCGCTCACGCGACAGCCCCCCCGGCCCGAGGGCCGACAGACGGCGCTTGTGAGTCAGCTCGGAGAGCGGGTTTGCCTGGTCCATGAACTGCGAGAGCTGTGAGGACCCGAAAAACTCGCGTATCGCCGTCACGACCGGCCTTATGTTGATGAGCGATTGCGGCGTTATCTTCTCGTTTTCCTGCGAGGAAAGGGTGGTCATCCGCTCCTTGATGATTTTCTCCATCCTCGCAAAGCCGATGCGCATCTGGTTTTGCAGTTGCTCGCCCACGGAACGTATGCGGCGGTTGCCGAGGTGGTCGATATCGTCTACCTGCCCGATATCGTGCGCCAGGTCAAGCAGATAGCCTATCGACGCAAAAATATCGTCCTTTGTTATATATTTGGGGCAGAGCTCGGCTATGCGCTCTCTTGCCAGCGCCTTGATCTTTTCACGGTCACCGCCCGAAGCATCAAGTATCTCAAGCAAAACCGGGGTTCTCGCCTTCTCGTTGACACCGCAGTCCTTGAGGTCAAAGCCGAGAATATGGTAGGGGTCGACGGTGTTATTCGAGAAAACCTTGACGGTATCCCCGTTGTCAAGCAATATATAGACCTCATTTACGGCATTCTGCTCGATTGTATCGGCCAGCTTGGGCGTGATTACCTGACCCGCCTCGCAGAGCAGCTCGCCTGTTATGGGGCTTATAACGTCTTTAGCCAGCCTTCTGTTTTTTATTCTCGGGGCCAGCGCCAGTTTTTTATCAAACTTGTAGCGCCCCACAGGAGCGATGTCATAACGCTTGGAGTCGAAGAAGAAGTTGTTTATCAGCATCTGCGCCGACTCCACAAGCGGGGGCTCGCCGGGGCGGAGCTTTTTATATATTTCCTTGAGCGCCTCGACGCCTATCGTGCTGCGGTTGCGCAGGGCAAGCTCTTCACATTCGTCCTTTTCAAGAGTGATGGCAAGCCTGTCGTCCTCGCCGAACATCCCGAAGATATCCTCGCGCGACTCCACTCCGAGCGCGCGGATGAAAACAGTTATCGGGATCTTGCGGTTCTTGTCTATCCTGACATAGACAACCCTGTTGGCATCTATTTCGTATTCAAGCCATGCGCCGCGGTAGGGTATGATGGTGGCGGTATATATCTTCTTTCCGTTCTTATCAATGTCGGAAGAATAATACATACCGGGAGAACGGACAATCTGGGAAACGATAACACGTTCGGCCCCGTTGATTACGAAGGTGCCGGTTTCGGTCATCAGCGGGAATTCACCCATGAAGACATCGTTCTGCTTGACTTCGCCGGTCAGCTTGTTGCTCAGCCGGACGTTTACTTTCAGGGGCGCGGAGTAGTTTACGTCTCTCTCCTTGCACTCCTCAACCGAGTATTTCGGTTTGGAGTCTATCGAGTAAGAAATAAACTCGAGCGATAGATTCCCCGAGTAGTCGGTAATCGGTGATACATCGCGAAGGACCTCCATAAGCCCCTCGTCAAGGAACCATTGAAAGGACTTTGTCTGGACCTCGATAAGATTCGGAAGCTCCAGCGTTTCCCGCGTTTTCGAGAAGCTCATTCTCGTATTTCTGCCAAGCTTCTGCTCTTTGACCATTTAAATCAATCACTCCATTCAAAATTTACCCGTACCGCAAGACGGTAAGGCAGAGATGCAAAGAATATTCCGCCGGTGTGGTCTTGACACAACAAAGCAGTGCCGAAAATCGCTGAAAAACTGAAAAGCCTTGAGCCACTGGGCTCATGAGGCTTTTCAGTCGTCCCATAAACAAAGTAAGGATGCAAACACGACAGTGTCTGTTCTCAGCCGCCGACGACAGAGGGCGGGCACCAATGATGTGTTTATGGCGCCTTCACAGCAAAGGCCTGTGACTGAAAAAACCCTATTTATGAGTTTTACCACACCCTTTTTGTACTTTTTTCTGCCAGATGACGGCTGTGTCCTTTCGGTACCGGCTTGCTGCCTGCGGCACAAAAAGCCAAAACAGCAGCACCGCCGAAAAATACGCATTTCAAGCGATTATAATGCAATTTATAATTTTATCATAGATAAATTGGCTTGTCAATACCTTTTATGGGGTTTTTATTGAGTTGCTGCATATTTTTTTGTAAAATCTGCGTTACCTACAAATATGACCGACTTTTTTCATCAGCCAGCTCTAGCTTTTTTCTTCGCTCAACATCTGCTTGCCTTTTCTTTGATTCTTTGGTTATTATGTTTGCCAGAAAAAGCTCTCTCCTTTAGTTGACGGTTTGAAAAAACAACAACATGGAGCAATACAGCTAGTTGAAGCTTGCCCATATCTTATTATTTAATTGTAGGAAAAATTCCTCAACCCAAAACACGGCCGGCCATCAGGCAACAGGAGGATGCACATGAAAAAAACCGCAAGATTACTATCTCTGGCCCCTGAGGATCGCTTCGGAATTGAGCTTGTCTTTGTTTTCGGCTCTGAGGAAAAAATGTGTACCGATTTTAAGGCGATTGTACTTGCGGGGTCTGACGAGTACGATCTCTTCATGGGACACCGGTTATATTCCGCCAAGATATTCAACACGGGAGTGTTTGCCGACTGGAATGAGACCGGAGCAGACTTCTCCAAGATGATGCAGAACCGCGGAAACCTCGCAAGCTACATAAAGACATGGGATAAAATTGTCCTGCGGTATTACGAACAGGTCGCCGAGGTGTTTTTCAAGAATTAATAAAAGCAGCGAAGGTCAATCGGCTTTCGCTGCTTTTTCTCGTTGTTTCGGGTTTGATTTATAACGCGATTTTAAATTTTACGCTTTACATCCCCGGAACTTGCTGTATAATATATTGAAGAAACCCGCCCGTCTACACCGACGGTACGGGCTGACCTGCGTAAAAATATTTAAGAGGCGGTGCTGATGTTAAACCGGATATCTGCAATTCTATGTCTTCTGGCCGTTTTGCTCGGGCTTTCCTCCTGCGCGTTGTTAAACCCGCAAACCGAGGTGAGCGGCAGTGAGTATACCTGCCGGCTTTACGGGCGAACAATACTGCGCAGAATTGAGGTGATTTCAGACGGGCAGAAGGTTGCCGTCCTCGGAGTCGGCGATGCGCGCGCAGATATGCAAAACTGCAAGTTTGAGCTTGTTGACCTGAACTTTGACGGCCATGAGGACTTTCGCTTTATTGTGTCGCGTAAGGCCGAGGGCATAAAATACCGCTGCTGGCTCTGGAATCCCGCGAGTAAAACCTTCATTGTTGACAACACGCTCAACTCGCTGCTCTCCCCTGCCATTGATTACGAGGCAAAAACCATCTCGGCACCCTACCGCACCTACACCATCGAGCCTGCGGTCGGGACCGAGCCCGAAACCTATATAAGCGAGGTCGGGGTCCTCACATACAAGTGGCGTCAGGGCCGGCTTGTTGCAGTTAAAAAGGAATGCAGGACCTACTATTCAGAAACCGAAATATATTGCGTTGCAACATGGGATATCAATGACGACGGCGAACTTGAACCTACGGTTGAGCGCTGGCTGACCCCCGAACAATACGAGCGGGCCGGATACCCCCCGATTGACTGATATCCGCCGAATAATAATGCAGGCGAAACCACCAAAAAGAATTAAAAAAGAAACCGGCAATTTCTTGACATTGCAGTCATGCGGGTGTATAATTCTTGAATGTTACAGGGTTTTCTATATCATGTTACAGGGTTTTCTGTATCGCGGAACTTATTGGAGATAACACCCTCCTGCACAAGAAAGGCGGCACCTATGAAAACGCAAAAAAAGCTTGAAAATTTCTTCACCCGCAACGACTCGCTTTATATTTTCGGCGGAGGCCTGCTCGCGGCAGCCCTCATCTGCGTGTGGCTGGCCTATGCCTACTTCGCGTATATCCTGTACATTTTCGGGTCGATTGCGGCCCCTGCCGGGCTTGTCATGTTCATTCTCGGCAGCGTCGGGCAGGTCGCTCCCGAGGACATCGACAAAGCAGTCTCGGATAAGCTCTGGGAGTATGACAAGGAACTTCTTGAGAATGTCAGACTCGCCAAGCGGATGCTAAAGCACCTCAAACCCGCAAGCATTGCTCACTACGACTACGAGGGCAAGGACCTCAAATCAAAAAAGTGCAAGGACGGCTGGCGCACTTCTCAGTATACCGCGGTAAAAATATTCTTCCTTGCCGACGCGCTGAAGTTCGTCCGTAAAACAGTCTCTGTGCTCTACGACGACGACGAGCACAATATCACCGAAGTTGCCGAATACCAATACTCAGAGCTTGCCGGAGCCGAAATACTCCGGGATACTGTCACCCTCAAGAGCCTGAAGAATTCGTATCAGGTAAGGCGCGCGCGCCTGAAACTGACCGCAAAGGACGGCAGGACCCTGCTTTTGGTTCAGGTCAGTGACGACATCGACTCCGACACTCTTGCCGACAATATAAACCGGCTCATTGCCGGCGGGTTGTCAGGCTAACCGGCACCCGACACCGGGCGGCATTGTTGCTGCCCGGTTTTTTAACTCACTCAAAAGGGATAAGTGGCAAAATGAAGATAGTTCGCGCGCAGAATGGCGTCATATTCATTAAGTCAAAGCTCATCCCCTGCACTCACGGCTTTGCGACCCGCGTGGGCGGGGTGAGTCGGGCCAAGCACACGGCCTCTCTAAATCTTGCCTTCGGCAGGGGCAACGACGAGGCGACAGTGCTTCGCAATCTAAAGCTTTTTGGCGAGGCGGCGGGCTTTGACCCCTGCAGGGTAATATCGCTGCGTCAGGTTCACTCTCCAAACATCCTTGCGGTCTCCGCCGCCGACAGGGGACTGGGCTACTACACCCCGAGCGACCTCTGCTGCGACGGTTATGTGACTGCCGACCCGCAGGTGACGCTCGGCATCAAGACCGCCGACTGCGTGCCAATTCTTCTCTGCGCGCTCGACAACAGCGGCAGACCTGCTGTTGCCGCGGCGCTTCACGCCGGTTGGCGCGGCACCCTGACCGGAATTGCCGCAAACGGGGTCAATGCGATGGTTTCGCTCGGCGCCCGCCCCGGCCAGATTTTTGCCGCAATAGGGCCGGCCATCGGGCAGTGCTGCTTTGAAATTGACACCGGTTTAAGAGACGAATTCTTCACCGCTCTGGGTGCTGAAATCTGCTCCCGCTGTTTTCGCCCGTCAGAAACAAACCCCGGCAAGTGGTATGCCGACCTCAAGGGCCTGAATGCACACCTGCTGATCTCCTGCGGCATCCCGCCCGGCAATATCGATATCTCCAACTCCTGTACCTGCTGCAATCCCGCACTCTTCTACTCCCACCGGCGAGACCGTGAAATGCGCGGGACTATGCTTTCTGTAATAAACCTGACTGCATAAAGCGCGGACTCCGTCCCGCGCTTTATGTTTTTTTGGGGCTGCCACCGTACCCCCTCTCAAGCAACTTTTTGAAAAAGAGCTCCTTAAAATCCTCAAAAAAATTGAAAACAATACCTCTAATCAAGCAGCGCGGGATCCACCTGCCGCGCTTTGCTGTCATTGAATTGGTTTTATAACAATACAGCGGATATTAATGGATTTAAATAAAAAATATTCTATGACATTATAACAAATATCATTACATTATATGACATCGTGATGTATAATTGTAAAAAAAAGGGGGTATAACATGAAAAAACTCCACGCATACTTGCTTTTGTTTTTGCTCGCAGCAATAATCGGCTGTATCATGGCCGTAGCCGGAGCACGGGCCGCTGCATCCCCCTTGTATATAGACAGTGAAGAAGATTTTTTAAACATGTCTGCTGACGGAGTTTATTATCTGTCACAGAATATAACACTCACAAGCTCATGGGACGGCGGGGAATTTTTCGGCACATTTGATGGCGGCGGCCATACCGTCACGCTCGAAGGTGTGCCGATGTTTATTCTCTTTTCAGGAAAGCTGCAAAACATCCGAATTGAGGGCAGTGTTGGCGCCGAGTGTGCGCAATACCCGGACAGTGCGGGGACCGTGGCCTGCAGAATTTTAGGCGGTGCCGAATTTTATAATGTAGATTCATATGCCGACATACATGCAGCCGGATCAGCCGGGGGCATTGCAGGCTCGGCAGGTGTAAGCGAAGGTACGGACACCAACATAAACTTTTACAACTGCGTGTTTGAAGGTAACATTCATGCCGGCGGTGACGGTTGCGCCGGCGGGATGGTAGGCATGGTTGATGAATGGGTGACCGCGATTTTCTCGGGCTGCGTGAATAAGGGGCAGATTTCCGGGGGAAGCGACTCCGGAGGTATTTGCGGCGGCGCTTTCGGGGCGGAATTCCGCGCCGAAGGTTGCCTTAACACGGGGACAATCACCTCGTCCGGCAGCTGCGCCGGAGGGATTATCGGGCAGGCGAAAGTCGGTTCGTCTGCCTTTTTTGATTGCGAGAATCATGGCGGCATTTCAGCCGGCACACAGGCCGGCGGCATTATCGGATATGCGATGATTGCCGGGGCTGTGTGCGAAATATCACATTGTTATAATGATGCCCGCGTAGAATCTGAAACCCGCTATGCCGGCGGAATTGCCGGGTACCTCAACAACACATCGGGCGGCGTGACGATTAACTGCGCGGGCAACAGCGGAGACATCGCTGCCTATTATTCCGCAGCAGGGATTGTCGGATATGGCCCGACAAGCGCTCAGTTTATGCAAATCGAATACTGTTTCAGCAACGGCAACATTACCGCCGGCACCTATGTTTCGGGGTTTTCGGCACTTTGCAGCACGCAGGTTCAGGTTAGCAATTGCTACGCCTCGGGCAGCCTGACCGCCACCGGGACAACCAACCCGACCTGTGCGGTCTTGAGAAACAGTAAAAAAGGCGCAAATACGACAACAGAGAATGTCTTGTTTCCCGAAGGTTATGCGGACTGCCTCTGTTATACAAGCGAGGCGATACCGTTTGGGGACAGTTTTTTCTTTTCCCATGACCAACTTGTGTCGGGCGAACTTGCCTTTTTGTTAAATAAAGCCGCCGGCAGCAATGTTTTCCGGCAGAACCTAGACACCGAAAATCCCGACCAATTCCCAACCACAAACAAAGCCCACAAAATTGTATATTCCAACGGCTGCTCGGAGGACGGCAAACTGCATTACGGCAACCGGGAGCTTAGAATTCAAATGCTGCCCGGCGCGTCTGTCAAAATCAACACTACAAGCGGCATCAGGTTCACTTCGCTGGTTTTGGGCGGGGACATCGAATATGCCGAAAGCCTCTCCGACCCCGAAACCAAGCCATCATACGGCACCCTGATTGTCCCCACCGATTACCTTGCTACATGCGGCATTGAAAAATTTGACATAAACAGTCTTCATCAAGCCGGGTTTGAACAATATGATTTTGATGACCCGTCAAAAAACACAACCCCCACCGACCTTTATTATGTCAACATGCCTGCCGAGCGGGGGATTGTCCTCACACCGGACGGCAACGCCTGTATCAATGCCGCGCTGGTAAACCTTCCGCCCCCGGCATACCGGCGCAGATTATCGGCGGTCTCATACATAAAATACACCTCGGGCGGGGTGGATTATTATGTTTTCTCACAGTATTCCCCTGACGAAAACTCGCGCAGCATCGAAGAGGTGGCATACAGGGCGCTCTCGGATATAAGCCCGACAGAAAATCGGGATGAGGGATATATGCACCCGCTGCCGGGCGGCGGATACAGCCGCTACACACGCGAGGCGCGCGAAATCCTCGACGGTTTTCTGACAACCTACCGCGTATCAATCACCAATGATGCAGAATATTTAGTGGAAGTAATTGACGGCAGTATCCGAGAAGCCAAATACGGCAGCCGATTCTGCTTTACGGTGGACGGCACCGGGCAGGGTGAACCCGTAGTTATTGTCAACGACGAACATATACAAAAGGATATATCCGGCAAGTATACGGTAACCGTATTTTGTGATATCGATATAGTTATATGTCCTCCGCAAACAAAAAAGCCTGAAGACAAATCCTTCAGACCATAGAAAAACTCAAGGAGGAAACAGGTATGAATAAGGAGTACGAAACCCCGAGCGTGCTGATAGTTCCGATTAATGAAATGGACATTATCACGTCCTCACCCGATTTTGACGACATCAGAGATTATCCGACCGAATGGGAGTGAGGCGCTACTGTTTTAAGTAACGCCTGTACCTCACCACATACACAACCCCGGAGAGGACCGTGAAAAAGGTCATGACGGCAATCGAGGCCAGCGACAGCGGGAATATATCGTGCAGAACATATTCGGTACCCGAATCGCGCAGGAAATACTCGATTACATCCTGCAGCACCGGCTCGAGCAGCACGGTCAGCACGCATACAATCTGGGTCACCGTCTTTGCTTTGCCGAGCTTGTTGGCCGCGATAACCTCGCCGCTTGATTTGACCGCGACAAGCCGTAGGCCGGTCACCATCAGCTCGCGGAAAACCACGGCGAGCAGCGCCCAGAACAGGTAAGGGCGGATTATGTTTGATTTGAATTTATAGAGGATGGCAAGCATGGTCCCAATTATCAGCAGCTTGTCGGCCAGCGGGTCGAGAAACTTGCCGAAGTTGGTCACGATGTTGCGCTTGCGGGCAATTTTCCCGTCATAGTAGTCGGTGAGAGAGATAGCCACAAAAAGAACCGCCGCCGTAACATAGCCGATATTTCTGGGAATGAGGTATTCGGAGAGCATAATGACCACAATCAGGGCCGGAATCAAGACTATCCGCGCGGTTGTGAGCTTGTTCGGAAGATTCATACCGTGACTCCTTTCGATTGCGGTGTTTCTGCCCTGCCGACAAGGTCATAGTCAAGGGCGTCTGTTATGATAACTTCCACGAAGCTGCCGGGCGCAATTTTCTTGTCTGACTCAAAATAAACAAGTCCGTCTATCTCGGGCGCGTCGGCCTCGCTTCTGCCTAAGTATCTGCCGCCGGTCTTGTCATAACCCTCGCACAAAACGGTTATGGTACTGCCTATCATTTTCCGGTTGCGTTCCCGGCTGATTTTCTGCTGCAGTTCCATGAGTATGCCGGCGCGGCTCTGTTTGGTTTCCTCGTCTATCTGGTCAGGTAAATCATATGCCGGGGTGTCCTCCTCGCGCGAATAGGGGAAAAAGCCGGCGCGGTCGAATCTTGTCTCCTTGACGAATTCGCAGAGCTCGGCAAAGTCCTCCTCGGTCTCCCCCGGAAAGCCCGTAATAAAGGTGGTGCGTATGACAATGCCCGGGACAGCTTCACGCAGCTTCGTAATTGCGCGTTTGATTGCCGCGCTGCCCCCGCGCCGGTTCATGGCCGAGAGCATCCTGTCGGATATATGCTGGACCGGCAGGTCGATATATTTGAGAATTCTCGGGTTGTCGCGAAGCTCATCCACAAGCTCGTCGGTGACAAGGTCGGGATAGCAGTAGAGCAGCCGGATCCAGGGAATTGAGGTGTTATCGGTCAGGGCGCGCAGAAGGCCCGGCAGGGCCGGCTTGCCGAAAAGGTCAATGCCGTAGCGCGTGGTATCCTGAGCCACGAGATTGAGCTCGCGCACGCCAAGTTCCTCAAGCTGCTTTGCTTCTTTTATTATGTCCTCCATGGGTCGCGAGCGGAAGGGGCCGCGGATGTTTGGGATGGCGCAGTACGCGCAGCGGTTGTCGCAGCCCTCTGCGATTTTCAGATATGCCCAATAGTTCGGGGTGGTCAACACCCGCTTGCCGCTGAAATTTCCGCAGCTCTCAAATGAGGAGTACTTTTTTCTCTCCCTCAGCCTGCCCCGGGCGGCCACCGACTTGAGCGCCTCGACGATATTGTGTATGCTGCCGACGCCGAGCAGGGCGTCTACCTCGGGCAGCTCGTCGAATATGGCGTCGCGGTAGCGTTCCGAAAGGCAGCCGGTTGCAATTATCCCACGAAGGCTCCGGCTCTCCTTGAGCCGGGCGGCGTCAAGTATGTTGTCTATCGACTCCCGCTTGGCGGACTCAATAAAGGCGCAGGTGTTGATTATAATTATGTCGGCTTCGGTTTCGTTTGGCGTCACCTCATAGCCCGCCGACAACACTTCGTGAAGCATAATCTCGGTGTCAATCCGGTTTTTGGGACAACCGAGCGAGATAAATCCGATTTTCATCAATGTTATGTTCCTTATCCCGGAAGGCGCCCGGCAGTAATACTTGCCGAGTTGCATCTGTCTGTATCATAATAACACATAAGGCCGATAATGTCAAGAAATATATACATTATGCAGGATACTCATGTAATACTTGCGATTTTTTGATTTTATATCAAATATTTATTGACAAACCGTTGCCGACATGCTATTATGCTTAACACACGTTGCAATAATAAGGAGTAAGAGTTAAAATGAGCTACCTAAAAGACGTGCTGGCTGACATCAACCGGAAGTACCCGTATCAGCCGGAATTCCTTCAGGCAGTAAGGGAAGTATTCGAGACACTTGAGCCTGTCATCTCAAAAAACGAGGATTTTTACAAAAAAGAAGCGGTTCTTGAAAGGCTCGCCGAGCCCGACCGCCAGATAATCTTCCGCGTGCCGTGGGTGGACGACGCGGGGAATATGCGCGTTAACACAGGCTACCGCGTCCAGTTCAACAATGCAATCGGGCCGTACAAGGGCGGAATCAGGTTCCATCCCTCGGTTAACCTGAGCATTATCAAGTTTTTAGGCTTTGAGCAGACCTTTAAAAACTCGCTGACCGGCCTGCCTATGGGCGGAGCAAAGGGCGGCTCGGATTTTGACCCCAAGGGCAAATCGGAGCGGGAGGTCATGTCGTTCTGCCAGTCATTCATGACTGAGCTATGCAAGTATATCGGTGCCGACATCGACGTGCCGGCCGGAGACATCGGCGTCGGAGCACGCGAAATCGGCTATATGTTCGGGCAGTTCAAGCGTATAAAGGGCAGCTTTGAAGGGGTCCTGACAGGCAAGGGACTTTCCTACGGCGGTTCTCTTGCCAGAAAAGAGGCCACCGGATACGGCCTGCTCTATATAACCGATGAACTGCTCCGCTGCCACGGCATGAGCCTTGCCGGCAGAAGAGTGGCGATATCGGGTGCGGGCAATGTGGCGATCTACGCGGCCGAGAAGGCGACCCAGCTCGGTGCCGTGGTTGTTACCATGAGCGACTCGACCGGCTGGATTTATGACCCGCAGGGCGTAGACCTCGCTGCAATCAAGGAAATCAAGGAAATAAGGCGTGCCCGCATATCCGAATACATAAACTATCGTTCGACTGCTGAGTACCACGAAGGCCGGGGTGTGTGGAGCGTCAAGTGCGATGTAGCGCTGCCCTGCGCTACTCAGAACGAGCTGTTTTTGGACGACGCCAAAGCGCTGGTGGCAAACGGGGTTGTCGCTGTGGTCGAAGGGGCCAATATGCCCACCACAATCGAAGCGACCAAGTACCTGCAGGAGAACGGGGTGCTCTTTGTTCCCGGCAAGGCCTCAAATGCCGGAGGCGTCGCGGTCAGCGGGCTTGAAATGTCCCAGAACAGCGGCAGGCTCTCCTGGACATTCGAGGAGGTCGACACAAAACTGAGAAACATAATGGTCAACATATACCACAACATAGAGACCGCTGCGGCAAGGTACGGAATGGAAGGCAACTATGTCGCCGGTGCCAATATCGCCGGCTTTGAGAAGGTCGTCAATGCCATGACGGCACAGGGAGCCTGCTGAGTCAATGCAAACCGTCGGGTACATCGTAAAGGTGTACCCGGCGGTTTTCTTTTATGTGGCGCAGACCTCAGAGCCTTCGCAACCTGTGCTGCCCGGTGCATACCGGCCACGGCACGGCGAAAAAACAGTATAACAAAACAAACTGACCGAATCATTAAAATCAGGATTTGCAGGAGAAGGTTATATTCAGCAGATTTGCGCTGTCTTGACCGAATCGTTCATTTCTTTCAAAACACTTGACATGCTATTTATATAATGCTACAATATCCACGGAAATCTGCCCTGTTTTTTCGGGGCAATTATATGATATAAAAGGTATGGTTGATTAAAAATATATGATGTTGCGATAATAGGCGCCGGAGTTGTCGGCGGGCTTATTGCACGGGAGCTGTCAAAATACCGGCTCAAAATCTGCATACTTGAAAAAGAGGGCGACGTGGCAATGGGAGCATCAAAGGCCAACAGCGCCCTTGTTCACGCCGGCTATAACCCGAAACCCGGAACGCTCAAGGCTCTGCTCAATGTGCGCGGCTCGGAGATGTTCGAGGAGCTTTGTGCCGAGCTCGGAGTGGGGTATAAACGCATCGGGGCATTGGTAGTCGGCACCGAGGATGAGATGGACATCCTCCACGAGCTGCTCGAGCGTGGCAGGACCAATGGTGTCAGGGGGCTTCGCATTGTCTGCGGCGAGGAACTGCGGGAGATGGAACCGATGCTCAGCGACAACATATCCTGCGCCCTGTATGCGCCGACCAGCGCCATCACCTGTCCGTACGAGCTTACCGTCGCCGCGGTGGGCAACGCTATGGACAACGGCGTCGAGCTGCGGCGTGATTTTAAGGTGACCGGAATCAGACCCTGCGACGGGGGGTACGAATTGATTTCACCGGCCGGTCGGATTGCTGCAAAGTATTATATCAACTCTGCCGGGCTGCATGCCGGAGAGGTCTGTACCTACACCGGCGGCGAGGATCTTCAGCGCACCGTCAGGTCGGGTGAGTACATGCTGCTTGACCGCGAGTGCGCCGGTTTTGTGCGGCACACCATATTCCCCACCCCGACAAAGCACGGCAAGGGCATACTTGTCACCCCGACGGTGCACGGGAACCTTTTGCTCGGCCCAACCTCCATTGAGAGAGAAGACAAGGACGACACCTCAGTGACCCCCGAGGGTATCAACGAAATACTCGAGAAGACCAGAAAAACCGTAAAGGATATTCCGTACTGGAAGGTCATAACCTCATTTGCCGGGCTGCGCTCTGTCGACGAGGACTTCATAATCAAGCCGGGCGAACGCTGCATACATCTGATGCGCATCGGCAGTCCGGGACTCTCGGCCGCGCCTGCTATTGCCGTGTATGTAAAAGATATGCTGGCCGAGTTTGGACTTGAACTTGTTCCGAAGGATAATTTCAATCCCTACCGCAAGCCCTGTCACGGGCTCAGCGAAATGAGTCCTGACGATCGCAACAAGCTGATAAAGCAAAACAGCAAATACGGCAGGATTATCTGCCGCTGCGAGGGGATAAGCGAGGGCGAGATAGTCGATGCCATCAGGATGAACCCCGGCGCCCGCGACCTTGACGGCGTAAAGCGCCGCACGCGGGCCGGCATGGGGCGTTGCCAGGGCGGGTTCTGCTCTCCGGCAGTGCTGGAAATACTGGCACGCGAGCTCGGCATCAAACCCGAGGAGGTCACCAAATCGGGCGGCGGCTCTTATATTCTGGTCGGTAAAACCAAGGAGGAAAGATAATGTCTGATATAACCGCAAGCAAGCGGGCCCTGGTAATCATCGGTGCCGGCCCGGCCGGCATGAGCGCCGCCGTAGCGGCATATGACCACGGCATACGCGATATTCTGATTATCGAGCGCGACAACGCGCCGGGGGGAATTCTCCGCCAGTGCATTCACAACGGCTTCGGCCTGCACACCTTCAAGGAGGAACTCACCGGCCCCGAGTTTGCCTACAGGTTCGAGGAGCAGGTCAGGGAACGTGGGATTGAAATAAAGCTCAACACCATGGTGCTCGACATCACCCCGGACCGAATGGTGACCGCAATCAACGAAAAAGAAGGCGTTTTCACCATAGAGGCCGGCGCCATAATACTTGCCATGGGCTGCCGCGAGCGCTCAAAGGGTGCGCTCAACATCCCGGGCACAAGGCCGGCGGGGGTGTTCACGGCCGGCACCGCCCAGAAATATGTTAACATGCAGGGGTATATGCCGGGCAAGGAAGTGGTGATACTCGGCTCGGGCGACATCGGCCTTATCATGGCCCGCAGAATGACGCTCGAGGGTGCTGTCGTCAAGGCGGTCTGCGAGATTATGCCCTACTCAAACGGACTTACCCGGAATATCGAGCAGTGCCTCAATGATTTCAACATCCCGCCGCTGCTCAGCCACACGGTGGTGAAGCTTCACGGGCGCGAACGCCTGACCGGCGTCACTATTGCCGAAGTGGATGCACAAAGAAGGCCGATTGAATCGACCAAGAAATTCATCCAATGCGACACGCTGCTCCTCTCGGTCGGTCTTATCCCCGAGAACGAGCTGTCAAAATCGGCCGATGTTGTGCTCGACCGCATGACCGGCGGTGCCGAGGTCGACGAGTTCCGCCAGACCTCGACCGAAGGTATTTTTGCCTGCGGCAATGTGCTTCATGTCCATGACCTGGCCGACTTCGCGGCAGATGAAGGCGCGATTGCCGGGCGCGCTGTGGTCGATTATCTCACGGGAAATCTGAAGCAACAAAAGCGCATCCGCGTGCTGACCGACGGGCGGGTGAGGTATACCGTACCGCAGTATATTACCAGCGGAAAAGACGTGACCCTCTATTACAGGGTGAGCAACATCTTCAGAAACGCCACTGTCGGAATATATGAAGGTGAGCGCAAGCTGCTCGAGCGCAGGAAAATCAAGCTGGCTCCCGGCGAGATGGAGACTATAACCCTCCCCGCTTCGCTTATCGCGAGCATTGTCGGAGATACAATCAGAATCGGGCTTGAAGAGGACAAGTAGTCCGGACTGGGGTGATGATATGAAAAGAAAACTTATTTGCATTGTCTGCCCGAAGGGCTGTGAAATCAGCGTCGAATATGACGAGACCACCAAAGAAGTGCTTAATATGACCGGTCATGCCTGCCGGCGCGGTGAAGAATACGCGCGGGCTGAGTGCATCGCGCCCAAACGCACGCTGACCACCACTGTAAGAATCAAAGGCGGCGGTCTGCTCCCGGTCAGAACCGACAAACCGATACCCCGCGAGCTCATGTTTGAATGCATGAAGGTCATAAACCGCGCCGAAGCGCCGAAAGACGCCAAAATCGGCGACGTGATAATACCGAATATACTCGGCACCGGCTCGAACATCATAGCGTCGGCCAATGCTTGAGTCTTGGCCCGGAGATATCCTAAAGGAACCTTTCCGGGCCTTTTTGTAATCCCGTCCCGGCCCCGCGGGCGGCTGTTTCTGGTCACAGTTAAAGATGAATACAAAGGTTTGCCGATATGCTTTTCAGCTTCTGAATATGCAGAAAAATCATAATTTTTGCATATCTATGCAGACCGGTAACCGGGAAATTGCATAATTTATATTATAAAAACCAGTGTCAAAGATGTTGGATTAGCAGAAAATCACTGGTTTTTCGGGGAAAATTTTAAAAGTCCATTGACGAGCAGGTTCAAAGAGTATATAATTAAAATCAATTAACACAAAGTGTTAAAGTTTTGACAATCTATTTGTGTGGGGGTTTTACTATGAACAGAGTCTACAATTTTTCGGCGGGCCCTTCGATGCTTCCGCTGCCGGTACTTGAGAAGGCGGCGGCCGAGCTGGTTTGCTACGGCAATGCCGGCATGTCGGTCATGGAAATGTCGCACCGCTCGCCCGAGTACGAGGCCATTATTGTTGAGGCCGAGAATTTGCTCCGTCAGCTGATGAACATTCCGGACAACTACAAAGTCCTCTTCCTTCAGGGCGGCGCCTCAACACAGTTTGCAGCGGTCCCGCTCAATCTGATAGGTCGCTCCGGCAAAGCCGATTACATTATATCCGGACAGTTCTCGAACAAGGCCTATCAGGAAGCGCTGAAATACGGCAACATCGCAGTTGCCGCCAGCAGCAAGGCCGACAACTTCACCTATGTTCCGAAGGTCGACAGAAGCGCCTTCCGTCCCGATGCTTCGTATGTCCATATATGCTTCAACAACACCATTTACGGAACCAAGTTCTATTATATTCCCGACACCGGCGACATCCCGCTGGTCGCGGACATGTCTTCCTGCATTCTCTCGGAGCCCTTTGACGTCTCGAAGTTCGGCGTGATTTACGCCGGGGCTCAGAAGAACATGGCTCCCGCAGGACTCACGGTCGTGATCGTGCGCGAAGACCTGCTCGGCAATGCCCTGCCCTACACTCCGACCATGCTTGACTGGAAGGTCATGGCAGAAAACGGTTCGATGTACAACACGCCGCCCTGCTACTGCATCTATATGGCCAAGCTGGTTTACGAGTATCTGCTTTCGCTCGGCGGGCTTGAGGTCATGAAGAAAATGAATGAGGAAAAAGCAAAAATCCTCTACGATTATCTCGACAATCAGGATTACTACATCGCCCCGGTCAAGCCTGAGTCGCGCTCGATGATGAACGTGACCTTCGTCACCGGAAACCCCGACCTCGACAAAAAGTTTGCCAAAGAGGCCGCCGAGGCCGGGCTGAAGAACCTCAAGGGCCACCGCTCGGTCGGCGGCATGAGGGCTTCAATATACAACGCAATGCCGCGCGAGGGTGTTGAGAAGCTGGTCGAGTTCATGGCCGATTTCGCCAAGAAGAATCCCAAATGAGGAGCCATGACATGATGAACATAAAGCTGCTCAATAAAATTTCCAAGGTAGGCATTGACGCGCTTGACCCTGCGCTCTACAATGTCGGCACCGACATAGAAGACCCCGATGCTATCATGGTCCGCTCGGCGGTCATGCATGACATGACCTTCGGCAAGAATCTTCTGGCAATCGCACGCTGCGGTGCGGGTGTCAACAACATCCCGGTCGAGCGCTGCACAAAAGAAGGAATCGTTGTCTTCAACACGCCGGGCGCCAATGCCAACGGTGTAAAAGAGTTGACCATCTGCGCCCTGATGCTGGCCTCCCGCAAGATTGTCGACGGCATTGAGTGGGTGAAAACCCTCAAGGGCACCACGGGAGTCGCCAAGGCGGTAGAAGCCGGTAAGTCGAAGTTTGCCGGCTGCGAGGTAAGCGGAAAGACACTCGGTGTTATCGGCCTCGGAGCTATCGGCGGCATGGTGGCAAATACCGCCACCCATCTCGGCATGAATGTAATCGGCTATGACCCCTACCTGACGGTTGAAGGCGCCTGGGGTCTGTCGAGAAACGTCAAGAAGGCGAAATCATATGACGAGATCTTCAAGGAAGCCGACTACATCACGCTTCACGTCCCGGCTACCGCTGAGACCAAGAACATGATAAACGCAAAGACTATTTCCGAAATGAAGGACGGCGTGCGCATAATCAACCTGGCCCGCGCCGACCTTGTAAATGACAAGGATATTATTGAAGCACTGGCAGCCGGCAAAGTGGCCTCGTATGTCACCGACTTCCCGACAGATGAACTGGTCGGTGTCGACGGAGTGATTGCTATCCCGCATCTCGGCGCGTCGACCGAGGAATCCGAGGACAACTGCGCTGTCATGGCTGCGGCAGAGCTTGACGATTATCTCCGCTTCGGCAACATCACAAACAGCGTAAACTTCCCGAATGTCAGCATGCCTCATAGCGGCGAAACCCGGATCTGCGTATTCCATGCAAATGTCCCGACGCTTATCTCGCAGATCACAACAGCCCTGTCCGAACATCACATCAACATCGAGAACATGATAAACAAATCAAAGGGCGACAACGCCTACACGATGGTAGATGTCAGCGCCAAAGTGCCCGAGAGCGTGATTGAAAAGATTAAGGCAATACCTCAGGTAACAAGGGTTCGGGTTATATAAAAAACAATCGGGAGCTTCCCTCGGGGGCTCCCGATTCTTTCAGGGCTAATTCTCAAGCCCTGTTTTTTTTATAGTCTAAAAAAATATGGGGTAACCCGAAAGTATTTGTTCAAAGGAAAAATGAGAGTATATCTACCAGAAAACATTCAGATATTGATATTACTCACTTCATTAGCAGAATTTTGTCGTTCCAACTATTGACAAAGAGTCTTTAGCTAAATTATAATAGCAGGAGTAATACAGAATGGAGGCATAAAATAAATCATGAGGTCCTCAGTACGTATCATCTCCTCTCTTCTTGCTATTATGTCAATAATGCTTTTCTGCGCTTGCTCAAACACTACTGACGCCGATGAGGTAACTACTAACGGTGGCGGCACTGAGGATACAAACTCTGCCGGAACCGAAAATGTCGATGCAAACGGATACCTGAAGGATAACCTCCCGGCTGACCTCAACTTCGGCGGCGAGGACTTTACCACTCTCTACTGGTCCGACCGCGAGCATGAGGAGTTTTTTACCGATGGCCAAAACGGTGAAATCGTTAACGACGCTCTTTTCACACGCAACCGGCAGGTTGAGGAACGTCTCGGCGTCACACTGAAATTTGTCGGCACCCCCGGAAACGGCCAGAACATCCAAAACTTCACTAACACTCTCAGTATCAGCATTCAGAGTAACGACCACGCTTATGATCTGGTCGGCGGCTACAGTATTTCCACCGCCTCCTGTGCTTACCACGGACTGCTCGCCAACCTATACGAATCAGAGTATCTTGATTTTTCAATGCCATGGTGGCCTGATAACCTGATAGATCAGGCAACAATTTGCGGCAAGCTGTATTTTGCTTCGGGTGCCATCTCCGCGAACGTGCTCTATATGATGTACGTTACATATTTCAACAAGCAGTACCTGTCGGATTTCAACCTCGAGTCGCCATTTGACCTTGTAAAAAATGACGAGTGGACGATCGACAAGATGTTTTCGATGTGTCAGAACCTGTACAGCGACCTGAACGCAAACGGCAAGAAGGACGAGGGCGACCGTTTCGGCTTCTACGCGCAGAAGCTGCATACCGACGCAATTTTCTGGGGCACCGGAATTAAAACAGTCGACAACACCGGTGACACCCTCAAAGTATCCGAGAGCTTCTACAGTGAAATGATACAGGACCTGCTTCAGAAGGTCAACTCTTTCCTATATTACGGCAACGACGGAATAATGATTACGTCGGATAGTACTTATGTGTATTTCGGCGAGGGTAAATCGCTCTTCTGGATGGATCGTGCGCGTCAGGCTATAACAGGACTTCAGAATTATGAGGATCTCAAGTTTGGAATCGTGCCAATCCCCAAGTGCACTGAAAATCAGGAGAATTACGCCTGCGTAATGGGCAACCCCTTCACCTTGTACGCAATCCCTGTAGACAATCAAGCGATCAATCGCTCGGCCGCCGTAATGGAATGCATGGCATCCGAGAGCTACCGTAACGTCACCCCCGCCCTGTTCGAGACGGCGATGAAATACAAATATTCACCCGACGAGATATCCTCTCAGATGTTCGACATCGTCCGTTCTTCGGTGGTCTTTGACCTCGGCCGCATATTCTATTCGGTACTGAACGGTATTCCCGCGGCGACCTGGGAAAAAGCAGTATATGAAAACGCCGCATCCTGGACGGTACTCGCGAAAGCCCAATCGAAGGTATTTGTTTTTTGCAAGTGAGATCTCCCCACTTTTGCAAAATTTTTTCCCCAGGCACCGGTGGGGAATTTTTATGTAAACCCAGTGACTTTCCCGTAAGTTTTTTATGTGTTTAGTACAGCTTCGCGC
>JAAYHB010000001.1 GCA_012727435.1 Clostridiales bacterium | reverse complement strand
TGGGAATTGCGATTGTCAACGACAAAACCTTTGTAAATGAATCTGTTTACGGGCGAACGGTCATAAACCGCGCCTTTGAGAATATTCTCGGACGCACAAAGGAGGAGCTGGCCGGCGTCAGGTGGCCGGATATTACGCACCCTGAGGACCTTGAGGCCGATTTGGAGAAATTCAATCAGTTTAAGGCAGGGATTATACGAGACTATTCGATGGAAAAGCGTTTTATCAGGCCGGACGGGTCAAGCGTGTGGACTAAAATGAGGGTTGGGCGGCTTGCAGCTGGCGATTCCGATAATTCATTGCATCTCTGCCTGCTCGAGGACATATCCGAGAGCAAGGCGATATCCGACATCCTGAAGGAGAGCGAACGCAGTAAAACCGTTTTGCTTTCAAACCTCCCCGGTATGGCGTACAGGTGTGATTTCGACCCGTCATGGACCATGCATTTTATCTCCGAAGGCTGTTATAATCTTACCGGGTACCGGCCCGAAAGCCTTATCGGAAATAAAGAGGTGGCCTTCAACGACATTATCTCGCCCGAGTATCGCGAGAACCTCTGGAACGAATGGAAGCGTGTTGTTGAGGAAAAACTTCCGTTTAAATGCGAGTATGAAATCAAAACCGCCGACGGCAAGCGTAAATGGGTGCTTGAAATGGGGCAGGGGGTGTACGACGAGCAGGGTAATGTTGTTGCGCTCGAGGGCATAGACCTTGACATTTCAGACAGAAAAGAGATGGAGGACAAGCTCCGGCACTACAACGATCACGACAGCCTGACCGGGCTGTTGCGGCGACATTGCCTTATTGAGCGGCTTGAGAGAGACAATACAAAAAAGCGGGCGCTTGTCGGGGTAAACCTCAGTACCGTGCAGTCGCTGAACGCTACATGCGGTTTTCAGTACACGCAGGACCTGATAAAAAGAATTGCCGGCCTGCTCAAGCAGGAATGCAATAAAAGCCGCGAATTGTTCAAAATATACGAGGCGCAGTTCGCTTATTTGATTACCGATTATAAAGAAATTGAAGAGTTAAACGATTTTTGCATAGGTGTAGTCCAAAGGCTTGAGGCGGTACTGACGCTTGAGCGGATCGGGGGCGGTATCGGAGTCCTTGAGGTGCCGCAGCAAGGCCGGTTTGATGCCAATGAGCTTATTAAAAAGCTCATGGTGGTGAGCGAGAGGGCATTCGGGCCCGACAGCTACAACTACAATATCGGTATTCTCTTTTACGACAAGCAGACCGAAGAGCAGATAAGCCGCGAGGAGGAAATCAGGCAGACGCTGCTCAGGATCTCCGAGACAGATACGGACGGCGAGCTTTATCTGCAGTACCAACCTATATATGACCTGAAATCCATGAAAATAACCGGCTTTGAGGCGCTAGCCAGAATCAGGACCGAAAAGCTTGGTATGGTATCGCCGGCGGAATTTATCCACATCGCCGAGGAAACCAAGCTTATCGTGCCGGTGGGTTATAAAATCATACGCATGGCGCTCGGTTTTCTCAGGCGGCTTGAGATGTCGGGGTACGACGACATCAACGTGGCGGTCAACATTTCGGCAATTCAGCTACTTATGCCCGACTTCACGTCAAACCTCTTGCAGATTGCAAACGAAATGCGGGTTAACCCTGCAAATATCGGGATTGAGCTGACAGAAACAATATTTGTTTCTGATTTTGACGAAATAAACAGGATAATTTCGGAACTCAGAGCACGAAGCATTCAGGTTGCGATTGATGACTTCGGTATCGGATACTCCACACTGGCGCGAGAGCATGAGCTGCAGGTCGACCACCTAAAAATCGACAAATACTTTATCGACAAACTAAAGGCCGACTGTCCCAAAAACGTTATGACCGCCGATATCATTTCAATGGCGCATAAGTTGGGGCACTGTGTCGTTGCCGAGGGCGTCGAGCAGTGCGAGCAGATAAAGCACCTCTACGAGTACGGGTGCGATAAAGTTCAGGGATACCTGATAAGCAGGCCGCAGGACGAGAACGCGGCCCTGGAGCTTCTTGAAAAAGAACTTGAGATTACAGGATATTGCAATTCCTGTCTTCGGGAGGGTATGACGACATGGGCGAGGTGACAAGAGGACCAAAAGTGCCGGACTGGGCGGTGAATCAGCTTCTGTCTATTCTTGACAGCACAGCCGAGGCGATATACGGTATTGACCTTGAGGGCAGGTGCACCTTTTGCAACAAAAGCTGTATTCGTCTTTTGGGATACAGCAGCGCAGAGGAACTCTTGGGCAAGAATATGCACGAGCTGATACACCACAGCTACAAGGACGGTACGCCTATGGCTGTTGAGGATTGCAAGGTGTACCGGTCTATCAAGGAAGGCAGGGGTTATGACGTTGAGAGCGAGGTGTTCTGGCGGGCAGACGGCACCCATATTGAGGTAGAGTACCATTCATACCCACAGATAAATAACGGTGTGACTGTGGGCGGAGTTGTCACCTTCATGGACATTTCCGAGCGCAAAAAGCGTGACGAGTGGATAAAGCACCTCATCTACAGGGACATGCTGACAGGGCTTTACAACCGAAACAGCTTTGAAAAAGCGCTGCGTGGGATGGACACCGAGGAAAACCTGCCGCTCTCGGTTATATTTGCCGATATCAACGGCCTTAAGATGACCTATGACATTTTCGGCCACAAATCGGGGGATAAGTTGCTCAAAAAGGCAGCCGAAATTCTCAAGGAGTCCTGCCGGGAGAACGATTATATCGCCCGTGTCGGAGGCGACGAGTTTGTGATTCTGATGCCAAAGACCGACGCCGTCGCTGCAAGGGCGGTGATTGAGCGCATAAGGCAGGGGTTTGCTCATGCCCAAATTGAGGCGATTAAATGCAGCGCCTCGATAGGCTGCGAGACGAAGACCGCACCCGACCAGTCAATCGAGGTCACGCTGGCCAATGCCGAAAACGCCATGTATAAGGACAAAACAATCAACCGGCAGTCAATCAGCAGGGAAATCATAAACACCATTGTGGAGACTCTGCACAACAAAAAGCCAGACGAACGCGGCCACTCGATTGCGGTCAGTGAAATGTGCGGGAAAATCGGCGAGGTCATGAACCTGCCGGAGAACGAAATAGCCAGGCTGAAGCGGGCCGGATACCTGCACGATATCGGTAAAATTGTGATTGACGACGACATACTGCTTAAAAGCCCTCTGACAAGCGAGGATGAGGAAAAGATGCGCCCGCACGCGGTAATAGGTTACCGCATACTCAATCTTTTTGACGACACGCTTAGTTTGGCCGAGGCTGTTTATGCCCACCACGAAAGATGGGACGGCACCGGCTACCCGCTCGGGCTGAAGGGTGAGGAAATCCCCCTTATCTCCAGAATTATAGCAATTGCCGAATGCTTTGACCGCTGGGCCAAGTTAGACGGGTATTCAGACGCGGCCAAGCAGGCGGCAATCAAGACAATCAGGTTGCAGGGCGGTCAGCGGTTTGACCCGCATATTGCCTCGATTGTTTGTGATATGTTAAGCAGGGAAATATCGCAAAAGCACACCGGAGAGGAGACCGGGCAAGAATAGACCAGGAAGATGAGGTTTGAATAAAAAGGCCTACGGAATCGGTTTATGCCGCGACATCCGGTAGAGAATTCAAAAGCAGCCGGGCGAATATGCACATCTTGATTTCAGTAAGGGAGCGCAAACAAGTCGTCCATAAAATTGGGCGGCTTTGTCATTTAATTGCGGTCTGCCGGAGTTTCTCATAATTTTATATACTGCCGAAGCCTGCAATATGTGAATTATTTAGTCAATTTTCAATTGACAAACATATACGATTGTATTATAATAATTCGGGTGTGTTTTTCGGTTGTTAATTTATTAACATACATTTACAATTATTGTCAAGGCAAGTGTCTGCAAGTATGTTCCTGGACTTACTCGGGATGCTTGTCAGGGACCAAAACAAATCACAAAAGGAGATACGCCACATTATGGACGTGAAGGAAGTGCTGGACAAGTACGGGAACTCTCCCGGCCGGCTGCTCGGCGCGATGCTTGAGTACCAGAGAAGCAAGCCGCAAAACTATCTCACTGAGGAGGAAATCAAGGCATTCGCAAAGGAGACCGGCCTGCCGGTGAGCCGTGTGTACAGCCTTGTGACCTTTTACTCGCTGTTCTCGGAGGTGCCGAGGGGCAAATACATAGTTCAGGTTTGCCACGACGTGCCCTGCCATGTGAACGGCTCGGTGAATGTGGTTGCCGAGCTTGAGAAGCTGCTGGGCATCAAAATGGGCGAGACTACCGACGACGGCCTGTTTACGCTTGAGTACACAAGCTGCATCGGCTGCTGCGAGATGGCTCCGGCGATGCAGATAGGCGAGACTGTCTACGGGAATCTGACGCCCGAGAAAATCGCCTCGATCATTGAGGAGCTGAGGAGGGCTGGCAAATGAGCAAAAAGGAAAAAAAGCTGCTGACCGCGCGTTTCGGGAACATTTCACCCGACTCGATTGATGATTACATAAAGACCGGCGGCTACGCCTCCCTGAAAAAGGCGCTCGGAATGGCCCCCGATGCGATTATCGCCGAGGTCAAGGCTTCGGGGCTCAGAGGCCGCGGCGGCGCAGGGTTCCCGACCGGAATAAAGATGGAGTCCGTTCGGCGCGCAACCGGCTCGCCTAAATATGTCGTCTGCAACGCCGACGAGGGTGAGCCCGGCAACTTCAAGGACAGATACCTGATGGAAAAAGACCCGCACCAGCTCATCGAGGGCATGATTATCTCGGCCTTTGCGGTCGGCGCGGACTACGGCGCGATTTTCGTGCGCGGCGAATATATCAAGGCGATAAAGATACTTGATAATGCCATAAAACAGGCCCGCGGAGCCGGGTTCCTCGGCAAGAACATACTCGGCACCGGCTTTGACTTCGATATGGACGTCTACTCGGGTGCCGGCTCGTATGTCTGCGGCGAGGAGTTCGCCCTGCTTGCCGCCCTTGAGGGAAAGCCGGCGCGCTCGATCTTCAAGCCGCCCTACCCGACCACCGAGGGGCTCAACGGCAAACCCACGCAGATAAACAATGTCGAAACATTCGCCAATATCCCGCACATAATAGACATGGGCGGCGCGGCATACGCGGCGTTCGGCAGCGAAACCTCAACCGGGACAAAGCTGATCTCGCTCAGCGGTAACGTCAATCGTCCGGGGCTCTACGAGGTGACCTACGACATCACGCTCAGAGAAATAATCGAGGAGCTGGGCGGCGGTGTTCCGGGCGGCAGAGCCATTAAGATGGTCCAACTCGGCGGCCCGTCGGGTCCGATTATTCCTCCGAGCCTTCTTGACCTGAAGATCGACGCCAACGAAATGCGCGCTTACAACCTGAGCATCGCCTCGGGTGCCGTCATCGTAATCGACGACAGGGCAGACACGCTCGACATCCTGATGAGGATAATGGAGTTCTTCCATCACGAATCCTGCGGCAAGTGCACGCCCTGCCGTGAGGGGCTCGGACAGGTGCTGGGATTGCTTGACAAGTTGGTCGACGGCAGGGCGACAGATGCCGAGCTTGAGCTGCTCCGGAACCTGCTTGACGTCATGTCTCAGGCGTCGCTCTGCGGTCTGGGACAGGCTGCCCCCACCGCCATCAAATCGATTCTTCAGTACTTCGGCGACGAGCTATACGGCAGGATCGGCGCTGCGAAGGAGGTAAAGTAAACATGGTAAATATCACAATAAACAATAAAAAGATTCAGGTTCCCGAGGGCACCACGATACTGAACGCCGCAAAGCAGGCGGGGATTGACATCCCCTATCTCTGCTATCATCCCGACCTTGACATCAAGGCAAACTGCCGGGTTTGCGTGGTCGAAGTAGAGGGCTCGAGGACCCTGCAGACCGCCTGCTCCACCAGAGTGTGGGAAGGCATGGTGGTCCACACCAACTCCCCCAAGGTGCGCCAGGCCAGAAAGATGATAGTCGAGCTGATGCTTGCCGACCATCAAATGGACTGCACCTACTGCAAGCGCAACAACAACTGTGAGCTGCAGAAGATTGCCTCCGACCTCGGTATCCGCGAGAATCCCTTCAAACAGGTCGAGAAAGACCTTGACGGAGATTATTCGAGCCCGTCGCTTGAGCGCAACCCCAACAAATGCATCAAGTGCGGCCGCTGCATCCAGATGTGTGCCAAGGTTCAGGGGCTGTCGCTGCTCGACTATGTCGGCAGGAGTGACGAGGTTGAGATAAAGCCGGCTTTCGGCAAATACCTCACCGACATCGCCTGCGTGGCCTGCGGTCAGTGCTCGGTGGTCTGCCCGGTTGCGGCGATAACCGAAAAAGAGGATATCGACCGCGTCTGGGAGGCGATAAACGACCCGAACAAGGTTGTAATCGTCCAGACCGCACCTGCGGTCAGGGTTGCACTCGGCGAGGAGTTTGGCATGGAGCCCGGCAAAGTAGTCACCGGCAAGATGGTCGCGGCGCTGCGCGCGCTCGGCTTTGACAAGGTGTTTGACACCGACTTCACCGCCGACCTGACGATAATCGAGGAAGGTCACGAACTGCTCCACAGGCTCAAGACCGGCGGTGTTTTGCCCATGCTCACCTCCTGCAGCCCGGGCTGGATAAACTTCATCGAGCAGTATTATCCCGAACTGCTCCCGCATGTGTCTACCTGCAAGTCGCCGCAGCAGATGTTCGGCGCCCTTGCCAAGGGCTACTACCCGCATAAGATCGGCAAGCGTCCCGAGGACATTTTCTCGGTCTCGATAATGCCCTGCACTGCAAAGAAATTTGAGGCGCAGCGCCCCGAGATGAGCGTTGACGGTAAGAACCCCGATGTCGATGTGGTGCTGACCACCCGCGAGCTTGCCAAGATGCTCCGTCAGGCCGGAATTAACTTTGGCGCCCTTGAGGAAGAGGAATACGACGCTCCGTTCGGGCTCTCGACCGGTGCCGCGGTGATATTCGGCGCGACCGGCGGCGTTATGGAGGCCGCGTTGCGCACGGTTTATGAAGTGGTCACCGGTAAGACCCTGCCGTCGCTTGATTTCACGGATGTCCGCGGGCTTGAAGGGATTAAGGAAGCCGTGGTTGACCTCGACGGCACACCTGTCAAGGTGGCAGTGGCGCACACGCTGGCAAACGCCCGAAAGCTCATGGAGCTGATCAAAGCCGGAAAGGCAGACTATGCATTTATTGAAATCATGTGCTGCCCCGGCGGCTGCATCGGCGGCGGCGGCCAGCCCTACGGCGTGACAAACGAAGTGCGCCGGCAGCGCATTGCGGCAATTTATGAGGCCGACAGAGACCTGCCTATCCGCAAGTCGCATGAAAACCCGGCTATCAAGCAGCTTTATGAGGAATTTCTCGGAAAACCGCTGGGTGAGAAGTCGCATCACCTGCTGCATACCCATTACTTCAATCGTAAAAAAGCGTAATTTTGAAGAAAAAGCCCCTGCCGGGTCCGGCGGGGGCTTTGGCTTTTTGCATGAGAGAATGCGAAAACCACTCCAGCATACATATCTTCTTCGCTTTTACTTTACCAGTATACTCATGGCAGCAAAGCGCGGGACGTTGGCCCGCAACAAAGGAGTTGAGATTTTGTTTAAAGTTTTTAGGGATCCTCAAGACCCTTTTTTCAAAAAGGGTCTTGAGCGGGGGTTCGGGGGCAGAGCCCCCGGAGTAAAAAAAGCGGGGTGCGGGGCAGAGATCGCGAAGAAGAGCAGTGGTGCGGGGCTGCGCCCCGCGAAGAAAAAAGGTTTGCGGGGCAAAGCCCCGCAAGTTAAGAGGTTGGGTCCTTAGAAATATAGATTCGCGCAAAGGCAGCCGGTGCTGCCTTTATTATGGCGCGCAATAACAGTTTTCCTTGATTTGAAAATATTATACATTCCGCCGCCTTTTTCGCGGGTGTGAGAAAAATAATTCAAAAAACATTGTCATAAATCCGCGAATTTACTATAATGATAATGAGCGGAGGGAAATCCGGGCGAAATCGAGCGGCTGCCGGGCAGGCCGGGTGGTTACATCGTTCACCAAAACAATAGCTGGCGTCATCCGTACATATTTTTTGGAAAAGGAGAGTAGTGTAATGTCGAGAAGATGCGATTTTGACCTTCGGCCTGAAGGCGATGGCTGCAGGCAGGTAAGCCTGCTTGGAGGCAGCTCGGCAGGCTGCGGCAGGCGCAGGCGCGACGGCTGTGCGTGTGAGTTCGCTCTGGCTCTGGTGCTCGGACTGGGTCTGGGCAACAAGGGAGGCCGCCGCCGCAAGGACTGCTGCTGAATATTGCGGATATTCCGGAGGTCGGTGTACTAACGTGCCGGCACCGGCAACAAGGTTATAAAAGGATTCTGCCAAAAGCAGAGAATGCAATAAGGCGGGGCTGCGGTAAAAACTAACCGCAGCCTCTTTGTTTTTGGTTATGAAGTGCAAAAACCATCGGTCAGGCAGCAAAAAAGATTGACATATCCGGCCTGTTGTGCTATACTTGCATTGATAAGCGAAAACTACCAGCGAGGTGTATCTACGATGAAGAGAATCAAGACAATCGAGACCCGGAACCTGAAAAACAGCGCTGTGACCGGTGGCTGCGGTGAATGCCAGACCTCCTGCCAGTCGGCCTGCAAAACCTCATGCGGCGTTGCAAATCAGCCCTGCGAGCAGAAGCCGGCCAAAGGCAGCAGATAAAAACAAAAGAGCTGCGCAGTAGTGTTACCGGCCTGCCGGCAGGATAAAGCTTGCCGACAGGACAGCATCTGTGCGTGCCTTTGCTGCACAAGGACAAGAGCTTGCGGGTTTCGCGGGCTCTTTTTTTGAATAAACAGGAGAAAAAATGGTACATCAGTTTAAACTCGGCGGATACAACATCGTGCTCGACGTAAACTCGGGGTCGGTCCATTCGGTCGACGACGTGGCATATGACATGATAGCCCTTTACCCCGAATACCCGCGTGAGGAAATTATAAGTCAAATGCTCGACAAATACCGGGGACGCCCCGACGTGACAGAGGACGAGCTGGGAGAGTGTTATTCGGACATACAGGCGCTGGTCGACGCCAAGAAGCTGTACTCTCCCGATGAATTTGAGAAAATTGCAGCCCTGCCGAAGCCCCACGTCGGCACGATCAAGGCGCTTTGTCTGCACGTGGCGCATACCTGCAACCTCAACTGCGGATACTGCTTTGCAGGGCAGGGCAGGTACCGGGGCGAGCGCGAGGTCATGAATTATGAGACCGGGTGCGCGGCAATTGATTTTCTGATTGAGCATTCGGGCAGGCGGCATAACCTTGAGGTCGACTTCTTCGGCGGCGAGCCGCTTATGTGCTGGGAGACTGTCAAAAAAATCGTTGCCTATGCCCGGGAGCGCGAGCGCGAGTGCGGCAAGAATTTCCGCTTCACGCTGACAACCAACGGTTTGCTCATAGACGACGATGTCATTGAGTTCTGCAACCGCGAGATGCACAACGTGGTGCTCAGCCTTGACGGCCGGCGCGAGGTGAACGACAGGTTCCGTAAAACCCTCACGGGGCAGGGCAGCTATGACATAATTCTTCCTAAATTCAAAAAGTTTGTTGAAGCCCGCGGGGACAGGGGCTATTACATCCGCGGCACCTACACGCATTTCAACACAGACTTTACAGAGGACATCCTTCATATGGCCGACCTCGGCTTTGACCAGCTGAGCATGGAGCCGGTGGTATGCCCGCCCGACGAGCCGTATGCCCTGACCGAGGACGACCTGCCGGTTCTGCTTGAGCAGTACGAAAAACTGGCTTTTGCAATGCTTGAACGCAGGCGGGCGGGCCGGGGATTTGCATTTTATCACTTCATACTCGACCTCGAGCACGGCCCCTGCGTGTACAAGCGCATAACCGGCTGCGGCTCGGGGACAGAGTATCTGGCGGTGACCCCGAAGGGTGAGCTTTATCCCTGCCATCAGTTTGTGGGCGACCCGAAATTCCGCCTCGGCAGCCTTTCGGAAGGTCTGACTAACAAAGAGCTGCAGGCGGAATTCGGAAAGTGCAACATATACACCCGCCCCGAATGTCGCGAGTGCTGGGCGAGGTTTTACTGTGCAGGCGGCTGCGCCGCAAATGCATACCACGCGACCGGCCGCATTGACCGAATTTATGAATACGGCTGCCGGCTGCTGAAAAAGCGGATTGAGTGCGCGATAATGCTAAAGGTCGCCGAGTTTGAGGAGGAAAACAGTCACAAGGAGTAAACTATCCGGCGGCAAGGACCGCCGGACGTGCGGGAGGTAAGCTGTGAAAACACCGATTGCCGATTTTGTCGGGCGCTACCGGGAGTCCGGGAGTATCCGCTTTCATATGCCGGGGCACAAGGGAATACCGTGTCTCGGCTGCGAGAGCCTTGACATAACCGAAATTGCCGGCGCGGACGCACTATATGAGGCCGGGGGCATCATTCGCGAGAGCGAAGAGTGCGCCACGGCCTTATTCGGTTTCGGGCAGACCTTCTACTCTGCGGGGGGCTCCTCTCAGTGCATCAAGGCCATGCTCTACCTGACAATGCTATATCAGACCGGGCGTGACAGGTCAAGCCGGTGCGTGATTGCAGCGCGCAACGCCCATGTCTCCTTCATTCATGCCTGCGCGCTGCTCGACCTTCTGCCCGAGTGGATTTACCCCGGGGACGAGGGCGTTGTCCTGCCCGGGGCGGTCGGGCATATGATTTCCCGAATGCCCGAGAGGCCGCTGGCAGTGTATATTACCGCACCCGATTACTTCGGGCGCAGCCCCGACATCGGGAAGATAGCGGCGGTATGCGAGAAGTACGACGTCCCGCTTTTGGTTGACAACGCGCACGGCGCGTATCTGAAGTTTTTGCCAAAGTCCCGCCACCCGGTTGACCTCGGCGCCTTCATGTCGGCAGACTCGGCCCATAAGACCCTTCCGGTGCTCACCGGCGGGGCATACCTGCAGCTCTCAAAGAAGGTGCCTGAGCAGATAACCGCCGCGGCAAAGGGGGCGCTCGCGCTGTTCGGCTCGACCAGCCCGTCTTATCTGATTTTGCAGTCGCTCGACCTGTGCAACCGCTATATTGCCGACGGTTACGGCGAGAGGCTTGCCGGCTTTATCGGGGAGGTTGAGAACACCAAAGCAAGGCTTGAGAGCATGGGCTGGCGGGTAACACCCACCGACCCGCTGAGAATCGTGATAGACACCGCCCCGTCTGGTTATACCGGCGCCGGGGTCGCCGCCCGCCTGCGGGAGCAGGGGATTGAGCCCGAATTTGCCGGACCCTATGAGGTCGTACTGATGGTAACTCCAGAGAACACTTCCGGCGAGCTTGATCGGCTCTGCTCGGCCATGGCCCGGCTGCCCCGGCTCGCTCCGATAAAACGATCGAAGCCCGATTTTCCGCACAACAGGCGCGTGATGTCCCCGCGGGAGGCTTTTCTTGCGCCCCGCGAGAGAATACCGGCAGGGTCAGCCGCCGGCCGGGTCTGCGCTTCGCCGGTCATACTCTGCCCGCCGGCGGTTCCGGTCGCGGTCAGCGGGGAGCTGATGGACGAGGTTTGTGTCGCGCTTTTTGAGGAGTACGGTATCAGGGCGGTTGAGGCCGTGATGTGCGGCTGAGAACGGGTCGGTACTCAAGGATTATAGCTGCACCGCCTTGAGGACGACATAGAAGAACCGCCGCGTCAGTATAATAACCGCATGGAAAAGCCGGTTTCTTGTTGTTGACAAGCAGGAAACAATAGAGTAATATGTTGGTGACATAAATACTAAAGAAAGGAAGTAATTTCACCATGGCGCTTCTTGAGGCTACTTTTCGCTCACACTCACTTAATATGGACACCTCTTTTTACATAATCATCCCCGAGAGCTGTCCCGAGGAGGATATTCCGACACTTTACCTGCTCCACGGAATGCATGCCAGCCATACCTCGTGGGTTCGCAAAACCCGTATTGAGCAGTATGCGAATGACAGAAATATCGCGGTCGTTATGCCAGACGGCGAAAACTCATACTACACCGACATGAGATACGGCAAGAATTTTTATACTTATGTTGCCGACGAGCTGGTAGATTACACCCGCCGGATTTTCAGGCTCAGCAAAAAGCGCGAGAAGACCTTCATTTGCGGCCTGTCGATGGGCGGGTACGGCGCTTTGCACACAGCCTTAAAAAAGCCCGAACAATACGCCGCCGCGGCGTCTTTATCGGGGGTGGTCGATATTGCCGGCCGTGTGCAAACCTGCAAATGGACAAAGGAGGCCGCCGCAATTTGGGGGGACAATTTCAAAAATGAGCTTGCCGGCAGCGACGCCGATTTGTTCTGGCTGGTAGAAAACTTCCCGGACAGCGCGCCCAGACCCCGGATTTATGTGGCCTGCGGGCGGCAGGACAGCCTTTACGATGACAATGTCAAGTTCCGTGATTTCATGCTAACCACAGGCAGAGAAAAAGGTTTTGAATTCAAATATGAGGAAGGCGACGGAGTCCACAACTGGGAATTCTGGGACAGGTGGGTCGTGCCTGCTTTGGATTTTATGCTCGAGAATCCATAAGGACTGACGTGCCTGACGGATTAAAACCGGGCGGTATGCTTTACCGCCCGGTTTTTCCGAAATATTTTCAATAATTAATATAAAATGTCTTGACAAAACCGGGCATTTTTGCTATCATTGAAGCCGTGAATTGAATAATATACGAAAAAAGCAAAAATCTCGTGAGGGATTGACGCAAAGCTATAGGGGTTCTTACAGCTGTTGTAAAACCGCAGTGTATAGTTTTACATAAGCTTCAGAGCCAGCCAGTTGCCGTAGACAGATGATTGGTTCTGTTTTGCGGCGCTTTTTTATTAGTAAATCCGGGGGTGATGCCGTGAGAAAACAACTGACAGTGACGCTTGTGTTCCTGCTTGTCAGCCTTTGCGTGCTCGGCACGGCGTCATATGCGTGGTATTCAAACAATAAAATCACAACCGCCTCCGGCATATCGCTGTCTGTGGTCTTTCCCATATACATCGTAGCCTCACTGGAGAAGGCCGAGAGCGTTACGTCGCTTGAGGGTTTTCATATGTACTTTGAGTTCGGTTCGGCCGAGCTTGAGGGAGAGAACCCCGTGATAAGCGAATACGACATGCTCGCCCCGGTGACCAGTTCGGACGGGATAAACTTCCTTTATCTCCCCTTTCGCTGCGTGGGGAATGACGGCTGCCCGAAGGAGGGCACCACGGTTGACGATTACCTGACTGTCCCTGAGTCGGCAAGCCGCGGATACTTTATCGACATACCGATGTATGTAACCACCACAACCCCCTTCGACCTGCAGGTTTACGTCAATTACATAGATATATTCAACCCAACAGGGGGTAGCGGCATAACCGGCTCGGTGCGCTGTGCGGTGCTTGTCAAGGAAAACGGGGAGTACCGCTCTCTTATTATCGCAAAGGACCAGGCGGCAACTCCGCTCGTAGGTCAGGACGGGAGGGTTTATTATCCCATGATAGCCGACGGGGTGACCGCAGAATACGCCGATTCGGACGAGGCTTTTTATGAGAGCGAATATTATGCAAACAACCCCGAGGCATTAAATCCCTACCTGCCCGAGAATGCCAACACCTTCACCCTGCGGGGAAGCGAAAAGGTAGACGGGGTGACAACCTACTACACCACCGAGGTGCATCTGAGGGTATGGATAGAAGGCTCGGACAGGAGCGCTGTTTTTCTGAACGCAGGCGAGTATTTCTCGGTAGCCATATCAATGCATGTGGTCGAATAAAACTACGCGGTTTACTGTATTTTTGCGGAGGGGTTATGAAGCTGAAGGATGTTATATCAACCATCGTCAATATTCTGTCGGTGGTGTTTATTCTGCTTTCGGTTCTGGTGACCGTGCTGATTTTTTCGACCAACAACAGGTATTCCGAGCCTGTGTTCGGGAACACAATGCTGCTGAGCGTCAGGGAGGACAGTGTCGCCGACGCCCCCAGGGGGGCGCTTGCGGTGGTTGACCTGACCAGATATAGCAGCGAGCGCGGCAATTACGTCGCCTTTATCGGGCGAGGGGCGCGGATTACACGCGACCCGATGGCCTGCATCGGCACGGTTAAGTTTTACATTCCGCTGCTGGGCGGGGTGGTTGATTTTTTCAGGAATTCGCTGGGTTTCTTTTTTGTCATAATACTGCCGCTCTTTTTGCTTGTCATCTGGCATGTCGTCCGCATTGTCCTGCTCGTCAGACATGGCGAGGCTGAACAGGTCGCCGAAGCCGGCAGAACAGACGGGCTGGCTGGTAACACTGAAAAGGCCGACGGGACGATCAACTCAGATATCACAGAAGGATGAGGCACATGGCAAAAAAACTCACCTCGGTAAAGAGCATAATTTACTTGTCGGTGCTGTCTGTAGTCCTGATTTTTTCACTGTACAGCCTTTTTTCGGACGATGCCAAGTCATGGTTTGTCATAAATAAAAAAATCACTGTCAACCCGATTTACGGCAGGGCCATTAGTTCGGGTGTGGGGCGGAACATATCTTCGTTTAAGAACGAGGACAGAGGCGACATCGTGCTGCCCTTCGGCGACGAGGTCGGGGACAGCGAAGCTATCAAAATCGTGCCGGGCGATATCATTCATTTTATTTACATGATTTCGGTCACCAACCCGTTGGACTTTGACAATTCAAAGCTTTATCTTCTTGGAGTGTACGGTGACGAGGTATTACGGGGCGATTGCCGGATTCTGGCCGGGACTGTTAAGGTTTCGGAGGTAACCTGCACCATTGAGGAAAGTGACGGGGAGACTATATATAATTACAGCTATTCAGACATCTGGCAGATATTGAACAACGGAGCACTTACCACACTCAGCGGTAACGAAGACGAGTTTGAGATTTCGATAGGGGAGTCGGGTGTTACCGGTACGCAAATTGAATACGGCGCATATGCCGGGCTTTATGTATATCTTATCGACATACCGGTGCTTTATGTTGATACCGGTGAACCCCAGAACGCCCAGAAATGCGAGTACATTCTGACACCCGAGGGTGCATATCTGCCGGTCGAGGGCTCGCTCACCGGCCGGCTGACCATCGAAAGATGCGCTATTATTACTACGACGACTGATTGAGGAGGGGCGCTTGCGGTGAGGCTGCTTTTGCGCGGCAAAAGAAAAACCGATAATCCGACGGTAAAAAGGCTGTTTTTCGGCAGTCTGCTTCTGCTGTGCCTGGTTTTGGCGCTCTCCTTTTCGGTCTTTGCATGGTTTTACTTTCCGATGACCCAGAACACCACGGTGTATACCGACGGCGTTGAGGAACTTGTTGTCGAGGCATACAGGTATGTCCACTCTTCGGGCGACTTTGTCAGAGTAAATCCTTATGAGGATACCGGCCTGATTGAGCTTAAATATTACAACGAGAGCGGAGAGCTCGTAAGCCCGTATTTCTTCTTCTGGGACGGCGAGTACACCAGCAACGACAACTACATATCGATATACAAGGTGGTCGTGACATACGACAATGCTATAAAAGCCTATCCGACCCGGCTTAACCTGTTCGGCGATTTTGTTTTTGATTTCTGGTGCGTCGGTTTTGATGATTATATGAACGAAATACAAATACCTATCAGATTCATGAAGCTGTCGTATTTCGTGCCCCAGACGGGAGATGAAGATTTCCTCAATACTGAGAATTATACGGCAATTTCCGCCGACAATTATGACGAGGGGTGTACCCTGCAACTCGGTACCGTCAGCGGCGGCACGTCGAGCAGCACGCCGTATACAATCACCTTTTATCTTATGCTTGAAACCGACCTTGATGCCATAAACGCACAAGCCGACCAGATCGCAGAGCAGGACGGGCTGCTTGACGCCGGATATGAAATCAACCTGAAGTTGTATTGCCATACAGTTCCTGCGAACACCTACAATCCGGGATAAATAAAATTATGCGGCATCAAAGAAGAAATAAATACATTAAGGCGGCAAACAGCCTCTTGATAATGTTCGTTTTGATTTCGCTGACCTTGGCGGTGTTTGTGGCATTTCTCAGAGGCTCGGGAGCACGGGTCGGTTTCGGCGGGGTAAACCTTTTTCGGATTGTGTCGGGCAGCATGGCGCCGACATACAGCCCGGGCGACTATATATTAACCGTCAAGACCGATGTCGAAAAACTCCGAGTGGGAGATATCATCGCCTTTGTCGACAGTGCCGGCGAGGTGATCGTGCATAGAATATACGAGGTCGGCGGAGACCAAAGCTTTCTGACGCGCGGCGACGCCAATCCGGTGGGTGATCTGCAGAGGGTTTTGGCCGGGCAGATTGTCGGGCGGGTGGCTTTAGAGCTGCCGGGGCTCGGCTATATAGACCTCATTCTTCAAGATGTGGGCGGCTTTATTCTCCTTATGGTGATGCCGGTTCTTGCAATAGTGGCAACCGAGGTCGTCGGCCTTGTCTCGACTCTGCGGCGCCAACGCAGCATGTGCCATCTGATCAAACAATACGGACTTGACCCTGCGGATGAGGAGTTATGCAAGCTTATCGAAAAATACGGCGAGGACGCCCTGCGGCGGATAGCCGCGGGTCAAGGGCAGAACCCGGTCGAAAACAAAGACAAGGAGGTGCGTTAGATGAATAAAAGAAAGTGGCTGCTGCTGATTTGCGCCGTCCTTGTTGTTGTCGTTGCAATCCCGGTCGGCTGGGCGTATTACGAGTATGTAGGAAAATACCGCCTGCTGATAAACGGCGACGGCACCATAAATCAGAATGCCTTCGGGGTCCTCAACAGCGAGATCTACAGGGATCCTCGGTACGGGTACGGTACCACGCCCGAGAACCCCTTCGTCATAGACAGTATTGAACGGCTCAACAACCTAATCCGACTCAACAACACCGGGCTGCTGCTCAAATCGAAGCTGGTGGGCGAAAACTACAATGCGCCGCAGTACTATTTCGTGTTCGATTTTACAAACGAGGAGCTGGCGCAGGTGCTCGACCTTGATGGCAGGACAATATCCTCGGTAGGGAACAATGATTATCCCTTCATTGACGAGTTGTCCGGCCTGCTTTATGCCTACTGCTATAATGAAAATTCATTCATTTATATAAGCGGCTGCATTAAGCCCTCGGTTGTGGAGGTTGTTGACGGGGTTGTCATTATCGACGGCAATGAGACCCAAGTAACGGGGACCGTACAGAGCGGCGAGTATATAAGGCTCCCGAAAATGTATATAGATTACGCTAATTCCGACCCGGATAAAATCTCGGCCGGAAGCGAGGTTTACATACCCCTCTCAAACCTGATACCAATTCACAATGTAATTGCAAATGCCACCGTAGTGGTGCCTGACAGCCAGGTTGACGTCGGGTTTTTCAACTGCATCGCCCGCGAAACACTGAACACCGACGAGGTGACCGGGTATGTGCACGACGTGATATTTTACAATCTCAACATCACCTGTACCGAAACCCTGTGGGGTACGGTGCGCAATGAACTTGAATCTTTATGGAACCAGATTTTCGGGAACCATAATTTTGAGGATTCATATAATTACCGTCAGGGCGAAAACGAGTATTACGAACGCCATATCGGGCTGTTTGCCGGGCATATTGACGGTGCGGCCTCGCGTATCACGGTTGCGGGGGACTGCAATATCGTAATCAACACAAAGGGCGTGAACTACTACTCGGCCTACACGACAGTGGGATACGTCCACAATACGGCGATAATCGGCGGAGTGCCCTTTTCCGAGCTTATCGGCACCGGTAGCGGAATCGGCATCGGGACCGGCTGCCTGTTTGCCGATTCGATAAAGGCAATTGCCGAGGGCGACGAGAACAACTCGGAATATAAGATAGAAATTCCTGACGGCGATGATAACCCTGACAACGACAAAACAGGCTACAGGCTGAAAAGAATACCCCCGTCGGGAATGTGGAGCGGGGTCAGCGACGACCTCTGTTTTACTTACGGCACTTTCAACTTTATCCTGTCAAGCGAAGACGATACGCTGAACGACATATGGAGCGGCAGGGGTGCCATAAACCTGCTTAATGCCGAGGGGTTTTCTGTCACCGAGTCGGTTTTGTACTGCAACGACGAGTACCGCTACAGCGGCGCCGCGCAGACCGGCGGCAGCCTTGTGCCGGGGGCGGCCTCGGCCAACGAAACCAGATATCAGGGCATTCGCACGCTTGTCGCCAGCGGCAGCATGCTTGACAAGGGCAAGTATATTATAGTCGCCAAAGTCCCGAATCCCGAAAGCACCGGGACCCCGTACAACTATTACGCACTGAAAATCATCGCCGAGGTGGTGGAAGGGAACAAAATTGTATACAGCTTTGACAAAACCGAAAAATGCGACATCACGGAATATATAACCAATGATGCAGGCACGCTTTATATGAGTGCGCTCTGGCAGACCGATGCCGATTCGACGACGCCGACATTCCGCAACTGCCGCTTTGACAAACAGTATCTTGCCATCGAAAACACCGACAGCGCAGTTTTCTTGAAGCTGGCGGATGAAGCCTCAGGAGCTGCCGAGTTTTCATACAGCGTGAGCAATAACGCTTTTACATACACGGTATATGAGACCACCGAGAACGCGGTGGTGTCGGTAGACTATTATCTTAACTATGACTCTGAAAGCGGATTTTATTTCAGCACCGAAAAAAATACAATAATAGAAATGTACCGCCTCTCAAACGGCTTTACCATCGAGCCGGTGACTTCGGTATCAGATATCGCCGCCAACGAGGACTATCTGATTGCCGCGCGTCACGGTGATACATATTACCTGCTCGGAGAGGAAATCCTTGAAACCGCCGGTTCGACCACCGTGACCGCGACCGGCGAGTTCTCCAAAGACTACACCTTCGCACAGATGCCGACACACTGGAGACTGGAGGATTACGAGAGCTTCCGGCAATATATCTGGTATGCAAGAAGTGCCGATGTCTCGGGCAACAGTGCCGTGCTCACGCTCTGCGAGAAGGTGAGCGGTACATATTATCTCTCGGTGACCGACGGGGTGCTTGACCTGCTGCCACAGCCTTCAGAGTGGACATACACGCAAGGTACCGGGACCGGTGGGCGCCTTAGTCGCAATTCGCAATATTTCGCCTTCTCGCCTGCGAGCACGGGGACCGGCTTTTATCTTTCGGGGGAGCAGTATACGCTTTACCTCTACCGGGTGATAGCCAATGACTATGAGCCCAAATACAACACCTACCAGGGTGCGCGGCTGGTGACAACCGAGAGCTCGGTGGTTCAGGAGGGCGAATATCTGATTGCCGCCGACACCGGTTCGGGATACATAGGGCTGGTTGTTACCGGGACCGGGACACCAGGCGCTCTCGATATTACCCCCTACATTGAGGGAACCGGAGATATGGATGACCTTGTGGCCGACGTCGGCGAGCATGCAGGATATAAATGGCGGGTCAGAACAACATCTGCCAAACCTCACTTCCAGAACGTTGCGTATACCTTGTATCTCTCACGCGGCGAAGGGAGTTTGTCGCTCTCGTCCGGGGGGGTCGAATGGCTCTACGACGCCACCTCCGGCCGGCTGTATTACAATGTGATTGATCAAAACCAGGTTGCCACTTCGTATTATCTTGCATGGGACGGCAGTGCTTTTGTGCTGACCGAGGGATACGGCGAGCCGGATTGCAATTACAATATACGCCTGTACAAAATTACGTATGAGTATGTATACTCTGATGTTGTGCCGGTACAGCAGATGCCGTACGAGCATTCTGTATACGGACAGGACAGGATATATTTTATCCTGACCGCCCCGCTTCACGATATGGACAACACCGCCGCTTATATTCTCGGTGCTAAGGGAACCGAAAACGGCTCGGCTGTCGAATCCGTCAACATATCCCCGACCTCGACCTACGACGGGACCACCCTGATTACCACCACCGATCTGTCGTATTATCGCTGGCGGTTTGTCCCGAGAACGACGATTGAAAACGGAGAACTTGTTATTTATAGAGCCGGGTATCAATTTGCAAACGACGCCACCGGTATGTATCTCGCCGCCTCAACCGCGCAGCAGAGCCGTACGCTGGTTGTAGCACAAAGCTCTAATATAAACCCGGAATATATAGTTAATGGTATTGAAAATAGCTCCCTGCCGCCGACCGGAATTGGGCTTGGGGGAGGAAATTCATATCCAACTCAACCTTTTTACACTACGACGGGCGGTGTCTATTCGGGTAACCGGTTCTACATATTGGGAAATCACCAGAGTTATGAATACTTCCTCTGGAAAACCCCGACCCCCGGCGTGTTCGCGCTGTCGCTCAGCAGCGCCAAGCCGGCAGAATATACTCTGCCCTACCTTTACTCATCGAGCGGATACACGACTAATGTCACCGTGAGCGTTTTGAGCGAGAGGGGCGACAACATCGACCCGGACATACATTACATGATAACCGCGGTTGTAAATCATGACAACGGCACGTCAAGCTATTATGCAATAAGCCAGATATATGACGATAACGGCAATGTCCGCCTCGGCGGGGTGAATGTCACCTCACAGGCCGACACCATAAACAACAGCAAAATATACGACGACGAGGGGAATGTCATTGAGGAGAGCAGCACCGATGAGCTGCGAATGGTGCCGGTCGAGTCCGACTGGATGCAGATAAGCTCGGAGAAAGGGCTGCGGTTTTATCAGAGCTATTATTCCACCAACGCGGTGCACGAGTATCTCGATGTCTCGGGCGGGCTGCCCGTGATATCAAGCATTCCTGTTGATTCCGCGGCTTTGCCGGTTGAATGGTATTATGACGCGATATCAAAATACCTTAAGTATTATGACGGCGACATATGCTATTATCTGACCTACGACACCGGAACCGACAGCTTTTCGTTCACAGATGATATAAACTCGGCGACCCACTTTTACATCTACCGCTTCAAACCGACATATATCGTGACGCAGGTAACCGACGCAGAGGACGATTCGCTGAAATACGGCAGCTTCATTGTCGCCGCCCAGAGCTCGGGAAGCCACATTGCAATCGGCGTTACCGAATCCGATGTTGTTTCAAAGGATGTAACCGGACATATTAAGCCCGAGCTTTCCGAAACCGAATACCTGGAAATCCTCAACTTCATATGGAAGCAGCTTTATTACGACTTCTCCGGGGCGACCTACAATCCTATGTCGAGCACCCAGTATTTGCAGCTTTTCTCGATGATTACCGGAGGCGGTTTTACCACTGCGTATGACGTGAACGCAACCGGCGGGCTCCAGACGGGTTCCGACCCGATGGTATGGAGGATTGATAAAAACCCAAGCGGGCTCTGGAGATTTCTCAACGACCGCGCCAACGGCGACGTTGCCGCCGGTTCCCGCTATATCCGTTACAGCGGGCCGCAGAGCTATCTTCAGTTTTCAGACGGGTATGTCAATATCGGAAATTACCTTGGCCAGTATTTTGACAATACCGAGTTTTCTACGCAAGGCTCGCCTTTTGTTCTCTGCGACACCAGCGGGAATGTCGTTGAAAGCATATCGCAGGTAATATCAGGAACCTCATATATACTGCGTTCGACCTCAAACGACCGGAGCTTTATGGTAAAATGCACCGGAACGGTTGTTTCGCTTGTCAGTTATGACCCAGGCAACACAACAGGATGCCTTTTCGAAGCAGCACTGGGACCGGGCGGGATAGTATTGAGAAACGGCGGCAACTACGCGATTGCAAACTCGAGCGGAGCCATAGTCATGTCAACAACCCCCGCCGGCTCGTGGAGCATCGGCACTGAATCAAGGCTTTCATATACCTCGGTAGGCACGCCGTATTATTACAACAATACCTACGCCCGCGTCACTGCAAACATTGCCAGATACACGGCTAAAGTATACAGATACACCTATAGCGCACCCTATACCACCCTGACACCGGCCACCATGCCCTTGAACACAAACTATGATTATGTCATAGTATTGTATGACAGCACCAATAACACATATCACGCCATGTATTCAAGCTCAAACAATTCGTTCACACCCTCTGCGATAACGGTGACGGTACAGGGCAATAACCTGAGAATATCCGGACAACTCACGAATAACTATCTTTTCGGTGCGGCTCAAAGCGGCGGGCTGTACCGGTTCATGACGAGGGCAAGAAACCGCTATCTCGGGTACGACGGCACGAACATTACCTCATCCAACAGTTCTTCGTCGACATACATATGGTCGGTAGACAGCAACGCAAATATCTATTATGTCGGCTCAAATCCCACGTATACTCCCGGGATGCTCGCACAGCAGTCCGGGTTTACCGCGCCGGCAAGCGGAGGCGGGACTGTATATCTTTATTCGCTGGGCAGTGGTGTTTTCACCCCGGTGACCGGGAGCATTTCTGCCGGCGGAATATACGCCATTTTGGTAAATCAGGGAGGCAGATATTATCTTGTGAACTACGACGGGATATCGGACATTGAATTGCTTGATATGGGAACCCAGCTCCCGTCCTCGCTGACCGAAGCTGGGGTGGACGCCTCGGCCAGATTTACGGCGGCATCGGGCGAGGGAGGAGTGTACCTATACAACCAGGCAGCCGGGATGTATCTGAACCTGTCGAACTCGCTCATCATACTCTCGACCGGGAAAACCACCGAGTGGAGGTATTCCTACGGCACGCAGAAGCTATACACCGTATCAAAGGTGTCATATGCCCCGCAGTATATTACTAGAAGCGGCTCGTCGGTGGCGTTTACAACCAATCTGGCCGAGACTTGGCTGTACGAAGCTCTTCCGAACGGGTCCGGAGGGTATACTTTACGCAGGCTCGAATCAACAATGCAGAACGCCGGGCGCGACGTTGTCATCGTGATGTATTCCGGGAGTCAGTATTATGCCGTCACGCGCAGCGGCACGAGCAACATCGTCGCAACCCAGATAAATCTTAACGGAACGAACGTCAACGCGAACATGATATGGAAATATGACGGCAGCCGCTTTTACTACGAGTCGGCGGGCGTCACAAGGTATCTCCGCATGGGGAGCAGCACACTGACGACGTCAACCGATGCCGAATACTTCGAGACAAGATACACGACGACCTCATTTACCACCACAACAACCAGCGGGCAGGCTACATATTTCGGCATCTTTCGTGTGGATATGAGCTCCGAGCTTGACGACGTTACCGACATATCCACCATGCTCACCGGCAGGGCTATGCTGACCCCCACAATCAGCCTGCTTGAATCGAGCAGGTGTGTGCTGGTCGCTGAGGTAGACTACGACGGAGATGATAATATCGACAAATACTACTCGCTCGGGATGGTAAACTCAAGCATCTCCCAGGCGATTGACATAACCTACCAGCTCAAAACCGCGTTGGCGACCGGCAGCACAATAACCCTGTTTGATTCCTGCGTGTGGGAGCAGCGCGGCAGCGGGTCTGTACTGATATTCGACAATTGCGGATTTGAAGACAAATATTACCTGACCGGCTCGCTCGGAAACCGTGACAGCATGGAGCCTGTGGTCATACACATACCCGGCGAGACCGAGCCCGATAATATTTCGGACTTCAACTGGAGAACATACAACTTTGGGGACGGTTCCTACCTGTTCGGTTATACCGAGGAATCTGGAGATGAAGATCGGGTTTATTACCTCTACTTTGATACGGTGAGCCTGACGTTCAGGCTGACTTCCTCGTTGACCAAAGCCAAACTTGGCGGTGGCGTGGTTCAGATTTACCAGCTTGGCACCAAAACGGTCGAACAGCCAAACTATACAACTATTATAATTGTAACAGACGACGACACTATTGTATCATATCCGTTGAACCTTGTCGAATCGAAAACCGACCTGAAAAAATATCAGGTGATTGATGAGGATGGTGACGGGCAGCCAAAGGTTGAGGGAGAATATCTTATTGTTTCCAGAAGCGGCGCAAGCTTCTATGCCTTGACGCTCGACGATTTCGGCAGGCTGGCTTACATTGACGTCTCGCCCTACTTCTGTGGAAACTACAGCCGTGACAACTTGGGCAGACCCTGCCTGGCAATAAATCAGCGTTACATTTGGCAGCAGACCGAAGACGTCTATACCTATATGCCGACTAGGCTTATATTTAGAAACGCCACAAGTACGCCCGAAAAGCCTCTCATCCTTGCCGGGTCTGCAGTATTTGACTATGATTTTGAAAACCACCGGTTGTTTTACACATCGGACGGCACAATGCGGTACCTGAACTTCACTGTGGCCGGCGGGTTTGAGTTCAGCAGCGAACAGGCAGGCGAGGAAATATACCTCTACTCGCTCGGTGAATTAGGTATCGACACCGGAGATGGCGGAACGCTAAACTATACCTACTACAGCATCCCGCTCTCAACTTCGCTCGACTCGGGCGTGACCTTCGGCAACTTTGAGTTTATAAAAAAGAAAATCCCCGAGCTTACCCACTATGGCGTCGGTACCAGCGGTATGATAGAGAAGTCGGTAGGCTGGAAACTTTCGGTAAACGGCGAGAGGCTGACGCAGGTGACCTCCTCGGTTTTCTTCGCCAAAGGATACACCTATAACCCCGAAGCAGAAAAACCGCTTCTGGATTTTGCCGCCGAATTTTCGGAGTGCTCGAGCCCCTACGCGGTGTCGAACGGTACAGGCGGTGAGGCACACGCCGGCACAATCGACTACTATGCGCCGGCCGGAATGGCCTCGTTTGTCATTGCCGAGGCAAGCTCAAGCAAGCCGGTGTTTGTCAATGTCATTGTGTCGACCGAGTTTGACCAAATCCGGCTCAATCCCGAATTCCTGCGTTATCTTGCGCTCTGGCGGGTGGCAGATATCAATATCCAAAACGGGACCGCAAAAACTCTGAAAACCTATGAGGGGGAAGGAGCCGGCGTCATTATGGATTATGTCTATACCTTCGAGCAGAAGCTGAACACACCTGACTTTGCGATACCCCTGCCTAACCGCTACGCTTCGGAGGCCAGTGGCGCATCCTACGCAAGGGTCGAGGGTGAGGATTATATTCTGAGCGACCCGGCCTACGGCGAAGATTATCTCATTGCCCATACCTTTGTTATCACCAAACCCGGCATCTATTATCTGGGCGCGACCTACGGCTCGGTTGCAATCTGTTATCTGTCGATTGACAACACGGCCGAGGGCGAGACCGCAGGGGGAACCGGCTACAGTGAGGAATTCTCGATAGATTTCTGCTACGGCAGCATAGACCTTGGCGTCACCTCCGAGTTCACCCCGGCTACTGCCGACCTGTTGCTTGAGTCGCTCTGCTATGTCGGCAAGGAGGGCTGGTACCACAGCAACATATACCCGATTTTCACCGCCGGGACAGCACAGAATCTCACAGACAGGCTGGATATGAATGTTGTCAGGGTAAAAAACCCCGACAATACCTCAAGCGTGAACATCAAAGCCTACACAAGGGCAAGAATTGCGCCGGGGGTGCAGTATATCAACGACAACACCTTGGCTCAGCGCGAGGTGAGGAAGGTAAGCTTCAGGGTCTTCTGCGACGGCCTTGCCGCAGGGTTGTACGGCAAAGAAGCCACGATTTACTGGACCGCCTCAAAATCCGAGACAGATAATACCTTCAGGATTTATTCGACCTATTCAATCGGCGGAGTCATTAACTCCTACTACCTGAGTGCCGACTCCTCGGTTCCGATGCTCAGCACCTCCGGGAGCTACTATTGGACATGTGATGAGCACGGGTACCTGATGTCTCCTGATGAGAAATACCTTACATACAACCAGGAGACCTTCAGCCTGTCCCCGAATCCGGTAAATGCCGTCGTTCTCTACAAACCGGATGGCGGGATACTGGTGCCGGTATCGTCAATAAGCCACGGAGGAGCATACCTGCTGCTGGTTCCGGTTGACGGCGGTTATATAATGCTGAAAATTGCCCCCGAAGCCGAATAGAGCTTCGGGGGTTCACCTACGAAAAAAGCACGCTTGCGCGTGCTTGGCACCCCCAACGAGAATCGAACTCATAACTAGCCCTTAGGAGGGGCTTGTTATATCCATTTAACTATGGGGGCCGGTAATTTTATTATATCATAGTCACCTGAATTTTTCAATAGTTTTTTGCAATTGTGGATTAAAATAATACCGGCACCCGGCTGACATTGAAGCGCCGGTGAGCAAACCGGATTAAACTGAATCACATCTTACTGAGGAATTTGGCTGAATGAAACGCAAACTCAGACATCGGGTCCTTAGCACCTGCACTTTTTTGTGGGCTTTCTTTATCTGGAGCAACTCGTTAAAATCGGCTTCCGAGTCGGGCGAGGCCAGCGGGGGTTTCACAGCCCTGATCAACAGAATTCTTGAACTATTGTCGATGGAGAGTGTATCCGAGCATTTTGTACGCAAGGCGGCGCATTTTTCAGAGTTTGCCGTGCTCGGGCTGCTCCTTGCAATGAGCTTCTTGCCGCTTGATTTGAGGTTCAAGGGCATTTTTGCCGTGGCTGCATCACTTTCGGTTGCCTGTGTTGACGAGCTGCTGCAGCTTTTGTCCGAAGGGCGCTCATGTGAGCTTTTGGATGTCATCATCGACATCTCGGGTGCTGTCTTGGGGATTCTTGCGGTGTTCTGGGTTTTCTGGTCAAAAAAGCAGTGGATTGGTTTGCAGGATGATTATTAAATTATCCCACAAAGCAATCAGGTTTTTGGACAAGTTTTCCGGGTTTATCTGTTGTCAGCGCAGCAGTCTGTCGAGCCAGCTGTCTCTTGATATCAAAGCCGCACCGTCGGAGGCAAACCTTTGCGAGCTGATACTTATCGCAGGTATATCCTTCGCCTGATATGCCGCTACGAGCGCATCCATTATGTCGTCTATGGCATTGCTGTCTATCTCGAGTTCCTCCGACTCGATTACCACCTCGCTCAGCCCGGTGATATTGCACATGCTTCTGACCATGTCCGAGATGTCGGAGGCAAGTCCCCGGCTGCTCACCGGCAAAGCACCGAAGGAACCCTGCTTCTTCAGGGCCCTGCCCCTGATTATAAGCCTTGAGTCTACACCCCGGCGGGCGTTGATGTACAGAATATTACCCTCCTGCCGGCGGCTTGCAGCGCAGTACCTGACGGCGGCGCTCATATGGTCTATTACGAAATCCACCTGCAGGCCGACGAATCGCCGGGTGAAATCACGTATTTTGATGCTCTTGATTTCATCCTCCGCGCTGTTAGATACCGTGTCGGTTCCGCGTTCGTAGACACCGGGCACGATTATACAGACCGACAGGATTTTTATGTCCGCCACGTCCTGCATGTATGCCTTCATCCGGTGCAAGAAGACGCCGAGATTGTCGATGTAGCTGAAATCGCTTATGTATTCGTATTCATATGTGTTGACACATGCGAGCGATAGATTGTAGTAATCGGCTGTAAAATTCCGCCGTGACAGGTCTATTATAAAGAATATTCTTTTCGGGTTTATACGGATTTTGCCGGCACGCCTTCCAACCTGTTTTGACTGCGGTGTGTGCTGGATGAAAATGCCGGCATCAAGAAAGGCCTCGGCCGCTTTGCCGGCTGTGACAATGCTCAGCCCGGTATGTCCGGCAATTTTTGCCCGGGTGTCGCAGCCCTCGTCTGCCACCGCACTGAACACCGCTTTTAGATTATTGTTTTTCAGTGTTTCTTTTGCAAGCGGAATCATGTCCGGACTCCTCTGTTGCAAGTCAAAAATTAACCAATCGGTGCTGTAAACTCGGACTTGATGGCATTTTTTAGTTGACCAATTAATTATAAATTCAACTGCCGTTTTTGTCAATAGTACCCGGGAACCCTGCCTCCGGTCACCGCTCATTGCCCGCTTTGTCAGTTATCCTTTTTATCCGAGATATCGAGAATCACAGCTCCGGCGATGGCCACAACAAGGCTTATCAATATGTATTGAAATACTTCCGGATACTTATACAGCGCCGAGGCGGGGCATTCCCTGATTGCGTTCCGGAACATTATCGTAAGCCCTATGAGCGATGCGGTGATTAGCGGCAGGCAGATATTCAGGAGCCTTACCGAGTGCCGGGACATCCGGTCAAGATGCTCGACAAGCCGACGCCGCCGCTTGTACTGATATGTATTTTTCAATTTTTTCTCCTTTCATATACTGAAAATGTATGAATTATTAAAATCAGGCGAACAAATTTTCTTTTTAAATATTTACCGGGTTTGATTTAAGAATCATCAAGTACAGTATAACAAATTTCAACACGAAATTCTACGAATAGTTTTATGCAAGAGAGTTTTAATTATCATCGCAAGCAAAATATTGGAAAATATTAAAAATATTCCCGTAAATCTCTTAATCATGCCGAACAAATGTTCTCCTGATATAATTGGATCAAATAAAAATGCCGAAAGGAGACGACCATGGGTTACAGCGAATCAAGAACCGCAGAAAGAGCAGTCGGAACCAAAAAGGGTAGAGTGCTCATCATGCAGAGCTCTGCCGAAGTGCTGGGCAGCGAGGTTGTTTACCGTTTATACCGCGCGAAGCAAGCCGGCGAGTATGTTTACCTGATTTATGCCGGCTACAAGCGCGAACGGGTTTATTGTGCCGCCGGGAAAAGCAGGGACATGGCCGAAAGCATTTTCTCGGCGGTGGTCAAGGGACGAGTAACACCCTGTACGCTTCCTTGTATAGTCTCCGATCTGTTGCCGGATGCAGCCGAGGAGGAAGCAGCGGTATTCGAGATGTATTATAAAGCTAATTAACAGCATTCAGGGCAAACCCGCCCGGGTTTGAGCTAAAATATAAAAGATGCGTCACCCTATCGGGCGGCGCATTTTTGTTCATTCTTTTTCCATTCAATTGATAATGTGTCCTCTCTTCTTCTACCTGCTTGGGGTATACCTGCGGTTTGGTGATGCTGCCAATGCAGTTTTTCCCGGGCGGATATTGTAAAGTGATATATTTTGATGTATAATACAGATAATGAATACGGTAAATCCGTAGCGCATAAGGCGGATTCGTGGATTTTAGGAGAAATTTAAATGGATTTTGAAATAATAAAGCGACAGGCAGAAAAGGCGGTGGCAGAGCTGCTCGGCTGCGCGGGGCTGAAACCGGGCGACATACTGGTGGTGGGCTGCTCGTCTTCAGAGATAGTCGGCGGGCATATCGGCAAAAACTCCTCGCTTGAGGCTGCAAGAGCGGTGTTTGAAGGGATATACCCGGAGATTGAAGCCGCCGGGATTTTTCTTGCGGCGCAGTGCTGCGAGCACCTCAACCGCGCCCTGATAATCGAGCGGGCCTGTGCCGAAAAATACGGATATGAAATTGTCTCGGTAGTGCCGCAGCCGAACGCCGGCGGCTCGTTTGCCACGGTGGCCTACGGCAGCTTTTCGGATCCGGTCGTGGTCGAGCATATCAAGGCCCACGCCGGTATTGACATCGGCGACACGCTGATAGGCATGCACCTGCGCGACGTCGCCGTTCCGGTACGGCTTTCGGTAAAGCGGGTTGGCGAGGCAAACCTTGTCTCTGCCAGAACCCGCCCGAAGTATATCGGCGGCGAACGAGCAATATACAGATAGTTAGATATTAGTGGAACGGGGTGCGGAAATCAAAGTTTACCGGCACATGGATGTAAGGATGAAAGGACAGTAAGAAACTTGGCAGAATATGAGCTTGTGGCGACCTGCCTGTTCGGGCTTGAGGGGCTGCTCGGGGGCGAGATAGATGCACTCGGGCTGAAAAGAACCGGTACCATCGACGGCAGGGTTGCTTTTTCAGGCAGCGAAACCGACATTGCCCGGGTCAACATCAATCTCAGAACCGCCGAGCGGGTTTTTATCCGGCTCGGCGAATTTAAGGCTGAGACCTTTGACGAACTCTTTGAAGGGGTAAAAGCGCTGCCTTGGGAATTTTTCATCGGCAAAAAAGACGCTTTCCCGGTCAAGGGGCACTCGATAAAGAGCAGGCTTGCCTCAATCCCCGATTGTCAGAGCATTGTCAAAAAGGCGGTGGCAGACCGGCTGGCATCAAAGTACGGCGTCAGCTGGCTTGAGGAGACCGGAACCAAATACCAGATTGAATTTTTTATTTTCAAGGACATGGCCTCGCTCATGATTGATACCTCGGGAATAGCGCTTCACAAGCGCGGATATCGCCCCCAGGCCGGAGTTGCCCCGCTGCGCGAGACATTGGCGGCTGCCATGGTCATGATTTCACGCCCGCGCGAAGGGGTGCTGATATGGGACCCGTTCTGTGGTTCCGGGACAATTGCAATTGAGGCGGCATTGCAGCTGAGGAGAATCGCGCCGGGTATTGAGCGCAGATTTGCGGGCGAGGAGTTTGCCTTTATCCCGAAGGAAGTCTGGGTGCGTGCCCGTGAGGAGGCACAATCACTTGAGCAGTCGGTCCCGAATTGTCTTGCCTGGGCATCGGATGCAGACCCCGAAGTGCTGAAACTGGCAGAGGCCAACGCAAGACGCGCCGGGGTGCTTGAGAACATCAGGATTTTTCAGGCCGACGCCCGGACAATCAAGAAGCCCGACTGCCGGGGCAGCATAGTCTGCAACCCGCCCTACGGAGAGCGGATGAGTGACATCACAGAGGCCGAGCGGCTCTACCGCGATATCGGAAAGAACTTCGCCGGCTTTTCACCGTGGCATATTTATATCCTCTCGGCTTCCGAGAACTTCGAGCGGTTATACGGCCGGTGTGCAGATAAGGTGAGAAAGCTGTACAACGGGATGATCCCCTGCCGGCTGTACCAGTATTTCAGGTCAAAAGACAGGCAAGACAATATTCCTAAATCGGAATCATAATTTCGAAAACGCGCTTGACAAAATTCGATATCGTGTTATAATAATTCCATAATAAGAACATTCGTGGCGTCCGGCAATGCGCCCGGACAATTTCATTGAGGTAAACATGTCAAAAAGCATAATAATCAAGGGAGCAAGGGTTCACAACCTGAAAAACATAGACGTCACAATTCCGCGCGACAAGCTGGTCGTGCTCACGGGGCTCTCCGGTTCAGGGAAATCCTCACTGGCCTTCGACACGCTCTACGCAGAAGGGCACCGGAGATTTGTGGAGTCGTTGTCCTCTTACGCGCGGCAGTTTTTAGGTCAACTTGACAAACCCGACATAGATTCAATCGAGGGCCTCTCGCCCTCAATTTCAATTGACCAGAAAACCACGTCGCAAAACCCGCGCTCGACCGTCGGCACCGTGACCGAAATATACGATTACCTGCGGCTGCTCTACGCAAGAATCGGTATCCCGCACTGTCCGGTCTGTGGTAAGGAAATCCGTCGTCAGTCGGTTGACCAGATAGTCGACCAGATCATGAAGCTGCCCGAAGGCCGGCGCTTCATGGTCTTGGCACCGGTGGTGCGCGACCGCAAGGGCTCGCACGAAAAGGTGTTTGCCGACGCCAAGAAAAGCGGTTTTGTCCGCGCGCGGGTCGACGGCGCCCTATACGACCTCGGCGAGGAGATAAAGCTCGACAAAAACTACAAACATAAAATCGAAATAATAGTGGACAGGCTGGTTATGCGGGGCGACATACGCTCCCGGCTGGGCGACTCGGTCGAGACCGCGCTCTCGCTTGCCGACGGCAACCTTATTATCCTGACCGTGCCGGGGGAAGGGGAGGAACCCGAGGAGTTCAGGTTTTCACAAAACTATGCCTGCGAGGAGCACGGGATTTCCTTCGGCGAGCTTGAGCCACGCATGTTTTCCTTCAACAATCCGGCGGGCGCCTGCCCGCACTGCGCGGGGCTGGGCGATACCAGACGGATCTCAATTGAAAAAATCATCCCCGACAGGTCGCTCTCGCTGCATAAGGGCACCGTCGCGGTCAACGGTTTCAAGTCGCTTGACCCCGAAAGCTGGAACGGCCCGCTTTACGCCGCGGTGCTCGAGAGCTTCGGGTACACGCTCGACACCCCGCTCTCCGAAATGAGCGAGGAAGCCATAAACGCGCTGCTCAACGGGACCGGGGACAAGCTCTACAGGGTAAAGCGCTACTTCGGCGGCTCGGCTCACATTCAGATAACGAAATTCGAGGGCATAATACCGACAATCGAGAACCGGATGATGTCCGGCAGTGCGGGGGATTATTACGAGCAGTTCATCGAGGAAGCCCCTTGTCCCAGGTGTCACGGACGACGTCTGTCGGATACCGCGCTGGCCGTCACCGTTGGGGGGCTGAATATACATGAATTCTGCTCGATGCCAATAAGCGACGCCCTTCGGTTTGTCGAGCAGCTTGAGCTCACCGAAACCGAGGCGGCAATCGCCCGCGAAATACTCAAGGAAATCCGCTCGCGGCTCAGCTTCCTTATCAGCGTCGGGCTGAATTACCTCACGCTGACCAGAAAGGCCGGGACGCTCTCGGGCGGCGAAGCCCAGCGCATCAGGCTGGCGACCCAGATAGGCTCGTCGCTGGTCGGAGTGACGTATATCCTCGACGAGCCGAGCATCGGCCTGCACCAGAGGGACAACGGCAAGCTGATAGCCACCCTAAAGCGCCTGCGCGACCTCGGCAACACTGTGATTGTGGTCGAGCACGACGAGGAGACAATGCTATCCGCCGACTATATTATCGACATAGGCCCCGGCGCGGGTATCCACGGCGGCCGGGTGGTTGCCGCGGGAACCCCGCAGGAGGTAATGAACACTCCCGGCTCGATCACCGGGGACTATCTGTCGGGCCGGAAATCAATACCGGTGCCAACTAAAAGGCGTCCCGGAAACGGGAAGTATCTCAGAATATACGGGGCTCGGCAGAACAATCTTGCTGATATTGACATCGATATCCCCCTCGGCAGGTTTGTATGCGTGACCGGCGTCTCGGGCTCGGGGAAGTCCTCGCTTGTAAACGGCATCATATATCCCGTGCTGGCTCAAAAGCTCAACCGCGCCTACACCACGCCCGGCGCGTATGACAGAATCGAAGGTATTGAGTATCTTGACAAGATTATAAACATCGACCAGAGCCCGATAGGGCGCAACCCGCGCTCAAATCCCGCAACCTATACCGGCCTGTTTACCGACATACGCATGCTTTTCGCCTCAACAGCCGACGCGAAGGCAAAAGGCTACGGTCCGGGGCGCTTTTCCTTCAACGTCAAGGGCGGGCGCTGCGAAGCCTGCGAAGGCGACGGGGTCCGGAAAATCGAAATGCACTTTCTGCCCGACGTTTATGTCACCTGCGACGTCTGCCGGGGCAGAAGGTACAACCGCGACACGCTTGACGTCAAATATAAAGGGAAGAACATTTACGACGTGCTTGAGATGACCGTCGAAGAGGGGCTCGCCTTCTTTGAGGGCATACCCACGCTGCGCCGCAAGCTCCAGACCCTTTTTGACGTCGGGTTGGGGTATATCAAAATAGGCCAGCCGGCGACCACACTTTCGGGCGGAGAGGCGCAGCGCGTCAAGCTGGCGACCGAGCTGGCGCGCCGGAGCACAGGCAAAACCATGTACCTGCTCGACGAGCCGACGACCGGCCTGCACACCGACGACGTCAAAAGGCTGCTTGAAATCTTAAGGCGACTGACCGACGCCGGGAACACGGTTCTCGTGATTGAGCACAATCTCGACGTGATCAAGTGCGCAGACTTTATCATAGACCTCGGGCCGGAGGGCGGTGACGGCGGCGGCAGGGTCGTCTACACCGGCACCCCCGAGGAGGTCGCAGCCTGTGAGGCCTCCTATACCGGGGCGTACCTGAGAAAGGCACTTGAAAAGCAATCCTGAAACAAATCATGGAAACAAAAGCATAAATTCCATAATCCCTATTGAAATAAAACCGGTATTATGCTATAATCGTGCTGGATGCTACGTCACATATCAAAGCTTCCAAAATTTAGTGATGGGGAGATATTGTGATGAAAAAAAGTTTTATCTGCATTTTAGCATTATGCCTTTTGGCCGCCACAGCGACGCTTTCGGCTGCAGCTTCCTCGCTTGATTTCTATACGCCTGCCGCTGACGGGGACCTGCTTTACACCGTAAATATGTACGGTGACCAATTCTGGAAGCCTGAAAAAACTGTCGGCGACCTGCAGTTGACCGTCATCGACGAGAAAACCGCAAATGTATACGGCGGGAAAAACTCGGCTCAGAACTGGTATGGGGGAGAGATAGAGGGGCTCCCGCTTGAAAACAATGCCTACACCATTAAATTCACGGTTACCCGCAATGAGAAAGCATGCTTTGGCTTGTATGTTGACGGTATATACGGCGTTTATGGATACGCCGATCAGTACAGGATTATGAACGGACCCTCTTCGCTTGGCGCGCACGGGTACATAAATTACGAAAATGTAGGACTTGAAATACCCGGCACTCAAAATGACGGTACCCCCCAGAACTATGCTCTTGAGGTAAACGGACAGGCATGTACGCTCAGACTATATATAATGGATAAATATGGAGAGTATCAGCTTGTAGATGAGTCATACCCCGGTGAAATTCTTGTGTTTGCCACCGACAATCTCGGAATTTACTTCTACTCCTACTACAGCCAGAACGCCATTGTAAGCGACATCGAAATTTATAAAGGAATGATTATCTCAGGCGAAAAACTGTCCGATACCACGGTTCCTCCCGAAACTTCTAAAGCCCCCGAGACCACAAAAACCGTCGAAACCACCAAGGCTCCCGAGACCAGCAAACCGAACGAATCCGGCGAAACCACTACCGAAAACTCCGGCGGTGAGGGTACCACAAAAGCCGCCGAGACCACCAAAACCTCGGGAAAGAAAGGCTGCGGCTCTGCATTTGCCGCAAACACCGGAGCTATAGTCCTGTTTGTTTTGTCAGCTTTATGCCTCAGGAAAAAGAAAAGATAACATAACAACTGAACCCCGCCGACGACCCGGCGGGGTTTTTTATTTAGGGATGAAGATTATTTGTAAGCTTCGTTTACCTTCTCAAGCAGCTTTTCAAGCACCTGGATAACCGTCTTTTTCATTGAGCCGAAATTCTCCCCGCCGTTTGCTATGTTGTCCCTGAAGACCGAGACAGTATAATTGCTCAGCGAATCGTAGTAAATCCTGCCGAGGTCAAAGCTGACCGTCGAGCGGATTATGTCATACATCCGGCTGGTGGTCTCGTCACTGGCGTATTTAACCTTCATCGTGGTCTCAAACAGGGCGGGAGTGACCTGACGGTACGACTCGGAGGCTAGGCACTCAAGTATTATCGAAGCATCTTCGGGGTTTTCGTTGTCAATCGGAATACAGTAGAGCGAGAAGGGGAAACCAAGCGTGGTTATGTAGTTTTCCTGCGCTTCGTTGTATTTGGGGGTCGGTATCACGCCGAAGTCGATTCTCTCAATACCCTCGACGTAAAATGCGGTCCGCGCGCGGTCGCATATGAAGAGCACCCGCCCCTCGGCAAAGGCCTTCTGTGCCGGAACGCCCGACGAGGCTGTGGTATAGAATCCATCGTTTGAGTGGTGGACACAGTCGCTTATTATTTTGACAACATCCTGATGAATCTCGCTGAAAAAGTCGTCCGAGACAATCATGTTGCCCTCGGCGTCGCGCTCGGTGGTACGAAGTCCCGCGGTGAAATAAAACGGGTCTATATGAAGGCGGGAGGTCATAAAGCCGAATTTGTCGGTGTCCTCTTTTACGCCGTTTCCGTTTAGGTCTTCGTAGAGTCCGCTCGCCATCTCCATCATCTTCGGCAGGGTCCACTTGCCGTCAAGCACCAAATCGTACGGGCTCTCAAGATTCCGGTCTATGATGGTGTCCTT
>JAAYHB010000005.1 GCA_012727435.1 Clostridiales bacterium | reverse complement strand
GGGCACCCGGAATCCCGGCGCTTCTTGCGGCTGTGCTGTCGATAGCCGTCAAGGAGTGGATGTTCTGGTACACCCGGGCGGCCGCCAAAAAAACCTCGATGACCGTGCTGCACGCCGACGCCTGGCACCACCGCTCGGACGCGCTCTCGTCGGTCGGCGCCCTTTTGGGCGTCGGCGCGGCAAGGCTCGGCTATCCGGTATTCGACCCGGTAGCGTCAATTATAATCTGCCTGTTTATACTCAAAGTGGCGGTTGATATCTTCCGCGACGCCGCCGGCCGCATGATCGACAAAGCCGCTGACAGCGAAACCGAACAGAGGCTGCGTGAGGCCATACTGGACACCAAGGGGGTACTGGGAATCGACCGGGTTTCGACCCGGGTCTTCGGCTCGCGTCTTTATGTCGAGGTCGAGATAACCGCAGACGGCGAGCTGCCGCTCTGCAAGTCGCACGACATCGCCGAACGAGTGCATGAAAACATCGAGTCGGCTTTCCCCGAAATCAAGCACTGCATGGTGCATGTAAACCCGACCAGATAAAAAGCCGGCAATATTGCCGGGCTTTTTCGTTATCGTTGACAAAGGATAAAAAGTGTGATATTCTTAATTTGCGTTTGCACAGACGGGGCGGTGATAAAAATGAACGATAATACACTCGACGCAGAGGTGGAAAACGGGGTAATATTTGACCTTGTCGACTCATACAAAAACAAGTACAAGGACCTGCACCACAAAAACACGACCGAGCGCTTCGAGCAGCTTGTCGGAAAATCAAGGATCAATGTCTATCAAAACAGAGAAACCAATAAAAAAATAAGCGAAACCGACGCCCGCATAAAAGATCTCGACCGCCGGATCAAAAAGAGGAACACCATAAAGACCCTGATTATTGTTCTTATAGTTGTATCCGTGCTTGTCATACTCGGGCAGGTTGTCGCCATGTCAAAGGTCGGGCTCGAGCTCGCGCCGCTGCTTATCGCGTGTTTAGGCGGGGGATCAATTGTACTGTGTGTCTACTTATTAATGAAGCTCAACCGGACATCCAAAACACTCAAGATAGAAAAGTACGAGCTTGAATCATCCCTGCAGATGCTGACCGCCGAGGCGTGGGAGCATCTCCGCCCGCTCAACGAGTTGCTCAACCCGAAAATTTGCCCCGAGCTCTTCGCCAAAACCCTGCCGGCAATAAGGCTTGACAAGATCTTCGACGCAGGACGGCTGGACTTTCTTACCGGCAGATTCGGTTTTGAAGCCCCCCGGGACAACAACCGCTCAACTCTTTATGTTCAGTCAGGGGATATAAACGGCAACCCGTTTTTTATATCCCTGGACCTTGTCCATGAGCTCGGCACAAAAACCTACACCGGCTCAAGAACGATCCACTGGACCACGACCCATTTCTCGGGCGGGAAAACAGTCACTCATCATCACACCCAGACCCTAACGGCCACCATTGAAAAGCCCTGTCCCTACTACAAAAGGCAGGCTTATCTTGTGTGCGGCAACGAGGCGGCACCTGAGCTGATTTTCTCAAGACAGGACTCGGACGCCGAGCACATGGACCAAAAGCAGATCGACAAACAGGTGAGCAAAGAAATAAAAAAGCTGCACAAAAAGGCCGAGAAGGAGACCGCCAGAGGCGGCGGCTTTACGGTGATGGGCAACTCAGAATTTGAGGTGCTGTTCGGGGCGACCGACCGGAACAACGAGGTCGAGTTCCGGCTTCTCTTCACCCCGCTTGCGCAAAAGCAGCTGCTTGATCTGATGAAGGACAAAGAGGCCGGCTTCGGCGACGATTTCGCCTTCGTCAAGCGCAGAATGATAAATTACCTGTACCCGCAGCACCTAAAGGACATCAAGCTCAACATCACGCCCGGATATTTTCAGGGTTATGATTACGACGAGGTAAAAAAGAGGTTCATCAGTTACAGCAACGACTATTTCAGGTATATTTACTTTGCCCTCGCCCCGATTCTGGCGATACCGCTCTACCAGCAACAAAGGCCGGGCGGGTATGCAAGCCCGGATTCGTATGAGAGCTACGCCAGCTTTTACGAGCACGAGCAAATCGCAAACAGCCTTCCCGAACATATGCTCTGTCACCCCGAGTCGTCGACACCGAGCATATTAAAAACTACGGTGATCGGCAGCGGCGACAACCGCGACACCGTCAGGGTGACCGCCTACGGATACCGCTCCGAACGCCGGGTGGATTATGTCCAAAAGCTTGGCGGCGACGGGCGGATTCACTCAATCCCGGTCGAGTGGACCGAGTACATACCGGTAACTCAGGAAACCGAAATTACCGTGAGTGTCGTGCCCGACGAGGACGGGGAGACAACATACGCCGAGAAATTCAGGCAAGCCATAGAGCGCCTTACAAACCGGGACAATATCGGCGAAAAAGAGATTTTCAAAGCAGGCATTTTCCTTGCATACATACTCAAAAAGCAAAGCAACACAAACTGAATTTAATTTTTACGGCAAGGGGGACTTGAAATGGCAAACGAACTTGACGAGATGACCGGTCCGGTCAACCGGAACGGGCGCGACGTGAATGTCATCGAAAAGCAGATTCCCGTAAAAATCGGGGTGGGCTCGGTGATATTTGAATTTTTCCTGTGGTTTCCGTTTATACTACCGGGGCTGATATTTCTATTCATGAAAATCTCTGCAAGGAATTATCTGCGGGCCCTCCAGCAGAAAATTCAGCACAACGCCTCTCAAATCGACAACTACCTCGAGCAAAGGGTGCAGGTTCTGCAGAATGTCGTGGGCATTATCGAGCGGGCAATCGAGCTTGACAAGGACGTGATGAAAACCGTCGCCGAGCTGCGCGGTGGGGTGACCCCTAACGAGCAAAACCGGAACGAGGTGGCCGGCGCGCTCGACTCTGCAATGGGGAGCATCAGGGTGGCCTTTGAAGCCTATCCCGACCTGAAGGCACATAAAGCACTCGCCGAAGCAATGCAGCAGAACAGCTACCTGCAAAGGGAAATCACCGCCGCGCGCGAGGTCTACAACGACACGGTGCTCAAGTGGAATCAGGATATCTTCACCTGGCCGACAAAAATGATTGTCGCCGCCCGGGCCGGATATACAACAAGAATCCCCTTCACCGCCAGCCGGGAAGTAAAGGAACAGGCAAGAGCGAAATTCTTTTAATATGTGCGGTACTCTCGGGGGCTCCGCCCCCGAACCCACGCTTTTTCTTTGGGGGCTCTGCCCCCAGACCCCCGCTCAAGACCCTTTCTGAAAAAAGGTCTTGGTAATCCCCAAAAACTTTTAAACCATATCGCTAATATTGAACTATGAAATCCCCGCTTAAACCGTATCCCCTTAAATTCACTTCGTCCGCGGCAAGAGGAAGGGGATTCTACGGGCGGAAACCTTTGGTTTCCCCCTCTGCGTGTTTCTTTGGTTCGTTTCTTTGCACCAGCAAAGAAATTAACAAGAATTAGCCAGATAAACGGCGAATGATATCATTCAGGCCAATTAAAACTAAAAGCCCCGAAAACATCGGGGCTTTATTATATTAATGCAACATCGTACTACAATCTAAAAAAGATTTTCAGAAAAAACATACACATAAAGCAGTTTGCCGACATATCCCCTTAAATTGTAGGGCTCCGACTCAATCGTAAACTCCTCGACTATCTTCCCCGCATAGCGCTGTGCGCTCAGCCATGAGGCCATGGCGGCATTTTCGGACTCGGTCAGAAGGAGGAAATACCTGTCGGTGTCCTTATCGTCAAAGCTGTCTTTGGGAACCTGGTATCTGTACGGCACAGGCTTCGGCTGCCCGGCGGCGATATTTGCAACCCGAACCTTTCCGTCCGACAGCATGGTGATAAGCTCGGCCCACCAGAAGTTTGCATACCCGTACTCAAGCCCGCGCCCCTCCAGTTCCCGGGCGGCGACATGCCACGAGTTCTCGCGCCCGTAATCCGGAGGCATTGCGGCGATTTTCATCGCCGGAACGGCAGCCATTACAATCAGAGCGGCCAGCAGCAGCGCACCCACCCGTGCCGCCACTTTTTTTTGCTTTATCAGATCAATCGCCGCCACAAAGCTCAGCATTACCGAGGTGCCGAGCATCGGGGTCAGCCTCCAGTTCGCCCCGCCGAGCTTGCCGAAGGTCACCGCAAACAGGATAAAGGCAGAGACCGCAAAATGCCCGACAAGCAGGATTTTTATTGCAGGGTTTGTGATTTTATTGTACCGGCAGAGCAGAACTACCGGGGCCACGAGCAGCATCAGCCCCCCGAAAATCCCCACCATGTTGTATATCGAGTCAAGGCTGACCAGCGGGTCGCCGGCAGACACCGACACGCCGAGCAGCGAAAACCAATTGACCGGGAAACCGAGGAAGTTGTCGGTCCAGCTTGACATTGCGCTGTATGCCGAGTAAGCCTCGGCATACCCGGCGCTCACCCCGTGAGAAATCACGCCGATAAGCGCGAGCCCAATTGTTGACGCGACCACCACCGTGGCAAGCACCACCAGCGTCATGAGGTTTTTCTTTGATGCAATCCTCTCCCCCGCGTCAAAAAGCCTCTCGGCAAAAATGCCGCAGACCAGCGGCAGGGTCAGGCATATTAAGGTCTGCAGCCCGTCGGTTGCGGCCAGCACTATGAAAACAAAAAGGACAGCCAACCTCACCCAATCTGATATACTCCTCTGCCCCGCCTTCTGCAAAAATCCCCCTTCCCTGAGAATCCGGCAAGCCAGCCCGAAGCCGAAGCAAAAGAACAGCAGCCCCAGATTATAGTAAAAAACATGCTCCCACATAATCTCGCGCAGCTTCGCGCTTGAGGACATGATAAGCATGAAAACCGCGACCAGCCCCGCCGAAGAGTACCGGTTCAGCCCGATTCCCGTAGCCAGATAATAAAGGGCGGCGGCAAAGAGCAGCGCAAAGACTGCAAGCCCCGAGATCTGCGCCGCCAGCGAGTAGCCGAAAAGAGCGATAAAGGGCAAGAAAAGCAGGTTTCCGCCGAAAGGCAGAATTGCCGCATAGTAAAAGTTGTCGCTGACAAGCTGCCCCGACTCATAGGTCGCCTCGGCCCAGCGCAGCGAGTCGGTGGAGTCGGAGGTCATATATCCGGCGGCGGGCCAGATGATATAGTAAAGCACAAGCCCCGCGCCGACCACAAGGATGAGCAGCGGCAGGACAACATCAAGGATATTTTTCAGTTTTTCCGGGATTCTGCCCTCGCCCCAGAGCGGCGTGTTCTCATTTGTCATTTTCGGTTTTCACCTCGTGATATTCCTTCTCGGTATTCACTTCCCAGACCGCGGTCTTGTCGGTTATTCCGGCCTTGACGCAGCGCACGGCGGTCAGTGCCGTCAGCATGGAGTGGTCCATGTTGTTGTATTTGTGCTGACCGTTCCGGCCGATACACCAGAGGTTCTCTATGCCCGAGAGATACTCGCGCACCCTGCCGAACTCGCTGTAACTGCCGAAATATGCGGGGTAGGCCTTTTTCACCCTGATGCGGACCGAGTCGAGCACGTCAGCCGGGTCTATTATTCCTATTGTTGCCAATTCTTGGACTGCAAATTCAATGAATTTGCTGTCTTCCATGTTCCAGTACTCGTCGCCCTCGTTGCAGAAGTACTCAAGGCCTATCCAGACGGTATTCTGCGGGTCTTTTAGCATATACGGAGACCAGTTGTTGAAAATCTGCAGGCGGCCGAGCTTCACCTCTCGCTCCTGAATGTAAATCCAGCAGTCGGGAACGATGTTGCCCAGGGTCTTGAGTTTTGTCTTGTTCTCAATTTTGAGCTTTTTGACAAGCAGCCCCACTGTCATAAAATCGCGGTAGGGGAGTTCGAGCGCGACCCTTCTGACATCCTCGGGCACGCCCTCCATCCCGGTTATGAGGTCCTTTACCGGCATGGACGAGAAAAATACGTCGCCGGGAAAATCAAGCTCGCAACCGTTTTGCTCGGCAACGACCTTTATGACCCGGTTTCCCTCGGTTATGATTTTTGTAACTCTGGCGCCCCTTATAATCTCCCCGCCCAGCCGCTCAATTTCGGAGGCCATAACCTCATAGAGCTGCCCCGGGCCTTTTTTGGGATATTTATACTGCTCGATCAGCGAGGTCTCTACCTTTGCCCCGCCCCGGCGGAAGGGCTTTGATATGACATTCCAGACCGCCTTCATGAGCGAGAGTCCCTTGACGCGCTGCGCACCCCAGTCGGCGGCGATGTCGCGGGGATTTTTGCCCCAGACCTTCTCGGTGTAGTCCTCAAAGAACATCTCATAGAGCGGCCGGCCGAAGCGGTTGATATAAAAATTGGCGAGCGAATCCTCTTTTTTCTTGAAAATCGCCGACCAAAGATACCCGAACCCGGCGGCGACTGTGCGTCCCAGCCCCATGTTGCGGAAGGTCCGGGCGCTGAGTGTAATCGGATAGTCAAAAAACTTTTTAAGATAATAAATCCGCGACACACGCCGGCGCAGCAGCATCACCCGGTCCTCAACCTCGGGGTCTGGCCCGTTCGGGGAGAGCAGCTTGTCTGTCGTACCGAGGATTTTGTCGTCTATCGACGGCTTGCCCTGCAGCGGCATGAAGTGCTCCCACAGCGCGTTTACCTCGTCGCTTTTTGTGAAAAAACGGTGCCCGCCGATGTCGATTCGGTTTCCGTTGTACTCGGCGGTGCGAGAGATGCCTCCGACAAAGTCCTCCTGCTCAAGGACAATCGGCTTAATACCGGTCTCGGTCAAAAGGCAATAGGCCGCGGTCAGCCCCGCGGGGCCGGCGCCGATAATTATTGCGGTACCATTTTTCTTTTTGTTTTCCATTGCTTTTTGTATATCCCTACTTTCCTTTATAGACGAAAATTTTCCTGCCGAGATAGTTCCAGAAAAGTATAATCCCCTTTACCACGCAGGTCAGTATAATATACCAGATACCCTCCTCGCCTATTAAATAAGTGCCGAGTATCGTCAGCCCTTCGGTAATGCCGAACCCGATGATGCCGACTATGGTATATATTGCAAAAGCGCCGGCCGTCATGCCCCGCCTGCGCTGCTCGGCCGTCCTGAAAACAAAAATATTCGCCAGAATATAATTTACCACAATTCCGACAACAAACCCGGCCGCGACCGACACGGCCACCTGCCACTTATCGTCCTTGGTCGCGCCGAGGATATAAAAAAGCATGGCATAGTTTACTGCCATATCGACAAGCGCGGCGACTCCCCCGACCACGGCATACCGCAAAAACTCAAAAAAAAGGCTTTTGATTTTTTCTTTTTCCAAAACGTCCTCCGTTCTGCCGCTCGACCGGTGTTGTTGGCAGTATTGGCATTCTTTCGCCCTTATTATACCACAGATAAATATGCTAAGCAAGCAAATAGTCATTAGAACAGCAGAAGCGGATGGTGCCGGACATGGCAAAAAATAAAACCGCTGCAAATGAAATTGATTTGCAGCGGCTCCGCTTAACTAATCAAACAAATCCGGTTTTTTTGAGAGCATTACGGTAAGCAGCGTTCCAAGCACGCCGCAGGCGAAGAATTCTCCAATCCCCACGGTCAGCATCATAAAAGGAACGGCCTCCCCGGCCGAATAGGCATATTTGAGCACAAAAGGCACGATAAGCATATTGGCAAGAATTGTCGGCAGCGGCGCGAGATACTTCCATCGCCTCATCGCCCATGCGCCGAGGGCGCCGAGCAGGGTGGCCAGCGAGCCGAAAATCACATCGAGCACGACCGCCCCGGTCGCAAAGTTAGCAATCAGGCACCCGACAGCAAGCCCGGGTATTGCCGCCGGGGTAAAGACCGGCAGGACACAGAGCGCCTCCGACAGCCGCAGCTGGATCACACCCGAGGCGAGTCCCATTGCCGCCGACAGGAAGGTCAGCGCGACGTAAAGCGCCGCGATTATGCCGGCGCGGGCAATAAAAAGGGTGCTTTTTTTTATCCTCAAAATTTACAGCTCCTTGTTTTTCGTTTTGCCGAGAGATTGCTCTACCGGATGTTACAGGCCAAGCGCCGCCCTGACGTCGGCATACAGGTAAAACGAACCGAGGATGACAAGCGGGACTCCGGCAGTCTTCGAGTCCTCATATGCCGCCCGGATACCGTCATACAGCACATCATAGGGATATGCCGTCACCCCGCACCGGCGATAAGTCTCTGCATACTCGGCGGACGGCAGCGCCCGCCCGTAATTTGCCGTGACTACGAAAACCCGCCGGGCAATTTCCGACAACATTCCCGCCATTGTCGCATAATCCTTGTCACGCATCACGCCGGTCAGAAGGTTCACCTTCTCTCCCCCGAGCAGGGCTTTAATGCTGCGGATCGTCACCCCGACGGCCTCGGGGTTGTGCGAGCCGTCGTAGATTACAACCGGATTCTTCGATAAAAGCTCAAACCTTGCCGGCCAGACCGTACTCTCAAGGCCGCGCCGCATTGCCTCCTCGGTGATTGTAAATCCCCGCTCGCGCAGAATCGGGATGGCCTCAAGGACGCTTGCGGCGTTTTGGGGCTGGTAGAGCCCGAGCAGGTTTATATGGAGATTTTTGTATTCGCCAAAGTCAAAATCGGCGCCGGAAAGTGTGCAGTTGACATTGCGGAGCTTTGAATAATCGGCGGTGCAGTACGGCGAGCCGAGCCCGGCGGCCCGGGCCGAGATAACCTTTTCTGCCGCCTTATTTTGGCCTCCCCAGAAAACCGGACAGCCGGGTTTGATGATCCCGGCCTTCTCATGCGCGATTTTTTCAATCGTGTCTCCGAGGAAGGCCATGTGGTCAAGAGATACTCCTGTTATCACCGAGAGCACCGGGTCTTTTATGACATTGGTCGCGTCGAGCCGCCCGCCCATGCCGACCTCAAGCACCACCACGTCGCAGGCCTGCCGCCGGAAGTACTCAAAGGCGATGGCGGTCACAAACTCAAACTCGGTCAGCCTGTCGGGCAGCCTGTCCGAGAACGAGCGGACATAGGTGGCTATCTCGGCCAGCTCGTCGTCTGATATATCGCGGCGGTTCACGCTCATGCGCTCATTCACGCGCAGAATGTGCGGGGAGACATAAAGGCCGGTCCTGTAGCCCGCCGCGCGGAGTATCGACTCGGTCATGGCGCAGAAGGAACCCTTGCCGTTGGTCCCGGTGACATGGATAAACCTCATGCCCTCCTGCGGGTTGCCCATCATCCCGAGCACCCGGCTGATTCTCTCAAGCCCCGGACGGCTGCCGATGCCGAGCGAATTCATGTATTCTATTGTTTCGGTATAATTCATCTGTCAACAATGCCTTCCAACGCGGACATAATGCTTCTGCGCCCGAGCAGGTATCTGAGTATAAAGAATTCAATTGTCCCGACACACGCCGAGATGCCAAATCCTATGAAAATCCCCCACCAGGGCATTTCGTACCAAATCATCTTGGCCACCGACTTGATAGCAACCTGACCCAAAAGGTGCGCCGAGGCGACCGACAGAGAGGTCTGCAGCGCCCCGGGGCGCCTTACAATCCAGCGCGGGACAGCACCGGCGCAAAAGCCGACGCAGGCGGCCCCCACCGATATCAAGGGATTGATTACCGGATTGGTCGAGAGCAGGCAGCTTGCCGCGTCCGCGACTACCGCGACCGCCATCCCGACAAACGGACCGAAAAGAATCCCGGCAAAAATCACCGGCAGGTTCTCAAAGGTCACCCTGTAGTAGATATTGAAGGTCAAAAAGTTCTTGCAGACAATGCCGATGACCACGCTGACCGCCGCCAGCATTGCCGCGAGTGTGAGGACCCGCAGGCTCCCGTAAAGCCCGATTTTCTTTTGACTGCTCATTAAAAAAACCCCCCTTCCACACCCATACGGCATGAAAGAAGACACCACAACTTGCGTGTCCTGTCTTTCTCAATTGCCTTATGAAGCGGGATGCAAGACCCTAACCGCAGGCATTCTGCGGCGGCAGACAACGCCGCATTTGCCTTTCGTTCGGATGACAACTCCCCGTTCACCCGACACTTAACGCCAGAGCCTTTACTCTTCAGATTCAGCAAATTGCTGTAGTCATATTGTATATCGCGCCATAACGTGCTGTCAAGATATGCCGGCGCTTTTTGCGCCGAAGCGCCTGCACGGTTTCCTGCGCGGCAATATGCGCCGGACAAGCGGAATAAATCCTTGTGCCGGCGTCGAAAATGAAAAGGGACAGGTTTTTTGCGTTGCCGCAGCCCCCTGTCCCAACTTCACTCTGCGCGCAGGGAATTCAGCCTGTGAAGCCGCTCGAGCGACTCGGCCAGAAACTCCCGGTACGACATTTCGGAGTACGCCGGGATTTTCTCACAGCCCTCTTTGCCCCGGTTGACCTCCTGGGTGAGTATGCCGTCCCAGCCTGCTTTATCAAGCCTTCCGGCAACCCCTACCCAGTCAACCCTGCCGTCGAAGGGCAAAAAGTGAGAGTCGTCATGCCAGGTTATCACCCCGGGGATGCTGATGCCGTTGTTGTCATTAATGTGCAGGCAGATAAGCCTGTCCCCGTAAAGCTCCATCATATCAATTTCAGGCGTGTAGCAGAGATTGTGCCCGGTGTCCCAGCAGAAGGCGATGTTATCCATCGAGCCCAAGCGCTCAAACAAATAAGCCAGATGCTCCGGTATCTCAAGGTTTTCAAGCGCGATTTTAACGCCGATTTTTGCTGCGTGTTCGGCAACCTCCAAAAACCTGCGGTAACCAATTTCGCTCGGCGGGGGTGCGGTCGAGGCGACCGTCACATGCGTCACCATAATACCCACACCTGCGGCAGCCGTGTCGTCGGCGCACTCGATCAGCATGTCGCGCCAGTCGTCGCCTTCAAGGCCGTCGACCCACATGCTGTTCATCTTACCGAAGGGGGCGTGAACAGTCTCGTAGAAAAGTCCTGCCTTTGCCGCAGCCTCCGCATATCTTATGACTGCCCCCCTGTCTTTCCTGTTCCAGCCGGTAAAGAATGCGTCAAAGCCGGTCTCCTTGATTATCTGAATCTGCTCCACGCCGTCAATCCCGAAGCCGCCTAGTATATTTGTTCCGTATCTTGCCGTTCTTTTCATGTTCATTTTTGGCTCCTCTCAACCTCGCTCGGGCGGGCTTCGCCCTTAGTCTTATCGGATTCTCCTTGCTCTCCCCTTCTTTTTGCCCTTTTGCGTTTGGTCGCAAGATAAAGATACCAGAGCACAACAAGCACCTGAAACACACCTGCAACGGCGTATATCAGGGTCATGTTCTTAACATCCGGTACAAGCGCCGTGATATGGATGCAAACCGTAACTCCCCAAACCAGCACGCTGACCGTTATTCCCTGCACCAAAAGCCCCCACCACAAATGGGCGAACACCACAGCCACAATTGCCGAGACCGGCACCGCGTATACGAAGGTCATCCAGAGCCATTCGGACTCGGGCAGGCAAACCTTAAGCAGGCAAAACAAAAGCGTCGCCACAAACCAAACCAGCCCTACCGAAAGCGCGGCTATAAGAAAATGGTGCTGCCTGCCGCCTTCCTCTGCCGGCAGCGGCTCGGGTTTCGGCTCGCTTATCAGGTCGTTTACGGTAACCCCGAAGAGCTCTGCCATCCGGACAAGCACATAAATGTCGGGCAACCCCTCCTGCCGCTCCCATTTTGATACCGACTTGTCGGAATAGCTGAGCTTTTCGGCAAGCTCGGCCTGGGTCATATCATAATGTTTTCTGAGTGAAATTATGTTCCGTGCGATGTTTTGTCTGAGCTCGTTTTCGTTCATCCCGCAATTCCCCGTTGACTCTACTGTTGGTAGAGTCACCTTTCCTCAACTCTACCGGACCAGACGGCAGAGTAGCGCGCCAACGCTATCAGTAGCGTGCGTTTCGGTTGCAAAACTTGTATAATAAAAACAGGATAAAGTTTCACAAAGGTTATATCACCGGCAATTCAGCCGGCCGGAAAGGAGTGATTCATGCATGATTACCTTTAGGTTCGAGCTCAAGAAACCGGGTATACCCGAGAAAGTTTTTGGTGACAAGGTCAACGCCTCCCGCACTATCAAAAAAAGAGGCATCTTCGGTCTCGCTCACCGCCACTATGTACCCTATACCGGCATTATGAGCCGCAAGTACGCCAGAATGTGCGTCCTCAAAGACAAGACAGTCGGCAGGCTCGGTTTTTAGAGCAGCAGCGGCTCTTAAATAGATATCGGGTGCCGGCTTGCCCGGGAAACTGCCGTCGTCGTATACAATCCTGTCAAAATCAAACCAGCGCCAAAGCTCAAAATGCTCGTAATAGAATTTTAAGTTTGAAATCTCCGAGCCGGTGGCAATCGTGGTCGGCATGCCCTTTTCCTTTAAGTAATCCAGGAATTCAACAACTCCGTCAACCAGCACAAATCGCTCTTTGTTTGCAAGGCAGAGGCGGCGGTATGCCGCTTCTTTTTCTTGGGTCAGCTCCTCGATTTTCTGCTCGGAGATGTGCTCTCCGAAATATTTTCTGAGAATCGAGGCATTATCCCGGCCAAGCATGTTCTTGTCAATTTCCTCATAGGTCACCCGCCGGCCGGTGTAGCGGGGAATGAACTCGAACCACACCCTTCGGTGAAAATCCGAGTCGAATATCATGGTGCCGTTGAAGTCAAATATTACAGCCTTTATCATGGTTTGCCATCCTGAGTTCTACCCGGAGTAGAGTGTTTATCAAAGTATAGCATAAACTGCAATAATAGTCAATATCGGAATTGTTTTGGTTTGAAAGCGGAATTTATTCTTAACCGTATTGTTTTTGTGCGGCTTGTGTGCTAAAATATGTTCGAATATTTCCCGGAGGATTCGATATGCTGCACAAAACAATCGAGCTGTCTGATAAATTCCCCGGCGCCTCACTGACTACATATGTAAGCGACGACCCGCCAGAGCTGAAAATGTCTCCCCGGCGCGCGGCGGTCGTCTGCCCGGGCGGCGGGTACCGCTTTCTCTCGGAACGAGAGGCTGAGCCGGTAGTCAAAGTGTTCATTGCGGCCGGATTTAACGTGTTCCTGCTCCGCTACACTGTCGGCCCCGGCGCGGCAAACTATGCCCCGCTCATTGAGGCTTCGCTTGCCATAAAACACATCCGTGAGCACGCCAGTGAGTATAATATCGACCCCGCTTATGTCTTTATTTGCGGTTTCTCGGCCGGCGGGCATCTTGCCGCCTCAACCGGAACGCTTTGGAACATCCCCGAGGTGCTCAAAGAGCTCGGCGACGCACCGGCCGGCATCAACAAGCCCACCGGTATGATCCTCTGCTACCCGGTTATCATGTATACCCATAAACACTCATTTTACAATCTCTGCGGCACAACAGAGCCGACCGAGGAGCAGATAAACCGCTTCTCGCTCGATCGGCACGTCGGTCCCCATACACCGCCCGCATTCCTCTGGCATACCTTTGATGATAAGGTGGTCGATGTTTCAAACTCGCTTGTCTTTGCGGAGAAGCTCAGAGAAAACAACATTCCCTTTGAGTTGCACATATTCCCCGAGGGCGTGCACGGTCTGGCACTGGCCAATGAGCAAACCTGGTCACAAAAGCCGCAATTCCTGGCACCGCATGTTGAGTGCTGGATTGACCTTGCCGTAAGATGGGTTAAGGATTTTAAATAAAGAACAGAAGCTGCCGCGAATCGGATTGATTTGCGGCAGCTTTATTTTTATAACATTTATTCTTGTTCGGCGGCATAAAGAAATGAATTTACTCCGCCGGGGTGTCATACTCCCTGACAGGCTTCTCAAGCCATACGACATCAAGCCAGCGGCCATGCTTGTACCCGATATTGTGAAACCGTCCGCACTCAACAAAACCGAGTGCGGTATGAAATTTCAGGCTGGTGGTGTTCTCTGCCGTAACGCAGGCATAAACCGTGTAGATGCCGCGCTCTCTCAGGTCGGCACACAGCCGCTCGTAGAGCAGCCTGCCGACCCCGCGCCCGTGATGCTCCGGAGAAATATAGATTGTCAGGTCTGCCGAGTAGCGGTATGCCCGGCGTTCAGAATATTTTGAGGCATAGGCATACCCCACGATTTTGCCCTCATACTCACAAACATAATAAGGGTATTCGACCATAATACCGCGCATCCGCTGTCTGAAGGCATCAAGCGCCGGCACTTCGGTCTCAAAGGATATGCAGGTATCGGTTACAAAAGGGGCGTATATAGCCAAAACCGCTCCGGCGTCGTCGGGCGACGCGGGGCGGATGGTGTAGCAGGCTTTATCCCTCATAATACCCTCCTGTGGCTTACAGCTCTTTCCCGTAAACTTCAAAGTATCTAATCTGCCCGCGTAAGCGCTCGGACTTCATCAGGCTTATCCTTTTGACCTTAATTGTGAGCCGGGGCAATGCGGCCTCAAAGGCGGCGCGGTCAAAGCCGGGGCGAAGAACCACCTGCCGGCCGAGGGTTATGTGCGGTCTGAAACTACGGAGCTCTATATCAAAACCGCGCTCGCGCAAGCCTTCCGACAAAAACGAATTCAGCCCCGAGAGCGCCGGGTTGGGTTTTACGCCGAACCAGTAAATATCCCCGCCCGGCCGGTCGAATTTGCCGAGCCCGCCGAGCGTGAGCCCGAAGGGCTTTTGTGCAACCGAGTCAACTACCCCGGTTATAAGCGGGAGCTTCCGCTCGTCTGTCTCGCCGATAAAGACAAGCGTCAGATGAAAATTGTCTGTAACAGTGAAATTGCCCGAGACCGCCTCTGCCTTTAGCTTTCCGGCAATGCCGCTCAGCTCGCTTTTAATTTTATCGTCAAAGTTTACGGCAATAAAAAGAAACATATGCCACCCCCGCGGGCTTTTTGACCAAATTAAAATAAGGAGCAGTAAACCCGCTCCTTGTGGTGACCCGTGGGAGAGTCGAACTCCCGTTATCGCCGTGAAAGGGCGATGTCTTAACCGCTTGACCAACGGGCCATGATGGTAGCGGAAGTCGGATTTGAACCTACGACCTATCGGGTATGAACCGATTGCTCTAGCCAACTGAGCTATTCCGCCAAAAAGCTGCCGCTGGCGCCCCGGCAGTAACGCTCGATTATTATATCATACGCATTTTGTTTTGTCAACACCTCAAGGTGCAAAAATTCTCATGCCTGGCGGCTGCAGAGACTATGTTTTGCTTCCAGTATTTTTATCCCTCTTTGTCTGTCGGTATCCATGCCGCAATCACTGTGCCCCACTCCTTGCCGGCCGAAGCATAGTCAATGAGCATTCTGGAATTGTCTTCTTCATCTGTCAGGGCACAGGCGACAATGCAGCCAATTCCCGGCAATTCATTTTCCGGGACATATTTTACCTTCGAAATATTCGGAGAAATAACAAAATCCGACGATCCCCAAACTGCTGAGTCGGCACAGAGCGTTATCGGCCCCCGCCTGAAGGCAACATATCTTAGTTCCGACGGTTTTTGATACACCGTCACAGGGAGGATCGCATAAGTCCCCGGTTCAATGACGGTGTATATCGTGTCCTTCTCCCATGCAACCGGAGTTTGCATCCTTATTTCCATGTCAAATTTCAATTCGATACTGTCGTCATGCCACATTTTCCTCAAGCACAAATACCCGTCGGACAAGTCTTCCGAACCGGCATCTGTAAGAACAGTATATGAAGACTCCGACCACCGGGGTATGCGAAGCCTCAAAGCAAAACTTTGCGGCTCCTCGGTTCTAATCCTAATTTTTATATTACCACCGGCAGGATAATCGGTATCCATATTGATTCGTATTTTTTTATTTTGCCAAAAAACTTCGGATTCTCCGGCAAGATAAAAATTCTGTATTATCCCTTCTTCGTCAGCAAGGAAAGCGGTTTTCAGGAAAATGCCAATACCTGCCGCGCCGATGCTTGCGCAGCAGCCATAATAGCTGCCGTCTTCAAAGAACATAAGCCCCCCGACTTTTCTCCCACGGCTCCCGGGTACAAGCGGGCTGTAGCTGTCATGCGGCAGACAAGTGTCAACAATCTCCCTGCTGCCGTATTTTTGCCTTACATGCGAGCATATGCAATTTTTCGTGTTGACCGCCCCGAGGTAGGCATTATAAAAAGAGGACTCCATCATGTCGGCATATATGCCCTCGCCGGCAAGCCGCAGGACACTCGAGCAGAATTTCATCCATGTCACGGTAACACAGGTCTCCTGCATCACGCCGTCATAATCGGTGGTCTGGCGGGCTGCCGAATGGTCGAAAAGCTCGTGCGTGCAGCCGCATGAGCCTATAATCGTCACCTCGGAATCAAGAACCGCCCTGGCAAAGTTTAGCACCGCCCGACGGTATTTTTCTTTTTTTGTCACCCGATAATATTCCGCAAGCCCCTCAAAGCAGGAGATCATCTCATATGCCTTTGACGGCCCGTACTGATATGGAAGAATCTCATTTTTCAAGGCAAGCTCGAAAATATTAATCCCTCTTGCCCCGCCGCTTTCCACAATATACGTGGCAAAATCAAGGTATTTTGTGTTTTCGGTGAGTTCATACAGCAAAACAAAGGGCTCAAGGACCGACGAGGAGTTGATGCCATACCAGATTTTCGAGCATTCTGTAATATGCTTTTTTCCCGGGGCATACCCCACTCCTTCCATAATGCCGTCGGCGCATAGCCGTAGGAATTCGATAATCCTGACCCGCAAATCTTCACTTCTGCAGATTTCAAGGTAATATTCTAGACCCAGCATCACATACTTCCGGCACCAGATATCCCAGGCACTGAATTCGTTTTCTGAATCATAGGTTGTAACCTTCCCGTCAGCTCCGGATACCGTCAATATGTCCTCAACCGAGCCTGTGAGGATGTCGTACAGCTCCTCATCCCTGCTGTACTGCCAAACCAGAACGGCGCCGCGCATCATCTTCCCCCAGAACTCACCCCGCCACTCGCCCTTTTTGCCGTCGGGCCGCAGGCGGTACTGGTTTGCGAATTTCCTCCAGAGCGCCACATCCTTCAGCCCGGCATTTGTCAGAAAATTAACTGTTTTTTCAATTATCCCGCCAAATCTGTGTCTGCAGTCGGCAAAAAAGAAGCGGTCACTTGAGTGGTTCATTCGCTCACCTACTATTTTATCACTATTTTTGATTGAGAGCAGATTCCAGTCTGTAGCGGCCGGCATCCGCTCCAATCGGCCTTTCATATAATATGCTAAACTCAACCGGTTTTTCGGATGATGTTAAAAAGCAAAAAATGCAGGTAAACCCCATTTTGATTTTTGTGGTATAATTAAATAGGAAAGCCATTGCTTTTTATATTGATAACGAGGTGACTTTAGTGAACGTGTCAAAAAAGTTTTTAGCCTTGCGGGAAATTATCAACTCATCGGACAATATAGTTTTTTTCGGCGGCGCTGGGGTTTCTACCGAGAGCGATATTCCGGATTTCAGGAGTGCCAAGGGGCTTTACTCCGAGCGCACGGGAGAGGGGCTGTCGCCCGAAACAATCCTCTCGCATGCTTATTTCATGAATTATACCCGGAATTTTTATGAGTATTATAAAAATAAAATGATATATAAAGACGCGCAGCCGAACAATGCACATTATGCCCTGGCAAAGCTGGAGCAGGCCGGCAGGCTCAGGGCGGTTATCACCCAGAATATCGACGGGCTCCATCAGAAGGCCGGCAGCAAAGAGGTGCTTGAGCTGCACGGCTCTGTATACAGAAATCACTGCATGAAATGCAACAAATTCTTTCCACTCGATTATATACTGGAATCCCCCGGCGTGCCGACATGCGACTTATGCGGGGGAATTGTCAAGCCCGACGTGGTTCTGTACGAAGAGAACCTTGATATGGATATTTTAAACAAGTCCATATGGTACATTGAGAATGCCGAAGTACTGATCGTCGCCGGGACATCGCTGACTGTCTATCCTGCCGCGGGGCTTATCAATTGCTTTTCGGGGGAAAAACTGGTCTTAATCAATAGGACTCCCACACCATATGATAATATAGCCGACCTGGTCATAAACGAAAGCATCGGCGAAACTCTCAATGCCTGTATTACCAAAGATACCGCCGCAGGCAAATAAACCCATCGGGAATTTCTCGATGGGCTTTTTATGTGATCGGGGCTTTGTGAAAGGCTACATTGGCTGATTTGAAAGTCATGAGTATCTCTTCTGATATCCTGTCTGACTCCTCTGTCACAATAGCATCAATTTCGGCTATATCGGCATACTTATAGGTTGAGCGCACATCGAATTTGCTTGAGTCGGCGGCAACGCAGCAGAACTTGGAATGATTTATCATTGCGGTCATGATAACTCCCTCGTCAATGTTCGAGGTCATAAGGTCCCTGTCGCTGACAGCCGAAGCGCCGAGAAAGGCTTTTGTGAAAGAAAACTTCTTGAGCATTTCAAGCGCAAAAACCCCGCTGGTATAGTGCTCATCCGGGTGTATCGTCCCGCCGAGGATAATCACCTCTCCCGACATGATGTTCTGCCTTATGCGCTTTTGAAGTATTGAAGCGACATTGATTGAGTTGGTCACGATAACAAGATTCCGCTTTGATATGGAACCGGCAAGAATTTCCATCGTGCTGCCGCTCGAGATTGCTATGCTGTCATTGTCGTCAATCATATTTGAGGCAATATACTCTGCAATGACGCTTTTTTCGCGTTGGTTTTTATAGTACCGGATGTCATACGCATCCTCCCGGACCGGCACCTGAACCGGCACCGCTCCCCCGTGCACCTTCTTCAGTATGTTTTTTTGGCAGAGGATATTTATATCCCGGCGGATTGTTTCAACCGACACGTTTAATTTCTGCGCTATTTCGGGTATAGAGACCTGACCGTATATCAGCGCATGTTCTTTTATCAATCTTTGCCTTTCGGATGCCAGCATGGTTTTCCTGCCTTTTTGATTTTTTTTGTGCCAACTCTATTATATAATTAAAATTGTAAAAAGTCAACACCTGGATTTATGATGTTGATGAAATTTTGCGAGATTGGATATGATTTATTAAATATTGTGATGAATTTTGACTGTTTGTATTGACATTTTAATAGAAATGTGTCATAATTGAAGCAAGGCATACTGCCGCATAAGAAAACGGGGGAGGAATGGTCCGAAACATGAAAATTCTGTTAGGGGGGTTTCATCAGGAAATCAACACCTTCGCGCCCGGAACAACCACCTATGAGCAGTTCCGTGCCGCCGGTTCTGCTATGGGAGAGGATATGCTCAGGCTGGCAGCCAGCAATGTGCGCTATTTTGACAGCCGGGATGCATTAAGAGCCGAATATCAGGAAATCGTCAAGGCAGGCGGCGAGGTGGTGTCCGGGGGGTACATGCTGGCTCAGGCAGGCGCGATTATCGAGGACCATGTGCTTAAAGACTACATTAAGGCTTTGGTCGATACCATTGAACGCAACCTGCCGCTTGACGGCGTGTTTCTGGTACTGCACGGGGCAGCACAAACCACTGCCAGCGAAGACCCCGAAGGAGATATAGTCAAGGCCGTCCGGGATGCGGTAGGCGAGAGGGCGGTTATTGCAGTAGCAAGCGACCTGCATTCAGACGTCACTCCCAAATGGGTTGAGAACGTCAACATAATCTGCGGATATCACACCTATCCGCATGTCGATATCTTTGAGACCGGCTGCCGCGCGGCCAAACTGGGACTCCGTATACTCAAGGAAGGGCTGGTCCCCCATATGGCCTGCGTAAATATCCCGATGCTCATCCCGCCGTCGGAATACACGACCAACACCCCGCCGCTCTCCGGTCTTATGCAATACGGCAAATCTCTTGTCGAGTCGGGAGAGCTGCTCGATTTTTCAGTATACCTGATGCAGGCGTGGCTCGACGTCGGTACCGGGGGCTCGGCGATTATTGCAATTTCCGAGGACAAGGGCAAAGCCGAAAAATATGCATGCGAGATGGCAGCCCGCCTGTACGCCATGCGGTATGAATTCAAGAAAAAGCTCTACAGCGTCGACGAGATAATCAGAATAGCCGAACGCAACACCAGCGGAAAACCGGTAATACTCAATGACTTTGCCGACTCGTCGAATGCCGGGGCCGCCGGCGACAGCGCCGAGGTGATAAAGCGCATAATAGAGCTGAAGTCGGACATCAGGGCGCTGATGTATATAAACGACGCCGAGGCAGCAGACCTTTGCCACAAGCTTGGCGCCGGCAGTACAATCACCACCGAACTCGGCGCAAAAAAGAGCAAGAACCTCTACACCCCGGCAAGAATAAACGGGGTTGTCAAGGCGGTATTTGACGGTATTATGAGCATGGGACACGACCATTGGGCCGACATGGGACCTTCGGCGGTAATTGAAGTGCGGAACACCATAATAATCGTCTGCCACGAACACCGCTACAACGGTAATCCCCGGCTCTATCGCTGCTTTGGCTACGACCCGGCTGATTTTGATCTGGTGGTAGTCAAGGCCTGCTCTTCGTTCCGGGCCTTTTATGCGCCTATAACCGACCTGATATACCCTGCTGCAACCAAAGGCTCGGCTTCCTCCGACCTTTTGTCCTTCAACTTCACGCGGGTGCCGCGCAGCTTTTATCCCTTCAGCGACTCTGAGTTCACCCCGGCTGTCAGCGCCTGGGGCAGGCAGAACTGAACGGTTTAATAAGAAAGGGTATAATGATGAAAATCAAAAACGAACTTCACTGGTACCGCGTCGAGCCTCAGGTTTACAGGACCGGGGTCATCTCGGAAGTAACCATAATCGCCAATGACCCAAGGTTTGATTTTACCGATGAGGCGCCCTACAAGGTGGAGGTGTGGTCGCTCACAAGACACGGCCACCTCGGCGTGTGCGAAAACCCGGTATTTGTCAGCGCAAAGGACAAAAAACTCGTCTTCTGCTACAGATTCGATAAAGAAGAGGAATATTACATCAGGATTTTCAGGCACGACGAGACTCAGCGGCTTGTCCAGCTCTCGGTTTATGCCCTGGATGAGGATTTATTCGCACGCCGGCCGCTTCGTGGCGACCTTCACGTACACAGCTGCCGCTCGGACGGAAAAGAAAGTCCGGCGGTGGTGGCCGCCAACTACCGGGCGGCGGGGTTTGACTTCATTTCCCTGACCGACCACCGGCGGTTTGCGCCGTCACTTGAGATGATCGAGGCTTTCAGCGATTGCAAGCTGGGAATGACCCTGCTTACCGGCGAGGAAATCCACTCGCCCGACAACTTCGTGCGTGTCGTCAACGTAGGGAGCAGGTACAGTATCAATGACATTTACCTCAACGACCCGGATACATACAGAAGAGAAGTTGAGGAAATTCTAAAGACCATAAATACAGATTTTCTTCCCGAAGCCTACAGGTTTGCTTATGCCGCTTGCATATGGGTGGTAAAAAAAGTCCGGGAAGCCGGCGGAATAGCGATTTTCCCCCACCCGCACTGGATGAAAAATGTTTACAATGTCCCGGATGAGCTGACCGAAGCCCTTTTGATGAACGGAGTGTTTGACGTTTTCGAGCTCATCGGAGGCTTCAACCTTCTTGACAACAACATCCAGATAGCTCTGTACAATGAGCTGCGCGCCCGGGGGCTTAGAATCCCCATCGTCGGCTCGAGCGATTCGCATACCACTCTCAGCAACCCGGAGGTTTTTGACGCGCGGTACACCGTCGTCTTCGCTTTGGATAACTCTCCCGAGTCCATAAAAGAAGCGATACTCAACGGCTGGTCGATAGCGTTTGAGGAATTTTATCCTTCAAATTATTATATGTTGCACGGCGAATACCGGTTATGCTTGTACGGCAAGTTCCTCAGGGAGAACTACTTCCCTGTCACGGCGGCGCTCTGCGCTGAGGAAGGCCTTTTAATGAGGCAGTATATCACAGGCGCGGAAGGCGCAAAAGAGCAGCTTGAGGCCCTTGCCGGACGCACCGAAAAATTCTACAGGTTGATGTTCAAAAAATAACCATAGACAAAAACAGGAGTAACCTTATGAAACAAACCGATGTCTTAATTATCGGCGCGGGTGCTGTGGGCAGCGCCATTGCCTGGGAACTGGCAAAATACCGCCTTGATGTGACGGTAGTCGAGAAAAACGAAGATGTGGGCGGTGACATTTCAAGAGCCAACAGCGCAATTATACATACCGGTTATGACGCGGCGCCCGGAACGCTTGAGAGCCAGCTCGTTGTCGCCGCGAACCCGATGTATGACAAAATAGCCGCAGACCTCGATATCCCCTTCGAGCGTACAGGTGCAATTCTGCCGGCATTTACAGACGAGCAGTTTGAAAAGCTGCCGGCTCTGAAGCACAAAGCAATGTTAAACCGGGTCTATGATATCGAGTACCTCACAGCAAAAGAGCTTCTCGAGCTTGAGCCGGCGCTAAATCCCGAGGTGAAAGGCGGACTGCTCATACCCCGCGAAAGTATAATCGACCCCTTCATTCTTGTCATTGCACTCGCTGAAAATGCCGCCGACAACGGAGTGCATTTCCTGCTTGGCACAAAGGTGACCGGGATTATCGTAAGCGAGGGAGCCGTTAGAGCAGTTAAGACCGACAAAGGGGAGGAAATCCGGGCAAAGTACATAATAAACGCAGCCGGGCTCTATTGTGACGAGATCGCCTCATATGTCGGGAAAAACAAATATTATGTCACCCCGCGCAAGGGACAATTCTATATCCTTGACAAGAAAACCTCCTGCAAGGTGAACAGAATAGTGCTCCCGATACCCACAAAAACCACAAAGGGCAAGCTCATCTGCCCGACAATACACGGCAACATACTCGTCGGCCCCACCGCCGAGGATCTGCTCGACAAGACCGACAAGCGCACCACCGCCGAAGGGCTTGCCAGCATCGCCGAAGATGTCAGAAAGATGGTCCCTGGTGTAGTCCTTCGGGATACAATAACCCAGTATTCCGGCCTGCGGGCACAGCGCAACCCCGAAGGGCTGAACATCGAAATGTACGATGACCTCGCCGGTTATGTCGACATTTCGGGAGTGCGGTCAACAGGTCTTACCGGCTCGGTGTCCATTGCAAAATATGTGGTCGATATGCTGATTGAGTCGGGCATGAAGGCCGAATTCAAGACAAACCACAACCCGCGCCGCCGCGGCATTCCCTGCTTTGCCGAGATGAGCGACGAGGAGCGCGCCGAGCTGATTGCCCGCGACAAGCGCTACGGAAATATTATATGCCGCTGCGAGACAGTGACCGAAGGCCAGATCTGCGACGCGATTCACCGCACTCTTGGGGCCAGGTCGCTCGACGCCGTAAAACGGCGGGTGCGCGCCGGCATGGGACGCTGCCAGGGCGGTTTCTGCACCCCGAAGGTAATTGAAATCATCGCCCGGGAGCTCGGCATTCCGGTTGAAGAAGTCCGGAAAAGCGAACCGGGGTCCGAGCTGGTAATCGGAAATCTCAGATAAAGAAAGGCTTGCACAAACATGGAAGAAAAAATTTATGACGTTGTAATTGTCGGAGGCGGCCCGGCCGGGCTTGCCGCAGCAATCGGCGCAAAAGAAGCCGGTGCCGGAGATGTTATTATAATCGAACGCGACAGCAGCCTCGGGGGAATACTCGAGCAGTGCATACATCCCGGATTTGGCCTGAAATATTTCGGCGAAGAACTGACCGGCCCCGAGTATGCCAGAAGATTCATCCAAAAAGCCAAGGAATGCGGCGTTGAATATAAGCTCGGGACGATGGTGCTCTCAATCGGAGAACACAGCGTCACCGGCATAAACCCGACAGACGGGGTAATAACCATCCGGGGCAGGAGCATAGTGCTTGCCATGGGCTGCCGGGAAAGAACCCGCGGTGCCCTGATGACGCCGGGTGCCCGCCCGGCCGGAATATATACGGCAGGCGCGGCGCAGCGGCTGATAAACCGCCAGAACATAATGGTCGGCAAGCGGATTGTCATCTTGGGCTCGGGCGACATCGGAATGATTATGGCACGTCGCCTGACGCTCGAGGGCGCCGAAGTGCTGGCGGTTGTCGAGATAATGAATTACACCACCGGCCTGATAAGAAACCGGGTACAGTGCCTTGAGGACTTCGGCATACCTCTTTTGCTCAGCCACACGGTGGTTGAAATTAAGGGAAACAACCGCGTCGAAGGCGTGGTTGTTGCCGAGGTTGACCCGGCAACCAGAAAACCCATACCCGGGACCGAAAAGCTGTATGAATGCGACACCCTCCTTATCTCCTGCGGCCTGATTCCCGAAAACGAGCTGACAAGAGAGTTCGGTATAAAACTCCACCCCGTCACCGGCGGGCCAGAGGTCAACCAGTTCATGCAGACCGAGGTCGAATACATATTCGCCTGCGGCAATGTAGTCCATGTAAACGACCTGGTCGACAACGTGACCGAGGAAAGCCTTACTGCAGGCCGCAGCGCCGCCCGGTATGCAAGGGGCGAGCTGAAAAAGCCCGAGCAGGAAATCAGAGTCACACCCGGCAACAATGTCAGGTATGTCTGCCCGCAAAGGTTGTATCCGGGTGCTCCGGCGACCCTCTTTTTCAGGGTCACCGAGCCGGCAAAGAAGGTAACACTGAGTGTGCTTGCCGACAGCAAACCGGTCATAACAAAGAAACTGGCGACCGTCAACCCCGGAGAAATGCAGCGTGTCGACCTTTCCGCCGAAGCTTTGAGCGGGGTCTCGACTGTTCTGGTCGAGGTTCGCTGAGAAAGAAGGTGTAACAATGGAGACAAAGAAGATTATATGCATCATCTGCCCGCAGGGCTGTGAAGTCACGGTTTGCGGGGATAAAAGCAGCCGGACTGTCGAGAGCATCAAGGGGTTTGGCTGCAAGCGCGGCAAGACCTATGCCGAAAATGAGTTTTTTGCCCCGGTGAGGATCCTGACATCCTCGGTCAAAACCATAAACAAGCAGGTTCCGCTAGTAGCTGTGAGAACCTCAAAACCTATCCCGAAAGAACTGCTTTTTGCCGGAATGGAGGAAATAAAAAGATTAGTTGTTGACAAGGTCAACTCGGGTGATGTAATCGTGCCCAATTTTCTCGGGACGGGAGCCGACCTGATAGCCTCGGGAAGCGTTGAATGACACAAACCACATAAGATAAAATTAGCGGCGCCATACCCAAAGGTTTTGTCCGGGTATGGCGCCATGCAAATATACGGCACTTATGTTTGAATAATAATTTTCAGTAACATGGCGATTTCCACAAAACAAGCGGAGTATGTTCTTGGTTTGTCAAATATCAAACAATTTTCGCTAAAAATAATTAATATTTTTTGTTGACTTGTTGCGATAATTATGGTATTGTTAATTATCGGCAACCAGTTACCTGCGTACATCCGGGTTACCGCAGGCTTTGGGGATAAACGCGAAGAACTACCAAATATACAACGCGAAAAAAACACAGACCACACGACCCTCATGATACATATGTCCGGGTGCCTTGCCCGGCTATAAAGATAAAGGAGATGTATTATGAATTTTTCATGTGTTATACGGCCTGTTGCACTTTTGTTGGTGCTGCTTGTTTTGTTTTCGGCAATCGCTTGTACTAAGGACCAAGACCAAGAGTCCGACACGACCACCCCTGGAATCGACAATGGGACTACAACCGCCCCCGAAACCGATGAGCCCGCACCCGACCTCCCCGAAGTCAAATTTTCGGGCAAAAAGATAACCTTTCTTGAGCGGGAAATTGAGCCCGGAAACAACATCGACGTTTATTTCTACGAAATATACGGGGAAAATTCGGGTGAAACAATGAGCAACGCGACATATGAACGCACCCTGCTGGTCAGCGAAAAATACGACATCGAAATCGAATCGGTCCGTATGCTCAACAATTCAATCTACCAGAGTTTCATAAACACCTATAATGCCGGCGAGCATCTCTACGACGTGCTGCACGCAAACGGCGGCAACACTTTGTCTCTGGCGATAAACGGTTATCTGCTTGACATGAACACCGTTCCATACGTCAACTACGATGCCCCGTGGTGGATGGGCATGGTGATGGATGCAACCTCAATTTCAAATGTAAACGCCTTTGCCATAGGTTACACCAATGTACATTCATTTATGGCCGTCACGGCGGTTTACTTCAACAAAGGTCTTGTCGAAGACCTGACGCTTGAAAGCCCGTATCAGCTTGTCAAAGACGGGAAATGGACGATTGACACAATGTATAAATATTGCGCCACGGCGGTGAGCGACCTCAACGGCGACGGGGTCATGAATGCCGACGACAGATACGGCATTATCTTTAATCCCTATGTATGGGCGCCCTTCTTCTACGGCTCGAGCCTGCGCGTTATTGAAAAAGACACCGACGACATTCCCTACATAAACTTCAATGATGAAACTGTCTTCAACACGCTTGCCAAGGTGATTGATTTCCTGGCAGATTATGAGGTTCATGCCTGCACCTCATGGATGCAACTCGGCGAGCAGGAAACAGCATTTCTCAACGGACACAGTATGTTTTACGTACAGCTGATGTATACCGTTATGAAGCTCAGAGCCGGAGACCTTGATTTCGGAATCCTTCCGATACCGAAGTTGGAGGAGTCCCAGGAGAAGTACTATTCCAGCATACACAACAAGTCCTCTTTCACCTCAATACCAAAAGACAATCAGGACCTTGAGATGACCGGCATCATACTCGAGGACATGGCATACTACTCATATAAAATCGTCCGCCCGGCATTTTTCGATATCCTGCTCGACGGCAAGGTGGCGCGCGACGAGGAATCCTGGGATATGCTTGATATTGTGTTTGAAAATATGTATCTCTGCCTGATGCGGTCCATGACCGATATCGGACTGACTACCGATAACACGGTAAGGAACTTTATTATCAACAAGACCGGTTCGGGCGCAATGAAATCGACCTTTAAAATGTCAATGACTGTCTGGGAGAAGAAGCTTGAAGGCATCGCAGATTCATTTATGAAAAGCATGGGGCAATAAACACCTCCGGTCACCAATAAACATCGTCTGTCATATATACAAAACCGGCATAACAGGCGGTCGAATGCAGAATTATTCAGCCCTCCGCCCTTCTGATAAAGCCGGTCCAATCCCGCTGAACCCTTATGAGAAAGGAGAAACATGATGAAATGCTCATGTGTTATTCGGTCTGTTTCGCTTATGTTGGTACTGCTTGTTCTGTGCGCGGCAACCTCCTGTACCCAAAACAAAAGCGAAGACTCCGAAACAACCACCGCAGGTACCGACATCGAGACTACAACCGGCCCTGCGGCCGATGAACCCGTTCCCGACCTCCCGTCGGTCAGGTATTCGGGCAAAAAGATTACCTTCCTTGAGCGTGAAATCGAACCCGGAAATAACGTCAACGTCTTCTTCAACGAGATTTACGGGGAGAATTCAGGCGAAACAATTAGCAATGCAGTTTACAGGCGCAATCTTGAGGTCGGCGAAAAGTACGACATCGAGATTGAATCAATTCGCATGCTAAACGAGTCCATCTACCAGAGCTTTGTTAATGCATTCAGTGCCGGTGAGCAGATCTACGACGTGCTGCACGCCAACGGCACAACCACAATGTCCCTGGCGGTAAACGGTTATCTCATCGACATGAACACTCTTCCCTACGTCAACTACGATGCCCCGTGGTGGATGGGAATGGTGATGGAAACGAGCTCAATTTCAGGTAAAAACGCCTTTGCCATAGGAGACACCAATCTGCACTCGTTCACTGCAGTGTCTGCCGTATATTTCAACAAAGCACTTGTCAGGGACCTGTTTTTTGCAAGTGAGATCTCCCCACTTTTGCAAAATTTTTTCCCCAGGCACCGGT
>JAAYHB010000027.1 GCA_012727435.1 Clostridiales bacterium | reverse complement strand
TTGTTTATTTTCGAGTCTGCCGTGCTGTCATTTGGCGAGATGATAAACCGCGCGGCGGCTTCGACCGTGCAGTAGTATGCATAAACCTGTACGGTATCCTTGACATAGGTCCAGAAATAGTTTTTGCCTATCTCGGCGTAAGACAGTTTGGTATAACCCTCGGCTTCGAGTATCCCGAGACACTCCGAAAAGCCGCTCTGAAGCAGCCCTTCGATATATCTCATATAGACCCCGTCTCCGCAGTCGTAGTCAGACGTCACGGCGCCACGGTCAAATTTCGGAAGCATGTCGAGCGACACCGGCGGTATCTCGCGGGGAACCTCTGTGGTCTCTGATTCAATAGTCTCTGTGGTCTCGGCCGTACTGGTTTCCGTAGTCCCGGGTTCACTTGTCTCTGTGGTCCCGGCTTCGCCGGTCTCTGTTGTCCCGGACGGGCTTGTGTCGCTGCCAGTGTCGGTAAGCTGGCCGGTTGTCGTGGTCTCCTCCCCTTTCCCCGACCCGCCGCAGGATACAAGCGGGAGTAAAAGAGCTGCTACCAGTATAACAAGTACTATTTTTTTCATTATGAGCCTCACAAAAACTCCATGTGAATTAAATGCTGAGTGTCATCCCGTCGTATGCGGTGATAAAGCCGAGTTCACCGGCCTCGGCCTCAAGCTCGGCGTGCGTGCGCTTTAAGAAGTGCCCGATGTGGCTTATCGCAGCCTTTGTGTTCCCGTCGGCAAGGCCATGCTCGCGCAACCAGCTAAGCATGGTAATGCAGCGCTCAAGGTCCATGTGCCCGGCGGTGATGCAGTTTCCGCGCTCGAGGGTGCAGTCGAGAGACACAAAGTCAAGCCGGCCGCCTTCTTTTACAAGATAATCCTTCGTATCATTCGGCAACAGCCCGGTGTCATGCGCCCAGAGCAGTCTTTTGCCTTCCGCCGTATCCTCAATCAGGTAAATTGCCGACTCGACATTGGCGGCATGGCGTGCACGAAGCGGGGTCACCCGGTAACCAAGCAGGCCAAAGGTCTCAAAGTACCTGACAATATGTATTTTTATCTCCATCTCGTCGGTGCGGATTCGTTTGCCCGTGGCAAAGGCCTCCTCCCGCGCCTCTTTAACCTGCACCACCTGCTTTGACGATCCCTCTGTAACATAGATATTGAGGGGTATATCGGCGCCCTGCGGACGGCTGAACAGGTCCTGATGTAAAAAGTGGTCGAAGTGGCTGTGGGTTATCAGGACATGACGGTATTTTCGCATGTCCAGCCCGCCGTAGAGCGTGTGCAGGAAGGTGTCGACCGGAAAGTCAATTATAAGATCGTCGTTTATCGCGGCCTGCGATCGGGTGCGGATGTCTTTACCGCGGTTCTGCCTTGCCGCCTCGCAGACCCGGCAGGAGCAGAATATCTCGGGAATTCCGGCGCCCCCGCCGGTGCCGAAATAGGTAATTTTCATTTTCTTCTCCTTTTGAGCAGCCCCCGGGCAGCAAAACCTGTGTCGCCTGAGGGTATTGCAGTCAAAATATGCGGAACGTTCTGGATTATCATATCACGCAAAAAGGCACAAAGTCAATTGACATTTTTCATAAGATTTTATTTGTTGTTTTATGCAAATGCACTTGCGAATTTTGGACAGAATGGAGCAAATGAGACAAATTGCCGGAAGGTTAAAAAATTTTTAAAAAAATGATTGACAACCGCGGCCCGGTCGTGTTATAATACATCACCCAAAATGAGCAAAGGCGTTCATTCATAGGGACCTGTCCCTTTTTGAATGGACGCCTTTGCTTTTTCCCGAAAGGTTTGGACTATGAGGCTTGAAGGTCAAATCAGGATTCCGTCGGGTTGTGCGATATCGGCTATTATCTCAAGAAAAGGTCGGAGGATGACCGGCGAGAAGATAATTGAGAGCATGCTCCCCATGCACGACCGCTCGAACGGGCTGGGCGGCGGTTTTGCGGGATACGGCATCTACCCCGAATACAAGGATTTTTACGCGTTTCATGTCTTCTATAACGACAACTCCGCCCGCGCCGAATGTGAAAAACTGCTCGGTGAGAGCTTTGAGATTGTCAAGGCCGAAAACATTCCGACAAGAAAAATCCCCGAAATCACCGATATTCCGCTTATCTGGCGGTATTTTGCGGCGCCGCGGGATTCTGTGCTCTCCCGCCTGCAGCTCGACGAAAAAGAGCTGGTGGTAAGGTTTGTCATGCATGTCAACTCAAAGATTGACGGCGCCTATGTCTTCTCAAGCGGCAAGAACATGGGGACATTTAAGGCCGTCGGGTTTCCCGAGGACGTCGGGCGCTTTTACAGACTTGATGAATACGAGGCCTACCTCTGGACGGCGCACGGGAGATATCCCACAAACACCCCCGGCTGGTGGGGAGGCGCCCATCCCTTCTCGCTGCTCGACTTTTCGGTGGTACACAACGGCGAGATTTCCTCATACGACGCAAACCGGCGCCATATTGAAATGTTCGGATATAAGTGTACGCTCAGAACCGATACCGAAGTCATAGCATATATAGCCGATTACCTCCTGCGCCGGTGCGGGCTGACGCTTGAGGAGGTCGCCTCGGTAATTGCGGCGCCCTTCTGGAGCACGATTGAAAAAAAAGAACCAAAAGAAGCAGAGCGGCTCTCCTATCTGAGAAAGGTCTTTCCGAGCCTTCTTGTCACCGGGCCGTTTTCGATAGTTTTAGGCTTTGACGGCGGCATGATGGCGCTCAACGACAGGCTCAAGCTCCGCCCGATGGTGGTCGCCGAGGCCGGCGACCGTGTGTATGTCGCCAGCGAGGAGGCGGCAATCCGGGCGGTCGAGCCCGACGCCGAAAACGTATACGCCCCTATGGGCGGCGAGCCGGTTATTGTCAGAGTGAAGGAAGGTGCATATTAGTGGCAATTTCATATATTTTCCCCGAGTTTGAGGTGGTGCGTAATTTTGACCGCTGCATTACCTGCCGGGTCTGCGAGCGGCAGTGCTCCAACGGGGTACATAGCTACGACGAGGACGGCAAAGTAATGCTTGCCGACGAGTCAAAATGCGTCGACTGCCAGCGCTGTGTGGCGCTCTGCCCGACCCGTGCCCTCAAAATTGTAAAAAACGACTGTACTTTTCGTGAAGATGCAAACTGGTCGGGCGCGACGATAAAGGAAATCTACAAGCAGGCGGAGAGCGGCGGCGTTCTGCTCTCGTCGATGGGGAATCCGCAGCCCCTGCCGGTCTACTGGGACAGGATTCTAATCAACGCCTCGCAGGTGACAAACCCGTCTATCGACCCCCTGCGCGAGCCGATGGAGACAAAGGTCTTCCTCGGCAAAAAGGCCGATGACATCAGGCGCGGTCCCGACGGCGAGCTTATATGTGACCTGCCGCCCCAGCTTGAGCTGTCGATGCCGGTCATGTTCTCGGCCATGAGCTTCGGCTCGATAAGCTACAACGCCCACGAGAGCCTTGCCCGGGCGGCCACCGAGCTCGGCATTCTCTACAACACCGGCGAGGGCGGCCTGCACGAGGACTTTTACCGCTTCGGTAAAAACACGATAGTTCAAGTGGCGTCGGGGCGCTTCGGCGTCCATGAGGCCTACCTCAATGCAGGTGCTGCAATCGAGATTAAAATGGGACAGGGCGCAAAGCCTGGTATCGGCGGGCATCTGCCGGGCAAAAAAATCGTCGGCGAGGTTTCAAGAACCCGCATGATTCCCGAGGGCACCGACGCGATATCCCCCGCGCCCCACCACGATATTTACTCAATCGAGGACCTTCGTCAGCTTGTCTACTCGCTCAAGGAAGCAACCCAACATAAAAAGCCGGTGATCGTCAAGGTCGCGGCGGTGCACAATATTGCGGCGATTGCCAGCGGCATCGCCCGCAGCGGCGCCGATATCATCGCAATCGACGGCTTTCGCGGCGGAACCGGCGCGGCGCCTACCCGGATACGCGACAATGTCGGAATTCCCATCGAGCTGGCGCTGGCGGCGGTCGACCAGCGGCTGCGCGACGAGGGGATACGCAACAATGTCTCGCTTGTCGCCGGCGGGAGCATCCGCTCGGCCTCGGATGTGGTAAAGGCTGTGGCCCTCGGAGCCGACACCTGCTATATCGGCACAGCGGCGCTCATGGCGCTCGGCTGCCACCTCTGCCGCAGCTGCCATACCGGAAAATGCAACTGGGGGATAGCGACCCAGCGCCTCGAGCTCGTCAGGCGGCTCAATCCCGACATCGGTACCAGGCGGCTTGTCAATCTTCTGACCGCATGGAAACATGAAATTGCCGAGATGATGGGCGGCATGGGCATCAACTCGATTGAAGCGCTGCGCGGAAACCGGCTTATGCTGCGCGGTGTCAATATGACAGAAAAGGAGCTTGAGATACTCGGTATCTCACACGCGGGAGAATGAAGAGAGTATATGCAAACGAGAAGTGGTGTCTCGGCTGCCACCTTTGCGAATATTATTGCGCCTACGCCAACTCGGGCAAATCCGACATGGTAAAGGCGCTCCGTGGAAAGAAAATCTACCCGAGAATCCGCGTCGAGGGCGACGATAAAATCACTTATGCCGTCTCCTGCCGGCATTGCAGCGACCCTCTATGTGTCAAAAGCTGCATTACCGGCGCCCTGCACATAGAGGACGGCGTGGTGTGCATCGACAGGGACAGGTGCGTCGGCTGCCTTACCTGCATACTTGTCTGCCCCTACGGCGCCGTGGTGCGGGGAGAGGGCGGTGTCGTGCAGAAGTGCGAGCTTTGCCTGAAAAACGCCGTCGGCTCGCCGGCATGCGTTTTGGGCTGCCCGAATCAGGCTCTGGTCTTTGAAGAGAGGTGAGCGGCATGAAAAACTATGTGATTATCGGAAACGGCACGGCGGCGGCCGGCTGCCTTGAGGGAATCCGTTCGGTTGACAAGGAAGCTTCAGTCACGATTATCTCTGAGGAGAGCCGGCATGTCTACTCGCGCCCGCTGATTTCCTACTATCTTGAGGGCAAAACCGACCTTCATCGCATGCTCTACCGACCGTACGACTTTTACGAGAAGAACAACTGCAAAGTCCTCTACAGCCTCCGCGCCGAGCGCATAGACCCGGCGCAAAAGAAGGTGTTGCTCAGCGACGGGAGCCAGCTTAGTTATGACGCCCTGTGCGTCGCGACAGGCTCGGTACCCTTTGTCCCGGATATAAAGGGGCTTGAGGGCGTGGGCAAAAAATTCACCTTTATGACGCTCGACGACGCGCTTGCAATCGAGGGCGAAGTCAGCAAAGACAGCCGGGTTCTGATTCTCGGAGCCGGGCTTATCGGCCTCAAAGCCGCCGAAGGTCTGCACAAAAGGGCCGGCAGCATTTCCGTCACCGATATTTCAGGCCACGTGCTCCCAAGCATTCTTGACGAAGAGTGCGCCGCTTTGGTCAGGTCGAGATTCGAACAAGAAGGTGTCTCCTTTTTGCTCGGAGAGTCTGTTGCCATGTTTGACTCGAACGTCGCGGTGATGTCGGACGGACGGCAAATTCAATTTGACATTCTGATTATGGCGGCGGGCGTGCGCCCCAATGCCAAGCTTGTCCGCAACGCCGGCGGGGCCTGCGGCCGGGGGATTGCTGTCGACGAACACATGAGAACCTCGCTCCCCGACATCTACGCCGCCGGCGACTGCACAGAGAGCCTTGATGTGTCGGATAATACCATAAAGGTCATGGCCCTGCTGCCCAATGCCTATATGCAGGGGCACAGCGCCGGCATCAACATGGCGGGCGGGGAGAGTGTTTTCGACAAGGCAATCCCGATGAACTCGATCGGCTTCTTCGGACTGCATATAATGACCGCCGGTAACCGCACAGCCCCCGCTGAGGGCGGCGAAGCTTACGAGGAGATTACAGACAAAGGTATAAAAAAACTGTATGTCAAGGACGGCAGGCTGGTCGGATTTGTGCTGGTCGGGGAGGTCGACCGGGCGGGCATATACACCGACCTGATCCGCTCGGGAACGCCGCTTGAGAAGGTGGACTTTGAAAGGCTCAAAAAAAACCCGGATTTGTTCGCACTCGACGCAAAATTCCGTGAACAAAGGCTTGGAGGTGTGGTATAATAAAGTGACAATAAATGCAAAAAACCTTGATTTTACCGCGCTCAACGAAGAGCTCCGGAGCGCGGGGCCGATCTGCAGAATTGAGGGCTGCCTCGGGCAGCGCTTTATTGCCGCCGGAATGAAGGATAAATCAATCGAAATTTACGGGGTGCCGGGGAACGCGCTCGGCGCATATCTGGGCGGCGGCGGGATTGTAGTTTACGGCAACGCGCAGGACGCGGTCGGCGACACCATGAACGCAGGATTAATCGTGATACACGGACACGCCGGAGACGCCGCAGGATATGCCATGCGCGGCGGCGAAATCTACATAAAAGGCAACGCCGGCTACCGCGCCGGTATCCACATGAAGGAGTACCGCGAAAAGAAACCGGTCATGGTCATAGGCGGCCGTGCCAGCAGCTTCCTAGGCGAGTATCAGGCCGGCGGCATTATAATCGTGCTGGGTCTGCACGACGACGGCAAGCCTGTTGTCGGCAACTTCCCGTGCACCGGTATGCACGGCGGGAAAATGGTCCTGCGGGGAGAGGCTTTAGGTGTCGATTTCCCTAGCCACACGAAGCAACGAAGGGCAACCGATGCAGACATGTCCGAGATTACCCCGTACATTGAGCGGTTTTGCGGGCTTTTCGGCTATGACACGGCGGGGCTGCTCGGCGACACATACACTGTAGTGACGCCCGACAGCAACAACCCGTACAAGCAAATGTATGTTGAAAATTGATTTTCGGCTACCGTGGCGCGGCTTTGTTTGTTGCGGCTGGCCGTGTGCCGCCCTGCCGCCGGGTCCGGTAATAAAATTAGTGAAAGGAATGGTTAAGACATGAAGTACTCAAGGGATGAGGTGCTCCAGTATGTCGCGGAGGAAGACGTGAAGTTTATCCGGCTGGCTTTCTGCGACATTTTCGGCAAGCAGAAGAACATATCAATCATGCCACACGAGCTCTGCCGCGCGTTTGAATACGGCATTGCCATCGACGCCTCGGCGATTGCCGGGTTCGGCGGAGATCTGCGCTCGGATTTGCTGCTCCACCCCGACCCCTCGACCCTCTCGGTGCTCCCCTGGAGACCCGAGCACGGCCGGGTTGTCCGTATGTTCTGCACCATCACCCACCACGACTCGACGCCCTTTGAGGCCGACACCCGAACCATTCTTATAAACACGGTCAAAGAAGCCAAAGACGTGGGGATTACCTTTACCTTCGGCTCGGAAATGGAGTTTTACCTCTTTAGGCGCGACGAGAACGGCGAGCCGACCAAAATCCCCTACGACAACGCCGGATATCTGGATATTGCTCCCGAGGACAAAGGCGAGAACGTGCGCCGGGAAATCTGCCTGACGCTTGAGCAGATGGGAATTATGCCCGAAAGGTCCTACCACGAGGCCGGCCCCGGGCAGAATGAGATAGACTTCCGTTGTTCCGAACCGACAAACGCGGCCGACAATGTAGTCACTTTCCGCGCGGTAGTGAACACGATCGCGGCAAGGAACGGGCTGTGCGCCGATTTTTCGCCCAAGCCCCTTCCCGGCAAGCCGGGCAACGGCATGCACATCAACATCTCGGTAAAGAGCGAGGACGGCCGGGATGTTCTGCCTTATGTGGTAGCGGGAATTCTTGAGCATATCCCCGACATGACGGTATTCCTCAACACCACCGAGGAATCATACCTGCGCTTCGGCAGCGATAAGGCCCCCAAATACATTACATGGTCGGGTGAAAACCGCTCGCAGCTCGTCCGGGTATTTGTCGACCGGTGCGGCACCAAGCGCGCCGAACTGCGCTCCCCCGATCCGCTCTGCAACCCCTACCTTGCCTTCTCACTCATCATTCGGGCAGGACTTGACGGGATACGCAGCGGCGCTTCCCTGCCCCCTGCGGCAGGCAGTCCGGGCAGCACAAGGGGAGATTTCAAGCTGCTGCCGAAAAATCTTGAGGAAGCAAAGTCGCTTGCGGCAAACAGCACGTTTGTTGCCCGGATTCTGCCGAAGTCGATTATCAAGCATTACATTCAATGATTTATTCAGCCGGAGCCGAAGGGAGGGATGCAGGTGGATATAGCCGAACGCTGTTACAGCGTGCTTTTGGTATCTGCTCCCACAAAGTTCTGTGAATTCATGCTCGTGCTGCTCCCTCAAAACCGTTACCAACCGGTAATAACCGCCCAGGATGTCACGACCGCCCGGCGCTGTTTGCTTGAGAGCTGGTTTGATATCGTCATCATCAACACCCCTCTTCCCGACGAATTCGGGACAAGGCTGGCGCTCGATATCAGCGGGGACAGCGGAGCCGGAGTTTTGCTGTTTGTCAAAGCCGAGCATTATCCCGACATCTGTGCGCGGGTGGCTCCCTACGGCATACTCACGATTTCAAAGCCGGCATCCTCCCAGATAGTTTTGCAGACCCTCTTTTTGCTCTGCGGGACCCGCGAGAGGCTGCGCCGCATGGAACAGAAGACCGCCTCTCTTGAAGCCAAAATGGAGGAGATACGACTCGTCAACCGCGCAAAATGGCTGCTGATTGACAAGCTCAAGATGACCGAAGCCGAGGCGCACCGCCACATTGAAAAGCAGGCGATGGACAGGTGCGTTACCCGCCGCATTATCGCCGAGGAAATACTTGAGACATATAATCAACAGTGAGTACATGACAATAACAAAAAACCCGTGGTTTTTCTGAAAGGCCGCAGGAACCGGTACCTCAGATAAAACCACGGGTTAAATTAATTCCGGCACACCCCCATGATGCAGAGATAATGGTTTGCTTCGCGCAGCACATGGTCGCCGAGCAGGGGTATTATTATCGACTGTATCCTGCACTCGAGCAGACCCTGCGTGCCGGCGGCCTTGAAGTCTCTCAGCCGCTCGGTGCCCCGTATGCTGTCTTCGGTAATGCCGGCGATGCTCTGAGCCTGCCTTGAAGCCCGCTCGGAGGCGGCGGTCAACTCGTCAAACTCGCGGCCGAACATCCTTGCAGTCTCTATGAGCGCCTCCTCGGACGGGTCGAGCAGCCCGGCGATAAACTTCGCGTGCTCGGCCATCTGCCGGTTCCAGAATCTCTCCTGACTGAGCAGCTCTCCTGACCCGCCGATGTTTTCCCTGCGCACCAGCCTGACGAGCATATTCATGAAGTGTCGGGCTTCCCTGAGTATGTGTTCTATCAGGAGCGGGTAATTGAGCGTAAACATCCTACAGGACCGCACACTCTCGAGCAACTGCTCCTTGAAGGCGACCAGTTCCCCGGTAAGCTGATATGCCTTGCGGTCAAGGCTCTCGACCGCATCTTCAAGGCGCGAACTCTGTCCCCCGGCACCGGCAGGCTGCAGTTCCTTCTCGCGCCTTGTGAGGTTGAAGTTAAAGGGTACCCCGGTGTAAAAGCCCGTGAGCCGCTCTGCTTCGAGTGTATATTGCGTGGTTGCCTGATTTGAGCTCAGTAACTCCGGGCTGACATTGCCGTTTGCAAGCGAGACTGCCTCGGTCAGCAGTTGTTCGAATTTCTGCCTGAACGCCCCCGCCCGCTCGGCCATATTTTTGTCCTTTGGTGTGAACCCGACCTCAAGGAAAAACGAGTGCTCCTTCATAATCCTGAGGAAAAACAGGTTCAAATCAAGCGACATCGTTATAAATTCTCTTTGGGACAACAAAAAAATCACCACCTTTGCCGTATATATCAACATAGTATGTGAAAACTCCCCCTGATGCTAATGGCTCCGGCGGCTTGTGCAGAAACGCGGACGGGATTTGAAAGAATATCGGCGGTCAACAAAAAAAGCCGGGACTTATAATTTCCCGGCCCTCGGCACAGACTACTAACAAAAATGTGATGACAGGGGGATTATATGATGAATAATAAAACGGCAGACGAGCTCCCGCTCGGCTTCGGTATGGCGCTGGCCATGAACCCCGACGCCATGAAGGCCTTTTCAAACCTGCCCGAGACCGGCCAGCAGCAGTACCTCGAGCGCGCCCGCGCGGCAAAATCAAAGGAAGAAATGGAAGCACTCGTGCAAAGTCTTGCCGACTATACAAAAGGCCGCGGAGGGACATATTCATAGGATTATTCGGGGCGCTGTCCCAAAGCTCCATTTTGGCTTCGGGGGCAGCGCCCCCGTACAAAAGCGGGGCGTGGGGCGGAGCCCCGCAAGCACTCAACTTTTCGGTTTAGCCCTGAAAACCAGGGAGGCTATAAAGCCGAAGCAGATTGCGGCGGTGGTGCCGGCGGCCGCGGCCCGGAAGCCGCCGGTGAGTGCTCCGAGCAGCCCGCGAGCCCCGACGTCCTCGGCTACTCCCTTTGAGATGAGATATCCGAACCCGGTCAGCGGCGTGGTCGCCCCCGCGCCGGCAAACTCGGCAAATGGCTTGTAAATTCCCAGAGCGCCGAGTATCACCCCGGCGACCACATATCCCACAAGTATTCTTGCCGGCGTCAGCTTGGTCTTGTCAAGCAAAATCTGCGCGACGACGCAGAGCAACCCTCCGAATACAAAGGCCCATACATAATCCATCAACACTTGATTTTACCTCACGATAAACTATATTTGTGCGGCTTTCATTCGGCGCACTGAAGCTCGATTAGGTGCGCTATGGCCGGAATACCCTCGCCCTGCTGCAGGGTCAGCGGGCTCATGAGCGCCCCGGTGCCTACCAGCACTATTTTTTTCAGCTCGCGCGATTCAAGCTTCGGCAAAAGATACGAGGCCAGCACCACGGCCGAGCAGCCGCAGCCCGAGCCGCCGCTGTGTACGTCCTGCCGGGCGCGGTCATAAATCATCATACCGCAGTCGGCAAGCCTGTCGCAGATATCAGCTCTATCCCTGCCGAGCAGGTCCTGCAGAATGGCGTTTCCCTCGTAGCCGAGGTCGCCGGTCACGACAAGGTCGAGGTCGTCAACCCTGCCCCCGCGCAGGATAACATAGCGCAGAATTGTCTCGGCGGCGGCCGGCGCCATAGCCGCGCCCATGTTACTGGCGTCCTTGATCCCCTTCTCGCGCACAATCCCGGGCAGCGCCGCGGTCACCCTGACTTTTCCGCCCGGCCCGATAATAAAGGCCCCCGCGCCGGTGACTGTCCACTGGGCGGTCGGAGCGCGCTGGCTGCCGTACTCCACCGGGGTCCGGTACTGCCGCTCGGCAGAGCAGAAGTGCGAGGAGGTCACCGCGGCGGCGTATCTGAAAACTCCGTGAGTGGTCATAATAGAGGCCAGCATGATTCCCTCGGCAGCGGTAGAGCAGGCGCCGTAAAGCCCGAAGTAAGGTATCTCATATCCGAGCATTCCGTATGACGAGCCGGTACATTGGTTGAGCAGGTCGCCGTCAAATATAGCCTCTATTTCGTTTTCCTTAATACCGGACTTTTTTATCGCAATATTCATGGCGGCGCGCTGCATGGCAGACTCGCACTTCTCCCAGCTCGGCTGGCCGTACCTGTCCTCCTCGTCGTGAATATCAAAACAGCTCCCGAGCGGGCCTTCGTGCTCTTTTTTCCCGACCGCAGACGCCGCGGCGATAATTGTCGTGTTGAGTTCTATTATCCTGTCCAACTCTCTGTCCTTTCTTGATTTTTGATGATGTATGTGTTAAAATAATAATCAGCCCTGCCGGACAAGTTTTTGTCATTTTGTAATATTCCCACCGGCGGCGGATTTTATTATTTTTTTGCGGAGGCGCCCGATGCCACTTAGTAACGAGCTTCAGTTTCATATAAAAATCCGCCGGGCTGATGCCGGCGGATACGCGATACTTCCCGGCGACCCCGGCAGGTGCGAGAAAATCGCCGCATATCTTGAGGAACCCGAGCACTTGGGCTCAAACCGCGAATTCAATATCTGGCGCGGCAGGCTTTCGGGCGAGCGGGTTTTGGTCTGTTCGACCGGCATCGGCGGCCCGTCGACCGCAATTGCGGTCGAGGAGCTGGCGGCCTGCGGCGTGCATACATTTATCAGGGTCGGTACCTGCGGCGGGATTGCGCTGGGTGTCAGGCCGGGCGACATAGTGATAGCCTCTGGCGCGGTGCGGCAGGACGGCACCAGTCGCGAATACGCGCCGATAGAATTCCCCGCCGTGCCCGACACCGAGGTACTTATCGCGCTCCGCGAGGCGGCAGACAAACTGGGGTATACCAGCCACACCGGAGTTGTGCAGAGCAAGGATTCGTTTTACGGCCAGCACAGTCCGGGAAAAATGGCGGTCGCCGGAGAGCTGCTCGCAAAGTGGGAAGCGTGGAAGAAGCTCGGGGTGCTGGCCAGCGAGATGGAGGCCTCGACCCTCTTTACCGTGTCCTCACTGCTCGGTGTCAGAGCCGGCGCGGTCTTCCATGTAATCTGGAATCAGGAGCGGGCGGCGTCCGGGCTTGATAAAGCCACCGACGAGAACCACGACACCGGCCTGGCAATCAAAACGGCGGTGACTGCCGTAGGGCTCCTTATAAAAAAACGGGCGGAGTCCCGCCCGGATGTTAACTGAACTGATAAGTAAAGACAACCGGCGTCTACTGCAATAGTCCGAAATAATCAAGAATCCCGTAATATATCCCCTGAGCAAACAGGTCGGGGCGGGTGTTCATCAGGTTGGCGTCGTTGTAGTTGGTTATAAAGCCCAGCTCGAGCAGCACCGCCGGCATGGCGGTCCGGCGGAGCACATAAAGCCCCGGTCGGACAAACACGCCCCGGTTCTGCAGCCCGGTTGCTCTGTTCAGCCATATCAGAATCCGCTCGGCAAAGGGATATGCCTCGGATTGCCTTGAGTACACATAAGCCTCGCTCCCGCTGGCGCTGCTTATCATCGAGGCGTTGGCGTGCAGGCTGATAAAGTAGTTTGCCCCCCAGCTGTTGGCGTCGCTCACCCGCGCCTGAAGGCTGGTTGCTGTCGAGGTACCGAGCTGGGTCGCGGGGGTGGGCCTCGAGAGCCTGACCTCAAAGTTCTCGTCGGCGGCAAGCAGCGCCGCAAGTTCAACCCCGATTCTGAATACCAGGTCCTGCTCCCGCAGGCCGAAGGCCTCTGCCCCCGCGTTGGGATTTACAGGATTATGTGCCTGATCTATGTATATTTTAATAGCCATGGCGCACCTCACTCAAATAAGTCACATTTAAAGTATATTCAATCAAAATGCGTTGTGTGCTCAAGGAAAGGCTGGGTGCTTGATGTCAGCTTTAGGTCAACTTCCTGAGAAGAACCGCGTTGAGAAAAACACTCTATATCTTGTCGCCACCCCGATAGGCAACCTGTCGGATATATCCGAGCGCGCCCTGAAGGTGCTCTCGGAGGTCGATTTCATCGCGGCTGAGGACACGCGGGTGACGCTCAGGCTGCTCACCCGCTTCGGCATAAAAAAGCCGCTGATTTCATATTATGAGCACAACAAGCGCGAGCGCGGCGAGCTGATAGCAGAGCGGATTCTCTCGGGCCAGAGCTGCGCGCTCGTCACCGACGCCGGCACCCCGGCAATCAGCGACCCCGGTGAGGACCTCGTCGCGCTCTGCGCGGAAAAAAACATCAGGGTAGTGCCGATTCCCGGCCCAAATGCGGCAATCTGCGCGCTGGCGGCCTCGGGGCTGCCGAGCGGGCGGTTTTGCTTTGAGGGCTTTTTGCCGACAAACCGCGCCGACCGGCAGGCGCGGCTTGACAGCCTTGCGTCCGAGACGAGGACCATGATTATCTACGAGGCGCCGCACAAGCTTATCGCCACGCTGGCAGAACTTGCCCGCACATTCGGCCCCGGGCGCAGGATAGCAGTCTGCCGCGAGCTTACCAAATTCAATGAGGAATTAATGCGGACGACGCTCGGGAAAGCTGTCGAATATTATAAAAGTAACGAGCCGCGCGGCGAGTATGTGCTGGTGGTGGCAGGCGCCGAGGCTGCCGCATCGGGCAACGAATTCTGGCGGGGGATGTCTGTTGCCGAACATGTCGGGCATTACATCAAGGCCGGGCTGACCAAAATGGAGGCAATAAAGGCAGTCGCCGCCGACCGCGGCGTACCCAAAAATGCCATATACAAGGAGATTGTCCGATCGCAATAATTGTTGTCTATTACTATTGATTTTACCGTACTAATGTGATATTATAGTTTATCCTTATTTGCGGAGGTTTTGAAATGAGCAAACTGAGAGCGGGAGTTATCGGAGCTACCGGAATGGTGGGGCAGAGACTGCTCACCCTGCTCCATAATCACCCTTATTTTCAGGTAAGCCTGCTGGCGGCGTCGTCGCGCTCGGCGGGGAAAACATACAGAGAAGCGCTCGGCGGCCGCTGGAAGCTGGCTCAGCCGATGCCCGAGGAATTTGCCGACATGATAGTCGTCGACGCATCCGACATCGGGCGCGTAGCAAATGAAGCCGATTTTGTGTTCTGCGCCGTCGACATGAAAAAAGAAGAAATAAAGGCGCTCGAGGAGGCGTACGCCAAGGCCGAGCTGCCGGTAGTGTCCAACAACTCGGCAAACCGCTGGACTCCTGATATCCCGATGATTATTCCCGAGATAAATGCGGCACACCTTGATGTAATCCCGGCGCAGAAGGCGAGGCTGGGGACAAAGCGGGGCTTTATCGTCACAAAACCGAATTGCTCGATCCAGTCCTATGTCCCGATGATCACCCCGCTGCTTAAATTCAACCCGATTTGGATTGTCGTGAATACATATCAGGCAATCTCGGGCGCCGGCAAGACGCTTGCCGATGCGCCCGAGATTATCGACAACATCAACCCCTTCATCAGCGGGGAGGAGGAGAAAAGCGAGCAGGAGCCGCTGCGAATCTGGGGCAGCGTAAAGGACGGCGGAATAGTCAAGGCAGATTCCCCGATAATCACCGCCCAGTGCTTCAGGGTACCTGTCAGCGACGGGCATATGGCGGCCGTGTATGTAAAATTCGAGAAAAAGCCCGAAAAAGCCGAAATAATTGAAGCTTGGGACTCTTTTGCCGGTCTGCCGCAACAGCTGGGTCTTCCCAGCGCGCCGGCGCGCTTTATCACCTACTTTGAGGAGGAAAACCGCCCGCAGACCGCGCTTGACCGTATGCTCTACGGCGGTATGGGGATCGCCGCCGGCAGGCTGCGCGAGGATACTCTCTTTGACTACAAATTCGTCGGCCTCTCGCACAACACGCTGCGCGGCGCAGCCGGCGGCAGCCTGCTCACTGCAGAACTCCTGTACAAACTTGGATACTTCGATTAATACACATCACATATTAAAAATAATCCTGCATATATCCGCAGATATATGCAGGATTTTGATGTTTGTTTTACTTATTTTCTTCTTTTTTGTTTTTTGCGCGAGGTATTTTTAGTGCCCTGATTTTTATCGCGGGCAACTGTTTCTGCAGAGCTTTCTGTGATACCGCCGTTACCGGGCAATAGATCCTCCGGCTGCTTTTTTCCGAATCTGCACTGGCCGAGGTCAATCTGAGACTCGGTTTTGTTGAGCAGCCGCTTCATGTTATCGCGGTGCATGACAAGCACAAGCACCGAGGCGCAGAAAGCCATGAGAAAATGCGGGCCGGGACCGGTCAGCGAGCTGAGCAGGAGCGGAAAGAGCAGCGCGCACATAATAGAGGCGAGCGAAACATATTTTGTGGCTGCCACGATTACGACAAATACGACGGCAAGTATGCCGAATACCACCGGGCTTGCCAGAATCGCCACCATGGCGGTTGAGGCAACACCTTTCCCCCCCTTAAACCTGTGCCAGCAGGGGAAAACATGGCCGACCACACAAAACAGACCCGCGGTGGCGGCGCCGATATCGCCCATGAGCAGCACGCCGATAAGCACCGCCGCAAAGCACTTGAGCATATCGCAGAGCAAAGTCAACCCCGCCGGTCCCTTTCCCCAGACGCGCAGCATATTTGTAGCACCGGCATTGCCGCTGCCGTATTTTCTTATATCGTCGTGATACCGAAGCCTTGAGATTATAATCGCAAAGTTCATACTGCCGAGCATATAGGCGGCGGCAGCCGAGACAAGCATAAAAGCCGCCATGAGCGTCCAGGCTCCGGCATTGCCTATCTCAAAGGTTTGGGTGATGTACTCGTACAGGTTGAATTTTATGATATACGCTATAAACATCCTGAACCTTTCACAACAGCGTTTTATAACAGAATTATATCATTACCCGCCAAAATAATCAATACCGGCTCCGGCAAAATACATAATAAAATCCAGATGTAAGATTTTTACTTGACCGACGCCTTGACACCCCTTAACATATGAAGTATAATATGCTTGTCCGTACACCGGCAGCCGTCAATGCGGACACCGCAAAGAGGTCAATCCTGCCGGACACAGGCTGCAATTAAGTATTCCGGCAGAAGCTTGATTATGAAAAAAATATTATCAGCGCTGCTGGTCGCCGGCTGGGTTTTGTTTCTGTCTTCATGCGGGCCGATAAATCCCCCCGATGGCACCATACTGGTCAAAAATCCTCCCGATTCTGCTTCCGTGCCCGACAGTTCTTCCGTATCTCCTTCTGAAGAGTATACTACCGAAAGCAGCTCCCCCGACACCCCGATGCCCGACACGACAATAGCCGATGTTGCCCCCGGCACGACAACCGTCGATGTTGCGCCCGGCACGACAACCGCTCCGGTAACATCATCGCCACTCGTCACAACCACTCTGCCCGACACCACAGAGCCGCCTGCCACATCTTTACCGAATGATACCACCGCACCCGAAACCACAACCGCGGCCACCACATATATACCCGAAGTCCCGGACACCGATTATACATACAGATACTAAAACATGTGGGGCCCCGCCCCACAGCTTTACTACGGGGGCTCTGCTCCCGAACCCCCGCTTAGACCCTTTTTGAAAAAGGGTCTAAGAACACAAAACTTTTAAAAAACCTGAGCACAAATTAGAAGCGCGGGACCCACGGCCCGCGCTTTGCTGCCTCTATCCACCGGCTGACTTTACACCCCGTCGGCGCGGGGCAGCCAAATCGGCAGCGGCAGCCAGACCCGTGCAAAGCCGGGCAGCCTCTCGCGCCCCGGACAGAAGGGGGAGAACAACAGGTTAATGGCGTCGATATGTTCAAGCTCAAGGTCATATGCGCCGTCATTCGCTTCAACGCCGCACACCCCGCCTCGGGCATATATTCTTATGTTTTCATCCCCGGCCCTGCCATGGATAAGCAGGCGCAGCTCACCGTCGGGCAGTTCCTCATACGACGCCTTTAGCCTGATAAACGCAGCAACGACCCGCCCGAAATTCAGTACTGAAAAGCTTGCCGCCGTGCCGATTGTGTAACCCTCGCAGACCCGGTAGAGCCTGCTTATGTAGTCGACCTCAAACGGCGGGAGTTTAATCGTCAGCTTCTTGAGTTTAAACTCATCAAACAGGGCGATTATCGTGTTGATAAAATCATCTTTATCACAAAGAGCTATTTCAAAGACCGTCTCCGACTTGTAGATGAAATACCCCGCAAATCTGCCGGCCTTTGAAACCACATAGGGAGTGCTGCTCCACGAGCAGAGAATGTCGTAAAGTTTTTCTGCCGGGCGGCAGGGATAATACACCTGCCCCTCGAGCAGTTTTTTTATATTTTCGAGCGCACCGATATCATTTTTGTCAAGTTTGGGAAATGTCATGGTGTGATATGCGGAGCGGTCGGCGCCGAAGCAGTGGCGCAGGTTATCCTCGTTAATCGTGAAATCATAAAGCGTACCGGTCTTCTCATACGAGAAGTAATTATACCTCTGCCGCCTGCCGCCGAGCACCGACATATCGATTTTGTCGCTCACCATATCCTCGAGCGCCATGTCCATGAGTTTGCGCATATATCCTCTTGACCGGGTAAAGGGGTGAACAGCGACATTGCCTACCCCGCGGCAGGTGAGCTTTGTGCCGGCGACCATAATGTCATGGTTTTGCGTGCCGACCGCGGCCCTGAGTTTGCCGTCTATCAGCGCCACATATGCATCTTCAAGCGGTTTGTACTCGGGCTTGTAGAGTTTGGAGAGCAGACTGACAAAATTCTCATTGTGCCCGTTAAAGCCGAAAACATAGTTGATAAAATCAATATAGTCTTCGTACAACTCCGCATAGCCTCTGCCGAAATATTCGTTGTTCATATGTCGCTCCTTTCTTTGTTTTCATATGCCGAACGGTTTTACCGGAATACAGCTGTATGATGTGATGTTCTTGTCGGCAAGCTGCTTTGACGCCTCTTTTGCTGCCTCTTTATCGGTGAAAATGCCAAACACCGCCGGGCCGCTTCCGCTCATCTGCGCAGCACAGGCACCGCTGCCAAGCATGATTTGCTTTATCTCCGCCGCCTTTGGGTGTTCGGGAATTATGCAGTCCTCAAAAATATTGTACATGCACCCGCAGACCCCCCGGATATCCCGGGCAGATATTGCCTCCAGCATCTGACGATGGTCGTCTGAGGTCCGCTTCTTTTTGAAGTTGCCGTACATCAGGTCGAGCTTTGCGTAAGCCTCGGGGGTGGGCATCCCTTCCCCGGCCGACGCCACAAGTATGGTCGCCTCGGGCATTACCGGTATCGGCGTGAGCTTCTCACCGATTCCCTCGACCAGAGCACAGCCGCCGGCAATGCAGAAAGGCAGGTCAGCCCCGAGAGACAGGCCCATTTTGCAGAGCCCTGCGTAGCTGAAGGGGCGGCCGAACAGCCTGTTGAGCCCGCGGAGCACCGCCGCCGCGTCGCTGCTGCCGCCGCCCAGACCCGCGGCTGCCGGTATGACCTTCTCCACCTCTATGTCAAGCCGGCAGTCAACATTTGCCATTTTGAGGAAAAGTTCGGCCGCCCGGTAAGCGAGGTTCTCCCTGCCCACGGGCACACTTGAATCGCCCGAAACCAAAAGGTTGATTCCGCTGCCCGGCTGCAGCTCGATTCTGACGGTGTCACTGAGCGATACCGCCTGCATGATGCTGACTATGTTGTGATACCCGTCGGGGCGTTTTGACAGGATGTCAAGATAGAGGTTGATTTTAGCAGGAGCCGCTTCCGTAATACAATTCATTCTAATCCCTGATTTTGCAAGTGTTGCCGGGTTTTTGCCTGCACTTAAATATAGCACATATTGGCTGAAAAATCAACAAACAATTGGCGACAATACAATAATGTTGACTAAATGCTATTATTGGTATATAATAATTTCATGTATCCGGCAGCCAAAACAAATTCGGGAGAGCGCTGATGACAAACTTCAACTGGACCAAACGGCATACGGTAATCGCCATATCGGTGGCGGTATATGCCGTGCTGGCTATGCTGCTAGCAATTATCATAAACAACCGGGCTATTGTATCCTGGATAAACGGCACCCTCTCGGTCATAGCGCCGATAATCATCGGCGCGGCGATTGCATATCTATGCTCACCCGTAATGAGGCTGTTTGAGGACAAGCTGTTCAGGCACATAAAATCAAGGCGCATCAAGCGCGTGCTCTCTGTAGTCTGCACTTATCTCGTGATACTGCTCGGTATCACGGCAATCCTGCTTATTGTCATCCCGCAGCTGCAGAGAAGCTACAAGGATTTTATTGCAAACCTCAATACCTACACGACCCAGGCGATAGCATACGTAAACCGGATTATTGCACAGTTTGATTTTTCGCTGAGCAACGACCAGATAGGCGAATACATCAGCATTGAGGATATTCAGGCCAAAATCAGCGAATTGTTCAGGGACACCTCGACCCTCTTCCGCAACATCAGCAGCTACATTATAAACTACGGCGCCTCGCTTGTCAGCGGCGTGATTAACCTTTTGCTCGGGCTTTTCGTCTCGGTCTATATCTTAAGCTCAAAAGAGCGGCTCGGGGCACAGGCCAGGATGTTCTGTGCTTCGATCATGAACAAGGAACAATACGACTCGCTCATGAAGTGGTGCCGGTTTACCAATCTTACCTTCGGCAGGTATATAAAGGCCACCCTGCTCGACTCGCTGATTATCGGGATTATATGCGGTTTTGCTTTCAGTATTGCAGGACTACCCTACCCCATACTGCTCGCTTTTATCGTCGGTATTACAAATGTTATTCCGGTCTTCGGCCCCTTCATCGGGGCAGTGCCGGCCGGCTTTATAGTTCTTATTGCCTCCCCGAACAAGTTGCTGCTTTTTATCATTTTAATCTTTATCATCCAGCAGTTTGACGGAAATATCTTAAAGCCAAAGCTGGTCGGCATGAGCACAGGCATGACCTCGTTCGGGGTGCTCTGCGCCATTATCATAATGGGGGGATATTTCGGCATCGTAGGATTTTTACTCGGTGTGCCGGTCTTCATAGTCCTCGGTGAAATGATCCGCCATGCGATATACCGCAGGCTCACAAAAAAGGATCTGTCGACCTCGCTTGCCGACTACTACCTCCCCAGCAGCCCGGTTATCGGCGCCGAAGACCGAGAAAAGCGCCGCGGCAGGCTGTTCGCGGGGCTGTTCAACTGGCTCAAAAAGGTTTTCCGAAAACTGTTTTTAATAATAAAGGGGCTATTTAAGAAAGAAAAAAAAAGGTAAGAATAACAATATTGACACAGATAAGAAAGACGACACAGATTAAAGGAGGTCCTTGGCATGAGCATTGAGAATAAAACCGATGAAAACATGACAGGTGAAAACTCCACAGAAAAAAACAGCAGGAAAGGCGGAATATCGGTCGAGACCGACCACATATTCCCGATAATAAAGAAGTGGCTGTATTCCGACAAGGATATTTTCCTGCGCGAGATTGTCTCGAACGCCGCCGATGCAATAACCAAAATGAAGCGGCTCTGCTCGCTCGGCGAGGCCGAGGCTGACGGCGAGGGCTACAAAATAATAGTCCGGGTTGACAAGGCCGCCAGGACCCTTACCGTTGAGGACAACGGGGTCGGCATGACCGAGGACGAGCTGACCCGCTACATCTGCCAGATCGCGCTCTCGGGCGCGCTTGAGTTCATTGAAAAATACGAGGGCAAGTCGGCTGAAGGGGCTGCCGGCAGCGGCATTATCGGACACTTCGGGCTCGGTTTCTACTCTGCCTTCATGGTCTCGGAAAAGGTGGAGATAATCACAAAATCTTACACCGGCGCGCCGGCGCTGCACTGGGTCTGTTCGGACAACGGCAGCTACGAGATATCCGACTCCTACCGCGAGAGCCGCGGCACCTCGGTGATAATGCATATAACCGACGAGGAGGCGGCCTATCTTGAGGTGTCAAAGGTCCGCGAGGTGCTCGATAAATACTGCTCCTTCATGCCCTATGACATTTACCTTGAGACCGGCGAGGACGAGGACAAAAAATCCGAGAAAAAGCCGATAAACACCACCTCCCCGCTCTGGCTAAAGCGCCCCAGCGAGTGCACCGAGCAGGAATACAACGACTTTTATCACAAGGTATTCAACGATTTCAGAGACCCGCTGTTCAGCATCCATATAAACGCCGACTATCCGCTCAATTTTAAGGGCATACTCTATTTCCCGAGGCTGAGAACCGAGTTTGACAGCCTTGAGGGGAAAATTAAGCTCTACTATAATCAGGTTTTCGTGGCCGACAACGTAAAGGAGGTCGTGCCCGAATACCTCTTTATGCTCCGGGGGGTGATAGACTGCCCCGAGCTGCCGCTCAACGTATCGCGCAGCTATCTGCAGAACAATGTCTATGTAAACAAGGTTTCGACACATATCGTCAAGAAGATATGCGACAAATTAAACAGCCTTTGCAAGAACAACCGCGATGAGTACGAGAAAATCTGGGGTGACATACGGGTGTTTGTCGAGTTCGCCTCGGTGAGCGACCGGAAATTCTTCGACCGGGTCAAGGATTCGCTCCTGCTCGGGCTGACCGACAAGACCTTCATGACAATAAACGAGTACCGCGAGGCCGCCGTCAAGGGCGACGGCAAGGACGCAAAAGAAAAAGCAGAGGTCACGGTGTATTATACTTCAGACCCCGCGCAGCAGTCGCAGTACATCTCGATGTTCACCGCACAGGGCTACAAGGTGGCGGTGCTCGACCACCTCATCGATACGCAGTTTATCACAGCGGCCGAGCGGGTATACGAAAAGCTGAAGTTCGTGCGGGTCGACGCCGACGTCTCGGCACTGGCAAGCGGGGCTGACGAAAAGGATAAGGAAAACAAGGAGATTGTCGGGCTTTTCCGCAAGGCCGCCGGAAACGACAAGCTGAACGTCAGGTTTGTCAGCCTCAAGGACAATCGGGCGCCGGCCCTGCTCAACCTGCCCGAGGACCAGCGCCGTATGGACGACTTTATGAAGCAGTATTCCTTCGTGACAAAGACCGAGGCCGGCCGGTCTGTTGCCGACGCGACTCTCATCGTCAACACTTCCTCCCCGGTCTACGAGCGCCTGCTCGGACTGCTGTCGACAGACGAGAAAAAAGCCGAGTTTCTGGCAGGGTATATCTACAAGCTGTCGCTCATGGCGCACCGGCGCCTTGACGGAGAGGAGCTGTACTCCTTCCTCTCGGACAGCTACGACCTGATTTGCGGTATATAAAATGAACTCCGACCATCATGTAATAATCGAAAACCTAAACGAAATATGGGAACGTCAGAGGGGGCTCAACCGACTGAGGATCTCGCAGGCATACGAGATTTTAAATCAGCTTGCCCCCTCCCTGCAGCTTGCCGGCAGCGCCACAGAGGCGGTCGGTCTTGCCTCGGCCTGCTTTGGAGAATCCGATTTGCTAAGAAAATTCAGCTCAAGAGACAGAATCAACACCTGCCGCCGCCTCTCCGAGATGCTCAACACCTTTGGTTTGGACCCAGACGAGCTGCTGTTCCCCAGTCCCGAAGCACAAAACGGTAACGGGATTGCGTATGTCGGGAACCGTTACTCGGAAGAAGCATGGCGGATTTTTTCCTCACATTTTCCCGGAACCGGACCGCATGTTTACAATTCTTTTGCCGAGATATGCGAGGACACCGCCTCGGGGGCCACCGACGCCTGCATAATTCCGGTTGAGAACATCTCGGACGGCAAACTGCTCAGCTTTTATTCTCTCATTGAGCGGCATGACCTGAAAATCTCGGCGCTCTGCGACATAACAAATGAGGACGACACCAAGCGGACCCGGTACGCTCTGCTGCGCCGGCATATCTGCCGCCCCGAGGCCGGCGACAGCGACCGGGGCATGTATCATGATATCTTCTTTGAGTTCAGCTTTTCGCCCTCGCCCGGAATAACACTTGACGAAATCCTGCACACGACCGTGCTCTGCGGGCTGAAAATATATCGGGTTGACTCGGTGCCTCTGAGCTACAATGAGTCAAGCTTTATATTCCATATCGTGCTGCTCGGCAGCATTGAGGATATCGTCACATATGCTGTGTTTCTTCAGCTCTGTATGGCGCAGTACACCCCGATAGGAGTATGCCGCCTGCTCGGCCCGACCCGAAAAAACAACCTATAATCCACTCAAAAGAGGCAAAATATGAAGGACAGCAGATCAATATATAACCTGTGGCTGGGTATAAAGGATCTCGAGCCCGCAGAGAGGGAGGAGCTCCTGAAAATCGGCGACAACGAGGCCGAAATAAACGCGCGTTTCGGCACCGAACTGTCTTTCGGCACCGGAGGACTGCGCGCTAAAATGATGCTGGGTACCGGCGCGATGAATGTTTTGACGGTAGCGCAGGCCACCGAAGGGCTGGCAAAGTATATCAAATCAGAAGGCGCCGGCGCGCGCCCGGTGGTGATTGCCTACGACAGCCGGATAAATTCGCAAAAGTTCGCAATAACGGCGGCCTCGGTGCTTGCCGCAAACCAAATCAAGGTCTTTATTTTCGATAACCTGCGCCCTACCCCCGAGCTTTCCTTTGCGCTGCGGCATCTGGGGTGTATTGCGGGCATCAACATCACCGCCTCGCACAACCCTAAAGAGTACAACGGATACAAGGTCTTCTGGGAGGACGGCGCGCAGATTGCCCCCGAACAGGCCGAACAAATTACCCGATATATCCGCGGGGTAAAAATCCCCGACGACATACACCTCATTGATTTCAAAGAGGCTGTCGAGGACGGGCTGATAACCATAGTCGGGGATGATATTGACGAGGCATATATCTCGGCAGTGCTCTCGCAGGCAATCAACCCGGGTATTGTCAAAAAAGCCGCCGACAAACTGAGCGTGGCATACACCCCCCTGCACGGGACCGGATACAGGCTTGTCCCCGAAGTCCTTCGGCGTCTGGGAATAAAAAAGCTGCATGTGGTACCCGAGCAGTCGCAGCCCGACGGGAATTTCCCCACCGTCGACAAGCCTAATCCCGAGTACAGGGAGGCATTTGCCTGCGGAATAAAACTGGCCGACCGCGTGGGCTGTGACCTGATAATCGCCACCGACCCCGATGCCGACCGTGTCGGCGTCATGGCGCGCGGGCGCGACGGTGCTTTCACCGGCTTTACCGGAAATCAGGTCGCCCTGCTGCTCCTCGATTATATCATTTATGCCTACAAGGCAAGCGGGCAAATGCCGCCCGAGCCCTACGCGGTGAAATCCATCGTCACCACCGAACTTATGGCCAAAATCTGCCGCGCGGGTGGCGTCGAGCTCTGCAACGTGCTGACCGGATTTAAATATATCGGAGAAGTAATAAAAAAGAAGGAGGCCGAAGGCCGCGGGAGCTTCATTTTCGGCGCCGAGGAGAGCTGCGGCTACCTTAAGGGCACATACACCCGCGACAAAGACGGCGTGCTTGCTTCAATGCTCATCTGCGAGATGGCCGCACACCACATAAGTGCCGGCAGGACGCTGGTCGATGCGCTCGACGAACTCTACAAAAAATACGGCTACTCGCTCGAGCGGACAATCGAGCTGGTATTCGATGGCTATAATGCACAAGACAAAATAAAGGCCGTAATGAGCTCTCTGCGCCAGAGCCCGCCGGCCGATATCGCAGGCGTGCCGGTCGTCTCAATAAGTGACTATCTCGACGGCAGCCTGACCGATAAGAGGAGCGGCAAAAAAAGCAGTATTACCGGTTTCCCGAGTTCCGACGTCTTGCGCTGGGAACTTGAGAATACCGACGTCATAATCATCCGCCCCTCGGAAACCGAGCCGAAGGTAAAAATATATTACCTGCTCTCAGGCGAGGACAAAACCCCCGCCCCTGCCCGGCTCGAAAAGTACATGCCGGCTGTGTGCGGGCTAACAGAGATATAAAATTGCTTGCCTTCGCTTGATGTGCCGCAGGTTTTGCCTGCGGTCAGAAGGGGCTCATATAAAAAAGTCCGAAAACCTCCCGAAATTATACCAAAACAGGGTTGAAGCCCTGCTTTTTTAATGTTATAATTAACCACAAAATAACACCGAAATCAACAGGAGCACATATGCAGAAGATCGGATTGGCTATAATCGGGCTCGGCGCCCGGGGCTTCAGCCTCATGAAAAACGCAATAATGCCGATTGACGGAGTCGAAATCGTCGGGCTGTGCGACCTTTATGCCGACAGGTGTGAGCGGGCGGCGGCCTACGTCAAGGAGAAAACCGGCAAAAGCCCCCTGACCGGCCCCGATTACCGCAACCTCCTTGAAACTCTGCGCCCCGACGCCGCGTTAATTGCAACCGGCTGGGACACGCACACCGAAATAGCTCTCTTTTGCATGGAATTAAAAATCCCCGCCGCGGTCGAGGTGGGAGGGGCATTTTCACTTGAGGAGTGCTGGGCGCTTGTCGATACATATGAGAGAACCCGCACCCCGATCATGCTGATGGAGAACTGCTGCTTCGGTAAGGCCGAGATGCTGGCGACCTCGATGGCGCGGGCCGGTGTGTTCGGTAAAATCGTTCACTGCTCGGGCGCCTATGCCCACGATTTACGCGAGGAGATACTCACAGGCGAGGAAAACCGCCACTACCGGCTGAATTTTTATAAAAAATATAACTGCGACAACTATCCAACGCACGATCTCGGCCCCATCGCCAAGCTGCTAGGCATCAATCGGGGCAACCGCATGGTGTCGTTGGTGTCGGTTGCAAGCGGCTCATGGGGGCTCAAAGAATATGTGGAAACCCGCAAAGACAGAATTAACCCGAACCGCATAGGCGAGGAATACAAACAGGCCGACATGGTGAACACCCTTATCACCTGTGAAGGGGGCGAGACAATCTCGCTGCGGCTTGACACCACCCTCCCCCGCACCTACAACCGCGAGTTCACTGTCCGCGGCACACGGGGTATGTACGAAATGGGAAACAACATGGTCTTTCTTGACGGCATGAAAGAATATTTCGACACCATGAAGGGTTATCTCACCTACCAGAACAATGCCGTCGAATACGAGGAAAAATACCTGCCCGACGAATGGCGGCAAATAACCGCCGGGGGGCTCAAATCGGGACACGGCGGCATGGACGGCATTACACACCGCGCCTTTTTCAGAGCGCTGCGCGAGGGGGCCGAAATGCCGATAGACGTCTATGACATGGCGGCCTGGATGTGCATTACCTGTCTCTCGGCGAAATCAATTGCCGAGCGAGGCATGCCGCAGGCCGTACCCGATTTCACGCGAGGAGCATACAAAACCCGGCCGCTGCGCGACGTATTTACCCCGGTTGTAAGATAAGCGCGTCGGGTGCGTCGAAACACCCAGAAATCCGCATCCCCGCGGATTTTATGTTGACGAAAGCATCCCCCGCAGACAAAACCGGCTGCCCGAAAAATCAATCAGCCCCTCGTCGCGCATCCGGCTAAGCTCACGCGAGAGGGCCGAGCGGTCGGTGCCGAGGTAGTGAGCCATGCTTCCCCGGTCGAAGGGAACTTCAAAACAGTCCGAGCCGCCGCGCGTCACGTACTGTGAAAAAAAAGCAATGAGCTTTGCCCGTATTGTGGTTTGTGACAGTATCTGAATGCGGTCGTTCATATCGAGCGCCCGGGTTGCAAGCATAGAAATAAATCTTTCGCGTAACAGTATTGCATTCGGCTCGGCATTACGTGCCGGGTTGCGGAGGTTGTTCACTCTGAGCCAGAGCAGCTCCACATCGGTGACGGCGCAGATATAGACGTCTGTGTCGCGTCCCAGCCAGCAGAGCGATTCGCCGAAGGTATCGCCGGCACCGACATTTGCAAGTATCATGTGGTGGCCGTTCACGTCGTCGCGGTATACCCTGACTGTCCCCGAGAGCACCAGCCCGAATCTGGTCAGCGGCGCCGATATCCGGTTGAGGAAACTGCCGCGCGGATAGAATTTCCTCTCGGCTTCAAAAAACTCAAGCGCGTATTCAAGCTGCCCCTCGTCAAACTCCCGGAACAGAATGCATTTTGACAGTACCTTTTTGTCCATGTGGTCACCTCCGTAGATTTCGTACAAATTATACCGCAGAGGAGTTGCAAATGCAACAATTAATGTTGATTTCCCATATCGACAAAGCAGCATTTATATGGTATCATATTTATGACTGAACTTGCTGGAGCCGATATGAAATTTACAAGCATCTCAAACTTCCGCGACCTCGGCGGTTACCGCACGAAATCAGGAGGCAGAACGAAATACGGCGCCTTCGCCCGCTCCGACCTGCCCAAGACACTGACGCGCGAGGAAACAGACGCACTGCGGGAGGCAGGCTATACTACCGTCGTCGACCTCCGCACCCCTGAGGAGACGATTATCAACAAGAATGCGCTATGCGGTGAGCCGGGCTTTAATTATTACAACCTGAGGCTCGACAACTGGCTGCGCGCCTCGTTTTACGGCCCGTGGGAGACCGCGCTATATTATCATATGCTGCTCGCACTGACCGAAAATGTCAGGGCGATATTCGAAGTACTGGCCGAGGCCGAGGGCGGCACGATAATCAACTGCTATTCCGGAAAAGACCGGACCGGAACCGTCTTGGCACTGCTGCTCATGATAGCCGGGGTCGAGGACAGCGAAATAGTGAACGATTACCACAAATCGCTGCCCAACATCTGGCCGGGCATGAGCTTTGAGGAACTGCGAAACCACCGGTTGGTGTCGGATGCCGAAGCAATGGAGATATTCCTTGATATGTTCCGGGAAAAATACGGCGATGTGGAGCATTATTTCAGTCTGATCGGTCTTGCCTCCGAAGCGATAGAAAAAATAAGAGCAAAGCTGGTATAAATTCAGTAATGATACCGGGAGTATCCGGCCGCGTGCCGGAGCTTCCGGATTTTTTCAGGACAGTAACCATTGACATTACTGGCAGCATATGATATAATAATGGAAGCAGGCAATAAGCTCCGAATACCGAGCCGGCGGGCGGGGTTCTGCCTGCTACTAAAACTGAACAGGCGGTGCGCTTCCAGCATGCAGCCGGGCCGCTCTGCGGCAGCAGGTTTTTTCTACCTGTGGGACAGAAGGATGTTTCACGGGTATGAGATGTAAAATCGAATTATCGGTGAAACGACTGTTAAACATATAACAGCCGTTTTTCTTTTTTACTCAAAATCCGGACAGTCTGCATATAAAAAAAGGAGCAAATCAATGAAGCACATAAAAACAGATGATACAAAAACCGCAATGCGCGTGTCGGCAGTCACGTTGTCGATAAATATAATTTTGTCGCTGCTGAAGCTTATTGCCGGAATATTCGCCCGGTCGGCCGCGATAATATCCGACGCGCTGCATACCGTCTCGGACGTGCTGAGCACCTTTGTGGTGATGATAGGCGTCAAGCTCTCGGCCAAGGAGGCCGACCGCGAGCACCCCTTCGGCCACGAGCGCCTCGAGTGCATAGCCGCAATAATTCTCGCCGCCATGCTGTTTGCCGCCGGCGCGGGCATAGGAT
>JAAYHB010000026.1 GCA_012727435.1 Clostridiales bacterium | reverse complement strand
GCACGGTATCGCTACCACTGGATTTTGAGTCCAGCACGTCTGCCAATTCCATCACACCGGCTTGTTTTAGGAAATCTTTTTTCTGGTGCAACGCCGACGCGCATATTATAACACAACACATCACACAAAGTCAACAGTGATTTGCGCTTTTGACACCCCGGCCTTTCCTTGTGCCTCACCAATTATTTTTTATTGAATACAATTAAATATAGAACACACCTCCGGAGGTTTCACATGGTAATCAGCGGGAAAATGAGCGGAGGCTTTGGCCTTACGGGTGTCGGGTACTTAATCATACGCACAACCACCGCGCGCTCCGCCGTGCCGGTCTCGGGCGCGACAGTCACCATAAAGGGTGCCGAGCCTGAATTGTCCGAAATACACATCACCCTGAAAACCGACCATGACGGCATGACCGAAAAGGAAACCCTGCCCTGCCCCCCTAAAACCGTCCGACCTGTCATCGGACAGAGGCCCTACAGCCTTTACGATATACACGTGCATGCCGAGGGCTATGTCCCGCGCAGCTGCATCGGCATACCGATTTTTGACGGGATAACGTCATATCAGACAATAGATCTGGTTGCGACTCACGATGAACTGCCTCTTTGAGACTCCTCAGAATTATAGATCAGATTTTTCGGGTCTCGACTAACGGTTATATCACAAATATATAAATAAACCGGAAGAAGTGAGTGTTTTTATTAAAATCTGAAGCCCTCTCAGCTTTTCACTAAACAGCACAAGCAGCAACGCCCTGCCCGGCAATGAATATTCGCAACAGGTTAAGTTTATAATAGCTATATTAACCGTCACCCAAGAGGAGGATATAGCTGTGTCGAGCAGATTTACGCAGAAAGCGCAGAATTCTCTTAACCGGGCGATGCAATGTGCGAGAGAATTGGGACACACATATATAGGGTCCGAGCATTTGCTCCTCGGGCTTGCAGGGGAGAGTGACAGTATTGCCGCAAAGCTGCTTGCTGCGCGCGGAATAACCCCCGCCAAGCTCAGGCAGACCATTGCCGACTGGGCGGGCACCGGCGTCCCGACAATACTCTCCCCTTCTGACATGACACCGAAGGTTAAGAACATAATCGAAACCTCGGCGCAGGAATCGATAAAAAACGGTCAGAGCTACATCGGAACCGAGCACCTGCTCGCCGCGCTGCTCGCCGAAAACGACTGCATGGCAATCCGGATTCTCTCGGCCTGCGGGGTATCTGTCACCGAGCTGAAAAAGGAGCTCGGCAATTTCCTTGATACAATTCCGGGAAAGAACGTCATAAGGGAGCAAAGAGGGCGCGACAGCTTGCGGCAGACCTTGCCGGGCGCGCCTACCATATCAAACTACGGGCGCAACCTCACCCAGCTTGCCCGGCTGGGTCTGCTCGACCCGATTATCGGCCGAGAATGCGAGACAATGCGCGTCATTCAAATCCTCTCAAGGCGCACGAAGAACAATCCCTGCCTTATCGGGGAACCGGGCGTGGGCAAAACCGCGGTGGTCGAGGGGCTGGCGCAGAAAATCGCCGACGGCCGGGTACCGGAGAATTTAAGGGACAAGATAATTGTCACGCTCGACATTCCGGCAATGATTGCCGGCGCCAAGTACCGCGGCGAATTTGAAGAACGAATGAAAAACGTCATGGAGGAGGTCAGAAAGAACGACTCCATAATTCTTTTCATCGACGAAATCCACACGATAATCGGTGCGGGAGCCGCCGAGGGCGCGGTTGACGCTGCAAACATAATCAAGCCGGCACTCTCCCGAAGCGAGCTTCAGGTAATAGGGGCTACCACTCTTACCGAATACCGCAAACATATCGAAAAGGACGCCGCCCTCGAGCGTAGATTTCAGCCTGTGATGGTGGGCGAGCCTACTGCCGAAGAAACAGTTGCAATCCTGCGCGGCCTGCGCGACAAATACGAAGCCCACCACAAGCTGTCTATATCAGACGAGGCCATTGAGGCGGCGGTGAGGCTCTCGCAGCGCTATATAACCGACCGCTTTCTGCCTGATAAGGCCATAGACTTAATAGACGAAGCGGCCTCGGCCTGCCGGATAGCCGCCTTCTCCGCCCCGCCGGCGCTTGCCGCAGTCAAAGAGCGGCTGGCAAGCATCGTCAGTGAAAAGGAGGAGGCGATAATCTCCCAGAATTTCGAGAAGGCTGCCGCACTCCGGGACGAGGAACTGAAACTCACGCACCGGCTTGCCGAGGAAAAAAAGTTCTGGGAGGTCGAGTACCCCGAAAACACCCCGACAGTCACCGCCGAGGACATCGAAAGGACCCTGACCCAGTGGACCGGCATACCCGTCTCGCATACCGACGAGGCCGAAAACCGGCGGATACTGGAACTTGACAAAAGGCTAAAGGAACGGATAATCGGTCAGGACGCGGCCATCGAAAAGATTGCCGCCGCAATCAGGCGGGGCCGCAGCGGCCTGAAGGACCCCCGTCGGCCGGCAGGCTCCTTTCTTTTCTGCGGCAGAACCGGTGTCGGCAAAACCGAGCTTGCGCGCGTGGTCTCCGAGGAGGTTTTCGGAGGAGACAATTTCATCCGCTTTGATATGTCCGAATACATGGAAAAGCACAGCATATCAAAGCTTATCGGCTCGCCTCCGGGCTATGTCGGCTATGACGAGGGCGGAAGGCTGACCGAGAGCGTGCGCCGGCACCCTTACTCGGTCGTGCTCTTTGACGAAATCGAGAAAGCGCACCCCGATATTTTCAATATCCTCCTTCAGATTCTCGACAACGGCAGGCTGACCGACTCCCAAGGACGGACCACCGACTTCAGAAATACAATAATCATCCTGACGTCGAATATCGGATTCTCTGCCCGGGGCAAGACCAGTCAGCTCGGCTTCGGCAGCCCGCAGTCTGCGGAGCGCGAGGATGAAGATGAGAAGCAGGTTATGCGGGCGGTCAGCGAAGCCTTCAGGCCCGAATTCTTAAACCGGCTCGACGAGATAATCGTGTTCAAACCGCTCTCAAACGACGATATAATAAAGATAACCTCCCTGACCCTGCGCGAAGTAACAGACCGGGCGAGGGCGCTGGGTATCGACGTCGGGTTTGCGGATTCTGCCATAGAGCTGATTTCAAAAAAGGGTTACAGCCGCCAGTACGGAGCGCGAAACCTGCGGCGCACTGTTGTGGTAATGGTCGAAGACAAACTATCCTCAATGATCCTCGAAGGGAAAATTAACTCGGGCGACAGTGTGACAGTCAGCACCGGCGCCGACAACGAAATTGCCGTTCTGATAAACCAAAAACAGGCCTGACGAACAGCTTTTCCACGGGAGCTCCGCCCCCGCCTCCCCGCTTAAGATCTTTTTGTTCGCTGAACTGCGTCAACACAGTGCTAAAAACAGCCGGTGCGGTTTTAAACCGCACCGGCTGTATCTTACTCCCCTATTATTGCCTTCAAATCAAGCAGCGATTTTATGTAATGCTCGGCTTTGCAGTCGAGGTAATAACCGTCGGGGTCAAAAAGACATCCGTCAATTCCGGCAGCCCGAGCCGCCTCAATATCTATGTCACGGTCGCCGATCATCAGCGCATGGCTGCGATCAATCCCGCAGGTCTTTATAATGAAGTTCAGCGCATCGGGCGCCGGCTTGCGCGGAAATTTGTATGTCGTGCTCTCAAGGATGAAATCAAAGCAGTCTGATATCCCCATTTTGCAAAGCAAATCATACACGATTCTGCCGGTGTGTGTATAGAGGTAGTTCTTCTTCCCGCGCGACTTTGCATACCGCAGGATTTCATGCGCCTCCGGGAATGCTTTCTGTTCAGCCAGCGCCATTTCTTTCCATATACTGTGGTATTCCTTTTCATGGTCAGAAAGACCGTAAAATTTGAGCGCATGACCTACAGAGACCTTAAGCTGGCTGTACGCTGTGTTATAATCGGTCTGCTTGCCCAGCCTTGAGAGCAGTTCAAGCAATGCACGAGTGAATACCGGGTAGGTGTCGGATATCGTTCCGTCAAAATCGTATATCAGAAAATCGTACATTTTATTTCGTTTTGCCCTTCTTTTTCATTCTCTTGATTTCTTCCTGCTCGGGATTGGCCGGTACCAGCACCCGTGATAGACCGATGTTTTTGGTTCCGAGGATGTAGCTTATCATCGAAACCAAAAGAGCCGGCAGGATGATCAAAAAATAGGACCACCACGCATCATTCAGGGGCAGCTCGACAAGCTCGCCGTCCACAATTCCGGTCTTGTATTTAATTGTCAAAATGCCGGCATACATCCCCTGCAGAATAATGGCAATCGAACCGAAGGGCTTTATGAATGCGGCCAGCACAGCCAGGACAAAGTTTGGCGAGTTCGCTATAAGCGACATATAAAGCCCGGTCAGCGGCCTTGCCTTTTTTCTTCCGTGCTCGACTCTTATTCCGTCCTTTGCGCCTATCTCCCAGGTCATGTAATAAATGAGAAAAAGGTAAAAAACGACCGCAAAAACGCTTGAGAGCACCTGCCCGGTGTGGTTCTCGGACATGCCGAAAGCCAGCGCCAGCACAAGTCCCATCAGCGCAATTGCGAACTGATTTAAAAACATCTTAAACGAGTAGTAGGAATATTCCTTGAAAAAATGCTTCATATCCTCACCCTGCCGCCAAAACGACGGTATGTGTTATTTAGGCTATCCGCGGGATTTTTTTATACACAACTCATTATACCCGGTTTATCCGACTTTTGCAATACCGGTGCGGCGAAAAGTTTACATTTCGGCAATCAATTGGTCGAGATAATGTTGTATAATTTTATTATACAAAATTCAGGGGAGGGCGCGGCATGGAGGCAAATTATCCCGATCAGGATAAAAAACAACTGTCCGACATACTGCTTGAGTTTTCATCCTATAAAACCGTCATCCAGGGCTGCTCGGTCAAAACCGTCAAGGAATACCTGCTCGACCTTTCCACCTTTGCGCGGTTTATAATGGCCAAGCGCTCGGGCATATCCCCCGAATCCGAGGAGTTTGACAAAATCGACATTTCCAAAGCCGACGCGGAGTTTTTTAAGTCGATAAGGACGCCCGAAATATACGAATTTTTGCTCTATGCCGGAACTGTCAGAAAAAACATGTGGGCAGCGAAGGCCCGCAAGCTCTCGGCGATAAAAGCACTCTACAAATTCATGACCACAAAGAAAAACATGCAGTTTGAAAACCCCGCAATAAATATAGAGTCGCCCAAGCCAAAAAAAACACTGCCAAAGTTTCTGACGCTCGACGAGTCAATAGCGCTGCTTGAAGCGATACAAAACGATAAAGATTCAAAAACAAAGCTTCGCGACTATGCAATCGTGACATTGTTTCTCAACTGCGGGATGCGGCTCTCCGAGCTTGTGGGGATCAACTTAGGCGATTTAGACCGCGAGCTGCGCTCGCTGCGGGTGGTCGGCAAGGGCAACAAAGAGCGGATTGTCTACCTGAACACTGCCTGCAGAGAGGCGCTCGTCGAGTATCTAAAATGGCGGCTTGCCGAGGACCGCACAAGGCTTGCGACCAAAGCTCTCTTTCTGAGCAACCGCAACCAGCGCATCAGCGTCAAGACCGTTCAGTGGATGGTCTACAAGTACCTCGACGCCGCAGGGCTGGGCTCAAAGCGCTATTCGGTACATAAGCTGCGCCATACCGCCGCCACGCTGATGTACCAGTCGGGCGAGGTAGACGTCCGCGTGCTCAAGGACATTTTAGGACACGAGCAGCTGAACACCACCCAGATATACACACATGTCAGCAACGCCGCGATGTCCGAAGCGATGGAGAAAAACCCGCTGGCTCATATCAGCCTTGCACGAAAAGAAAAGAAGGAATAGTGATATTTTCGAGATATCTTCAAATTTCATAAATTCTATGTTATAATAAATTTCAGTAAAAATCACTGAAAGGATGCCGTATAAGCGAACATTAAAATGGATTTAACGAATTTCAGCCTGCTCTACCCCGATGTAGAAACCCAAAGAGCTCATCTCAGCGGGGTCGGCACACCCGACATAGACATGCATGTGCTCGACGAGTTCGGGCTGTTTGACTTCCTTGACCTGAAGAATTCAAGGCTTTCGGATTACTTCACCAGCGACCCCGCCGTCATGAAGTACCGGATGGATGCCTTCGATGACATGCTGAAAAACCCGATTATATCGAAAACCTTAAACCGGCTGATCCCGATAATCAGCGATATATTTGAACTGCGCCGGCTTGAGGAGGACAGCGACGGTGGCGAGACCACCTCATATCTGTCAAGCCTGACCGAGATTGAGCTTTACATCTCGAGTGTTGAGACGCTTCACTCGGGCCTGGCGCAGGTACGGCATAACCTCAAAAGCCGCGCCTTCACAACCCTTGCCGACCGGATCATCGAGCTGGCAGAGAGCGACTACTACATGGAGCTCAACGAAAAACTCAATGCCCTCACCGCCCGTGTGAGGGATATTAAGAGCATTACAATCGGCGTCAACCTTGACGCACAGCTCCGCCCGGCAGAGGCCGGGGTGCTCTCAATCAATCCCGAGCCCTTCCGCTCGGGCGACGTGCTTGAAAAAATCCTTAGGATGAACTTCAAGTACGACGAGTACACATGTATCGCAAATCTCGTCCCGTTCGGTAAAAAGCAAACCGAAAACCAGAAAATGGCCCTCCAGTTGGCCTTTAATTCGGCAATCAACGAGGTCTATAAATCCTCTCTGCGGTCATGGAAGAAGATAGTACAGGAGTATGTGCTGTCAAACACCGATTTCCTACTCAATCTGATGCCCGAAATCGAGTTCTTCGTCAAGGGCACCGCCTTCATGCAGAAGCTGCTTGACCGGGGCTGCAAGCTCTGCAGACCCGACATAGCCCCGGCCGGCGAACGCGTTTTTGTGGCCAAGGATCTGTATAATCCCTGCGTTGCGCTTAAAATAGAGGACAAAATAGTCTCAAACGATGCAGAATTCGACGACAGGTCGCGGATTTTTGTGCTGACCGGACCCAACCGGGGCGGGAAATCGGTCCATACCTGCGCAGTGGGGCTGGCGCAGGCCATGATGCAGCTCGGTATGTTCGTTCCGGCCGAGAGCGCCAGAATCAGTCCGGCCGACGCCATATTTACCCACTTCACCACCGGCGCCGACGACACCATCGACAAGGGACGGCTTGGCGAGGAATGTTCGCGTATGCGCGACATATTCGACAAAGTGACACCGCTGAGCTTCGTGCTTCTTGACGAGTCCTTTTCTTCAACCGGCGCATACGAGGCAGCATATATAGCCGCCGAGGTGCTCGCCGCTTTCAGCCGGGTTCAGTGCAGGTGCCTTTTCTCAACCCACCTGCACGAGCTTGCCGCGCGAATCGACGAAATTAATGCCCGAGCCAAAGCCGACGGCGGGAGCTTTATCGACACGCTCGTCGCCGGTATCGAGGGCGAAGGCAAGCGTTCATTCAAAATATACCGTGCCAAGCCCACCGGTAAGAGCTACGCCCGCGATATAGCCGAAAAATACGGGCTGACATACGAGGAGATTATCAAGCGTTTTGTATAGGTTCATGTGCGATGCCTCCGTACTCCTGGCTTTTTCTTTAGGAGCGCTCCCCCCAAAACCCGCTTAAAGAACTTATTAAAAAAGTTCCATAATTGTTCATATAGGCTTATATAAACGCGGGATATGAGGCCCGCCCTGTTTAATCAAAACCACCCGGCGGAAAATTCTCGCCGGGTGGTTTCGTATATCACATAACATCAATAAAAGAGTTTTTCAGACAAGTAATCCTTCAGTTGTGATATCGGAATCCTCTCCTGCTGCATTGTATCGCGGCCGCGTATAGTCACGCAGCCGTCGGTCTGCGACTCGAAATCATATGTCACGCAGAAGGGCGTGCCGATTTCATCCTGCCGGCGGTATCTCTTTCCTATCGAGCCGCTCTCGTCATACTCCACCGTAAAGTATCGCGCCAGCTCGTCGGCTATCGGCCCGACGGCCTCGCCCAGCTTCTTTGAGAGCGGAAGCACCGCCACCTTGACCGGCGCCAGGAAGGGATGCAACCGCAGCACTACCCGGATGTCGTTTTTCTCGGCGTCAACCACCTCCTCGTCGTAGGCGTCGACCAAAAAGGCAAGCGCCGCGCGCTCTACGCCGAGCGAAGGCTCGATGACATACGGCACATATTTCGAGCCGTCGTCGGGGTCAAAGTACTCAAGCGACTCCCCGCTGTGTTCCATATGTCGGCCGAGGTCGTAGTCGGTCCTGTCGGCGATTCCCCAGAGCTCGCCCCAGCCGAAGGGGAAGAGATACTCAAAGTCGGTGGTCGCCTTTGAGTAAAAGCTCAGCTCCTCGGGGCTGTGGTCGCGAAGGCGAAGGTTTTCTTTTTTCATGCCGAGCCCGAGCAGGAACTGCTCGCAAAAGCTGCGCCAGTATGCAAACCACTCAAGGTCGGTACCGGGCTTACAGAAGAACTCGAGCTCCATCTGCTCAAACTCACGGGTGCGGAAGATGAAGTTGCCGGGGGTAATTTCATTGCGAAAAGCCTTGCCTATCTGGCAGACCCCGAAGGGCAGCTTTTTCCGGGTGGTTCTCTGAATGTTCTTGAAGTTGACAAAAATCCCCTGCGCGGTCTCGGGCCGCAGGTAAAGCTCGGAGTTCGAGTCTTCGGTAACTCCCTGATAGGTCTTGAACATCAGGTTAAACTTTCGGATGTCGGTAAAATCCCTGGCGCCGCAGTCGGGGCAGGTAATTCCCTTCTCTTTTATATAGGCGGCAAGCTGATCGTTCGACCAGCCGGCCGGGTTGACGCCAAGGCTGTTCGCCTGTGCCCAGTCCTCGATGAGCTTGTCAGCCCTGTGGCGGGTTTTGCAGGCCTTGCAGTCCATGAGCGGGTCGGAAAAGCCGCCGACATGCCCTGAGGCCACCCAGGTTTCGGGATTCATGATAATCGCGCTGTCAAGCCCGACATTGTATTTGCATTCCTGAACGAATTTTTTCCACCACGCCCGCTTGACGTTGTTCTTAAGCTCAACGCCCAGGGGCCCGAAATCCCACGAGTTGGCGAGCCCGCCGTAAATCTCCGACCCCGGATATACGAAGCCCCGGTTTTTGCACAGGGCTACAATCTTGTCCATTGTTTTTGCTTGGTTGTCCATCAGTATTGCTCCTTAGTATGCGATGAAGTCAATTATACAGCATTGCAAACCTTAAATCAAGTATTATTTTCCCGCTACACTTATATCTCTGACAAGAACCGCCGGCGAGGCAAATACCGTGAAACCCGACGGCATTCCATACTCGACCTTATTTCCCACGTGAGTGATGCTCCTGAGCAGCCCGTAGAAGTTCCCGGCAATCGTAAAGGACTTAACCGGCTGCCCGCGCCGTCCGCCCTCAATCAGAAAACCCGCACATTCGACCGAGAAATCCCCGGTCGCATGGTTGGCGCCGGCGTGCAGCCCCTTAATTTCTGTTACATACAGCCCGCTTCTGACTATTCTGAAAAGTTCCTCAAGACTGTACTCGCCCGGTCTGATTGAAAGGCAGAAGGGGCTTATGCCGACCGTGCTGGCATAGCTGCCCTTACTGGCGTTCCCGGTGCTCCCTACCCCGGCTTTTTTGGCGTTTGTGAGGTCATACAGAAGCGTTTTCAAAATGCCCTTTTCAATGACATTTTTCGTATAGACCGCCACGCCTTCGGCGTCAAAGGTGGTCTGCATGGGACAGTTCGGGTCGAAGGGGTCGTCGGTAATCGTGATACAGGAAGAGGCGACCTCGCATCCCTCCTTGCCGGCCAGCAGCGAGAGCCCCAGCCGGGCGCTTTTGCCCGAAAATACTGACGAAAAGGCGGCAAGCAGGCCCTGCATCTGGCGGCCGCCGATTATGATATCGTATTTGCCGCTGTCAATCTCGCCGGCACCAATTTTGGCCAGCGCGCCGGAAACAGCATTATCCGAGAGCGGCAGAAGGCTGTCAAGCCCGCAGCCGAGTGTGAAGTCATAATCATCTGCCGACTCCCCGTTCACCTTTACCACTGCCCGGGTGTACCCGCCGGTCGCCCCGGCGGTGTTTTTGAGATCCAGCCCCATTGAGTTGCAAATCCGCGTCTCGGTCTCAAATGCAAACACCTGAGACTGTGTCCCGTCGGTCACATGTTTGCTTTTGGCATAGGTGTTGCGCTGAAGTGCCAATGCGTTGTTTTTAAGCAGCGCGGCGTCGGGAAATTTGTCGGCCTCTCTTGTCTTCTGCCCGTACTTTGGCGAGCCTGGGTAAATGAATACCTCATCGTCGTTTTCTATGTGTTTTGCGTTCTCATGCGCCCGGATGACCAGCTCGTGCATCTCACCGGGGGTCATAAGCTCGGTTGCGGCATATCCCATGCGTCCGCCCGAGATACAGCGAAAGCAAATTCCGCCCGACACGCCGAAAGAAAAACCGCTTATCTCGTCGCGGAAGGTCTCGGCCGAGGCGTCCCTTATCAATTGATAGTAAATTTCATATTGTTCAATCCCGGCAGCTGCTGCCGCTTTGATCAGCTCGGCTTTAAGTTCTTCAAAATCAATCATTGAGTGCTCCGTCCTTGTTGTAGTTTGTCATCTTCCACCGACCGTAAGCCCGGTCATGCGGATGAGCGGCTGACCGACCCCGACCGGAACCGAGCCGCTCCTCGAGCCGCACATGCCCTCGCCGCAGGCCTGGTTCTGCCCAACCATGTCGATGTTCTCAAGTATCTGAGAACCTGTGCCGATAAGTGAAGCGCCTCTGACCGCTTCGCAGATTTTGCCGTTCCGAATCATGTATCCCTCGCGCACCGAGAAGTTGAAGGCCCCGGTGAGCGGGTTGACCGAGCCGCCGCCCATCTCCTTTGCATACAGGCCATACTCGATAGAGGCGATTATATCTTCGTTTCTGTCGGGGCCGTTGAGAATGAAGGTGTTTGTCATTCTTGAGGTCGGCTCAAAGGAGTAATTCTCGCGGCGGCTGTTGCCGGTCACAGGCAGTCCCATGCGGCGGGAGCCCAGCCGGTCTATCATGTAGCTTTTCAGCACGCCGTTTTCTATGAGCACATTGCGGCGCGCCGGGTTGCCTTCGTCGTCGATGTTCATTGAACCCCAGCCGCCCGGTATGGTGCCGTCGTCGACCACCGTCACCTTTTCGTTTGCAATTTTCTGCCCGAGCTTCCCGGCCATCTGTGAAGCGCCGATCGCAACCGATGTGGCCTCAAGCGAGTGCCCGCAGGCTTCATGGAAAAGCACCCCGCCGAAGCCGCTTTCAATCGCTACCGTCATCTTCCCGGCACGGCAGTATACGGCTTCCAGGTTGGTTATCGCCTGCTCGGCGGCCCTGCGGCCTATTTCCTCGGGCATATGCTCCTCAAAGAATTCAAGTCCCATGAGGGCTCCGGGCGAGGCCGAGCCGGTCTGGTTTTCGGTGCCGTCGGACGCTATGGCGCTGATTGCAATGCGCGTCCTGACGCTTCTGTCGGTTATATAAAGCCCCTCGCTGTTTGCGATGAGGATATTCCGGTCATTTGTCATAAGCCGCCCCTGAACCTGAATTATCCGCTTATCGTATCCGGCCGCTGCCTGACAGCCGGCCTTGAGCAGATCGGCGGCAAAGCCGGTGAGCGAATCGGAAGGAACAATCCTTACCGGATGAATATTGGGCGTGATGCGCTCGCTGAGCACAATATTCTGGTCGGCCCTGCCCCCTCCGATGGCTTCGGCCACCGAAGCGGCGCAGAGCATGAGCCCCTCCTCGGTTATGTCTGTAGTCGAGGCATAAACAGTCCTGACCCCTAAAAACGCCCGTATGCCGACACCCGAAAGCGTGTTGTCGTAAATCGATTCAATTCTGGAGTCGACATAGCTGATTGACGAAGAACGAGACCTCTCGGCAAATATCTCGGCAAAATCCGCGCCGCCTGACATGGCGCGAAGCAGAACTCTCTCAAGTATATGTCTGTTAAGCATTTATTCGGCCGTCCCATCAGTCCTGATTTTATTGTTTATGTACATAACCGTCCATAACCCGTCCTTGAAGCGGAGCTTGGTCAGCGAGCAGTTATCAATGCTGAGCATAGGGGTGTACAGCTTTATTTGAAGTATAACGTGCAGAATTGCGAATATCACACCGCCGTGAGTCAGCACGGCAACAGTATTTGATTTGGTATCCTTCTCAAGGTCGGATAGGAAGGAGGCAGCCCTGGCGATAAGCGACTCGCTGCTCTCACCGCCGTAAGCCGTATAGTTCAGCCTATAGGCGTTATCGAGGAATTCATCTCCGTAAATTTTAACAAGGTCGTCGCGCCTTTGACCCATCAATACTGTGTTGTTAAGCTCGCGCAGCCGCACGTCGTATTCTATGTTTTCCCTGCCCTCGAAAACAATCGAGCAGGTCTGCCGGGCGCGGTAGAGGTCGCTGCAAATTATCCGGTCGAGCTTCTTTTCGGCAAAATACCCTTTGAGGCTCTCTGCCTGCTTAATCCCCTTTTCGGTCAGTCCGACGCTGCTCCAGCCCTGAACCACTTTGTCGCGGTTGCTTTCTGTTTGTCCGTGTCTTATCAGATAAACTATCATTTTGGGTACTAATCTTTTATCCTTTCAATTAATGATATTCTGTATCTGTTGTAAAAATCCTCAAGGCAGCCGCCTTCAATCGCTTCCCTGATTTTTTGCATGAGCTCATTGTAAAAATACAGGTTATGAATCACCGCCAGCCGCATTCCGAGCACCTCCTTGGCTTTTATCAGGTGGCGGAGATATGCGCGGCTGTGGTTTCGGCAGGTCGGGCAGCCGCAGCCCTCATCCGGCGGGCGCGGGTCGCGCGCGTATTTTTCGTTGAAAAGCTTAAGCTTTCCCTGCCAGGTAAAGAGGCTCCCGTGGCGCGCGTTGCGTGCGGGCAGGACGCAATCGAAAAAGTCAATCCCGAGCCTCACCGCCTCAAGTATGTCGGCCGGCGTCCCGACCCCCATCAGATACCTCGGCTTGTTTTGCGGCATATACGGCTCGACGATATCAATTATACGGTACATTTCTTCGGGCTGCTCTCCCACCGCAAGCCCGCCTATGGCATAGCCCGCCAGATCAAGCCTGACGATGCTCTCCATGTGGCGGATGCGCAGGTCCTCATATGTGCCGCCCTGATTTATGCCGAAAAGCAGCTGCTGTTTGTTGATTGTCCCGGGCAGCGAGTTGAGCCTTTCGAGCTCGTCGCGGCAGCGCTCAAGCCAGAGGGTGGTCCGCCGGCAGGATTTTTCGACGTATTCATACGGCGCGGGGTTCCCGACACACTCGTCGAAGGCCATAGCAATCGTGGAGGCAAGATTTGACTGAATCCTCATGCTCTCCTCGGGGCCCATGAAAATCAGCCGCCCGTCAATGTGCGACGAAAAATACACCCCGTCGTCGGTGATTTTCCGCAGCTTTGCCAGTGAGTAAACCTGAAAACCGCCGCTGTCTGTCAGGACCGGCCGCGGCCAGTTCATAAAGGACCGCACGCCGCCAAGCTCGCGTATCAGCTCGTCGCCGGGACGCAGATGCAGGTGGTAGGTGTTTGAGAGCTGAACCTGACAGCCGATCACGGCAAGTTCGCGCGAGGACACCCCGCCCTTTATCGCGGCGGCTGTGCCGACGTTCATAAAGACCGGGGTCTCGATGTCACCGTGTACGGTATGGAACCTGCCGCGCCTTGCACGGCCTTCGGTTTTAAGTATCTCAAACATATTGTTTTGCTCCGTTTTTCAGGTGCGCCCGAACTGCCTGTCGAGCGAGCTTTTGGTTATCTCCATTGCCACCGGCCGCCCGTGCGGGCAGAAAGTGATGTCGGGCAGCGACATGAGCTGGTCGACCAGCCACCTGATATGCTCGGGGCCGTATTCCTGCCCGGCCTTTATCGCCGCCTTGCAGGCGGCCTGATAGAGCGCCTTTTCAAAGAGAATGTCGCGGGTCAGCCCGGGTGTGCCGGTCCCGTTTCTTATCCGGTCGGCAATGGTCATGAAGATGTCGGGGACTGCCGAGAGTTCCACGGCATCCGGAAATGCGGTCACCGTGACGGTGAATTTTTCAGCCGTGAAGCTGAACCCCAGACTCTCGATTTCTTCCCGGTATTCAAGCAGCGCCAGAGTCTCCTCGCTGGTCAGCATGAACTCAAGCGGCGGCATGATTGTCTGTGAGCTTATGCCGGCGCTCTTCATACCGGCTTTTAGCTTCTCGAATATTATGCGCTCGTGCGCCGCGTGCTTGTCGACAAGCAGCATTTTATCGCCTGTGTCGACAATGACATAAGAGTTGAAGGCCTCGCCGACAATTCTGTAGTTCTGCACCGGCAGCCGCAGCTCTGCTTCTGAACCGCCGGACGGCTGCGCGGACTCCTTTACCCCGTCAGCATGACCGACCGTCCCGGACTCGCTTTCTTTTACAGTCGTGGACGTCCCGCCCGACTCATCGCTTATTTTTTCATCTTCGGTGTCTCTGAATTCCTCGATGTAGTCTTCGGCGGTAAGGATTATTGGTTTTGAGACCGGTGCAGCCTCGGGCTGTTGCTCTGATTCTTGCCCGGCTGCCTGCCGTGCCGTGCTATTGTCGTCGGCAGCTTCACTGCGGTCGTGCCGCGCAGCTTCAGACTCATTTTCTGCAGCGCGGCCATCGCCGCTTTTCTGCGGAGCTTTATCACTATTTTCGGGTGCAAACGCCCGCCGGTATTCTTCATAGGTTATTTGGCCGAATTTTGCGGGGTCAAGACCCGGGCGGGTGGTGTTGTGCTCAAGCGTGTTTTTTATCGCGTAGTAGACCGCCTCGAATACCGGCTTCTCGTTTGAAAACTTGACCTCTAGTTTTGCCGGGTGAACGTTGACGTCTACAGTACGGGGATTTATCCCGACAAAGAGCACGCAGACCGGGAATCTTTCGGGCGCAATATAAGAACTGTAAGCCTGCTCGAGCGCCGCGGCAATTGTCTTGCTCTTGACATAGCGCCGGTTAATAAAAAAATTCTGCCAGTTGCGGGTCGGCTTGCAGTTGTCCGATCGGCCGGTGTAGCCGGTTACCTTAATACCCTCATACTCATAGCTTACCTCAAGCAGGCCGAGGGCAAACTGCCGCCCGAAGAGAGCGTATATGGTGTTGAGGAGCACCCCGTCACCGGGGGTCTCCGCTCTTGTTGTCCCGTCTACAATAAAGTGAACCGCCACCTCGGGGTGGGATAACGCGATTTTCTCAACCGCGGCAGTGACTGCCGCCGTCTCGGTTATATCCCTCTTGAGGAATTTCCGCCTTGCCGGCACATTGTAAAAAAGGTTTTCGACAATGACTGTCGTCCCCTCGGAGCAGCCGCGCTCAAAGACCCCGAGTATGTCCCCGCCCGAGACCTCGATAGCGGCTCCGATTGCCTCTCCCCTCACCCGGGAGATTATGCGCAGGTCGGATACCGCGGCAATTGCGGCCAGCGCTTCCCCGCGAAAGCCCAGCGACATGATGCATTCAAGGTCCTCGGCCTCCTTTATTTTGCTTGTTGCGTGCCGGCGGACGGCTACCGGCAGGTCGTCCTTCCCAATCCCGCAGCCGTTGTCTGAAACTCGGATGAAGGTTGTCCCGCCGTTCTGAATTTCGACGGTTATCCGGTCGGCGCCGGCATCTATTGAATTTTCCATCAGTTCCTTGACGACCGAGGCCGGCCTGTCAACCACCTCACCGGCGGCTATCAGGTTCGCAACCTCAAACGACAATATGTTTATCTTACCCATAAGTCAGGAAATCCTTTCATGAGGGCGGCAGCTCATGCAAAGTCATTTTAATCGCTTTTGCAGGTTGTAGAGCAGCGTCATGGCCTCATAGGGCGAGAGGGTGTTGAGGTCGATTCCCTTGAGTTCCTCTATAACCTGCTCGTTTATCATGTCGTCAATGCTGATGGCCGTCTCGTCCCGCTCGGGCTGTTGTTGCCCCGTAATGCCGGCCTCCTTTACCGCGCGTGAGGCCGCCTCGACCATGAGCAGCACCTCGCGGGCTCTCTTTATCACTTCATTTGGCACGCCGGCAAGCTTGGCCACCTCGATGCCGTAGCTGTCGTCCGTCGAACCCCGGACAATCTTGCGCAGAAAGATAATGCTGTCCCCCCGCTTTTTGGCGGCGATGTTGTAGTTGACAACCCCCTCGAGCTCGGCCTCAAGAGAGGTCAGCTCGTGATAGTGGGTTGCAAAAAGCGTTTTGGCGCCGATTTTTTTGCAGGTGTACTCAATTATCGCCCGCGCTATGCTCATCCCGTCGAAGGTGGAGGTTCCGCGCCCGATTTCGTCATATATGATAAGGCTTTTCCTGGTCGCGTTCTTTAAGATGTAGGCCACCTCGTTCATCTCGAGCATGAAGGTCGAGCGGCCGAAGGCAAGGTCGTCGGAGGCGCCTACGCGCGTGAAAACCTTGTCGACAATGCCGATTTCTGCCTCGGCGGCCGGCACGAAGGAGCCCATCTGCGCCAATATGGTGATCAGCGCGACCTGGCGCATGTATGTCGATTTACCGGCCATATTCGGGCCGGTTATAAGCATAAGTCTGTTGTCTGTGGTGTTGATATAAGTATCATTAGGGACAAAATAGGTGTCCTTAACAAACTGCTCGACAACCGGGTGCCGCCCGTCCTTGATTCTTATGGTGTCGGTGTTGTTCACTATCGGCCTGACATACCTGTTGCGCACCGCAACTGTGGCAAGGCTAAGGTAAACGTCAAGCTTTGCAAGCAGGGCCGCGGTTTTCTGGATCCGGCGGCTGTTTTCGGCGACCCTATCGCGGATGCTTTTGAAAAGCTCGTACTCAAGGGCATTGAGCTTGTCCGTGGCGCCGAGGATTGTCGACTCCATGTCCTTGAGCTCCTCGGTTATGTACCTCTCGCAGTTTGTCAGGGTCTGCTTGCGTATATACCTGTCGGGGACCTGGTTTACAAATGACTTTGTAACCTCAATGTAATAACCGAAAACCCGGTTGTACCCGACCTTCAGGGTCTTGATACCGGTCTTCTCGCGCTCCTCGTCGGCGATTTTCCTTATCCATTCGTTGCCGTCGTCGCGCACAGAGCGCAGGTAATCGACATCCTTGTCATACCCCGTGCGGATAATCCCGCCCTCGCGCACCGAGAACGGCGGGTCGTCGACTATCGACTTGTCAATCAGCTGGTATATGTCCTCAAGCGTGTCAAGTCCCCGGTAGATTGAGACAAGCTCGGGCGAATTGCATTTTTCGATAAGACCGCGTATTGCAGGAAGAACGGCAAGCGTCGCGGCCACCGCCCGCAGGTCGCGCCCGTTTGCGGTGCCGTATATCACCTTTGTGATCAGCCGCTCAAGGTCGAGCACCTTTGAGAGCTGGACCGAGAGCTCCTCGCGCAGCAGAAAATCGCCGAAGAGTTCCTCGACGGCGCCGAGCCGCTTTTCTATATACGATGAATGGAGCAGCGGGCTCTCAAGCCATTTGCGGAGCAGCCGAGCGCCCGGCGCGGTTTTGGTTTTGTCGAGCACCCAGAGGAGCGACCCTTTTTTCTCGCCCTGCCGCATTGTCTGGGTCAGCTCAAGGCTCCGGCGGGTGTTGACGTCAATCTCAAGGTACTGGCTCTCGCCGTAAACCGTCAAATCGCGTATATACGAAATATCCGACTTTCCGACCTCGGCTATGTACCCGAGCAAAGCCCCGATTGCGGTAATCAGCGGACGGTCGTTTAGATCCTCCTCTCGCATAGTATCTCCGAACTGTTTTTTTGCCGACTCAATCGCCATCACATAATCAAAATAAGCAGTGCATTTATCGGTCACCATTATTTCTTTGTGACCCGCAAAATACTCGGCGAGCTTTTCATGTCCGGTTATGTCGGCATTGGTTATGATCTCGCGCGGGGCGTAGGTGGCAATCTCGTTGATGAGCCGGCTGCAGTTTTTGTCACCGGTAAAGCCGGTGGCAAAGACCTGCGCCGTGGATATATCGGCAAAGCAGACGCCGGTGCCGGCCTCATCAAGGTAAATGGCGCAGACATAATTGTTCTGCGTCGAGTCGAGCAGGTCGGTTTCAATAAGCGTGCCGGGGGTGATGATCCTCACGACATCGCGCTCGACCAGCCCCTTTGCCAGTGCCGGGTCCTCAAGCTGCTCGCAGATGGCGATTTTGTAGCCCTTTTCAATCAGCTTTCCGATATAGGTTTCGGCGCTGTGGTAGGGCACACCGCACATGGGGGCGCGCTCGGCCTCCCCGCAATCCCGCCCGGTCAGGGTCAGCTCAAGCTCGCGCGAGGCGATTATGGCGTCGTCAAAGAACATCTCATAAAAGTCCCCGAGCCGGTAAAAGAGGAGGTAGTCCTTGTATTTTTCCTTGATGCTGAGGTACTGCTCCATCATCGGAGTCATCTGCTTATCCCTCCGTTGGGCTAATTACTGATGGCATCCGCTGTAGCAGTCGGCACAGTCATGCCCGCAGGCGGGCATCCTGCCGGTGATTGTGTGTGTGATTTTGATGTTGACCTGCTCCATGAGTTTGTTGACCGCATCCTGGGAGGTGACATATTCGATATATACCGGGTTCTCGGTTATCAGCTTGTAGAGCTCGTCAATCCGCTCGTTTAGCGCGTCGACAAGGTGAGTGTCGACATCCTCCATCTGTGCCGCACGCTCAAGCGTTTTTTTGTCGGCCTGATATTCGCCGAGATAACCCATGAGCGTCTTGTCGTTTTCGTATGCAGACTTGGCGCGCTCAAAACGCTGGTACAGCTCGCTTTCCTTTATTGCCCTGCCGAGCCGTTCAGCGGCTTCCATGATAACATCCATGCTTTCTGTTTCCTTTTCTTTTATTTTTTACCCTGATGAGAGTTGCTTATGTTGTATTACCTTTTATCGAAGGGCGCCTCGTCGGTCTTCTCGCCGTGGAGCGCAAAGGCCTCCGTGCGTTCGATTTTAACATTGACAAAGTTACCGATGTCTGCCGGCTCGCCGTGGAAAAAGACAATCTTGTTTCCCGAAGTGCGCCCGCTGTATATACTCTTGTTGGTTTTGCTCGGACCGTCGCAGAGCACCCGCACCACACTGTCCTTAAATTTCCGGTTGATTTCCTCGGATACGGCGTTCTGCAGCTCAACCAGCGCAAGATACCGCTGAGTTTTTATCTCGACCGGAACCTGATTTTCCATTTCTGCCGCCGGGGTGCCGCGCCGGGGAGAGAAGACAAACGAGAAAATCATGTCATAGCGCACCCTTCTGATAATATCAAGCGTGTCCTCGAAGTCCTCCTCTGCCTCGCCCGGAAAGCCCACGATTATATCCGTGGTCAGCGCGATGTCTGGCATTTTCTCCCTGATATACGCCACGGTATCAAGGTATTTTGCGCGGTCATACCTGCGGTTCATCGCCTTGAGTATCCTGTCGCTCCCTGACTGAAGCGGGAGATGAAAATGCCTTGCCGCCTTGTCGGATGCCGCCAGCGCGTCGATAAGTTTCCTTGTGGCGTCCTTCGGGTGGCTGGTCATAAAGCGCAGTCTGAAGTCGCCGTCAATTGCAGAAACATCCTTAATGAGATCGGCAAAATCATATCCTATATCGAGATCTTTGCCGTAGGAGTTAACATTCTGTCCGAGCAGGGTTATATCCCGGCAGCCGCGAGCAACCAATTCCCGCGCCTCGGCTACAATATCCTCGGGCCGCCGGCTCCGCTCGCGCCCCCGGACATAGGGCACGATGCAGTACGAGCAGAAATTGTTGCAGCCGTACATTATCGGCAGCCAGGCCTTATATGAAAACTCATGCTTTACAGGTATATCCTCGGGTATTGCGTCGCCCCCGTCAAGGCAAAAGAGCCGCTTCTCGCCGGTCAGCCGCCGGTAGAGAAGCTCGGGTAGCCGCTGCCAGGCCGAGGAGCCGAGCACGATATCGACGTAGGGGTATCTTTGTTTGAGCTCGTTTTGCCGGTGCTCCTGCGCCGTCATGCAGCCGCAGGCGACCACAATTGTCGACGGGTTTTCGTTTTTTATATGCTTGTACCGCCCGATTGCCGAGAGCGCTTTCTGCTCGGCGTGCTCGCGCACCGCACAGGTATTGGTGATAATAAGCGAGGCGTCGCGGGGATTGTCGACAGCCACATACCCCATAGCCTCGGCGACCCCGGCCAGCCGCTCGCTGTCGGCTTCGTTCTGCTGGCAACCGAAGGTCATTATATATACCCCGGGCAGCTTCCCGGTTCCGGCGGTTCTTTGAGCGATGATCTCACTGACAAGTTCAATATAGTGTTGCTGGCTACCGCAGATCGGGTCACCTCGGGCAATTCTCGTATCAGACATTCCGTATCCTCAAGGTTTGAATTTGGCCACTTTATTTATTATAAATCAAACAAGGGAAAATGTCAATTTTTCGCCGGTTCGAATTTCGTATCAAGCCCGGGAGTACAGCTGATTCCGTCGTCTCCGATAAACAGCGCCTCAAATTTAATTTTTCCTGATTCATAGAACTCGAGCGCCGCCTCTTTCCCCATGACAAAGAGCGCGGTGGATAGCGCGTCGGCAACGGCTCCCGTGTCACATATGACCGCCACGCTGTGCAGCCCGGTGTTTGCCGGGTAGCCGTCAAACGGATTTATTACATGATGGTACTTCTCGCCGCCGATTACCACAAAGCGCTCGTAATCGCCGGTGACAGACAAAACACCAGAGCTCATCAGAATATAGCCGACAACTTCGCCGGTATTCTTCGGGTCCTTAATGCTGACCTTGTACTCGCTCCCGTCGGGCTTTTTGCCGAACACCGCGACATTGCTGCCGAAGGATACCAAACCGTATTCTACCCCTGAAGAGATAAGATATTCGACCAGCTTGTCGGCAGCATATCCCTTTCCTATTCCGCCGAGGTCAATCTGTGTCTGTTTGTCTGATTTCTGCACGATGTTGCCTTGAAGCGTGATCTTTTCATATCCCACTGCACTTCCGAGCGACCTGACAAAATCAGGGTCTGGCAGCTTGTCCTCCGCACCGCAGCTCTCCCACATTTTCACATAAGGGTAAACCGTTATGTCGAAATAACCGCCGACCACTTTAGATACTTCAAGCGCGGTGCGGATGACCGCGGCGGTGTCGTCCGACACCTCGGCTGAATCCACGTAGGCATTGACCCGGCTGACGTCGCTCCCGTGGTCGGTTCTTGACATTTTTCCGTCGAGCGACTTTAGAATCGCCTCACAATCCGAAAAAATCCGCCCGGCATCCGGGGTGTTATTATCAATTTTGACAGTCACAAGCGTGTCCATACACCATATCGTATGGGAAAGATACTTCTGCCTGCCGCAGGACGGGAAAGTGAGAAGTACAATAAATACCGCAAATAACGCAACAACTCGCTTCATCTTTCCCCTCCCCTAATCGCCGGCAAAATTTTTGGCGCGAGAATGTTGAGCAGGATTCCGCAAATGCTGCCGAAGGCCGCCGAGGCAATGAGCAACGCCGGCAGATAAGAGATTATCGCCCTGCCGAACAGGATAGCGGCAGCCGCAAGCTGACCGATGTTGTGCAGCGAGGCGCTTATCACCGAAATCCCCCAGAAGCTGAGCTTGTTATTGGCGGCATATTTCAACACGAACATCCCTGCCAGCGAGAAGGCAGCGCCCAAAGCCGAAAAGAAAAACGAGAGCGGATTGCCGAAAAGCAGCGCCATGACAATCACCCTTACCGCCGAGATAATCGCCGCCTCGGTTGCCGAGATGCAGAAAAACACGAACATAACAAGAATGTTGGCAAGCCCCAGGCGGAATCCCGGCAGCGGCAGAAATATCCCGAGCGGGATAAAACTCTCAAGGTACGAGAGCAGCAGGGCTGCCGAGACAAGCGCCGCCCCGCGCGCCGCACGGGAAGCCGGGCTGTCAGCCCGCGATATGGTCGACATCTCCGCCGCCTCCCCCCGTGATTGTTATCGCGACGCCGGCCGGTGCGCAGATAATCGACTCCCCGCCCTTCTCAATCCGCCCGGTGTACACGCACACCTGGTCGGGGCAGTCCGAATGACTCACAGAAACCCCGCCTTTCTCAATTTTTATAGTAAGCGTAATTCCGTTTGATTCAATCACAATCTCGCGGTCCTCATACAGGTCGAAGCGCTCGGTCCTACGGCTACCGATTAGAATTTCAACATATCCGGCGTCGGTACCTGAAATGCTCCCTGCAGCCAGCAAAAAAACCGCGGCCAAAAGTATTGCCGCCGTGGCTATTATGTCGCCGGGGGATATTTTTGTACGCACTACACCCATATTGCCGCTTCCTGAACAAAATGCTTTTGTTATACTCTGTATTATATCATTCTTTCCCGCCAAACACAACAGCTGAAAGAATAAGACAAAGTTTTTTGATTTTTTGCAAAAAAGGGGGTTGCATTTAAAATAATGTTATGGTATAATACATTTCGCGCGGAGGCATAGCTCAGTTGGTTAGAGTACATGCTTGACATGCATGGGGTCGTTGGTTCGAGCCCAACTGTCTCCACCAAAAACTCTTTTGCCGGCCGGCAAAAGAGTTTTTTTATTGCGCTTTGATGTCAAGAGGTGGGTGACATGAAACTTTACCCTCTGAAGCTTGCCGGCATCCCTCGTAACATGCTCTGGGGAGGCCGCCGGCTGCGCGACAAATACAAAAAGACGGGTGCCACCGACAAGACCGGCGAGACCTGGGAGCTCACCATCCGCCCGGGCGATGTCAACAAAATCGAAAACGGAGCATACGCCGGGCGCACTCTTGCCGATTTCATCGGCGAGGCCGGAAACCGGGTAGTATCCGACAGCTATGACGGCGGCAGGTTCCCGCTTCTGGTCAAATTCATAGACGCCGACGACGACCTCTCGATTCAGGTTCACCCCGACAACGAATACGCCGCCCGCGTTGAGGGGGATTCGGGGAAAACCGAGATGTGGTATGTCATCGACGCCCGGCCCGGCGCCGAGATAATCTACGGTCTGCGCGAGGGCTGCACCAAGGATGACTTAAAAAGGGCGCTTGAGGCCGGCGAGCCGAGGACGGCATTAAATTACGTCAAGGCAAAGCCGGGGAACTGCTTCTTTATCCCGGCGGGGATGGTCCATGCAATCGGCCGCGGGATTTTCATCGCCGAGATCCAGCAGAACTGCGACCTTACCTACCGCGTTTATGACTACGGGCGGCTCGATTTGAGCGGCAAGCCCCGCGAGCTGCACACAAAAAAAGCCTTTGACGTCATCCGCCCCTACACCCGCGAGGAAATCGAGAAGCTCCGCATGTCGGCTCATACCTCAGGGGAGCGCGACGTTTCGCTTCTGTCACATTGCGAATACTTCAAGACCATAAAGCTCGATATAAGTCAGCCAAAAGACCTTATTGCCGGAAGCGCGAGTTTCAACTCACTTCTCTGCATATCGGGCAGCGGCAGAATTTCCAGCGGCGGCGAGGAGTACGAGGTCAAGGCCGGCGACAGCTGGCTGATTCCGGCGGGAACCGGACAATACAGGCTCTCCGGCCGACTCTGTGTTTTGCTTACTACGCTGAAGTAAATAAAATAAAATCAGGCAAAAGGCCGCCCGGTATCCGAGTGGCCTTTTGCCGTTTTTTGACTTGTGTATTTACGCACGTCCTCAATTGATTTGTACGTTCTCGGTCACGCTGTAATTTGTCCCGTAGAAGGGGAGCTTGAACACCCATGTCGAAAATCCGGCAACATACAGCGCCCGCATTCCCTTCTTCTCATAGTTTGCTTCGCTGTATTCGACTTTGACAGTCTCGCCAGACCTGAACATGGTGTCCGAATTGTCCGGGAGGAAATATTCGTTCCTCTCGAGTGAACTGAGGTTTTCTTTTGAAACATAGTAGGTTTTGACGCCGAAATAGCCGTTGAGTCCGACCGGCCATAACGCATACTCGGGTTTCACGAGGGTATAAAACTCTGTGTTGCCTCCAACCCAGCCGTGGTGCGCTACCGCGACGAAATCCGACTTTAAATAATTACCGTACATATCGCGAATAACCTGGTTTGCCTCCTCGGACATATCGGCGGTCATAAGCAAAGTCTGACCGCCCAGCGTCACGCGGAAAACCACGCTCTCGGTATTCAGATTCGAGATTTCCCGAGGCGTATACAGTTCATGCGTGTAGAGAATCTCTATCTCTGCGTCGCGGACATACAGATGCTGTCCGGGATGAACCTGAACCTGCTTGGCGCCCGGGAAGGCCGCCATAGCCGCATCGGCTTTGGGACCCTGCGAAGAGTAATTGAATAAGAACCGCTCGATACTCAATGTCTTATCACCCGAGTAAAGCTCGGCAAAGCGCTGCAACGCTCCATAGTGGTCTTCGTGATAATGCGTGATTATCCAACCGGCAATCCTGATATTGTTGGGATCGGGAGCGTATTCCTTTAGCAGCGCATATATTCGCTGAGCATTTTGCCGGTATACCATTTTGGGACCCACGGTCACAAAATCCTCTTTGCTCCCGCCGTCAATAATCAGGAAACTGCCGTCAGACAGCCGGAACATATAGCAGGTTCCGTTGGTCACCGAATCGTCGTAGGATACGACACCGACCTGAAGGAGCAGCGGCTGGCAGGTTTTTTCGGTTTCGGTTTTCTTCAGGAGCTCCGGCTCGGTATTCCCGACCGGCTCGCGCATGATTCTGAGTTCATTGTTGTATTCGATATACGCAAGACTTACCGAGTATGTGCTGCCGGTTACGGTTGCGAACAGATTGCCTGCAGCCTCTGTCTGCGAGACAAGCTCGTATCCCTCAGAGACAAAAACTCCGGCACATGCACGGAATATCCCCTCGTTCGCCCCCTCGACAATCGTCATCACGCAGCCGTAGGCACAATCATAGGCGTTCTCAAAGCCGAATACATCGCTTCCTTTGTAGTACCCGCAGAACTGCGAGTCATACCAGAGGGCGGTGTATGTATCCGAATAGCTGACAGTGCCGCCCTTCACCCCGAACGGCAAGAGCGTCATGACGACTGCGCCCTCAGCAGGGAGTCCGGGAAGCTCGGTGACACAGAAACCTTGCCCCCCCAGCTTCGTGGCGCTCAGACTGCCATTTCCCGAGTTGATTTCAGAAACAAGCTCGCCCTGAGTCTCCTGTTCGTCACTCGGCCCTCCTGCGGCAAAGCTTACCTTGATTCCCGCCGTGTCGTACTCATCGGTACCATACAGCGACACGACACGCAGAGTCATGCTCCCGCTTTCGGTTTTTTCCTGAAATCCGTAAAGCCAAAAATCGCGATCTTTATCTGCCGGCAGGTCCTCCTCGGAAATGACATGCAACTCCCCGAACCGGGCGGACGGGATCTCAGGGTTCTGAGTGGTCTCCGGCTCGGTCAGATCCGGTTCCGGATCGGCCTCCGCCGGTTGGCAACCCCATAGTCCGCAGATTATTGTGGCGGCTATAAGGAAAAATAGCAGAACTGTCCTTAGCGAAAACCCCGAGTTGCTTTTTGACCTGTTCTCCATATTATCCTCCGAATTATCCTCCGAAAAACCGGGACCGGTACCCGCCGGTCCCGGCAAGTATCATATTCAGTTTTTCGTCAGCCGGCTTTTGCGCTTTGTTGTAACAAGCGCGGTGCCGAGCACGGCAAGCAGTATGACGGCAGAACCGGCAGCCGACTTGCAGCCCGATTCCTTCTGCTCCCCGGTGGTCCCGGGTGCGACGGTGGTAGTCCCGGGCGCGGTGGTAGTTTCGCCTTCTTCCTCCTGGGTCTCGCTCTGCGTGCCGGTCGCCGTGTACTTCACCTTTATTGTCCTGTCAATCTCATATTTTCCTTCAACCACCGGGTAATTCGGCTCATAGCCCTCAATTTTCGGCGATTCGACATAAAACTCTGTGCCGAAGGGCTTGGTGTCGACAAACGGCTCGGCCGCCTTGCTTCCGTCCTCAAAAACATACTCGATGGTAAGTGTTATTTCCTTGGCTTTATATGTAACCGTAATCTCAACCGGTGTATTGCCCATTGTGCCGGATACGATTTCCTTATCGGGTATATGGCCGGTCACGGCCGGGGACTCGATACTGTATTCTTCTCCTTCGCGCCATTCGCTGTAATGGTCGTCAGCTGCCTTCTCGCCGTTTTCATAGACATAGTGGATTGTCAGAGACAATGCGATCTCGTTGATCTTGTCCCAAATAGCGTTTGCGGCGCTCTCCATTGCCGCATATTCTGCATCTGTCTGTGCGACAATTTTACAGTCCTTCACTTCGAAACCGCTTACCATGCTCGAACCGATGATTTCAAGGTTGCCGCAGGGCACCGACCAGCAGTTCTGAATCGTTCCGAGAACCGAACCCAGCCCGCCGACAAGGCCGGTATGCGTGTTGTCGTTTTCCTTGCCGGCAATATTTCCGAAGTTATAGCAGTTGTTAACGATTGACCCTGCGCCGCTGTGGAATTTACCTACAATGCCCCCGGTCCCAGTGGTATTTTCTTTCAGATAATCGGTAAAGCTGATATCGCCGTAGTTGACACAGTTGATAATTTCGCTGTTGTTTACAAAGCCCGCAATACCCGCGGCGCCTGATTGGTTGGGCGTCATGCTTTTCGCAGCAGCTTCGACTCTTCCGTAGTTGATGCAGTTTTTGACAACACTCGAGGCTGCAAGACCGACGATGCCGCCGATAATGACGTTGGTGTTGGGTTTTGCACTAGCGGCTCCCTCAAGCGCGCCGTAGCCGTAAATCGAACCCTCATTGATGCAGGAATCAATGGTTCCCCCATTTTCGACACGCCCGGCAATCATGCCGTTGGAACTGGTATAGCACTCGACTCTCGAACTTGCGTCAACCATGCAGCGTGATACCGTGCCGCCGAGGACATAACCGGCCACAACACCCGAGTAGGTGGTGTCTTTGGTGACAACACTGGCACCCACGAAGTTTATTGACTTTACCGTGCCCGTGCTGCCGATGACTCCGAAAAGCCCATACCGGATGCCGTTGGGCTCCCTTACCACCATATCGATGGTTAAGTTTTTGATATAGTGTCCCTGACCGTCAAACATGCCCATAAACCCGCTTACCGAGGCACCGGAATCGGTTGCAATCGGTGCCCAGTTTTTGCCGCCGAGGTCGACATCTGCGCCGAGAATTACGGTCTTGCCGACAAAATTGTCTGGATCTATATTTACGGCTGTTCCGTTGACTATAGCAGCAAGCCCCGCAAGCTGTTCGGGGGTCGTTAAGGTAAAGGTGGTGTCGTTGGGGTTGTACCACGAGGTGTCGATGGTGGTTCCGTCCCATGCAGCAGAAGTGCCCTCTGTAAAGACCGTGAGCAGGGCTATCATTGTTACTGCAAGAAACAGTGCCGTAATTCGTTTCATGCTATTCCTCCGTCTTTGTTGAATTCTTTAGCTTCAAAGCCTTGAGTACTGTTGGGATTCAGCCGCCAAACTAAGTTCTCCTGGCCGGGTTTCCATTGCGTATTCCTTCCCGAACCGGGCAAGCGATCCCTTGGACTGTTTAAACGGCACTCGCTTCGTCAGATCCGGGTCGGCCTCTGACAGCCGTCAGCCCCTCAATCCGCAGATTATTTTGGCGGCACAAAAAAAGCACCAAAGCAGTTCTTGGCAAAAATCCTGATTTATGTTTGACCTGAGCTTCGTTTTTTTTCCGTTGAACTGGGACCGACACCTGTCGGTCCCAGTAAATAACATATCTGGTTCTTCTTTAGTCGGCTTTGCGCTTTGATGCGACAAGAGCTGTGCCGAACACGGCAAGCAGAATAATTGCTGAGCCGACGGAAGACTTGCAGCCCGATTCCTTCTTGTTCTCGGTAGTCCCGGGTGTTGCGGTGGTAGTATCGCCGCCTTCCTTCTGGGTCTCACTCTGCGTGCCGGTCGCCTTGTATTTCACCGTGATTGTGCGGTCAAGCTCAAATTTCCCTTCAACCACCGGGAAGTTTGGCTCGTAGCCCTCAATCACCGGCGACTCGACCGAAAATTCAGTACCGTAAGGCTTGGTATCGACATACGGCTCGGCTGCCTTGCTTCCGTCCTCAAAGACGTACTCGATGGTCAGCGTAAATTCCTTGGCTTTGTATGTAACCGTAATCTCAACCGGGGTATTACCCATCTTGCCCGACACAGTATCCTGATCGGCAACATAACCAGATAATACCGGCGATTCGATGCTGTACTCATCTCCTTCGCGCCATTCACTGTAATGGTCCTCGGCCGCTTTCTCGCCGTTTTCATATACATAGTGAATTGTCAGCGGTATCGGAACTTCATTTATCTTGTCTTCAATGGCAGTCGCGGCGCTCTCCATTGCCGCATAATCGGCATCTGTCTGCGCGACGATTTTGCAGTCTATCACTTCAAAGCCGCTTATCATACCAGAACCGATTATATCAAGGTTAGCTGAGGGCACCGACCAGCAGTTTTTAATTGTACTGATAACCTGCCCGAGCCCGCCGATAAGACCGGTCTGGGTGGTGTCGTTGTCCTTGCCGGTAATATTGCCGAAGTTGTAGCAGTTTGATATGACGGAGCCGGGGCTTGCGTGGAATTTGCCGACAATACCGCCGGTGCCTGTGTTTTTGGTGAGATAATCGGTAAAGCTGATATCACCGTAGTTGACACAGTTGATTATTTCAGCGGTTTTTACAAAGGCCGAAATTCCAGCGGCACCGGAATGACTCGGCGAAGCTCCCTGGGCCAGTGCTACAACGTTACCGTAGTTAATGCAGTTTTTGACAACACTGGAATCGGCAAGGCCGACAATACCGCCGATGATGACGTTTGCTGTGCTGCCGCTCAGCGAACCATACCCGTAAATAGAACCTTCGTTTACACAGGAATCAATGGTGCCTCCCTTCTCGACTCGCCCCGCAATCATACCGTTGGCACTGGTATAGCATTCGATAACAGAGGTCGCGTCAACCGTGCAGCGTGATACCGTGCCGCCGCCGATATAACCGGCCACAACACCCGAGTAACAGGCATCCTTGGTCAGAATGTTTGCGCCCACGAAGTTGATATTCTTAGCCGTGCCGCCGATGATTCCGAAAAACCCGAAGCGGATGCCGTAAACCTCTCTTGTCTCTATTTCAATGGTCAGGTTCTTAATGAAGTGCCCCTGTCCGTCAAAGATACCCATAAAGCCGTCTGTCCCGGAAGCACCGGTCGAGGTCCCGATCGGTACCCAGTTCTTGCCGCCGAGGTCGATATCGGCACCCAGAAGTATGGTCTTACCTTTGAAATCATCGGGTGCAATGCTCGACAGGCTGCCGTTGACAATGGCGGCAAGACCTGCAAGCTGCTCGGGGGTCGTTAAGGTAAAGGTTGTCTCGTTAGGATTGTACCACGAGGTGTCGATGGTGGTTCCGTCCCATGCAGCAGAGGTGCCCACGGTAAAGACCGAGAGCAGGATTACCGTGGTGACTGCAAGAATAATCGCAGTAATTCTCTTCATGGCCTATATTCCTTTCTTTATTTGATATATTTGGTTTCGGTAACCGGTTTTTCGGGCCTTTAAGTCGTTCGTCAGTCGCCGAATTCCTGTCTGAATTTCTGAAGCAGCGTTTCGATTGTCTTGGACTGGGCCTTGAATACCGCCGAGAAGTTGCCGTTGTTTTGTGTTATGCAGTTACGCCACATTGAGAATGTCAGATTGTTGAATGCGGCGTAGGCATATATATGGCCGACATCAAAGTTGACGGTGGAGCGGATGATGTCGAGCATCTTTCCGGTATCCTCGTCCGAAGCATATTTGTGTTTTAACGTAATGGTGAATACCTCAGGCGTTACAAGACGGTAACCGCTTGAGGCAAGGCACTCAAGCAGGTATGCGCAGTGCTCCTGCTTCTGAGACCCTGTCGAAATCGAGTAGAGGGTGTGCGGATATGAAACAGCGGTCACATAATTTTCCTGATATTCGTCATACTTCGGAGCCGGGACAATTCCGTAAAAGTCAACCTCATTAAAGGAGAGGAAGGCAGCATTAAGAGAAGCAAATTCAAACAGGCAGCGGCCGTCTGCAAAAATTTTTGTGCCTACTTCGGTGTAAACATCCCCGCTCTTATAGAACCAGTCAAGTAACTTTGCAAGCAGGTTTGTGGTCTTTTCGCTGTTCCAGGTGTCGGATATAACCGGCAGGTCATCCTCGTCCTTCTCCATTGTCACAAGCCCCGCGCCGTAATACGGAGTATCAAGCGCGTTGGTTTTTGAGGAAATGGTAAAGCCGTAGATATCGCCATCATCGGCTACACCGGTTCCGTTAAAGTCTTCATAGACGCCCGCAGACATGGAAATCAGCTTGTCGATTGTCCACTTCCCGGATAATACAAGCTCGTAGGGCGACTCAAGGTCCCGCTCCTGCAGCATTTTCTTGTTGAAGTATGTGCATTGGAGCATTGCAATAAGGTTTGTCGATATGTCGCCGGTGACAAAATAAAGTTTGTTGCCGATTGTCGCTTCACTCACCATTTCCTCGGGCCACCACGGGAGGTCGAATTCAAAGATATCGTCATACTCCATCAAGTCAACTGCGTAGCCCTGGACCGTAAGATACGCGTTTGCCTGACTGTAGCCGGCAAAAATGTCATACTCACAGGTACCGGAGGTAACATCGGTCATGACCTTCTGAGACCACTCAAGATAATGAGAGCCGTCGCCCAACTCGCCGTAAAACTCGAGTTGGTCGTTCAGACGCTCGGTTACCATAAGGTTGCGGAGATAAATCGCGTCGTTGATGTTATCTCCGTTTTGCCCCTCGGAAAAGAACTCCTGAATGTGACGGTCGGACCAGTAGAATATTGTAATGGTCTCTCCTTTGAAGTCGAGTTTTTCGGGCAGCCGGTCGAGTATATAACCGTTTTCATCATACATCGGCTTATCTCCACCGGGAGCCGTCGTGTCGCCGCTTGTTTCGGTGTCTGGTTTTTTGTCTTCCCCACCGGCGCAGGAGAAGAGGGTGACCGCCACCATTAGCAGCGCAAGGATCAGTGCAATTTTCCTTAGCACTTAATGCATCTCCTTTCAAGGTTTTATGAAGTGCGTTCTGGTATTATATCTCAATCCCACAGATATATAGCGGGATTTTTACTATTGTAATCGCGTCCCGATCCGTTTATACATAATAACGCTAAATGGAATATCGCCTTTCCTTTGGGTACTTATGAATAAAACGGAACGTTCCGGATTGCTGTATAACTATATTCTCCGCCACAGCGAAGACGGTTTTTTTCGATTTTCAGGCCAGCTTTTTCACCGAATCACGCATGGTGAGCAATGGTTCGACAAACCGGCTTACCGGAGGACCTTTTTTGTTCCCTTCAAGGCGTTCAAGCAACATTTCGGCTGCTTCGTCGCCGGTTTTTTCCTTTTGAATATTGATTGCGGTCAGCGCCGGCGAGGCGTAGCTGTACATAACCGAGTCCTCGTGCCCGATTATAGAAATGTCGTCGGGAACGCGCAGTCTGTGGTCGTACAGATAGCGCATCACACCCATTGTAATTGACACGTTTGCGGTGATAAGCGCCGTCGGCTTAGCGTCGCTTGAGAGCAATTGGCGGGCTGCCGTATATCCGCTGCTGCTTGTGTTGTCAGAACAGTCGACAACCAGCGACATGTCGAGAGGCAGCCCGACCTCTTCAATTGCCCGCCGATAGCCCTCAAAACGCTCGGTGTTTGCAATGAAGTGCGGGGCGCAGTTTACAAGCCCTATCCGGCGGTGCCCGTTTTCATACAGGTGCTTTGCGGCAAGATAAACCGACTGCGGCACGTTGACGCGGATTGAATCGTATTCGGGATATGTACGGCCGATCGCCACAATAGGAATATTCCGGTCCTTGAGAACCTTTCTGACGACATCCGGCATCGGAAGAGAGCCGATGACAAACAGGCCGTCAATCCGGTTGTCGCTAAACATAGGCGGCAGGACAGTTTCCCCCGGGGTCATGTAAGAGGTCATAAGCCCGTATCTGGTGGTACTGAGCCGCGCTATGATTCCCCGGCTGATGTCCTGAGCATAAACACCGGTTTCCTGTGCAAACCGATAATCGGTTGCAGGCTTGTCGGCATGAACGATGAGAGCGCCGAGTATGTTTGTTTTCCCCTGCACGAAATTGCGCGCGGTGAAGTTCGGAACGTATTTCAGCTCGCGTATTGTGTCGAGCACAAGCTTTCGGGTTTCTTCTTTTACCCCGCTTTTCCCGCACAACACGGCCGAAACTGTGGTTTTGGAGACACCCGCCGCGCGGGCAACATCAATAATAGTTACCGGCAAAGCAAATCCCTCCGCTTGGAACGTTCCGGCCTCATAATATCATAAGTCCATAAGTATGTCAATATACAGATTTTCTAATTTTTTGCCGAATAATTTATACATTATTTCAAACCCGGCCGGCCTTCTCGGGTCTACACAGTAGTGTACGGCAGGATTTTAGCGGTCGGCACATCCGAAGACACCGAGGAACTGGTATCAGACGTGTTTGTCGAACTCCGGCGCGTCCGAAATATAATCGACCTTGAGACCGGCGGCCCCAAACTACCTATTTTATAAGCAAGTACCCTGAAAGTTGCGAGAAATTGCCCCGGGGGAACAAACCCCGGGGTTGTTTTCTGCCGGGCAGCTGCATACATTATTTGATTCGGGAGGACAATAAAGACAAAAGAAAAAAAGCGAGGTCAGAATATGAGCAACCGCCTGATAAACGAAAAGTCCCCCTATCTTCTGCAGCACGCCGAAAACCCTGTCGACTGGTACCCCTGGGGCGAGGAGGCAAAGGAAAGGGCGCGTACCGAGGACAAACCGCTTTTTGTCAGTATCGGATACAGCGCCTGCCACTGGTGTCATGTGATTGCCCGTGAGTCCTTCTCGGACAATGAGGTGGCAGAAGTTCTCAACCGCCGTTTCGTGCCTGTCAAGGTCGACCGCGAGGAGCGCCCGGATATCGATAGCGTCTACATGTCTGCCTGCCAGGCGCTCACCGGTTCGGGCGGCTGGCCGCTTACAATTCTCGCCCTGCCGGACGGCCGCCCCTTTTATGCCGCCACATACCTGCCGCGCGACAGCCTGCTCAGGCTCCTGAGGTCCTGCGCTTTGCAATGGGAGGGTGAGCGGACATGGTTTTATAACACCGCCACAGGCGTTACCGAGGCATTAAAGGATGTAAAGATAAAAACCCCGGGGCGTGCTGCCAGCCCCGAGGAGCTTGCAGCCGCGGCATACCGGGAACTTTCGGATAACTATGACCCCAGATGGGGCGGCTTTGGCTCTGCCCCGAAGTTTCCCACACCGCACAATATTCTCTTTTTGCTCGACTACTTCCGCGACACCGGTGAGGAGCAGGCGCTTAAAATGGCAAACAGCACTCTTGAGGCCATGTACCGCGGCGGGATTTATGACCATATCGGTGGCGGCTTCTGCCGCTACTCGACAGATAAAATGTGGCTGGTGCCGCATTTTGAAAAGATGCTCTATGACAACGCCCTGATGCTCTGGGCTTATGCCGATGCCTACATGCTCACCGGGAGGCCGCTCTTCAGTTATGTCGGCGAGTCTGTCGCCGATTATGTCCTGCGCGAGCTGACCGGAGCAGACGGCGAATTCTTCAGCAGCCAGGACGCCGACACAGGCGGCGAGGAAGGCGGTTTTTACACCATGACCCCGGCTGAAATCAAATCTGTTCTCGGCGATGAAGCCGGCCGGCGCTTCTGCGACTGGTTTGACATAACCGAACGGGGTAACTTTTCGGGCAAGAGCATACCGAACCTCATACACAACCCGGAGTTTGAGGACGAACCCGAGGAAATCTCAAAACTGCGGCATACAATCTACGAGTGGCGGAGTCAGCGGGCAGCTTTAAGCCGCGACGACAAGGTGCTGACCACCTGGAATGCGCTGATGATCTGCGGGCTGGTCAGGGGGGCCGAGGCCTTCGGGAGAGGCGACTATCTCACCGCGGCAAGCCGCGCGGCAGACTATATCATGACAAACCTACGCACCCCCGACGGCCGGCTTTATATCCGGCGGCGGGAGGGCGAGTCATTCGGCGCCGGAATTGACACCGACTACGCGGCGACCGTGCTTGCGCTGCTGCTGCTCGGGCATAACGATGAGGCCGCGGCGCTTGCCGATATTCTGCTCGGGCATTTCTTCGACCATGACAAAGGCGGCCTTTACCTTTATGCCGACGACGCCGAGCAGCTCTTTATCCGGCCGAAGGAGACCTACGACGGGGCGATCCCCTCGGGCAACTCGATTTTCTTGAGGGTCCTCGCAGAGCTTTTCAAGAAAACCAAAAACGAAAAATGGCGGGGAGCATATATAAAGCAGCTCGGCTTTATCTGCTCGGCCGCCGCGCGCTATCCCCTCGCCTGCGCCTTTGCGCTGCGTTACAAGCCATATCTCAGCATAGCAAAGAGTTATTAATTTTGGTATCATCGGTTCGAACTTAAAAAATGGGCTGACGCAAATGTTTCGTTTTGCGTCAGCCCTTTGGGTTTTCAATAGTTATAATCAGATTTTTCTACCAAATATATTGAGGAAAAATCGCCCTGCTCGGTATTGCCCGCAACAGTCCTCCCCTCGGTAAGCACTTTGCAAACAAGGTAGTACCCGCCGGCCGGTAGGTCCTGCAGCTCGGCCAGCGAGCTTATTTCGCGCTCGGTTTCAAGGTCGGTGTCAAGCAAGAGATACTGAACACTCTTTACATCGTTCCCTGTCGCGAAGAAAAGCCCCATCCCGTCGGTAATTTTTACTGCCGGAATTTTATCCCTGTTCATTTCAATCTGCGTCCTGTGGCCAAACCCGTCGACAATCATCCATTCGCCGTTTGTTTCGTCATACAAATAAGCCCACGACACCGCCCAGAACCCCTCGGTATAATAGGGCTTGCCGTCGTACCTTTTATATGTTCCCGAGAACATGCCGGAGTTTTCTATTTCCTCCTGCCCGGCGCGAAAGGCGGCATTTGTGGCGTCACAGCTTTCGTTTCGGATAACCGAGATTTGCTCCTTTGTGTAACCAGTCGGCAGGGGCACAAGATACACAAACCTGCCTAAATCGTCGGTCGAAACAGTAATATAGGAATTGAGCCTGTTAAGATGAATAATAAACTTACTGTCCTTTTTTTCTGTGTATGTGTAATAGGTATATGAGCCGCTTGCCGTGCCGACCGGCACTGCTGCCAGCCGCCCGCCGTCGGCAAAAAACTGTTCGGTGTATTTTCCGGCAGTCATGTCGGCATAGGCGCCGGTATTGTGGCGCAGGGTGTATAAATCGCTATTATTTATATATTCGTACAGCTCTGTCAAGCCCTCATAGCTGTCAATAATGAAAAAACTCTCGGGTGCCGGATTGTTATCAGCCGGATTTTTAAGTGTAAAATAATCATCAAGGTACTTCCCTATTAAGCCCTCGGTATACTCGGCGGTATCCTGCCCGCTTTCATCAGCGCTGCTAACGGTCTCCTCCGGGAGCTCTCCGGTATCGCAGGCTGACATCGACAAACCCAAAGACAACAAAAGCAGCGCGGTAATCATTCTGACCACTCTTTTCATGGTATATCCTCCCTCAGGCAAAACCGCCTCATGTACCATTATACAACTGCCGCCAAAAAAAGCAATAGAAGCACGGATTTTTTCGTGCTTCTATTGTAGATTGAGTTTCTTCAGTATTTTGTATAGCGGGAGCACCAGCAAGCCGGCTGCTAAATTCCCTGCCGCGTGAATCAGGTCAAAGGGTAGCCCTGCCACAATCCAGGCTATCGTCTGTCTGAAATTCAGGCCGAACAAAAGCGCCTGCGCGGGCGCGCAGAGCGTTCCGAAGAGCAGCCCGTGCAGGCTGCAGACCGCCGGGTAAACAAAGGCCGCGGCAAGGTCGGGAATTTTTCTCGGCAGCAGCATTGTCATGCCCCACAACACGGCCCAGACATAAAAATACGGCACTACCGGGAGCGCAAATCCGTAATAAAGGGCGGTCAGCATGACATAGATGTAAACCGGTATCAGCGCGCGAAGACGGTAAATCAGGGTCAGCAGGATTGTAAACATTCCGATTAAGTGAATGTTCGGCAGGGCGTCCATCACCAGATCAGAGCAGAACATCATCGCCCCGGCCATTGAAAAAACCGCCATGTCGCGCAGCCTGTGCGAATAGCGCTGCACGCTTCCCGGGCTTCCGGCCGCGCGGTCGGGTGTGGCCTGATCTCGGGAGACTTTTGTATTACCCTTTTTCGTAAACCAGCGCATATTGCTCGCCATCCGCGATCACGGTGCTGTCGGCGCCGGTCGTCGCATATTCGCCGTTTTTATATAGCGCCCAGTACGCGCCGTCAAGGTCGAAATCGGCCCGAATACCGTTGACATACTTGATCATAAGCCCGTAGGTGCTCTGCTCGCCCCCGACAAGGTTGTGTTCGGCAAGCGCGTCCGCCAGGGTTGTCTTGTCGGTCTTGATAGCCAGGTCAATTGATTTTTCACCGGCCTCAACCCGCAGCACTATTGTGACAGCCCCGCTGCCAAGAGTCGTGTCCTCGGTATAGATTGCATTTTCCCAGAGGTCTGAGGGCGTCTCCTTTTTACCGCAGGCGACCATACCCAGCAGGAGAAACAGGCATAACACTGCTGCCAATGAACAGAAAACATGGTTCTTTTTCATTCATGTCACTCCTAAATATCCAAAAAGTGATTGCGCCCCTCCGTCTGGGACGGAGGGGCGCGCAACCTCGAGCGCACGGCGGCGGCCGTACACTGATTTGTGCGCCGCTCTTCCGTCCGGCCGGCATATGCCGGTTTCCTGACACCCGCCCAAGAGCGACATCACACCACACGGAACGATAAGTATTCCGGCTTGCGGGAGCAGGGCTCCCATATACGGCAATGGCTGTTGCGGCGGATTTTCACCGCGCTTTCCTTATCTCCGGACTCCGGCCTCGGGTGCCGGGCCCGGCTGCGCCAATAGCGCCGAACCGTGTTTTATTGTCTGATATATGATAACATATATGATAGTGAAAAGCAATAGCAAAGCTTAGTTCTTACATTTTTTATTATGGTTTGTTGAAATAGTGTTTCTTTCATATCCTGAAAATCGAAAAAATCGGGAGGACTTCATTTAAAAAAGTTCCTCCCAGATACCCTTATCGCAGATTACTCATCAACCTGAGTTGTCAGGAATATCGGCAGAGTCATCTGCTCTATCTGATCCAAAAGTTCCTCAAGCTCATCCAAATGGCGATCTTCGTCGTTAAGTATCTGAACAAGCATGTCTCTTGTCGCGTTGTCGCCCACCTCGGCGGCAAGTGCTATTGCTTCATTATAAGCCTTGATTGCCCCTTCTTCTGCCGCACGGTCGTTTTCCACCTGCTTGGGGACGTTTTCTCCGATATTGATCTTGTTGAGTTCACTGACAATCGGCCTGCCGCCGAGGAACAGGATCCTGCCGATAAGCTTTTCGGCATGCTTCATTTCCTGAATCGACCGCTTCTCAAAGCCGTCATGCAGCTTGCCGTAACCCCAGTCCTCGCACATCTCGGCGTGTACGATGTACTGATTGTATAGCAGTCAGCTCGTCTGCCAGCAAAGCATTCAGGGTCTCAATAAGTTTCGGATTTCCTTTCATAATATACCTCCTTTTTATGTGACAATGCCCTGCCACCCTGATAGTTTGTATCATCTACATATTACCCTATTATTCCTGATTTGTCAACACTGTAATTTGCAGCCCGGTAAAAAATACATACACGCTGCCAATAGCCCGGACTATGAGATGAAAGTGCGTAAAAAAACCGCACCCGGTAGCCGGGGGACTTTGCTCTGGGTTTATATGATTTTCAGCAAAGACTTGAAATTTTCCTGAAATTGTGTTAACATAATAACAAAACTTGCCGGAGGTGTATATTCTGCCGCTTCGGGGACACAACAGTGAGCTCCGCAGTGGTAAATTTCGAAACATGCCGCTGTCTACGAATCAATCAGCCAACCTGAAAGACTCATATGCTTCTCAGGATGCCGGATTCAGTATGTTTTGGCTCTCACAAAACCAAAACGGAAGGCTTTTTTTGCTCGGCTGCCCGCTTGAGTTGACACCGCGGGAATACGGGATACTCATGTCGGTAATCCGCCGCTATCCCGGCGCCGCATTGATTGAGGATATCTGTAAAGACAACAAGGGACTTGGCCCGTGCAGCGTTCCGGTACATATCACCGCGATAAACAAAAAAGCCGCCAGAATCGGCGGCAGAAAGCTTATCATTGCGCGGCGCGGTTCCGGGTATATCCTCAACAGATTTATGTGATATTTAGTGATTATACAACAGACATTAGCAGATGCGGCGGGTGGAAGCGAAAAAACACGCCGGGTCGTTGCAGGGTGCGCCCAATCAGCGCACTCTGCACTATTTTATTTGGGCGCGAAAATCAATTGGAGTTCTCCGACTCGTTGTCAAGTCTCACTCCCGCTATCTGGGCAACCGGCACCGAGAAGGCCACCGCCCCGGGCTTTGTGCCCGGCCCGCATTTCTCCATGATCGCGCTCATAATGGCGTCGCGCTTCTCAATCCTTGTGGCGATAAGCAATACCTGCTTATCCTCGGCTATCGTCATCCCCAGAAATTTCTCGGCAAATTTGGCTCCGGTACCCTTGGCTTCGAGGACCGTCCCGCCACCGGCGCCGGCGGCCCGCGCGGCATCCATGACTTCGTCCGAATAGCCGCTGTTCAGAATGACGAATATCATTTCCTTGTCGAATTTGTATTTCGGCAGGGTTTTGCTTATGTTCTTGTCATTTGTCATGTAGTCCAATGTTTTTGTTCCTCCGATACTGCGTATTGGAATTGCCGCAATTATTCCGGTCCCCGGTATATCGATATAGAGCTTTTGCTTTGCATCCTTGAAAACCTTTGTCGCCTTTGCCCTATTGGCCGCGGCAAGCAGAAGAGTCTTATCCGAGGCCTCAAGCCCCAGTATGCTTAGCAGGTCCTTTGAGGCGGTACCGCTTGCGTTGAGCGAGAAGATTCTGGCGATACCGTTTTTCTTCATCATTGACCTGAAGTTCGGCGCCAGCTTCCGGTCGGTGACAATCAAGAGTAAATAAAGTTCCATGAAACTACACCTCCCAAAGGTCGATAACCTCGGTATCGCCGTACACGACAACCTGCTCTTTTGCAACCTTCAGCTTTATCTTGTATATAACGCCCATTATCTGTATGGTTATAAGGGGCATCATGGCGACCATCGCAACCAGCCCGAAAGCGTCTGTTGCCACATTTCCCCCGGCAGCCTTTGCGGCACCTATCGCAAACGGGAGCATGAATGTCGCGGTCATGGGCCCTGAGGCAACACCGCCCGAGTCAAATGCAATTGAAGCAAATATGTCGGGCACATACAGCATGAGTATCAGGGATATGGCATAACCCGGAACCAGAAACCAGAAAATTGACAGTCCGGTGAGCACGCGAAGCATGGCTATCCCCATTGCGCAGGCAAGACCCACAGACAAACTTACCCCCATTGCCTTAGCCGAAATTTCGCCGCCGGTAATTTCTTCAACCTGCCGGTTGAGCACCTACACCGCGGGCTCCGCCGTGACGGTAACCCATCCCATCACCATAGCCAGCGGGATGAGCAGAAACTTAAGCCTCTCGCCTGCCAATTCTTCTCCGAGGATTGTCCCGAGCGGCGAGAAACCGACATTAACCCCTGTGAGAAAGAGCACAAGGCCGACAAATGTAAAGATTACACCGGTCAGGACCCTGAAAAACTGTGCGGGCTTCGGTCTTTGCACCGCGAGCTGAAATATCAGGAAGAAAATAAATATCGGAGAAAGTGCCAAGGCCACCTCAAGCATATATACCGGGAACGCCTTAAGGTAGGACACGCTGATTTCAATTGTATCCGAATACGAGGCGACAATATTCTCGGCGGTTGTTGCATCGCCCTTGAAAATAAAGCTCAAAGCCAAAACGGCAATTATCGGGCCGACAGAGCATAGTCCGATTAGCCCGAAACTGTCGGCGGCTGCGTTTTTATCACTTCTGAGCATAGCCGCACCAACCCCGAGCGCCATAATAAAGGGCACGGTTATCGGCCCTGTCGTAACTCCGCCCGAGTCAAAAGCCACCGAGAGGAAATTTTTATCAGCAAATGCAGCAAGTATAAATACCACAACATAGAAACCGGCCAGCAGCCACTTGAGCTTAATGCCGAGATAAGTTCGGAGCATCGAAACCATCAGGAAGAAACCCACCCCGACCGCGACAGTGACAAGCAGTACCGTCTTATGTATATGCGGCGTGATGTCGGCCAGCACCTGCAGGTCGGGCTCGGCAATTGTGATTGCCGCGCCGAGAAAAAAGGAAAGCGGCAAGATAAGCCACAGGTTTTTGCTTTTGGTCATCCAGGTGCCGATGGCGGTGCCGACAGGCAGCATGGCGTTATCCACGCCAAGCGTAAAGAGCCCTATTCCAACTATCAGCAGCAGTGCGCCGAGCAAAAAGGACAGCATAATGTCCGTGCTGACCGGTATAAGCGTAAAGCAAATCAATATTATAATCAGCGTAACCGGAAGCACCGAAGCTACCGATTCGCTGATTTTTTCAAGAAAAAGCTTTTTTTCTTGAACACCGAACGTTCCTGCCTTATCAACATAAATTAACAAAACGCGGCTTGATCTTTATGCCGCAGTTTATTATATCATATAAATCTGAAAAATGTAAGAGGTTTTTTTGTTTTTTACTTGCATAAAAACAAAAAGACCTTTATTCTTCCTTCCTCCGCCCGACAAGCTCAAGGTACTTTTCATACGGGCAAAGCAGCCTCACCGCTTCAAGGAGGGCATTGGCCGACATCCCGGTCGGCAGCCCGAGCTTTCCGGCCAGCGCGTCACGCTTCTTTTTACTTTCAGGCCCGCCCGAGAGTCCGTCGATATAAAAATCGGTCTTTGAAAGCGGGTTTTGTGCCATCATGTCAGCCGCCCCGGAGCCGGCATAGGGTAAAAACAACTTGTGCAATATCCCGGTCTCCATCCCCTCGACGCCAAGCGTCCCCTCGGCGGAGGGTGCCGGCTTGCGGCGTTCCCTGCCGGGGATTTTAGGGATATATAGCTGTATTAGCCTGTCCTTCGGCACAAGACCCGAAATATGCGAGCGGATGACCCTCCCCGCCCCGTCGCTGTCTGTCAAAACGATTATACGGCTCTTTTTAGCCAGCGCGCGGATGAGCGCTGCCCGCTCGGACTTTTTGAACAACCCGAAGCCGTCTGTCGTGATTATCTGCGCCTCTATCACCGACTTCAGGCGCTGCTTGTCGTATTTCCCCTCGACTATCACGGGGTACGGTATTCTCAGCTTTTCCATGTCACGTCAGATTAAAATAAAGTACAGAAGCACCAGCGCGCCGAGCGCTATGCGGTAGATTCCGAAAGGCGTGAAGGTGTGCCGCCTGACAAAGTCCATGAGAAACCTAATAGCCACCATAGATACCAAGAAGGCGGTAACACAGGCCGCAAGCAGCACTCCCCACGCCGCGGCAGGCACCCCGACACCGCTCTCGGCGACATAATCAAAAAACCCGTACATTTTGATAAGACTCGCCCCGGCCATGGCGGGGATTGCCATGAAGAATGAAAACTCGGCCGCGGCGCTGCGCGACATCCCGAGGAGCATCGCCCCGAGAATCGTCGAGCCCGAGCGCGAGGTGCCGGGAATTATAGCGAGCATCTGGAATACACCGATAATAAAAGCATTTTTATATGTTATATCCTGAGTTCCGGTGATTATCGGCTCGCTGCTGCGGCGCGCTTTTTCGATAATGATAAAAAGCACCCCGTACACGACAAGCGCCGCCGAAACCACCCAGGCGTTGTACAGCCAGCCCTCAATGTCGCGCCCGGTGAGTCTCTCAATAACCTTATCAAGCACCAGCCCGACTATGGCAGCCGGAATGCTGGCGACAACCACCTTAAACCAGATGGCCCAGGTTTCCTTTTTCTCGGGTTCGTTCTTTTTGGGTGTGAAGGGGTTGAGCCTTGTGAAAAACATCACAACGACCGCCAGAATTGCGCCGAGCTGTATCACCACCTCGAACATCTCCCAGAACTCGCCGGCAAAATCGGGGCCGAGTTCTGCGCCGACATTCAGCCCGAGAAATTCATTGAGAAGTATCAGGTGTCCGGTGGAGCTTATCGGCAGCCATTCGGTGACACCTTCGACAATTCCGTACAGTATCGCCTTCAGAATTTCTGTCATCACAAGTTCCCTCTCAGAACAAGATAATCAGTGGTGCCGACCGCCCTTCTCTGCTGCGTTTCAGGGCACAAGCTGCCAGTTTTTATAGCCGGCCTCTGCCAGGGCTCCGACCGAATCGGCAAGGCTCTCGGGCAGAACAAGCCGAAGATTGTATTTTTTTATATAACCCGATGCCCCCTCGAGCTCGGTCATAAGGCTTTCTTGGTTTTTTACCTTGCTGAGATCAAGGGCCAGAAATTCTGCGACCGCGGCAAAGCCGGCAAAAATCGGTTCGGCCTCGGGGCTTTTTACCGCCGCAGCGGGGATGGCAATCCCTATGAGAGAATTTTTCTCAAGCTCGCGGACCGCCCCGATAAACCTCGCCGCCTCCTTGGCGGCAGCTTCGTCTGTGTTGAATCCGAAAAGCAATATATCCGAAAACCCGGCATGAGCCGCCTCGGCGACCAGTGCCGCCTCATATGAGCGGTAGATACTGATAAGCGCGGGAGTCGACATTGAAGTGTAGTTGATATAAAAGCAGCCGCTGGTATATATTCCGGCTATGTCGAGCTCTCCGGTAACCTCAAAAAGATTGGCCTTGCTGTTGTTTGCCGCCTGCTCGCTTAACGCTTGAGCGGTCTTGGACGAAAAATTGAGGACTCCCCGGCCACCCTCGGTGTAATAAAGTATCAGCGACACTGCCGAAGTACCCTTCATTTTCAGCTCGGAGGCGCGCTCGCCCCAGTCAATAGTCCGGCTGCTCGACAGGATTATATACTCACCGTTGATTACCGGAACCTTGGCAGGGTCGAAAGCCGGTAGCGGAAGGTTTTGCCGGTCCCCGTCGGCGTCGGTCATGCCGATTGAGTCTGTCTCACCAATAGGCTCGGTGTTATCCCCGTTTTTTGACTCCTCGGCCTTTTTTCTCAGCGAATTTCCCCATATAACGGTAAGCACTATGAGCAGTATAAGCCCCGAGAGCACTATCAGTGCAATTTTGCCGACCCTTGCGCTTTTCTCGACACTTAAATGCGCGCCGATGCGCAGCTTCCTGCGTAACCTGCGGTTCATTTCAGGCCCCCTGATGCTTTTTGCGACTGAAAACTGATACATACATGTCGGCTGCCGCCCTTGTCACTCGATTGCCGTCAGGTCAATGCTCCTGCCGTATTCGTTGGGCACGAACTCAAGCTCGCCCTGACGCTCGTCAACATAGGCGTTTAGCTTTGCGTACTGGTAATTCTTCACGAGCTGGGCAAGATTGGTCAGCACATACTGCGGGTCGAGTTCAAATCTCTGGATTACATAAAAACCTGTTGCGGTTTCAATTACCTCACTCACACCCCCGATTTCAAGCGAGAAGGCCGCTTCCTCGTAGGTCTTAATCATCTCGCCCCGGGTGAAGTAATAACCGTTTGTGGTAGTCAGATAGAAGTCCTCGTTAACCGAGCTGCCGATAATTGATTTGATATCTGCCCCGGCAAGCAACTGCTCGCGTACCTGATTTGCCTTTTTGCGGTTCTCTTCAATGTCATCTCCGGAGTCGTTCTGTATATAGACATGGAGTGTGCGCACGAAGTTGCCGTCCATGATGAAATCATACAGTTTATCTTCGTCGTACTCGATAAGACCGAGGTCGTAGACATAAACATAGTAAAGTTCGCTGTAGCAGATGTCAACGCCAAGCGTGAAGCGCACAAAGTGGTCGGTTAAACAATTTTCAGACAGATACTCCTTGTATGCCTTCCGGCTGCCAAGCTCATCAACAAGTTCGTCGAGCTGCTCCTGCACCGCCTTCTGGATTTCCTTTTCTTCAATGCTGATTCCCACCTCGGCGCAGAGCGAGAGCACGGCATAATTGGCGGTAAGGTTCCGGTAGACCAGCTCCTCTAGCTCGGCGCGGTATTTCTCAGCGCTTTCCGCGCTGTCCCAGATGTCTTCGCCGTATTTTTCTTTGAGATAGTTTTTATAGTTTACAGTCACAAAGCGAAGCTCCTCATAGAGCACATCAAAACCGGCGACCTTGCCGACAACGGCCAGCTCCTCTTCGGTGCCCTTAATCGGCCGTGAGGCCGAGCAGCCGAAAAGTCCGGCAAGAAAAAATATTGTACAAAGAATCGCGCAGACGCGCAGCCCGATTTTTTTCATAATTACCCCCATGCCGCCCCGGCGGTATTTGTACCGCTCTAGGATATAATTACTCAGTGACATTGTATTTTAACATATTATTGTGAATTTTTTATGAATAGGCCCGCTCCAGGCGCGATTTGCGAAAATATTCTTTTTTAGTATTTCAAAATAATTCGTTTTATGTTAAAATAATTCGTGCCGATATACCGAGACCGGGTATGAGAGGGCATTCTGAGTATCTCTGCTTTTTGAAGGTAAAAAAGCCTCCGCCCAAAGCCGCGCGCCGGCCGGTAGCGGGGGTGAGATAAGTCAGGGGAAGGACAAGATTTATGAATTCGGGATATTCAATACCTTTACGCCAGCTTATCGAGGAATTCGGGTTTGAGGAAATATACGTTCCCGACCGGAACATAGCAATAACCAACCCCGAGGTCAACCGGCCGGGGCTGGCGCTTGCAGGCTTTTTCAAGCTTTTTGAGCCCAGCCGCATACAGATAGTCGGCAGGGCCGAATACCATTTCCTGTCGGACATGACCCCGCAGGCCCGCGCGACGGCGATCAGCAACTTCATGAAGACCAAAGTCGCGGCAGTAATTGTTGCCTCGGGTCTTGATATTTTTGGGGAGTTTATCACCTGCGCGAAAGAAAACGGGGTGCCGCTTCTGCACTCGAAGGAAAAGACAAGCCCGCTCATGGCAGCGCTCATCGCCTCGCTCAACCTGCACTTAGCCCCCCGCATCACCCGGCACGGGGTACTGGTCGAGGTTTACGGCGAAGGCCTGCTGTTGCTCGGCGACAGCGGGGTCGGCAAAAGCGAGACCGCAATTGAGCTGGTCAAGCGCGGCCACAGGCTTATCGCCGACGACGCGGTTGAAATCAAGCGCGTATCGGCCAAGACCCTGGTCGGCAGCGCGCCCGAGATAATCAGGCACTATGTCGAGTTGCGCGGAATCGGCATTGTCGACGTGCGCCGGCTTTTCGGCATGGGGGCGGTCAACAATACCGAAAAAATCGACCTTGTCATCAACCTTGAGCACTGGGTTCAGGGCAAGCTGTACGACCGGCTCGGACTGGACGAACAGAAGATAAACATACTCGGCATTGAGCTCCCCTGCATTACCATACCGGTAAAGCCGGGGCGCAACCTTGCCATTATCCTTGAAATCGCGGCGATGAACAACCGCCTGAAGAAAATGGGGTACAACACCGCCGAGGAGTTCAGCAAAAAGCTGATGATGCAGCTTAACAATCATAACAAAGAAAATAATGATGAATAAAAGTACAGCGCGGGATGCGGGGCCCGCGCTGCTCTATTAGCGATTTGGTTATAAAGTTTAGGGTTCTTTGACCCTTTTTCAAAAAGGGTCAAAGCGGGAGTTTGGGGCCTCGCCCCCGCAATTTTCAATCCTTCTCCCGCTTGATTTCCTTTTTCATGCGCCACAGGTCAAAGAGCATTTTGACTGCATCGCGAAGCAGGCTGATTTTAGATTCGCGGTGACACATCACCTTGACCGGAATTTCGGATATTTTAAAGCCATACTTCCCGGCGCGCAGAATCACCTCAAAGTCAAACGCCCAGCCGTCGACCCTGCAGCGGCTGAAAATTTCCTGTACCGCCTCGCGCCGGAAGGCCTTGCAGCCGCACTGAGAATCTGTCAGCCTGAACCCCCCGACGATACAGAGCAGCCTCAGGTAAACCTTTGACGCCAGCCGGCGTATAAAGGTATACCCCTCGTAGCCGTCGGCGCTCAGGTTCCGGGAACCTATTAGTATATCGGCGTCGGGATTGTTTTTCAGAGCATCTGTAAAGCGGCCTATTACCTCGGTGCCGTATGCAAGATCGGCGTCGGTGAACATCCTGATGTCGCCCTCGGCGGCCAGCATGGCGGTGCGAACGGCACAGCCCTTCCCGCGGTTCTTTTCGTATCCCACCACCTGCACGCCCGGCAGATTCAGCGCTCTGACAGCCTCGCCGCTGCCGTCGCTGCTGCCGTCGTCCGAGAAGATAACCTCCCAAGTCCCGTCCTCAAAACGACCGGACATGTATTGACAGAGCGTTCGGGCGGTGTTCTCGATGATGGGTCTTTCATTGTACATCGGTATTATGACCGATATCTGCTTTGTCATTGAAACTCCTTTGTTTTATCGCATCCGGCTGCCGTAAATTGCAGCAGCCCCGGGCTGCCGGGTGTTTTAATTCTCTATGCTCACCAGAACCGCGTGAACCGCCAGCCTTGCGTCCTTGTAGGTATTGAGGCAGGTTGACAGGGTGATTATCTTGTCGGTGGCATAAAGCTCGATACCGCTCATGAGCATCGACTGGCTCTGCATCTTTTTGATAAAGGCAAGATACTCGTCGCTTGAGCCGAAATAAATCGTGCTGTAGCCGTCATTGGCCTTGGTGTTGTGGACAGAGAAAACCTTGTATGTATATATACCGTCAAGCGTGTAGATAACGATATCTACATTATCGAAATACTTTCGCTGCTTGAAGTAGGTCAGCTTGTGAAACATTGAGCCGTCGTTCATGTTGTGTCCGAAGATCAGCGACACACGGTTGTTTGCAAGGCTCTTGTCGCACCTGTAGTCAAGGAAAATCGAGGCGGATTTCAGCTCGCTGCCGTCATAGGCGTGCGTGACATAATACTCGTTGTCCTCACCCTGAAGCAGCGGGTAGCTTATCTGCTTTGACTTATTATTATCTTCAAAGCGAATGTCTATATACCCGATGACGTCGTCGTTTATCTTCTGAAGCGACCTGATGAACTCGCAGGCGTTGAGGAATTTTTCGCTGTACACCGGCTCGGGCCCCGTAGTTGCCTGAGGCTCGGTAGTGGTATCGCCGCCGGTCGGCGGGGTTGTTGCCTCGCCTGTATTCGGGGTTGTTGAGTCATTCGGAATAGTCGTACCATCAGGCGCAGGCGAGGTGGTAGTCTCTTCGCCCCTCGACCAGATAACCTTTGCAGTGGTCTCGGCGGCGTTGCCGGTGGTCTTCTCTATCGCCCTGTTAAATTCGTCACGCACCTTTCCGTAAAGGTCTGCGGCCTTCTGATATGCCAAAAAGGTATTTATCAGCATAACGGCGCTGACTATGAATGCCGTTGAAAAAAGACATATGAGAGTTGTCCAGATTGCTTTTTTTATCTTTGCTTTATTTGCCATGAGCGGGTTATTTCCTTTCCGAAACCGGGCCGGAATTCCGGCAGACCGGGCTTTGATATTTCAGTTTTGGTTTTCAGTGTTCGCTTCAACTTCGTCGGGCGGCACCGTAGGCAGCTCAAACCAGAAGGTACTCCCCTTCCCCGGCGTGCTGTCGACACCGTATCGCGCCCTGTGAAGTTCCAGCACGTTTTTAACAATCGACAGGCCGATGCCGGTTCCGACGGCAGCCCGGCGGTGAACCTTATCTACCTTGTAGTATCTGTCCCAGATATACGGCAGATGCTCGGGGGGTATCCCCTCGCCGGTATCTATCACAGATATCCTGACAACCTTCTCTCCCACGCTCTGCACCACCCGCACCAGCTTTTCCTCGCCCGAGTAGTTTATCGCATTGTTAATGAGATTATATAAGACCTGCAGAATCATATTGCGGTCGGCCTCGACATAAACCTCGCGGTCAGACCAGAAGTTTATCCTGTAACCTGTCGCCTGCACGAGCTTTTCATACCTCTGCATGGTATCCCTGACGGTATCTGTCAGGTTAAAGCGCGAGATTTTGAGTTGTCCGGCGCCGGCCTGAAGCCTGGATAAGTCAAGCAGGTCGTTGACAAGCTGGTTGAGCCTTTCTGCCTCGTCAATTATGGCCTGAATGTTCTCGGGGGTGTTCTCTCCGGGTATGTCGCGTATCAGCTCGCCGTAACCTGTAATCATGGTCAGCGGCGTGCGCAGGTCATGAGAGATGTTTGCAATCAGTTCTTTCTGCAGCCTGTCGTTTTTTGAGAGCTCGCGCGCGGCGTAGTTCAGGGTGTCGGCAAGCTCGCGGATTTCGCGGAAGCCCTCGCCCGAAAAGTTGACGTCGTAATTGCCAGACGCCAGTCGCTTTGCTGCGCTGTTCATCCGCTCGATAGGCCTTGATATTGTCCGGGATATAATCAGCGCCAGAAAAAGCGACCCCACAATCAGCGCCACGGCTATCCAGAGGTACTGCATCGACATCGTGCTGACCACGGCGCCCATCGGGGTCATCTCGACGTTGAGCAGGATCGCGTACTCTTCGTCACCGGTGCCTTGTACAAGCCTTATTAATATTGTACTCACGATTTTGGCATCACTGTCGGTGTAGTAGTCTCTTTGGGGGTGGAAAAAGAAACGGGGGTAGTACAGTCCGGCGTCTGCCAGCTCGCCTTTGGTTCGCTTATCGATGTACTCGCCGCCCTGTTCCTTTGACTTGTTATAGAGCTCGGTTACATATTTATCGGTCATATTGGAGAGTACGCTGTCTCCCGTAACATCCACAGCAACCAGCTTGATGGCGTTTATACCTTCTATACGGAGCACCATGACACAAATGCCGTAGTCCACCGCATTCTGATATGCTACTGTGTAGAGAGAACTTTTCCCGATATGCTCCTCAATCGTATCTGCCGTCCGGATGAGCTCCCGGCGCTTGATGCTCTCATAAAACCTGTCAAGCAGCTTGACCTGAAAGAGCCAGACCACCGCGAGCACAAACACGATAAAAAGTGCGAGGTACAAAAACAGCTCCCACCTGAGACTTATATCGCGCGGCCGCTGCGCTCTTTCGGTTTTCTTCAACTCAAACGCCTCCCGGGACGGTCAGTTTTCTTCGAATCTATAGCCTACTCCCCTGAGCGTCACAATGTATTTTGCATATCTTCCGAGGCTTTTTCGGAGCAGCTTTATATGAGTGTCGAGCGTACGGGCGTCGCCGTAGAAGTCATAGCCCCAGACCTCGTTTATCAGCTTTTCGCGCGAGAGCGCGATATTGCGGTTTTTCAGCATATAGAAAAACAGGTCATATTCCTTGGGCGACATATCCACCCGCTTGCCGTCGACATATACCAGCCGTGCGGTGAGGTCTGCCTTGAGCCCGCCGCCGTCAAGCTCGATAACCTCGTTTTTGCGCTCACCCTGACGGTTTTGTTCTCCCCGCGTGCGCCTCATGACCGCATTGATTCTCAGCATCAGCTCCTTCGGGGAGAAGGGCTTGACCACATAATCGTCGATTCCAAGCTCAAAACCGTTGATTTTATCGTATTCTTCGCCCCGCGCCGAAAGCATGATTATCGGGGTGTCCGATGTCTTTCGGATTTCGCGGCAGGCCGAAAAGCCGTCAAGCTCGGGCATCATGATATCCATGATTATAATGTCGTATTTCGTGCGCCTGCATTTGTTGATGGCGTCCATTCCGTCGGTAGCCTCGTCGACGGTATGGCCCTCAAATTCGGCGTATTTCCTTATAATCGTGCGGATTCTCGCCTCGTCGTCGACCACAAGAATGTTGTACATGCCGTCTCCCCCTTTCTGTTAGGGTCAGTTATATTATATCTCACTCAAAAACATTTTTCAACATGCAATTATCCGCACTGCCCGACCCGGATTTCCCTCCTTGCTTTTATGCCGCCGGAGCAGCATGTACTCCGGCGGCTTATTTTACTGTGAATTTGAATCTTTCTGTGCTTCTGTGGGAATATATTCGCGGAGCGTGAGCTTGACGTCAATCTGCCGACCCTGTCTTGAAACCCTGATTGTTATCGTCTCGCCTACCGAGCAGCCGCTGAGGATATTCCGTATTTCAGCTATGGTCGATACCTCGATACTGTTGACAGAAACAATCCGGTCGCCGCGCTTTATGTCATTTGTGTATTTTGACTCCTCAACATAAACGCCGAAGGTACTGACACCGTAATCAAATGCAGTTAACGTGTCGTTTATCTCTACCAGCTTGAGCCCTGCTTCGACCCGGCCGGTAACATATCCGTACTCAATCAGTTCAACGGCGATTTCGTACGCCGTGTCAATCGGAATAGCAAATCCGATATTATCGATGTTGGCCCCAGAGGACTTTGCATTGACTATCCCGATAAGCTCGCCCCTCATGTTGAAGAGCCCGCCTCCCGAGTTGCCGGGGTTGACAGGGGCGCTGGTCTGCAGCAGGGTCATGGGAATTCCGTCAATTGCGACCTCGCGCGCCAGTCCGCTTATAATACCTTCGGTCACCGTGCCGCCGAGTTCGCCGAGCGGGTTTCCGATGGCGATAACCGTCTCCCCGATTCTAAGGGAAGCGCTCGAGCCGAGCTGTGCCACCGTCACATCCTCGTCGGGCGTGATTGTCAGCACGGCAATGTCGGTAATAGAGTCGGCACCGCAGAGCACGGCCTCATACTCGTTGCCATTGGTGAGTCTTACCATTATGGTGTCTGCACCCGATATGACATGGTTGTTTGTCACAATATAAGCAGTCTTCTTGTCATTGGATACGCCGATTATAACGCCCGAGCCCGCGCCGCTGATAACGCGCCTGCCGACATAGTTACTTATTTCAGTAGCGATTTCAACCACCGAGTCCTTGACGAGCTCAACTACATCGGGCAGGCTCAGATTATCGTCACCGACACTTCCGGTGACTGTTTCGACCTGCTTTGAGCCGTTGTTTTTGATTATCAGCACTGTCGAATCGTTTGAGGTAACGGCCTGCGTGTCCTCGGCTTCGCCGGCTGCGGTAGTCTCGGCTGCATACCTGTCACCTGAAAAATATTCATTGGCAATCAGGGTGCCGCCAAAGCCGGCAAGCGCCGACATGATCATCAAGGCTACAATCGCCAGTGCAATCACCCACGACCGGCTACCCCGTCTCTTTCGCTGCCCTCTCGGGGGTTCGGCGTACATCCCCCGGCTGCCGGGTTTGTCTTCTATCCTGTACGAATATTCGTTGCCGATATAGTAGGACGGCGTAAAATCATCCTTGTTATTCATACCGTCACCTCCTACAGAAAAAACTCTTTGCTGGTTTTCGGGCGCCTTTGGGTCTGTGCCCTGCCCCGGAGTCTGCGCCTCTTTTTTATTATCCGAGCTGTCCTGCCTTGTATTGTCAAGCTCGTTGTTGTTCATAATCATCCTCCGTTTTCTGTTTCGCTTAAATTATAGAAACCTAATGTGACGATTATATGACGGGTCAATAAAAAGTCACTGAAATGCTTTGAAAAAATTAGAAATTAGCATTTACAGAAACTACAGAACCAAGCACCGGCCCGGCCGGGCAGGTTCCGCCGGGATTTTGCCGCCGGATTTGTTGTTTTAGGGCCGTTTTTCTGTTATAATATACTAAACAGAAGGCCGATGACGGCCAAGGGAGGCTCGACAATGCTCGGTTATATCCGCGAAATCCTCTCTGAGCATAATATCACGCTCTGCGGCTCGCTGCCGCTGTCATCCTGCCGGGTTATCCGCCCGTATCTTTTGGAGAAACACGGCATCGGGCCGGGCGGCAGGGTGTTTGTTTTTGCGGTCCCCTACCTTGCCCCCACCGGAGCCAAGCCAAATATCTCGGCATATGCCGTGCCCGAGGATTACCACAGGTTTTTCACCGGTCTCTTTGACGACATCCTACCGCGCCTTCGGGAAAAATTTCCGGGGCATAGGTTTGCCGGCTTTACCGACCACTCCCCCATCGACGAGCGCGCCGCCGCGGCTGCCGCCGGACTGGGCTGTGTAGGGCGGCACGGGCTGCTTATAACCGGGCCGTATTCCTCGTATGTTTTTCTCGGCGAGATTATTGCCGACCCCGACACGGCAGTCGGCGAGGATGCTGTTATACCTGACGTACGAAATTCCGCCCTCTGCGAGAACTGCAACCTCTGCGCCGCCGCCTGCCCATATGGTCTCTCCGGCGGCTGCCTGTCAGCCGTCACGCAAAAGAAGGGCGAGCTGAGCGAGGATGAAAGGAACATGATAGCCAAATACGGCTTTGCCTGGGGATGCGACATCTGTCAGGAAGTCTGCCCTCATACCGGCGCCGCGCGCTCCCGCGGGAGTATTTATACAAGTATCCCGTACTTTCTGCGCGCGCTCACCCCGCGCCTGACAAGAGAGCTTGTTTTATCTATGAGCGACGAGGAGTTCTCAAAACGGGCATATTCCTGGCGCGGCAGGGAGACAATACTGCGAAACCTTGAGCTGATCGAAAAAAGCAAGCCAGGCACAGCCGGCGGTACCGAAAAAGTCTGACCGGTAACTGCCATCAAAAAAGATCCGAACAGAAAGGACAGGCGCATGATAAACCTGGTTTTCGGCGTGTCCGGAAGCGGGAAATCGGCTTACATAGAAGAACAAATAACAGCCGACGTCGCTGCCGGTCGGGAGGCTTATCTGATTGTTCCCGAGCAGCAGACCTATGTCGCCGAGCGCAGGTACACCAAAATCCTGCCTCCCTCGGCACAGCTCTGCTTTGAAGTCCTCAACTTCACCCGGCTCGCCAACAAGATTTTCAGGGAATACGGCGGGCTTTCCTATAATTACATCGACACCGGCATGAAGTCGCTGCTCATGTGGAATAACCTGCGTGAGCTCGCCCCCATACTTGAAGAATACGGCCGGCCGGCATCAAGCCCCGCCGACGCTGCCCGGCTCGCCCCGCTTATGCTCTCGGCAGCCGGCGAGCTTAAGGCCGCGGCGGTAAGCCCGGCTGAACTTGAGGTTGCGGCAAAAAAGCTGCCCGAGGCCAGCGCCCTGCGCGCCCGACTGCTCGACATCTCGCTGATAGTGGCTTCATATCAAAACCTTGTAACTCAAAGCTATGACGACGCCTCTGACGATCTGACCAAGGCAGCCGAGCTGCTCAATGAGCACGACTTCTTCTCGGGCAAACATGTCTACATAGATTCCTTTACCAGCTATACAGCGCAGGAGTATGCCATAATCAAGCAGATTTTCCGGCAGGCCGACTCGGTCACGATTACCATCGGCTGCGAAGGACCCGAGAGCCGGCAGATTCATTTTGCGACCCTGCGAGACACCGCAAAGCGGCTTTGCCGGCTGGCAGCCGAGCGCGGGAGGTGCAACATTGTCAAGCTCGGCGAACCGAAGCGCTTTTCCTCGCCGGAACTTGCTCTGCTTGAGAAGTACCTCTGGCGCATGGACTGCCCGGAAATCCCCGAATCCGAGGCTGTCCCGGCAAAGAATATCAGGATATTTTCCTGTCGCAATAGATATTCCGAAGCCGAAGCCGCCGCGGCCGCCATACTCACAGAACTGCGCCGGGGTATGCGCTGCCGCGACATTGCGGTGATAATGCGCGACGCCGGGGCATGGGCTGGCATTGTCGACGCGGTGTTCGACAAATTCGGCATCCCTTATTTTCTTTCGGAGCGCACCGATCTCTCCTCAAAGCCGCTGGTCAAGCTGATTTTGTCGGCCTTCCGGATCAAGACCCGGAACTGGCGGCAGAGCGACGTTATCTCATACCTCAAGACCGGGCTCTGCGGCATAGACGAGCGTGAGGCCGACATATTCGAGGATTACTGTACTACATGGAATATAAACGGCCGGAGCTTTCTCGAAGAGCGCTGGAGCATGAACCCCGACGGATACGTCACCGAGCTGAGCGAGCGCGGAGCCGAAATACTCCGCATCGCCAACAGTGTCAAGAACCGGCTGGTCCCCCCGCTTGTTAGTCTTTTCACCTCGCTTGACGCGGCAGACGACCTGCGCGGCATGTGCCGGGCGCTCTATGAATACACCGAAGCCCTCGACATCCGCACCCGCCTGTTTGAGCTTGCCGAACGCGAGCGGGCGGCCGGCAACCTGCGCTGCGCCGGCGAGACGCTGCGGCTATATGACATATACATCAACGCCCTTGAAAAAATTTCGTCGGCGCTGCCCGATATCAAGCTTGACTGCGAGGAATTTGCCTGTGCATTGAAGCTCGTGTTTGACAACACCGACATAGGCTCGCTGCCCACGCGGCAGGACGAGGTCATAATAGGCTCGGCGTCGCTCCTGCGTGTCGACTCGCCCCGGTTTGTCATAGCGCTGGGGATGAACGAGGGGGAGTTCCCCGCCGAGGTCGGCGACAGCGGCGTTTTCAGCGGAACCGACCGGCTTTTGCTTGCAAAGCTGGGAATACAGCTCTCGGGCGACCCGGCCCTGCGCGCCTCGGACGAACTGTTCTTTGTATACCGCACCCTCACTGCAGCCTCGGAGTTGCTCATGATTACCTATTCCGAAGCCTCGCCATCAGGCTCCCGCCGTCAGCCCTCGCAGGTCATAGCCCGCCTGCAGGCGCTCTTCGCCGACCTTGCGGTCACCGAATATGATAGCACCGATCTGTTATTCCGCCTGCAGACACCCGAGACGGCGGTCGAATACCTAAAATCGCTCGGAGACTCCCCCGAGGCCGCGGCGCTGCGCGCCTCTCTTGAAAAGCTTGACGGAATGGCGCCCCGGCTTGCCGCGCTCAAGACACCGCTGTCCGACTCAGAGTGCAGAATCAGCCCCTCAAGCGCCGCCCAGCTCTTCGGCGACATCGCATTATCACAGACGAGGCTTGAGAGCTATGTGCTCTGCCCCTTCGGTTATTTTTGCAATTATGTGCTCGACCTGCGCGAGAGCGGGAAGGCTGAATTTTCATATAATAATGCCGGCAGCTTTATCCACTATGTCATGGAGCGCTTCATGCGCGAGGCGTTGCGCGGCGGAAAGTTAAATACCGAGCTCACGGACGCAGAAATAGCCGCGCTTTCAGACCAGATTATTGAAGAATATGCCGGGCGGATTATCCCCGACAATACAGAGCGCGGGAGCCGGCTCGAATACCTGTTCTTCCGCCTGCGCCGGATAACGCTGGTCCTCATCTCGAATATCCGCGAGGAATTCAGGCACAGCCTCTTTACCCCGGCTTTCTTTGAATTGAAGCTCGACGGCAGCGACCCCACTTTCCCCGAGCCGGCCGAGTTTAGAGGTCCCGACGGCGAGCGGGTGAGAATCCGGGGGGTGGTCGACCGGGTCGATCTCTTCCGCCGGGGGGACGATGTATTTATCCGGGTGGTAGATTACAAAACCGGAGAGAAGGTATATTCCCCCGACGACCTCAAAGAAGGCCTCGGGTTGCAGCTCCTCCTCTACCTCTTCGCGCTCTGCCGCAACCCCTCGCAGGAATTCCGCCGGGCGCTCGGCTGCCCGCCGGGGGGCAAAATATATCCCGCCGGCGCGCTCTACCTCTCGGCCAACCTCCCGCTCGTCACGGTCGACGATGATTTGAGCGAGGAGCAAATACTTAAGATGGCGTTGGCGCAAATCAAACGGTCGGGCCCGCTTTGCTCTGACGATGGTATTCTTGCCGCCATGAACGACAACTTTGACCCACGCTTTCTCGGCGGCGCGAAAAAGGACTCGAAAGGCATCATAAAGGGCAATAATCTGCTCGATATTGACGAGTTTTACTCGTTATATGACAGCATTGCTGAGACAATCAGCCGCATTACAGCCGAAATGCGCTCGGGCAGGGCGTCGGCCGCCCCGAAAATCCACCGAGGGGATTCGCCCTGCGACCTGTGCAGGTTCGGGGCGGTCTGCCGAAGCGCCAAGCCCTCCGGGCGGAAGAAAAAATAGCATGGAAGGGAGATTGTATTATGCCTCCTGAATGGACCGCGGCACAAGAGGCCGCCATAAATATACGTGGCTGCGACCTTTTGGTCTCGGCTGCCGCCGGCTCGGGCAAAACCGCGGCGCTGACCGAGCGTATTATCCGCGCCCTCACCCGAGAAGATAATCCTCTTGACATAACGCGGATACTTGCAGTCACCTTCACCCGCGCCGCCGCCGCCGAGCTGCGCCAACGAATCTCAAAAGCCCTCGCAGAGCGCCTTCTGGCCGAACCCGACAACACCCGACTGGCAAGTCAGCTAATGCTGCTCGGCTCGGCTAAAATCTGCACAATCGACGCCTTCTATAACGATATAGTCAAGACCTACTTTCAGCGCACAAATCTCCCGGCGGGCTACCGTATCGCCGATGAAGCCGAGCTGACCCTGCTCCAGATGTCTGTCATGGAGAGCCTTGTCAACCGCAGCTTTACCGCCGGGGGGGGATTTCCCGAGCTCGCAGATCACTTCACCGGCAACCGCGACGACCGGCAGCTTTCGGATTTCTTCATCAAACTGTATGAAGATATCCGGATGTTCCCCGAGGGTGTCGGATTCCTGAACACTTACGCCGGCATACTTGAAAATGAAGCCGGTGTCGGTTTCTTCAACACCCGCGCCGGCGAGGTCCTGGCAGCCCGGCTCTGCGAGGAGCTCGAATACTATGTCTGGATCCTTGACTCGTCTCTTGCCGATTTTTGCAGCAGCGCAACAGAGTGCGCGCCCTACTCCGAGGCTTTTACTGCCGACCGCGAATACATACTCTCACTGATTGACGCGATAAGGGCCCGCGATTACGACGCCGCCCGCCGGACAGCCCTCTCGCGCTCTCCGATGAGGCTTAAGTCGGCCAGACCTAAGACACCCCAGAGCGAGCGGTACAAGGCCCGGCGCGACAAAATAAACGGCAGGCTCAGAAAAATAGCCTCCGAATATTTCTCCCGACCGGGCAGCGCAATTCCCGACACATTCAGAAAAACCGTCGAAATCTGCCGCACACTTTATGATTTTTTGTCACAATATGAAAAAGAGCTGCGCGAAGAAAAGCTCTCACGCGGGATTTGTGATTTTGAGGATATCAGACGGATCACGCTTGACCTGCTGGTCGACAAAAACGGGCAGCCGACAGATATCGCCCGTGAGTACGCTTCCCGCTTTGACGAAATCCTCATCGACGAGTACCAGGACGTCGACCTTATACAGGACATGATATTCCGGGCGCTGTCGACCTTTTGTCACCGTTTCATGGTCGGCGACATCAAGCAGAGCATTTACAGCTTCAGGGGGGCCGTGCCGTCGCTCTTCTCGGGCTACCGCTCCCAATTTAAGCTCTGGAACGCAAACCGGGGATATGGACCCGACCCAAGAGGGCTCTCGGTATTCATGTCAAACAACTTCAGGTGCGACGAGAATATAATAAAATTCGTAAACCTTGTCTGCTCGCTCATTTTCCCGGCCTGCGCCTCGCTGGGGTATGTCCCCGAGGATGACCTGATTTTCTCAAAGAAACCGCCGGCCGGTTACACGCCGCCCCCGGTCAGCGTCATTCTGATACACAAGGACGACAGCCCGGCGCCTGCCGATGACACTGACAACATCGAGAGTACCGAGTCCGGCACACCGGACGACTCTTCTCAGCTCGCGCGACCAGAGATGCGATACATAGCCGGCGAAATCTCCCGCCTTTTGCGCGAGGGAAAGAACGCCGACGGCACCCCGATAAAGCCCGGCGATATCGCGGTTCTCTGCCGCAGGAGAGAGACCTGCTCTATGGTCGCGGAGGCGCTGGGCGCCCTCGGCATTCCGGTGGCCAGCGACAACGAAAGCGGGTATTACGACGACCCCGCCGTGTCGCTCGTTATCAGCCTGCTCACCGTAATAGACAACCCGCAAAAGGATATTCCGCTTGCAGCCGTCCTGCGCTCACCGCTCTTCGGCTTTACGATGGACGACCTTATCAGCATCCGCAGGCAGGCCGGGCAATCCTCTTCGCTCTACGATGCCCTCGAGCTTGCCGCCGGAGGAGAGAGCACTCTGGCCGAGCTCTGCAAGAGAGCGGTTGAGAAACTCAACTCTTACCGGGTCCTCTCCCGCTCGCTCCCTGCCGACCGGCTGCTGCGCCAGGTCATGCGGGACATCTCGGTATTCTCGCTGGCCGACGATAGCGAGAGCCACGAGCGGCTCACCCGCCTGTATGAGTATGCCCGCAAATTCGAGGCGGGGTCCTTCCGGGGGCTGTATAATTTTATTTACTATCTCAATAACGCAATTGAAGCCTCTGCAAAACTTGAAACCGAGGCCGCAGAGCCGAGAGAGGACGCGGTCAACGTCATAACCATCCACCACGCAAAGGGGTTGGAGTTTAAAATCTGCTTTGTGGTTGGCTGCGCCATGCAGTTTAATTTTTCGAAAATCAGAAATGCCGACTTCCACCCCGACCCCGAAGTCGGCCCGGCCGCGCGGCTCAAAGACCCGACCGGGCTCGCCCGGGTCAACAACCAGATCATGCGAACGACCGAAATGAAGCGCGAGAGAAGCGTTGTTGAGGAGGAAATGCGCCTCTTGTATGTCGCCATGACCCGGGCCCGCGAGCGGCTGTACCTTACCGCGCGGTATTCAAAAAAACTCGAGAACAAGCTCGAAGATATCGGCATTTTGCGCCGGTATTCCGGCAGCTATGCCGTCCTGTCGGCAAAAAGTTATCTCGACTGGCTCCTGCTCTCGGTTGATACCGAGCCCCCGGCCGGCGCGCCGTATGAGTTAAAGATTCTTACAGACAACGATATTCCGCAGCCGGTACCGCTGCCACCCGCCGGTTACCGCGGCAGGACCGAACAGGAGTCAAGGCCGAACTGCGACCCCGCGGAGCTTGAAAAGCTTTTTGACGAGCGCTTTGCCTTTGTTTATCCCTACACTCATCTGACCCGCCTGCCGGCCAAACTCTCGGTCTCGCGGCTCTACCCCGGCGTGCTCGACGAGGGCGACGACAGCTACGATATTTCGGATACCTCAGGCAGGGGGTTGGGCCTGCATCCGGAGATTTTGACGGTGCCAAAAAAGCCTGCCGCTC
>JAAYHB010000025.1 GCA_012727435.1 Clostridiales bacterium | reverse complement strand
TTACGGGCTTCTTCAGCTAATCGCGCTTCTTCAGCCTTACGGGCTTCTTCAGCTAATCGCGCTTCTTCAGCCTTACGGGCTTCCTCGGCCAGTCGGGCCTCTTCGGCCTTTCGGGCTTCCTCAGCCAAGCGGGCTTCTTCTGCTAACCGCGCTTCTTCGGCCACGCGGGCCTCCTCGGCCAGCCGGGCTTTTTCTTCACGGCGCTTTTTCTTGATAATCGCATCGGCGATGAGTGATATCTGCAGCGCCTCGCGTATCTGCCGCTCGTGCTCCGAGAGCTTGCGGTACCTGTCGCGCAAAAGCGGCACGACCCTGCGGTACTCGGTGTCATATATGTTGTATTCGTCGGCGTCAAGCTCCTCTACCTGTGACACAATCCGGGGCGAGAGCACCGAATCGGTCTCGCTTATGGCGAGCGCGTTTTCGGTATCGGGCTTGTTTTCCACGGTCTGGCGGAAAATCAGATACTGGAGCGCCAGATTTGCGTAAATCTCATTTATAAGCTCCTCGTCAGGCGACTCGGCGGTCTCCTGAACCAGTATTTCATAGCCGGTCTTGTCATAGCTCTCGATAAATTCCCAGAGCGCGAGGCACTGGCGCAGGTACTTGTTTTTGAGAATCGCGTTGGTGCGCATCACCGGCGGGCGGATGTAACTTTTGCCCATGTTTCTGGCAAAATCAGAGTCTGTATAAGCCGAGGTAATGCTATAGAGCCGTTCGACCCGTGCCCAGAGTCCCGAAGAATAGCCGCCGGGAGCCTTATCGTTGGGCGGCTCTGATATTTCAATCTCAAACCTGCATTTGCCGCGCAGCTCGCCACGCGAAAAATCCGACGTAAAGCCGAGTCTGGCACTCATCTCGTCTCGGCCCGATTCGAGCGCGGCTCGATACCGCCGGCTGACGAATGTGTGGAGCTTTACAATCAGGGTGTTGATGAACTTATTCTCGTAAGTCTGTATCGTCTCGTCGCGAAAGACGTTGAGTATCTTTGAGGGAATTATGCTACCGTCGGGCCCAACCCGGTCTATGTAGTCGGTGTGCTGCGCCAGGTGCTGAATTGAGCGGCTGGTGATGTTGTGCGAGAGCTCGATAGGCAGCACGCTCTCGCTCTCCTCGATAAAGCGCGACGGGTTTCGGATGACATGGTCAAGCGCGTCAAGGCTTTCCTCAATCGCCCTTACCCATGTCTCGTCAATGGATTTTATTGCATAGCGTTTTTTCAGCTCAATCGTCGTTTCAGCCGAGCGCAGCATCTCGAGCGCCCCCGGCAGCTCGCCGTACTCCGAGGCGAGCGACTCAATAAAGGACAGGGTGTCGCTGCAGATACCACGCCGGCGGCTCAAAAAAACACCCCTGTCCATAATACGTGCCCTGTCCTTTCAGATTCAATCAATACATTTTATGCAGGCGTCCGAGGTAATCAAAACACTCTTTCATGGCACCCTTGCCGAAGAGGCTGTCCATGAAGGCCATGAGCCCCTTGAACTCGTCCCGGATGAGCGAGAGGTTCAGACTCTCAAATTTCCGCAGCACCTTGGTGGCGAGCAGGTAATCTATCGCCTCAAGCTCGGTGCCGCCGCAGGCGACATAAACCGGCACAAAAATGCCGAGCTGCTTCATAATGCGGTTTCCGAAGGCCACCCGGAATTTCTCGATGACATAAAGGTCGAGCTTCTCGATGGCTTCAAGGTAATATTTGCTGATAGGATGCTCGGCGACCGCCATGTCGAACAAGGAGGTAATATACGAGTAGCTTATCAGCTTGGGGTCGGTCTCGGGAGCCTCAAAGGGCATTCCCTTTGAATCAAGATTTATTACCAGCGCGCGGTCATATACCTTGTCGGATATAGCAAAGGTCGAATCGTCGTTGTTGGCCGTCCCCACATACCAGACATTCTGGGGAATTATAAGCTTTCCGTTCGCCAGGTGCTTGGGGTCGCTCTCCCACGAGGAGGGGACAAGCTCTATTTTCCACTCCGCGGGGTCGGGCATCTCAAGCACCGAGAGCATCTCGGCAAAATAGTATTCGACCCGGGCTATATTCATCTCGTCAAGGACGATTATGTTAATATCGTCATTATACGAGGCCTCATATATGCGCCGCAGGACCTCGGTCTCGTTGAAGCGCTTGGTGAACTCGTTGAAATACCCGAACAGTTCGGTGCGGTCGCGCCATGAGGGCTGCACCGAGGCGATTGTCACGTCGTTCTGAAAGTATTTGCCCATGATATAGGGCAGCGAGGTCTTGCCGGTACCCGAAATGCCCTGCAGCAGAATGAGCTTTGTCGAAGCCATCCCGGCAAACATCAGCCTGATTATCTTTAAGTCATAGAACAGGCGCGCCCGGCTGCAGGCATAATTCCGCAAATCTTCGCATATTTCCGAGAGCGACATGCTGCGGTTGTATTCGGGAGCGACATAATACTCGTATTTTTCATCAACCGCAGACAGGCGGAAGAAGCGCTTCCCGCCGGTTTCAACCTTTGCCTCGCCCTCCCCGGGCGCCGGTACGGCCTGGTGTGCCGGAACCTCAAAGCCCCCGCTTTCCTCGCGCTGACCGAGTATCTCGCTTAACTGCTCGGCTGAAATGTTTGTCTGGCCGATTTTGAGCGCCATTATCCTTTCTTTTTCCTGCGTCAGCCTGATAACGTCGCGGTGCAGGTCGGCGATTTCCTCAAGCAAATCCTCGTTGCCGACCAACGTCCGGCGGAATCTGATGTACTTGCGGACAACCAGCCCGAGCATGAAAAGCAAAATACCCCAAATGGCAAAGGTCAGAATAAAGGCGAGTATTGTGAGAACCCAGTCAAGCGCGGTATATGTGCCCGAGAAGAGCCTGAGCTGCCTGACATAGTACGGAAAATTGAATATCTGCACTATGCCGAGGAATATATTCGAAAAAATCTTCCAGACGCCGCCGAGCATGGTCGTCATGAAAGCAAAAAACCAGTTTAAAAATCCGTCCATTTATATGCAGACCTTTCTGTGGGGATTACCTAAAAGGCGCCGCGGCCGCGGCGCCTTTAACGACGTTTGACTCAAGGCGACAAAACTCACCCGGCTTTGCCTGTCGCTTTAATTTTTATCGCCCTACATGAACTCTCAATGAGTAATTTACTGCTCATCGCCGGCGGGGGGTTCGGAATCATTATTGTCCTCGTGCCCTTCGGTTGAACCTGAATCCGAAACCTCGGCCTGGGCGGCCTTCTTCGACGCCAGATATTCCTCAATTGCGCGCCGCTTGATTTCCTCTTCTTCCTCGGCGGTAAGTTTTACGCCTTTCTTGCTCTTGACTTCGACAACCACCGATATAAAGCGGTATAGCTCATAAATGAAAAACAGCAATAGCGGCAGCACTATACAAATAAGGAATCCGCGGGAGGTCTGCAAAAAGGAGAGCACCTTCCCCAGCCCGGCGATTTTCGTGCCGGTGTACCTGCAGATAACATCGTAGTAGACCACCGGGTCAGCGTCGGGCGTGGGGTTGGTGGCGGTATTGTCGCCCTGCGTGACATAATACACATAACCGCCCTGGTCGGTGTATTTATCAACGATACGGTGGGTATTGATTTCCTTCTTGCCGTCGCCGTCGAGGTCAACGTAATATGTAATGATATCTCCGACCTCAAGCTCAGGCTTTTCGGCATCCGTGAGTTTATTCCCGATAATCAGGTCACCCGCCTTGAAGGTCGGCGACATCGAGTCGCTGACTATTGTTATCGGGCTTTTCCCTCTGATTGACGGAATCCCGTCGTCATCGGCATTGGCAGCAAAAACAAGCACGGTTATTACCACCGAAAACGCCACAAACAGCCATAACAACACATTGCCTGCAATGCCAAGCCATTTTTTTGCTTTTTTCATAATAATCCCCGTAGATAGAGTATTTTTTGTTATGCTTGAATAAATTATACTCTATCTGATAATTCATGTCAATAGGAATCAGCGGTCCTTAAACAAAATTACACTTCATTTTTTGTATATACTTAACAAAATTATTTTATGAAAACCACGAGTACAGGCAGGCCAATTACCCGAACCGCTGCCGCATTTGCGGCAGCGGTCTTTGTCATGGGCTTTCAACGATACCGAACTCAATATCAATAGCAGCAGAGTTTTGTCGGTTGTCGCCTTTACATTCCGGATGCTGGCCTTCTATCCATACCCTCACCAAAAGAACGATTTGTCCTCCGCTCCCCTCAATCTCAAAATACCCGTCGCAATCAGCAAAACCTTTCGCGGTCGAGGAGATATGACCTGCTCCGTCTATCTCCTTTATTGAATCGACCTCCCTGGTGTCTGCCGGCTTGAAAATTCTGAGTATAAGATTGTTCTCCCCGTTCTTCTCAAACACGGCGACACGAATGGTTCTGTCAAGCGTCGAATCTTCCTCGGGAGAGGTGACGGTAAGCGTACTTATATCGACTTTAACTTTCTCATCAGGCGTGCCTGCCATGTTCTTAATGATAAACTCATAGTCTGCGTAATACCCTTCTTCAAGGTCGCTGACAGGCTTGCCGGAAACATTTCGGAATACCGTATTATCCTCATCAGCAACCCCCTCTTCACCGACATACTCGCCGTCTTCCAGCGCAAAGAAGGTCACCCCGTCGTAACTTGAGGACGGGTACATATTCTGTGCATACGGGTTTGCGGTGCCGATTGCCGAAAAATCGGTGTCGGCAGGGCCTTTTATCACCATGTTGGATGGCGAGGTCATCGACAGCTCGATGCCGCGTGCCGTCACGTCCATGTTCATTGAAAGCCAGGCGTAGGAGGAAACGGTAACAAGCGCAACAGAAATCAGAAGCAAAGCCACAGCAAGCGGCAGCTTATATCGGGCTCGCACACGAATCCTCCTTTCGCGGCGTAGATTTTATGCGGGCATGGGGTAAGACTCAGCTATGAGGCCTGTTTGCTTTCTATTACATAGAAATCGACCTGAACGGCGAGCTTATCAAGCGCATTGGCGTTGACACAGTCGGGATGCTGGCCCTCAATCCACACACGGATGATGACCCCGGTGGGTGTGGCATCTTCTATATCTGTAGAGGGTGTAACCGTAAATGCAGTAGTAGTATAGACTTTATCGTCTCCCTCTCCCACAGGTTTTTGCCTGGGATCTGTAACGGATTTTTTGAAAACACCGGTTTCTTCTACACTCTCGATAGGCTCAACATCTTTTCCATCATCGAATGCATAAATGGTTACCCGCGAGTAATCGGGTTCGCCATTCTCATCCATCGGTATTATAGCGATACGGACAGCATTGCCAAGGGAACCTGAATCTGGGTCTGAATTAACCGTTATTTTCTTAACACCGATATTGAGAGGTGTTTCATCTGCCGCGGTTGCCTTGAAGTAGAAGTCAAAATCAACATAATACCCTGTGGCCTTATCATCACCCTGCTCCATTATCCCTACTTTCTCTTTTTTGAATATGGTTCCGGCTTCAGCTGGGCCGCCCTTACCGCCGGCAATAACATTACCGTCATCAATAGCCCAGAAATCTTCTCCGTCAGCTGTTGACGCGGGGAAGAGCTTGCCGAGGTAGTTCTCATCTCTTGATGCACTAGCGGCGTATGTACTGCCTGTGCTGCTCGAAATTACCAGGTTTGTAGGAGCCGCGGCGGTCAGGCTGATACCTGTCGCCTGAACCGTCCTGTTCATTGAAAACCATGCGTAGGATGATGTCGAAAGCACAATGGCCGACACCAAGAGAAGTACCAGTGCGGGAATTAACTTTTTCATGGCTGAGTTCTCCTTTTTTAAAATATTTTTTGATTTTATGTATTACAGCCTTGCGGCATGTAACCGTCTCATTCGGTGTCGATAATCGATATTGTCATGTCGACCTTCAGTTGCCCGCCGATGATGGCGTCGACGCATTCGGGGTCACTCCCCTCAAGCCAAATGACGATGGTGAATCTCGTCATACCCCCCGGCTCGAGCCCGGCTATCTGTTTGCGGGCAATTGTGGACTCTGTTAAAAACTCGGTGGTGCCGGGCTCGGGGCCGCCCCCGTCGCTGCGGGTTTTGGCGTAGTCGACATAATCGCCGTTGACATATAGCCGCACGCGCACCGCCTCGTCGACATTGTTCGTGACGTTTACTATGTAAAGGTGGTATTCGTAGGTGACGGCATACTTTCCGGTGTTCTTGACATGGAAGGTATACGCCAGGTAATTCGGGCCGTTGTGCGGGCCGTATATGCTGTCAAGGTCGGCCGGCAGGTCGGTCACGGTTATGTTTGTGACATCCTCGGAGGCCTTTGAGTTGAGCCTTGTTATCGGTTTGGCGAAGTCGGGGGTTTCGCTGAGCGCCAGCGAGTAGTCAAGATTGTCAAAACGGTTGATGCTCACCGTAAAGCTGCCGAACCTGTTATACAGGATAGCAGATATGTATGTGACCACCAGCACAAGTCCGAGGCAGGTCGCCGCGATCGGCAGAACCTTCATCATCACCCGGTAGCGCTTTATCTCGGACGCCGTGCGCCGCAGGTACCGGCCCTCGGAGGTGTATGCGCGGTTCATTACCTGTATCCTCCCCTGCCCGAGAGTGCCTTTTGCCATGACAGGAGGTTGTCGGGCTCGGGGATGTACCCTCCGCAGTCGGCGCGGTAAAGTTCACTGATGAGGTTGCTGTCTGCCGCACCCTCTGCTATGACCTCAATCCCGCAGCCCCGGACAAAGGCTATCAGCGCTGCGGAGCTCCTTGTAGTCTCCTCCTGCGCAAGCCTCAAGGTAACGCTCCGGTCGAGTATGGCGTAATCAAAGGGAAAGCCTGAAAGCCGCCCGACAGGACAGAACTCGTCGCCGAAATCGCAAATTGCGGTCTTAATCCCCATAAACCGAAGGGCATTGAGCTCCGCCGCCGCCTTTTCGCGGTCCTCGAACAGGACCTGTGAGGGGAACTCAAGGCAGAGCCGCGTCGGGTCGGAAAACCCGATATCCTCGAAAAGTCCGCCGAGCAGTTCCGCCGCGCTGCCCTTGGTTATCATCCTCACCGGGCAGGCCGCCGAAAACCATTCGGCCTTGATTCCGTTTTCCGAGGCATACTCGATTATCTCCGAAATTTCCGCTATATTTGACAGCGCCAGCTTTACGCAAAGCGCGTTTCTTGATGCAACCGGGCCGTATTGGTCGGGCAATAGCACTCCGAGCGACTGGGTATTGAGCTGCGCTACCGTACGGTATGCCATAACCCCCCGGGTCAAAGTATTCCTCACCGGGACGAGCTTTATTTCAATCGGCTCGACGCCGCTCTCCAGCGTGGCCCTGAGCAGTTCGCTTTTATCCATCTCAATTCCTCCTTCGGGCCGCCCCGGAATTAAAAAAAGCCAGTCACAGAAAAAATCTGCAACTGGCTGTCTTGTCGTATGACGAAGACCCTATAGCTTTGCGTCACACCCTTTCGGATGCTTTGCCAAATATTCTTTTTAATCAAAAAAAGCCGGTCACAGAATATTTCCTGCAACTGGCTGCCTTGTCAGAACGACGAAGACCCTATAGCTTTGCGTCACATCCTTTCGGATGTTTTGCCAAATATTTGATTCTGCCCAGATTATAGCATGCTCTTTTTTATTTGTCAAGATTTTCTTTAAATTTTATCAAACTGCTTAATTTTGGCTTTTCATTTTTCTTGTTTTTGTAATTATTTTACAAAACGGTAGTTTCAGACGATATCTGATCCCGCCGTCCCGGCGCTATTGACAAAACCGGGACCTTGTGGTAACATTACATAATATAATCTGAAGTTAATTTCGGCAGCCCGCTGCTGAAAACGGAGTTTATATTATGAAGGAAAAAGTCAAGCGTATAAGGGCGGAAATCGCGAGGAGCCTTGATGACGTGTCCACTGTCGCCGGGCTGAGGGAGGTCCGCTCCAAGTACCTGAGCCGTTCTGGCGAGATCCCTGCGCTGCTCAAGCTGCTGGGCAGCCTCCCAAAGGAGGAACGGCCCGAGGCCGGCAGGATTATCAATGAGCTGAAGAACTGGGCCGAGGAGGTTTTTGACAGCCGCGAAGCCGAACTTGCCGCAAAAGAACTCGAGGAGCGCTATGCCCGCGAGGCACTCGACATATCTATGCCCGCCGAGTTCCGGCGGGTCGGCACGCTCCACCCGGTGACACTGGTGCGCGAGGAGCTGGTCCGCATTTTCGCGGGCATGGGCTTTATCGTATATGAGGGGCCCGAAATCGAGGACGATTACCACAACTTCACGGCGCTCAACACCCCGCGCGACCACCCGGCACGCGATAAGCAGGACACCTTCTATATCAACGAAGACCTGCTGCTCCGCACCCAGACCTCGCCGGCACAGATACGCATGATGGAGACCACAAAGCCGCCCTTCAAAGTGGTAAGTCCGGGGCGCACCTTCCGGCGCGACGACGACGCCACCCATTCCCCGATGTTCCAGCAGATGGAGGGACTGGTAATCGACCGGGGACTGTCGCTCTGCGACCTGCACGGCCTGCTCGACATAATGGCGAAAAACATGTTTTCAAGCGAGGCAAAAACCCGCTTCCGCCCCTCATACTTCCCCTTCACCGAGCCTAGCGTCGAGGTTGACGTGAGCTGCTTTGAGTGCGGCGGCGCGGGCTGCCGGCTCTGCAAGGGCACCGGCTGGATTGAAATTCTCGGCGCCGGAGTGGTCAACCGGCGGGTGATCGCCAACTGCGGGCTTGACCCCGACGAGTGGACCGGGCTGGCCTTCGGCCTCGGGCTTGAGAGAATCGCGATGCTCAAATACGGCATCAACAATATTTCGCTTTTCTATGACGGCGACGCGCGCATCCTGTCGCAGTTCAGATAAGGAGTAGATAAGATATGTATCTGCCAATAAGCTGGCTCCGTGAGCTTGTCGACCTTGACGGAGTCTCTTTGGAAAAAATAGAGGACAGCCTGTTTTCCTGCGGCCTTGAGGTCGAGGAAAAAAAGCCGGTATCGCCCGATATTTCGGGGGTCTGTGCCGGCATTGTCACGCATATTGAGCGGCACCCCGACTCCGACCACATGTTTGTCTGCCTGCTCGACTGCGGCGAGCGCGGACAGGACATACAGGTGGTGACCGGCGCGCAGAATGTCAGCGCCGGCGACCGTGTGCCGGTGGCTCTCCCCGGAGCTGTCGTGTATGCACGCAAAAAAGGCGACATCGACTCCGGCCCCGAGTTAATCACCATAAAACCCGGCAAGCTGCGCGGGGTTATCTCAAACGGCATGCTCTGCTCGGGCGAGGAGTTGGGGATTGACGACGACTGGTACGACGGCGCGGGCGTGGACGGCATCATGAAGCTGCCGGGCGACCTTGCCCCGGGGACGGACGTAAAGCAGTATCTCGGGCTTGACGATGAGGTCTGGGATATTTCGGTCACCGCTAACCTCCCCCACTGCCAGTGTGCGTACGGTGTCGCGCGCGAGCTCTCGGCCCTGCTCGGCCACAGGCTGAACACCCCCGACATGAGCTACAGGGCAACAGAAGCCGCCAATGACGACAGCATAAAAGTCGACGTCAGCGCGCCCGACCTCTGCCCGAGGTATATCGGCCATTATGTCAGGGATATAAAAATCGAGAGGTCGCCGGTCTGGATGCGCAGGCGGCTTATCATGTGCGGAATCAATCCTATAAACAATATAGTCGATATCACAAACTATGTGCTGCTCGAACTCGGCCAGCCGATGCACGCCTTTGACCTCTCAAAGCTGCGCGGCCGCAGGATTGTGGTGCGCCGCGCCAAGCCCGGCGAGCGCATTGTCACGCTTGACGAAAAGGAATTCAAACTCACAGAAGAAAACCTTGTTATCTGCGACGCCGAGCGGCCTGTGGCACTGGCCGGTATTATGGGCGGCCTTGATAGCGGCATTTCGGGCGACACATGCGAGCTGCTATTTGAGGCGGCAAAATTCGAGCGCGGCAATATCCGGCGCACCTCGCGGGCGCTCGGCCAGAGCTCCGACTCCTCCCGCCGTTTTGAAAAGGGGGTCGACGAATACACGACCCGGCTTGCCATGGACCGCGCGCTGCACCTGATTGAAAAGCTCGGCTGCGGCACAATCAGCGCCACCGACCTTGACGTACAGGCCGAGCCTGACAAGCCCCGGCCCCGGATTGAGACCACGATAAAGGCCATCAACGACGTGCTCGGCATTGAAATTCCGGCCGACACCATCGTCGGAATCCTTCGCCGGCTGAACTACGATATTGAAACCTACGGTGACAAAATAACCGCCATAGCGCCGCCATACCGCCTTGACATCGAAGGCAGCGCGGCCGACCTTGCCGAGGATGTTATAAAAATATACGGTTACGAGCATATTGTGCCGCGCTTCATGCCGAACGCGGCGATCACCTGCGGGGGGTACAACCGCGAGCAGCAGAACACTATTAAATTTAAAAATCTCATGTGCGCCATAGGCTTCCATGAGATGATGAATTACTCCTTCACCTCGCCGGCCGAGCTTGACATGCTGCGCTTCCCGCCCGACGCCCCCGAGCGGAATGCCATCCGCATATCAAATCCGCTCAGCGAAAAATACTCGATAATGCGGACGACACTGGCGCCGACGGTGGTCAGGATCCTCTCGCACAACGCAAAGCGGGGCAATGATTCTGTCAGGATATACGAGCTTGCCAATATCTTCGTGCCAAAGGGCGAAGGGCTGCCGGACGAGGTTCAGACTGTGGGATTCGGCATGTACGCCGCCGGCGGGGGCGAGAGCTTCTTCACCGCCAAAGGCGTGCTCGAGAGCATAGCCGAGGCCTTCAGGCTGAATTTCGCCTACGAGAAGACCACAAAGCCATACCTGCACCCAGGAGCCACCGCAAAAGTCCTCTGCCGGGGCGAGGAGATAGGATACTTCGGCCAGCTGGCGTATGATATCGCCGAGGAAAACGAGATAACCGCAAATGCATATGTCGGCGAAATCAACTACCGGAAGCTCTCGGAATTTTTCGACAGCAGACTGGTCTACTCGCCGGTGATGCCTTACCGTGATATCAGGCGCGACCTGGCACTGGTGGCGCCCAAGGATATGACCTGCGGGCAGATAGAGGAGGTTATCCGCACAGCCTGCCGTGAGGTCAGCAGTATCAGGCTGTTTGACGTCTACCGAGGCGCGCAGGTCGGCGAGGGTATGAAGAGCATGGCCTTTACACTCACCTTCACGCCGAAAGACCGCGAGCTGATGCCCGAGGACGTGGATAAATTCATCTCCAAAATCCTCCGGGCGCTTGAATACAAGCTGGGACTCAAAATCAGGTCATAAATACTTCGGGGGCGCTGCCCCCGAAGCGCTTTTCTGGGGGCTCCGCCCCCATTCCCCGCTCAACCCCCTTTTTGAAAAAAGGGGTTTTAAACCCTAAAAATTTTTAACACGTGGGGCTCTGCCCCACACCCCGCTCAAGGAACTTTTTTGAAAAAAGTTTCTTGAGAATCTTCAAAAACTTTCAAAACTATATCGCTAATTAAAAACGCGGGACAAATATCCCGCGTTTTTTAAGCCCGATGACTGACATTAGAAAAGAAATGAACAGAAAATACTATTACATATTCCCGCTAAGACTGTTTGCAACCACCGAAAAGAACTCGCGCGCCATGTAATGTATAATCAGCAGGTTGCGATAGGGCGCCGCAATGCCGACGGCATTTTCGGCCCCCGCCCGGCGCGCAATCCTTGTCGCCCGCCAGACATGGAAATTGTTCGTGACCACCCCGATTTTTGCATCCCTGTCTCCGATTATCTCAAGGCTGAAGGATATATTTTCCTTAGTTGAGGTGGACTGATCTTCAATAAATATGCGCTCCTCTGCAATCCCGCGCCCGATCAGCTCGCGCCGCATGCACTCGGCCTCGCTTATATCCTCGCCTCTCCCCTGCCCGCCCGAGACTACCGCTATGGTATCCGGGTTCTCACTCAGGTATTCATATGCCCGCTCAATCCGCCAGTACAGCGCAAAAGAAGGGGTTGTGCCCCGCACCTGCGCCCCGAGGACTATTATATAGTCAAGCCCCGGCTCGCCAGTGTCGTTCATTCCCGAGATGACAAAGCATTCGATAACGACAAAGGCGCAGATAAGCGCGGCAATCATGGCGGCGATGCTAATCCGCAGCCACATCACACGCCGCAGCCTGGTAAAAGGCCGCCGCCCGGCTGCAAACAGGGTACACAAACCAAAAAAGAGGGCCGCTGTCGGCCAGATCCAGAGCATATCAATTGCCCCCCCGGCCGCAATCAGGCAAATCACCCAATATACAAGGCAGAATGCCGCCATAACAAGCGAGATTACAATCGCCGCCCGCCGGAAGACACGCCGCGCCGCCCCTGAGCCGAACACCCTGCGGGTTTCGCGCAGCGTGCCGCGGTCTTCCCCGAGCTCGCCGCAACGCCACGCCTGCCATTTGCTTTTTATGTATTTGAATATCCTCATATATCGGTTCCCTTCCTTGAGATACCAGAAGCTGGATGAACTTTCACCATCCGGCAAAAATTTTTTATGCCGCCGTATTTTTTATTCTTTACACGTAGATTCCTCGCCTTCCGGACCTATGCAGCCGTGCGGCATAATGTCTGCATCTTTTGCCATTTATTATATTATAGCACAGAAAAAATGCGAAAACAAGCGTCAGCCTTAAGGGTTTGCCAATTTTTGGACTGATATTGAAATATCGCTTGACTTATGATAAAATTGCAATAATAGAAAATCTCTCATAAGGTGGTTCAATGCGGGAAGCAAAAAAGCGCGGACATAGAATTCGTGAAGAATATTACATAAGAAAGCTGATAATACTCACATCGTTTACACTTCTTTTTGTCTTATCTGTTTTTTTATCGGTTCTCGACTCGCCAAATAAAGTCGGCCCCCCGAATGATACCGGCGATACCACCCTGCCCGAGTCAACCGCCGTATGGGTAACCACGGCAAACCAGGGCTCCGAGGACCTACCGGGAACTGATACCGAAACATCGGAGACTACCGGCACACCCGGGACAAGCTTAAATACCGATACCGCCACCCCCGAGACAACCTCGCATATTGCCGAGACCTCCGACACGCCAAACACCTCCTCGGACACACCCGAGACCACAAGTCCCGATGTACCGGTCCCCACGCGCGACTACATACCTATAACAACCGAATATACAAAGCTCATCAACAAATCCGGACTGAACGCCGGAAATGCAATTTTAGTAGACCTTGAGAGCAACACCGTGCTGGCCTCATATCGCGCCGACTATATAATTTACCCCGCCTCCATGATAAAAATAATGACCCTGATTGTCGCGGCTGAAATGATCGACGACCTTAATGCCACTTTTACGATGACTCAGAGTATCATCGACCACGCATACCGCGAGGGGGCGTCGCGCGCGGGGTTTGTAGCCGGGGAGACTGTAACCATGCTTGACCTGATGTACGGCGCTGCCCTGCCCTCGGGCGCCGACGCGACCAGCGCACTGGCGATATACGTCGCCGGTTCAGAAGCCGAATTTGCCAAACTCATGAACAAAAAAGCCGAGGAGTTGGGACTGACCTCCACCCGCTTTGCCAACGCCAGCGGCCTGCACCACCCCGAGCATTATTCGACGGTGCGCGAAATTGCGGCGATTATGGCCTATGCCATGGAAAACCCGCTGGTCGCGCAGGTTCTCTCGGCAAAATCCTATACCACCTCAAAGACACCGCAGCATCCAAACGGCTTATCTCTGTACAATACCGGGTTCAATAGTATAAATAATTACAGTAAGACAGGCACCACTTTCGCCCGGGTGACGGTCACCGCTGTTAAAACCGGATATACCGATGAAGCAAAGTGCTGCCTCGCCACATACGGCGTGTCCGAAGAGGGCAAAAAATACATACTGATTACCGCCCTCGGAACAAGCCGGAAAGCCTCAATCGAGGATTGCGCCTACGTTTACGGCAACTACACGTAAGATGCAACCGACGGTTGCGTAAGTTCCAAGCCGGGTTGGTTGCCTGCAACCGCAGGATGAGCTATCATTAACACACAGCGCGGCGCTGCCGGCTGAATAAATAACATCGGGGGTAAATCATGATCCTTGCGGACAAAATTCTGTATCTGAGAAAAAAGAACGGCCTCTCACAGGAGGAGCTGGCCGAAAAGCTGAATGTATCAAGGCAATCGATATCCAAATGGGAAAGCGCGGCAAGCATACCCGACATCAACAAAATTATCGAGCTGTCGGCCTTCTTCGGGGTAAGTACCGACTACCTGCTCAAAGACGATATCGAGGAGGTCGAGTACACCGACCGGGACGAAACCGACAAGCGGGCGCGCGTGTCGGTTACTGAGGCAAACGATTTTATAAGACAAAGCGCCCTTAAGGGACGACAGATAGGGCTCGGGGTTGTGCTCTGCATAATCTCGCCGGTACCTTTAATTCTCCTTTCGGGCTATGCAGCGCTCCCGGGCGCGCTGATCGGCTCGGGCGCGGCGGCGGGAATCGGCATTACAGTATTGTTGGCGCTTGTCGCCCTCGCGGTGGCAATATTCATTTACAGCGAGCTGGGCCTTCGGCGTTTCGAACATTTAAAAAAAGGCGATTTCGAGCTCGAATACGGCGTTGCCGGCATTGTCAAAGAAAAGCGGGGCGCTTATATGGGCAAATATACCTTCTGCATTGCCGCCGGCGTGATCCTCTGCATTATCAGCCCGCTTCCGCTCATTATCGCGGGTGCGGCAGGTGCATCTGAATTTGTTCTTGTTCTGTTCGTAGCCCTGCTGCTTTCAATAGTAGCGCTTGCCGTTTACCTTTTTGTCAGGTCGGGTACTGTAAAGGCGAGCTATGACCGTCTTCTCAAAGACGGGGAGTACAGCCCTCGTGCGGTTGAGCAGAACAGGCTTATCGAGACAATCGGCGGCATATACTGGCCGGTTGTGGTTGCAGGATACCTGCTCTGGAGCTTTATCAGCGGCGACTGGGTTATAACCTGGATTGTCTGGCCGGTCGCGGCACTGGTCTTCGGCGCTGTTGCAAGCGCGATCGGAAATAATAAAAAGACTAAAAAATGAAGGTTGCGGGGCGATGCCCCGCAACTTTCGGTTCTGGACGAAACCGAGACATCCGCCCCGTCAATTAGAGATTGACATTCGGAATCCCGGCGAAGCTCCGCTCAAGCTCCTCGTCGGTGGGGATATAATCCGTCAGTCTGCCTTCGTGGTACTTTTCGTAGGCGGTCATATCGAAGTATCCGGTCCCCGAGAGGGCGAACAGGATGGTCTTGGCTTCGCCGGTCTCGCGGCATTTTATCGCCTCGTCGATGGCCGCACGTATGGCATGGCTGCTCTCGGGCGCCGGAAGGATACCCTCGACGCGTGCGAAGTACTCGGCTGCCTCGAATACCGAGGTCTGCTTCACGGCGCGGGCTTCTATTACGCCATCATGGTAGAGTTGCGAGAGGGTTGTGCTCATGCCGTGATAGCGCAGGCCGCCGGCATGGTCGGGCGCCGGGATAAAGCCCGAACCGAGGGTGTACATTTTAGCCAGCGGGCAAACCATTCCGGTGTCGCAGAAGTCATAAACGAATCTCCCGCGGGTGAAGGTCGGACAGGAAACCGGCTCGACCGCTATAATTCTGTAGTCGGCCTCGCCGCGCAGCTTCTCTCCTACGAACGGGGCAATCAATCCGCCGAAGTTAGAACCCCCGCCGGTGCAGCCTATGATTATATCCGGCCTGATTCGATATTTGTCGAGCGCCGTCTTGCATTCAAGGCCGATTACCGACTGGTGCAGCAGTACCTGGTTGAGCACGCTGCCCAGCACATAACGGTATCCCGGGGTGGTGACGGCCGCCTCGACCGCCTCGGAAATCGCGCAGCCAAGAGATCCGGTTGTGCCCGGGAACCTTTCAAGCATCTCGCGCCCTACTTTGGTCTGATCCGACGGCGAAGGCGTGACGGTCGCGCCGTATGTCCGCATTACCTCGCGGCGGAAAATCTTCTGCTCATAGCTGATTTTGACCATGAACACCTTGCAGTCAAGTCCGAAATACGAACAGGCCATCGAGAGCGCAGTGCCCCACTGCCCGGCGCCGGTTTCGGTGGTAACCCCTTTGAGCCCCTGCTTTTTGGCATAATAAGCCTGAGCCACAGCCGAATTGAGCTTGTGGCTGCCCGAGGTGTTATTGCCCTCGAACTTGTAGTAAATATGCGCCGGGGTGCCCAGCTTTTGCTCAAGGCAATATGCCCTGACCAGCGGCGAGGGGCGATACATCTTGTAGAAGTTCTGGATTTCTTCGGGAATTTCAATATACCTGTCGTCGTTGTTCAGCTCCTGCGCGACAAGGTCTTCGCAGAACACCACCGAAAGCTCCTCGGCGGTCATCGGCTGCAGAGTCGCGGGGTTGAGCAGCGGCACCGGCTTTTCCTTCATGTCGGCGCGGATGTTGTACCAATACCTCGGCAGCTCGTTTTCGGACAGATAAATTTTGTAGGGGATTGACTGTGACTTTGACATTGTTTTTCTCCTTTCTGAATTTTCCGTTGGGAAAGGAAGCAAACAAAAACTCCTGTCCCAAACATTTTGTGCTGGGACAGGAGATATAAAATCCCTGCGGTGCCACCCGGCTTGGCGCTTTCTGCGCCCGCTCTGCGCATACGGCCACATGGCTATATGCTGGCATTTGTTAACGGAGCGCCGCTCTCCGGCTCGCTTACTGCGGAATTCTCCGGTTCGGCTCGCCCTCGAAAGCCCATTCCCAAGGCGACACTGCGCCGCACTCTCACCACCGGCGGCTCTCTGTGCCAGTTTCACTCCCTGGTACTTGCTCTTTCTCAACGGTTTGTGCCATATTATAACACAATTAAAAAGCTTCGTCAATAGCAAGTTTTGATTTTTTACAAATCCGTATATATTGACAGAATCTCCCGAATGTTTTATACTCTAGCTTAGTACAAAAATAACAGGAAAGTGCATTATGAAAAAAATAATTGTCATCCCCGATTCATTCAAGGGCACTATGTCCTCGGCCGAAAACTGCGATATTTGCCGCGCCGAAATTCTCAAGGCTTTCCCCGGGTGCGAGGTGGTGTGCATCCCGGTGGCCGACGGAGGCGAGGGGAGCGTAGACTGCTTCCTTGCGGCGCTCGGTGGAAAGAAGATAAATCTGCAGGTCACAGGGCCTTATTTTGAGAAGCTCGACGCATTTTACGGAATACTCCCGGACGAAAGGACCGCAATTGTCGAGATGGCGGCCTGCGCCGGGCTGCCGCTTGTCGGAGAACGGAAAAATCCCCTGCTCACCACTACATACGGCGTCGGCGAGCTGATACTCGACGCAGCCCGGCGCGGCTGCAAAAAAATCATCGTCGGGCTCGGGGGCTCGGCTACAAATGATGCGGGCTGCGGCATGGCCGCGGCGCTCGGCGTGAAGTTTGAGGGCACCGGCGGCACTTTTATACCGACCGGCGGCACGCTGAAGGATGTAAGAAGAATTATACCCGACCTTCCGCCTGAGCTCTGCGGGGTTGAGATTATCACCATGTGCGACATTGACAACCCGCTTTACGGAGAAAACGGCGCGGCATATGTCTTTGCCCCACAGAAGGGCGCAGATGCCGCGGCGGTACGGCTGCTCGACGAGGGGCTGGTCCACATAAGTAAAATAATCAAGCGCGACCTCGGAATTGACGTCTCGGCCATCCCGGGGGGCGGCGCGGCGGGCGGCATGGGCGCCGGAATGGCCGCCTTCCTTGGCTCGCTGCTTTTGCCGGGAATCGAAATAGTGCTCGATACGGTCGGTTTCGACAAAGCGCTTGAGGGCGCCGACCTTGTGCTCACCGGCGAGGGCAGGCTCGACACCCAGTCGCTGCGCGGCAAGGTGGTAATCGGAGTCGCACGCCGCGCCAAGAGGCGGGGGGTGCCGGTGGTTGCGATAGTCGGCGGCTATGACACGGGGCTTGACGCGGTGTATCAGGAGGGAGTCAGCGCGGTATTCAGCATCAACCGCCTGCCCGAACCGCTCGAGGTCAGCGGACCTTTTACCCGCGAGAACTTTACCCTCACCCTGCGCAATATCCTGCGGCTTATCGGGCTGAAGCAGATGCCCGAGTAACAGAAGGGTTTCGGCTTTTGACCAGCAGACACGGCTTGAGGCTGAGCCGGCGATTAACAAAGCCCCGGGGCGGATATTTCCGCCCCGGGTTGTTTTTAGGGATTGTCTTTTAATTCGGTTCTCGGGTGATTATTTCACTCTGCTTCCCCTGCGCTTTGTCACGACCAGCGCGGCAAGCAAGATAAAGGAGACTGCCATGGCGATGGTGACATAGATTGTGGCGTCGCCGGTGGCGGGCTCTTTGTTCGGCTCAAGATCGTATGCCCTGAGCATGTCGGCTTCGGTGTACTCGTTAACCCAACCGGTTACCTTGATGTTGTCAATGGCGAGTTTAATTCTGTTAGATACGAAGAAGCCGATTGCGAACTCGCCGTAGTTGGTCTGCGCACCCCAGTAGGTGTTAGCAGCCACCTCAGAATCTTTATCATCGGGGTCGGTGAGGTATGTCGCGGCTTTTGATACCAGGATGTCGTTGATATAAATTTCAGGCCCCTTAACCTGATTCACTTCAATCCTCACGTTGAGGGTCTTGCCGAGCATCGGAGCATGCTTTGCAAGTTCATCGCCCGTCATTTTGGATATATCGGTTTCGGTTGTTATTCTAATAGCTCCGTTGTCGTTGAAAACCTTGGTTTCGCCTTTTGTGAGCTTGCTGACAATTGATGTCCGGGCAGGGTCGGTATCCATGTTGGCTGCATACAAATCGGTTTGAGCATTGTCATAAGTGGTGTAATGACCACCGGCTATACGCCTTTGATTGTTACCGGCTCCTCTGACCCGAATCATGAAGATATCGTAAGAGGTCTTTCCGTTGAAGTTATATACAATCCCGCAGTACCTCGCTGCTGATTGTGCCGCAAGATATGTCAGCTCATACTCGATTGTATAGTCGGATCTTGCGATTTTTTCCATTTTAAGCGACGGGTACACGAGAACAACTCCGTCAGCTGACTGCAAATACGGTGTTCCGTCTGCTCTTGATACAGGGTTGCCGTCTTTATCAACATCGAGATTGTTTACTATCAGTTTTTCACCCTGAATAGAATATCTCATAGTTCCGCCGTTGTTGAGAAATGTCGTCATCTCCCAACCGAATTTGTCGAGGAAAGCCTGGGTGTTATTCTTGGATTGTTCAACATTTGACTTGTCATACACCGTTTCGTCGGTATCTTCCATACCATAGAAGTTCTCTTGGTAAACAACATAGCGGATGGAGGTCGGGTCGGTTATGACTCTGTTCTGTACGTATAGAATATCATCACTTACCGTGGCTCCTTTGGCCTTCAGGTTAGCCATCTGGCTGGGAAGCAGCAATCCGGGCGTGGCAAAATTCATGCGGTCCCAGTCTCCGAACTTAATGTTGTCGGCGGCTTTGCCGATCTGATATGTACTTGCAGCTTCCGTGTAAATAAAGTTATAGGAAACGTCTGCCGTGGACCCTGTTCCTGCATTGCCCCAGAGCTGATTAAACTTATACTGAAGGTTCTTGGTGGAGTCTGCATCGTTATAATTCACGGTCACATAGCTTTCACATTCGCCGATGGTTGTCGTCGGAGCTTTTTGGCTATCAGTCTTAATGTCGGCTGTCTTAATAAGACCATATGCCCTGTAGCCGCTGTTGGCTCCGTTGAAACGCCCGTTGAACTTGCCTGTCCTGTCGTTGTTAGCGTTATTGGCGCCATAATAACTTTGACTTTTTAAGCTCTTTCCATCGGGGAAATATACAGTACCGGTCTTGTTGCTGCCGTTTGCGTCAACCGCTACAAACACGATATCCTCGAGCGCATCTTCGCTGTACTTATCAACACGCCAGTAAGCCTTGAATTCATCGAAGGTAAGGGCCGCGTCTTTGGCATATTTAGCGGCAGCATACGCATCGAAGGTATAAAACCAGATAACCGCAACCTGACCCGGCTGAAGTTTGGCCTCTGCGGGATTTGTGACATACTTTGAGGGGTCGTTGGCTGCCTGTTTGGATGTTCCTATTGTACCAACATCATTCATGGCAAGGCAATCATCCGGGGACATAATCGGGTTAACCTTTGATATCTTCTCGTCTGCAGGATCGGTACCGATTGTGGCGCTAGCGAAAACAACCGACCACTCATAAAGATCAATCTCATGGTCGCTCGAGTTTACCACCTCAATGAACTCGTACGCGTCACCGCCGTCCGAGCCAGATTG
>JAAYHB010000024.1 GCA_012727435.1 Clostridiales bacterium | reverse complement strand
ACATCAGCCTCTCCACCTGGTTCCGCGATTACCTCTACATACCGCTGGGCGGCAACCGCTGCTCGAAGTTCAGGCACCAGATGAATGTCATGATTGTCTTTCTGGTCAGCGGTCTCTGGCACGGCGCGGCCTGGACCTTTGTTATCTGGGGCGCACTTCACGGCTGCTACCAGATAATAGGCTACCTGACAAAGCCGTATCGCCAAAAACTTTGGTCAAAGCTCAAAGTGCCTGAGGACGCCGGGTGGCTCAAATTCGAAAGGCGGTTTATCACCTTCGTGCTGGTCAACTTTGCCTGGATATTTTTCAGGGCAAACAGCTTTTCAGACCTGCAGATACTGATAAAAAAGCTTTTTTCGGACTGGTCGCTTGACGCAGCATATTTAACCACCACCTTCTCGGCGATGAACCTGACCCTCCTTGGCGGGCTGCTGGTGCTCTTCTCGGTGATTGTCATGAGCCGGCTTGACAGAAGCATTATGACCGTGCCGGGCGACGGCAATGTCAGCGTAGTTTACGGATTTCGGCATGCGTATGTCATTTGGGCGGTGGCGCTCGCCTGGATGCTGCTTCTGACAGGCGACGGCGCGAGCACCTTCATTTACTTCCAGTTCTAAGGAGGAGGCGGCATGAAGAATCTGATGAAATCGATTATTATTACAGTCGCCGCCGTAATACCGGCCCTGATGATGAGCGTCCTCTGCTTTGCCCTGCCGCCGCAGTACTCAAAGACCTTTCTCGGCGAACTTGCCGACAAATACGAGCGTCTGCGCGAGATTGAGGAGCCGAAAATAATCGTGGTCGGGGGCAGTTCGGTGGCCTTCGGGCTGGACTCGGCGCTGATTGAGGAATACATGGACATGCCGGTGGTCAACTTCGGTCTCTATGCTTCGCTCGGGACCAAAATCATGTTCGACCTGACAAGAGGCAACATCAATGAGGGCGACATCGTGATAATTGCACCTGAGCTCGACCCCCAGACACTCTCGCTCTATTTCAACGCCGAGGCGATGTGGCAGACGCTCGACAGCGACTTTTCAATGCTCGCCCGGGTAAGGGGCAGCGAGCTGCCCGACCTTGTCGGGGGGTGGTTCGAGTATGTCAGCAAAAAAAGCAACCTGTGGCTGACTAATGCCGACCTTGACCCCGAAGGGGTATACAATCACGCCTCGTTCAACGAATACGGCGACATATCCTACCCGAGGCCGCACAACACCATGATGCTTGGATACGACCCGAACAAGCAGATTCAGCTCGACCCGTCGATATTCAGTCAGGACTTTTTGGACTACATGAACGAATACATCGCCTACGCCAGGAAGTGCGGCGCCGAGGTTTACTTCACCTTCCCGCCGATGAACGCGACGGCTCTGGCGCCTGTCGACGACGAGGGAATACTTGAGTTTTACAATTTCATCCGGGAGAATATCGACTGCGAGGTTATCAGCAACATTAACGATTACTTAATTGAAGAAAACTACTTTTTCGACAGCAACTTTCACTTGAATGATGCCGGCGTCAGGCTGCGCACGGCGCTTCTGATTGAGGATCTGTTCCGCACACTGGGGAGAACCGAGGCGCTGAGTATCGAAATCCCCGAAGCCCCCGAGCGTCCGGCGATGGTTATAGACGAGGGCCGGGAGGATGTCTGGGCGCAGTATTTCACCTTTGCCGAATTCCCGGCGGCCGACGGAGTTATTGCCGGCTACACGGTCACAGGCGTGACAGAGACCGGCCGGGGAATGGTAAAGCTTGAGATTCCAACAATACACAACGGCAAACCGGTGCTCGCAATTGCCCCGGGCGCGCTCTCGGGCTGCACGGTCCTCACCGACCTGACGATACGCGACAATATAATATCAATTGAGAACGGCGCCTTCGGCGGCGCGCCGGCGCTCCGGCGGCTGCATATATATAATGAAAACGAAATGACGATGTCGGTAAGCCAGACCGGACTGTTTGACGACGCCGCGCCGGGCATTACCATCTGCCTTTACTCCAAGGCAAGCTTTGACTCATATACCGCGGGCTACTACTGGGGCAACTACAGCTCCATGATGAAGCTGATGCCCTAAAGAAGCTGCCGCAAATCATACTGATTTGCGGCAGCGCAATTGAGAGTTTATTTGGTCAGAATACCCTTGAAAAATCTCCCGAAAAGCCTTACGTTTGTTGCAACCGTTTTCTTCACGCGATAGATCATCGCGTTTTTCCGCTCGTAATCCTCGTAGTCCTGCACCGCGCTTTTATATTCGTTGAAGGGCCCTTCAAAAACTGCGTAATTCTTATATCTTTCGACCAGTTCTTCAATCGAGCAGAAGCGGCGCGGGTCGGGCGCGCCGTCTATTTTGCAGCGGGCCAGAAGCTCAACCGCAAATTCGCAGCAGGTATAGGCGCGGTCGATGAAAATTCTGATATGCATCGGCGCGAAGGCGGCCGAAATAATGTTGTAGATGTAATATTTTTTGTTTTCCGAGACTTCGTTTATATAGGACAAGGCGCACTCATACTGCTCCTTGGTGACCGGCACGGCGCAGACCAGAATTCTTGCAAGCCCGGTTTCGTTGCAGAAGCGCCTGACCCCCTCTCGCACAAAACCGCCGTAGAAGGGGGTGTCCTTGTAGTGCCGGGCAAAGGAGTAAACAACCGCAAGGTCGGGGGTAAAGGAAAACGAGACGTGGTTGTACGGGTACTTTGTCACCCGGCGCATCATTTTCCCGATCTTTGTGGTGGTTATTGAAAAAATCAGGTATATCCTTTCGGTGAGCTCTATATTTTGAGTGTCCATATATATGTTCGTTCCTGTGTAATTTTCCTGTAAGCTTTTTGTGTCCCGGAATCGGGCGGATGCGGCATATATTATAACATAATATAACTGCCTGTTCAAGATTTTATTTAATTAGTCAATCAGCATATAATTTTGAGGTTACGGAATGCACCGGCGACGCACTGACCGATAAGGTGACCGCCAGAGCCGCCGGTGTTGGTATTGCGCCGGTCCTCAGCGGCGCGACTCCGAATGTGGCTTTTGAAGCCGGCTTTGCGGTGGGGATGTACGACAGCATCTGCGAGCTGTGCCGGGCTATGATAAATCAAAGTAAGCCTCCCTCGCTCTGCCAGAAAAATGACAAAAAAATAGCGCTCCTGTCACGGCCGGAGCGCTTTGTTTTATCGGTATCAGCCAAGAGAGTTGAGCATTTTTGTGAACTGACTCTTTTTGCGCGCAGCTTTGTTTTTGTGTATGATGCCGCGTGCCGATGCCTTGTCCACCTTTTTGACGGCGGCGATATAGGCAGCCTCGGCTGCAGCCTTATCACCCGCGGATACTGCTGCGAGGAATTTCTTAATCGTAGTCTTAAGCTCTGAACGATAAATCTTGTTCCTCAAAGTTCTGACCCGGGTGACCCTTACACGCTTTTTCGCGCTTTTGATGTTAGGCATATGTCCTCTCCTTTCCCAGGTAATTGTGTTGGAACGGTCCGCCTGAGAGGGCGCGGCACCGGCTTCTTCCATACAAATAAAAATAATATCATATGTTCAAGGAATATGCAATACTTTTTTTAAAATTTATGCCGCAAAAGACAACCAATATTTTTTCAGAAAAAGATATTGACAATAAAGAAGGTGTATGTTATAATGTTGCCTGCTGTTGTAAGCCGGCTCGGGTCTCCGGTCGTAAACCGCTCAAAGCCGGCGGTGTTTACGGAGTGCATTGATTTTGCTGGTGTGGCTCAATGGTAGAGCAGCTGATTTGTAATCAGCAGGTTGATGGTTCGACTCCGTTCACCAGCTCCAATACGGGGGAATTCCCGAGCGGCCAAAGGGGGCAGACTGTAAATCTGTTGTCACTGACTTCGGTGGTTCGAATCCACCTTCCCCCACCAAAACAAAGAAGCCCGGATAACGTGCTGAGAAGCATAATTATCCGGGCTCTTTTTACGTACATGGGGTTCAGAGTTAATAAAAATCTGGCGCTTGACATCCCCGGCTAAAAAATGGTATACTGTCAATGAAGTGATAATTCATGAGGTACTGAAATGAAAAAGCTGCTGGCGGTTGACGGGAACAGCATCATCAACCGCGCGTTCTACGGGATAAGGCCGCTCTCCACCTCGGACGGGCTGCCAACAAATGCGATTTACGGGACCGTGAGTATTCTTGCCAAGCACATTGAGGCTCTAAAGCCAGACTATTGCGTTATCGCCTATGACATAAAGGAGCCGACATTCAGGCATGAGATGTACGATAAGTATAAAGCCGGGCGCCGCCCGATGCCCGACGAGCTTGCCGCGCAGTTTGACACAGCCAAGGAGTGCGCAGAAATACTCGGCTTTGTGCCCCTGAGCATTCCGGGATATGAGGCAGACGACATACTCGGCACCCTCGCGCGTGCGGCGGCAGAGGACGGCAGGATAGAAACGTATATAGTGACCGGCGACCGCGACTCGCTGCAGCTCATTGACCGTAACACCACCGTGCTGCTTGAAACAAACAGCGGGACCGTGAAGTACGATACCCGAAAATTCATTGAAACCTACGGGATTCGCCCCGAGCAGTTTATCGACGTCAAGGCGCTGATGGGCGACAGCTCGGACAACATCCCCGGGGTGCCGGGCATCGGCGAGAAAACCGCGCTGAAACTCATCTCCGAGTTCGGCTCGCTTGACGCCCTTTATGAAAAACTAGAGGCGGCAGCGCTGACACCGTCCGTAAAGAACAAGCTTGCCTCGGGCAAAGAGTCGGCGATGGTCTCGCGTAGGCTGGCCGAGATAAACCGGAATGTGCCGCTTGAGATAAGGTTTGACGACTACACCCACAAAGGCATTGACCGTGAGAGGGCAAAAGTGCTGTTTACCCGGCTTGAGTTTGCCGGGTTTATCAAGCGCTTCGGCCTTGACGAGCGGATAACTGTTGTTGAGGAGATCCCCGAAACAATTGAAATCGGCGCGGACAAGCTGAACGACATCACATCCGAAAAAATTGCCTTTGACTGTTCAGAAGATGATTCTCTATTTATGATATATGACGGAACAAGGCTTTACAGGTATGAAGGAGATATAACCCCGCTTTTGGAGATGCTCTCCGGGCGGCAGGTCATCTGCCACGACTGCAAAAAGCTGTATAAATTCCTCTCAAAGCAGGGCTGCCACTGGCGCGGCTGCACGCTTGACGTCATGCTGGCGGCCTATGTCGCCAACTCGGGGGACAGCAGCTTTGAGCTTCCGCGGCTGGTCATCGAGTACCTCGGCTGCAGTTATGACGAGAACGTACCTGCGGCGATATACATCTGGAGGCTGGCCGAAGTGCTCGGGAGGGCAGTTGAGGAGAGCGGGCAGTCAAGGATTTTGCGAGAGATAGAAATGCCTCTTGCAGCGGTGCTTGCCGACATGGAGCTGGCCGGCTTTAAAATCGACCGTGACGGCATGCGCGACTACGGCAGACAGCTTGATTTGGCGGCGCGCGAGCTTGAGGAGCGGATATATTATTATGCCGGCGGGCAGTTCAACATCAACTCGCCCAAGCAGCTCTCCGAGATACTCTTTGTGAGGCTGGGGCTGCCAAAATCAAAGAAAACCAAAACCGGCCTCTCGACCAACGCTGAGGTGCTCGAAAAACTCCGCGGATACCCGATCATTGATGAAATCCTCGACTACCGAAAGGTGACAAAGCTCAAAAGCACATATGTCGAGGGCCTGCTCAGGGAGGCAGACGGCAGCTCAAGAGTTCATACCAATTTCAAGCAGACCGGGACCGCAACCGGACGGCTCTCCTCAACCGAGCCGAATCTGCAGAACATCCCGGTCCGCACCGAGCTCGGGCGTGAGCTGCGCCGCTTTTTCGTACCCGGGAGCCATGATTATCTGCTCATCGACGCCGACTATTCCCAGATCGAGCTGCGGCTGCTCGCCAATATATCGGGCGACGAAAATATGATAAGGGATTTTCTCTCGGGCGCCGACATCCACACAAGCACGGCGGCAACGGTATTCGGGGTCAGCCCCGAGGATGTGACTCCAGAACTGCGCAAGCGCGCCAAGGCGGTCAACTTCGGTATCATGTACGGTATCGGCGAATACTCGCTGTCTCAGGATCTCGGGATATCGGTAGCCGCCGCAAAACGGTATATCGAGAGCTACCTTGCAAGCTACCCGAAGATTGACGCATACCTGAAAAACACGATAAAAAAAGCTTATGAGGACGGGTTTGTCACCACAATGTTCGGCCGGCGGCGCTACATTCCCGAGCTCAAGGCTCAGAACCGCAACCTGCGCTCCTTCGGCGAGCGCGTGGCGATGAACAGCCCGATACAAGGCTCGGCGGCCGATATTATAAAAATAGCAATGATAAACGTCCACAAAAGGCTCCGAGAGAGCGTAATTGACGCCCGGCTTATACTTCAGGTTCACGACGAACTATTGATTGAGGCGCACAAAAGCTGCGCCGCCGAAGCGCAACAAATTCTGCGCGAGGAAATGGAGCGTGCGGCGACATTACGGGTGCCGCTTTTGGTCGATATCAGCAGCGGGGCGAGTTGGTATGACTGCAAATAAAGAAGGGAAGAGCGGTTGCCCTGCCGGGGTGTCGGTTGAGTGAGATTATTAATCCGAAACATAAAAACGGAGGATGCTTATGAGGCTGCAGGCAAAGGACATTTATCTCGACACGCTTACCCGCGAGCACTGTCTGACCCTTTGGCACGACTATGAATATGATTTTGACAACCCCTCCGAGGAGCTCAGACTGGGGCTTGCCGACGAGGGGGCCTATGAATGGTATGACGAAATCAGAAGGCTGCAGGGCAAGGTCAACCTGCGTCTTGGCATATTCCTCAACGACAGACGGGTTATCGGCGACATCGCGCTGCAGAACATTGACCGGGTCAACCGCAAGTGCTCGATAGGGCTGGCTATTGCCAAGCTCTCAAACCGCTCAAGAGGTTACGGCGAGCAGGCGACACGCTTGATGCTGAAATACGGATTTGAATATCTTGGCATGGAGCGCATTTATGCCGACACGCTTGAAAATAATGTCGGAGCGCAAAAGCTACTGCAAAAATGCGGTTTCAAGCTTGAAGGCCGGGAGCGCGAGTCGGTTTATCTCAACGGCCAGAAATACGATAAACTAAACTACGCAATTCTGCGCCACGAGTATTTTGCGGGCAAGGCAAAATAAAGCCTTGCGGGAACCCGGGGTTTTTTTACCCTCTTGTAAGGAATTTTATGGAGAAGTTCTTGCGTTCCGGATGTAATTGTGATATTATATATTTCGAGGCATATAAAACAAAAACAGAAAAGAGGGATACAATGAAGCAATTATTAAAACTTGCGGCCGCAACCCTGATTATTCTATTGCTTGTCCCGGTATTCTGCCTGCCCGGTGCGGCAGTGTATGTTGCCGACTGGAGTGGTGTCAAACTTGAAGAATTTATTAGAATCTTGAACAGTTATGTCGAAACCTCCGATACTTTGCTCATTGAAGGCAACCACACAATGCGTGGCTTTGCCGTGTCGCCCGACGGCAAATATGCTTTCGGAGGATTCCTCAACCCCGGAGGCACCTCGGCAGTAAATATGTTCGATCTTGATACTGCTGTCCCGATTGGCGCCTACGCATATGAACAGGCTGACGGAAAGCGCTCCTATGCCAAGGGACTTGCGGTTGACGACCGTGGTTATTTATATGTTGGACTTGCATATAACCCTAATTACGGGGCAGTGGACTTCGCTGTCGTGAGCTATAACGACAAAGGCGAGATGACCGAGGTCAGCTATACAAATATCATCACAGAAGGCACTCGGGGTTCGAGCAGCTCTCCGAAGTTGGGGGTAAACGGAGTGGCGGTCGAAAAACTCGGAGAGAAGTATTACGCATATTTTGTAATCAACTACGACCTTGATTACCTCTATCGTTTCGATGTCACGGATCCGGCAAAGCCGACACTCGATACAAGCTTCGGTACCGGCGGACGGGTTGACCTTGCTGCAAAATACTCTGTGCCGAGCGGCAAGGATGCCCAATACCTTGACGTCGCAAGCGACGGCACTATTTACCTTTGTGCAACAACAACCACCGACTGTCTGCTTATCATCTCGGCCGACGGCAACACCCTGATTGACTCAATAAATATTCCCAAAGCATATTCCGTTTGTCTGACCGATGAATATATCTATGTCACCTCCTCGTCGGGTCCCAGCGCCGTAAATGTGCTCGACCGTATAACCCTGCAACAGGTAGCCACCATCAGTGGCCATACTGGTGCCAACAACTATGTTTATGTAATAGAAGTAGACGGGGTTCTTTATGTGGCCAACCAAGGGTCGGACACAGTCTTCGATAGTATACTTGTCGCCCCACTCACTGACGCCGCCAAGGCTCTGATAGAATCCCGCCGCGCCACAATCGCCGCTGCGCTTGAATCAGCAAATACCACCACCCCCGGGGGACCGGATGAAACGACAACCTCTCCTGATACCGAACCCCCTGCTACCGAACCCTCGGGAGAGAGTACCACCGCCCCGGTTGACAACGAGAGCACAACCGCTCCCGCAGGCTCCGATGGTACAACTAAAGCTTCAGAACCCGGGAAAAAGGGCGGCTGCAAATCGTCGGTTGCGGCAGGACTCCTTCTCCCCGCCATACTTATACCGGCAGTTATAATCAGAAAAAAGAAAGACTGACCCAGCGTCAGATAACAACCTGCAAAAAGATACCTCCCATGATAGAGAATAGCAACTGTCATGGGAGGTATTATGTTTATTTCTTTTGCCCTTCCGCCAGAACCTTCAGGGCATCATATATGGTTTTTACCGGTATTACCTCAAGCTCAAAATCACCCCGGCGCCCGCCGAGATTGCGGTGCGGTATCAGCGCTTTGGTAAACCCGAGGCGGGCGGCCTCCCTCAACCGTGCGTCAAGGTTGTTTATTGCGCGGCACTCGCCGGACAGCCCGATCTCGCCCATTGCTATTATGTCGTCGGGTATGGTTTTGTCGGTGAGCGAGGAAATCAAAGCAAGCGCGGTGGGCAGGTCGGCTGCCGGCTCATCAAGCTGCAGCCCGCCTATGACGTTGAGATACACGTCATGCGCCGAAAAGCGCAGCCCCAGCCTTTTCTCAAGCACGGCTAAAATCAGGTACATGCGGTTATAATCCACTCCGTTTGCCGTGCGGCGCGGGGAGGGGAAGACCGTCGGGGTGACAAGCGCCTGAATTTCTGCTATCAGCGGGCGGGTTCCCTCAAGCGTGCAGACCGCACAGTTGCCGGGCGTGTCCTTCGGACGGTCGGCAAGCAGCATTTCAGAGGGGTTGGGCACCTCGACCAGCCCCGAATCGGTCATCTCAAATACGCCGATTTCGTTTGTCGAGCCGAAGCGGTTTTTTGCCGCGCGGATTATCCGGTAATTCTGATTGCGGTCGCCTTCAAAACATAGCACCGCGTCGACCATGTGCTCGAGCACCTTCGGGCCGGCAATGCCGCCCTCCTTGTTAACATGCCCGACAAGTATCGTCGACATTCCGGCGCTCTTTGAACGTGTGATGAACGAAAAGGCGCACTCGCGCACCTGTGTGACGCTGCCGGGAGAGGAGGCGCTGCTGTCGGTGTATATGGTCTGGATTGAGTCGACAATCAGTATATCCGGCTTTACTCTGTCTGCCTCGGACAAAATACCGTCAAGGTTGGTTTCGGTCAGAAGATATATCCGATCACCCGGGATGCCTAACCGCCTTGAGCGCAGCTTAAGCTGACCGCCCGACTCCTCGCCCGAGACGTACAGTACTTTTTTCCCGCGGCTGAGCGAGGCCGATATCTGCATTAGCAGAGTGGATTTTCCGATGCCGGGCTCGCCCGAGAGCAGCACGACAGAGCCGTCCACAAGCCCTCCGCCGAGCACGCGGTCGAACTCTCCCATGCCGGTCGACGCGCGGAATTCGCCGGGAATTGAATATGAGTCAAGTAAAACGGCCTGGTTTGAGGAGGCCGGGCTGCGGCGCGGAAGGCTCCTCGACGGCAGAGATTCGGTGTGCTCCTCAAATGAGTTCCATGCGCCGCAGGCGCTGCATTTGCCCATCCATTTGGGGCTTGTATATCCGCATTCTGAACAGACAAACAGTGTTTTCGGCGTTTTTTGTGGCATTGTGACGTCCTTTCTGTTTTCCGGGGGTTCCTTTTTCGGGGGCGCCGCCCCCGTACCCCCGCTTAAGGAACTTTTTGAAAAAAGTTCCTTAAAAATCCTCAAAAACTTTTAAATCGTGGGGCTTTGCCCCACACCCCGTATATGACATGGCTTCCGACACAATTATACCTTTACCGCCACGAAAAATCAATAATTATCCATCTTATGTTCAGAAATATACTCCATAATCGCGCAGAAAAGGGCAAGCGAGAGCTGCTGGCGGTATGCCGGGCTGCTGAGCCTTTGACATTCGGCGTCATTTGAAAGAAAGCCGCACTCAACCATTACCGCCGTGTTTTGGTTATTATTCAAAACGTATATATTGCTCCCGGCAGCCTTGGGCTTGCGTAGGTTATCGGGCTGAAGCAGAGTCTTTACGGTGTTCTGAATGATGTCGGCGAGTGCCTTGGAGTCCTCCGAACCCTCGGGGTAATAAACCTGAAGCCCGTTGTACTGCTTTAACGGGAAGGAGTTCATGTGGATGCTGACGAATATCGCGCCGGGGTTGTCGTTCGATATCTGCAGGCGGGCCTTGAGGTCAAGCTGCTTCTTGCGCCCGTGGTAGTCAGCACTCCGGTCATAGAGCAGGATGTCTTCGGTCCGCGTCATGATGACCGGCACCCCGTTTGAGGTCAGCATATCGCGCAGGATAAAGGCCACCTCAAGGTTTAAGTCCTTTTCAAGCACGCCGTTCGAGCCCGAAGCACCTCCGTCCTCGCCGCCATGCCCGGCGTCGATAATTATAACCGGATATCCCGCCGGGGCGGCGGTTTCTTTTGCGCCGGGGAAACGGTTTCCGGCCATGTAACCGAGCAAAAGTGTCAGTGCCGCTATAACTATCAGGCAGAGAACACAGAGCAGCGCATAAGCCACGGGTCTCGGATTCTTTGAGCTCGAAATGGTGACCACCTCGCTTTTGGTACATTTTATTTCGGCGGGGCGGTTTATATGAAAAAAAAAGAAGGCCAGAAACTTTCGCCTTCTTTTTTTCTTTTATTTCACAAGCTCCTCGAGATACTTTACCACATCCCCGACGGTCACGAATTTGTGTATATCTTCATCCCGTATTTCGATACCGAATTTGTCCTCGCAGAGCATGATCAGGTCGGCAAGCTCGATTGAGTTGATGCCGAGGTCGGTGGACAGCTTTGAGTCAGGAGTGATATCGTCGGCGTCGACCTGAAGTTCCTCGACAAGCAAAGCCTTGATTTTTTCGTACATTATAAAATCCCCCGTATGATTTCGTTTCAAAAAGCTGTAAAAACATTATATATTATGTCCCCCGGTTTGTCAATATTTTATTTTCTGTATTCGGCGGATTCCTGGATATCCGGAAGATTGTTGACATTTATAGACAGTCGGAGTATAATTTATAAAAAAACGACAGGAGCCAATAATGAGCCGGTTTGACGAAATCAGACAAGCAAAGGACAAACGCGTACTTCTCGCTGCACACCGCGGCATATCGGGGGGCAACATCCCCTGCAACACGCTCGCCGCATTTGAAATTGCACTGCGTCAGGGCGCCGACATAATAGAACTTGACGTGCAGCGCTCGGCCGACGGGCAGCTTTATGTTTTCCACGAGGGAAAAGAGAGTGCGCACCTACTGGCACCCAAGCATTTTATAAGGGACAACACCTCGGATGCCATAAAAGATTTGCGATATGTCAATCAGGACAATGATATTACCCAGTTCGTGGTCAACACTCTGGATGAGGCACTCGAGTATCTGAAGGATAAATGCTACATCAATCTTGACCACTGCTGGCGCTTCTTTCCCGATGTGGTGGCCTGCGTGCGCCGCCATGGGATGGAGGAGCAGATAATTCTCAAAAGCGGGCCGAAGCAGCAGTATTTTGACATAATAGCTGAGTGCGCCCCGGATATTATGTATATGCCGATAGTCAACATGAAAGACGAGTGTTTTGATATTCTGTCTTCCATGAAGCTGAATTTTGCCGGGGTTGAGGTGGTGTTCAGCTCGACCGACAGCGAGCTGGCGAGTGAAGCATACATCGACAAGCTGCACAAGGCAGGAAAGCTCATCTGGGCGAACGCGATTATATACAGATACACAGTCCAGCTTGCCGCCGGGATGAGCGACGATATCTCGCTGACAGGCGACCCTGCCGACGGGTGGGGCAGGCTGGCCGACATGGGCTATGACATAATTCAGACCGACTGGGTGGGCATGTGCCGGGAGTATCTCACTCAGACCGGCAAAATTTACAAAAAGCACACCAAGTAAAAACACTACCACGGAGACAGTCCCCCGAAAAAGCCGGAATGAGGGGAGAAACCTTTTCATATCCCCTTTTCAAGTCAACCGTTGGACAAATGGCAGCAATTGCGGGATATAGGCTCCCGCAAAACAGAATTTGTGGCTCGGTGTATAAGTTTTTTGAAGATTCTCAAGGAACTTTTTTGAAAAAAAGTTCCTTGAGCGGGGTGTGGGGCGGAGCCCCACGATGTGAGGAAAGTTTTAAAGGGGGTCTGGGGGGAAACTTTTTTCAAAAAGTTTCCCCCCAGGGAAAAACACATGCAGCTATTCCACCGCAGGCTGCTCGCGCTTGTCTGCGCGGCCTTCATTGCAGCGTCGTTGCTCGGATTTTGCATTGAGGCAAAAATCAAATACGCGGTATCGGTGATAATAGTTGCCGCGGCGCTTTTTTGCGCCGTGTTTTTTTCGCTCGGGCGCCTCGGGAAAAAGAAATTCGCCATAACCGCCGCCGCGTCCGCGTCCGCGCTGCTCGGCCTGCTTTTATCGTTTCTATATTTTGATGTCTGCTACATGTCGGCGCAGGAGCTGTGCGGTATTGAGTGTGAAATTGAAGGCGTCGTGCTTGAGCGCAGGTACACCGGCACGTTTTCGAGCGGGTACAGCGTCAGAATTGAGGTAATTGACGGCAGGAAAGCAGGCTATAAAGCAATACTCGACTGTGAATTCGTCAGCGACCTGCAGCCGGGGCATGCCTTTTCGGCACGAGCAGTGACCGAGGAGCTCGGGTACCTGAGCTACAGCACTTCGGACAAGCGGGCGCAGATTGCACAGGGCTTTGTTTTCAGGTGCGTCGTGTCTGCCGATACCGACCTTGAAATTGTCGACGAGGACAGGTTCGTGCTGTCGGTCTGGCTGAGCCGGCTCAACCGGAAGGTGACGGCGCTGATAGAGTCGGCGGTCGGCGGCGAGGAGGGAAGACTTGCCGCTGCGATGGCGCTCGGGCGTCGGGATTTGCTCTCGGAGAGCACTCTTCGCGATTTTCGGCGCACGGGCAGCTCGCATGTGCTTGCCCTGAGCGGTATGCATATGACCATTATGGTAGGCGCCGCGGGGTTTGTGCTCGGGCGGCTCGGGGTCGGCCGGGGAGTGCGCTGCGTCCTTTTGACAGGCTTTACGCTTTTTTATCTCGCGCTCACCGGCTTTCACCTCTCGGCGGCAAGGGCGGCCATAATGCTGGTTTTGGTATATGCCGCACACATAATGGCGGCTCAGGCCGATCCGATAACCTCGCTCTATCTCGCCTGTTCGCTGATTATTGCCGTATCCCCGAGCTCGGTGGCCGACGCCGGGCTGCTTTTGTCGTTTTTTGCGACGCTCGGGCTGATTGTGGGAATTACAGCCTCGCGTGAGGCGCTCGGGCACCTGACCGATAAACTGAACGGTAGGCCGGTGTCAGCACTTGCCGCCAAAGCGCTTAGGTATCTTGTAACTCTGATAATCACAACCTTGTCGGCAACTCTCGCCATAGCGATTTTTGCGTGGCTCTTTTTCGGTGAGCTTTCGGTTGTCACCCTGCTTGCCAATATCGTGCTTGTGCCGGCGGCGACGCTTCTGCTCGCCGGCGTGCTGCTCTTTCTCGCCTGCCAAGGAGTCCCGGCAGCCGCCGGTATTGCCGCTCGTCTGATCCGGCTTGTCTCGCGGGGGATGCTTGATTTCTGCGCGTATTTTTCGGGCAAGGAATATGCGGTTGTCACGCTGAGGTATGCCTTTGCCGGGGTGATTATTATAGCGATGACTGTAGCGCTTGCGGTCCTGTGTGTCATCAGGCTCAGGCGAAAGTGGATTATGCTGCTGCCGCCTGTCGCGGCGGCAGCAGCATTTTCAATATGTCTTGCTGTCTATAGCTCTGCTAACGCCGGCAATCTAAGTCTCACATATCTCAGCGAGAAGAAAAACGAAATGCTGCTTCTCACCTCGCAGGGCGACGCCGTGATTTGCGATATATCCGACGGGAGCAGGTCAAATATCGGGCTGGCGCTTGCCTCCGCCGACCGCGAGGGTGTCAGTGAAATACAGGTGTACATGCTGACACATTATCACCAAAAGCATATTGCAAGCACCGAATGGCTGCTTATGTCCGAAATTGTGAGGGAGTTGTGGCTGCCCGAGCCGCGCGACGAGCGGGAGTACGGAGTTATGCTGAGCCTTGTCTATATCGCCGGGGAACAGGGCTGCAAAACAGTCGTGTACAAGCCCGGCACCCCGCTTGTAGTGTTTGGCTCGGGCGTGCTTGTGGCCGACACCGCGTACATCAAACGGTCGACCCATCCGACAGTCGTGCTCTCACTTGAGTATGGTGACGGGAAGTTTACGTATGTCGGAACCTCTATGCAGGAGAGTTCGCTGTACCCCGCAGCGTCAGAACATATCGCCGCAAGCCGGGATATAGTATTCGGCACACATGGCCCGGTGACCAAAACGCCCTTTTCGTATGACACGCTGCCCCGGAATATCGGGACTGTTGTATTTGCGAGCGACGAAATCATCGCGGCCTTCAAATACACCCCCGAGCAGGAGGACCTGCTGTCAGAGGCCGTGCTGGTCCGTTCACCGCAGGTAAGGAGGTTTAGTTACGGGGGCGCTGCCCCCGAACCCCTGCTTAAGACCCTTGTAAAAAAGGGCCTTAATAATCCCCAAAACTTTTATCAAGCGGGGCTCCGCCCCATGCTCCGGAAAGCGAGCCCCGAATAGTAATTAGGAATTGGAAATCAGATATCATATCAGTAGATTCAAGGATTGCGAAGGATTGAAGCGCGGCGTGGTATGCCGGGGTGTTGCACATAGGCGAGCGGACGACCGCAGGTCGCGCCTACGGCATGCTTAAGAGTGGCACAGATTTCAAGATACATCACCAAAAACGAAACCGGACAATTATTCATTCCCCAGAATAAGCTTCATCAGCGCGTCGGCGGCGCGCGATATATCTGTGGTCTTGCGCAGTATGCAGATATGCCGGGGCGGCAAGGGGTCGGTCACCTTTATTTCTTTCACTTCACCGCGCTCGAGCGCCTCTGTCGCAAAATCCCGTACCACGCAGCCCACCCCGAGGTTGCGCTCGGCAAACTGCACGATAAGCGAGCTTGTGGCAAGCTCAAACTTGGGCCGGGCAGAGTAACCCCGCTTGGCAAACTCCGCGTCAAGATAGGCGCGGGTGCTGGTTTTTCGCTCAAGCATGATAAGCTGGTCGGCCGGCAGAGACGATACGGGGATTTCCTTTTCCAGCAGCCACGAATACTTGCTGCCGCAGATAAAAATGTCCTCGATTTCACGTACCGGACTGACCGAAATATCCTCATCCGGGCAATCTATAGGCTCGCTGACCGCGGCAAAGTCGATTTTTCCCTCGGAAAGCAGCCCGACCGTCTCTGGGGTCGGCTGGTTTGTAATTGATATCCTGATGCCCGGGTGAAGCGAATGGAATTTTTCAAGGTGCGGCAAAAGGAAATATGCAAGGGTCATGTCGCTGGCGCCTATGCGTATCTCGCCGGTGTCGAGCCGCAGCATTGAAATCAGTCTGCGCTCGCCGCCGCTTATGGCGCTGATACCCGCTGAAATGTACGAGTATAGCATCTCGCCTTCGCGGGTAAGCCTGACCCCTCGCGGGGTTCTTGAAAAGAGCCGGCAGCCTACTGCCTCCTCAAGCTGACGGATGCACTGGCTTACTGCCGGCTGTGAAATGTAAAGCTTTTCGGCGGCCGCCGTAATGCTGCCGCACTCGGCGGCCGCTGCGAATATCTTGTACCAGTCGTAGCTTATGTTCATGCTTGGCCTCTATAACCTATGGTTTTACACAGTATATTATACCATAGGTTAAGGTTATAGGCAAGCAGAATTTCAGCGGTAGAGCATCTGATCCCTGCGCGGGCCGTTTGAGACCATTTTTACCGGCACGCCGAGCTGCTCCTCGATAAAGTCGATGTATTTTTTCGCGGCATATGGCAGGTCTTTGTAGGACCGCACGCCCGAGATGTCGCAGTGCCAGCCCTCAAGGTACTCGTAAACCGGCTCGGCGGCATGAAGCAAATAGGTCTCGGGGAAGTCGCGGGTTATATTCCCGTCCACTATGTATCCTGTGCAGACCGGTATTCGCTCAAGATAGCCGAGCACGTCGACTAAGGTGAGGGCTACCTCGGTGGCACCCTGCAGCATGCAGCCGTATCTTGCTGCCACCGCGTCAAACCAGGCCATGCGGCGCGGCCGGCCGGTTGTGGCGCCGTACTCGCCGTCAGAGCCGCCCCGCCGGCGCAACTCGTCTGCGACATTTCCAAAAAGCTCGCCGACAAATGGGCCGGCGCCCACACAGGTGGAATAGGCCTTGACCACCGCAACCACCGATTCGATTGCGTAAGGCGGGATACCGAGGCTGACGCTGGCATAGCCGGCAAGCGTCGGGGACGAGGTGACATACGGGTATATGCCGTTGTCGGTGTCTCTCAGCGAGCCGAGCTGGCCTTCGAGCAGGATGTTTTTCCCGTTCCGCCATGCCATGTTCAAATAGCGCGGGCAGTCGACCAAAAAGGGCCTCAGCCGTTCTCCGAGTTCATTAAGGTACTCAAGCAGCGCGCCGGGGTCAACCGCATTGTCGACGTCATAGAAGGCCTTGAAGTATATATTCTTTTCCTCGGCCAACCGCGCTGCCTTGTCGGGCAGGCCGGGGGAGTATAGCTCCGAAATCTGAATGTTTTTCTTTGCGTATTTGTCCGAATAGAAGGGCGCGATGCCCGATTTGGTCGAGCCGAAGCTGTGCTTGCCCAGCCGTGTTTCCTCAAGTTTATCCTGCAGCTTGTGGAAGGGAAGCAGCAACTGCGCCCGCGAGGAGACAAGCACCTGCGGCTGCGGTACGCCGCGCTCTGAAAGAGTTTTCAGTTCGCCGAAAAAGCCCTCGGGGTCAAAGGCCACACCGCTCCCGAGTATATTTACTACTTTCTCTCTGAACACGCCCGAGGGGAGCAGGTGAAGTGCGAATTTGCCGTATTCGTTGATTATAGTATGCCCGGCGTTGGCGCCTCCCTGAAAGCGCACGACAATATCGGCTCCTGAGGCCAGCATATCGGTGATTTTGCCCTTGCCCTCATCGCCCCAGCAGGCGCCGACAATTGCTCTGACCATGAAAACACCTCCCTTGTTTGATACATTCAGTGTACCACCACTCAGAGTCTTATTCAATTACGGCATCATTATGCGATACATAACCCCCGCTTATTACTTGATGCCGCGTGAGAGCAGGATTCGGCGCCCGAAAAAATTGATTTTTGAAAAATCGCCGTTTAGCTATTGACAATACGCAATTTTAGTGTATAATATAATTCGTCGCGGCAAGTGCTGCGGCTGCGTGCGAGAGTGGCGGAACTGGCAGACGCGCACGTTTGAGGGGCGTGTGGTTTATCCGTACGGGTTCAAGTCCCGTTTCTCGCACCAGATCGGAGCCGTCAATGCGGCGGCTCCGTTTATATATGCGGGCATGGTGGAATTGGCAGACGCGCTAGATTCAGGGTCTAGTGGGGGCAACCCCGTGGAGGTTCAAGTCCTCTTGCCCGCACCAAAAAACAGCCCGGTCTGATAAACTTCAGACCGGGCATTTAGGTATCCTGCGTAATTTGGTTTAAATGAGCAGGTTTTATATCAACGATTTGCCTTCCCATTCCTCGGCAGGTTCCACGCCCACCAGTTTGGCGATTGTAGGGGCAATATCAATTATGTTTGCATTTTTGAGTTCTGTATCCGGAGATATGCTTTTGCTCTTGATGAAGAGCGGGATGGTCATATCCTCGGGAATGTCGCGGCCGTGCGAGCGGTCGTGTCCTCCGTGGTCGGCGGTTATGATGATCGCATAATCATCGGGGACAGAGCTTACTATCTTTTTAATGCAGTCCCATGACTCATACACTGATTTTATATATTCCCCGGTCATCCAACCGTAAGCGTGCCCGACTTCGTCGGTATAACCTAAATACACAAATGTAAAGTCGGGATTAAAACCAATTATGTACTTGATGGCTTCGTCGGTGACAATTAAATTTGCTGTTTGGTAAGTGTAAATATGGCCCGAAACATAGCAGGCGCGGGCAATCGAGTCGGGCTTTGACAAATCTCTCAACTGGCCCCAGTTATAAAAGAAACCCGAGGATTTTTTAGCCTGACGCAGCTGCTCGAAAAGTCCGTTTATAGGGCGTACCTGAGGGGTATAGGTGTTGGTGAGAATCCCGTGCCGCTCCGGCGGAACGCTGTGAAAAAGCGACATATGGCAGGGGAGCGTGACGCTGGGCATGACGGTTTGAGCTTCTGCCGTAAAACACCCTGCTTCTTTCATTTTACTTATGAAATGATGGCCGCATACCTCAAGGCTGTCGGGGCGCATTCCGTCGACTAAAATCAATGCTACTTTCTCGCTCATGTAAAAAACTCCTGCTTTGAATTCTGCAAGCAAATGCAACCATAACAGCCTAATTATATTCCGGTTGATGAAAAGTGTCAACATTTTTTAAAAATCCGATATAATGCACACCCAATGCAGCTTGACGGGATGCGGAAGTGCGGGAAAAATGCAAACCACCCCGCGCGGGGTGGCTTTGGCTGAGCAGATGAGTGTTTTTTCGTTGACTTTGGGTTCAAGCCCTCGTGCCACGCAGACCGTCCATAATTTTCAGTGCTTCTTCAATTGTAGTCATGCTGCCGGTTGCCGAATTGGAGCGCAACGAAACCTGCGCCGCGGCGTTACCGTAAATCAGGGCTTCGTCAAGTGTCAGTCCCCTGTGGGCGGCGAGCAGTGCCCCGGCGCAAAAAGCGTCTCCTGCTCCGACTGTGCTGACTATCCAGCCCTCCAGCAAGCCGAGGCTGGGAGCCGAATAATACCGATTTTCCTCATCAATTCCGAACGCCTCCTCGGGGCAGTGTATGACCGCCCAGCGCCCGACGCCCATTTCTTTCAGTTTTTTCAGCACTTCGGGTATCAGGGCGGTTATGAGCCTGCCATCGGCGTCGCGCAGACCGATTCCGACGGTATTTCCCGCCTCAATTTCGTTGATTATCAGGTAGTCAGTATATTTCAGGGCAGGGGGGACTATCCGTGAGAAGCGGTCGCTATTCTCGCTCACAATATCTATTGAGGTTTTGATGCCGGTTTTCTGCACCTCATACAGCAGCCGTGCCATGATTGTGCCGAAGTCTGGGTCGGTGCTGTCAAGTCTGTTGAGCAACAGCAGGTATCCAATGTGAAAAATATCACAGTCAAGCCCGGAGATGTCAACGTCGCTTATATCGAACAAATCGCAAGCCCCGCCATACTGGAAGAAGGTTCTGAATCCTCCTTCCAGTTCCACAAAGACATCGGTAAACGAGGTCTGCCCGCGGCGGGATATACCGCCGGTATTAATGCCGTGGGCTTTAAGCTGACTTATAATCATGTCTCCATCCCTGTCATTTCCGACAACGCCGATAGCGCTGATTTTCAGCGAGGGATCAAGGATTGCCAGATCAATGCCTGTGTTGCAGACGCACCCGCCGGTGCTATGGTCAATGCCCTCAATTTTGACAAGTTCGCTCCGCCCCGGCAGCCGCCTTATAGTTTTAATATGGTCAACCAGCATGCTCCCCGCGACCACAATATCATATTTTCTCTTCATAACAATATCCGTCCCCTTTTGTTGATTTTTGACGTATTGTCGATTTTATGTGCTAACACGAATCTGCGCCATTTTTATTACCGACCGAAATAATATTTTTAAAAGAAATGCCGGGACTCAGCACGTCGCTCTCTGGAGCATCGGTTATAATATAATCAATATTGTTGATATCGCATACCTTAAATACCGAATCCCTGCCGATCTTACTGCTGTCACAGAGAAAAACCTTCAATCTCGAATGCTTCAGCATGGCTTTTCTGAGCGAGGTTTCGCTTTCCGAATAGTCGGAAATCAGGCCTTCTTTGTTTATTGCACTGGTTGAGAAAAACATTATGCTGGCGTTAAAATCAGCGACAAAATGCTCCGCCCGGCTACCTACATAGGCCTGCGATGAGGTAAGCAGGTGGCCGCCGGTGCAAAAGGTGTTTATATTGTATTTGCAAAGCAGGTTTGAAGCCGCAAGGCCGTTTGTCACCACGGTGATTCCTTCGATATTCCTTATGTAATCGGCTATGTGCAGGACTGTTGTTGAGGCATCAAGAAAAATCACGTAGTTCTTTTTGACAAGCCCGGCAGCCACTTTGCACATTTTTGCTTTTTCCGCGGTTTTTAAGGTGCTTCTGAATTCGACTGGGATCTCGTTGTTATCGCCGGCAAGCATTGCTCCCCCGTGGCTTCTTCTTATAAGTCCCTTGGCATTGAGTTCCGCGAGGTCGCGCCTTATTGTAGGCAGGCTCACATACAAAATGCGGCTCAGGGCTTGCACGCTTGCAAACTCCCTGTCCTTTAAAATCCTGATTATTTCTTTGTGCCGTTCTTCCTTCAGCATATTGCCACCGGTTTGAGCGTTTTTGATTGTTTATAAATTTCCGCGTCATGCGTTGAATTTTTTGCTTGTTTATGTTAGCATAAAGAAAAAATCAATCGGGAAGTAAATAATAATGTCTGACTTGAAGCTTATTGCCCTGGACCTAGACGGGACACTTACACAACACAAAAGCAGGCTTGAGGATGAAAACAGGGCAGTGCTTGATAAGCTGTCAAAAAAATATAAGCTGCTCATGGTGGGTGCCGGACAGTGCATGAGGATTTTCAACCAAATGAACAAATACCCGGTTGATATTATCGGCAACTACGGGATGCAATACGGGATTTACAACCCGGGCACCGGCGATCTTGAGATTGTCAGAGATGTTTCGGTCCCCTGCAACAGGGAAGAGACAGAGGAAAAGGTGTGGTACATAAGAAGAAAATTTAACTTCATGAACTTTACCGGCGACAATGTGGAATATCACAAGTCGGGATGTATTACAATACCCCTGCTTGGCACAAAAGCAAACCTAGAGGACAAACTGAATTTTGACCCCACACGAGAGAAGAGAAGAAAGATTTATAATGAAGTAAAGGCAATTTTTGGCGGTTACAACGTGTTTGTGGGCGGCTCGTCTTCCTTTGACCTGGCTCCCCTGCCGTACGACAAGTATTATGCGCTTGATTTGTACTGCAGGGAGAAGGGCTTTGACCACAGCGAGGTATTGTATGTCGGCGACGATTACGGGCTGGGCGGTAATGACGAGGCGGTGTACAGGTCTGATTTTAAGTTTATCTGCATTGACGATTACCGGGATTTCGGCCTTCTGATGCGCGAGTACATTTAAGCGGATAATTACGACAGATTTTATATGCGGCGAAGGATATGCAGGCGTTGTGCCTTTATCCTTCGCCGCTTTTTATTACATTAACTCATCAAAAGCTCGAGCACATAACCCTCAAGCGCCTCGTAGTTGCGCTCGGAAATCAGCTTTGCGGCATACTCATTGTCGTATTTCTCGACCTTCGCCTCAAGCCGCTCCACCATTTTTATGCTGTTGATAATATGGCGGTAGCAATCATCGGCCTTCTGGGTGCGCATTACTTTAACGTCAAGCCCGACATATTCGCCGTGCGAGCCATAGTTGTTGTCGCACAGGACCTTAATCTGGTTGAAGGCCGACCTGATGTTTTCAGCGCCAAAGGATTTGTCCTGATCATACCGAGCACCGTTTTGGTCGTTTAAGTGCACGCTGCCCAGCTTGCCGAATGCCAGCGCGAAAGCCATCTCAAGGGCAGGGTCAAGCCCGGCAAGCACTGCATGCGCGCTCTCAACCACGGCTCCGACACGCCCGGGATCAATAGTCGTAGCCGATATCGCCATGACATGGCCGACCGTCGGGCAGAAGCTCCTGTCAATTGGTTCATTCGGCTTGGGTTCTATCAGAACACGGATATTCTTGTCATATTCGAGCATTGCGTTAATGCTCTCGATAAGTTTTCTGGTCTTCTCGACCGGATTTTTACTCTCAGCGCAAAGCGTCCCCTCTCTTGCCAGCCAGAGCACTATATTGTTGCAGCCGAGTTCTCTGGCAATGTCAATCGAGCGGAAGGAGCGCCACATCGCAAACTCATAATCTTCACTGGAGTTCGATGTGTAGCCGCCGTCGGTCGTGTGCGGGTCCATCCACAGCCTTGGGGCGACAAACTCGGCGGCAAGACCATATTTGTCAAGCAGGGCCTTTACTTTACGTGCCTCGGCCTTGATCTGCTCGACCGTTAAGTTGTTGATGTCGGGCACGGCGTCGTCGTCGTGAAACTGGACAGCCGAAATGCCGATTTCGGCAAATTTCTTGATTTTTTCTTCAAGTGGAATGCTGTTTCTGACCGCAGGCCCGAAGGCGTCCGCACCTTCGTGGACATTCCAAGGGCCAACAGAAAACTTAAACCTTGACATAATCAAATCCTGCCCTTTCATTAATTAATTTTTATTATACTTTAACCCAGGCTTTTTTACGGCTGCTTTCGATCACCGCCTCGACGAGGCGGACTATGTATGCCGCTTCCTCCAGCGTGGCGAAGGGCGGCCTTTCTTTGCGGTCGGATAAAATATAATTGTAAAATGCCCTGATGTTGCCGCAGAAAGCGTCGTTCCAGCCCTCGGGATGCCCCATTGCCAGCGAGGTATAGGGTCTCACCCCGGGCGAGATGCTGTTCGGGTTTCTGATGATATAGCGGTTGTCGGCGTCACGCAACCCCATCCACAGTCTGTCGTTTTCTTCCTGATTCCAGCGCAGCGAGGCCTTGGAACCGTTAATTTCAAACTCAAAGCAGCAGCCGTGGCCGGCGCAGAGCTCCGAGACGTAAAAGCAGCCGTGAGCTCCGGTGTCGGTTTTGAACAGGACCGCACCGTAATCCTCGTTTTCGATTTTGCAGAGCTCGTATTCGCCGCCCTGGGCGGTGGTGAAGGTTTCGGTCAGCTTTTTCGGCTTTTTGCGGTAGGGGATAAAAGTCACAAGGTCGGCCATGACTTCGGTGATTCTGTTGCCGGTTACATGCTGAACCGCGTCCATCCAGTGTGAGCCGATATCGGCTATCGTGCAGGAATTTCCTGCGATTTCGGGTTCGAGCCTCCAACTGTAATCGGTGTCATACAGCAGCCAGTCCTGAAGGTATGAACCGGAGATAATGCGCACGTCCCCGATGTCGCCGCGGGCTATCCTGTATCTCATTTCCTGAACCATTGGATTCATGCGGTAATTGAAATTGACCGCAGCAACCACTTCGGGCATTTTTGCAGCGACAGCCAGCAGTTCCAAGGCCTCCTTGTATGTGCAGGTCAGGGGTTTTTCGCTCAGCAGGTGCTTGCCCGACTCAATTATCTGTCGGTTGATATCAAAGTGAAGGTAATTGGGAGTGCAGTTGTGAACGGCGTCGATGTTTTTGTCGGCTATGAGTTCCTCGACGGACGCATAGCAATTTTCAATGCCGTATTTCTCGGCTTTTGCCTTTGCCAGCTCGTAGTTCGTATCGGCTACCGCCGTGATGACACAATCGCCGATACGCCTTACTGCGTCAATGTGGCTCTCGCCGATATACCCCATGCCGACAATTCCAACTCTGATTTTTCTCATAGCATACCCCCCTGTGTCTTTATATGTTATTTTGTGTATTTGATAATTTTCGGCACCTGAGACTCGTAGACAACGCCGGGTGTGGGGACGGCTGAGGCTGTCACTTTTTCTGCGGTGACTGTATATTTCCGCTGGTAATTGTAGAGCACCGACTTGTCGGCTACCACCTCTCCCAGGTTGTCTCCCCAGTTATATTGTGCCCGAGCGACGACCACCCCCGCGTGCGTAATATCTATCTGCATGGATTGGTTTTTTGACAGTACATAATACTGGTTTTTGCCGCCCTGGAAAATCAGGAGGTTCTCGCCTTCGACGAGATTTGTATTGAAATAAGTGTTGAAATCATCTACCGTCAGGGTGTTGAAAATCGTTTTGAACCAAATAACAAGCGTTCCGTGGGCCTTTATTGTGCCTGAGAGCACCCTTGAGTACATTGTCCCGTTGGTGTCGGCCGACGCCGAGGTCCAGTACCTGAGCGTATACCCCGAAAGAGAGATATCCGAATCAGAGTTGTTGTATATTTCAATGTATCCGAAAGGATCGGTACAGCCCTTATAAATTGAAGGGCTTGGCAATATCTCGGTTATATAGAGTGGTGACAATATGGTATAGATTGTGTCGAAGTAGGCAGCCCCGTCTATATATCCGGTCACGACTGCCGTGACTCTCCTTGCCACCTCACTGTATGCGAATTCCGCAGTCGCAGTTGCAGAACCACCGGCAACTAGCGACCCGAGCTTTACGGTTTTGACCGGCGTTGCGGTTGTGATATCGAAGCCGTCGGTGCCGGTTTGATAAAATCTGACTGTTATGTCGGTGATGGTTTTTTTGGAATAGTTTTTAAAGGACACACTGACAGAATGGTCTTTATTGTCCGAGCTTCCGGTTATCAATCCTTGTTCAATGTCGGTTATTGTTATGAGATCCCGATTTTCTATCCAGATCGGCGCGGTGACCGCGTAAATGGAGGGGGAAGTGACCACTATGTAATAATAATCGTGCTCAGGGGAGAGCGAAAACTCCCATTTGTAATTTTTCTTGCTACCGGCATCGACCGAAGCTACGATTATGCCGTCCTCCCCGACAAGGCATATGGTGCCGAGGCCGTCTGCCGAGAGTGTCGACAGCTCGACCGATATGTCAAGACTTTGGGGATTGTCTAGCCGCGAACCCATCCACTGGCCGTTGGCTTTGTAGCATATTTTCAGGGATTTATCGGTGGTCATGTATGTGCGGTTTTTTTGCATCGACTCGATAATGTTGGCCCGAGTGAGGGCGGGGGAGAGCACATAGGTCAGGGCTTGGCTTTTGGTTGTCCATGTGGCATCGTGTGTGTCCTCGTTATATGCCGGGGACACATGCCAGCCCTTTGCCAGCGCCAGCGCATAATATGGGGTGAAAGAGGGGTTTAGCACTTCAATCAGGCAGACGGCGCTGTCGGCGGCCGGCGAATAATAATCAAAGTCGCAGAAAGTCCCCCACGAGTAGCCCGGGTGGTTGAACTGCATAAAGGCACCAGGTGTTACTGAAACCTGGCTGTAAACCGAGGTCAGTTTTTTGCTGTTTGTAATAAAATCTTTGATATTGAGAATATTCAGATGTCCATAGTAGCCGGAGTCGGCAAAATACGTAAGCTCGTAGCCGTAGAGCGTGACGAATTTCCCGGGGACATTGAATGAGTCCGCAATCGCTATCTGGCTGTTCAAATAGCTTGACATGACATTGTTGTACGAGTGGTCGGTCACGGCGAAAAAGTCGACTCCGCCGCGGTCGCGGGCGTATATATAGGCCTCTTCGGTTGTCCCCTTGCCATCGCTGACCGAGGTGTGGGAGTGAATTTCGCCGCAATAGAGATTCATCGTTCTACCGTCGCTTACGCTGAATTCTTTTGCAAGCACATTTATTCCGCCTTCTGTGTTGCGGAGGGTTATAACCGCGCGGTAATTGCCCGGGGCAAACTCCACACCCGAGAGTTTCACGCTGCTCTGGGTCCAGACAGCTTTTGAGGTCAAATCGTTGTTGTTTACGACCAGAGTCGAGGCCGAGAGGTCTATTGCCGAATTTGATGTGTAGGTAGCCTCGATTAAAGGTGTGTTGCCGGGTTCGAAGCAGTAGAGGTGTTCGGGCGAGCTTGAAAGGAATTTTGGTGGATTTTTATTGACAATATCGAGTGACTTGTCCAGCATTAGCGAGTCGCCCGAGACGAAAAAACTATAAAATAAGTTTATTGCATTTATGGTTGTTTCATCATCAGTGCCGCAGATTACTACCTTGTTGTTTATAACCCGTATGACAAAAGTACCGGCATCGAGGCCTGCCGTCGCCTCTTGGGTTGCGATGCGGTTTGTTTTGCCGACCAGTATTTCGGGCTTGTCATTGATAACAGTGCCCCCGCCTCTAGTCCAGTCGGTTTCGTAATCGATTCTGACGCCGTAAAATTCAGGATAGTGTCTTGTCAAGTGGTGTAAAATGATTTCTACTTAATCATTTTTTCACCTCATTTATGTAATAAAGCTACTGGTGGCAATGTAAATTCATTTATCGATGTAATCTTTGACATTGATTCCAGACTGAAATAGCGCCGCCCTACTTTCCATTTATCATTTTGTTCCATGAGCATTGCTCCTACCAATCGGATTACCGCCTCACGATTTGGAAATATGCAAACAACATCCGTTCGACGGCGAATTTCCCGGTTAAGTCTCTCAAGAGGATTGGTGGAGTGT
>JAAYHB010000023.1 GCA_012727435.1 Clostridiales bacterium | reverse complement strand
CGGCGTGCTCGACGAGGGCGACGACAGCTACGATATTTCGGATACCTCAGGCAGGGGGTTGGGCCTGCATCCGGAGATTTTGACGGTGCCAAAAAAGCCTGCCGCTCTCCCGGCGTTTGCGTCGGGCTATAAAGGTTCCGACAGTGCCGAGCGCGGTACTGCGACTCATGTTTTCCTGCAGTTCTGTGATTTTCATCGCTGCAAGACCCGCGGGATTGAAAACGAGCTTACATATCTTGTCGAGGCGCGCTTTATTTCAAAGCATCTGGCCGGGCTTGTCGACAAGCGGCAGCTTGAAGCGTTCTTTAACTCGGACTTCTTCTCTGAACTCAGTCGCGCCAGAAGGATTTATCGCGAACAGCGCTTCAATATCCTTTTGCCGGCCTCGCTTTTCACTGAGCAGCCCGAGCTTGCGGCCGAGCTGCGGGACGAGGAACTGCTGGTCCAGGGGGTTATTGACCTTTTCTTTGAGGACGAGCAGGGCCGGCTGATTCTCTGCGACTACAAAACCGACTACCTCACGCCAATAGAACTGGCCGACCCCGAGCTTGCCGCCGCAAAGCTCTGCGGGCGCTACAGGACACAGCTCTCATACTACGCCTCGGCGCTCGCCCGCATCTGCGGCAGGCGCCCCGACCGGGTGGTGATTTACTCCACCCCGCTGGGCGGGACTGTCGATGTCGAAGTGGATATCTTCTAATAGATGCGGTTGGGAGAAACTTCTTTCAAGAAGTTTCTCCCAAACCCACTTTAAGAACTTACCAACAATCCTTTTACTTCGCTAATACCGTAGCGTGGCCCCACATCCCGCGCCCGGCCGCCATATCCCTACCGGCTGACATAATAGGAAACGTGGGACATTACCCCGCACCTTCCGCAAGTCATCAGATGGCTAAAAACAACAAAGCGCGGACATTATGCCCGCGCTCTTAATTTGTGTTTAAAGTATTAGGATTATAAAGACTTTTTTTCAAAAAGGGTCTTTAGCGGGGTGTGGGGCGGTGCCCCCATTGTAGCATTGTGGTGCGGGGCGGAGCCCTGCAATCAAAATTCCCTGCGGCCGTCGAGGGCTCTGGAGAGTGTCACCTCGTCGGCGTATTCGAGGTCGCCGCCCACCGGCACGCCGTAGGCCAGCCGCGATACCCTGATGCCAAGGGGCTTGAGCAGCTTGGCTATGTACATAGCCGTCGCCTCGCCCTCGATATCGGGGTCTGTGGCGATAATCACCTCCCTGACGCTGTCGTCTTTGAGCCGCTCGAGCAGCTCGGCAATCCGGATTTTGTCGGGTGTGATACCCGATACCGGCGAGATTGCGCCGTGCAGCACATGATACATTCCGCGGTACTCGCGCACCTTCTCTATTGCCATCAGTACCCGCACATCCTCGACCACGCAGATGACCGACCTGTCGCGGGTCTCGTCGCGGCAAACATGGCAGAGTTCCTGATCGGTCAGATTCTGGCAGACCGGGCAGGGATGGATTTTGCGCTTGGCGTCGAGTATCGCCTGCGCGAAGCGCTCGGCCTCTTCGTCTGTGAACTCAAGGACAGAGAAGGCCATGCGCAAAGCGCTCTTGCGCCCCACTCCCTGCAGCCTTGCAAACTGCTCGCAGAGCACCTGCAGCGATTCAATATAGTCGGCCATATCAGAACATCCCCGAAAGCCCCGGCATTTTGCCTGTTATCTTGGACATTTCGGCGCTGTTGGTTTCATCAACCCGCTTGATTGCCTCATTGATTGCGGCGGTGAGTATGTCGCTCAGCGTCTCGATGTCGTCGGGGTCGACAATCTCGGGCTTAATGTCAATCGACAGAATCTCCCGCTTTCCGTTTATCTTAACGGTCACCGCGCCGCCGCCGGCGGCGACCGAGTACTCGCGCTGATCAAGCTCGGCCTGAAGTGCCGCCATATCCTCCTGCAGCTTCTGCGCCTCACGCAGCATTGCAGTTAAGTTGCCCTGGGCTCCGCCGCCCATGCCGCCCGGTATTCTGGCCTTCATTTCATGGCCTCCTTTATGTCATTGTTAATTTACTTATTTCGTCAAAGATGGCGTCGTCCTCATCGGGCTTTTCGGTAGGGGCTACCTCGAAAAGCAAATCGCCCTCACGGTACTCCCTGCCCAGCCCGGCACACAGCTCCGACCTTATCAGGTTTTTTGCCTTCAACTGTTCAATCATCATTATGGAGAAAGGTTTATTAAAACGGATGATCAGTTTACCGTCAGCCCCGGTAAAGGCACGGCTGCCGGTGAGTAACCCCGCAAGCTGCGGCATTGTGCCTGAAATGCGGGCTACAACCTCGTCCCACTGAGTGATGGTTTTCAGTGTCGGCTTTGGCTTATCGGTCTGTTCCCGGGACTTTTGCTTTTCGTTCTTTTGTTTTGATTCCGACTCGGGTTTTTCGGTATGGCCATTTGGTTCCGGCTTTTGAGTTTTGTTCTGCTCCTCTGGTTCCGGATTTTCCTTGAGACTATATCTTATATCATTTTTTTCGATATCAGCTTGTTTTTTGACGCTTTTTTCAGGCTTTGTGATCTGATTATTTGGCTTTTCCCTGTCGTCCTGTCCGGTATTGCTGAGCGATGGCGTTTCCGCCTTCACGGCGGTGCCGATGTTTTCCTTAACCTGCGGCGCCGGCTGAAATGTCCCGCTCCCGAGAGCCTCCTCAAGCCTTGCAATCCGGGCTATAAGCGACTCAACCCGGGTGTCGAGCCTGCAGTCGCTCATGCTGAGCAGGGTCAGCTCGGCAATCGTCCGCTTGATTGCGTTTGAGCGCTGCATTGTCTGCAGGGCGCCCTCAAGCTGCCGGCAATGGGCCAGCAGGGTCTCGCGGCTAAATAGACAAGAGAGCTCTGTCAGCTGAGCCGTCTCGGAATCGGTCAGGTCAAGATATCTTGCAGCGGTCTCCGGTATGGTTTTCATCACAAGCATATCACGCCAGAGCGAGATCAAATCCTGCCAGAACACCGCGATATCCTTTGACGAGTTCGCAATACCGGCTATTATATCGAATATTTTGTCATAGTCGGCCTGTGCCACCGCGCGAGCGGTCTCGATAATATAACCCCTTCCGGTTGAGCCGACCGCCTCGTAGACATCCTCGGGCGTTATTCTTTTTCCCCCGCCCGCGCAGAGCTCAAGCAGGCTGATGGCGTCGCGCATGCCGCCCTGCGCCAGCCGCGCGAGCAGGCGGGTCGCGTCGCGGTCAAGCTCAATTCCCTCTTCCTTTGCGATATAGCTCAGCCGGGCGATTATATCATCGGTCGCAATCCGGCGGAACTCAAACCTCTGGCAGCGCGAAATGACCGTCGCCGGAAGCTTGTGCTGCTCTGTCGTGGCAAGTATGAAGATCACATGCTCCGGCGGCTCCTCAAGGGTTTTGAGGAGCGCGTTGAAGGCGTTGGGCGAGAGCATGTGAACTTCGTCAATTATGTAAACCCGGTAGCGCAGCGACGAGGGGGCATATATGACCTCGTCGCGTATATCCCTTATATTATCAACTCCGTTGTTTGACGCGGCGTCAAGCTCAAGCACCTCGGTCGCCCGGCCCGAATCTATCGCACGGCAGGCGGCACAAAGGCCGCAGGGATTTCCTCCCTGCGGTTTCTCGCAATTGACCGCCTTGGCAAGTATTTTGGCGCAGGTGGTTTTCCCGGTCCCGCGCGAGCCCGAAAAAAGGTAGGCGTGGGAGATGTGGTTGTTTGCAACCTCGTACTTCAGCACCGAGGTGATGTGGTCCTGCCCGCACACCTCGTCGAAGGTCTGGGGGCGCCATTTGCGGTAGAGGGCAAGATGCGCTTTTTTCTCCATGCTGTTTTCATCCCGGCCTTGCGGCCTTTTTGTCCGGCAGACAGTGTTTGGCAGACAAGCAGGCTGCAAAGTAAGACCATACACCCTTGAATCGAACTTCCCTTCCATGCGATATCCAGTATCCCTGCTCGGAACAGGCAACCTTGCGGCACATCGTGTGGACCGCTTAATGCTGCTTGGTTCCCCACCTGACATGGTTCACGGTTCACGATTGCGTAAGACCCGTTCGTCAACGCAGAAGACAAAGGCTCAATACATGGAAGTTCTGTCCTCAAAAAGGGAATCCACCCCTGCTATAGCGGATTTCAGGTACAGGGCACCGCTAGCTCCCCGGCTGGTATGGTCTTATTTCGCAGCCTGCTTTACACCGTTTATTATTGTCACGAACACGGCGGTTTATCCGTCCGAACATTATTTTGCGGCACGGTATTTTTTGACAATCAAGGTTCCGCCGCCGATAAAGAACCTCCCGCCGGATTTTTGTCTGGGCTTATTTTAACATATTTCATTCAATATTGCAATAGCCGTGCGAGTTTTTTATCTTGTTTACGGCTGCCGGCCTTATCCTTGGTCAGCCAAGCGCCCTCATCATGGCGGCAAGCATGACGGCAGCGTCCCCGCGGGTGACCGGCGCGTTGTAGTCGTAGTCCTCATATTCGAGCACCCCGGCCGAACAGAGCGCCCACACCGCGTCCTTGGCCCAGGCTGGAATCCCCGAATTTTCGGAAAGCACCGCGATACTGCCGTCATTGCTCAGCCCCATTATATTGGCGATAATTACCGCCGCCTCGGAAACGGTTATTTCCTTATCGGGCAAAAAGCACAGCTTACCTTCAACATAACTGCCCTTTATGTACCCTGCCCTTGCCGCCGCACCGACATAGCTTTTCATCGACGTGGCGATATCGTCGTCGTCATAAAAGCCTGTATATTCCACCTTCGGCAGGTTGCTTATCCCGGCGGCCCGCATTGCCATCACTAAAAACTCGGCGCGGCTGACCGTCTGGTCAGGATAAAAATAATATCCGTCACCTATCTGCGTCCCGCTCATAATCCCCTTGTCGGTCAGCTTGACGGCGGCGCTGTATGCACGGTGCCATTTCATGTCGTCATAGGCAAGCGACGCCGAGTTCTTCTCCACCCTCAAGGTAACCTTTGCGGCAGATGAATAGTTGCCGTATGTGTCGTACACCACATATGTCAGGCTGTCGCGGCCGGTAAAGCCGGCGTTCGGAAAATAAACATAGCTGCCGTTATCGTCGGTCAGAATCAGCGCTCCGTTTTTGGGATAGGTGACTATCTGATAGGTCAGCCTGTCGCCCTCGGGGTCGACGGCGTGCAGCTTTCCGTACACGGCTATGTCGCGGTATGTGAAAACCTCAAGCGGCCCTCTTGCGACAGCTGAAGGCGAGCGGTTGATTTTGTTCAGAAGATATAGGTTGCAGTCTATACTGTAAGAGGAGTTGTTGACCGCAAGGCTGAAAGAGGCCCGCGACACCTTGTCGCCTGCCGCGGCAAAGCTGAGGAGCGAGAGGTTGCCCCGCGTGATAGTCTGCCCGGCACTGAGCTTGACCAAACCCACAAACAGCTCCCCCTCGGTCACGTCGGGCGCTTTTGTGATGGTAATTGACGACACCCGGGACAAATTGAGCGCCCGCTCAAAATCTTCTGGAGTAAAAAGTATTTCATTGCCGACAAGCCCGGCTTTGGCCATCGGCGTGTAGTGCGCGATTATCTGCAGCGCCGGAGAGACCGCGCGATTCTGCTCGCCCCCTGAGCCGGTTATGCCGGCATCCGCGGTGACCGACAAAAAGAGGGTCACCAAAAGCGCCGATATAGACAGTAAAACAGTTTTTTTCATATCAGACCCCCGAAATAAATCAGCATCATAATGCGACGGTATGTCCGTCTGATAAAGTTTATTTATTATAAACCGTATATATTCCTTAACCCGTACATTATATCAACCGCCCCGCGCAGTGCCGGTACCGGGGTGGCTTTTTATACCTGCGACCGGCCCCATATGGTAATTTTTTGCCGGTATTGCCTGCTTTTTTCCGGCCGCCTATTGTCAAATAAATCTTTTTGGTTTATAATAGGTAAATAATACACTGACCTTGCACACGAATATTATCCCTGAACATATAAGGAGAAAAATCATGCTGGACCTCAAAATCACAAAGAGAAAAGACCTAAAACCGAAGCCTGCCGACGAGAGCAAGCTGGGATTCGGCAGGATATTCACCGACCATATGTTCATCATGAACTATACCGAGGGAATTGGCTGGCACGACCCCCGTATAGTACCCTACGGACCGTTTGAGCTCGAGCCGTCATGCATGGTCTTTCATTACGCGCAGGAGATGTTCGAGGGGCTCAAGGCCTATCGCGCCGCCGATAACAGCATACTGCTTTTCAGGCCGCAGAAAAACATTGAACGCATGAACAGAACCAACCGCCGCATCTGCATCCCGGAGGTAAACCCCGACGACGCGCTGCAGGCGATCATGGAGCTTGTCAAATTGGAACGCGACTGGGTGCCTCATTCCGAGGGCACTTCGCTCTATATCCGCCCCTTCATATTCGCAACCGACCCGCAGCTCGGCGTACATCCCTCGAAAACATATATCTTTGCAATCATTCTCTCGCCTGTCGGCTCATACTATCCCGAAGGGATTAATCCTGTCAAGATACTCGTCGAGACCGAATATGTCCGCGCGGTGCGCGGCGGCACGGGGTTTGCCAAGGTCGGCGGGAACTACGCGGCCTCGCTTATCGCTCAGGCCGAAGCCGAGCGGCTGGGATTTGCCCAGGTGCTCTGGCTTGACGGCATCGAGCATAAATATATTGACGAGGTCGGCTCGATGAACGTCTTTTTCGTCATCGACGGCGAGATTATCACGCCTTCGCTTGACCAGGGCAATATCCTGCCGGGTATCACCCGCTCCTCCTGTATCGAGTTGCTCCGCTCCTGGGGATATACCGTAACCGAGCGCAAGCTGGCATTGTCCGAGGTAATCGAGGCATATAGAAACGGCAAGCTCGATGAAGCCTTCGGGACAGGCACGGCTGCCGTAATTTCGCCCATAGGCGAGCTTGTCAGCGGAGACGACCGGCTTGTCATAGGCGACAATAAAATCGGTCCCGTAGCACAAAAGCTGTACGACACCCTGACAGGAATTCAGTGGGGACGCATAAAGGGTTTCGAGGGCTGGGTGGTTAAGGTCTGTTGATTTGTGTTGTGTCTTGCCGGGAACGCCGGGGTGCGTTCCCGGTTTTTTCAGCTATGCACTATGATGTATGCCGTGGGGGCGGCCTGCGATCGCCCGCGCGCCCCCTCAGCCGGTGGACAATGGCAGCAAAAGCGCGGGATGTAGGTCCCGTGCTAAAATATTTACGATTTAACTCAGGAAGTTTTTGGGGATTCTTAAACTTTTCATAAAGGGGTTAATGCGGGGGTTTTTGGGGCAGTGCCCCCAAATAAAAAGCGGGGACAGAGCCCGGGCTGCGGCTTTGCTTTTTTCAAACAATTCACGCGGTATTCTTGTAAATTCCACAAACAGGTGTTATACTATCCAAAAGGGTTTTTGACTTGTAAAGCGCGAGGTAACCGCATATGAATGAAGAGAAAATCAGGGAAGATAAAAACGAAATATCAAGCACCCCCGAAACTGCAGGTGCAAAGATGCCCGGCGACACAGGGGCATCCGGCAGCCCGGGCGACACCTTGCCCGACAGCCGACAGGACGTCCCCGAGACCGGGAACCCGGATATTTTCCCCGACACATCCCCGCCCGAAAAGTCGGGCAACTCCCAGGTTCTTAAGCTTCCGAGGTATTCGATTGTACTATACGCCATAGCGGGACTGAGCATCCTGATATACATCGCCGCGGTGATATATACTCCCTTTGCCGATTTCTTCTCAAGGCATCCGGGGGCTTGGGTGCGGGGCGCTCTGGCATGTCTGACAAGCTGGATTCCCTTCTCGCTCGCCGAGTGCGTGCTGCTCTTCCTTCCGGTAATTATCTTCTTTACCATCAGGGCGGCAATAAAAAAGTACAGCGACACATGGCGGAACACCGCAGTTTTTATCGGAACAATATTATCTGTTGCCTCGGTGTTCCTGTCAGTATTCGCCCTCGGATTCGGTCCCGGATACCACACAACCACACTTGACAGGCGGCTGGGACTTGACCGACGGGAGGTGAGCGTCGGGGAGCTGTACAACACGGCGCTCATCCTTGCCGGACATGTCAACGAGGAGGCAAAAAATATAACCTTCCGGCACCAGAACTTCTCGGTCATGCCGTATTCACTTGAGGAAATGAACGAAAAACTCATCAGGGCTTATGACAGGGTGTGCGACGAGTATGACTTTATCCCACGCCTTTACAGTCGGGTAAAGCCGGTGATGCTGAGCGAAGCGATGTCCTATCTCCACACAACCGGCGTTTACACATATTTCACCGGCGAGGCAAACCTCAACGTGAACTTTCCGGACTACACCCTGCCTTACACGGCCGCCCACGAGCTTGCCCACCAGCGCGGAATTGCAAGGGAGGACGAGGCCAACTTCATCGCCTTCCTTGTCTGCATTGCAAGCGATGACCCGTATATCAGGTACAGCGGATACCTCAACCTCTATGAATTCGTCTCAAACTCGCTCTACTCTGCCGACCCCGACCTTTACACCAATCTGATGAGAAAAGTTGACCCCGCGGTCAGATATGAAATGAACGCCTACTCCGAATTTTTCAAAAAATATAAACATTCAAAAGCCGCAAAGGTAAGCCAGGCCGTAAACGACGCCTACCTCAAGTCACAAGGCACCGCGGGCACGAAAAGCTACGGAATGGTAACCGACCTGGCGGTTGCCTACTACAGAGACAAATAGACATTTTTCGAGCCAAACCCGGCGGGAAAACTCCCGCCGGGTTTTCCTGTTTTTGGGCGTTTGTATCACAACAAAGCAATTCCTATAAATTGTTGTCGCATAATCAAGTTGTGCGGCATATTTTATATGTGAGGGCATTTTGCATAAGTTTTATGTTAAAATTTCGTACATTTTTTTTGAAAGAATTTTTACCGGACATCTTTTAAGATTATTCTGATTATGCTATAATTATGTACACAGCATGTCGTACGTTATTTTTAGCGATTATTGTCGAACAACTGTCGGCTTCCGAGCCTGATTTTGCCGCATTTCACATAATATAAGCAAAGGATGCGTTCCGTATTGGCGGAACCTGGATATATATAATGGAAAAAATATTCATCAACGGCGGTGCCAGGCTTTACGGGGACATCCGTATTGACGGCATGAAAAACGCAGCCCTTCCTATTATTTTTGCCAGCATCCTCACAGGTGACAAATGTGTCATAGAAAACCTGCCTCCGGTAAAAGATGTCAGCACAGCCCTTGACATACTCAGGAGTATGGGCGCATCGGTCCGGATGCTCAACAAGACCACCGCGGAAATAGATACTGCTCATGTTGCAGCCGGCATATCTCCCTACGACCTTGTCAATAGAATGAGGGCCTCTACCTATCTTATCGGCGCTGAACTCGGCAGGTTCGGCTGGGCCAAGGTCGGCATGCCCGGCGGCTGCGACTTCGGAGTAAGGCCGATTGACCAGCACATCAAGGGATTTGAGGCGCTGGGGGCCGAGATTTTCATTGAAAACGGTTACATAAACGCGCGCTGCCCGAGTCGGCTTACCGGCTCGTCGATATATTTTGATATCAGCTCGGTGGGCGCAACCTGCAATATAATGATTGCCGCTTCGGTGGCTGAAGGCACGACAGTAATCGACAACGCCGCCCGCGAGCCGCATATTGTCGATTTGGCCAACTTCCTCAACACCTGCGGTGCCGACATCACGGGCGCCGGCACAAATATGATAAAAATCCGCGGCGTCAAAAAGCTGCACGGGTGTGAATACGCGATTATCCCGGATATGATAGAGGCCGGCACCTATATGGCGGCGGTCGCATCGGCCGGCGGAAGGCTGAACATCCGGAACATTATACCCAAGCACATCGAATCGATTTCGGCAAAATTTCTTGAAATGGGCGTATCAATCACCGAATATGACGATTATATCACGGTTTCCTCAAACGGCCGGCTCAACCGCGTAAATATAAAGACCCTGCCGTATCCCGGCTTCCCCACCGACATGCAGCCCCAGGTTGCAGCCCTGCTCTGCACCGCGGAAGGAATCAGCACGATCACCGAGGGGGTATGCGACAACAGGTTCAGGTATCTTGAGGATCTGCGCCGTATGGGGGCAAATGTATCTGCAGACGGCAGAACCGCCACGATTATCGGAGTCGAGCGGCTCTCTGGCGCTCCGGTGAGGTCTGTCGACCTGCGCGCCGGCGCGGCCATGATAATAGCCGGACTTGCGGCTTCAGGTACCACCATAATCGAGGGAATCGAATCCACGCTTGACCGCGGATATTACGACATCGTCGGCAAGCTCCGTCAGGTGGGCGCCGACATCAAACGGGTTCAGGTCTCAGACACCGATGCAATAAGAATGGTGAACTGAGCATATAATTTAAAATTCAACATAAAACCGGACGCTGAATTCGACAGCGTCCGGTTTTTGTTTATATTCTGCGATTTATTTCTATTTTTTTACCGTTTTTACGGGCGTTTATACTAAAATTTGCGCCCGTCGTTCTGTTATTTGACCGATTTTTTGACCTGCCGATTTTATGTCGTACTAAATTTTTTCCTCAATTTTCGACGCAAATTTTAGTACTTTCTATTTTTTCATGGTAAAATAATAGAACCCCAATCAAAATTAAACCGGTCGCTTTCGCCGGGGGTAAATGCTTCGATATATCGCTCAGCAGGTCCGACCGGCGGGCACATTGAACGAAAAAAGAGCAGGCACTCCCCTGCTCTTTCGTTGCAGTATGTGATTGTCGGATACAATATGGGCGTTGATCTGAAGACAACAAAGCGCGGGACATGCGCCCGCGCTTCCCGATCAGCAACAAAGGTTTGAAAGTTTTAGGAATTCTCAAGCCCCTTTTTTCAAAAAGGGGCTTGAGCCGGGGGGCGGGGGCGGAGCCCCGCTTTGTTATGTATCCTCACAGGAATCATCCGCGCCGGGACGGTCCGGCGGGTTATCGTAAATGTTTATCATCGGATACTTGTTTTCGACGATGGCATTCATTCCGACCCGCATATTCTCAAAATTTCGCCCTCTCATTATCGGGGCATAGTTCTTCCCCGCGATCACCACATGCTCAAGCATCTGTATTCCCACCAAATCAAAGGCCGCTCTCAGCATCTCGGTGGTCGAAATATCGTCGCTCGACGGCACCGCCACCCCGTTCGGGTGATTGTGCGCCACCACGACATTTGAGGCGTGCTTGAGCAGCGCCTTTTCAATCATGAGTCGCGGGAGCATGACCGCGGTATTAACGGTACCGTCGCAGATTCTGGCGCAGTCAATAAGCCTCATGCTGTTATCGAACATCATCAGATAAACCCGCTCGACATTGATTCCGACATAAAGGTTTGCAAGATACTTGCAGATTTTGCTCAGCGAATCGAAACACTGGCCTTCCCTGCTGTTTTCGGAGAGTGCAATTTTCCGGTTGATTCCGGCAACAAGCCGGATGAGCAACGCACTTGATTCGCCGATCCCGAAAACTCGCAAGAGTTCCTCATAGGAGGCCGAAAACACGCCGGCGAGCGAGCCGAACTCCTCGATAAGCCGGTGCGCGGTTTCGTTCGTGTCGGAGCGCGGAATCGAATAGAACAGGAGAGCTTCAAGCAGCTGGTGCTCCTCAAAGCCGTCGGTTCCCTCGGCAATTATCCGCCGCCTTATCCGTTCCCAGTGACCGTCGTGCATAAGCTCTACCGTATGCCTTTCTGAATATTTAATGCCCCTCGCGCATCGTGCGTTTAATATTTCGGTACCGCCGCACGATGCCGAGCAGGATATTCACAACATCCTCCATACCTTCGGCGGTTATGTGCTCATACGGACCGTGGAAGGCATAGCCCCCGGTCCCGAGATTGGGACAGGGCAGCCCCATGAACGAGAGCCTCGCGCCGTCTGTTCCGCCGCGTATCGGGCGTATCTGAGGCTCGACTCCCGCATCCCTTGCCGCGGCAAGGGCGTTCTCGATGAGATGATAATGCGGCATTATCACCTCGCGCATGTTTCTGTACTGCTCTTTAATTTTGAGCACAACCGTTCCGTCGCCGTATTTTGAGTTGATTGCGCGCTCGATGTCGCGCAGGATTTCTATTCGTTTTTTGAATTTTCCGGCGTCGTGGTCGCGGACGATGTATGACAGTTTCGCCTCGCCGACGCAGCCCTCCATACGGCAGAGGTGGAAAAATCCCTCGTAGCCCTCGGTTTCGCGCGGGGTCTCGCCGGGCGGCAGCATGGCGTTTATTTCCATGGCGACAAGCTGCGCGTTTACCATTTTGTCCTTGGCGTCGCCTGGGTGTATGCTCACCCCTTTGACTTCAAACTCGGCGCCCGCGGCGTTGAAATTCTCAAAAACCACCTCGCCGGCCTCGCCGCCGTCAACTGTATAGGCAAAGTCGGCTCCGAATCCCGCAACATCGAAATAGTCGGCGCCGGCTCCGATTTCCTCGTCGGGGGTAAAGCAGATTGATATCTGCCCGTGCGGCTCGCCGCCCTCCTACAGGCGCTCGGCCATGGTCATAATCTCGGCAATCGCCTTGTCGTCGGCGCCGAGCAGGGTATTACCGTCGGTCACGATGAGGGTTTTGCCGCGAAGCTTTGCAAGATGCGGGAAATCAGAGCTGCGCAAGACCCGCCCGCTCTGCCCGAGCGCAAGGTCGCCGCCGTCGTATTCGTCTATCACCTGCGGGTTCACTCCCTCACCCGAAAAATCCGGCGAGGTGTCGAGATGGGCAATAAATCCGATTCTCACGGCATCCTCATAGCCCTCCGACGCCGGAATGGTCCCGTAGACATAGCATTTGTCGTCGACCCGGACATCGGCTGCCCCGAGTCCGCAAAGCTCACCGGCGAGCAGCCGCGCAAGCTCAAACTGCCCCGGCGTGCTGGGCGTGGTTTTGCTGCTCTCGCTTGATGCCGTGTTGATTTTTACGTATTTTAAAAGCCGTTCGTATGCCTTCATCTGTTTTTCCCCGTAAATCTCTACAGCCTGTATACACAGTTTGTCGGGACATAATCCACTCCCATGTCAATGGCGCGCCGCATTATTTCGGGGGTGTCGGCGGCGCGGAAGCAGACCCGCAGCCCCGCATCGTGAACCCTCTCGACCAGCCCCTCGGGCACATCGTCAAGGTCTGAAATCTTAAAGGACATCCCCGCGTAGCCGAGCCCGACCAGCCGCGGGATATTCTCCTCGCTGCTGAATATATGGTGGATAAAAACCTTATCCGACAGCGCCCTTGCCTCCTCGAGGCGCTCAAGGCTGACGCTCGAGAAAACGCAATACTCCTCAAGCCCCATCCGGCGGACCAGATAAAGCGCCTCCCCGACAATATCTGCCTTCAGCTCGATAAAGGCGACCGAGCCGTATCGGCGATAGACCGATAGGTACTCAAGAAAGGTCGGTATCCGCAGCTCGTCGGGGGTATGTGCGCTCACATTGTTGCCGTTCGTGATGTGAAACTCCCGCAACTCGGTCAGCTTCATGTCGGCGATGGCACCCTGCCCCGTGGTCAGTCGGTCTACTTTTTTGTTGTGAAAGCAGACCAGCTCGCGGTCGGCGGTCATGTGCACATCGGTCTCAATTGCCCAGACACCGAGCCTGCCCGCCGCCTCGAATGCCGGCAGCGAGTTTTCGGGCTCGAGCGCACAGGCGCCCCGGTGGGCTATTATTTTGGGATTATTCCAGGAATTGCGCTGTGCGAAAAGACTATGCATCAATACTTTCCTCTTAATGCTATTGATGCAATTATACCATATGTTATGTCGTAATTCAACAAGAAGGAACCGAGTTTTTATAATACAGAGACGCCTGAAAAATAATCAGGGCTGCCGCAAACAACAAATCTGCAGCAGCCCTGATGTGGCTTCTCTTTTTTATCCGGCGACAACCTTTTTAAAACTCTTTTTCCCGCGCCTGAATATCACACCGCCGGCAAGCTCGGACTTTGTATAGGTTTTCTTAATGTCCGTGACCCGCTCGCCGTCTGCCGACACGCCGCCCTGCTCGATAGCCCGCCGCGCCTCCGACCTTGAGGTGACCAGCCCGGCTTTGGTCAGGATCGTGATAATGTCTACCACGTCGTCCTTGAAGTCGTCGTCGCCGAGGGCAACCGTCGGGACTTCGGCCTCGGGCCCCGCGCCGAAAAGAGCGCGCGCCCCGGCCTGTGCGGCTCTGGCCTCCTCCTCACCGTGGACCAGCGCGGTCAGCTCGAAGGCGAGGATTTCTTTGGCTTTATTGAGCTGTGCGCCCTCCCATTTGTCCATCTCGTCAATCTGCTCGAGCGGCAGGAAGGTCAGCCTTCTGATGCATCTGAGCACATCGGCGTCGTCCACGTTGCGCCAGTACTGATAGAAGTCGAAGGGACTGGTCTTGTTCGGGTCAAGCCAGATTGCATTACCAGCCGTCTTGCCCATTTTAACCCCTTTTGAATCAAGCAGAAGAGGGAATGTGAGGGCGTGGGCGTCGCGCCCGAGCTTGCGTCGGATCAGCTCGGTGCCCCCCAGCATATTCGACCACTGGTCGTCGCCGCCGCACTGCAGGTTGCAGTTGTATTTTTCATTGAGCGAGAGGAAGTCATAGCTCTGCATTATCATGTAGTTGAATTCAAGGAATGATAGCCCCTTTTCAAGCCGTTGCCTGTAGCATTCGGCCGCGAGCATCCGGTTTACGCTGAAATGGATTCCGACATCGCGGATGAAATCGACATAGTTGAGACCGAGCAGCCAGTCGGCATTGTTGACGAGCAGCGCCTTATTGTCCGAGAAGTCGATAAAGCGGCTCAGTTGCCGCTTGATGCACTCGCAATTGTGCGCGACAGTCTCCTTTGTCATCATCTGGCGCATGTCTGTCCTGCCGGAGGGGTCGCCTATCATCGCGGTACCGCCCCCGACCAAGGCAATAGGCGTATTACCGGCGGCCTGCAGGCGCTTCATGAAGGTAAGCGCCATGAAATGGCCGGCGGTCAGCGAGTCGGCGGTCGGGTCGAATCCGATATAAAAAACAGCTTTTCCGTTGTTTATCAGATCTTTAACCTGTTCTTCGTCGGTGCACTGGGCGACAAGCCCGCGGGCGACGAGTTCGTCATATAGTGTCATCTTCGTTCCCCGATTTTCTAGCTTGCGGCACAACATATAATTGCCGCTGTAGTACGCATTATATACCATTGTGCAATATTTGTCAATATAATAGAACGCACCGCCCGGCATCCTGCGTTTTTTGTATATCGTTGTGCGTCTGCCTTTGCCCGGTAAAAGACCGGCAGATTGTATAAAAGCGCTTTGACATTACCAAAATAACATTAGTCCGAGTCTTCCGTCCGACATCCTCTGTAAAAACTCCGGCAGGAAAAATCTGTGGGATTGATATGAACGAAACAAGAGAAGGCTGGGAGCTGCCGCTCGTGCCGGCCGTTCCGGCGCAAACAGCCCGGCAGGGCTACGGCGGCCTGCCCAAACGACTGTTTGACATAATCGTAGCCTCAATTCTGCTTATCTTGGTAGCCATACCGATGCTGCTGGCCGCTTTGGCGACAAAGCTTGAGGGGGGCGGGTGCGTGATTTTCCGACAGGTAAGGGTAGGTGTCGGCATGAGACCCTTTGTGTGTTATAAATTCCGGACAATGAAGCCCGACGCGCCCCCCGACCGCGCGAGCGCCGCCCTTGAGCACCCCGAGCGCTACATCACCCGGGTAGGCGCCGCCCTGCGCAGATTCAGCGTAGACGAACTGCCCCAGCTTTTCAACGTCCTTTTGGGCGACATGTCGCTGGTCGGGCCACGGCCGGTGATCCCCGGTGAGACCGGGCTTGTTGAACTGCGCCGCCGGCTGGGGGTGTATAGCGTGAAACCCGGCATCACCGGGCTGGCTCAGGTGCACGGCCGCGACTGTATTTCGGTCAGCCGCAAGGCGGAGCTTGACGCCGAGTATGTCCGACGCATGTCGCTTTGGCTTGACATTGCGCTGCTCTGCCGGACCTTCTTCTGCGTCATATTCTGCCGGGACGTGCATGAGGGCAAATAAGCGGACATATGCCGGCGAGCAGGATGAGCGGCCGGTATTTGTCCGCAGCATGACAGGGGACTTTAAATGGATAAGCATAAGCTGATAAGAGCTTCGGCCGCGGCCTTCACGGCGCAGGGGATCACTGCCGCGGTGAGCGCGGTAACCGTCCTGCTTCTGGCCGGAAGGCTCAACTCCGCCGAATACGGGCTCTGGCAATTGTATACGCTGGCCGGTTCGTTTTCCGGCTTTTTTCATCTGGGGCTCTGCGACGGAATATACCTGCGGCTCGGCGGGCAGAAATACGAAAACCTCGATTTCGGGGGACTGGGCCACCAGTTCCGCCTGATGATGCTGTTTCAGATTGCTGCGGCGGCAGTCATAATTCCCCCGGTCATTTTAACCCGTGGCAGTAGCGGGAGGGCATTGGCGCTCTGCGCGGCTCTCGTGTACATGCCGGCCTTCAACGCCGCGGCCTTTCTCGGGTATCTGCTTCAGGCCACCGGGAGGACTACTGCCTATTCGATGTCTACAGTCATCGACCGGGCGGTCTTTGTCGTCCTCGCTGCGCTGGCCGCCCTTCTGGGAGCCGACAGCTACGGGCCGTATATTGCGGCAAGCATTGCCGCAAAGCTGCTCTCGCTCCTGTACTGCATATCAAAAACCCGGCGTGTAGTTCTATCCCCCGGCCGTGCGCCATGGACACAGACTGTCGCCGATATCTCGGCAGGCTCGCGGCTGCTCTGGGGGAATCTTTCTGGCCTGCTTGTGGTCGGCGCGGCGCGGATTGCCGTGATTTTCCGCTGGGGGGATGCCGAGTTCGGGCGCATTTCGCTGGCTATCACCCTCTCGGGGCTTATCATGCAGTTTGCCGCACAGCTCGGAATGGTAGTATTCCCGGAGCTCCGGCAGGAGGACAACAGGTCGCGGCAGCGCATAATCGCGAAGATGCGGGTCGCTTCGGGGCTGGCGCTGCCGGCCGTTTTTCTTATTTACTTCCCCGCAAGGCTGGCAGTCGCCGCATGGCTTCCGCAGAATACCCTTGAACCCTCCTCCCTGGTGCTCCTTCTGCCGCTCTGCCTTTTCGAGGGCAAAACTCGGCTGGTGAACCAGACCTGCCTTAAAGTCAAGAGGCTTGAGAGCCGTCTGCTCTCAGCGAACCTGCTCTCGGCCGCATGTAGTATTGGGCTCTGCTTTTTCTCGGCATATGTGCTGGGGAGCCTCAGGACGGTGCTTGTCAGCGCGGTTCTTGCGGCGGCACTGCGCTGCTTTCTCAGTGCATATTCCGCAACCGACACGGAAGAGCGGCTTATTACCTTTTTGGAGCTTTTGTCTGACCTTGCAATCTCGGCGGTATTCGTCAGCGCAACACTGCTATTGCCCGAATTTGCAGCCTTTATTATATACATCTTATTTTACACAGGATACATCATTTTAAGGCGAGCCGAGCTGGCGGTTCTGCTTCCAGAAAAGGCATAAGAAAACAAAAAAACGCGCACGCTTGACTCTCCCGGGATGAAAAGTCATGGCGTACACGCAATCATAAATCGGAATACAGACAGCTTAGCGCAGCTCCCCGGGCGCGGCTCTGCCGCGCCTTTCTTTGCCCCGCAACTGTTTTAACTTTGATGGTTTATGCCGAAAAATCGGTTCCGAAGGCTTTATTTCTTCCTCCTGAGCTTACCGATTACCCGGCCGCTGCAGCGGACCTCCGTGAAGTTTTTTAGCAATATATCCCCGTACTCGGGGTTTAGCGAGATCAGCCGGTCGCCGCCGAATATTTTAAAGTATCCCGCGCCGTCAAGCAGATAAATCGCCGGCTCCCCGACCTGAACCTCGTCGCAGCGCTGCACAAGCACGATATCCCCGTCGCTGTATTTTGGCTCCATGCTGTCACCGCTGATACACAGCGCGAAATCGGCATCTTTGGTCTTTGCATTGTCGGGAATGGTGATTTCCTCAGCGGCGCTGTCCTCGAGATACTCGCCGGGGCCGGCCGAGACCGGCAGATTGTAGAGCAATATCGCACGCTTGGCATACTCCGCCCCGTCCTGCATCGCCACCGGGCTGCTGACCTTCCTCATCGGCAGGATTTTTGCACGGGGAGATGCGGCGTTTTTGTACTCCTCGACAGTAAGCCGCTCCAACTCCTTGTCGAGCACTGCGCGCACAACTTCCCGGCCGTGCCGGTCAAGCTTGCGGTACTCCTCGATAAACCTTATCTCGTCCGGTTCAAGCGTGTAGTTGTTGGTGTTTTCAGGTATTCCGTTCACGATATAATCAAGCGAACAGTCCAGCGCCTCGCAGATTGCAACGATATTCGACAGCTTCGGCGACTCCGAAAAGCCGGCAAGCATCTTGCTCAGGGTGCTCAGCGGTATTCCGGTCATCTCGGAGAGCTGCTCGTTTGTGATTTTTTTCCTGCTTTTTTCGGCCTTTATTCTGGCAAGATAGTCCATAATTCGCCCCTTTGCGCCATTTTTCTCTTTCCGGAATCATTATACCACATATTTTCCTTTTTGTAAAGATATTTTCAAAAATTATTTTCCGTTTTTTGAATTATTTCTATTGACAAGTCCGGTGTCCTGTGCTATTATTATGTCACAGGACAGCCCCCCTGCGGGGCTGTGGTCAGGAAATAACCGTAAATGAAATCAGGAAAACCAAAACAATAGAATTCTGAGAGAATATCGGCAGGTTACAGCCGGAAGGACGTCTCGGCATATGGATATCTACATTAATGATTTGCCGGAAAAAACGAATATGACCGCCAAAAGCCTCCCCCGCACCACCGAAGACACCGAAGCATGCGGCGGCATTACCCTGCCGGTGCCGCGCGGCGGTGTTGCTGCCGTTGTCGAAAGACTCCTGAGCCTGCTCGACAGGTTAATCGATGCACTTTCCTCAAGCGGCGTGCTTCGAGCGGTCCGCGTCATTGTCAGCGTCGTCTGCTTCTTTGCCGTGCTGGGAATTATCGGCGGCATTGAGCACGGAGCGCTGGACTGGAAGGTCGGTGTCGCCGCCACGCTTGCAACAGCAACCCTCGAAGCCTTATGTCTTAGGAAATGCAGATAACTCAATAGACAAAAATTCCCGGCCGCGGCCGGGAGTTTTTGTGGGGCTCCGCCCCACACCCTGCCAAAACCCCTTTTTGTAAAAAGGGGTTTTGGGATCCCCAAAAACTTTCAAACCTATATCACTAATATTGTAGCGCGGGATCATCTCCCGCGCTTTGCTGTTTTTGCTTACCGGTTGACTTGGCGACACGTGGCGCGCGGCGGATTGCAGCGCCCCTACATCAAATGATAAAACACTCCGGCATTTGAAAGACTACCCCGCCTTCCCTTTTATTATATCGGCAAGTGCTTTGGCGACAAGCCTTGCCGCCTCCTTGGCCTCCGAGAGCGAGTTGCCGCTGGTCCCCACTTCAAGCAGCATTGACATCGGCGCATACTGCTGGTTGTAGGCCGAACTGCGCAGGTAAACCGGGCGGCACATATTGCCGTATCTCTCGTTGAGCACGCTCCGCAGCTTGAGCGCCAGCGCAAGGTTATTTTGCCAGTTGTCATGGTCGGCCCCGTTGTAGTCGCTGCCGACCACGCACATCACCTGCGCGCAGGTCTTGCCGTTGGCAAGCATCACCGGCCTGATTATCGAGCCGTCGGAAGTGGTGATCGAGTCGCGGTGAACGTCAATCACATATTGTATGGAAGGATAATTCGCAAGATACTCCCTGATTGTTGCCGCCGCGCGTATGTACGAATCCTTGTAGGATTCCAAATCGTGCATTGTGGTGCAGTGCAGGGTTCTCACTCCGTTTTCGTTTAGCACGTCGGCGATTACTTTGCCGACCGCCACCACATTCTGAGTTATATCGCCAGAGCGCGCAAACTCGCCCTCTGCTTCGGAATATGAAATGCTCCCTTCCTTGCTGTAAGCCTCGGTCCCGTGTGTGTGTATAATAAGCACCACAGGCTTTCCCACAGGGTATATCGCCGCGCCGAGAAAGTCAAATGCCGGAATTGCATCTTTAGAGTTGAGCAGCGCCGTAATTTTAGGCGCATAGGAAGTCTCGTTGAATAGATATGTCTCACCGTATGAGATAAGGCTCATGTCCATCGGGACTATCGGCGAGTCGCCCGGCGGGACCTTCGAGTAATCAAAATAATAAAGTTCATCCGGGTTGACATTTACCGGCAGGGTGTCGGCATCCGTCCCGACCCCGGTAGTTTCATCCTCTTGAACACCGGTCTCTTTTTTTCCGCTCAGGGCATCTATGATGCTCCTTACAATATCCAAAAAACCCTTGTCTGTCCCGCCGTCTGTTATCGTGGTATTCGTTTCGGTATCCCCGGTGACGGCCTGTGTGTCGGGCGGTGAACTGCAGACATTATCGTAAGTATCCGAAGGCTCGCCGGTCCCGGGCTGCCAGGTCTCGCCGGCAAGCCCGCCCGCAAAGCAGCATATCATAAATATCACGGCAAACATGGCCACCCCGAGGGCTATGGTGCTGAAAAAGGCCGCGCCGGTGCGGCTCACCTTACCCACAACCGAGCCCCTGCCGCCGTCGGTCAGCCTTTTGTAATCTCCGAACAAGTCAATCCTTTCTTTTTCCATAAATAAAGCCTCCGCACAGCATTAGCATCGGCATATACACCGCTGTTCGATTATATGCCGCGCGGCGCCCCGATATTCATAGTCAATCTGTCTGATAAGCCATGCCAATGGCCCGGGCAAGCAGGACCGCTACCTTTTTCATTATGATATCGCTCTCCTTGGGCGACACGAAAAATTCCCGCCCCTCCTCGAGCACGCGGCGCAAATCGTCGCTGATCTCCTGAATCCCTGCCCGCGAGAGCGCGTCGTAAACGAGGGTTGACGAGTCGACCACCGTAGGCACACCGACTGCCAGCACCGGCCTGCCGACATTCTCCCGGCAGACCGCGCGGCGCCGGTTTCCTATCCCCGAACCCGGGTTGATCCCGTTGTCGGACAACTGAATGGTGGTGGCCAGCCTTGACACGGCGCGTGCGGCCAGCGCGTCAATGGCGACTATCAGGTCGGGGCGCGCGTTCTCGGCCGCCCCCCGCACCAGCTCCACCGTCTCAATGCCGGTCTGCCCCAGCACTCCGGGGGCAAGCGCCGAAATTTCGCAGGAACCGAGCTGATTATACAAATCGGGAGCAAGAGTGTGCAGGTGTCGGGTCACCTCAATTCGCCTGACAGTCTCGGGGCCGATGGCGTCGGGGGTTATGTCCGAGTTGCCGAGCCCTACCACCAGCACCCCGAAGTTTGAATTTATCTCTTTGTTGCACATATACTTTGACATCTCCCGCATCTCGTCGGCCAGCACCTCGCCTACCTCGTCGGTCCGATCGTCATCCATCTCCCATATTTTCCCGCAGGTAACAGTCACATAGCGCCCTTCGGGCTTGTCGTAAGCTTCGGCGCCCTCGTGATCCTTGATATCAAGCCTTTGTATGTCGCACCCGTTTCGCTTTTCCTCATGAAATTCCGCCCCCCGCCCCCGGTAACCGCCGCCGCACTCGACGGCAAGGTCGGAATGTGCATATTGCCGGTCGTTCATAAAAAACCTCGCTTAGCTATTTGTTTGCTTGATATTATTAGGTATATTATTTGCCTAACATAATAAAATGATAACCCCGCGGATATAGTATTTTCGCGCTATTGCGGATGTTTATACCCCTTTGTGCATGTGTAAATTGCATAGTTATTTCGAGTTATTATTGTGCAAGTATCCGAAACTCCCGGAGTCCTCATAATATTGATTGATAAAAACCCGACTTAATGTTATAATATACAAAGCAATCATGTTTTTTTGTTATTGCTCACGAGGAGGAAATCCCGATTATGATTAAACGAATACTTTCCCTTATCCTCTGCCTTGTGTTTGCGATACCGCTGTTTGCGGCATGCAACAACGACAAAAGCAACGGTAACGATGACGAAATTGACAAAGGCGCATACATAAAGATGTATCTGACCGACCTGGTTTATGACCTTGACCCTATGTTTTCATTGAACAATAAATCCCAGCAGAAAATTGTCAGCCTGCTTTTCTCGGGCCTTTTCAGGCTTGACGAAAACGGCAAGGTTAAAAAGGACCTTGTCAAGAGCTATAAGGTCAGCTTCGATGACAATGCCAAGGAATACAAAATGATCATCGAGCTGGAACAGACCTATTGGAGCGACGGCACCCCGGTTGACGCCGCCGACGTCATTTATGCCTGGAAACGCATACTTGACGTTGAGAACTCCAACCCGGCCGCCCCCCTTCTCTTTGATATCAAGAACGCCCGCGCCGTGGTTGAGGGCTATATGTCTATTGACGACCTCGGCGTCACCGACCCCGACCATCTGGTGCTTGAGATAACCTTTGAGAAAAAGATTGATGTAGACCGATTTATCCTGAACCTAACCAGCCCGGCTCTTGTTCCCCTGCGCGAGGATGTGGTCGGAAGGAACGAGGACGACTGGGCCAAGAAGCCGGCGACAATTGCCTGCAGCGGCCCCTTCACCCTGCGCACAGCCGATTACACCGCTGGCAAGGAGATCATGGTACTGGAACGCAACCCCTACTACTTCCGCGACAAGAACAAGGACCCGCTCGACATTTCAGTCACCCCGTACAGGCTGATTATCGACTTTTCGCTTTCTGACGAAGAACTAAGGGATAAGTTCGACAACGGCGAGATCTTCTATATAGGTGAAATTCCGCTATCTCTGCGCGAGTATTACGCCGATTCTGCCAAGGTTGCCGACGAAATGTCAACCCATGTATATTACCTGAATCAGAAGGCCGAAATTAATGGCGAATATCTCTTTGCCAATGAGAATGTCCGGCGCGCGCTCTCTCTGGCTATTGACCGCGACACGATTGCTAAGTCGGTTGTCTTTGCCAAAGCCGCCACCGCGCTTGTGCCCTACGGCGTGTTTGATTCCATGTCGCCTAAAAAGCTCTTCCGCGATGCCGGCGGCGCGATTCTGGCAACCGCGCCGAATATTGCCGAGGCCAAGTCGCTTCTCTCCTCTGCCGGTGTCGACCCCTCGATGTACAGTTTTTCGATTTCGGTCCGCGCCGAGGATGAGGTGCACGTCATGATTGCCGAGATGGTTCAGACCGCATGGCAGGAACTCGGTTTTGATGTGTCGCTCAATAAAATTAGGGCCATCGTCAATGACGACTTCAACCCGCTGATAAACGAAGTCCCTCAGGATATCATGGACGACCTTTACAACGAGGCTCTGTACCACGGGGACTTTGAGGTGATCGCCCTTGATCTTGTCGCCCCCTTGCCTGATGCCTTCTCGATTCTTGCGCCCTTTGCCAAAGCTTTTGCCGGCCAGGCGATAGCAACGATTACTTCGGGAGAAAACCCGATAATGCCCCATATTACAGGTTTTGACGATGAAGAATACAACGCCCTCATCGAACAGATATTCGCAGAGGATGACTACGCGAAAAGAACAAGCCTGCTGCATGAGGCCGAGGCCAAGCTGCTTGAGAAAATGCCGGTAATTCCTATAATATTCAATCAGGATGCCTATGTCATCAGCCGCGAGCTGTCTCGTTATTCCTCGTCGTACTACCAGAACAGGCTGTTTGCAAAGCTGAAGCTGAGGAATTATCAGAAGTATATTGAAACCACCGAATAAGCTCGGTATTTGATTTTAAGCTGTCGACAAGGAGCGGCGTCGGGAAATAACCGGCGCCGCTTTTTGTTCAATTGCAAAAAAACAACAGAACGGATTTGTCAGAATATTAAAAATTTATTAGAACACTTGACATCCGGATGTTGAATATGTTAAACTTAATTACTGAAAAAGTATATTTTACATTTGGAGGCTGGTATGAAAAAAGTTTTTTCAATCAGATTATTGTGTATTCTCACCGCAGCTCTCATGATCCTTTGCATGATGACCGCCTGCACAGAAAACAAAGAGACAGATGAGAAAGATACCACCGTGCTTGGCGATGATACAAGCGATGAGAGCTCTTCCTCAAACGTCGATGAAAACGGCTACATACTGGACACGGTTCCTACCGATACCCTTGATTATGGCGGAAGGGTAATTACCCTGCTCTACTGGTCTGATGTCGAGCATGAGGAATTTGTATCTGCCGGGCAAAACGGCGAGCCGGTAAACGACGCAATATATTTGCGCAACCTTGCTGTCGAAGATCGGCTTGGAATTGATCTTGAATTTGATTCGATTCCTGCCAATTCAAGCAACGTTGCTAATTGGGTCGCTTATGTGCGGAACGATATCACGTCGGGGGCAAGGTCTTTTGACCTGATGGCAGCCTACAGCCTCTCGATGGCCTCTACCGCAAGCAACGGATTCTGCTACAACCTCGTATAATATAAAAGTAGTAGTTTTTATAGTTCCTCTCGGATTTTTGAAAAGCAAGGGTCTGCCAACCATTGTTATCAATCCATTACACACAAACGCTTACCGTAAAAGTCTTAGCCTTCGTAAAACAAAGACGGACAAGGTAGACGCACGTGCCATTGCG
>JAAYHB010000022.1 GCA_012727435.1 Clostridiales bacterium | reverse complement strand
TCAATCACAAGGATATTATTTTGGTGTGGTGCCTTCAATGGCCTTTTGCAATAGTGGGGAATTCATAGTTGCAAAACTGGGGAATTTTTTTTGCAACTTTGTCCGTTTCTATTTTGCAATAAATACTTGGCATCAACCAGATATTGCTATACCGGGTGATCCGCCATAATATGACAAGGAGTGCGAATTATATTGAAAAATATATAAAATTTTGTTAAGAAAAATCCTAAATGATATTGACAAGCATAAAAATTGATGGTAACATTATGCACGGATATATGCCAAATATATCCCCACGCAAAGGCTAACTTGTCGAAAGGCAGGGGCGCGAAGCTATAGGGTCTAAGGGCGGTTATCCGCCTATGGCAGCCAGTTACCGACATATTAAACTTCATATCAGAGGGGTTTAGTATTTAGGTGATTGGTATAATCATCTAAAATTTTTATTTTATGGGAGGTTAATGGCAATGAAAACCCTCAAGAAAGTCATCATCATCGTTCTCACCGCCGTAATGCTCGTCTCGGCGCTCTCGCTCACTGCAGCTGCCGCTCCCGGCAAAAACGGGAATAATAAGGCTGTGGACAATTATCAGCTTGCTCTGAGCATTGCCGAAGAAGCAAACGCCAAAATTGAAAAGTTTGTCGCCCAATTCCAGGCCAAACCCAATCCCAATATCCATGCGCTTATTACCGTGACCAACAACATTTCATCCAAAGCTATCGCTGAAATAAACGCACTCGGATTTGATGCGGTCTGCGTGTACGTTACATATGAAGTCGGCGGCCAGTTGGTCGAAATCGACCCGATTATCGTTATTGACCGCACCTGATTCTGGATGTAGATGGCCGTTATCGCAAAATACAATGCCAGCGCATCGACCGTGCCATCGAGTGTTATCAATACGTTAAGACTTCTTAAAAATGAGCTGTTTGAAATCGAGGACGTAGTCTCGGTTGTTCTGTTCGGCTCATATAGCAGGGGGAATTACGGCAAAAACAGTGATATTGATATCGCTGTTTTTGTCCGTAATTCCGCTTCCGGCAAATTGCTCATGCTTTACAGACAAGCCGTCCGTTGCGCTGCCAAATACAAATATGACATTCAAATCCTTATGTTCACCGTTCAAGCTCTTGATGCGCCCGTGGGCATTGTTGAGGAGATAGTTGCTTTTGGTCAGGATATATCATACATCTGATGCTCATGATGCGAAGGAGGGGTCACTATTTTTCAGGGCTTTACTTTTAAACGTGCCGGAGTGGATTATTTTCCAGGATTGAATAAGACACAACTCGCTCTGCTCGGGGAGAGCCACGGTGTCGAGGTCATGCTCCAGACAATAAAGGATAATGCTTTTGTAATGCTGACTCCTGCCGAAGACGCTAGTGTAGCTGAATATGTATATATAATCGACGGGGAAATAACTCTTGAGTCCGACAACAGTGTCGTAAAACTTAACAAAAACGACTTTTTTTCTTTTTCAAACATAAATAAAACGGTAATACTAAAGTGTAATGCCGCACCTGTTACACTCCTTTACATAACTTCAAAGCCCACCTTCAAGCATGTCAAGATGTATGTCAGCAACCTTGACGAGTTGATAAAGAAGGTTGACGAGAAAGACCATTACACGCAAAAGCATTGCGAAAACGTAATGGATTATGCGGTCGCAATCAGCCGCGTCATGAAATGCAGCACCTCGATCATCGAAAAGCTTGCGCTCTCAGCCCTGTTTCATGATGTCGGGAAATGTTATATCCCCGACGAAATCCTGCAGAAGCCCGGAAAGCTGACCCCGGAAGAATTCAAGGCTATATACAAGCATCCCATACATTCAAAAGAGCTCGTAGAGCCCAGTTTCGGTGAGGAAATCGCAAATATCGTGCTCTGCCACCATGAGAGAATGAACGGGTCCGGGTATCCGCACGGGATTTACGGCGACCAGATACCGCTTGAGTCGCGAATTATTGCGGTTGCCGATTCCTTTGACGCCATGACCACCAAACGTCCCTACAATTCACCGAAAAATTTCAAGGAAGCAGTTGAGGAGCTGCTCGGTTTGCCCGACCTTTACGATATTCGCGTGGTGAAGGCACTCAAAAAGCTGGTGGACAGCGGCGAAATATACAAGGTGTGCGGCAATAAAGTCAACATATTATCATCGGAGGAGAAGGAGGTGGATAAAAAGTGACGGTCACCGAAAAATACCGCTACTGGGAAATGATATCCGATTATGATATGGGCACCGCCGAGGATATGATAAAGGCCAAACGCTGGATGTATGTCGCTTCAATCTGCTTCACCGCTGTCGGACGGTTGCTCAAAGGCCTGATAGTCTACAACACGCACAAAGAAGCACCTAAGTCCGACAATCTGGTTTTTCTGCTTAACAGGCTTGCCGATAATCAAAACTTCTCGTCAACCGAAAACGGCAAGCGATTTAATGCCGAGAAAAACGATTACCTTGACCTGCTCATCGACATCACATATTATCGTATAAACGACTATCCCTTCTCCTATCAGAAAATTCTCGACCGTTTCATCGAGGAGGATACCGCCCGCGAGGTTTTTGAAAAAACCCTCAGGGTAATTGCCTGGCTCAAAACCTTCGGTCCCGAGGCGGGAGCAGAGGGTGTTCAGTAGCTCAACTTTACATGAAACGCAGTGACAAAAAACAGACACCACGCCTTGAGTGATGTCTGCGTTTTCATTTTTGCAGGGTTCTTCCCTGCTTTTTCTGTTTTATTCATTTTTATCCGGTTGTGGATATTTGTACATCTTGCCCCTGAAATTCTCCATCACTACTTCCCTGTCGTCCCTGCTGATAACATAGTTGTAGGACACCGGGATTTTTCCGCCCCCGCCGGGCGCGTCGATGACATACTTGGGCACCGCATAACCCGATATGTTACCGGTTAACTCGTGCATGATCTTTATACCGACGTCGACATTTGTTCTGAAATGTGATATGCCGCGCGACAGGTCGCACTGATAAAGATAGTACGGGCGCACGCGCATATGCACAAGTTTGAGCACGAGCTCCTTCATTACCGCAGGGTCGTCGTTTATACCTTTCAGCAGCACGCTCTGATTGCCGAGCGGAATCCCGGCGTCGACTATCATGCCGCAGGCACGCTCGCTGTCCGGGGTTATTTCGTTCGGATGGTTGAAATGCGTGTTTATCCAGATGGGATGATACTTTTTGAGCATCTCGAGCAGCTCGTCTGTTATCCTCATCGGCATCACCACCGGCACCCGGGTACCGATACGGATAATATCGACATTCGGTATGGCGCGCAGCGAGGAAATAATGTGCTCAAGCCGCCCTGTGCTCATAACCAACGGGTCTCCGCCCGAAATCAAAACGTCGCGGATTTCGGGGTGCTGCCTTATGTATCCGAGCGCCGCCGAGAGTTCTTTTTCATTTATTATCCGGTCCTCCTCGCCCACCGTCCGGCGGCGGGTGCAGTGCCGGCAGTAAACCGAGCATTTATAGGTCACCAGGAAAAGCACTCTGTCGGGGTAGCGGTGAACTATGTGCGGGACCGGGCTGTCACCCTCTTCGTTGAGCGGGTCGGGGAGGTCGTCCGGACAGTCATATGTCTCCTCGATGGAGGGCACGCACTGGCGGAGCACCGGGTCGTTCTTGTCGGTCGATCTTATCAGAGAAAGGTAATAAGGCGTGATAGCCATTCTGAAGCGGGAGAGGCAGCTTGATATGTCGCGCTTTTCCTCCTCGGTCAGCGGCAGCACTCGGGAGAGTTGCTCGGCGTTGGTAATGCGGTGGGCAAACTGCCATTTCCAGTCATACCAGCGCGGGTCTTTGGCCGACCTTTCGTGATAATAATAGTCCTGTCTTGTCATTTGCCGCTCACCCCGCTATATGACGAGCCTTTTCCTTGCGGCGCCGAGAATCGAAATTATCAGGTCGTCGTAAGGTATGCCCGATGCTTCGGCAAGCATCGGAAAATCGCTGTAGCCGGGGGCAAGCCCGGGCAGCGGGTTGATTTCCAGAAAGTAAACCTCGCCTTGACGGTCAATTCTGAAATCGACGCGCGAGAAGTCACGGCAGCCCAGCGCTTTATATACGGTAAGCGCAGCGTCTGACAGCTTTTTCTCCTGCTCGGGCGTAATCCGCGCCGGGCAGACGTAATTCATGTAATCCTTATAATTGCACTTTACATGATAGCCGTATACATTATAATTCCCTTCGGTGTGCCGGCAAAATACCATCTCCATCGGGCGGAGCACCCGTGTCTCTTCCCGGTTTCCGAGCAGGCCCACCGTGAATTCCCTGCCGTCTATATATTCTTCGACAATGAAGTCACAGCGGTAGGTGTTCATTCTCTCGGCTAAAAGTGTCACAAGCGCATCCGGAGTCTCGGCAATACTGGTACCGATTATCCCCTTTCCCGAGCCCTCGGCATTCGGCTTGACTATAACCGGAAACTTTAGCCTATGTATGTCACATTTCGATAATTCTCCGGATTTAACAAGGACCGATTTAGGTGTTTTGACCCCGTATGAAGCAGCAATCCGCTTTGTCAGGTCTTTGTCAAGCGAGACGCAGAGCGCGGTTTCATCAGAACCGGTGTAGGGTATTCCGAGATACCCGAGCAGTGAAGGTACCTGTCCTTCACGCCCGCGGCCTCCCCTCCCCTCAGCGATGTTAAAGGCAATGTCAATTTCCTCCCGCGCCCGCATGAGCTTCCCGGGCAGCTGCCTGCCGTCGTCCTCGATAAGTGAGACGTCGTAACCGCCGCGCTCAAGCGCCTTCTTGATGGCCATGACTGTGTCGACGCTGTCGTATTCTGCCTCCTCGTCCGGCACTCCGGTCGGCGCGTTGCCTGATTTTAGGTTGTAAACAATGCCAACCCGGATTCTTGCCTGCCCCGGGAGAGGGACCTCGGAATTCTGTTCTTCCATTAAAAAATCACACGGCTTTCTTATTTAATTTTTAGGTCGGACTAATTATACTCCGTTTGCCGCTCTTGTCAATAGGTTTTCACAATTAAATTATATGACTTTTTTCGAGGCCCGTGGGCCGTGTTTTTGTCTGTAAAAAGCTTTGCACCTGAAAATCGCGCTGCTTGACATCCCCGGTGCCGCGTGCTATAATTTTCAAGCATAGCACCGATTTCCCTATCATGTATACGATGGCGGAATACCGATGAAATATTTTTTTGTAGTTCTTGTCAGCTTTTCAGGCAGCCTGATACAGCGAGTAACCGGATTCGGATTCGGTATTTTCGCCATGATGTTTCTGCCGCACCTGCTCGACTCGTACAAAGAGGCCAACGCGCTGGCCGGTATGCTCTCGCTGCTCTCCTGCCTTGTGGTGTGTGCACAGCTTTTCAGACTTGTCGACTGGAAAAACCTGATCCTCTCCTCCTCTGCGTCGATTGTATTCACCTGGCTCGCGGTACGGTTTGTGAGCGGGCAAGAGGATAATTTGCTCAAGGTCCTGCTCGGTTTATTTCTGATATTGCTGAGTATTTATTTCATGTTTTTCTCGCACAGGGTACATATAAAGCCCTCGTGGTACGCCGGCCTTGTAGCGGGAGGCTTGTCCGGGGTTCTCGGCGGGCTGTTTGCCACCGGCGGCCCTCCGGTCGTCGTTTATTTCATGGAATCCGAGAAGGATGTCAACAGATATCTGGCCACCATTCAGGCTTACTTTGCTATAACCAATGTCTTCAGCACCGCCGTTAAGGTGGCCTCCGGATTTGTGACCGGCAGTGTTTTAGTTTTCTGGCTGTTCGGGGCCGCCGGAATGCTCGCCGGCGTTTATGCCGGAAAAAAGGTATACGGCCGGCTCAGCGCCGATCTGATAAAAAAGCTTGTCTACGCAATGATGGCTGCAAGCGGGGTTGTCAATATATTAATGTCGCTTTTTTGAAAAGCAGCAACCTGTAACTTTTTTCTTGTCCTGTTTGGGCGATATGTGATTCCCCACGTGCTCTTTCCCCAAGCCAGCCTGCAGGCTAAAGGCAACAAAGCGCGGGTCATTGAACCCGCGCTGCATTATTGGCGATATGTATATTATCCGGGATGTGGGGCGGAGCCTCACGAAGAAAAGCGGCTGCCGTGCAGCCGCTTTTCTGTTGCTTTCAGTGAAGTATGAAGCGTTCGGTGTCTTTGTCGAACAGGTGGATTCTCGACATATCGAAGGCCACCTTAATAGTATCGCCTGCCCTGGAAGTTGAGCGTGCGGAGACTCGCGAAATCAGCGAGGTCTCTTCTCCGACCTTCAGGTAGAGATAAATCTCGGCACCCATAAGCTCGGTGACGTCGACATATGCATCTATCACGCTGTCTCTGAAGGTTGAGAGGTGAACCGGCTCGTCATGGATACATTCGGGCCTGATTCCAAGGATAACTTCCTTGCCTATGTAATCCTTGATTGCGGGATTGTTAGCCTTATCGGCGGGCAGTTTTACCGATTTATCTTCAAATTTGAAGAATACATCCTCGCCCTTGGCTTCAAGAATACCGTTAATGAAGTTCATCTGCGGTGTTCCGATAAAGCCCGCAACAAAGAGGTTGCAGGGATAGTCATAAAGATTCTGCGGGGTATCGACCTGCTGAATAAGACCGTCCTTCATAACAACGATTCTCGTCGCCATGGTCATAGCTTCAACCTGGTCGTGGGTAACGTAGATAAAGGTCGTCCCGACTCTCTGATGAAGCTTGATAAGCTCGGTTCTCATGGTCGCACGAAGCTTCGCGTCAAGGTTTGAGAGCGGCTCGTCGAGCAAGAAGACCTTTGGGTTACGGACAATAGCGCGCCCCAGCGCAACACGCTGCTTCTGACCGCCGGAAAGCGCCTTCGGCTTTCTGTCAAGCAGGTGGGTGATATCGAGAATTCTCGCGGCTTCCTCGACCCGGCGCTTGATTTCCTCCTTCGGGGTTTTGCTGAGCTTAAGGCCGAAGGCCATGTTCTCGAAAACCGACATATGAGGATACAGTGCGTAGTTCTGGAACACCATCGCGATTTTTCTGTCCTTGGGGGCGACGTCGTTGACCAGCTGGTCGCCGATAAAGATTTCGCCCTCGGTTATCTCCTCAAGACCGGCAACCATGCGGAGAGTTGTGGTTTTTCCGCAGCCCGAAGGGCCGACGAGAACCAGGAATTCCTTGTCTTTTACCTCAAGAGTAAAGTCGGAGACGGCTGTGACGCCGCCGGGGTACTTCTTATAAACGTGTCTGAAAGATAAGCTTGCCATAAATGCTCCTTCCTCAAACCGATACTGCCATGGGGCAGATTTCGGGGCATATGATTTTAACAGGATATATTGTATCAAAAAAACGATTAAAATGGAAGATGTTAATTCCCCAAATTTTTTGAGTTTTGTTTGTATACAATGTACAATATTTTAGCTTATATGAAACCCGATATTAATAATGCGTCACACTATTATCTTAATATATTAAGTCTTCTTTTGGGTCAGACCCTTCATTGAAAGTGAGATTTTCTTCTTCCCGGCATCGACTCCGATAACCTTCACGGTCACAATATCGCCCACCGAGACCACCTCAGACGGGTGCTTTACATACCTGTCTGAGAGCTGCGAGATATGCACCAGCCCGTCCTGATGCACACCGATATCCACAAAAGCTCCGAAATCTATAACGTTTCGGACTGTTCCGGTCAGAATCATGCCTTCCTTAAGGTCGCTAATGTCAAGTATATCTTCTCGCAGCACCGGGGGCGGCAGGCTGTCGCGCACATCCCGCCCGGGCTTCTCGAGCTCGGCGATGATATCCCTGAGGGTCGGCACACCGATGCCGAGTGCAGCGGCCACTTTTTCTTCTCCCTTCAGTTTGACCTTCACAGAGAGGAGCGAAAGGCCGCCTGAGCGGACATCCTCGTCGGTGTAGCCGAACATTTTCAGCAGCCGGCGCGCGGCATCGTAGGACTCGGGGTGGACCCCTGTGTTGTCGAGAATTTCGTCGGATCCGGGAACCCTTAAGAACCCGGCGCACTGCTCAAATGCCTTCTCGCCGATTTTAGGAACCTTGAGAATCTCGGCGCGCGAGCGGAAAGCTCCGTGCTCCTCGCGGTATTTCACAATGTTTTTAGCAGCCGTAGCGTTGATTCCCGAAATATATGAAAGCAGCGAGTAGGACGCGGTGTTCAGGTCTACGCCCACCGCGTTGACGCAGTCCTCGACCACGCCAGAGAGTGCCGCCTCCAGTCTTGCCGGCTTCATGTCGTGCTGGTACTGCCCAACCCCGATTGATTTCGGGTCGATTTTAACCAGCTCGGCGAGCGGGTCCTGCAGCCGCCGGGCAATTGATACCGCCGAGCGCTGCGTGACGTCGAAATCGGGAAACTCCTCGGCACCGAGCTTTGAGGCTGAGTAGACCGACGCCCCCGCCTCGCTCACCACGATATATTTTACGTCCTCGGGGATGGTTTTCAGAAGATTGGCGATGAATATCTCGCTCTCCTTTGAGGCGGTGCCGTTGCCTATCGCGATAACGTTTACTTTGTGCTTTCTTATCAGATTTACTACAATCTCGCCGCTCTCCCTGATTCTCTCCTGCGGCTTGTGCGGGTAAATCACCGCGGTGTCTATCACTTTTCCGGTCTGGTCAACCACCGCCAGCTTGCAGCCGGTGCGGTATCCCGGGTCAAGGCCCATAACGACCCTGCCCCTCAGCGGCGGCTGCATGAGCAGGTGCCGCAGGTTCTCGGCAAATACCTTTATCGCCCCTTCGCTGGCAGTATCGAACATATCGCTTCTGATTTCCCGCTCGATGCTCGGGGCTATAAGCCTGTCATAGGCATCCTCTATTGCCGCCGTCACATACTTCTTTGCAGGACTATCGCCCTCTGCCAGCAGCTTTTTTCCGAGGTACTGCAGAATCTCATCGCGCGGAGCGGTCAGGGTAACCTTGAGAAAGCCCTCCTTCTCGCCGCGGTTTATTGCAAGTATGCGGTGGCCGGGGATTTTTTTGACCGGCTCGGAATATTCGTAATACTGAGTGTAAACCGAGTCGCCCTCGCCTTTGGAATTCAGGATCCCACTCTCCCAGGTCATGGCGCGTATAGCTTTCCGGTAGTCGGCGTTGTCGGATATGTCCTCGGCGATAATGTCGCAGGCTCCGGCCAAGGCCTCCTCGGCGCTTGATATTCCCTTTTCCTCGCTCACAAATCCGGCAGCCTGCTCCTCAATTGTGGGCGTATACGCCGGTTCCTGCGCAAGCAGCAGGCTTGCCAGCGGCTCGAGCCCGCGCTCGCGCGCCACTGAGGCGCGGGTCTTGCGCTTGGGTCTGAATGGGCGGTATATGTCGTCGACCTCGGTGATGGTCACTGCGGCGTCGATTGCCTTCTCTATCTCGGGGGTCAGCTTCCCCTGCGCGGCTATCAGTTCCTTGGCCTCGGCTTTACGCTTTTCGATATTCCGCAGGTATGTCAGGCGGTCGGAAAGCTCGCGCAGGACCGTGTCGTCAAGCGAGCCGGTGACCTCCTTGCGGTAGCGCGCGATAAAGGGAATCGTGTTCCCCGCGTCCATCAGCTCTACAGTACGCTCTACCTGCTGCACTCCGAGGCCGAATTCCTTTGCCAGTGTTTCGTTGATGTTCATTTTTTGTCCTCTCGGTGTTGTTTTATATGTCATGTCATGCAGGCCGCCCCGCCTCAGTTTTGTTCACGAAGCTCTTTAATCCGGTCCCTGAGGTAGGCCGCCTGCTCGAACTCAAGCCGGCGCGCGGCCTCCTTCATTTCTTTTGTAAGCTGCTCGATAAGCGACTCGCGCTCCTTGGCGGTCAGCTTTGCCGCCTTGTCCTTCCAGCCGGCTTTTCTGCCCCGGCTCGGGTCCCTAACCGAATCGTCTTCGGAGGCGGTTATCTCAATTATGTCACGCACACCCTTCTGAATAGTGCGCGGTGTGATTCCGTGTTTTTTGTTGTACTCAATCTGAATTTTTCTGCGGCGGTTGGTCTCGTCTATTGCCGCCCGCATGGAATCGGTTATGGTGTCGGCATACATGATGACCTTGCCGCGCGCATTTCGCGCGGCGCGGCCGATTGTCTGGATAAGCGACCGCTCGGCGCGCAGAAAGCCCTCCTTGTCGGCGTCAAGTATGGCGACAAGCGACACCTCGGGCAAATCAAGCCCCTCACGCAGCAGGTTGATGCCGACAAGCACGTCAAACACGCCGAGCCGCAGGTCGCGCAAAATCTCCATCCGCTCGATTGTCTCGACATTGTGGTGAATGTACCTGACCCTGATTCCGTTGCTCTCGAGATAGTCGGTCAGGTCCTCGGCCATTTGCTTGGTCAGGGTCGTGACCAGCACCCGCTCGCCGAGCTTTGCCCGTTCGCGTATCTCGCCCATCAGGTCGTCGACCTGTCCGGCTACCGGGCGGACCTCAACCTCGGGGTCGACAAGCCCAGTTGGCCGGATTATCTGCTCGACAATGGCGTCGGAATGCTCTAACTCATAATCTCCCGGCGTCGCACTGACAAATATCGCCTGATTTATCTTCTGCTCGAATTCCTCAAAGAAAAGCGGCCGGTTGTCGTAGGCCGAGGGCAGGCGGAAGCCGTAATCGACAAGATTTTTCTTGCGCGCGGTATCCCCGCCGCTCATGCCCCGCACCTGCGGCAGGGTAACGTGTGATTCGTCGACAAAAAGCAAAAAATCGTCGGGGAAATAGTCCATCAGGGTATAGGGCGTCGAGCCGGGCGGGCGGCGGGCAAGTATTCTTGAGTAGTTTTCAACCCCCGGGCAGTAGCCTATCTCGCGCAGCATTTCAAGGTCGTATTTGACCCGCTCCTCAATCCGCTGCGCCTCGAGCAGCTTGTTCTGCGAGCGGAAAAACTCCACCCGCTCGCACATCTCCTCCTCGATTTCCTTCAGCGCTGCTTCCCTCTTTTCGTCGGATACCGCATAATGGGTTGCGGGATATATCGCCGCGTAATTTAAAAGGCGTATTAGTTCGCCGGTCACGGTGTTGATTTCGGATACCCGGTCAATCTCATCCCCGAAAAACTCGACGCGGATAGCGCGCTCGCCGCTCCCCGCCGGGAATATTTCAACAGTGTCTCCCCGGACCCGGAATTTGTCGCGGACAAAGTTAATGTCGTTGCGCTCATAGCTGATTGCGACCAGCCTTTTTATCAGCTCGTCGCGGCTCATGAGCATTCCGGGTCGGACCGCCAGTACAAGCTTGCGGTATTCCGCTGGGTCACCGAGCGAGTAGATACAGGAAACGCTGGCGACAATTATCACGTCCCGGCGTTCAAAGAGCGCCGAGGTGGCGCTGTGGCGCAGACGGTCGATCTCGTCGTTGATTAGCGCATCCTTTTCTATATACATATCCTTGCCCGGGATGTACGCCTCGGGCTGGTAGTAGTCGTAATACGATACAAAAAACTCGACCGCATTGTCGGGGAAAAACTCCCTGAACTCAGAGCAGACCTGGGCTGCCAGCGTCTTGTTGGGTTCAAGGACAAGCGTCGGGCGGTTCAGGCACGCGATGACATTGGCCATGGTGAAGGTCTTGCCCGAGCCGGTTACCCCGAGCAGGGTCTGCATGCGGTAGCCTGCCTCTATGCCGCGGACAAGCGCCTCAATAGCTTCGGGCTGGTCGCCGGTGGGGCGGAAATCGCTTTTTAGGTTGAATTTGTTATACTGCATTTTGACCTCGCTTTTCTATGTCCTGCTTGCCGCCGGCGTTAAAGAATTGCTTAGTCTATTATATCAGAATTAAGACATTAATTCAAGTTAAGGCCGGGGATTTGTGAAAATCCTCCGACCCGGTGCACCGCAATAATTTGCAATTTAAATTGTATCAACTCACTTTACAAAAAGCACACGGGCGATCACGGATCGCCCCCACGACATAATTGGGTTTCCGGAAATTACAAGAACATCACATTAGAAAAACAATGAATGCCGCCCCGCGGTGTTACAGGCTCTCAAGCTGTGCCACTTCATCGGGTGAAAGATATCGCCACCCGCCGCAGGGTAGTGCCGGGTCGAGGCTCAGCGGCCCGAAAGAAATCCTCTCAAGGCAGAGTATCCGGTTGCCGATTGAGCCGAACATTCGCTTTATCTGGTGATATTTTCCTTCGTGTATTGTGATGATTCCGCTTCTCCGCCCGGCATCAAGCTCAAGTTTTGCCGGCAGGGTCCTGTAGCCGTCGTCAAGCACAACCCCGCCTTCGAGCGCCGCCTTGCCCTCGTCGGACACCGGGATCTGGCACACGAAGCGATACTTCTTCTCCACCTGTCTCCGGGGAGAGAGAAGACGGTGGGCAAGCGTGCCGTTGTCGGTCAGCAGCAGAAGCCCGGTCGTGTCCTTGTCAAGCCGCCCGCAGGGGAAGAGGGCCAGCCTCTGCAGTCGCTCGGGGAGCAGTTCGAGCACGGTCGGCTCTCGCCGGTCGGCGGTAGCACTCACATAACCTTCGGGCTTGTTGAGCATTATATAGTAATTCTCGTGGTACTCTATCTTCTCGCCGTCAAAGACAACCATGTCGGCCACGGGGTCAATCTGCCGCGCTGAATCCCGCTCGGGCAGGCCGTTGACCAATATCCGCCCCGCGCGTGCGGCTTTTTCAGCCTCCCGCCTCGTGGCAACCCCGCTTATGCTTAAAAACTTGTCAAGCCGCACAATCCGCCCCCCTTTTTTCTTTTTGATTATTCTAACACACAACTCAGGGCTTGTAAACATGGCGTGAACATATCTTTTGTTTATTGACAGTTGAGGAATAGTGTGGCATAATAAAGCCGGCTAAAATATTTTGCGGGAGGATTTGGATTTGAAATTCAGCTTTGATTACCATAAAACTCCGGCTGTCCTGCATGTCGGCTGCGAGGAGCCACGCGCCTATTTCATCCCCCACGGCAGCTACCAAACCGCCGCCACCGGCAACCGCGGGTTGTCTGACCGTTTTGTCTCGCTCTGCGGCGACTGGGACTTTAAATTTTACCCGTCACTCAGCGACATTGACGACTTCACTTCGCCAGACTTTGACACCTCGGGAATGGACAAAATGACCGTCCCGCGCTCGTGGCAGACTGTGCTCGGCCGGGGATATGACGTCCCGAATTACACCAATGTCAATTATCCCTTCCCTGTCGACCCGCCCCATGTGCCGGATGAGAACCCCTGCGGGCTGTATGTCCGCAGCTTCACCCTGCCCGAAGGTTATCCCGGAGAGCGCCGCGCTTACCTGATTTTCGAGGGCGTCGACTCCTGCTTTTATCTCTTTGTCAACGACAAATTCGCCGCCTACAGCCAGGTCAGCCACATGACCAGCGAAATTGAAATCACAAGCTACCTAAAACCCGGCGTCAATACCCTCAAGGTACTGGTATTCAAATGGTGTGACGGCTCGTATCTTGAGGACCAGGACAAGTTCCGCCTCTCGGGCATATTCCGCGAGGTTTATCTGCTCTGGCGTGACGAGGTGCACATCCGCGACATTTTTGTCAAACCAGAGCTTAATCAGAACTACTCTCAGGGTGTCCTTGGCGCCGAGATTATGCTCACCGGCAAAGCGCTGGTCGAATTCTCTCTGCTTAGCCCCAACGGCGACGAAGTGTCGGGCGGGAGCATTTTCATAAACCAAAAGGGCTGCTTTGAGATGCTCGTAGCACACCCAAAACTCTGGAGTGACGAGACGCCTAACCTTTACACCCTCTGCATCCACTGCGGTACAGAGTACATCGGTCTCAAAGTTGGCTTCAGGGAAATAAAAATCAAAGACAAGGTGGTCTACATTAACGGCCAGAAGGTCAAGGCAAAGGGTGTCAACCGGCACGACAGCCACCCGATCCTCGGCGCCGCAACCCCCTACGACCACATGCTGCGCGACCTTTTGATTATGAAGGCGCACAACATCAATATGGTCAGAACCAGCCACTACCCGAACGACCCGCGCTTCCTTGAGCTCTGCGACACCCTCGGGTTTTATGTCTGCAACGAGGCCGACCTTGAGACCCACGGGATGCAGCGAGTCGGCAACTGGGATGAACTCACCGACTCCCCCGAGTGGTCCGATGCTTACCTTGACCGGGCCCGCCGGATGTTCGAGCGCGATAAAAACCACCCCTCGGTCATCATGTGGTCGGTCGGCAACGAATCGGGGGTCGGGCGAAACCACCGGCTCATGGCAGACTACTTCCACTCGCGCATGGAGGGCTGCATGGTCCACAGCGAGGACGCCTCGCGCCGGGTGCACAAAAACCTGTCAAGCGAGAACGAGGAAATCAGAAAACAGGTCGAGTGCGACTACATCGACATCGAGAGCCGCATGTACCCCTCACCCGAGGAGTGCCTGCGCGATTACCTGACGAGTAACATCTACTCAAAGCCGCTCTTTCTCTGCGAATACTCCCACGCCATGGGCAACGGCCCCGGCGACCTTGCCGAGTACTGGGATTTGATTTATTCGCACGACAGCTTTTTCGGAGGCTGCGTCTGGGAATTTACCGACCACGCGATTGCGACCGGCGACGACATATATTCAAATCCGTGTTATGCCTACGGCGGCGACTTCGGCGACACGCCTAACGACGGCAATTTCTGCGTCGATGGACTGGTCTATCCCGACCGCCGGCCTCACACGGGTCTGCTCGAATACAAGCAGGCAATAAAGCCATTCAGAATTGAGAATTTCAATCCCCGCACCGGAACGCTTAAGGTCCGCAATATGTTGTATTTCACCGATCTCTCCTGCTATGACCTTTTCTGGAGTATTGAGCGGGACGGTAAACTCCTCTCGGAAGGTCGTATCCCGGCTTTAAACATACCCCCGCAGTCAGTCAGGCGCTTCAGGCTGCCGCCTGTGGCCCCGTCGGGCGACTGCTGCCTGAATGTATCGCTGCGCTATAACCAAAAAACCCCGTGGGCTGACGTCGGCTATGAAGCCGGATTTGAGCAGATCGAGCTCTCGTCGGCAGTATGCAGCCAAAACATCGCAGACACAATCCCCGAAGGAGCCAAAATCAATGTCGAGCAGGACGACAAGGCTTTCTACATTACCGCAGGTGAGACGACCTACACCATCTGCCGTATACGCGGGCTGATTGTTTCGATAGTTGACAACGGCCGCGAGCTGATAACCACCCCGATAGTGCCGACCATCTGGCGGGCGCCGACCGACAACGACCGGAGAATCAAGGAAAAATGGTTTGCCGAAGGCTTTGACCGCGCGCGTCCGAAGTGCTACTCCACTTCACTTGACTCAAACGACGGTAAATGCGCCGTAGTGACCGCAAAACTCTCGCTCGGCAGCCCTGCACGCCGGCCGGTACTATGGATGAATGTCACCTATACTGTTTACGCCGTCGGGGGTATTAAAATCGACTGCGACGTCTGTGTCCGCGAGGGACTGCCGAACCTGCCGCGCTTCGGATTTCAGTTCAATATGCCCGAGGGGAGCGAGAGAGTGGTTTATTTCGGCAGGGGACCTGCCGAGAGCTATGTTGACAAGCGCCTGGCCTCAAAGCTCGGCGAATTTGAGACCACCGCGACCGCCAATTTCGAACATTACATCAGACCTCAGGAGAATATGGCGCATTCAGACACCCGCTGGGCATATGTCGCCTCGCTCGCCGGGCACGGGTTGCTTTTTGCCATGACCGGAAAACCCTTCAGCTTCAACTGCTCACACTACACCCCGCAGCAGCTTACGGAAACCCGGCACGACCATGAACTGGTACCTCTCAAAGAGACTGTCGTCAATATCGACTACCGTCAAAACGGCATAGGTTCGAATTCCTGCGGCCCGGCCCTCAATCCCCGCTGGCAGTTCAGTGAAACACAGTTTAACTTCTCTGTGCGGATTCTGCCGGCACTTGTAAACAACATCGACCCATATAGCGAAATGCTAAAAAAATAAACTATTTCCCCGCATCCCCGCACCCACTAGTATCTAATTTTTAACAATTATATGGGCAGACCCCCTCTAAGAGAAAGCGGGATGCTGGGCGGAGTCCCACGAAGTAAAAATAGTTACAGCCCCGGCGAGTCCGCCGGGGCTGTTATTTATGTTGTCATTCAGGCGACTTAAAATTGACAATTGCCGAGAACATTTCGACAGACCTTTGGTAGTTTTCCTCCCGGCTGCTGCTGCCGATGAGGCCGGGCTTGAGCAGGCATATTACCGTATCCTCAGGCAGGAGCTGAAGCACCTTATAATAGCTGTAGATATCGGTATCTCCCAGACGCACGCCGTACTCGTCGATTGCGGCATCCGGCAGGGTACCGAGCACGTCGGTCAGCTTCCGCACCCTGCCCTGCTCACGCAGGTTGTCATAAAGCCAAGGGTCCACCAGATAAACCGAGCTCTCGCCGGCAAGAATCAGGTTTGAGTAGCTCTCGTACTGGCTTGAGTAATACTTTCTGTCGGCGGCCTGCCCGAACCCGCTCTCCCATTCTGATATCTGTTCTTCGGACATTACATGGAAGGTCACAAGCTCTACATATTTTTTACCGTCGCGGTTATAATCCTGCGGCAGCACAAAATTGAAAACCGACCGGACATCCTCAAGCTCGGTTGAGGTCAGAAGCCACGGCCCGCTGTAAACCAGTGTGATGTCCTCGTTTTCCCGGGAGCACATCTGAAATGTGCATATCACAATTACAATAATTAAGAACAATGATATAAGTGTAATTGTCTTGTTGTGATACCACCAGTTGTCAAGCCACTTTAAAAACCTGCTTTTTTGCTTTATATCCGTATCGCCGGACAGTTTATCATGATCCATTTTTTGCACCACCTTCGGTGCGGGCGTATCGATATTCAGGCATGATGGTGATGCGCCCTTGACACCTCAAGAACCTTCAGATGGACAATCCCGCCGGGGGTTTCGACCGTTACCTCATCCCCGCTCCGTTTGCCGACAAGCCCTTTGCCGATAGGCGACTGGTCGGATATCTTGCCGAGCAACGGGTTTGCTTCGTTCGAGCCGACAATCTGGTATTCTATTTCCTCGTTGAATTCATAGTCGAGCACCCTGACCACCGAGCCGACGCTGATAATCGACGTGTCAATTTTTGTTTCGTCGACAATAACCGCATTGGCGATCATCTCCTCAAGCTCTTTGATCCTCGCCTCAACTTTAGCCTGCTCGTTTCTGGCCTCGTCATACTCGGCGTTTTCCGAAAGGTCGCCGAAGTTCCGGGCGGTGGCGATACTTTCCTTGATCTCCTCGCGTCTCGTGTTCTTCAGATAATTGAGCTCTTCGACAAGCTCGTTGTAACCCTGATGGGTGTAGAGCATCTGCTTTGATTTTGCTGGCATAACAGGTCTCCTTGGTAAGTTTAGTTTATAAAAAATTAGTTTTGTCACAAGTAAAAGCTTTATGAATTATGACCTGACTTCAGGTTTTTAAGATTTCTCCAGTTCCTGAAATATTTTGATTGCCGCCTGCATCTGGGCATCGTCCTTGTCGGCAAGCTTATATATGCTGGTGTTCTTAGCCTCCTCGCTTAGCTCGACGATTATATCGGGAGTAATTCCGATGCCCTCATAGCTCTCGCCGGAGGGCGGAAAATACATTTTTGTCGTCAGCTTGATGCCGCCTTCGTATCCGAAATAATCAAGCGGGAATAAGGACTGCATCGAGCCTTTGCCGAAGGTCGTCACTCCGACTATCGGCGCGAGCTTGTAGTCGCGGAAGTTGGCGGTAAAAAGCTCGGCGGCACTTGCGGTGCTGTTGTTGACAATCACCACACAATTAAGTCTTCTGTATTTCCCTATGTCGCCGGTGTGGACGCTGCAGCCCTGATATTTACCGGTGTAGGATACCGCCTTGACCACATCGGTATCCATGTTCCCTGCCTTGTCTATGGTGCTTATCATGACGTCGCCTTCATTCAGGAAATAACTCAGCACCGCCTCAATTGACAGCAAATCCCCGCCGGGGTTGTATCTCAGGTCAAAAACGAACTTTTCAATCCCCTCCGCAAGCAGGGTGTCGACGGCATTTGAAAACTGGGTCGGAGTGGTAAGGTCGAAATTCAGGATTTTGACCACCCCGACCGACGGGTCGAGGTCGCTCTTACGGAACAAGACCGACTGGGTTGTGACATACCCGCGCAGGATTCTGAACTCAATTTCCTCGTCCCCCCGCCTGACCGTAAACTCGGCATAGGTGCCGGCAAGACCCTGAAGCTTTTTTACAGCAGGATAATAACCGAGCTCGGCAATACTCTCGCGCTCCTCACCGATACCGACATAAACAATCAGGTCGCCCGGCATCAACCCGGCTTCAAGCGCAGGGGAGTCGGGCATCACGTTGAGCACCTCAATGGCGTTATGCTCGGTATTTTCCTCAATATTTATACCGATTCCCTGCATTTCACCGGCGCTCTCGGACATTATCATCTCATACTGCTCTGCATTGTAGTATTCGGCATACCTGTCGCCGGTAGCATTCGCGTAGGCACGGAGGACCGCCTCAATTAACGCCCTATCGTCAAGGTCGAAATAAGAATATGTCTTGAAAATCGAATCGATGACCTCAAGCTCGGGAAATTTGCTCTCCTTCTTTTGGTCATCGGATGAGTTGTTCTCAAGATATGCGTCTGTAAGCTCCTTTCTGTACATGCCATAGGCGACATAAAAGGCGCTCATAAAGCTGACAAGAATTGCGGCCAGCAGAACAAAAATAAACACTGACAGGGATATTTTCTTTGACATTTCACTCACCACAGCCGCAAAAAGCGGCAAAAACAGATTTTGTTTATTTATATATATGCACTGTATACAACGTTTGAATACGGCCAATATTGCCTTTTGGTGTCCGCAACAATGAAATTGCAAATTCGTTATAATAAGCGAAATGAACTCATGGGCTTTGAGTTCATTCCGCTTGAAGTGTCATTGATGATAGCATTAGAACTTAGCCGGTTTGGAGTTTAGATATTTCTTTACCATGAGAGCTACCTTGAAGGTGATTGCATGCTCGAACTCGCGCAGATCAAGCCCGGTCAGCTTGCGGATCTTCTCAAGCCGGTAAACCAGCGTGTTCCGGTGCACAAAGAGTTTGCGCGAGGTCTCCGAGACATTGAGGTTGTTTTCAAAGAAGCACTGAATGGTCATCAGGATCTCTCGGTCGAGCGCTTTAAGCGAGCCCTTCTTAAACACCTCCTGAAGGAACATCTCGCAGAGCGTTGTCGGAAGCTGATATATAAGCCGGCCGATACCGAGGTTTTCATAGCTTATAATGTTCTTCTCGGTCTCAAACACCTTCCCGACCTCAAGGGCTACCTGTGCCTCCTTGTAGGCGCGGGCTAAGTCCTTGATATTATCGACAACCGTCGAGATGCCGATTGACACGCGAGTGTAGAATTCGCTGCTCAAGGTATCGGCGATATTTGTGGCAATCTTTTCGATTTCCTTTGAGTCGATTCCCGGCTTGACCTCCTTCACCAGCACGATGTCATGCTCGCCAACGCTGATGACATAATCCTTGGACTTGTCGGGGAACATGTTCTGCACCATTTCAAAGGGCAGAATATCGGTCTTGCCGTGGAACTTGATAAGGAATACAATGCGGGTTTCCTCGGTGTTAAAGTGCAGCTCTTTGCTCTTGATATATATGTCGCTGGGCAGTATGTTGTCAAGTATTATATTCTTTATGAAAGAACCCTTGTCGTATTTCTCGTCGTACAGGTTCTTTATGTTTCCGAGCGAAATGGCGAGCAACTTTGAAACCTTCTCTGCCATCTTGTCCTCGCCCTCGACAAACACAATGTAGTCGGCCTTGTTTCCTGTGATGATAGGGCGGTAGGTATAGCCGTCATGAGCCACCATGTCCGAGGCGTAAGCCACCTCGTCGCGTATTCCCTGCCGGATTTCTCCTATCTTGACAAGCTCAGAACAGGCGATAACCACTCCGTTTTCGTCAATGACGCCGATAATACGGTCTATCGCGTCCTTCATCTGATGTATTACGCCCTGAAACAATCTGTTTGACATAGCCGCCATTCCCCTCGTCGTTTTCTGTATTAGGTTTTTGTATATACTAAACTATATTCTACACTATAATTTGTGGTTTTTCAATAGGCAATTTTAAATTTATTATAAAAACTCACAAATTTATATGTCGTATATTATTAAAATCCACTATTGACAAGAGGATGCGGAAAATGCCCTGAGCTCATACTCATACGACAGGCAGGCAAGCACAAATGCCGCCGCGGTCTCGGTGCGCAGAATCCGCTTCCCGAGTCCGGTCAGAATTGCCCCGGCGGCCTCGGCTGCTCCGGCTTCGGCAAGCGTAAATCCCCCTTCCGGCCCGATAATTATCGCAATGTCAAGTCCGGTGTTATGATTGATTTTTCTCTCTGCAAGAATCGAGCCGAGCGACAGCGTGCCGTCGCCTTCATAACAAAACAACACCAAATCGCACCTTTTTGCTTCGTGCAGCATGGTATCAAAGTCCAGCGTGCGCCGAACCTCGGGGATAATCCCCCGCCCGCACTGCTTTGCGGCCTCATAGGCGATGCGGCAGCGGCGTTCGGTTTTCCGGCCCTCGTTCTCGGGCTTTGAGCGGACAACACAGCGCTCGCTCTCAAAAGGCGTTATTTCGTACACCCCGCACTCTACTGCTTTTTGAATGATAAAATCAAGCTTGTCCCCCTTGGGCAGCGCCTGATAAAGTCGTGTGCGGTAGGGCGGCTCGCTCGCGCTCTTTCGGGAGGAGACTATCCGAGCGATAACCATATCGTCAGCCTTCTCGATTATGCAGTCATATTCGTTTGCCTGCATATCACAAATCGTTATTTGCTCCCCGGCACTCATGCGCAAAACCCGCGATATGTGATGCGCGTCGCTGCCGGTTATAGTAATGGTGTCGCCGGAAATTTTGTCGGCGGAGACAAAGAAGCGCGGCATTTTAGCTTTCCCTCCGCACACCGAACACCATCGCGCACCAGCCGTTGTCCTCAAGGCGCTCGAGCTCGCAGAGCCGGTGTTCCGAACATTTTGCCGCCACCTCGTCGGCCCGCTCGGATATAATTCCCGAGGCGAGCAGAACTCCGCCCTCATTCATAAATCTTTCAACGTCGGAAGCCAAGCAGATAATAACATCGGCTACGATATTGGCGCAGATAATATCATAGCCGCCGCCCTCAAGGCTGACATCCGAGAGCAGGTCCGAAACATGGCAGCCGACACGGTCGGCAACACAATTTATCTCTGTATTTTCTCTTGCCACCCTAACCGCCAGCGGGTCGATATCATAAGCGCGGCAGAGGCCGGCGCCGAGCAGCGCGGCGCAGATGGCAAGAATCCCGCTCCCGCAGCCGACATCAAGCACCCGGCAATCCGGCTTTGTGTATTTCTGAAGCAACCCGACCAAAAGGCGTGTTGTCTCGTGTGTTCCGGTTCCGAAGGCCATGCCGGGGTCCATGGTGACAATGATTTCACCTTTCGCCGGTGAATACTTCTCCCACCGGGGCACGATGACAACTCTCCCGATTTTAAGCGGCTTGTAGTATGCCTTCCAGGAGTCGGCCCAGTCCTCTTCCCTGACCTCGGAAAGCTCAACTTCTCCTTGAACTCCGGCTTCATACATGCGTTTGCGTATAAGTTCAAGCTCCCGGTCGGGGTCGCAGTCGGGCGGAATAAACACCGATACCGCGGCACGGGTCTTGTCGGCTTTGAGTATCCTCTCGTCGACAAGCTCGCCGCAGTAGGTGCTAAGATCTATGTCATTCGGGTCTTCGATCATGAGATTGTCGCTTGTCATGCACATGATGGCTGTGAGCTTCTCAAGCTGCCCGGTGCTTGTGACGACCCTGATTCTAGTCCAGACTCCCGACGATTTCCTGTCCATTGAATTCCTTCTTTTTCAGCTACGTAAATTTTTATTTCTTGTCAAACATCTTCTTAAAAAAGTTTGAACGTTTGGCGTAATTGTGGTCACCGCAGCTCTCGGCAAACGAGCGTATGTGTTCCTTTTGTTTGTTAGTCAGGCCGTGCGGTATTTCGACATTTACGGTAAATATCAAATCTCCGCGCCGTCCGGGCGAGTTGACATACGGGATACCCTTTGATTTGATTGTAAAACTGGTTCCCGGTTGGGTACCTTCGGGAATCGTAAAGTTCACGCTTCCCTCAAGAGTCGGCACCTGAATCTCGGCGCCGAGTATCGCCTCGGTCACGGTAATCGGCACCTCGCAGCGTATGTCGTTACCGTCCCGGGCGAATATGCTGTGCTTTTTCACGCTGACCATAATTATCAGGTCGCCGGCCGGCCCGCCGTTGCGGCCTTCGTTACCGAGTCCTCTTTGTATAATCCTGTTCCCGTCGTCTATACCCGCCGGGATTGATACGCTGATAACCTTTGTCAGCCTGACATATCCGGTCCCGCGGCAGTTTGAGCAGGGGTTCCGTATTATCTTGCCGCTGCCACGGCACTGCTCGCAGGTTGTGGTCGACTGAAAGGAAATACCCATCAGCCGCTGGGTGGTGTGACGTTGTCCGGTTCCGTGGCAGACAGGGCAGGTTTCAGGCCGGGAACCCTTGGCCGCGCCGGTGCCGGAACAGTCGGAGCAGCGCTCGATTCTGTTGTATGAGACATCCTTCCTTACACCAAAAACAGCTTCCTCAAAACTGAGCGTAACCTTGACCGCGATGTCGTCACCCCGTATGGGACCGCCGCGACGGGTCTGCGTGCTGCCACCGAAACCGCTGAAAAAGCTGCCGAACAAATCCCCGATGTCGCCGAGATCAAAGTCCGGAAAGCCGGAGAAGCCCGAAAAACCGCCGCCACCGCCCGCCGTCGGGTCGAAGGCTGCGTGCCCGAACTGGTCGTATTTGGCCCTTTTCTCGGGGTCTGAAAGTACCTCGTAGGCCTCATTAATCTCTTTAAATTTTTCCTCGGCTTCCTTGTCTCCGGGGTTGATGTCGGGGTGGTATTTCTTCGCAAGCTTTCGGTATGCCTTTTTTATGGTATCTGCGTCAGCCCCCTTCGGGACGCCGAGTATCTCGTAGTAATCTCTTTTATCTGCCATTTGTCAGCCTTCTCTCACAAGAACTGTACTTAACCGCTTCCAATCGGTTAAATACGCCGCGCGGGAAAGTGCGCGCCGCGCGCTTTCCCGCTGCATCTGACGTCATCCCGGATTTATTTGGTCTTATCCTCAAAATCGGCGTTATAATATGTCCCGTCACTGCTGCCGCCGGTTTGTTGTTCGCCGGGCCCACCGGCCGTGCTGCCGGTCTTTGAGTAGAGTTTTTCGGACAGTACATAAAATGCCTTTTCAAGCTCTTCGATACCGGCCTTAAGCTCCTCGGTGCTGCCGTTTCTGTTCAGAATTCCCTTCAGCTTCTCAAGGGCTGTTTTGGTATCGGATTTCTCTGACTCGGTGAGCTTATCGCCTATGTCATTTAAGGTTTTCTCAACCTGGAACACCAGAGAGTCGGCGCGGTTTCTGGTGTCTGCGGCTTCGCGCAGCTTCCGGTCCTCCTCGGCGTACTTTTCGGCCTCGCGTATCGCCCGGTCGATTTCTTCTTTGGTCATGTTAGTCGACGCGGTTATCGTAATCTTCTGCTCTTTACCGGTGCCGAGGTCCTTAGCGGTAACGCTCACAATGCCGTTTGCGTCGATATCAAAGGTGACCTCAATCTGAGGCACTCCGCGCGGCGCGGGCGGGATTCCGTCGAGGATGAAGCGCCCCAGCGTCTTGTTCTGCGCCGCCATCGGGCGCTCGCCCTGAAGCACATGAATTTCAACCGAGGTCTGGCCGTCCGCCGCGGTCGAGAATATCTGCTTGGCCTGACAGGGTATTGTCTTGTTGCGCTCGATTATTTTGGTAAACACGCCGCCCAGGGTCTCGATGCCGAGCGAGAGCGGGGTCACGTCAAGCAGCAGGAGGTCCTTGATTTCCTCGCTGAGCACGCCAGCCTGAATTGCCGCGCCGATAGCGACGCACTCGTCGGGGTTTATACCCTTGAAGGGCTCTTTGCCCATGAAATTTTTGACTGCATTCTGCACGGCAGGAATTCTGGTAGAACCGCCGACGAGAATAACCTTGTCGATATCGCTCGGCTTCAGCCCGGCATCTTCAAGCACCTGCCTTGTCGGACCCATAGTGGCTTCAACAAGGTCGGCGGTCATTCTCTCAAATTCTGCTCTGGTCAGCGTCGCCTCGAAGTGCAGCGGGCCGTTTGCGGTCGCCGTGAGGAAGGGGAGGTTGATGTTGGTGCTTGTCACCGAAGAAAGCTCAATTTTTGCCTTCTCGGCGGCGTCCTTGAGCCTCTGCATGACCATCTTGTCGCCCGAGATGTCGATACCATGCTCGTTTTTAAATTTGGTAATAATCCAGTTGATGATTCTCTGGTCGAAGTCATCTCCGCCCAGCCGGTTGTTGCCGGCGGTCGCAAGCACCTCGAACACGCCCTCCGAAATGTCGAGCAGCGAGACGTCGAAGGTGCCGCCGCCAAGGTCGAAGACCATGATTTTCTGGTTTATATCCTTATCAAGGCCGTATGCAAGCGCCGCCGCGGTCGGCTCGTTGATGATGCGCTTGACGTCAAGCCCGGCAATTTTGCCTGCATCCTTTGTTGCCTGCCTCTGCGAGTCGGTGAAATAGGCCGGGACGGTTATGACCGCCTCGGTGATTTTCTGTCCCAGATAAGCCTCGGCGTCTGCCTTCAGCTTCTGGAGTATCATGGCCGAGATTTCCTGCGGCGTGTATTTTTTTCCGTCGATTACCTTGGTGTAGGCTGAGCCCATTTCGCGCTTGATACTGGTGATTGTCCTGTCGGGGTTGGTTATCGCCTGTCTTTTGGCTACCTGCCCCACCATGCGCTCGCCGTTTTTGCCGAAGGCCACAACAGAGGGTGTCGTTCTCGAACCTTCGGAGTTCGGAATGACAACCGGCTCCGAGCCCTCATAAACCGCAACGCATGAGTTGGTTGTTCCCAGATCTATGCCAATAATTTTTCCCATTGTCGTATCCTCCTGATAAATTTATATAAGAATGAACAAAAATTATGTCCCATAACCGTCAGTTTGCCACCTTGACCATTGCGTGCCGAATGACCCGTTCGCCCATAATGTATCCTTTCTGAAGGACTTCGACGATTTCACCCTCGCCGTATTTTTCGTCCTCGATATGCAGGACTGCATTGTGCAGGTTCGGGTCGAATTTTTTACCCTCGGCCTCTATTTCAGAGATTCCGAGTTTCTCAAAGGTCGCTTTTATGTCTTTTAAAATCAGCTCGATTCCTTTTGTTACCGCTTCTGCGTCGGTGTATCCCCGGGCACGCTCAAGGTTGTCGAGCACCGGCAGGATAACCGACACCGCGTCACAAAACGCATCGTTATAGCAGCTCTCTTTTTCTTTTGCCGAGCGCTTCCGGTAGTTCTCATACTCGGCAAGCATACGCAAGTACTTATCGTTTATCGCCGCCATGGCTGCCTCTGTCGCCTCAAGGCGCTTTTTCAGCCCCTCGAGCTCTGACTGAAGCTGTTTTATCTTATTTTGCGCCTCGCGCATCTGCTTATCATCGGGCTCATCCTCCCCTGTAGCTTCCGGCGCCTTTTCATCTGCCGGTACCTCAGCCTGACAGGAGGACTCTGCCTGCACATTTTTCTTGGGGTTATCCTTCGGTAGAGTCCCGCCCTCCCCGCCGGTATTCTGCTCCGGGGACATTTGACTGAGTTCGGTATTTTTCTCTTCGTTCATCATCCTATTCTCCTGTAGTATTGTTGTTATCCTCCAGGCCGGTATCGCCGCCGCCCTTGTCTATGTCGGTCCCGCTGCTGCCGGTGTCAGGGCTCTCTCTCGGGCTGCCGCTGTCACCAGTTCCGCCGTTTTCGTCGTCGACGTCAAGCAGATTCGCGATATTCCCGCCCAGGCTGTCTATCGTGGCAAGCACCTTGGCATAATCCATGCGAAGCGGCCCGATAATTCCAATTGCCCCGATGGTTTTGCCCTTTTTCTTTATCTGCTTGTATACAATGGCCGACTGGTCCATGATTTTGACCGAGCTCTCCGACCCGAGGACCACCTTGACCGAATCGTTACCGTTATTTTCGTTTTCTGTAACCAGATCAAGAATCACATCCTTGCTCTCAAGCGCTCCGATCAGCTCCCCGAGCTGTTCCGAGTCGGAAAACTCAGGATAGCGAAGCAGCTTGCTGAGCCCGCTCAGCTTCAGCTCACCCTTGTCAATTTCACTCATTACCTCGTATATTGCTTTGATGGCAATAGGAACAAGGTCCGAGCGGTATCCCATTTCGTTCTCAAGCCTCATTATAATAGGCAGCGTGATTTCGCTTGCCGTGAGGCCTCTGATGTTGGCATTGAGCACGTCGTCCAGCTTGTTGACCGTGTCGGCGTCGACCGGGATTTCGGTCCTCACTGTTTTGGTTTTGACCAGCGTCGTACCCTTTAACATGATGAGAAGAAAATTGTAACGGTCAATGAGCACCGCCTCGAAGCGGTCGAAGCTTACCGAGGTGGCCTTCGGCCTGATTGCTATACCAGTATAATCGGTAAGCGCCGACGCCAGCTTGGAGGCGGCTGTGAGTATCTGGTCGATTTCACCCATTTTGGCTTTCAGCAGGTTGTTTATCTGTATAATTTCCCTCGTGGTTATCGTATACCTGTCAATCAGGGAATCAATATAAAACCGATAACCGAGCTTACTCGGTACACGCCCTGCCGAAGCATGCGGTTTTTCAAGATACCCCATCTCCTCAAGCTCGGCCATCTCATTGCGGATTGTTGCAGACGAACAGCAGAGCTTTGTGGTTTCAAGGATATACTTCGAGCCTACCGGCTCACCGCCTTCAATATGCGCGTCAATAATCGCTTTTAATATTTGCTTTTTTCTTTCGCTCAATTCGCCGGATTTCGACTTCATCGACGCGCTTCTCCTTTACAAAATAAATAAACAGCCGGGGTAATGGTCTTTTTTAATCGGTTTTTAGCACTCGTTTACACCAAGTGCTAACCGCTGCTATAAATTTACCACTAACCGGACTGTTTGTCAAGGGGGTTTTTACATTTTATTAAATTTTTTTATAAATAAGTGCTAATATTTCACAAAAGCCCCACCGTCGGGGAAGACACTACCGGAAAGTCGGATACCCGTGACACGCCCAAAAAGCAACGAAACCAGGTCTGGGTCAAGTCAATCCGTACCTGAACTGATATCGTAATACTGAATCGAGCTGACGCAGCCGTCGCGCAGAATGAACTTAAGCTCGGTATCCCCGCGCATGTAGGTCATCGAATTTTCGGTGCTGGTGTACTCATTTCCGTATGCTGCAATCACGGCTTCGACATCCGAGCCGATACCGACCCCCTCGGGGGTAAGGCAGGCGTCATCGAGCAGGACCACAGACAGCACCCGGTCAACCTCGCCGTCCGGGTAGGTGTTTATCTGCACTCCGCCGTATGTGTAGATTTTGTCAAGCCCTTCAAAAGCACAGCTTGCGGCCTCATAATAGCTTGTAGGCTCGCCGAGCGCGGCAATCACCGGCGCGATATCCTCGCCGGGCACAATTTCAATCCCGTTATACACAAAGCAGTATTTATCCGCCTCCTCCCGCGGCTCCTCTTTCTCACCGCAGCCGGGAAACATGAAAAACGACAGTACCAATGCAAACAGCAGTACCCTGCGGGCAGACATTACTTTTTCACCTCGTTTTTCTCGGCATAATATGCCATAACCTTCTCCTGCCATATTTTATCCACCTCGGGCTCACCCCGCCGGTCAGGGATGCCGACTTCCTCCGACAGTATTTTCCCAAAATACACAGAGAGCTTTTCAGCCCCCCAAACGTTCAGGTGCAGGCCCATGTCGTAGGTATCGGTGCTCCAGTCAATCCCGATTTCATCGCACATATCAAGAAGATTATAGTATTTCATGCCATGCTTTTTTGCGTATGTGAGTATCTGATCGTCCCATTCCTCATACCAGTACGGATAGAGGCTGGGCGCTTTTATCAGTATCAGCCTGGTTCCGTGCGAGTTGCAGAGTTCGAGCATTCTGTCAAGATAGTCCCAACATATTTCAGGAAACTCGTAGCTCTCAAGCGGTATCCCCAGCGGCACGTCGACTGCAGGCCGCACGCCCTTCTGCATCAGGTATCCGCTGTGTCCCACCCGCTCGCGAAAGAACATATACTTAAGATCCTCGATTGTCAACTCGTTCCAGCGCGAGTGATATCTTAGCAGCGGGAAGATATAGCTGATTAAATCCTCGCCCTCGGTCATCGAGGCCAGAATACACCTGACCTTCGAGACCGACAGCCTCATTCCGTCAATATTCAGCCGGTTGTAGGCCTCGCTCTGTGGGGTGCCGTATTTCATCGCTAGCACGTTGAAGACCACCACTTCAGGAGTTTCATATCTGAAGGTGTCCTCAAGCAGGTAGTAGGACTGCCAGATGAGTTGCTGTGCGCTCCCTCGGATGTAGGATGTGATTCCATACTCCTCCCATAATGTTATCGGGGAGAAGTTTTCATAAACCTCGCAGTCCCCGACAAAAACCACGTCATGCGGCCCCTTGTCGCGGTAATACTCGGCAATCAGCGCCCCCTCTGGGATTTTTGACATGTATTTCGGCACAAACAGGCATTGGAGCAGCCAGAGCAAAACCACCAAAACCAGTATTCCGGCTACAGAAAATACAATTTTCTTTGCTTTACTCATCATTTTTTATTGATTTGTGATGTGCTATTCAAACAAGGCCGAGACAAATTCCCGGGCGTCAAAAGGCTGCATGTCATCTATTTTCTCGCCCACGCCGATAAACTTAACCGGGATTCCGAGCTCTTTTTTAATTGAGATTATAATTCCGCCCTTTGCGGTGCCGTCAAGCTTGTTGAGTATCAGCCCGGTGATGTCGGCGGCACGCCTGAATTCCTTGGCCTGCTGGACTGCGTTTTGTCCCGTGGTCGCGTCAAGCACCAGCAGGTTCTCGCGCGAGGAGCCCGGCAGCTCGCGGTCGATTACGCGATTGATTTTTGCGAGTTCTTCCATCAGGTTCTTTTTGTTGTGCAGCCGGCCGGCCGTGTCGATTATCAAGAGGTCGGCGCCATGTTTTTTTGCGTTGTTTGCGGCGTCGAATACCACCGCTGCGGGGTCGGCCCCCTCCTGCTGTTTTACCAGCTCGGCTCCGGCGCGCTGACACCAGACGGCAAGCTGGTCGATAGCCGCCGCCCGGAAGGTATCGGCTGCCGCCACGACAACCTTTTTCCCTTCCCGCCTCATCTGATAGGCAATCTTTCCTATGGAAGTAGTCTTCCCCGCTCCGTTGACTCCCATTATAAGAATTACCGAAGGTTTGGTTTCAAGGCAGAGCCGGCCGCCCTCGCCGATCATGTCTGTCAGAATCGAGCGGAGCGCTTCCTTAACCTGCTCCTTTTCCTTGAGCCGGCCGGCTTTTATTTCTTCGCGAAGGCGCTCGATTATCTCCGAAGTCGCTGCAACGCCGACGTCGGCGAAAATCAGCATCTCCTCAAGCTCCTCAAGCATATCTTCGTCAACTCTGACAAAGCTTTTGAAAAGCTCGTCGGCCTGCTTTACGATGGCGTCCCGGGTCTTTGAAAGCCCCGCGCGCAGTTTATCCAAAAAGGCCATTCCAGTCCTCTCCTTTTGTCTTTGCTATGTCGCTCATGTCGAGCGCCAGAATCTTTGATATTCCGTGCTCGGGCATGGTCACCCCGTATATCCGGTCGGCCGCCTCAATCGTCCCGCGGCGGTGGGTAATAAGCACAAACTGGGTTTGCCCCTTGTGCTTTTTGAGGTAGTTTGCAAACCTTGCAACATTGACCTCGTCGAGCGCCGCCTCAATTTCATCGAGTATGCAGAAAGGTGTCGGGTTGACCTTCAGTATTGCAAAAAAGAGTGCAATTCCCACAAAGGCCTGTTCTCCGCCCGAGAGCTGCATGAGGCTTTTGATGATCTTGCCGGGAGGCGCGGCGCTGATCTCTATCCCGCTCTCGAGCAGGTTGTCGGGGTCGGTGAGCGAGAGCTGCGCCGAACCGCCGCCGAAAAGTTCGGTGAAAACACGGCCGAAGTTATCGTTTATTTTATTGAAGGACTCAAGGAAGGCGCTCTCCATGTTTTTCTCAAGGTCCTTAATAATTGAGAGCAGATCTAGGCGGGATTTCTCAAGGTCTTCAAGCTGGGCCGCCATGCTGTCATATCTTGCCTTGACTTCGCTGTATTTATTCACCGCATCAAGGTCGACATTGCCGATTGCCCGCAGCCGGTTGCGGCAGGACACAAGCTCGGCCGCCGCCGCGTCGCGGCTATTTTCGTCAAGCGCGGGATATCCGAACGAAAGCGCCTCACTGCGGGTGAGCTGGTATTCGTCCCAGAGCTTGCCCGAGAGCTGGTCGAGGTCCTCGCGCATTCTGTTAAGGTTGTTTTCAAGGGTTGTGTATTCCCGTAATATGCTTTCCTTCTGGGCAAGTTTGTCCCGTATTTTGGCATTAAGTTCGTTAAGCCTCCGCTCATACTCAAGCCCGCCGGCCTCAGCCTTCGCCCGCTCGGAATTCAGCCGCTCAAGCTCAAGCACACCCGCCCGGGCAGCCGCCCGGTTTTCGGCCTGCTCGCGGGTAAGTCTGTCCACCGCCTCGCGGTATCCTGCTATTCGGCTTTCTCGTTCCGAAATATCGGCCAAAAAGCCCTTGATGCGCTCGCCGGCGGCCTCCTTCAGCTTGGTCTCGGTGTCGATATCCTTCTGGACCTCGCTGAGCTTTATGAATATCCCGGTCTTTTTTTCGTCAAGTTCGGCTTTTTTGTCGAGCAGCTCATGCCGCAGGGCTTCTTTTTCCTGCCTGAAGGTGCTGATCTCCGAAATACGGGCGGCAATTTCCTTTTCGCGCCGGACCAGATTTTCATAATCCTCGGCCTGACGCGCCTGTTGCTCGGCAATTCCCCGGATGTCTGCCATGAGCTTGTCGAGCAGAGTGTTGTTGGCCTCGAGCTTTGCCTTAAGCTGCTCAAGCTCGGCTGCCTCGCCGGCATAAAGCGCTTCGGTCAGCTTCAGCTTTTGCTCCTCGGCAGACTTGTTTGCCCTCTGTGCTTCAAGCTCCTCGGAAAGACGGCGGCACTCGTCCTCGGCCTCATTTACAAGCACCTCAAGCTCGGCCGACCGGGATTTCAGACGCTCAACCTCGGCAGCGCGGCTTAAAATCCCGGAAGATTTGACCGAGCCGCCGGTAAACGAGCCGCCGTAGTTTATCTGCTGGCCGTCAAGCGTCACTGTCCGCACGCGATAGCGCAGAGCTTTTGCCATGGCGGTGGCGTTGTCGATATTGTCAAATACCACCGTACGCCCCAGCAGGTTGGATATTATCCCTCTGAATCTGCTGTCGCAGCCGACAAGCTCGCTGGCGACGCCGACATAACCCTGATACGAGGCAGCCTCCTTAATTTCGGGCATCGGGCTCTGGCCCTTCATCGAGGTTAGCGGGAAAAAGGTCGCGCGGCCGGCGTCGTCGCGCTTGAGCGCCGCCATCGCCGCCTTGGCGACGGTCTCGTCCTCGACGACTATATGCTGCAGGTTTGCGCCGAGCGCAGTCTCTATTGCCGCAAGGTACTTGTCGTCGACCGCGATGAGTTTCGAGAGCGGCCCGTAAATCCGCCCGCAAGGCACCCCGAGCGGGCCGGTAATCCTGCCCTCGGCATATCGCTTCATGACATACCGCACGCTGCCCGGATAGCCTTCATATTCCTCCTCCATCACGCGGTATGTATCGATCCGCTGGCGGCAGGCGTCGAGCTCCAGACTTAATTTTGCCTTCTTCTGCTCGGCATCTTTGAGCTCTGTGTCAAGGGCTTCTGTTTTTTCGTCAAGTCGACCGATAGTCTCTCGGATTTCCTTCAGCCGGACGGCGTAGGCGTCTATCTGCCTGCGTTTTTCGTTGCACTTCTCGGTCAGTTCTGCTGAAACCCGCTTATATTCTTCAATTTCCTCAGACATCGAGGTGTTCTTGTCGCTGCCGCTGAGCTGGGCGTTTTCAATGACCGACAGCCTGACCTTGATATCGACCGCCTCTTTTTCAAGCGCGCGCAGATCGTCGAGAGCTTTTGCAATTGCATCTTCCAGCGCGCCGGCGCGCCGGCCGTACTCCTCGCTCTTTTGGCAGGTCGCCTCGTACTCCCCGCGCAGGACAGTCAGCCGGTCGTTGAGCTCTTTTATTCTTGCCTCGCGGGAGTTTTTTGACGCCTCCTCGGCGGCAATTGATTTGCGCAGGCTGCCTATTGCCCCCTCGGCCTCGGCTATGAGCTGCTTTAGGTGGGCGATCTCCTTTTCGTTGAGCTTGAATCTGCTCTCGAGCTCATAGTTTCCCTCGGTCTGCTCGCGTATGCTCTCAAGCAGCTCGGCCGATATCTGCTTGTTCTTCTGTGAATCCTCGAACAGCTTTTCGTTCTGCTGCTCGTAAAACTGCAGCGCTTCGGTGGCGTTCTGCAGGTCGAGCGAGACATACTTGAGCTTCTCCTCGGCGGAGGATATCTCACCGCGCAGCTTTTCGGTGTCATACAGCCAGAGCTGAATGTCAAGCCGCTTCTTGGTATCAAGCAGCTCGAGCGCCCGCTTGGCTTTTTCGGCGTCCTTCTGGAGCGGGCCGAGCTGGGCCGAAACCTCGGCAAAGATATCCCTCAGCCGGGTCATGTTTTCTTCGGTCATGCTCAGCTTGCGCTCGGCTTCGCTCTTTCTGTGCCGGTATTTTGCAATCCCCGCCGCGTCCTCGAAAATGCTCCGGCGCTCGTCGCTTTTGCGCGAAATGATTTCGGCAATCTTGCCCTGTCCGATAATTGAGTACCCGTCCCGCCCGATGCCGGTGTTCATGAAAAGTTCGTAAATATCCTTAAGCCGCACCGGTCTGCGGTTGATAAAATACTCACTCTCGCCGGTTCGGAAGTAGCGGCGGGTCACCGTCACCTCGTCGAAGGGGCAGTCGAGCCGGTTTTCGGGATCGGTATTGTCAAAGGTGACCGACACCTCGGCAAAGCTCATCGGCCGGCGGTTGTCGGCCCCCCCGAATATTATATCCTCCATTTTCTCGCCGCGGATGCTCTTGGTCGAAATTTCGCCCAGCACCCAGCGCATGGCGTCGGAAATATTTGATTTTCCGCTCCCGTTAGGCCCGACGATAACCGTCGTGCCGTTCTCAAATACCAGCTTGGTTTTATCGGGGAAGGACTTAAATCCCTGCATTTCAAGTGACTTCAGATACAACTGCCAATCCTCCAACGCTATAGGGTGTCGATTCTGATCTGATAAGGCCGAAGTCGGGGGGCCTCGCGAAAGGTAATGCCACAAAGCGCATAGCGCGACATCAGCCGCTCCCTGTTCCGCTTTTTGTGCCCTATGGCTTTTGAAAACTCGCCCTCGGGGACGAAAATTATAAAGCGCCCGCCGCGCGGCGGGGCCACGTCAAGCTCGCGGCAGATAATTTTATAGTAAAGCTCGCCTTCTGCCAGCTCGCCGAGCGCTTCATGGTTCGCCCCTCCCAGCACTTCCTCGGCTGAAGTCAGGTGCTCGGAAGCGCAAAGCCCGACGCGGATTACCGGGACATTATGCGCGGCAAAAACCTCAAGCACCCTCACGGTGCGGGATATAGCCGTCTCGATGTCAAGCGGCGTGTATTCCCCCGCCTCGGTCATGGCCGCAAGTTCGGTTCCCCTGAAAACCACCGTCGGGTACACCCTCGCGGCGCTTGCCCCCAGCCGGCAAATCTCCTGCGCGGTCATCACTTCTGATTCCTCGTCCGCCCCCGGCAGGCCGATCATCATCTGGCCGACAAGCCGAAATCCGTACCCGACAATCAGCCGGCAGGCTGTCTCGGTCTGCAGGGCGGTATGCCCCCGGCGCGAGGCTGCAAGCACGCGGTCGTCCATGCTCTGAATACCGAGCTCAACAGTTCCCACCGGGTAATTTTTCAGGATATCGAGGATTTCACGGTCAATATAATCGGGGCGGGTCGACAGCCTGATGCTCCCGACGCGCCCGGAATCGACATACTCTTTTGCAACATCAAGCAGGTTGATCATCAGCGGCCGGTCGATCCCGGTGAACGAGCCGCCGAAGAAGGCGATTTCAACCTCAACCCCGGCGGGTATGGTCGAGAGCGCGGTCTCGATTTCGCTCCTAACCGTATCGGGCGAAAATTCCTTCTTCCCGGATATCAGCCGCTGGTTGCAGAAGACGCAGGCATTCGGACAGCCGAGGTGCGGGATGAATATCGGAATATTTACATGTCTTTTCCTGTTTTTCAATCCCGCACCTTCCCCGCTATATATTATAAGCCGAAAAAAACGGCAAAAACCGCCTCTATCCAACATTTAGTCTGATTATGTATAGATTATACCATATGTTGTAGAGGATTTCAACAGAGAATTGTGCCGGCCGCCGGTTTTTCGGACAAGGTTTTTGGGAGGAAAGTCCCGTAAAATCAGCAGCCCCGGCGTTTACCGGAGCTATCGGGTATATGCTTCGCTCTGCCGTGACCTTCATGTAACCAATTAAAGCGGCAAAACCATAATCTCGCCGTTATCCAGGTATTTCACGCGCTCGCCCTCGGCGTCAAGCTTCTGTATCCGCGCAAAATACTCCTCCTTTGAAGCAAAGCATACTTTTTTGTTTTCAATTATGTAATTTGCGCGCGCTGCATGGTCCGAGAGCAACTTATGAAGCATTATGAGCTGAACCTTTGCACTGTCAATGCAGGCTGTATGCGGGTCGGTTATATAATAATCACTCCCGTGCGGAGTGCCTGTCGCGCCGGGCATATAGGGGTGAATCACCGGCATGACGGCCGACAAATCCCCCATGTCGGTGCTGCCTGTGCTGACCCCTCTGTCGACCTTCACCCTGTTGGCCCCCAGCACATACTCCATCGCCTCACGGGTCAGCTCAATTAAGTTGTCGTCGTTGCTCAACGGGTAGTAGCCGGGCTTGTCGTTTATCTCTATCCGTGCGCCCATGCTGATTGCGGCACCGATTAGGGCGCGGTTAATCTTTTTATTCTCTCGCTCGACCGCCTCAAGCGTTTTCCCCCTGACATAGCTCTCAAGCGTAACATTGGAGGGAATGGCGTTAACCACGGCTCCGCCGTTTGTTATTATCGGGTGAACTCTGATGAGGTCTGCCTCCCTGAAGGTCTCGCGCAGTGCATTTATGGCCGAGAGCCCCAGATTCGCCGCATATAGGGCGTTAATTCCCTTTGACGGACTGCCGCCGGCGTGCGCCGCGACGCCTATGTAACGTACCGCCTTTCTGATATTCCCTACCGAACCTTTTCGTATCACTGCATGGTCTCCGGTGGTCGTGTGAATCATAAAGGCAATGTCCACCCCGTCAAAGTAACCCCTGTGCAAAAACTCGGCCTTGCCGCCGTAATAGCTGATGACCCCCTGCTCGCGTAGCTTTTGGCGGAAGGCAATTTCTATCCCCTCCTCGGCTGGCACGGCACAGAGCCGCACCGAACCGCAAAACTCGTCAAGCATACCCTCCTCGCGGAGAGCAGCCGCTATCCCTACAAGCGCGGCACACTGTGCGTTGTGCCCGCAGCAGTGGACGACGTGCGTTTCGGGATCGGCCTCGGGGTGCTCGCTGCAAATCAGGGCGTCGAGCTCGCCAAGTATCAAAACCCTGGGACCCGGCCTGCCGGTGTCAATATCGGTATAAAAGCCGGGAATATCACCTGCCATAGTCGGTTTATATCCGAGTTTTTCAAATATTTCAGCCAGATATTTTGAGGTTTTCCACTCGCGAAAGCCGGTCTCTGGATTTTTCCAAATATACCGCTCGGTATCAAGAATGAGTTTGCCGTGCTTTTCGACTGCGGTGGCGATTTTACTGTACATTTCGGTTACCTCAGCTTGTGTATTGTAATATTTTATAATGCTTCATTTGTATCAATACCGTCTTGGTATTCCGGTCAACAACAGCAACTCGAATTTATTATAACACACAACCCTGCATTATTCAATTATAAGATTATTATAAAACCCGGCGGGCAGTTATTGACAAAGCACTTGTTTTTTGCTATAGTTTTTTTAGATATCTTTAACTTTATTACTTAATTCTGCCGCTATGTCGGCATGGGGGGTTGGTTATGAAAAGAATTCTGTTGTTCGCTCTTGTCGCCTTGATGGTATTTGGCGCGGTCGCCTGCTCGGATAAAACCGATAATGAAGCTGGAGACGAGACCACCACGCCTGCCGCCGGGGAGACCACATCGGCGACCGAGACAACCGAGATTGACATTTATGCCGGGCTGCCCACCGGGAACTACGAGGGTTACAACTTCCAAATTCTCAACAGCAATACAAGCTCCTGGGCGATATTTACTATGACCGCCGAATCCCAGACCGGCGAGGTGGTCAATGACGCCATCTACGAGCGCAACCAGACGGTTCAGGAAAAGCTCAACATAGAGCTGACTGTCACGGACAGCGCAAGCGTCCTTGAGACCGCCCGCACCCAGCACACGTCGGGCGACACCTCATACGACTCCATCTTCCTTCAGGCGGCAAGCATCGTTCCGCTGGTGACCGAAGGAAGGCTGTATGACTTTAAAGAAATCAGCGAGATAGACCTTAACGCCCCTTGGTGGTACCCCCAGACAAACGGCCCGCTGAATTTCGGAAAGTGCACATACATACTGCTCTCGGACTCCAATCTTTCGTTTAACGAATGCTTTTATCTTGTCGGCTTCAACAAGGATTTGCTGGCCTCGTACGTCGATATGAAGAATCCCTACGACCTGGTCAAATCAAACGAGTGGACCATTGACGTAATGAACGAGATGATTGTCTAGGCGGTATCCGACCTCAACGGCGACGGCATCATGAATACCACCACGGACCAGTTCGGTATCTGCTGCGTACAGAACGCCGGCTTCTCAGCGCTTGGCAGCCTTGGCGTCTCGCCGCTGACCTATGACGAAAACTATGCACCCTCCTACACCGGCGTGACCGAAAAGTTCATCGACGCCTGCAAGAAGATAATGAAGACCTTCCATGACCCCGACTACTGCGCCACGAACGCCACACCGGGTTACAGCACAATGGACTGCAACCAGGTGTTCGCCGCCGGCAGAGGCCTCTTCTACGTGCAGGTGTCGGGCGCGCTCAAGCTGCTACGCGACAGTACGGTCGACTACGGCATTGTGACACTGCCGAAGTATGACACAAATCAGGAAAAATACATGTCGACCATCTCGCCGACCGGCTGTAGCTGCGCCGCAATAATCGCAAACAACCCCGACCCTTCGCGCACCGGCACCGTCCTTGAGAACATCGCAGCCTACTCGCACAAATTAATGCTCCCGGCCTACTATGACATCACCCTGTGCTACAAGTACTCAAAGGACCAGACCTCGATAGAAATGCTCGACACGGTGTTCCAGAACGGTTATCTTGAGGTTGCCTTTGTCTACAACTTCGGCTCAATCCGCAACACAGTTCAGAACCTTCTGATTGCCCGCTCCGAGAATATCGCCTCCTCGCTTGAGGCTATCGGCAATATCGTCAAGAAGCAGCTTGACGCCGTGGTATCAAAGCTGGTCGACTAATCTGCGGCTCTGTATACGCAAAGCATACATAAAACAAAACAGCCTGGGGGGCAAAGCCGTCCGGGCTGTTTATATTTCGCTCAGCGAGCATCCTGTCGCCTCATCAGAACCTCAGCCGGTTGTTGTAGTTCAGCGGAAGGCCCTCACGGTAGAGATGCGCGTCATCCGACCATACCTTCACCTTCGGGATTGCATAGCCCTCGACCTCGGCAAATTCAATAACGGTCATGCCGGTGTGGCACATATCGAAATGAATTGAAAATTCGGGGAAGGAAATATCAAGTACGTAGCTCAGAAACAAGATTCCGAAGCCCGCGTGGGCGAAAAGTGCTACGCGGTCATTATTAGGTCTTACAACCTTGTAGACACTCTCATTTATATCATGCTCATAGCCCAACGATAAAAGAAACCGATCCGCTTCGCGGTGTATCCTCTCGATGCCTGACCTGAATTTTTCTTCTCCAAAGACGGGGTGCATGTACCATTTGTCGCCGAGCTGCCTCACCTCAGCCGAAGCCAGCAGCCGCCTGTATCTTGCGTCCTCAAAAATCCAGCGCTTCTTCCCCTGCTCGTCAATAATCGAAAACTCATTGAAGGCATACGATTCGTTGCAGAAATCCAAAAGCTCGGGAACAATTTTCAAAAGCTCGCATGTCGGCTGCGCGGTTTGGATTGCCCTGTTTGAAGTTGACACATAAATTTTGTCCAGACCGAAAAGTGCGAGCCTCTTTGCCAGAGCTTCTGCCTGCCTTGCCCCGAGCGGTGTTATGCTGTCTGGTTGATAAATTGGGTCTGCATGACGTATGTAATAAAAAAGCATCGGAAAAACCTCGCACTTTTTTCTCGACAAATTATATCATAGGAACAAGGAAGTGTCAACCCGGCCTTTTTTCGCGTACAGTAAGCCCGTGGTTTTATCGGCTCCCGGACGGAGTTTTGATAAAGCCACGGGCTCTGACTATTCAGTTGTATTGTCCGGTCAAGTCACTGGGGGCATTCGGGCGCTTAATATGCGGTCCAGCCGCCGTCGGCGGTGATTACCGCGCCGTTGACGAAGCTTGCGTCGTCAGACGCCAGGAATACCGCAACTCCGGCAATCTCGGCGGGGTCGGCTGCCCGCGGGTTGGTTGCCATGCCGGTCTGCTGACGCGACATACCGAACTCGTTGATACCTGTCATCGATGCACCGATATTCGTCATAACCGCTCCCGGTGCTATGGCATTGCAGCGTATGCCCTTCAGAGCATACATATAGCCGGTGTTCTTGGTAAAGCCGATAACCGCGTATTTTGAGGCGGTATATGCCGCGCCGGCACGCGCTCCAAACAGCCCGCCGATTGAGGCGACGTTTATAATCACACCTTTGCCCTTCTCAAGGAAAATCGGAAGTACCTTGCGTGTCGAGCGCATGACGCTTGTGGTGTTGACCGCAATAATGCGCTCCCAGTTGCGGTCCTCAATGTCTCCGGCCGGCTCCATGTTGTCCATGATTCCGGCATTGTTCACCAGAATGTCGACAGTCCCGTAGTTCTTCACCGTTGTGTCAACCAAAGCCTGAATGTCGGCCTCGCTTGCCACGTCTGTCTTGATTGCAAATGCAATCCCGCCATTTGCTTTAATCTCAGCTACCGTTTCCTCGGCTCCTTTGATGTTCAGGTCCGAAACGGCCACCTTGGCGCCTTCCTTGGCAAAGCGGATAGCAATTTGTTTGCCGATCCCCGATGCAGCACCTGTTACGATTGCTACTTTGTCTTTAAGTTTCATGTCACAGTCCCCCTTTTTTATATTAGTATTTTTAGATAACCCAACTTTCTTTCAGCTGCCCTAAAATCCGGCCGGCCATGTTTTGGCAGGAGTAAGGAATAGCCTTGTGTCTGTGTTTTCTATTATATTGCCTTTTATATTGCCTTTCACATTCCGTCCACCCCCGTTTTCTTAGCTTTCGACTGAATTTTACCACCCGAGGGCCGCTTTGTATGTTGTTTTTACAACATTATAGTTATATTTCTAAAATATTTCGTCGAGACGCCTGCTCCCTTAAGCTCAGGATATTTGCTGACACCATGCCAAAATGTAACCAATCGGGGAACTTTGATGAATTTCTGTATCTGAATACATATTACCCTAAAATATCCGCTGTGTCAATGATAAATTAAAAACAAGGCCGCCACATGATGAGGCAGCCTTGTTATTATTGCTTTTCTCGAAAAATTTTTATTGCATGGTGTCCAAGCCGGTGCGTATCGTTTTCCGCATCCGCGCTTCCACTAATGTCGTCTAATTACTAATACTCATGACCGCTCCGATAAACACCGGCATCCCCGTGGAATCGTCGATTATCGCGTAAACAAAGGGCCTGTCGAGCTTTACAATTTTGGTTTCAATGTAGGCTTCATCCTTCATTTCGACCTTTGTGACCGCGCCGGCCTTGGTTCCCAGCTCATCGACCGAGATAAAGGTTTTATGGAGCACCTCGCCGATATAAATATTGCCCCTTGTCGACCTGCCGAGCCTTGTAAAGTCGGCTTCGTCTGCCGAAAATGCCTTCGGTATGCCCAGCTCCTTCAGTGCTTCATTCATTTGCACGGTATAGTCATAGCTGAATTTCGGCAGACCTGCGCTGACAAGCGTGTGCTCTGCATTTTTTACAGTGTCGAGAAACCCCTCGCCGGTCAGCGAATTGATATAATCGGCAATTGATATGCCCTCATTTGGCAACAGGGCCACAAACGAATAGCCGTTCTCATACGGCTTGATAAACCCGGTGGCTTTGCCGTCGTCAAGATACAAGCCTTCCTCCGAATACATAAAATTCACGGTCTGCACTTGACCGGATACGTCGGTGAACTGGCCGCTTGAAATGTCATTTTTGTTATATACCTTCTGCCATCTGGCATCAAAGACTATGGCGTTTATCAGGTACATGACGGTGTCCTCGTCTATCCTGTCGAGTATCTTTTCGATCATGCCGTCTGTTCTGTCTTTGACCCATTTATTGATGTCTTCAAGTGTCCTATTCCCAAAGTCGGATTTATATATCGAAGCTTTGTAGTAATCGGCGTTGGTCTGCAGAAATTCCTTATTGACTGTCAGACGGTTCTCGTCGTCGCGGAACCAAATCGAGTTTGCAATGCCCAGCTTTGATTTTTCGGTGCTCGGCAGGTGCGTGTAGTAGTAATACAGGTATTCGTTGAATTCCGACAGGGGGATATTGCCCGCAAGGTATGCCTGCATCTGCTCGAGCGTCCCGGTATCGGCGCCGTTTGCCGTCATTGCCAGCGCCAAAACAACCGACAGCGGTGAGATGAGCGAGTTTTTGTTTTCGTCTGTGGTTTTCTTGAAGAGATTGACAGCCAGCTGTGCCGAGTGGAGATAAAACTCCTCGCCCGGCGACCTTCCTTCAACACCGCGGGGATTGATGCCTTCCATCAGGTCCTGCGCGCTGATTTTTAAGGCACAGGAGGCAAGACTTGCGGCAAGCGCAGAGAAAACCAAAAGGCAGGACAAAAGCCGTGTCAGTAACTTTGTGGGCTTCATCATTTACTCTCCTTTATGTGTAGCTGATATTACAGACGTGCGCTTCCAGAATATGTTCCGCGGTCACAATTATTATATATCACAAAAAAGGCCGGTTTGTAAAATTTATTGCAATTCCGGCCCGTTTATGATATTATTTCAATATAACGAAAATAACACAGTTTTATTATGTACGCCATCACCGGTCAGAGGAGGTTTTTTCATGGAAATTGCGTCGGGTACCTGCGGTCAGAATGTCGGCTGGAGGGTTTTTGAGGACACAAACGATTTGATTCTGGTAATTGAGGGCAAAGGTCCTATGGCCGACTATGGCTCAAGAGCAGAGGTACCTTATGCCGGCTATCGGGACAGGGTTATTAAAGTTGTAGTCAACCCCGGCGTCACAACTATCGGAGATTATGCGTTCAGCCACTTCGTCTCTCTGACTTCGGTAGAATTGCCGCCGGGCGTAACAATGCTCGGCTGCTTTGCCTTTGCGGCATGTGTTGCCCTTGAATCTTTGGCTCTGCCCGAGGGGCTGCGGATTATAGGTCCGAAATCCCTTGAAAAGTGCACCTCACTTAAGTCGGTCTCGCTTCCCTCCACGCTCAGGGCAATTGATTTTAAAGCTTTCAAGGCTTCCGACAATCTGACGCGGGTATATTATGCCGGCACCCCGGTGCAATGGGAGAAGCAGGTGCGGGTCAGCAGATCCTCGCTTAGCAACAAACCGCTGCTTTCCGCCGAATTCATCTTCAGAGAAACCACCCTCCGGAATGACGACATGCTCGCCATAATAAATTCAATCATTAAAGCCGGAGGCGACAGCAGGTTATATGTAATAGCTCCTGACCTGACGGTTGATAATGTTGCCGGGAAATCGGGCGACTGCCTGCTCATACTCTTCCCCGACGGTAAAACCATGATGGTTGACTCGGGAGTATCGTACTGTGGTGAGCGGGTCATGCAGTTTGTGTCAGGAACCGGCCTGCAGCACCTTGACTATTTCGTGCTCACACACCCGCACGCCGACCACATAGGAAATGCAATGCGGATCGCACAATACCTTTTTGAAACCATGTCGGGGCATATCGATACATATTTTTACACCGGATACGAGGGCAAGAAAGATACGGAAAAGCAGCTTGCCGCTTATCTCTCGGAGCACGGGACGAAGCTGCAAAGAGACGTGCGGGCAGGACACAGGCTTGACGTCGGCGGTGTCAAAATCGAGGTTTTCAATCCTTTTGACGGTGATATGCACCCTGATAGTCTTAGCGAGGGTACGGTAAACAACACTTCCCTGCTCATGAAATTTACATACGGCAACTCCACATTCCTGACCGGCGGCGACCTGTATGCCGACCGCGAGGCTATGCTGGTTGAGAAATACGGCACGCAACTTGCCGCGGATGTCGCCAAGACAAACCACCACGGCTGCTTTACCTCAAACTCGGATTTGTGGTTAGACACGGTCAATCCGAAAATTCTACTGTCAACCTGCGATGATATTTTATGGACCCTTTTTTCCGAGAAACTGGCCGAAAAGAATATCAGGCATTACAAAGTGTCGGATTACGGGCTCACGGTCATTTCAATGGGCCGGGACGCCGATTATCAGGTTGAAACCGAATTTTAAGGCGGTTTTCACCTTTTTGACCATAAAAGATGCACCACGCTTTTTAAAGTGGTGCTTTTTTATTTTTTATTTTGCTTACCGAAAATGGCAATTTTCTGTCTTATCAAATATTTACCGAATAGTGCCGACGGCCTCTCGGCGTGCAGCCGGTTGTTTTGTAATATACGTTGCACAGATGGCTGCTATCATAAAATCCGAGACTTTGGGCGATTTCGGTGATGCTCATGTCGGTCTCGTCGAGCAGTCGCGACACCTCGGCCACGCGAAGCGAGGTAATGTACTCCCGTACAGTCATGCCGGTCGCTTGCTTTACCAGATATGAAACATAGTTCGGATGATAGTGAAACCTCTCCCCGATGCTCCGACATGTGATTTTTCCAGTATAGTTTTGCCTGATGTACTCAATTATCGGCTTTGAAACCGGGTTTTGAGCATGACTTGTTTTTGTAATGCTGTCCTGTGCCCGCGCGACCTCGGCCAGAAGCTCGCCGAGCATGGCGTTGAGCTTCAGACGGCAATACGGACGGTTTTCAGTGTATTCGCGGAGCATTCGCTCAAACCTATCGGAGGCATGCCTGAATGTCGATATCACCGTCGGCCTGTTTAAGAATTCCATGTCACAAACATAAGGGTGCGCGCTGACCTTCACGTCAAGTCCGGTCAGAAACACTCCTCCGGGCGGAAATGTCGCTGCCTCGGACCAGTCGCGCGGGAGACAGAGGTCGTAGAACAGGTGATAGAGCCTGACGGTGGGACTATCGAGCAGGGTGGTGTAAATCAACTCCGGGGGCAGAAAAAGGAGGCTGCCGGCTCTGCAAATCAGCTCGGTATCTTCTGTCTTCAGCTTGACCGCTCCCTCGGTGACATACATTATCCGGTAAGTGTATGTGAATTTTTTGCTCCGCCATGCCCTTTTATTCTGGAAGGTCCTGACACATATTGAGAGCAAAAAAGGAGTTATCTCCTTTGAGCTTATGTTCTCCATCGCCGCACCCCGGAATATTTGATTTTTACAATTTGTACTTCGGTTATTGCAAGACTCGATGTAATAACAGGGATATACTGTAATTGTATCACACTGGGTATATTTGATCAAGTGCCCACGGGAGATATTTGGATGGAAGCTGTCTATTACCACAAAAACCCCGAAGCTGTGTCGGATATTGACGTTCTGGTCGCAGGCGGCGGGCTGGCCGGAACAATGGCAGCGGTCGCCGCGGCAAGGTGCGGCATGAAGGCAGTCATCATAGAAAAATACGGGTGTCTCGGGGGAATGGCTACCTCGGGGCTGGTCAACCCCTTCTGCCAGTATACCGAATCAAACAGCGGACGGCTCGCCAACGCCGGGCTGTTTGCCGAAATGCTCGAGAAGCTATATGCAATCGGCGGCTGCACCAGCGCCCGGCCACGACACTTTGAGGAGGAAAAGCTCAAGCTCGTGCTCGACCGGATGACAGGCGAAGCGGGGGTTTGCGTGCTTTTCCACTCGCTGCTGACAGGCGTTGAGACCGAAGGCGGGCGCATTAAGTATGTCACCGCCTCGTCTGTCAGCGGCAACACCCGCTTATATGCCAAAACGTATATCGACGCCACCGGCAACGCCGACCTGACCGCTTTTGCCGGGCTTGGCTACCACAAGGGGCGGGAGGAGGACGGGCTCTGCCAGGCCATGACACTTTTCTGCCGTTTCGGTAACGTCGACTGGAAAAAATTCAATGTCAGCGATGCCAGAGCGGCATGGCAGGCCGAGAAGAAAACCCGGAATTTCAGAAATCCCTGCGACAAACTGCTGATTTTCCGCCTGCCGCTCGAAGGTGTCGCCCACTTCAACGCCACCCGGATACTCAATACCGACCCGCTTGATGTCTATGCCATGTCAAATGCCGAGCGCGAGGGCCGCGAGCAGGTGTACGAACTGCTTGAGTTCATGCGCGAGAGGGTCAGCGGCATGGAAAACGCCCAGCTTCTGCAAACCGCGGTCGAGGTCGGTGTGCGTGAGAGCCGACGCATCATCGGGCATTACCAGCTTACTGCCGACGACATACTCGGCACACGCAAGTTCCCCGACAGCATTGCCCGCGGCGTTTACTGCGTGGACATTCACAACCCGCGCGGCGGCAATATTATTGTCAAGCGCATACCCGACAACGATTACTACACTATACCCTACCGCTCCCTGGTACCTGTCGGAATTGACAATCTCATAGTTGCCGGAAGGCCGATTTCGGCCACGCACGAAGCCCACGCGGCAATAAGGATCATGCCGATAACCACCTGCATAGGCGAGGCCGCCGGCGAGGCTGCCGCAATTGCCGTCGAGAAAGGACTCAGAATGATTGATGTCCCGGTCCCCGAGCTTCAGGAAAAGCTCAAGAATCATGGTGCATTAATATAAATCCGGAGGGATTATATGAAAACAATTTCAAGGACAGTTTTGTGCCTGCTCCTTTTCTCAATCCTTTTGGCCGCTGCCTCGTGTACTCAGGGCGAGGACGGCGATGAAACAACCCCAGTAAAAAGCGACAGCAGCCAAACAATTGACACCACAACCGGCGAAGAGGCTGCCACCGATCCAAACGGTTACATACTCGACAACCTGCCGGCCGACCTTGACCTCGGAGGAGCGACCTACAATATCCTATACTGGTCCGATTCCGAACATACCGAGTTTTATGTCGATGGCATAACCGGCGAACCGGTGGACGACGCGATATTCAACCGCAATATTACCGTCGAATCCCGTCTCTCTTGCAAGCTCAACTTCATCGGTGAACGAGGAGACACAAATAACATCAACAACTTTGTGGCAAAGGTGCAGAATGTCATAAACTCGGGCGATAAATCCTACCAGATTATCGGGACATATTCGCGCACCGCAGCCACGCTTGCTGTCAAAGGCATGCTGCAGAATCTCTTGGGACTTGAATATCTGGATCTCGAAGCCCCGTGGTGGCCCGACAGCCTGATAGACGAGGCGACTATCAATGACAAGCTCTTCTTTGTCTCGGGAGACATATCGACAAACATGCTGCACATGATGTATGC
>JAAYHB010000021.1 GCA_012727435.1 Clostridiales bacterium | reverse complement strand
TCTCGCAGCTTCCCCGGTCTGCCGCCAAGCCGCCGGGGGTTTTATTTTGTGTGTATTTTTTTGTACGCCCTTTCTAAGGCCGCATAAATCCTGCATTTTTTCCGCGTTCCTGTTGTGCCTACTCAAGAGGCTTTGCTGCTTCTTTCCGCTGCCACTCCTGGAGCATGTCAGCCGGGATTCTAATTTTCTTTTCGCCAGCCTTGAATGCCGGAAAATCTTTCCTCTTGGCCAGCCTCAACACTGTTTTATAGCTAACCTGTAACACCTCAGCTGCTTCCCGGGGAGTTAAAACAGGCTTATGGTGCATTTGCGTCATTTTATATTCCCTCCTATTGCCGTTTGTTTTCTTATGTGTTATTATAGAGTATCCATATTAGTTATAGGATGTGGGTATATATGGGCAAAAACTTTCGTAGCGAAGATGAAGTCAAGGAAGCCTTGCAAAGCAAAGTCGGAAAAGTAAATACGGTAATATGGGATTATTTAATTAAAAAGTTTTATGTAAATGAAGTATTGGAGGGGATGGAAAGCCTTTCCAACCTGGTTAAAGAATATAGAAGGCTCCAACAGTTTATTTCACAGGCAGCAAAAGAGGACGGGCTTCCGGCTAAAGCCGAATTCCCCGTTACTAAAAAGGAAGGTTCGTCGGTTATTACCAGGGAAGATATAATTTTCTCGAAGATTTTAGCCTATGAAATGGGGAAGGTTCCCGCCGTGAAGAAGTTCCGCAGGGAAGCATTAAAGGGGGTATTGGTTAAGTCGGAAAGCTTAAAGTCATGGGTCCAAACCATGCAGGAAAAAGACGGGCCACCTACCAGATATTTGAAGGTTAAAGACAGGGATGTCAGTATCGTTACAGAAGGGGATAGGGTTTTGATGAAGGGATGTTTTTCTCCAACAGAAGAAATTTTAGGGCTTGAAGTTATAGACCTGACGTTTCCGGGGGATGATGGATGGGTTAACACCATCCCTGTGAACGCTTCGGGCATCCTGGGACAACTGAAAAAGGTCGCAGATAAAATAATAAAGTTCTATTGTCCTGTATGGAAGGAATATCAGGCAGTAGGCTTCATACTGACTGGGAAGGTTCCTTTAATATCTAAAGTTCGTTACAGTTATAAAATTATCCCGGGTATGCCTCTGCAAATAACAATGAAGCTTAACGCCCGCATAACCCCAAAAGCATTGTCCGAAGAATATACAAAAATCCGGCAAAAACTTTTGAAGAAAAAAAGGGTTAAACCCTTGCAGGAAAAAAGCTTAACATTAGTAGAATTCTTTTTAGAATATGATAAAAATGATTTTACCTGGAAAGAATTAATGCAGATGTGGAATGAATATTATCCGAAATGGGCCTACAATGAATATTCTAACTTCCAAAAGGATTGCCGAAGGGCTATAAACTGGTTTTTAGGTAGCAGGGTAACATACAATTCTATTTTAAAAAGTACACACAAAAGTACACACTTCAAGAGGGAATATAATTCCACGTAAGGGAATATGGCAGACCTTGCCAGTGCCAAGAATGCAGTAAAATGGGGACTTGAGGGCATATAGAGGAACTAAAGGGAATATCTCCCACGTTCTTCGGGACCAAGAGGCCGCTGGTTCAAATCCAGTCACTCCGACCATCAAAAAAGCCTTGAAATCATTGACGATTCAAGGCTTTTAATTTTTGTCCCGCACACGCCCAGAAAATCCGGTTTGCTTTGAACCTGATGTTGCGCTGCGCCGGTATTTACTGTTATTGTGCCATTACACTACAACGTCATGTTGTCCAATCACTGGTGAGCGCTTCACATTGACTTATATTGACTTAGACTTATATCGTATGTTTTTTTACAGAAAGAACTTTTTGTGCAGCGACTCGCGCAGCGGCCTGACCAGCGCAATGACGAGCAGCATTATCCCGATCATAAACAGGGCGACACAGGGATAGAGGGACCAGACCAACTTTTCCTGCACGCTGAATGTAATATTGATCAAAACTTCTATGCCGACGGTATATACGCCCAAGAGAATACAGGCTCCGCTCCATATAAAGAGGTATCCCCGCCTGATGTAATAGGAGAGCACAACCACCGCGGTGGTTATCAGCCCGATGCCGGCGACGAGCGGCAGCGCGAAGGTGAAAAACCAGTTTCCGTCGAGAATTGTGTTAATATAAAACAGATAAAGCGCTGTGGCCAGAAAATCACACGGGACAAAGACTGCCGGGCTCGGCCGCCTAAACCAGAACGGCAGCACAAAAGCCACATAAATCAAAGCCAGCGCGCCGGTCACAAACCCCGACCAGACAATCCTGCCGCCGCTGAGATTCCAGTCGCAGAGCAGGCAGATTGCGGCGATTATCAAAAAAAGCACGGTCAGGACAAACAACACCCCCCGCGGGTTTATTGCCTCGGCGGGTTTCTGAAAGGGGGGATAAGGAGGCTCGGCTTCGGCCGGGACAATATCCGGATGATATACCCGCGTCCCGCAAAGCGGGCACTTTTTTTCGCTGTCTGCCAGCTCTACTCCACATTTTACGCAGTACATATATGACCATTCCTTTCAAGGAGCTTGTTTCGGTTTGTTTTATCTCTGGTTGCTCTCGACCTTGACCGGAATATTCTGCTCGCGCAGCACCTCGTAAAACCGCCTCTCAAGCAGCGGCTCCTTGATATTGCGGATTATATTGATTATGAGCTTGTCCCGGTATGAAAGAACCCCGCAGTTGTAGGGAGAGGTCGACTGGGCTCCGAGTATAAAGTCAAACCTCTCAATATATTCTCCCATGACATCGGGCACCCTGATAGCCCCTAGGTTTGACAGCGACATCATGGATTTCCGCTCTCCAAAGATAGAGAACATGATTTTCATCACTATGTTCTTCACGAAAAGCGGCGCCAGTTTGAGTATCAGCCGCCGCTCGTCCTGCACATTGCCCGAGATGCGGCTGGCCATCTCGTTGCGGGTTACAAAGAGTCCCAACTGGTGATGTATGCTGGTGCATATCTCCTCGAAGGTGTACTCACCCAGGCGCGGGTCTATTCCCGGGGTCACGTAATACACAAAATTGCGCAGCGACCGGCTCGGAAAAAGCTTCCTTAAATTTACCGGAATCAGGATTTTCACGGCCTTCTGCTTTTTTTGCGGCCAGCCGGACTCCTGTTGCAGCCGGATACCGGCCTGTATAAATGCCGCCGCAAGATAAGAGGTTATGGTCACCCTCTTTTCTTTTGCCGCAGCTGAAACACGAGCAAGATCAAGCAAAAACGTGGTGACGTTAATGAACCCGTCGGTCTCGGGTGTGCCGGTCGGCTTGAAGGAATTTGCCTCCATTCTGCTTTTTCTTATTTCTCCGGCATATTTCTGAAAGCTGTCCTCAAATTCCTCCTCGGGCGGGGTCTCAAGGCGATCGAGCACGCCGTCGGTGTTAGGAATCCTGATTCCGTATTTGCTTGACAGATATTCGGCAACAAGGGTTTTCAGGAAAACCAGCCCGCCGTTGCCGTCGGTGACGGCGTGAAAAAACTCTACCGCAATTCTTCTCTTGTACAGAATTACGCGGAAAGCGCACTTGCGTATGTCGTCAAAGGGCATATGCGAGAGCGGATAGCTTTTCTCGTCGGTAATCCGCGGCGCTCGCGGCACTTCCTCAAGGTAATACCAGAAAAGCCCGCGGCGCAGGCGTACGGCTATCGAGGGGAAGCGGCGCACAGTGACGTCAAGCGCCGACTGAAGTAAGTCCCGGTCGATCTCCTCTTTCAGCGTGGCCGAAAGCCTGAACACGTTGCTCCATCTTTTGGTAGCCGCCGCGGGGTATATTTTTGCGGCGTTGTCAAGCTTCAGCCACCTGAGTTTGCGCTCGGAGCCCTCCGGCAAAACCGATTTCATAAAGCCGTTGATTTCGTCAAAATCCGACTTGTTTTCCTCAAGGCAGAACAGTACATACGCATGCCACATGTTCGGCTTAACGATCAGGCGGCTCGAGGCCCCCGCCAGAAGCAGCCTCTCGTGCAGGAGTTTTGCGTCGTCGAGCATTATTTCATCCCCGCCGGCAAATATCAGGGAAGGCGGCATATCGTCAAGGTTACCGAACAGCGGTGATACAAAGGGGTCTTTTTTGTCTGTCGGCGCCGTCTTGTGATATTCGCCGCCGGCGTCTTCCACAAGATCGTATCTTCTTCCGGTATAGCAATCGGCGAAAAACTCAAGCCTCTCGACGCTCATCGACGGGTCGGTTTTAATGTTGTCGATATACGACTTTCCAGACAGGGTGAGATCTGTCCACGGGGAAATTGCGATAAGGCCGGCCGGCTGCGGCAGGCCGGTGTCCCTGAGCATAAAACAAAGCGAGTATATAAGCCCCCCGCCGGCGCTCTCCCCGCAGAGCACAACATGTCTGGAGTCGTACCCTTCGTCGAGGAGGAACCGGTATGCGCTGTACGCATCCTCAAGCGCCGCGGGATACGGGTGCTCGGGGGCAAGCCGGTATGCGGCGCAAAAAACCCGCATGCCGCAGGATGCCGCAAGCACCGAGGCAAAGCCCTTGGCATAATCAAGCGTGCCGCAGGTGTATCCGCCGCCGTGAAGGTAGAGTATCACGCCATAGCGCAGCTCGTCCCGCGGGAGTATCCATGCGGCTTTAAATTTCTCAAACGCAATATCAATCGTCACCACATCGTGTTTTTTGCCGCGTGCATTATTTTACCGAGCCTGTCCTGGCTGTTGCGCGAGAATTCCAGCGGGCGGTTTTGCAGGAGGGGGTGCATCAGCTCAAGCTGTGCTCTGATGAATTTTGCAGATAGTTTCATATCAAACTCCATACCGTCCGGGGTGGCTCGTTCTCATGTTTCCTCCCGTGTCCGCTAAGGTCATGCACAGTTATATCGAGGCTTTTCCTTGGTAATATTATACCACAATATGCGGCCGGAGGAACTCATGTTTATTTAATTTTGTAAAATTTCTCACAAACAGAGAGCAATCCGATGTGCAGCAAATACAATTGCCTTTTGTAATATTTACATTTTTGGCTTATAATATAACTATCCGAACAAAGGTATTATGTTATAAAGGAAGCAATAACATATGCTGTATACCTTACCGAAGCTGGATGTAAAAACAACTGCAGCTGCGTAATGCGTTTTGCAGCACAAAGGCGCATAAAAACCGAATGATTTACTTGTTTTCTGCTGTGCTGACCTACTCGCCGAGATATGCCTTTTTGACCGATTCATCATTTATCAGGTCTTGTGCGTTGCCTGAAAGCACGATCTTGCCGGTCTCCAATACATAGGCACGGTCAGCGATGGTAAGTGCCTTTTTGGCGTTCTGTTCAACCAGCAGCACGGTGGTCCCGCCCTCGCTGATTGATTTGATAATATCGAAAATCTCACTCACCAAAATGGGAGAGAGCCCCATTGAAGGTTCGTCCATTAAAATAAGTTTGGGGCGCGACATTAACGCTCTTCCTATCGCGAGCATTTGCTGTTCGCCGCCGCTTAGTGTTCCGGCCACCTGGTTTTTCCGTTCTTTAAGACGCGGAAAACGCCGATAGACAGTTTCGAGGGAAGCTTCAATTTCAGCTTTGTCCCCCCTTGTATACGCGCCAAGCTGGAGATTTTCGTAAACCGTAAGATGAGAAAAAATGCGACGGCCCTCGGGAACATGGGCAATGCCCATTTTGACAATTCTGTGGGCGGGTGTTTTGGTCAGTTTCTGACCTTGAAATATTATTGAACCGCTCCTGGCCGCAATAAGGCCGGTTATGGTATGTAAAATCGTGGTTTTCCCGGCACCGTTGGCACCGATTAAAGCTATTACTTCTCCTTCGTTAACTTCAAAAGATATGCCCTTAATGGCCTGAATAACACCGTAATAAACGTGAAGATCGTTGATTGTAAGCATTGCCATGATATTGCCTCTATTCCCCCAGATATGCCGCTATAACTTCTGGGTTATTGAGTACCTCGGAAGTTTTGCCCGAGGCCAGTAGCGTTCCGAAATTAAGGACTGAAATCTCCTCACAGATGCCCGATACGAGCTTCATATCGTGCTCGATAAGCAGGATTGTCATGTTGAAATTATCACGAATAAAACGTATCGTTTCCATGAGCTCTTCAGTCTCATTAGGATTCATACCGGCTGCCGGCTCATCCAGCAAAAGCAGCTTCGGGCCGGTGGCAAGGGCGCGGGCGATTTCGAGCTTGCGTTGCTTGCCGTAGGGCAGATTGCAGGCCAGAGAGTCTTTTTCTTTGTCCAAATCGAAAACACCCAAAAGCTCAAGCGCTTCCTCTTCCATCTTTTGCTCCTCATGAAAAAAGCGGGGCAAACGGAGAATGCTTTCAAACATGGTATATTTATGCTTGTTGTGCAGCCCGACCTTAACATTGTCAATTACGCTCATGTTTTTGAACAGACGAATGTTCTGAAAGGTTCGGGCAATTCCTTTTTTGTTTATCTCAACAGGGCTTTTCCCGGTTAGGTTTTCGCCATTGAAATAAAAGGTGCCGCTTGTGGGTTTATAGACCCCGGTAATCATGTTAAAAAGCGTGGTTTTTCCGGAACCGTTCGGGCCGATCAGGCCATATAGCTGTCCGTTTTTTATGGTTAGGCTTACATTATCAACGGCGCGAAGGCCGCCGAAGGAGATTCCTATGTTGTTTACCTCAAGCAGTTCCACTTGCGTCACTCTTCTTTCCTCGTAAACAGTTTTTTGTAGAGACCGGCGGCCTTTTCTCTTGCCTTAACTCTGAAATTAATAATTCTCGGCGAATTGCTTGCCAGCATCATAAAGATAAGCGCCAGAGCGTAAATGAGCAGCCGGTACTGGTCAAACCCCCTCAATATTTCAGGCAGGAAGGTAATGACCACCGCCGCGATGATTGAGCCTAACAGGTTGCCCATTCCGCCGAGAACCACCATGACCAGGATTTCGATAGAAACATTGTAGTTAAAGTTGGCGGGTTCAATAAAGTTGATATAGTGACCCAGGATAACACCGGCAATTCCCGCGAAAAAAGCGCCGACGGTGAAAACTTTAATCTTATATAGTTTTATGTTAATTCCGATTGATTCCGCCGCGATGGCATTGTCGCGTATTGAAGTTATCGCGCGTCCGTGACTGGAGGCGACAATATTACGTATGACCAGAATTGTAAGTATAACAAACACATAAGAAAATGTAAAAGTTTTAAGCTTTGAACCCAAAGAGGGAATGCCGCCAAGGCCGGCGGTCCCTCCCGTTACGGGAATAATTTTGATAAAGGAACGAATGATCTCACCGAAAGCCAGGGTTACTATGGCAAGGTAGTCACCCTGCAGGCGGAGGATAGAGGAGCTGATTAAAAAACCGCCGATGGCTGCAACAGTCCCTCCGATTAGAGCGGCTAAAACAAAGCGAAGTTCTATTGGAAGATTTGAGTTAATTGAAAAGATACATCCGGAATAGGCCCCCAATGCGAAAAATCCAGCATGGCCTAAGGATAGCTCGCCCAAAAATCCTACTATAAGGCTTAAAGACAGCGCGAGAATGACATTGTAACACGCTTTGATAGCAAGGGTTTGTGTAGCGCGCGGAAGCAGGTTTGAGTTCATGCCGTAGGCAATGAAGGCATAAACAACAATGGCTGCGGCAACAAAAATCAAATTGCGATGCGATTTTAAGTTTATCCTTTTCATTGTTGCCTACACCTTTTCCGTATTTTTCTTACCCAAAAGCCCGGTAGGTTTCAAAACAAGCATAATGATTAGTATTACAAAGGCGAATCCGTCGGACGCGGCATTCAGATTGAAGGGCAGGTAGCTTGCCGTGAGCGCTTCAATAAGGCCGATAAGCAGCCCGCCGATCATGGCGCCCGGAATGCTGCCGATACCGCCGAATACGGCAGCGGCAAAAGCCTTGATACCGAATAAACTACCGGTATATGGATCAACATTCAGGTATTTTGCCGAATAAAGAATGCTGGCGACGCCGGCTAAGGCAGAGCCGATGACAAAAGTGATGGAGATGGTGCGGTTAACATTGATACCCATAAGCTGTGCGGCACCCTTATCTTCGGAGACCGCCAGCATAGCGCGTCCCAGTTTTGTCTTTTTGATAAAAGTATAAAGGCCAATCATAATGACAATGGTTGTGACCCAGATAATGACCGAGATTCCCGAAACCGAAACCCCAAACAGATTAAAATTGCCGACATCTATAAATCTTACGATAAATTGTCGGTTGGTACCGAAAATGAGAAGTGCGAGATTCTGAAGCAGATAACTGACCCCGATTGCCGTGATGAGAACCGAAAGGGGCGTCGCATGGCGAAGCGGCTTGTAGGCCAGTTTTTCTACCACAAAGCCCAAAAGTGCGCAAAACGCAACACAGAGAATCATTGCCAAAGGAACACTTATCGAAAGTCTGGTAATGAAAACCACAATGGTATAAGCCCCGACCATGATGATGTCACCGTGGGCAAAATTCAGCATTTTGGCAATACCGTACACCATGGTATATCCGAGGGCAACAAGTGCGTAAACACTCCCCAGGTTGATACCGTCTATCAACGTCATTATAAACTGTTGCATAAACTGCTCCTTAGGTAAAAGTAAAGCTATTTACTGTTTTTTAAGCAGTTCGGAATTCTCCGAACCGCTCAAAAAACGGTAAATAATGCCTTTTCGGCTAAATCAATTACGGGGAAGAAATCAACTGTCTTCCCCGTATTGTCCAGAATAATCAATTTTAGTCTTTGGCGACGTATTTACCGTCTTTGATTTCAGCAACTTTTGCGGATTTTGTAGGCTCGCCCGAAGTGCTGAATGTTATCTTTCCAGTAAGACCGTCTACTTCGATTTGTGTCATTACGGGGACCAGTTTTTCGCCAAGCTCTTTGGCAGTTAACTTGGTATCTTCTACTGTGAGTCCCGCCTTTTCAATTGCGGCCTTGATAACATAGATAGCGTCATAAGCATCTGCCGCAAACTGGTCAGGTTCAAGATTGTATTTTGCTTTATACTTGGCTACGAAAGACTGCACTTTTTCAGAAGGATCGCTGGCAAGAAAGGGTGTGTAGTAGATTAATCCTTCAACCAGTTTCGCGTTGTCGCCCGTAAGATAGTTAAGAATGCCGTCGAGACCGTCGCAACCCAAAAGCGGAAGTTTTATATTTTTTTCGTTTGCGGCAATGATAATTTGAGATGCCTTTTCAGCATAAATCGGCATAAACAAGAAATCTGCATCAGAACCGGCAATCTTGGTAAGCTGTGCGTTGAAGTCTGTTGCCGCCTTTGCGAAGGAGGTATCGGCAGAGATGCTTCCGCCAAGCTCGGTCCACCTTTTCTTGAATGCATCGTAAAGGCCGCTGCTGTAACTGTCATCCTGGTTGTAAATTATGGCTGCTTTCTTGTAACCTAACTTTTGATATATGTATTCAGCCATTGCCTTGCCCTGGTCAACGTCATTAAAGCAAATGCGGAATGAATTGGGGTTTTCAATCGCTTCGATCTGAGAAGCGCTGGGAGTAACGTGCAGGAGTCCTTCATTTTTTATAGCTTCGTTAAGGGCAACGCCGGCGCCCGAAGTGACCGTCCCCATAAATATCTGCATGCCGTTGTCCATTAACTTTTCAAAGGCTGCTTTTGCCTTTGTGCCATCGGCCTCATCATCTTCAAAGATAAATTCAAGCTTGATGCCATTGATGCCGCCGGCGTCATTGATTTCGTCAATAGCAATCTGCGCGCCTCTCTTAACCGAGGTTCCGTATGTAGAAGCCTCACCTGTCAGAGGGCCGGTGCCGCCGATAACCAGTTTCCCCGAGGTATCTTTCTTTCCGCAGCCGACAAATCCGAGTGTTAAAAAGACAAGCGCAAAGGTAAGTACCAATAAACGTTTTGCCATACTCATCATAACATATCCTCCTAAAAATAGTTATGAAAAAAAGAATAAATATACAGCAATATGATACTTTGATGTTTTAGTTTTGTCAAGGATTAAATCAAATTTTTTTGACTCAAGTTTTTGCGACTTCGGTTCTATTACTTGTAAATACTCACTAAAAAACGGCCAGTTCACTCGGCGAGCCGCCCTGATATCAAGCAAACAGATAATTCAGCAGTAGCTTTTTGCGTCCTTTTGTGGTAAAATGACAGCAGCGATTGCGTGTTGCCGAAGCCCTGCCTCCGCTTACCGTCGACCATGAAGTCGAATGTCTTTTTTCGGCAGGTTTTTCTTCGGTCGAAATACTCAATCACTGGGGAGCAACCTACACAATAAAGGCAGTTCGATAAACTCAGCTATGTGATTGCAGCCGGTGTATGCATCTGTTAGCTATAACCGTTCCGATTATGATTGTGTATCAGGAAGGAGTTAATTATGTCAAGTTATGTAACAAGAAAAACGCCCGGAAATACCGAATGGTTTGTTCATGACCGCTTTGGAATGTTCATACACTGGGGGCTGTATTCTCTGCCGGCAAGGCACGAGTGGGTAAAAAGCCGCGAGTGCATCAGCGAGGAGAAATACGACAAATATTTTAAGTATTTTAACCCTGATTTGTTCGACGCCAGGGAATGGGCAAGGAAAGCAAAAGAGGCCGGCATGAAATACGCGGTATTTACCGCAAAGCACCACGAGGGCTTTTGTATGTTTGATACTAAGTATACCGACTACAAATGTACAAACACGCCGGCTGGAAGGGACCTTGTGAGGGAATTTACGGATGCTTTCCGCGCTGAGGGTCTGCGCATAGGCTTCTATTATTCGCTTATCGATTGGCATCATCCGGATTTCCCGATAGACCATTATCACCCGCGACGCAATGACAAGGACGCAAAAGAGCAAAATAAATCCCGGGATATGAAAAAATATGCGAAGTACATGCGTGATCAGGTTACCGAGCTTCTTACCAACTACGGGAAAATAGATATACTGTGGTTCGACTTCTCATATTCGAAGCCCGCGACCGCCCCGGAATGGATGAGCGGCAAGGGGAAGGACGATTGGGAAGCGGAGGAGCTTATTAAAACCGCCCGTTCGCTTCAGCCCGAAATCATAATCAACAACAGGACGCAGATTGATCAGGACCTGTGGACTCCTGAGCAGTACCAGCCGCAGGAGTGGGTAAGGCATCCCGAAACGGGGGAGCTTGTCGTTTGGGAAGCGTGCCAGACTTTCTCAGGCTCATGGGGTTACCATCGCGACGAACAGACCTGGAAATCTCCTCAGATGCTTATTGAAATGCTGGTGAATACCGTTTCAATGGGCGGGAACCTTCTGATGAACGTGGGACCCACCTCAAGGGGATATTTTGACTACAGAGCCGAGAATGCCCTGAGGGTGTACGCAGATTGGATGAAATACAACAGCCGCTCGATATACGGCTGCACCATGGCGGAACCGGAATTCAAGGCGCCGTTCGGCTGCCGCCTCACGCAGTCGCAGGACGGCAAGCGCCTGTACATACATCTCTTTACATACCCATACAAATTCCTTGAGCTCAAGGACCTTGCCGGAAAGGTTGACTACGCGCAGTTTTTGCACGACGGCAGTGAGGTGCTCTTCAAGGAAAAGCATCCCGGACATTTCAGCGAAGGGCAAACGAGAAGCGACAATCTCCTTGTTATTACTCTGCCCGAGGTCAAGCCGAATGTCATTGTTCCGGTTATCGAGCTTTTCCTTAAATGATGTGGTCACCTAGCTTCCATGATAAGAGAAATACCACGGATAAAAAAATCGTTCGCTGAGCCAGTCTTATTATTCAGTTTTTCCGACTTTATTTGACATTTCCGGCGCCGCCGGCATATACTGACAACAGAAAAACCGAAAGGAGGATTTATGCCCCTTCAGTTTTCTCGCTCAATGACCGCAGGCCACGGCGCCCCCTCCGTTTCCTGGCTTACCGCTAAACTCCCTGATGCGAGCCGCTTCATTCTCCGGAGATAAGACCCGTAAAAAACCGGCCGGCGGCGCCTGTGGCCTGCAGTTGCCGCGGATTCCTAGGCGGTTGCCGGCGAGAAGCTGATGTGCAAGGCATATGAGATTATGGATATTCTGACAGGCAAATTCCCGCCCCCGCCTCCGCCCCCCTGCCCTCCGGATAAGTGCTGCAACACCGGCTTTGAGGTGGCGAAGGTAAGCCTTCCGATTGAAATTCTGCCGCAAACCTTTGTCGGCGATGTCGATGTCGACTGCTTCGGCGAGCCCTGCGTTACCTGCGAATGCGACCCCTGCGGAAGCTCCTGCAGGGTGGTAATAACCCAGCGCATCAAAATAAAGATACCCTACAAGATAGGCGTAAAGGCCATTACCGGCTGCAGCAATATCTTTTGTTTTCCACTCGGCTGCGAAGAAGCCGACAAAGCCGAAGACGAAAAAAAGTAATTGACCTCAGCCATGCCCCGGGCGGCGCGCCCGCGCAAAAGCGCCGGCGCATGAAGCCTTATGACGCAATTGTTTCATTTTTCTTAAAGGTGTTCTCGCGATTATGACCCCGCGGGGGCTTTGCCCCCGCACCTTTATTTATGGGCTCGGCTTCGCACCCCGGTACGCGCTTGGGAGAAACTTCTTGAAAGAAGTTTCTCCCAAGCGCACAAAAAACGTTGCGAACTATTTTTCAAGCGGCTTGAGAATTACCCCTCGCGTTTTATATCGCCCATTCCCAAGTCAGCCGGTGAACTAAAGTCAGCAATGCGCGGGATGTGGGGCCCGCGCTTGCCGGATTAGTAATTTGATTTTAAAATTTTGGGATATTTAACCCCTTTTTTCATAAAGGGGTTAAAGCGGGGGGTAAGGGGCGGCGCACCTACACAAACAGCGGGAACATGGGGGCGGCGCCCTGCATTTTAGTCAGTATATGCTTCCATGATTTTCTTTATGCCGTCCTCCATTATTTTGGAGAGCGCCTTGAAGCGCGACGCAAAGGTTTTGGTATTGTTGATTACCTCCGTGCGCATGACTTGATAGATGCTTGCGGCCTGGTCGTTGTAGAATCTGCCGAGGTCAAAGCTCACAGTGTTGCGCAGGATTTCATACATTTCAGCGGTTACATCATCGCTTGCGTATTTGACCTTCATTGCGATTTCATACACCGCCGGCGTCACACGGCGATAGCTTTCGGAGCAGAGACATTCGAGCACCGCCGCGCAGGTATCGGCATCAAAGGCGCCTGCTGATATAGCATACATTGTGAAGGGATGTCCGACGTTTGTGATATAATTCTCCTGGAATTGATCATATTTCGGGTTGGGGACAAGCCCGTACTCGAATTCTATGTTGTCGGAGCTCCCGTAATCCTTACCGCAGACAATGAAGACCCTGTCCATTGTAAAGACAGCGCGCTCCTCGAAAAATATCTTGCGGATTGTAACGCTGTTCTGGTAGCGGACGTCATCGGTGGCAAAATAATCTCCGAGCCTACTGAGCAAATCATGAATTTTCGGGCTGGTAAGAGTCGGGGAGAGAATCAGCTCTCCGTTGTTGTTTTTCTCAAACGCCAAACAGCCGGAAGCGGTAAAGAAGGCGTCGATATTGATGTTAGTGATCATGAACCCGAAGAAATCCCCGTCATCGACTGCTCCGTTACCGTTTTTGTCGTTATATTTGCCCGAGGTCAGCTCAATGAACTTGTCAAGCGTCCATTGGTTTGAGCGCACGAGGTCGTAGGGGTTTTCAAGCTGGAGCTGATCAACCAGTTCCTTGTTAAAGAAGGTGCCTATCATCATCCAGAGCAGGTTGGTGGAAAGGTCGCCCGAGCAAAAATACAGCCGGTTGTTTAACATGCACTGATCAAGCAGTGAGTCGGGCCACCAAGGCATATTAAAGTCGAGGTATTTCAGCGCGGTTAGCTCCTCGCAGCCTCCCGAGAGCGCCATGGCAGGTGCCGAGCGGCTGTATCCGGCATAAATGTCGTATTCTGAAGCGCCGCTTAGCAGGTCGGCCTCGGCCTTTTGTATGTACATATTCATATTATCGGAGTCGCCCGGTGTTGCGACATAATTCAGCTTTACGTCAAGCCGGGTCTCAACTATCTGATTGCGTTCATAGATGGCGTCGTTGATAACTTCACCGTTTAAACTATCGACATAAAACTCCAGCATGGGGCAGTCCTCCCAGATCAGGAAGGTAACCTCAGCGCCCCCGAATTTAAGGTCTTTCGGAAGGTTGTCGAGAAGGTAACCATTCTCGTGGTAGCCCTCGATCGTGGTATCGCTGGTGTCATCAGAGCCTGCGGGAGTGGTGTCGGATGGCGGCTCTTTGTCATTATCGAGCGCGCAACCCGGCAGGGAAACAAGCAGCACAAGAATACTCAAAGCCACTAAGGCAAAAATCCGAGATTTCCGTTTCATTGGTTTATCCTCTTAATATGTGTATTAATTAAATAAATTACAATTTCAGCAGATATTCACCAACATCGCGTGCCAGCCTTACGGTTGAGGGAATCAGTTCGGGCGGCATGCGCTTGCAGCAGCTAAGTTCATACGTAAGGTCGCCGGAATAATTGATTTCGCGCAGGGTTCTCATTATCTCGGGCCACTTGATTGTTCCGAAAAAGGGAATCGTGTGCAGGTCGTCCTTGCCGATATTGTCGTCAAGGTGCGTTGCGCGCAGGTACCGGCCGATCTTTTTTATAGCCCCGGTCTGGTCGTAGTAGGTGCGGTTGCCGTGCCCGAAGTCCCAACAAGCAGCGACATATTCGCTGTTGTAAGATTCGATGAGGGCACGGAGCTCGTCGGGAGTCACCCCGAAGCGGCGCCGCCCGTCGATGTCGGCCATATTTTCAAATGCAAGCCCGACGCCGAGAGAGGAGGCCAGCTCGACATATTTGTCATATATCTTATGGTTGTAGGCAAGGTCGGCCTCCCGGTCGAGTTCATACTCGCCGATATACTGGACCGGATGCACGACCGCCCACTTCACGCCGAGCATGGCGCTGATACGTATGGCGCGCTCTGTCACCCGGATAAAGGTCTCGTTCTGCTCACAGCCTTCGTCGGTGGGAGACTTGCGCCGGCTCGCAGCCTTTGGATAGGGCAGATGGGACTGCGAGAACTCGACTCCGAGCCGGGCGGCTTCATTGGCTATTTCATAGACCAGCTCTTCCCAGTCGTCGCCGAGCAACTCGGTTTCCCCGCGCTGCATGGGGCACATGTTAAAGTCCATTACCGAAAAACCCGCCGCATGCGTCTTTCTCAGTGAATTGAGATAATTTCTCCGGTCCTCACGGTTTTCGTAAAACAAACTGGTCATTACGGATAAACGCATTTTTTGTCCCTGCTTTCTATAAAATTCTATTCAATATCGCACGAGAAAATATTTACCTGCCCGGATCCCCAGGTCTCAAGGAACCTCACCTCAAGCTCGCGCAGTTCCCTGCCGATATCAAGCCGCAGCAGCGAGTGATGCCAGTCGCCGGCCGAGCAAATCAGCACGCCGTCCCCCCATACCTCAAAAGACTTGACCAGCGTCTCGGCCACCTTTACGGGGCGGAAGTCAAGGCCGGTGCAGGCCTTCTGGGCAAAGGTACGCATTTTTTTGTTTACCGAAACCGAGCGGCGCGAAAAATCGGGATCGAATACCACCCGCAGCCGGCTTATATACTCGGGACACTCAAAACTGAATTTTATCGTGCCTCCGAGCGGCAGGGTGATGTGGTTTTCCTGACCCGGGAAGTCGCGCTCAATGCCGTTGAACAGTATGGAACGTTCCGCATCGGACAAGTTTAAACCTGCCCTCCGGGAGAGAGCCGGAATTTCACGGCTGAGCCCCGGCAGCCAGCAGCCGGCATCCATCAATTTTTTCTGCAGCTTTTTAATATGCTTTTCATAAATTTCTTGCGGGGTCGCATTTTCGGCTATGCAGATTCCGGCAGCTGTCCCCACCGCCTGCCCCAGAAGCGAGCAGGTGCCCATGACGCGGGTTGAGGAGAGCGCGGCGTGCGTGGCGCTGATGTTGCGTCCGGCAAAGAAGAGATTGGCGATATTTTTGGAGTATAGCACCCGGTAGGGTATCCCGTAAGGCGAGGGCGTCGGGTACATAATTGAGGCCGGTTCGTCGGGCTTGGCATAGAATCCGCCGGGGCTGTGGTCGTCCATCGGCCAGCCGCCGTATACCACAATGTCGTCGAATTTTCCGCCCGCCTCGATGTCGTTCTGGGTCAGCACATAGGGGCCTATGTACCTACGGCTCTCGCGTTTACCGGGCAAAAAGCCAATCCATTCAAGCTCCCAGTTCTCGGCGCCGTGGTCGCCCTGATTTTTAATGTGGTCCCAGATGCCAAAGGCAACTTTTAAGAGCTCGTCGCGAAGTTTTTCGGTGTCGTAGATTGAATCCTGTTCGCCGCCCAACTCTATCCACCAGAAGTTGGTGCCGTCTGTACCGAGCTTGTGTGAGCGCCGGGCTATGCTGCCCGCGGCCTTGCCGTCGGCACCGGGCAGCACGATATTGTCAAAGTCTGCATCGGTTTTGTAGACATATGCCCAGGAGGGCCTTTTAAACTCAACCGGGTGGTCGGTTTCCCGGGCCTGAATCAGGCAGGACATCCCCATAGTCTTGCGGTCGGCTTTGGCCGGTCCGATGGTTTCGTTGTACTCGTCGTTGCCCTCGCGGCCGACCCGCCAGAGCGCGCCGGTGACGGGAGCGAGAACCGAGTCGCCCGAGCAGTCGGCGAAATATTTCGCGTATACCATGTGCCAGGTATAGGTGGTAAGCTGCCAGCCTTTGACGCACAATATGTATTTGCCGTCGTCGCTCATGTCTGCGTCGATGCAGGAACAGTTGAGCAGGAGAGTTATATTTTTCTCGCGTGCCACCATGTTCCAGAGTACGCCGTCCCATACCGAATAATTAAGGTAGGGATTTACATATATGTTCTCCTCCTCAAGCTCGCTGATGAGCCCGGTCTCGCGCTTGTAGAGATTTTTGGAGTCGCCGCCGGAGCCTGCGGCCCCGCGCACCCACATGCGGATCTCGCTTGAAGCGTTTCCGCCGAGCACCGGTCTGTCCTGCATGAGAACCACCCGCGCTCCCTCGCGGGCCGCCGATATCGCGGCGAACATACCTGCCAGACCGCCGCCCACCACGCAAAAATCAACATGATGTTCGACCGTCCTCTGCCGGTTGGTTTCAATTAACATAGCATCCCTCTATTCATTCAATTATTGTTGTCTTGATGAAAAACTTCCGCCACCGCGCAGCATCCGCAGCGCCATGGGGTCGGGTATTTGTGCGGACGATATGATAATATGCTTTTTATAATTATATATAAACAAAGTTTTTTTGTAAACCTTTTTTGTGATAAAACCGGCAAAAGCCCGGAGAAGACTTTTGCCGGTCTTTAAGTTTTTAGTTCTGACTTTGCTGCTTTATAAAGGATTCAACTATCTTGTTAAGATTATTTGAAAGCACCTTTTTGTGGACCTGCATGGCCGAAGCCCATGAAGCACCAATCGTCATGGTTTTGCTGGGCAGCTCGCTCATATAGTTGAGATCGTGGGAGAAAATGCGTCCCTGGTCAAAGACCGAAGTGCGGCGCAGGATATCGAACATCTGAGATGAAATCTCTTCTTTGGAGTATTTATACTTCATATTTGTCTCAAACAGGGCCGGTGTGGTCAGCCGATAAGCCTCGCTGCCCCAGCATTCGATAACCGCGGTAAACGGGACTTTGTCTTCCACGTCAACCATTATGCAGTACAGGGTAAAGGGGTTACCTATAACAGTGTAATAATCTTCCTGATTAAGGTCATAAAGCGGGGTAGGAACAAGCCCGTATTTCCATTCGACGGCGTTGAGCCCGCTTGCGTTGATGTGGTCGGCCATGTAAACTCTGTTCTGGCAGAAGAGGGCGTTGCCGTTAACAAAGGGTACCTGATAGGGGACTTTACCGCCCGAGAGACTTACATAACAGTCGTTTGTGGTAAGCCATTTGCCGAGCTTGTCAACAAGGTTTACACATTTTTCAGAGAAGAAATCGTCGGAGATCTTAAGCAGGTTCTCGTCATTTGTCTGTTCAACCAGCTTCATACCCGAGCCGGTGTAGAAGGCATCGCAGTGGTAATAAATCGTACAGAACCCATAGAAGTCTCCCTCGGATTTCTTGCCGTCGTTGTCAAGGTCCTGATAAACATTCGAGGTCATCTCGATAAGCTTGTCAAGCGTCCAGGTCATGTTCTGCACATATTCGGTCGGGTCGGTAAGCCCGTATGTGGAAAGCAACTCGGTGTTGTAATAGATGGTGTACATGAAATGCAGGGTGTTTGTAGAGGCGTCTCCTGAGATATAATAGAGAGCGTTTCCGACCCCTGCGGTCTCAAGAAGAGAGTCAGGCCACCAAGGCATTTCGGTGTCGATGTAGCTGCCGTCAATGCTGTTGAGGTCGGCGAGCAGACCCTGAATAGAAAGCATGCCTGCGGTGCGGCTGTATGTGGCGATGATGTCGTATGCTTTTTCGCCGGCTGTGTAGCTGGTCATTACCCTGTTCACAAAGCCGGTACGGTTGGCATTGTTTCCGGGTTCACCGATAAAGACGAGTTTTACGTCGAGGCGGTCTTCAATATTCAGGTTGCGCTGATAGATGGCGTCGGTAACAATATCTCCTGAGAATTCGGTTACCTCAAATTCGGGGCGTTCGACATCCGACCAGAAAAGTACCCGGACATCCATGCCATCGAATTTCAGGTCAGCAGGGAGGTTGTCTTTAACATATCCGTCGGAGGTGTCTTCGGGCGTGCTGGTATCGAGGTTCGAGGCGGAAGTCGTCTCGGAATCGTCTCCGGAATTCCGGCAAGCGGCAAGACCGGCAACCAATACAAGAATTGCCGCAAGAAACGCTATCACCCTTATGGCTTTTTTCATAGTTGCATCGTCCGCTTTTTGCGGTCTCCTCCTTTCACACTTAAAATAGCTGTGTTGTTATTATATCAGATGCCAGCCATAGTGTCAATAAAAAGTTAGTTAGTGTTATAATAAACAGACATTTATCATGCAAATCATTATAAATAATGACAATTTTGCGGTCGACTAACAGCATGTCCGGATAAGAAGGCGCCGGAATTTCCGGCGCCCTTGTTTATCTTTCGTCAAGCGGCTTGTATTGCCTTGGGCGTTCGATACATTTATATCCCGGGCGGATGATTCTGCGGGCGGTTACATACTCCTCCATGCGGTGCGCGCACCAGCCTGCAACCCGCGCGACGGCGAAAAGCGGGGTATAGAGTTCAACCGGAATGCCGAGCATGCGGTAAACCAGCCCCGAATAAAGGTCGACATTTGCGCAGATTGCCTTATCGGTTTTTTTGTATTCGTTGAACACCTGCGGGGTCAGCCTCTCGATGCGCTCGAGCAGCTCAAAATCATCAAGGAATCCTTTCTTTTCGGCAAGGCTTTTGGCATAGCGCTTGAGCATGACGGCGCGGGGGTCCGAGAGGGTGTAGACGGCATGCCCCATGCCGTAAATCAGGCCGCTGCCGTCGTTGGCCTCGCCCTTGAGAATCTTGAGTAAATAATCCGAGATCTGGCCGTCGTCCTTGGGGTTCGGCACGTTCGTCTTTATGTTTTCGAACATTTCCTCAACCTTGATGTTCGCGCCGCCGTGCCTCGGCCCCTTGAGCGACCCTATTGCCGCTGAGATTGCCGAATATGTATCGGTCTCCGTGGAGGACAGCACTCTGCAGGCAAAGGAGGAGTTGTTGCCCCCGCCGTGCTCGGCGTGCAGCACGAGGCAAAGGTCGAGCAGGCGCGCCTCTTCCTCGGCGAAGGATTTATCCGAGCGCAAAACACGCAGGAAATTCTGCGCGGTGTTAAGATCGGGGCGGGGATAATGGAGGTGCAGGCTGCGGTCGAAGAAGTAGTTTTTGTATATCGCGTAGGAATGCGCGGCGATAACAGGCAGGCGGGCGGTTATTTCTATGCTCTGGCGGAGCATGTTGGCGAGCGATGTGTCGTCAGGATTTTCGTCATAGGCATAAAGCGCCAGCACCCCGGTGGCAATTTTGTTCATCAGCGAGCGGCAGGGCGCTTTCATCAGTATGTCCTCGGTGAATCTGGGCGGCAAGCGGCGGTAGGCATCGAGCAGTGCGCAAAAGTCGGCAAGCTGAGAACGGGTTGGCAGCTCGCCGAAAAAAAGCAGGTAGGTGCACTCCTCAAAGCCGTATCTGCCCTCGGCTGCGTAGTTTTCTACCAGATCGCAGACATTGTATCCGCGGTATTCGAGCACGCCCTCGGTCGGCACGCGCTCGCCCTCGTAGATTATGTAGCCATGTGCATTGCCGATTTTTGTCACGCCCGCGGTGACGCCGGTCCCGTCTGCCTCGCGCAGGCCGCGCTTGACACGATAGCTGTCAAAGGCCTGCTCGGGTATTGAATATGCGTCTTCGGCCACATCGATGAATTTATCCAAAAGGCCGCTTACATCCTTGAAGTTGTTGCCGTTTGAATTATTCCCGTTGAGATATTGCATGGTGTCTGCCTTTCTGCTTGATTGCTGGTAGCATATTATAACACACAGCCGCAAAATGTGCAAGTACGAAAACAAAAAATTTCATTTTAATTATGGCCCCGTCCGTGTTTTCTTCCCTAAGTAACCCGGCGGGGAAACAGCAAAAGCGCGAACATGGAGCCCGCGCCTTGCAGTTTTCACGATTGGGTTTTAGTAGTTTCCAGGGATTCAGGGTGCGGGGGCAAAGCCCCCGCAGAAATTTGCCTTATTCGGTCGGGGAATCGGTTTCGGTGTTGTCGGCTTCGTCTTCAAAGCAGACGTCGCAGTCCTCACACCCGTCCTCAATGAAGTCCTCGCATTCTTTTTCTTCGAGCTTGAAGTATTTCCCGAACAGTCTGTAGACGGCATATGCCACGGCGCCGGCGGCCGCGATTGCCGCAAGAGTGATCAGAACGATTTTGACGTAGTTCGGTTCTTTTTTTCTTCTGCAGAAGCTCCAGTTGAACATAGCGTACCTCCTTTTTTGATAAACTTTTTTGGGCCGTACGCCCGAGCGTGACACTGATTACTTTAAGTATATCATATTTTCAGGATTACGCAATAACAATTTGTTAATTTATTCTGAGCCGTTTGTAAATTAAATATGCGGGCAGGCGCAATTTTTCGGTATTCCCTTTAATTCGGCAGGAATTTTTGGTATAATCATAGGGAATTAAACACAACCGAAGGTCGGGTGCCCTATGACATACCGGAAAATCTGCGGTATTCTGTCGGAAGCGGGGATAGCCGGGGCTGAGCATGAGGCGGCGCTTTTAATTGAGCGTTTTTGTAGCATCAGTCCGGCTATGCTTCCGCTTTTGAAGGATAAAGAATTCAGCTGTCCGGAACTTGAATCGGCAGTAATGCGGCGAGCGGAGCGGTACCCCCTGCAATATATACTGGGGGAGTGGGGCTTCTGCCGGGAAAAATACAAGCTTAACCCTGACTGCTTGATACCCCGGGCCGACACAGAGCTTCTGGTCGAGACGGCGGCCCGGCTGATTCCACCGGGAGGCAGCTTCATCGACGCCGGCACAGGGTGCGGCTGTATTGCAATTTCGTTGCTTGCCGCAAGGCCGGATATCACCGGCTGCGCTTTTGACATATCGGCCGGGGCGCTTGAGACCGCGCGGTCGAACGCCGAGACAAACCGGGTGTCGGGAAGGCTTAAGCTCCTGCAGGGCGACATGCTCGACACACGATTTTTTCAGCGTGTCGGGGTCTTTGATGCGGTGATTTCAAACCCGCCCTATATTCCGAGCGGGGAAATAACCGGACTTGAGCCCGAGCTGTGTTTCGAGCCCCGGATAGCGCTTGACGGCGGGGCCGACGGACTGACCTTTTACCGGGGGCTGATTTCCAACGCCGGCTTGTCGCTGCGGGCCGACGGAGTTATTATCCTTGAGATCGGCTCAAATCAGGCTGCACAGGTGATTGAGATCGCCGGGTCGGCCGGGTATAGTTGTATGGAAATTCTTAAAGATATTGAGGGCCGGGACCGGGTTTTGGTCCTTGGCAGGTTGAGGCGGTGATGGCATGAATATTGTAGTACTTGCCGGGGGGCTTTCCCCCGAGCGGGATGTCTCGCTGGTTTCGGGCGGGCTTATCGCCCGCGCGTTGGCCGGTCGGGGGCATAAGGTTTTTCTGCTCGACGTGTATGAGGGTGTGTCGCTTGAAGGAAAGACGCCGGCTGAGCTCTTTACCGACTCGCCGGAATATATCTTTTCAATAACGCATGAAGTCCCCGACCTTGAGGAGATCCGCCGGCGGAACGGCTACCGCCGCGAGCTTGTCGGCGAGGGGGTTATTGAGGTCTGCCGCGCGGCCGACGTGGTGTTCATCGCCCTGCACGGCGACATGGGCGAGAACGGGCAGATCCAGGCGCTTTTCGATATCCTCAGAATCAAATATACCGGCACCGGTTACGCAGGCAGCCTGCTTGCCATGGATAAGGATATCAGCAAGCGCCTGCTCAGGCTCGGCGGGGTCCCTACACCCGACTGGGTTTATTATGACACCAAGGCCGACCGGCCCGAAAAAATTCTCGAGACTGTCGGGCTGCCCTGCGTCGTCAAGCCTCTGGCCTGCGGCTCGAGTGTCGGGGTGTCGATGATTGAGGAGCCCGGGGAACTTGAGGCGGCAATCTCGCTTGCCGCCGGGTACGGGCGGTATCTTGTGGTCGAAAAGAAAATCACCGGGCGTGAGTTTTCGGTCGGGGTGCTCGACGGGCGGGTGCTGCCGCCTATTGAAATAATCCCGAAGTCGGGCTTTTACGATTATGTCAACAAATATCAGGGGCTGACCGAAGAGATCTGCCCGGCTAATATTACCGAAGCAGATTTCCGTAAGATGGCCGACTGCTCGCTGCGCGTGTTTGAAATACTTCGGCTCTACGGCTACGCGAGGATTGACTACATACTCGACGCCGACGGCGGGCTCTGGTGCCTTGAGGCCAACACCCTGCCCGGAATGACGCCCTACAGCCTTTTGCCCCAGGAGGCTGCCGCCGCCGGGATTGAGTACGGCGAGCTCTGCGAGATAATCGCCCGGCAGGGGCTTGTGCGATTCGACAACTAATAATAAATAAAATAATGAAAGAAATCCGGCAGAAAATGACGCTACGCGCCACATTTGCCGGATTTTATGTTGCCCGAAGCAATATCATTATAATATATCAATTGTCCGCCGGCCATAAGAATAATAACAAAAAATGAGTTTGAATACAAGCTTGATATTGGCAGGGATGATTGTTGACAAAACCGGCCGGGTATGCTAAAATGTTTTCAGCATAGGGGAGTAGTTCGCATCGACGATGCAATCCGGATCAACATCATGTCGGCACCATATGGTACCGGCTGGTCCGGATCCCCGCCGGCCAGGGGCGAGGTTGAACGAGACTTATGCGCGGGTTGCCGTGCATTGTCCCGTTTTTTTGTTTGTTTATCGTTAATTCATGCAAAACAAGGAGATGTTGGTAATTGGAATATTATAGTAAGACGAAGGAAGCCGTGTTGATGGATGTGGGCAGCTTTGAAAACGGCCTTCCTTCGGCTGAATCCGAACTAAGACTGGCGCAAAACGGAAAAAACCGGATTGAAGAAGGCAAAAAGACAACACTATTCCAAAGAATACTGGCGCAGATTTCCGACCCGATGGTCATTGTGCTGATTGTGGCGGCCGTCGTGTCGGGTATCACTTCTTTATTGTCGGCCGAGGGCGATCTCGCCGATGTTTTTATTATTCTTTTTGTGGTCGTGCTGAATACCACTCTCGGGGTGATTCAGGAAAGCAAGGCCGAGGCGGCTATTGAGGCTCTTAAGGAAATGACGGCGGCAACCTCAAAGGTATTTCGCGACGGCCGGCTGGTCCATGTCCGGAGCGAGGATTTGGTGGTCGGAGACGTCGTGCTGCTTGAGGCGGGCGACGCAGTCCCGGCTGACGGCCGGCTGATTGAGTGCGTGAGCCTTAAGGTCGAGGAGGCGGCGCTGACCGGCGAGTCGGTGCCGGTCGAGAAGACCGACGCGGCACTTGACCCGGCGCTCGGCGAAGTCTCGCTCGGCGACCGCATAAATATGGTTTACATGGGCAGCGTCGTGGTTTACGGGCGGGGCAGGATGGTGGTGACAAGCTCCGGAATGAACACCGAAATGGGCAAAATCGCCAAAGCCATTACAAACGCAGCCGAGCAGAAGACCCCGCTGCAGCAGAAGCTGGCCCAGCTCAGCCGGACTCTGACCTTTCTGGTGCTCGGCATCTGTGCGGTGATGTTCGGCGTCAGTGTCGCACGGCACGGGATTGCCTTTGAGTCGATTTTAGGCTCGTTCATGCTGGCGGTGAGCCTTGCGGTCGCGGCGATACCCGAAGGTCTTGTTGCGGTGGTCACTATCGTGCTCTCGATCGGCGTGACCAAAATGTCAAAGCGGAACGCCATAATAAGAAAACTCACCGCGGTCGAGACGCTCGGCTGCACCATGGTAATCTGTTCCGACAAGACCGGCACGCTTACCCAGAACAAGATGACGGTGGTCGAGTATTCGGGCAGCGACGAGAGGCTTCTGGCCACCTCGCTCGCCCTCTGCTCCGACGCCGAGCTTGACGAAAACAACCGTGCCACCGGAGACCCCACGCAGGCGGCGGTTGTGGATTACGCATACAGACAAGGGCTGCCGAAGCCCGAACTTGCCGGAAAGTACCCGCGGGTGGCCGAAATTCCCTTCGATTCGGGCAGAAAGCTGATGACAACCCTGCACAAAAAGCCCGGGGGCGGGTATATTCAGCATACCACCGGTGCGCCCGATGTCCTGATATATAAGTGCGACAGGTATTTCGAGAACGGTCAGGTTTTCCCGATGACCGACGAGAAGCGCGATTTCTTTTTTGCCGAAAACAGGCGGCTTGCCGGGAAAGCCCTGCGCGTGCTTGCCGCCGGATACCGTGAGTATGACGAGGCACCTGAAAAGCTTACGGCCGAATACGAATCGGAGCTGGTCTTCCTGGGGCTTGTCGGAATGATGGATCCGGTTCGCGAGGAGGTTCCGGCGGCCATCGAAAGCTGCCGTAGCGCCGGGATACGTCCTATCATGATTACCGGCGACCACAGGGACACGGCCGTGGCGATTGCGCTGCAGCTCGGCATCATAAGCGACCCCTCGGAAGCGATTACCGGAGTTGAGCTTGATAAAATTAGCGACGAAGAATTCCAGCATAATGTTGAACACTACGGCGTGTACGCCCGGGTAAAGCCCGAACATAAGACCAGGATTGTCAACGCATGGCGGGCCCGCGGGGCAATTACCGCCATGACCGGGGACGGGGTGAACGACGCCCCCTCGATTAAAAACGCCGACATCGGCATCGGCATGGGCATCACCGGAACCGACGTCACCAAAAACGTCGCCGACATGATACTGGCCGACGACAACTTTGCCACGATAATCGCGGCGGTCGAGGAAGGGCGCCGGATATACGACAATATCCGCAAATCGATATAATTCCTGCTCTCAACCAACCTGTCCGAGGTAATCAGCATTTTTGTGGCGACGATTCTCGGATTTACGATACTCAAACCTGCACATATCCTCTTTGTCAACCTGATCACCGACTCGCTGCCGGCCCTTTCGCTCGGCATGGAGAAGGCCGAGGCCGACATCATGAAGCGCAGGCCGCGAGACCCGAAGGAAGGAATTTTCTCGGGCGGCGTGGGGTTCAATGTCTTCTATCAGGGGCTTATGTCCACGCTTCTCACTCTTGCCGCCTTCTTTATCGGCGAGAGGATCGAGAACGGGGTGTGGAGGATCGGAGAGAGCGTCGAGGGCATGACCATGGCATTTCTGACCCTTTCGATGTCGCAGATATTCCATTCCTACAACATGCGCTCGCAGTACGGCTCGATTCTTGGAATTAAAAACCAAAACTACTACCTGATTGGTTCCATGCTGCTCTCGCTTGCGCTGACCGCGGCGGTCATCTATGTCCCCTTCCTCAGAGAAGTTTTTGGATTTGCACAAATCAGCCTCGGCGAGTACTTCATCGCCATGGCGCTGGCGGTGATGGTAATCCCGATTGTCGAGGTGGTAAAGCTCTTCCAACGCAGAAAAAGGAGCAGGCAGTCAAAGTGATTTTCGGTTTGCCGGCACTTCCCGCAGCACCGGGTGTGCCGGCACTTTTCCTATTGACTTTCATAATATGATAATGTATAATTTGCCTATAAAACCGGCTTTGGCCCGGCAAATAAAACCGGCTTGAACTGCAATACTGATTGATAAGGATGATAATATGACGGCTTTGGGTGAGTTTATAAGAAGCATTAAGGCGCGCGACCCGGCCGCGAAGAACGCGGCTCAGATTTTGCTGCTCTACTCGGGCGTGCATGCCCTCATATATTACAGGGTAGCGCATTTCTTTTATAAAACACATTGGTATTTCATCGCCCGTTTGATTTCGCAGCTCGGCCGATTTTTTACCGGCATTGAAATACACCCCGGCGCAAAAATCGGAAAATGCCTGTTTATCGACCACGGCATGGGGGTGGTAATCGGCGAGACCGCCGAGATCGGCGATTATTGTACGATATATCAAGGCGTGACGCTCGGCGGGACCGGCAAAGACACCGGCAAACGGCACCCGACACTCGGAAACAACGTGATGGTGGGCGCAGGGGCAAAAATTCTCGGTCCCTTCAAGGTAGGCGACAACGCCAAAATTGCCGCGGGCGCGGTCGTGCTGTCCGAGGTACCCCCGAACACCACCGCGGTAGGCATACCGGCGCGGATTGTCACCAAGAAAAAGGCCGCCGAGAAGTGCGTAGACCTTGACCATGTGCATATTCCCGACCCGGTGTCGCAGGAGCTGTGCAAGCTCTATGCCAGAATCGCCGCGCTTGAGCAGAAGATCGCGGAATTGGAGGGCAAAGGGGATAACCAAAGCAGCCCCGATGCCGGGGAGCAGTAACGCTTAACTATTGTGGGGGCGCTGCCCCCACACTTCGGAGCGCGGGAATACATTCCGCGCTTTTTTCCCATTATTCTGCTGATTGACTTGGAAATTTACCAAAAACGTGCGGGCCAATTCCCTGCACCACTTGAAAAAGGCTTGTTAAATTCTTAAAGAAGGTTTGGGAGAAACTTCTTTCAAGAAGTTTCTCCCAAACGAGTCCCGGGGTGCGGGGCAGCGCCCCATATATTAAAACCTGAAATACAGAAAGGGATTGAAGGACGAATCCACAAGATAGGCGGTGCAGACAAGCAGCGCCGCGATACAGAGGGCACCTGAGGCAAGCGACACCCGGCGGCCCTTTTTTTCGTATGCCCGCCAGAAGGCGCGGCGGGCCAGAGGCAGGCTGGCAAAAACCATCACGGAGATGAGCAGCGCAGAGCGCGCGATATCCCAGATGTCGGCCGAATTGATAAAGCCCGCCCCGCCCATGCCGAACATGGTTTTAAGGTAACCGACACCCCTGCCGAGCGTCAGCCCGTCGGTAGAGTCAAAGACAAATATGACCCAGCCAACCACCACGAAAAACATGGTATAGATATGCCGGACAAATGCCGGCGTCCGCTCGAGCAGCCTGCCGAGGAAGGCTTTTTCGATAAAGAGCAAGAAAAAATAATAAAGACCCCAGATGACGAAATTCCAGTTGTCGCCGTGCCAGAGCCCGGTCAGCAACCAGACGACAAACAGGTTGAAGTAGGTCCGCGCGGCGCCGGCGCGGTTCCCGCCCAGCGGGATATAGACATATTCGCGGAACCATGTGGAGAGCGAAATATGCCAGCGCCGCCAGAACTCGGTTATGCTTCGGGATATATAAGGATAGTTGAAATTTTCAAGGAAGCGGAACCCGAATATTTTGCCAAGCCCTATTGCCATGTCGGAATAACCAGAGAAGTCAAAGTAAATCTGGAAGGTATATGCGACAATGCCGAGCCACGCCCCGGCGACGGTAAGCTCCCCCTCGGGCAGACCCGAAAAATACTTCCAAAGCTCGCCGGCGGGATTGGCGAGAAGCACCTTCTTGCAGAGCCCCGCGGTAAAGGTCCGTATTCCCGAGGCTGCCATTGCCACCGAGTGCGCGCGGTGCGTCAGCTGGTCGTCGATGTCGCGGTAGCGCACGATAGGCCCGGCGATAAGCTGCGGGAAGAGCGTGACATAGGCGCCGAAGTAGCCGATATTATGCTGCGCGCGGGTGTCCCCGCGGTAGACGTCTATGACATATGAGAGCGCCTGAAAGGTATAAAACGAAATCCCTATCGGCAGCGAGATATCCGGGACCTCAAGCCCCCCGAGCCCGGGGATGAGCCTCAGGTTCGAGACAATAAAGCCGGCATACTTGAAAAACCCGAGTATGAGAAGGTTGCTCGCCACCGCCGCGACAAGATACCGGCGGGCCTTTGGTTTCTTGTCGAGGTTTTTTTCTATCAATAGTCCGAAGACATAATCTATCGTGATGGTGAAGACCATCAGAAAAACATATACAGGCTCGCCCCAGCCGTAAAAAATAAGGCTGAAGACCAGCAGAACGATGTTGCGCCAGCGCAAGGGACACGAAAAATAGAAGAACAGCACCAGCGGCAAAAACAGGTACAGAAATTCAAGCGATGAAAAAAGCACCCGAGTCTCCCCTTACCCCCAGTATTTGCGGTCAAGGCTGCGCATCTGCACCGCCTCGGCGACATGATGTTCGCGGATTACCTCGTTCCCTTCAAGGTCGGCGATAGTGCGGGCGACCCGCATAATCCGGTCATAGCCGCGGGCCGAGAGCCCGAGCGCGTCATACGCCGAACGCAAAAGCAGCGCCGCGCTGTCGTCAATCCTGCAGTATTTGCGGATTTTAGCCGGGTCAAGCTGCGCGTTGCAGAAAACCCCGTCATCCCCCATGCGCCGCCGCGCGAACTCGCGCGCCCCGATCACCCGCTCGCGGATATCGGCCGAGCTCTCGCCGACCCGGGGCTCCTCCGATATCTCGTTGTATGTAAGCGAGGGCATCTCGATCTGTATGTCCATCCGGTCGAGCAGCGGCCCGCTTACCCGGGAGATGTAACGCTTTACATCGTCGGGGCGGCAGGTGCATTTCCGGGAGGGATGTCCGAAATAGCCGCAGCGGCAGGGATTCATCGCGCCGACAAGCATAAAGGCGCAGGGGTAGGTCACCCGCCCGTTGGCTCGGGTTATCGTGACCTTCCGGTCCTCAAGCGGCTGTCGCAGCGCGTCGGTCACCTGCTTGGGGAACTCGGGCAGCTCGTCAAGGAAAAGCTCCCCGTTGTGCGCCAGCGACACCTCGCCGGGCAGCGGATATATGCCGCCCCCGACAAGACTGACCGCCGACATGGTGTGGTGCGGCGAGCGGAAGGGACGGGCGCCGAGCAGCGACACCCCTTCGGGCAGGGTTCCGGCCACCGAGTGTATTTTTGTGGTCTCGATAGCCTCCTTGAAGGTCAGCGGAGGCAGAATTCCCGGCAGGCGCTTGGCCATCATCGACTTTCCGGTGCCCGGCGGGCCGATGAGCAGTATATTGTGTCCCCCCGCGGCGGCTATTTCCATCGCCCGCTTTGCCAGAAGCTGGCCCCGGACGTCGGAAAAGTCCAGCCCCGAGTCTGAAGGCAGGTCGGCCATGACCGGCGGCTGCACCGGCTCAATTCCGGCGTCGCCGTTGAGATGGTCAACCAGCTGTTTGATGCTCTCGACCGGGTATACGGTTATCCCGTTGACCGCCGCCGCCTCGGCGGCATTGACCGCCGGCGCGTAGAACTCGCGCATGCCGGCATCGCGCGCCGCCGCACACATGCAAAGCGCCCCGCGCACTCCGCGCACTCCCCCCGAGAGCGATAGCTCGCCGGCAAAGCAGCGGGAGTCGAGCCCGACCTCGGGTTTCAGCACGCCGGCACAGCGCAGGATCCCGAGCAGAATCGGCAAATCAAACCCCGAGCCCTCCTTGCGCCGGTCGGCCGGAGCAAGGTTTACGGTCAGCGCCATGTCGGGAAAGCGCCAGCCGCTGTTCTCGCAGGCCGTCCTCACCCGCTCCTTGGCCTCTTTGACGGCGGCGTCGGGCAGGCCGACAATCTCAAATTCGGGAAGCCTGTCGCAGGCATCGCATTCGGCGGTGACTATAAACCCGTCGATACCGTATAGCCCCGCGCCGTATACGGTCGATAACATTATTCAGCCAAAAGCCTCCGCATATACAGATTTTGTCATATAAAAAGTATATCATACAATTTTTGTTTTTTCAACATTTTAATCTGCCGGCTGCAAAAAATGCCGGGCGCGGGGTATAATTTAATAAAAACCTCTTGCAATGCATGGTTATTTGTAGTACAATAAATTCCGGAAGCGGCGGCGCGGAAAACGATGCCGGTTGTGTGTATTTGCGTATAGGAAACACTTTTTGGAGGTATATATGGTAACAGCAGGTGACTTTAAGAACGGCCTGACCTTTGAGATGGACGGCAGTGTGTATCAGGTTATAGAATTCCAGCACGTCAAGCCCGGTAAGGGAGCGGCTTTCGTGCGTACTAAGATAAAGAACGTAATCACCGGCGCCGTTGTTGAAAAGACCTTCTCCCCCACAGATAAATTCGAGAACGCCTATATCGAGCGCAAGGATATGCAGTACTCCTACAATGACGGCGACCTGTATTACTTCATGGACATGGAGACCTTCGAGCTTCTCCCCCTGAACAAAGACAAGCTCCCAGAGAGCTTTAAGTTCGTCAAAGAGGAAATGATCTGCAAGATAATTTCGTACAAAGGAAATGTCTTCGGGGTGGAGCCTCCGACCTTTGTTGAACTCGAGGTTATAGATACCGAACCCGGCTTTGCCGGCAACACCGCCACCAACACCTTAAAGCCCGCGACACTTGAGACCGGCGCGCAGATCAAGGTACCGCTGTTCATCAACACGGGCGACATCATCAAAATTGACACCCGCACAGGCGAATATCTCTCCCGCGCATAAAACCGCCATATCCTGACCTCGCCCCTAATCCATATCGGCTGCCGCCGGCGCAGCCCAAAAAACATAGAAAAAATGAAAGGTAGACAAAAGAATGACGCTCAACGAAAAAGCAATATACCTCAAGGGACTTGCCGAGGGCCTTGATTACGACAAAACCACACCTGAAGGAAAACTGATTGCCGCCCTAATCGACCTTGTCGGAGATATGGCAAAGGCTTTGTCGGAAATCGAGGACGACATTGATTATCTGAACGATTACATTGAGGAACTCGACGAGGACCTCGGGAATGTCGAGCGGTACTTCTACGGCCCGGCTGACGAAAACGAGGATGATGAAGACGAGGGCTGCGACGACGAGTGCTATGAAATCGAGTGCCCCAACTGCGGGGAGACTATCTGTTTTGACAGTGAAGACGACCCCGACGACCTGACCTGCCCTTCCTGCGGCGAGAAGCTCGCCACACTGGTTGAAGACGAGGACGAAGACGGCGACGAAGAATAATAAATTGCACAAATCAAAAGCCCCCGCGGCGCATATGCGCCGCGGGGGCTTTTGCATTTTTGTCATTCAACATGTTCAAAAGAAACAATATAAAATTCGGACATCAGCTTTGCTTCTTCCCATAAGCTGCTGTACATGCTTCTTGTCACCTGATCAAATGTCAACGAAGGATCGTTTGCATAAAAATCCGCATTTCCCGTGATGCGTTCGGCATACGCCCCTCCAGGGTAAATTTATAGGAATAACCCCGCCGTCCCCGGCAGTATAAACACCTGTCGCTTCAGGCTGAAAATCATCGGAGGAACAGGCCGTCATAAAACTAGGGGTATTAGAGAAAAAATTATTATAATCACTAGCTTTCTGATATTCAAGTTTGATTGCTCCTCCTCAAAATATATAAAAAATTATATGTCATCAATTGGTATTTGTCAACATGTTTTCCACTAATGTTTCTACGTTTTTTTGATGATTTTAAGTCATATAGAGGGGCATACTAATAAAAACCGTATCCGAGGTGTAATTTATGCCCATAACCGAGATTGACGACAAGAACGCCGGCCTGCTTGACACGCCGGGGAAAACTATACTTCTTGAATTTTACAACGACCGCTGTCCCGCCTGCCGCGCGGTAAAGGATGCCGTCGCGCAGTTTGCCGGGGAGCAGGGCGACGATACAATGGTCTGCACAGTCAACACCGATAAGTCCCCCGGGCTTTGCCGGCGATATAACATCATGAGCGTCCCGACCTTTCTCGTCCTGCGGGACGGCAGGGTGTTGAACCAAAAAGTCGGCATTGTCGGCCTTGATGAGCTGCGGAGGCTGGTCCTGTCGGGTGCCGCGGTGACATAAATGCGGGCGGCCGGTGGCCGCCCGCATTTGACTTGACTTGCGGTATATTTTTACGGTGATGATTGCTATTTTGCCGCCTGCCGCCCGTCGCCTTCAATCAGATATTTGTCTGTGGTGAGTGTCCCGAGACAAACCGGGCCGCGGAAGCCGAATTTCTGGGCCGAAAAGCCGGCCTGCGCGCCGGGCTCGACCTCCCCGCCCTCGGCATACCTTGAGATGGCGTTGACATATACCGCCGCCGCGTCAATCTCGCGCCCGAATCTATGGGCATTCGGCTCCGAGAGGGTAATTATCGCCTCGCTGTGCCCGGTCCCGAAGGTGTTAATGTGCTCAACAGCCTCGTCAAACGAGTCAACCACCTTGATGGCCAGTATGCGCCCGCAGCACTCGGCCGCCCAGTCCTCCCTGACCGCCGGAATTGCCGCGGGTAGGTATTCGCGGGTTCTGGGGCAGCCCCGGTATTCGAGATGATAGGGCTGCGCGGCGCGGCTCAAGGCCGGCAGAAACTCTGCTGCCGCCTCGCTGTGCACCAGAAGGGTGGTCGCCGGGGTGTCGCACTCGCGGGCAAGCCCGCCCTTGGAGCTCAGCGCGGCCTTCACTGCCTGCGAAATGTCGCAGGGCCAGTCGATATAAATATGCCCGTTCCCCGGACAGGCCTCGATAACCGGGACCACGGCGCCCTCAGAAATACGGCGGACATCCTCCCGGCTGCCGTAGGCTACTACAAGGTCAACCAGCCCCCGCGTGCCGGCAAGCGCCTTAAGCATCCCGTCTTCCCCGGGGTCAAGGCGGGTGATGAGCGCCGGGTCAAGTCCGGCCTCCTCTGTAGCCCGTCGCAGGGCGTTGATCAGTGCAATATCGGTCGCCGGGTACCTTTTGGTGCAGAGGATTGCCGCATTCCCCGACTTTATTGCAAGCGCGGAGGCGCGCACAGTCAGCTCGGGGCGGCAGTCATAGACAAAGGCGACAACCCCGAGCGGCACCTTAACCCGCTTTATCTCATAACCCCGCCGGCTTATCCTGACCGTCCCGGTGCCCAGCGGGTCGGGCAGGCGCGCGACCTCGCGCAGCGCGCCGCAGAGCACCGAAATATTACTGCGGTCAACCCTCATCCTGTCAAGAATCCCTTCGGGCAGTCCCGCGTCTCTGGCAGCCTCTATGTCGGCTATGTTTGCCTCAAAAATCGTGTCGCACTCGGCCATAATGCGGTCGGCCGCCTTCTCAAGGGCTGTGCTGCGCTGCTCGGACACAGCGGCGGCCCTTGCCGCGGCGCGGGCGGCCGCGCAAATCTCCCTCAGTTTATCCTGCTGTTCCATCTCATTATGTCCCTTCAAATGATATGTACGCGGGGCAGAAGTTGCCTTATATACGCAGCAGTGCCGTCTTTATCTCAAGGATGTAGAACCTGTGGAAATCGCGGGTCGGGTAATTTGCCAGCAGTCCTTTGACTATGAAATTGTCCTCTTTTATATCGTCGGCATAAAGTTTGCGGCAGATGAACACCAACCTTGCCTCCTCTATGTAGGGAGTGTCGCCGTAAAATGCCGGCGTCAGCCCGGCTTCGGCGAACTTATCGCAGTCCCTGCCGCTGACCCTGCCGCAGAGATTGAGTGCCGGGCGGTATTCTTCTCCGAAAAAGGAGAGCGACATTGTGTCGGCCGCCTCGGCAAATTCAAACGTATAGCGCGAGTGCCTGATAAAGCATATCGCCACCGGCTTGTTCCAGAGTATCCCGGCACAGCCCCAGCTTGCCGTCATGGTATTGACCGCGCCGTCTTTGGCCGCGGTTATAAGCATCCAGTCGTGCCCTATAAGCCCAAAAATATTGCTCACCTGCTCGGGTGAAATTTCCTTGAATTTACTCATACTTCCTGCCTTTCCGGGGCCACGGTCCCTCTCTTTTCACAGCGCACACAGGCGCTGGTCTCTCGGTTTTTTTATATTGTACCATACCGGGCTGTCGAATACAAGAGATGCCTGTCGGCCATGGCGCATAAAGGAATTTTTTGTTAGTATCCACCGCCTCGGGAAGGTTTAAGGCTGTTAGCAATAAATCCCTGAATTTACCTTGACATCGCCGCCAAAATGTATTAAAATAATTGTATCTAACCGGATGGGGGAAACGATGTTCCGCAGCATGACCGCCTTCGGCCGGCACCGCGAAATTGTCGGCGGAAGGGATATTATGGCCGAGCTCCGCTCGGTCAACAGCCGTTACTTCGACTGCTCGGTAAAGCTCCCGCGCGCTCTGTCTTACCTTGAGGAAAGGGTAAAGCCCTATCTTGTGTCAAGGGGCATCAGCCGCGGCAAAGTGGATGTGACAATCGGCATCGTGACGGTGTGCCCCGAGAAAATAAGCGTCTCGCTCGACACGGCCTATGCCTCGGGCTATATCGCGGCGCTGTATAAACTGCGGGACGAATTCGGCCTTCCCGACGACATCAGCACAATGACCGTCGCCCAAAACCGCGACCTGTTTTTGGTCACAAAACCCGAGGAGGACGTCGAGCGCGACTGGCAGGATGTCCTTGTAGTGCTCGAGAAGGCAACAGACAGATTTCTTGAAACCGGCAAAGCCGAAGGCCGGCGGCTTTATGAAGATGTGAGCTTGAAGCTTGAGACCATCCGCAGCCATGTCGCGGAAATTGCCGGTCTGTCGGCCGCCGATGTAGAGGGATACCGGAAAAAGCTTGAGGAACGCCTGCGCGGCCTGCTCGGCGACATCCCGGTCGACGAGAACAGGCTGCTCACCGAATGTGCGATATTTGCCGACCGGATATCGATTGACGAGGAGATTGTGCGGCTGCGCTCGCATATCGACGCCTTTGCCGCCACCGCTTTGGCAGACGGTCCTGTCGGCCGCAAACTCGACTTTCTCATTCAGGAAATGAACCGCGAGGTAAACACCATAGGCTCAAAATGCCAGAACGCGGCAACAGCCCGGCTTGTGGTCGAATGCAAGTGCGAGCTTGAGAAAATCAGGGAACAGATTCAGAACATCGATTAGCCGACTTTCGGGCAGAGCGCCAACAAACCGGAGTGTGAGATGAAATTTATCAATGTCGGATACGGCAACCTTGTGGCTGCCGAACGCATAGTCCTTGTCGCCGGACCCGACTCGGCACCCATAAGGCGGCTTATTCAGGACGCAAAGGACGAAGGCCGCGCGATTGACCTTACCTGCGGCCGGAAAATCCGCGCGGTAATAATAACCGATACCGAACACGTCATCATGTCGGCGCTGCCGGGCGAAAAAATCGCCGCCCGCGCCTCGGGCGTCGAGGCTGCCGGGGATGTTGACGAATAAATCGAGAATATACACGGCAATAACCGAGGAATATACGGAGGAATATAGATGCTATATCCCACCATTGAAGAGCTGTCTCAAGGCAAATTCAACCGCTATGAGCTGGCGCTGGCCACCGCGAAATGCGCAAGGATTATCACCGACGAGTATGTCAAGCAGCGCGAGCTGGCCGAGAAGTCCCAGACCGGGAACAAGGAAACAGACAAGCCGCTCATGTCGATGATCGACAAGGAATACCGGGATGAGAAGGCAATAAAAGTTGCCATCAACCGGATTTTTAAGGGCGAGTATGTCATTGTCAGAGATGACACCGCCTAAATGAGCGCAGTATCATGAATTGCGAATACGCCAAGGTATATCTTATCGCCGATATCCCCTATGCTATCGACCGGGAGTATGACTATTACATTCCCGCGCAGCTTCGTCCCGGCATTACCCGGGGTGCTTTTGTTACCGTGCCCTTCGGGCGCGGCAACCGGCGGCATCTGGCGTTGGTGACAAGCCTCTGCGACCGCCCCGGCACCGACGGCAAAATAAAGCCGATTGATTCGCTCTGCCCCGACAGCATGTCGCTTGACGATGAGCTGCTCGGGCTCTGTATGTTTATAAAGGAGCAGACCCTCTCGAAGGTCGGGGATGTGGTGCGCTCGATGATACCGGCTGCCGCGATGTCCCGCCTTGTTGAGTATTACATGCCGGTCGAAAGCTCCCCGGCGCTGGCGAGGGAGTGCGACGCCGACGTGTGCAGCTGGGTTTTCGAGCGCAAGAAGGTTACCGAGGCGGCACTGATTGCAAAATTCGGCGAGGGCGCGAGAGCCTCAATTAAGCGGCTGATTGACGCCGGCCTCGTCTCCCGCGGAGTGGACATAAAAGAGGGCGGACGCGAGGTCTTCCGCGAATACTGCACGCTTGCCATGTCCCGGGAGGAAGCCGGCGAGGCGGTTTCAAAAAAACCCGGGGCAGCGCCTCTGCGCAGCGAAATGCAGCGCAAACTGGTGTCCGAACTCTTAAAAACACCAGGGCTGACCTTTGAGGAACTTATCGGGAGAACCGGGGCCACGCGGCAGCAGATACGCACGCTGGCCGACCGGGGGATTATAGAAATCCGGCGGGAGGCGGCATACCGAGAGCCATATGCCGTCGCCGACAAAATCGATACCGACTACATACTGAACCCCGAACAACAGGCAGCCTATGAGACGCTCGTGAGCCTTTCGCGCTCGGGCGAGGCCAAGGCCGCCCTGCTGCACGGGGTTACCGGCTCGGGCAAGACCTGTGTCATGGTAAAGATAATCGACGAGGTGCTTGCCTCGGGGCGCTCAGCAATCCTGCTGCTGCCCGAAATCGCCCTGACCCCGCAGTCGATTGGGATTTTCTGCTCGCGCTACGGCAGCCGGGTGGCGGTCATCCACTCGGGGCTGTCGGCCGGCGAGAGGCTTGACGCATATAATAAGATAAAGCGCGGCGAGGCCGACCTTGTCATCGGCACCCGCTCGGCGGTCTTTGCGCCTGTCAAGCACCTCGGGCTGATAATAATCGACGAGGAGCAGGAACACACCTACAAATCAGACTCCGACCCCAAATACCACGCGCGCGACGTCGCCCGCTGGCGCTGCGCCTACAACAAGGCGCTGATGCTGCTCTCCTCGGCAACCCCGTCTGTCGAGAGCTACCAGAAGTGCATCGAGGGCAAGTACACCCTGCTCAAACTCACCAACCGCTACAGCGGCACCCCGCTGCCCAAGGTTATCATCGCCGACATGCGCCGGGAGGCCGAGGCCGGGAATATCGACCCGCTCGGCAGCATACTTGCCGAAGAACTCAAAAAAACTATTGCCGCCGGCAAGCAGGCGATACTCTTTCTCAACCGGCGGGGGTATAATAATTTCGTGTCCTGCAGAAGCTGCGGCGAGGCTATAAAGTGCCCGCGCTGCAGCGTCGCCATGAATTATCACATAAAGGGAGTAAACCACGACGACGGCGAGCTGGTCTGCCACTGGTGCGGGCAGCGGCAAAAGCAGCCCGAAACCTGCCCTGTCTGTAGCTCGCCGCACCTGATGCGAATGGGATTTGGCACGCAGCGGATTGAGCGCGACCTCGCCGAACTGCTCCCGGAGGCCAGAGTTCTGAGAATGGATTCAGATTCGACCTCCGCCAAATTCGCATACGACAAAATGATCGGCGAGTTCAGGCGGCACAAGGCCGATATACTGCTCGGCACCCAGATGGTGACAAAGGGGCATGACTTCCCCGACGTGGCGCTCTCGGGCGTGCTGCTCGCCGACGCCTCGCTCTATCTTGACGACTACCGCGCCAACGAGCGCACCTTCGTGCTGCTCACCCAGGTGATAGGCCGCGCCGGGCGGCGGGACTCTCAGGGGCTTGCCGTAATCCAGACCAACAACCCCGAAAACGACGTGATAAAGCAGGCGGTGGCGCAGGACTACGAGTCCTTTTTTGAAAACGAAATACGCCTGAGGCGCCTTTTGGTCTTCCCGCCCTTTTGCGATATTGTCCTTCTGACCCTCTCTTCCCCGAATGAGAAGGAGCTGCTCACCGCCACAAAGCTGCTGGCGACGCGGCTCCGCGAACTGCTCGGCGGTGAGTATTCGGACGTCCCGACGGTGGTATTCGGGCCGTTTGAGGCGCCGGTCTACCGAGTCGACGGGAAGTACCGGATGAGGCTGGTCATAAAATGCCGGCTGAACAGGCGCTCGCGCGCCCTCTTCTCGCAACTGCTCTCCGAGGCAAGCAAATCCGGCAGGAACACCCCGACCCTCACGGTCGACTTCAACCCGTCGAGCCTGTAAGGCTGTACCGGCGAAGAAGGCAGAAAACACCCGATATTACGAATATATTTAACATAACACTGGAGATATTAAATAATGGCCAAGCTGAAAATCCTCAAAGAAGGCGACCCGACGCTCCGCCGCAAAAGCCGCCCGGTCACCGAAATAACCCCTCGCATTCTGACCTTGCTTGACGACATGGTCGAGACCATGCGCGACGCCAACGGCTGCGGGCTTGCCGCCCCGCAGGTGGGGGTGCTGCGGCGCGTCGTTGTGATAGAAACCCCCGAGAGCGGGCTGATTGAACTGATAAACCCCGAAATCATACGCGCCGAGGGAGAGCAAAAGGCGCCCGAGGGCTGCCTGTCAATCCCCGGGCAGTGGGGCATTACCCGCCGCCCGGCAAGCGTCACGGTCAGAGCGCTCAACCGGCGGGGCGAACCTTTTGAGGTCACCGGCACCGACCTGCTCGCCCGCGCGCTCTGCCACGAGACCGACCACCTTGACGGCCGGCTGTTTACCGACGAGGGGATTCTGATAGAAATGCTCGGGGATGAGGAAGAATGAAAATTCTGTTTATGGGCACACCCGATTTTGCGATATTCCCGCTTTCGGCGCTCTTTGAGTCGGGAGAAAATATAGTCGGCGTGGTAACCCAGCCCGACCGGCCGGTCGGACGGAAATATAAGCTAACCCCGCCGCCTGTCAAAGTCTGGGCGACCGAACATGGCATCCCGGTCTACCAGCCCGAGACCCTGAAGGATGAAAAGTTCTCGGGGCTGCTTGCAGAGCTTGACCCCGAGCTGATAGTCGTCGCCGCATACGGCAAAATCCTGCCCCGGAGCGTGCTCGACTACCCGAAGTTCGGCTGCATCAATGTCCACGCCTCGCTGCTCCCCGAGTACCGCGGCGCCGCGCCGATACAACGGGCGATCATCGACGGCAAAAGCGTGACCGGGGTGACTATCATGCAGATGGACGCCGGGCTTGACACCGGGGATATTCTGCTTGCACGCGAGGTACCGATACATGAGCGCGATAACTTCGAGACCCTGCACGACCGCCTCGGGGAAGCCGGCGCCGCGGCCCTGCTTGAGGCTCTCGGGCTCTTGAAAGAAGGCAGGCTCACCCGCATAAAGCAGGACCACTCAAAGGCCACATATGCCGCAAAAATCGAAAAATGCGACTGCCTGATTGATTTTTCAAAGCCGGCGCGCGACGTGCACAACCACATCCGCGCCCTCTCGCCGACCCCGCTGGCCTTCACCCGCCTGCCTGACGGCTGTGTGCTCAAGGTTCCCGAGGCCGAAGTGGCAAATGATTTCTGCGAAGAGGGCTGCGGCTCCCCCGGAACCGTGATATCGCTTGAGCGCGGCATTGTCGTCGCCTGCAGGTCGGGCGCCGTCCGGCTGCTGCGGGTTCTGCCCAAGTGCAAATGCTGCATGTGCGCCGAGGACTTCGTCCGGGGGCGGAGAATTGCAGTCGGGGATAAATTATCATAAAAACGAAAGGAAGATTATTATGCCTCCCTTTTTCTATTTCGACTACACCTTTCTTTTGCTTATACCTGCCTTGATTTTTACAATCTGGGCACAGATAAATGTGAGCACGACATTCAACAAAATGAACAAATTCCGCACCGGCATGTCGGGGGCCGAGGCCGCGCGCAGAATCCTTGACGCGAACGGCCTCACACACGTCAGAATCGAGCGGGTCTCCGGCCGGCTGACCGACCACTACGACCCGAGGCAAAGCGTCATCCGCCTCTCCGAGTCGGTCTACGACAACTACTCGGCCGGCGCCGTCGGGGTGGCTGCGCACGAGGCCGGGCACGCGGTGCAGTATGCCGTCGGATATGCTCCCATAAAGCTGCGCACCGCGATAATCCCGGTAACCTCCTTCGGCTCGCAGGCTGCCATGCCCCTGTTTTTAATCGGGCTCATTATATCGGCCTATTCGACCACCGCGAGCAGCCTCGGCTACACCCTGATGATGACCGGTATTATCTTCTTCTCGCTGGCCGTCCTGTTCCAAGTGATAACCCTTCCGGTCGAGTTCAACGCCAGCCGCCGGGCTCTTGCCGCGCTTGAAGGCTCGGGAATGCTCGGGCGCGAGGAGCTTTCGGCCTCGGGCAAGGTGCTGCGCGCCGCCGCGCTGACATATGTCGCGGCGCTCGCCGTCGCCCTGCTAAACCTGTTGCGCCTGATACTCATCGCCACCGGCGGCAGACGCAGATAATGCCTGCGCCCCGGAATGTCCGCCGCATAGCCTATGATCTGCTCTCAGGCTCGGCCGGGCGCTACTCGAATCTTGCCCTTGACGCGGCGATAAAAAAGAATAACCTCACCCCCGCAGACCGGGGGCTTTTGACCCTGCTCGTCATGGGGGTCATCGAAAAGCAGATAACCCTCGATTATTATATAGACAAGCTCTCGGCCATCCCGCCCGGAAAAATCGAGCCGGGCGTGCGGACTCTCCTGCGCCTCGGCCTCTATCAGCTTATTTTCACCGACCGCATACCTGCTCATGCGGCGGTGAGCGAAACAGTCGCGCTCGCCCCGCGCCGGGCGTCCGGCTTTGTCAACGCGCTGCTCCGCCGCTTCCTGCGCGAGCGCGGCAGCATATCCCTGCCCCCGCGCGACAGCCGGCCTTTGGAGTACTTGTCGATTAAATACTCTTTCCCTGTCGGGTTGTGCGGGCGTCTTGTCGAGATTTTCGGGTTCGAGCGGACCGAGTCGCTGCTCTCTGCCTTTGATAGGACGCCTGGGCTGACCCTGCGGGTCAATATACTCAAAACCACACGGGAGGACCTGCTGACCTGCTTTGCAGAAGCCGGCATAACCGCCGCCCCCACGCCCCTCTCGCCCGACGGCATCTGCCTTGACGCCGCCCCGCCGGCAACCCTCCCCGGCTTTGACGAGGGGCTTTTCTTCGTGCAGGACGAGGCGTCGCAGCTCTGCGTGCGCGCGCTTGACGCCCGCCCGGGGATGACCGTAATCGACGCCTGCGCCGCCCCCGGTTCAAAGAGCTTCGGCATAGCGCTGACAATGCAGAATTCTGGCCGTATTCTTGCATTTGACCTGCACGAAAACAAACTCTCGCTCATCCGCTCGGGTGCCGGGTGGCTGGGAATTGAGATAATCGAAGTAGCGCCGGGCGACGCAAGCCGGCCTGACCCGGCCCTTTTTGCCGCCGCCGACCGCGTGCTCTGCGACGTCCCCTGCTCGGGCTATGGCGTGATGGCAAAAAAGCCTGAAATCCGCTACAAAAACCCGGATGATGCCGCCGGCCTGCCCGAGGTCCAGTATGCGATACTCGACAACTGCTCAAAATACCTAAAGCCCGGCGGCCTGCTTGTATACTCGACCTGCACTATCCTGCCCGAGGAAAACGAGGAGGTTGTCGGCCGTTTCCTTGCCCGGCACCCCGACTTTCATCTCTCGCCCTTCACTGCCGGCGGGCTGTCGACAGGCGGCATGATAACACTGTACCCCGACATCCATCACACCGACGGATTTTTTATAGCCTGCATGAAAAAGGACTGAATTAAATGGATAATTCCCGACCCGAGCTGCTCTCGCTGCTCCCCGACGAGCTGGTCTCGCTCATGGCCTCGCTCGGCGAGCCAGGCTACCGCGCGCGCCAGCTCTTTGAGGGGCTGCACCGCGGCCTCTCGCCCGACGAAATTACCAACATCGGCAATGCCACCAAAGCCAAGCTGCGTGCCGCCGCGTCATACCACCTGCCCGAGGTGCGCAGAAAGCTGGTCTCAAAGCTTGACGGCACGATAAAATACCTCTTCGGGCTCGCCGACGGCAACTGCATTGAGAGCGTGCTGATGATATACAGACACGGAAACAGCATCTGCGTCTCAACTCAGGTGGGCTGCCGCATGGGCTGTGCCTTCTGCGCCTCGACCATCGGCGGCATGGTGCGCAACCTCACCCCCGGCGAGATTTTAGGACAGGTCATAGCGGCGCGGCTTGATTCCGGCGAGCGGATTTCAAATATAGTCCTAATGGGCATCGGCGAGCCGCTCGATAATTACGATAACGTTATAAAATTCCTGCATCTTGTCAATCATGAATATGGGCTGAATATCGGATACCGGCATATCTCGCTCTCGACCTGCGGGCTGGTTGACAAAATCAGAAGGCTGCGCGGCGAGGGGCTGCCGATTACCCTGTCCGTCTCGCTCCACGCCGCCGACGATAAACAGCGCTCCAGAATTATGCCGGTAAACAGACGCTGGAGTATTGCCGAACTGCTCGACGCCTGCCGGGAATACTACCGCTCCGGCCCCGGCCGGCGGATTTCCTTTGAATATGTCCTAATCCCGGGGCTGAACGACAGCCCCGCCGACGCAAACCGGCTCGCAGATCTGCTCAACTCCCATCTGAGGGCGGACGGGCCCATGCCGATACATGTCAACCTCATCCCGCAGAACAGAGTGAACGGCCGCGAGCTGGCAAGCCCCGACGCCAGGGCCGCCGACCCGCGTGCTTTTGCAGCAGTCCTCGACCGCCGGGGAATAAGAGCCACCCTGCGCCGGCGCCTCGGCGCCGACATAAATGCTTCCTGTGGCCAGCTTCGCCGTGAGAGCGCGGAGTAACGGGGGCGCTGCCCCCGTCCCCCTGCTCAAGACCCTTTTTGAAAAAGGGTCTTGAGAATCCCCAAAAACTTTTTACACACGGGGCTCCGCCCCACACCCCGCTTAAGGGACTTTTGAAAAAAGTTCCTTAAGATTCCTCAAAAACTTAAAACAAAAATATGTAATGAGTTTGCTGTTCTTTTTTTTGAAATACTATAATCGAGGTTTACCGTCCTAAAAGGTAACGAAAAACTCAGAGGTTACCTGACGTCCGACGCCCTTACATACTTTGGTCGGAGGTGCTCCGGATGAACGGTACGCAAAGGGGCGGCGGAAAAGTCAGGAATAACTACTACAGGGCTGTGGTGCATAAGCGGCGTCGGGTGACCCACATAACCCCGGCCGCGGTGTTTTTCCGGCGGATAGGCAACTCGCTCGACAACTCGATGAATATCCTTTTTGGCATCGCGGCGGCCTCAATATTTATCACGCTGCTGGCCGGAATCACAGCCTTCGCCACCGTAGTCCTCCCCGACCGCAGCGGGCTTGTCCGGGTGACTGTCCCCGACTTCTGCGGCTCGGTCTACTCTGCCGGAATCGCCGACTCCGAGCTTTTTGATGTAAACATAGAATACAAATTCGACAGTTCAAGTCCCGTCGGGACGATAATATCACAGTATCCCCCGGCCGGCGCCGCCCGAATGGTGAAAAAGGGCCAGCGGCGCTGTGCGCTGACACTCACGCTCAGCCGCGGACCCGAGACCATAATCCTACCCGATTTCACCGGGGACAACTGCGCCGAGGCCGAGCTCGAACTGCGGTCGCTTGGTTTTAATGTCAGTATTGTACAACAGTACAGCGTGACCGCGCTTGCCGGCACGGTCATGTCCACCTCCCCGCCGGCATACTCCGACCTGCCGCAAGGCACTACCGTCACCCTCTATGTCAGCCTCGGGCAGGAACTTGAATATGTGGTGGTGCCGGCGCTGACCGGCCTCGGCGAGACCGCGGCGATAACCAAACTGCTCTCGGTCGGTCTGCTTGTCGGCAAGACCGAGTATGTCAAATCGCCGAAGCCGGCGGGCACCGTGATTGCGCAGAGCGAGCCCTTCGGCAGCCGCGTGCGGGCCGGGACAAAAATATATCTCACGGTCAGCCTCGGCGGGGAATAGAAATCATTTCGCCTGCACCTCACAACCCAAAATACCCACAAGCAAAGGGATGGTGATATGGTTGAATATAAAGGAAGGATAACCTGCAGCACAGGCGGCATTTATACTGTCATAACCGACACTCCCACACCTGCGGGGCAGGAATTCGGCTGCCGCGCCCGGGGTGTTTTTAGGTACATAAAAGAAACGCCGGTTGTCGGGGATATTGTCATGGTGGGATTCGAGCGCGAGAACGACCCCACCTGCGCCGTGATAACCTCGATACTCGAGCGCAAGAACAGGCTAATACGCCCGCCGGTCGCAAATATCGACTACATATTCGTGACCCTGGCGGCGGCCAGCCCCGAACCGGATACAAACATGGCAGACAAGCTTATCTCTATCGCCGAATTTAACACAATCACACCGGTCATAATCATCAACAAGTCGGAGCTTGACCCCGGCCGCGCGTCTGAGCTTGAGCAGATTTACCGGCTTGCCGGATATGATGTTTTTCGCACAAGCTGCCGCACCGGGGAAGGGATTGACGCCCTGCGCCGCATAATCGACAGCGCCCTGCCCGGGCACAGCGCCGCATTTGCCGGCGCGTCGGGGGTGGGGAAATCTACCCTGATGAACCTGCTCTTCCCGGGGCTCGGGCTTGAAACCTCTGATGTCAGCGCAAAAATTCAGCGAGGGCGGCACACCACCCGCCGGGTAACCCTGTATCCTGTGCTGCGACCTGGCCGGCCGTCCGGATTCATCGCCGACACGCCGGGATTTTCGCTGCTCGACTTCGAGCGCTTCGACTATTTCTCAAAAGAGGACCTGCCTCTGACCTTCCGCGAGTTCGGGGAACTGCTCGGCCGCTGCCGCTACACAAAATGCAGCCACACCAAAGAGGAGGGCTGCGCCATTATTGCCGCGGTTAGGGAGGGCAAGATTTCCCCCTCAAGGCACCAAAACTATGTGGAGCTCTACGAGATTCTGAAAAACAAGCGCCCGTGGGACTAAACGACATTTGCAACCAAGGAGAATATTAAATGAAAGCATATATTTATCTTAACGGTGAAATCCTGCCGCAGAATATAACCGAACACCCGGCACCCGGCGAGCTGTCTGTTGCCGCCGATTCGGGCTACTTCAACGCCGAGATGCTGGGGGAGCGGGTGGATATCCTGCTCGGCGACATGGACTCGCTGGGTGGGTACAGCATACCCGGGGAAATAGAGGTTATAAACTACCCTCCCGAAAAGGACCTGACCGACGCCCAACTCGCCGTTGAAATCGCGCTTAGCCGGGGCGCCGACAATTTTGTGTTTGTCGGAGGGCTTGACGGCAGGCTCGACCACACTCTGTCGCTGCTCGGGATTCTTGAGGACTTAGGCTCACGCGGCATATATGCGCTGGCGCTCAGCGGATATAACCGGGTGAGGTACCTGAAAAACTCAAGCGTGCTGATACCGAGGAGCGGATATAAGTACCTCTCGGTGCTTGCCTGCGACGATAAGGTCAGAGGGGTTACGGTCGAGGGCTGCAAATTCCCGCTTCAAAACGCAAGGATTGCACGCCGGCTGCAGTTTGCCGTTTCAAATGAAATCGAGGGCAACTGCGCGCTGGTTTCTGTGCGCCGCGGCGGTATTTTTATAATCGAAAGCAGGGATAAATAAACCTCCCTTGGTGCTTTGTGTTGTATTCCGAATAATCAACAGCCCGCATTCCCGCATATACTGAAAGCAGAGAGCGCCGCCCGGCGGACACCGGCGGCGAACACACAAAGTATCGGGTTCGGTTGGCTTACAGCGGATCCGGCTATGCAGAAAGGGCATGGTATTCATATGAAAATCATCGTGTTCCGCTCGCCCGGGTTCCTGGCGCCGCTTTTGCGGAGGATCTTCAGGATAAGGAAAGCAAAAAAACGCTGATTCGCCGGGGGTTGCGCTCCCGGCCTTTCAAAGGGCAGGTCGGCGGCTTTTTGCAGGCACATAAAAAAGACCGGGACGCCGTGGCATCCCGGTCTTTTTTATTCTTATTTGTTTCCCACTTTGGCAAGATACTCGGCGATGGCCGCTTCGTATATAGCTGTGCTGGTATCTGCCGGCATATCGCCAAGCCCTGTCCAGATGGCGACATTGTCAAGATAACCGTCAATTGTCGCGCCGAGCTTGAACGCCACGGCATAACTATCAATTTCGTTCCAGTAGAAGGTCGCGCTTCCGGCCGGATCGGGCTTTGACACGCAGACAAAGTCTGAGCCAGGCTGGCTGTTGTCGCGGATGTAGATCGTGGGGCCTTCATTATAGTTCGCCTGATATCTGATAGTTATCCACTTGTCCTTGAGCGCATATACGTTAGCGTCATAATCGGCACCTGTCAGCTTTTTGATTATTGATGACGTCCCGTCGCTGTCATTAGTATCGGCTGCATAGTAGTCGCCGGCAACATCGTAAGTATACCAAGAACCGAAAAACCTGACCTGATTGTTGCCCGAGCCGGCAATGCGTATGTGGGCTGAGTTGTAGCTGTTGGTACCGTCGAAGTTTAATATAATTACCGCATATCTGTTCTTGTTTCCGGCATCTATGTACTTGACGTCATACTGCAGGGTGTAGTCGCCTTGGGCGCAGGGGGCCATGTATTCGTCGGTAAGAATTCTTACATAGGAGTCTTTACCGGTAATTGCACCTCCGTTATGGTTTAGGTATTTCAGTGCACCGTCCTCAATCGAGAATATGCCGGTATTGTCGTTTAAAGCGCCGTCAGAGGTGTTCAGTATCTGCCAGCCGAGCAGGGCCATCACGGCGTCATTTCCCTCGGTGTTTACATAGCTGTCGAAGTCTTCATAGAAAACCATAATGCCCTCGGGAACTACCGGAATCTCAACAGGGGGTGCAGTGGTGACTTCTGCCGTTGTAGTTTCCTTGACAGTTGTGGTTTCCTTTGCCGTGGTTTCCTTTGCCGTGGTTTCCTCACCGGGTGCAGCCGTGGTATCAGAAGGCTTGGGCGTGGTTTCCTTCCCACCCTCACCGCCCTGGCAGGCGACAAATGTGAAAAGCATTAACAGTGCAAGGATTAAAGTAAGCAGTTTTTTCATTGCAAAATCCTCTCCTTGAATGTTGTTTGTAAAATGCTAACAGCATTCTCGTCGATAATGATACCACATGCAATCATTTTTGTCAATATTATATCGACTGAATAAATATACTTTTCTATACAATTCTTTTTACTTTTGTACAACTGCTATGCCTGAATTTGCTATATCCATGTAAAGCTTTCTGTCCTATTCTGTTCAATAATGATATATCATACCTGTTTATGGAATGTTTTATTCCGAAAGCCGGAAAAACCTCCGGAGCCCGGCTCCGGAGGTTTTGTATATTCCATCAAGCCTGTATTTCTTCCATGATATATGCCTCAAGTATATCTCCGACCTTGATGTCGCTGAAGCGCTCAAGTCCGATTCCGCACTCATAGCCGGCCGCAACCTCGCGGACGTCATCCTTGAAGCGCTTGAGCGACGCGATTTTGTCCTCGAAGATGACCACCCCGTCCCGCAGCACCCGGATAAGCGAGTTGCGGGTAACCTTGCCGTCCTGAACATACGAGCCGGCTATTATCCCGACATTCGGAACGCGGATAGCCTGCCTGACCTCGGCATGCCCGAGCAGGTTCTCCCTGTATTTGGGTGCCAGCATGCCCTTCATGGCGGCCGTTACTTCCTCGATGCAGTCGTATATCACGCGATAGGTACGTATTTCAACACCCTGACGTGCGGCCGAATCGAGCGCCGGTTTGTCGGGCCGGACATTAAACCCGATGATAATGGCGTTGGAGGCCGCGGCAAAGGTGACGTCGCCCTCGGTGATTCCGCCGACTGCCGAATGGATGACCTTGACCTTGACTTCCTCGTTTGAAATCTTCTCAAGAGCGGCCTTGACCGCTTCGGCAGAGCCGTCGACGTCGGCCTTGACTATGATATTGAGGGTCTTGACACCTTCGGAAATCTGAGCGAAGAGGTCATTGAGATTGGCGCGGGCGTTTGCCTTGAAGGCTTTCTCCTTGGCCTCGGCACGGCGCTGCTCAGCCAGTGCTCTGGCCATCTTTTCGTCCTCCACGGCGTTGAAGGTATCACCCGCCGACGGTACTTCCGAGAGCCCGGTGATCTCAACCGGCATAGAGGGGGTTGCCGCCTTTATAACCTTGCCTCTATAGTCGGTCATCAGGCGGACACGCCCGACCGCCGTTCCGGCAATCACCACGTCGCCGGTGTGAAGCGTCCCGGTCTGAACCAGAAGGGTTGCCACCGGGCCTTTGCCCTTGTCAAGCTTGGCTTCAATAACGATTCCCTTTGCCCGGCGATTGGGGTTTGCCTTGTATTCCTTGAGGTCGGCCATCAGCAGGATGCTCTCGAGCAGCTCGTCAATTCCCTGTCCCGTGAGCGCCGAGACCGGCACGCAAATGACGTCGCCGCCCCAGGCTTCGGGGACAAGGTCATATTTGGTCAGATCCTTGATGACCCGGTCGGGGTTTGCGGTGGGTTTGTCGATTTTGTTTACTGCGACGATAATATCGACTCCGGCGGCCTTTGCGTGGTTAATCGCCTCGACTGTCTGAGGCATGATGCCGTCATCGGCGGCAACCACAAGTATGGCTATGTCGGTTGCCATGGCGCCTCGTGCGCGCATTTCCGTGAAGGCTTCATGTCCCGGAGTGTCAAGGAAGGTGATTTCCCGCCCCTTGACCTTAACTCGGTAGGCGCCTATATGCTGGGTGATGCCGCCGGCCTCCCCGGCGGTCACGTTTGTGTGGCGTATGGCGTCGAGCAGCGAGGTCTTGCCGTGGTCGACATGCCCCATGACACAGACCACCGGGGCACGCGGCTGCAGATCCTCCTTCCTTTCCTGCTCCTCCTCGAACAGCTTATCTTCGATTGTGAGCACGACTTCCCGGGTTACCTCGGCGCCAAGGTCGACAGCGACAAGATATGCCGTGTCATAGTCTATATATTCGTTGACGGTGACCATGACTCCCATTGTCATAAGCCGCTTTATGACCTCGCTCGCCGTTACCTTCAGCCTTGAGGCAAGCTCGCCTACCCGGATTTCGTCGGGTATTAAGGCATGCACCGGCTGCTTCTTTATCGGTTCGGACTTTTTCGGCGCGATCTTCTGTCCCTTCACAACCGACTGGCCTGCCGCCTTGCTGCGCTTGACCTTTTCGCTGCCGCCGCGCATATCGCGGACCGACTCGGGTGCTATTGTCTCAAAACGGTCGTCATACTTTGAGAGGTCTATGGTCGTGCCTCTGGTATCAATAATGCGCTTCTTGGCCTGCCCTTCGGAGCCTGCGGTTTGCTTGCGGACAATCGGTTGGGGCTGGAATTTCTCCTTCGGGGGTTCCTTGCGTTCTTTTTCGGATTTTTTCTGAGCCTGCTGTTGTATCTGTGCGGCAGGCCGCCCCTCCTGCGGCTTTTTAGGCTGCGCCGGCACAGGCTTCTGTTCGGCAATCTTTTTTGGTTCGGAGGTCTTGGGCGGCTCGGCCTTTTGCTCGGCCGGTTTTTTCTCGGCCGGCTTTTGCTCTGATACTGCAGCCTTTTGCCGCTCCTTCGGCTGCCCGGCTTGCTTATGCTTATCTGACTTGGCCGGCTCGGTCTGCTCGGCCGCCTGGGCAGGCTTTGCCTCGGCACGCTTTTGTGATTTTCGCGACTCGTGCTCCTTGACGATTTTTGAAGGAATATATGTGATCCCGTCAATATAGTCTTCTATATTTTTTATCTGATACGCCCTCGTTAAGGTCTCAAAGAGAATGTCAAACTCAAAGGGCTCGAGCACCTTCTGTACCCTTGCCTCTATTCCCTTCTCTTTGAGAATATCGGTAATTTCCTTGGTTTTGATACCGAGGTCCTTTGCAAGCTGATTGATTTTATATTGCGGTAATGCCATATATTTCCTCCTGGATTTATCCTTCGTCTGAGCCGCACTGCCTGTCAAGCTGTTTTTCTACTGCCCGGCATAGCTGCGGGTCGGTAATTCCGACCGCGGCTACTTCAGACCTGCCGAGTGCCCTGCCAAGCGTCGCCATGCCGTGCGGGATTACTGTGTGTCTGACTTTATAGTATTTGCATTTGTCGGTTAGTTTTTTGTGGGTGTTTGCCGAGGTGTCGGATGCTTCAATCACCAAAAGCGGAGTTTGCCTGCCACGCCGGAAGGCTACACATATCTGCTCGGTGCCGTAAATCAGGGCGCCGGCGCGGGCGCAGAGGCCGAGAGTCAATAACAACCGGTTGTTTTTTTCAGTCTGCTTCTCCATTTTCGCCAAGCTCGGCTTCCATTGCATCATAAACTTCTTCGGGCACCTCGCAGCCGAGGCTGCGGTCAAGCCGCTTTGACTTCCTCGCCTTCTTAAGGCACCTGACATCGCGGCAGATATACGCCCCGCGGCCGTTTTTCCTGCCGCTAAAGTCAAGCATGACCTCCCCTTCGGGAGTGCGCACCACCCGGAGCATCTCGCGCTTGGACTTGTGTTCGTTGCAGCCGAGACACTGGCGTTCGGGGGTTTTCTTTTTCTTCTTCGGTTCCATAATTATAACGTTACGCCTTTATATCTATTTTGTAACCGGTCAGCCGCGCGGCAAGCCGGGCGTTCTGACCCTCCTTACCGATGGCGAGCGATAGCTGGTCGGGGCTGACGGTAACCCTGCAGGACCGCTCACCCGTCAAGGTCACCGACTCGACCGAGGCCGGGGCGAGCGCCGAGGCTATATATTCCTCCGGAATATCGCTGTACTTGACAATATCAATCTTCTCGCCGCGCAGCTCGTCGACAATCCCGGCGATTCTCATACCGTGCGGCCCGATGCAGGCTCCTACCGGGTCGACATCTTCGTCACGCGACATGACCGATATTTTGGTCCTTGAACCGGCCTCGCGCGCAATTCCCTTGATAATAACAATTCCGTCCTGGATTTCGGGTATCTCAAGCTCAAACATGCGGCGGACAAGCCCGGGGTGAACCCGGGAGAGGGTAATAAGCGGCCCTCTTGCCTCCTTGTTCACTTCTGATATGAACACCTTTATCTTCTCGCCCACATACAAGGTCTCGCCGGGTATCTGCTCGCTTTTCAGAAGAACCGCCTGTCCGGTGCCGATTTCGAGCACCGCGTTGCCGGTTACCGGATCGACCCTTGTCACCGTGGCGGTAATAATCTCCTCGCGCTTGTTCTCATAGGTCTGCTGCAATGCGCGGCGTTCGCCCTCACGTATGCTCTGGATTATAACCGATTTGGCCGCCGCAGCCGAGAGGCGCCTGAAGTTTTTGGTCTTTATCTCTGTTTCGACTATGCCGCCAACAGTGTAACGCTTGCTTATCTGCTTTGCGTTCTCAAGTGATATCTGGGTCTCAGGGTTTGTTACCTCCTCGACAACTTCCTTCTGTTGAAAGACCTTGATTTCCTCCTTCTCGGGGTCTATAAGTATTCGCACGTTGGTGTTGTTTCCGTATTCCTTTTTATAAGCCGACATGAGCGCCGCTTCGATTTTCTCGATCATATATTCCTTCGGAATTCCCTTTTCCTTTTCAAGCAGGTCGAGCGCCGCAAAAAAATCCTTGTTCATCGCGGTTGTTCCTTTCAATACCTCATCATCGTTATATCTATGACATATTGTCGTCATCAAAATCAAACACGGTGCGCACCCGGGCGGCAGCGACTCGGTCGACCTCAAGCCGCCCTGTCGGGGTGTCAAGCAGTATTCTGCCGTCCACAAGCCCGGCCAGTTTGCCGCGGTGGGTCTTTTTGCCGGTTTTGTCGGGCGCGTAGAGCTTTATCTCGACCTCGCAGCCGGTGCAGGCTTCAAAATGAGCCTCGGTCTTAAGCTCCCGCTCTATTCCCGGCGAGCTGACCTCAAGGTAATAGCTGCTCTCTATCGGGTCGGCCGAATCGAGCAGCGGGTCTATCATGCGGTGAAACCGCTCACAATCGTCGATGCCGATACCGTCGGGCGAATCTATAGTTACGCGCAGCACCTGCCGCGCACCTTCGCGGACAAATTCAACGTCCCACAGGACAAGTCCGGCCTCCTTTGCGGCCGGCGCTATGAGCTCGGCCACGCGGCCGGCAATATTCTTGCGGTTGTTCATCTTCTTCCCTTCTGCGTTTTGTCGGGCTGGGCAGCACTCCCCTCTCGACAATTGAGAGTGGGCATAAAAACCCACTCTCAACGCAAACCGTAATACTTACAATCATTATATCACAACCGAAATGAAAATGCAATAGTTTTTCAATATTTTTTCAGAGATGGTTTATCTTTTGTCAGGCGCCGCGGCACACGTCAGCCGCAGGTGTTCAACTCCGCCGCAGTATCTCACCTTCCCTTCCCGCCGGCGTCACATTTCATTCGATAAATAGTGTTTACATTTTCACACTTATATGTTATAATAACGTACAGCCGGATTTTAGAACTCCGCGGAAGGGGGCAAACAGCCGGGTTTTTACCTTTTGCCACGTTATATTATACTTTTCACGGGACTTTGAAATAATACTGGAACAGGATATTGTCAGGCTCCGGCCGGCTGACGGTCACTTCGACTGATACTGCAAGGAGGTAGGCTTTGAAAAAGAACCGGTCAAAACCCGCGTCATCGGCAGACATAAGAATACCGCTTGTGGTCTGTGTGATCATCGGCATTTTTTTGCTTGCAGCCTACACAATTGTAGTTTCGTTTACCGCGCTGCCGCCCTCGCTGTTCGGCATAATCCTGACGGTTGTTTATATATATACTGCAATTTTCACATTTCTCGGTGTGCGCAACAGGCTGAGGAAAATCGCGCTTGAGGAAGAGCGCGCCGCCGCCTACAATACCGAGATATACCAGATGTTCCGTGAAACCATAGACCTTCCTTATGCCATCGTCTCAGCCGAAGGCCGGGTGACTATAATAAACCGCGCACTTGAGGAGATTCTCGGCAGACAGGCCACCGGAGAGGCGCTTGAGGAAATCTGCGGGACTTCTGCCGAGGAAATCATTAAGGCGAGCGAGCCCGACGGGCAGCTCTCGCTCGATATCCAAAGCGGCAAAATCGAATACGCCAACCCGGGCGAAGGCATGATAGTCGGCATACGCCGCCGGCGCTTTATGGCGCGGGGCTATCCGATGATGGTAAGCGGAACCCGCTGCTATATGATTGTCTTTACCGAGATAACCGCACTGGTCGAGCTGCGCGAGAAGATGAAGCGCGAAAATATAGTAGTCGCCTTTATCATGCTCGACAACCTTGAAGAGCTGGCGCAGTACGTGCGGGTCAGCTACCGCTCGGCGGCAAACGAAATCGATACCATACTGAAAAACTGGGCGGCCAGCATGAAGGGGCTGCTCCGCGAGTACGACCGCAACCGCTACCTTCTGATTATCACCCGGGAAATGCTCGACGAGTGCATAAAGAACAGGTTCGAGATACTCGATTCAATCCGTAATGTCCGGCTGGGCGACGACAGCATGTCGGTAACCGTCTCGATGGGCATATCGACCGGGACCGGGCCGCTCTCCGAGCGCGAAAACGAAGCCATGCTCGCCCTTGACCTGGCGCTCCAGCGCGGGGGCGACCAGGTGGTAATCCAACACGGGAATGAAACCGAATTTTTCGGCGGGCGTTCAAAGGGTATGCAGAAACGCACCCGCGTGCGCTCGCGCGTAAACGCCGCAGTGCTCTGCAATAGGATTTCCGAATCCTCAAACGTGCTTGTCATGGGACATAAAAACCCCGACTTCGACTCGATCGGCGCCTGTGTGGGCATTGCGCGGCTTTGTATTTTCTGCGGCGTGCCGGTGAAAATTGTCATAGACGAAAAAAGCGACAACTTTCGTATCATCGCCGAGCGGCTGCTCCGCAACAGCGAGTATTCAGATATGTTCACCGACCCGCTCTCGGGGCTTGACCTGGTCAAACCCGACACCCTGCTGGTAATCTGCGACGCCAACAACTTCAATATAATAGAAGCACCCGACATCGCCGACAGCGTAGACAGGATTGCAATCATCGACCACCACCGCCAGACCGAGCAGTTTGACTTCGAGCCGCTTGTAAACTACATCGACCCGGCGGCCTCCTCTACCTGTGAGCTTGTGGCAGAGATACTCGAGCAGTCGCTGCCGGCCGGCACAATTCTCAAGGACGAGGCCAACGCCATGTACGCCGGCCTCATGCTCGACACCAAGTTCTTCACAAAAGACACCGCAACCCGCACCTTCGCGGCGGCGCTATACCTGCAGAGAGAGGGCGCGAAATCCGAGGTCGTGCGGCAGTTTTTCGAGGAGGATATTTCGGACTATCTAGCCGAGGCCAAGTTCAGCAGCGATATTGAGCTCTACCGAGGCAATATTGCGATAACCCGCAGCGTCGGGACAGGCAACACCGAACAGGGCCGTACCGCCGCCTCAAAGGCGGCAGACAAGCTGCTCACTATCCGGCAGGTAGACGCCGCCTTTGCTCTGGTCAGCGTAAACGACGAAATCCGCATTTCGGCGCGCTCGTCGGGCAAAATAAACGTCCAGCTCATCCTTGAAAAGCTCAAGGGCGGCGGACACTTCAACGCCGCGGCGGCGCAGGTCAAAGGGACCATGGAATACGCCTACCAGCTGCTCACCGAGGCAATCGACGAATATCTCGACAACGCCTGACCGGCTGCCGGCGGCGCTATTGTCTCAAGAAAGGAATGATTGTCATGAAGGTAATACTTAAATCGGATGTCAAGGCTCTGGGCAAAAAGGACCAGGTAATCGAGGTTGCCGATGGCTATGCGCGCAACTATCTTATCCCGCGGGGGCTTGCCATACCGGCAGACAAAAAGGCGCTCACCGACCTGAAAAACCGCGAGGAAGCAAGGCAGCGACGCCTTGAGGCCGAGCGCGCCGAGGCCGAGGCTATTGTTGAGAAAATCTCGGGCATTCTAGTAAAAATCAAAATGAGCGCCGGGGCAGACGGCCGGCTCTACGGCTCGGTCACCTCAAAGGATGTCGCCGACGCGCTTTTGCGCGACTTCGGAATTGAAATCGACCGCCGGAAGATAATTATTCCCGAGCCGATAAAGGCATACGGCAACTACACTCTTGACGTAAAGCTCTATCCCGAGATTACCGGGAAAATAAACATCCTTGTGTGTGAGAAATAGGCCCCGTCCGGGCACGCAACCAAAAGGGATTAGTCATGAACGATGAGTTGACAAGAAAGCTGCCATTCTCGATGATAGCCGAGCAGTCGCTGCTCGGCGCGATACTGATAGACCCCGAGTCTATCCGGCTTGTGGCAGACATCATAACCGCAGACGATTTCTACATAGAAGAGCACCGGCACATTTACCTTGCCATGCACGAATTGTTCATGACCGACAATGACATCGACATCGTGACCCTGGTTGACATGCTGGTCAAAAAGGGCATCTACGACCGTTCGGGCGGCGAGGATTATATACACACCATCGGCCAGGTTGTCCCGGGCTCTCAGAATATAAAGGATTACGCCCGCATAATCAAGGAAAAGAGCGTGCTGCGGCAGCTGATTGCGGCCTGCGAAGAAATCAGCACCGCCGCATATTCCGAGCAGGACTCGGTAACACATATTATAGATAATGCACAGAACAAATTGTTCCAGATAGCGCAGGGACGGGATACCCGCGGCTTTCGTCATATCAGGGATGTCCTCGGCGAGGTTTATACAAACTTAAACAGGCTCTACGAGGGCGACAAATCGGCGCTGGGTATTCCGACCGGTTTTTCAGGGCTTGACAAAGTGCTGGTCGGCATGGGAGAAGGCGACCTGATTCTTATCGGCTCGCGCCCCGGCATGGGAAAAACCAGTTTCGTGCTCAATATCGCCACGAATGTCGCCTCAAAAACCAATAGGGCTGTCTGCATTTTCTCGCTTGAGATGTCGGCGGAGCAGCTTGTAAACCGCATGATATCAAGCGAGGCTATGATCGACAGCTATACCCTGCGCACCGGCAGGCTGAGCTCCGAAGACTGGATCAAGGTTGCCGAGGCGGCCGCAAAGCTTGCCGGCATGGAAATTCTGATAGACGACACCTCGGGGATAACCGCCACCGCGATGAAAGCCAAGCTGCGGCGGGTCAGAAACCTCGGGCTTGTCATAATAGATTACCTGCAGCTCATGCAGGGCGAGCGGCGCACCGACAACAGGGTTCAGGAGGTCGCCGAAATCACCCGCAACATGAAGCTGATGGCAAAGGACCTCGGCGTCCCGGTAATCTGCTGCGCACAGCTCTCCCGAAGCCCCGAGTCAAGACAAGACAAAAAGCCGGTGCTTGCCGACCTGCGCGACTCGGGCGCAATCGAGCAGGACGCCGACGTCGTCATCTTCCTTTACCGCGACGATTATTATAACCGCGACAAGGGGCCCGAGGACAGCGGCGGGAATATCGTCGAGGTCATAGTCGCCAAAAACCGTCACGGCATGACCAGCACGGTCCGCATGGGCTGGCTGGGACAATACACCAAATACCGGTCAATCGCCACCGAATACGGCGAGCAATAATCCGCCGCAGGTTTTGCTTACCCTCTGAAAGGGCATTTTTCATAAAGAAATCAAAATGGATAAGAATAAAACCGGTATCAGATTCACGCCGCCTCATAAGCTCAGCGGCCTGCCCGAATCAACCCCTGTTCTGCTTGCCTTCTCGGGCGGCGCCGACTCACGCGCCCTACTTCATCTTTTGGCTGAATACTCAAGCGAGTACAGAACCCCGCTTGTGGCGGCGCATGTCAACCACGGCATCCGCGGCGAGGAAGCCCTGCACGACCGCGAGTTCTGCATCAGAACCGCCGCCGAATACGGGATTGAATGCGAGGTGCTTGACGCCGACGTCCCGTCGCTGGCAAAACAGCATAAAAACAGCCTTGAAACCGAGGCGCGGCGTGTAAGATACAGTTTTTTCAGGTCGATAATGCAAAGGCGGGGCATCCCGCTGCTGGCCACCGCCCACAATGCCGACGACCGGCTTGAGACCATGATATTCAACATCGCGCGGGGCTGCGGGCTGCGCGGGCTCTGCTCGATTCCGCCGGTGCGTCCCTTCGGCGAAGGCCTGATTATCCGGCCGCTGCTTTGTTCGACAAAAAGCGAAATCATACGCTATTGTGAAGAAAATAACCTTGCCTATGTAACCGACTCTACCAATTTTGAGACTGACTATTCGCGCAACCTCATCCGGCACAGAATAATCCCGGCGCTTGAGGAACTGAACCCGAATATCCGGGAAAACACGGCACGGCTGATTCTGTCGGCGCGTGAAGCCCGAGAGTTTATTGAAGGCGAGGCCGACAGATTTCTCTCGCGCTCATCGGGTGACGGCATACAGGTCGGCGAACTCAACAGCCTTCCGGGGGCGGTGAGGCACTGTGTGCTCTCAAAGCTTTATGCCGCCGCCTCGGACAGGGAGCTTGAGGAAGTCCATGTTCAAGCCCTCTCGGAGCTTTTGCAAAAAGGCATTTCCGGCTCGGCGCTCTCGCTCCCCGGCAGAATCCGCGCCGTAATCGAGGGCGGCTGCCTTAAATTTACAACCGATCCGCGCCGGCGCCTGACGTTCGAGTCCTTTGAAGTACCGCTTACCGAAGGGCTGAACCTGTTGCCTTCAGGAGCCATCATGCTGACAACTGCCAACCGGCAGCCGGCAGAGATTCCCCGGAATTTCACGTTTCGGGAGGGCGTCAGGATTATGGCCAGCGGGCCGCTTGTGGCGCGGAGCCTTCTGCCGGGCGACACGGTGAGGTGCCGCGGCATGACGAGAAAGGTCCGCAAGCTGCTCTGGGAAACAGGGCTGCCGCTCTGCGAAAGATACCTTCTGCCTTTAGTCTGCGATAACGCCGGAGTACTCTGGATACCCGGTGTAGCGCTACGCGACGGGGCCCAGACCAAAGAGGGCGGCCTGCTGCTTAGATACTACGGAAACGAAAACTCACTCAAAGGGGGACACCTATGAAAAGTGATATAGAAAGCGTCCTGATAAGTCAAAAGGAACTTAACAGGATAATAGCCCGGCTGGCCGCCGAGATCGAGCGGGATTATTCTGCGCCCGATAAGCGTCTTGTGCTGGTATCAATCCTTAAAGGTTCGGTGATGTTCGCCGCGGCCCTTATGACCGCGCTGAAAATACCTGCCGAAATCGAGTTCATGAGGGTGTCCTCATACGGCGCGGGGACCGTCAGCTCCGGAAATGTCAGAATACTGCTTGACTTCTACCGCCCCGATATCTCGGAACTTGACCTGTTGATTGTCGAGGACATAATCGACAGCGGCCACACGCTCAGCAGCCTCACCAAACTGCTCAACGAGCGTGGGGCGCGCAGCGTCAGGTCCTGCACGCTGCTCGACAAGCCCGAGCGCCGCGAAGTCCCCTTTGAGCCCGACTACACCGGAACCGTTATCCCGGATAAATTCGTTGTAGGATTCGGGCTTGACTATAATGAAAAATACCGCAACCTTCCTTTTATCGGGGTGCTGAAGCCCGAAGTATACAGCGCCCCCGAAAGACCGTCAATGTCAATTATGAAAGGGAACCCAACAACAAAATGAAAAGTACCGTCAAAACAATACTGGTTTATCTTGCCGTCATTGTCGTCATTATACTGGTCGTATCTCACTTTTTTTCGTCTACAGAGGTCGAACCGGTAAAGTACGACGACATCGTCGGGTACTTCAAAAACGACCAGGTGAAATCCTTTACCGTTTCTAACACCAATTATCTTGAGATGGAAGTTTATGACCTCGGCAAGGACGGCGAGTTTGTTTATGACTCCGACGGAAAAATCATAAATCCTACCAAGTTTGTCGGATACCGGTTGCAGAGCCTTGAGCTCTTCCATACCGACCTGTCGGAATATTATATCAACAATAAAAACATTGAGTCATATGATTTTGAGCCGCCCACCGTATGGCCGTGGTGGGTCAGCTTCCTGCCTTATGTCATTGTGCTTATTGTCTTTGTCGCCCTTTGGTTTTATGCGCTCAACCAGGCAGCCGGCGGGAAGGGCAGCAAAATCAGCTCCTTCGGCAAGGCAAGAGTCAAGATGCCAAGCCCCAACGACAGGGACCGCAAGACCTTCAAAGACGTGGCCGGCGCGGACGAGGAAAAGGCCGAGCTTGAGGAAATCGTTGCCTACCTCAAAGATCCCGCGAAGTTCTCTAGGCTTGGCGCGAAAATTCCCCACGGCGTTCTTTTGGTCGGTCCTCCGGGAACCGGCAAGACACTGTTAGCAAAGGCGGTCGCCGGCGAGGCCGGGGTTCCCTTCTTCTCGATATCGGGGTCCGACTTTGTCGAAATGTATGTCGGTGTCGGCGCCTCGCGCGTACGCGACCTGTTTGAAACCGCCCGCAAGGCACCGGCCTCGATAGTATTCATAGATGAAATTGACGCCGTCGGGCGCCACCGCGGCGCAGGCCTTGGCGGCGGACACGACGAGCGCGAGCAGACCTTAAACCAGCTGCTCGTCGAGATGGACGGATTCGGCACCAACGACGGCATAATTGTGATTGCCGCGACCAACCGCCCTGACATACTCGACCCCGCGCTGCTTCGCCCCGGGCGCTTTGACCGGCAGGTGACAATGAATTACCCCGACATCAAAGGGCGCGAGGAGATCCTGAAGGTTCATGCCCGCAACAAGCCGCTCGGCCCTGATGTCGACCTGGCAAAGGTGGCGCAGACCACCGCCGGGTTTACCGGCGCCGACCTTGAAAACCTGCTCAACGAAGCGGCGCTGCTTGCCGCCAGGCGGGGCAAGAACCTCATTGACAGCAGCGACATTGAGGACGCCTTCCTGAAGGTTTTGGTCGGCTCCAAGAAAAAGTCACGGCGCATGAGCGAGACCGAAAAGCGCAATACCGCTTTTCACGAGGCCGGCCACGCAATTCTCGCTTACCTGCTGCCCCATCTTGACCCGGTGCACCAGATATCCATTATCCCGAGCGGCAGGGCGCTGGGATATACCCTGATTGTGCCCGAAGAGGACCGGTTCAGCGTATACCGCGATGAGCTGCACGAGCGCATCTGCGAATTGCTCGGCGGCAGGGCGGCCGAGGAAATCATGTTCGGCAACTTCTCGGGCGGCGCCGCAAACGACATAGAAAAGGCTACCGATATAGCGCGCCGGATGGTGACACAGCTCGGCATGAGCGACATCATCGGGCCGATAAATTATTCAAACACCCACGGCGAGGTCTTCCTCGGCAAGTCGTTTGTCGACACCAACAGCATCTCCGAAGCCGTCGCCTCGAAAATTGATGCTGAAATCCACCGCATTATCACCGAAGCTTACGAGCGCGCTAAAAAACTCTTGACCGAAAATATCGAAAAGCTCAAATTCATAGCCGAATTCCTCATTAAAAACGAGGTCATGGATGCCGACCAGTTCAAATGCGCTATGGAGGGCGACCCGACGTTCGAGGAGCTCGAGGCAATCGCCGACGAGAAGAAGCGCAAGCGGGCCGAGGCAAACCGCGAAAAAGCCCGGCGCGACGCCGAGCAGCTTGCTCTGGGCGGCAGCGATTCCGAAATCTCCGGACAGAACAATCCCCTGCCCGACCAAACGCAACATTAATTATGTGGGGCTCCGCCCCACACCCCGGTTGCGTGGCGCCGCCCCCGAACCCCCGCTCAAGAAGCTTTTTTGAAAAAAAGTTCCTTGAGAATCCCAAAAACTTCCTAAGAATAAAAAAACTCTCAAACATACAATGACAGCCGCGGGCTATGCTGCCCGCGGCTTAAATATTTGTTAAAACTCAGGTGTGTACCGTATTTTGTATTTTATAACCGGTTTCAAGCAGCTCTGCAATCCTTTCATCGCGCCCCGAAAGGTACAGCCAGCCGAAAAGCGCTTCCATACCAGACGCCGCGCGGTATTCAGCGGCGGTGGAGTTCTTCGGCAGGCTTGTATGTCCGGTATTCCGCCCGCGGTGAAACACCATATTCTCCTCATCATCAAGCAAAGGGAGTATCCGCTTCATCGCTGCAGCCTGCGCGGGGGCCGTGACATATCCCTTTGCCTGCTCATGAAGCTCGCGCGGGCCGCACACACCGGCTCTGACCAGCCGCTCCCGCACCCAGAGTTCGATTACCGCATCTCCGAGATATGCAAGCGCCGAGGCATCGGCAGACTCGGCCGCCCTCATATACAGTCCCTGCCGAGAATGCGCCGGATTGTGCTCTCAATACCGTCGGCCATAAGCGTAAAGCCGAGGTCGTTGGGATGCACGCCATCCATTGTGCACTCGTTCTCATATTTGCCGAGGAAAAAGGACTCACCGTCAATGTAATACACGTTTTTGTCCCCGAGCGAGAGGGCGTGGCGGTAGGTGTCGATTATCACGTCGCGCCGCTCGGCAAACTGATTCGGGTTGGTAGCCACATTCGGCCGCGAAATCATAATAAACGGCGTGTCGGGCTGCTTTTTCCGGAAAATATCGTAGACATTCTGGTGCGTGGCGCGCAAAAACTCGACATCAGGTGCGTTGTGGTCGTAGTCGCAGACAAAAATCGACATTTTAAGCCTCGAGATATACTCGATAAGTACCGGTTCCCCCTTGGCATTGCCTGAAAAGCCGAGGTTGATATAATCAAGATTAAGCCTGCGCGAGATGATATTCTCGTAAGTCAGCCCCGGGCGCGAGGCGGCGGTGCCGTGCACGATAGAGCTGCCATAGAAGACAACAGGCTCGCTGTTTGAGTGTTTTTTACCCTTGCCGAGCGCGGCGTCGGCCTGCAGGCCGATATAAAGGTTCTTTACCGGCGCGTGAACCGGGAAATTTATGGTGAAGCTGCGCATTTTGCGTGAGCCGAGCTGAATTATCTGCTCGTAGTCATTCTCAAAATTATAGGGCGGCAGAAAGGGCTTTATGAACCGGCTGTCGGTAGCGGTATCTTCGTAAAGGTCAAATCCGGCGGTGTTGCAGAGCGACATATGTGAGCTGCGCCTATATGGCCCCAGCTCAACCTTGATTGCAATATAGGCCGAGTCTGTTGAAAAGCGGACTCGGCCTCCGGTCGACTCGCGCGCCAGCCTTGCAACCGACGGGCTGGTCGCCTCGGCGACCTCCTGCGGCAGCCGACGGAAGAGCTCCTGCCCGTACGGGTCGTAAAACCCGTAGAGCTCAAACGGGGGCTTTCTCACATCGTAAAAGACAACATCAGGCTCCTTTATGGTGGTCTCGACCAGCATGTTGCGGTCTACCTCGACATAGGCTTCTTTTTTTATGTCCTCAGCGCTCATGACTTACTCCTCGCTTGATTTAACTGTGTGATGGCAATCCGGACCGGAACTTAGAAATTGCAATTTCTCAGGGCACGGACCAGGATCCGGTGGAGGGCGTCGGCGATTTTGAGAAAACCGACGTCGGTCGGGTGGGTCCCGTCGACAGTGCATAGATCCTCATCCGGCCCGCGGAATATGCCCTCGCCGTCAATGTAATAAACATTTTTATCGCCCAGCTCACGGGCGCGTCTGAAGGAATCTATTATCACGTCGCGCCGGGCTATACTGTCGCTGATATTATAGGTGAAACCGGGGCGCGAGAGCATGATGTACGGGATATCGGGGTGTCGTTCCCGGATGATGCTGTAGAGTCGAAAATGCGTGCTGGCAAGATGCCCGGCGTCCGGCGCGTTGTGGTCGTAATCCGAAACAAAGGCCAGCATATCGAGCGACGCCAGATACCTCGCAATCTCCTCCTCACCGAGTGCGCCGCCCGAAAAACCGAAATTCAGGTAGTCAAGGTTCATCCTCCGGCTGATAATCGCTGGATATGTGTTGCCGGGGTGTGAGGCGCAGGCTCCTTGGGTTATAGAGCTGCCATAATACACAACCGGCAGAGGCGAGCGGTACTTCAACCCGGGACCCGGCTTCACTCCCGCGTCCAGCCCCACATAAAGACTGCTTACCGGATTGTAGGACGGGAAATTGATAGTAAAATACCGCAGCCTGCTGTCTGGAAGTTTCAGAACCGCTTCATATTCGGTGGCAGGCTTGCCCGGCCTGAAGGAGCGGTAAAACCGGCTGTCGCCCTCGGTGTCGATATACAGGTCAAACCCGAAGATGTTTGTCGAGGGCATGTGGTCGTATTCCCTGATATCCGGCAGCGTCACTTTGATTGCAACCTGCCCTGTGCAGGCCGAAAACCTCACCCGTCCGCCGGCAGGGCACAGATAGTTCATCTTTACGTTTTTGTTGGGGCTTGTGCCAAGTGAGTCGGGCAACCTTCTGAATACGAGGCCGGCCTTGGGCTCAAGCAACCCGTATATTTCAAAGGGCTCCTCGCGGACATCAAAAAATTCGATTTCGGATGCCATTGTCTTTTCCTTTCGGTTTTCTTTATACTTTTGCCAATTAATTATATCACTCCCGGACAAATGCTGTCAACCGGAAGCGGGATTTTCTTTCCTTTTTTTGTATCGCCGGGAGCTCCACTCCAAAATCACGCTTTTCTTTTGGGGCTCCGCCCCCAAACCTCCGCTCAAGTCAAAAAGCCCTAAAAGTAGGGGTGAGGGGGCTCTGCCCTGCACAAAAAGCAGGGCAGAGCCCGAATCATTTCAGGTCCTTGGCGGTTCGCGGATAGAGAATTACGTCGCGGATATTTTCGATACCGGTGATATACATAAGCATGCGCTCAAGTCCCAGACCGAATCCGCTGTGCGGCACGCTGCCGAACCTCCGCAGGTCAAGGTAATGTTTATACTCCTCGATTTTCATTTTCCGCTCGGTCATGGCGGCGAGAAGTTTATCATAGTCGGACTCGCGCTCGCTGCAGCCGATAATCTCGCCCACGCCCGGCACCAGAAGGTCGGTTGCGGCGACGGTCTTCCGGTCGGGGTTTTGCTTCATGTAGAAGGCCTTTATTTGCTTCGGATAGTGGGTAATGAACACCGGGCGGCCGCAGACTTCCTCGGTGATATACCTTTCGTGTTCGGTCTGCAGGTCAAGCCCCCACTCGACGGGATAATTAAATTTACGCCCCGACTTCTTCAGAATTTCAATCGCGTCGGTGTAGGTGATGATATCGAATTTGTTATTCACCACATTGTTGAGCTTTTCGACTAAGCCGCGCTGGACAAATTTATCAAAGAACGCCATTTCGGCGGGACATCTCTCCATGACCCGCGCGATAATGAACTTAATCATCTCCTCGGCAATCTCGATTATATCTTCAAGCTCGGCGAAGGCCACCTCGGGCTCGACCTGCCAGAACTCGGCGGCGTGACGCGGCGTGAAGGAGTGCTCGGCGCGGAAGGTAGGGCCGAAGGTGTAGATTTTCCCCATCGCCATAGCCGCAACCTCGCCCTCAAGCTGACCCGATACCGTCAGCCCGGCTTTTCTGCCGAAGAAATCGTCGGCAAAGTAGGCCTCGGCAGAATCATAGGCAGCATCCCAGGGCTGAGTGGTCACCCTGAACATCTCGCCGGCGCCCTCGCAGTCGCTGCCGGTAATTATCGGAGTGTGGATGTAGACATACCCACGGTCGCCAAAGTATTTATGAATTGCCGCCGAGAGCTCGGAACGCACCCGCAGCATGGCGTTGAATATGTTGGTCCTCACGCGCAGGTGGGGCAGGGTGCGCAGAAACTCCATGGTGTGGCGCTTGGGCTGAATCGGGTATTCGTCGGCAGGGCAGGCGCCGAGCAGGGTCAGCGAATCGGCGCTGATTTCGATTTTTTCCTTGCCGCCGCCCGGAATCACTGCTTTCCCTTTAACCATGAGCGAGCAGCCGATACTGTTTATCGCCTCATATGCCTCGGGGGCAAGCCGGGTTTTATCGATTACAACCTGAATCGGGGCCAGCGAGGTGCCGTCATTGACGGCGAGAAAGCGGACATTACTCGAATCCCGCAGGTTCCGAACCCAGCCGCAGACCGTGACATCCTTGTCGTAATACTTCCCGGGCGCGCCGAGCAGCTCTGCTATATCAATGTGTTTCATATAAACTCTCCGTGCCGCCCGCAGGCGCGGGCAGTAATTGACAGCATTATTATACATCAGACGCCCCCTGATTACAAGCAACAAGGTGAAATTTGTCCTGCCCGCAGGTTTTTGCCGGCGGGCTTTTTTGCTTCAGGTCGGCAAAACCGAAAAATCCGGATTATTTTTACATTATTTGAATAAACAGTCCCCAATAGGCAAAAATATAGATGAAAACCTCAAAAGGAGCAATAACAATGGAGAACAACAAATCAAAAGGCATCTTCAAAAAATTCAAGCCCAACCGTGTCGTTTACATCACCGCCATCACACTGCTTGTGGCGCTCGCCGTCATCATCGCGATAACTGTTGCCGCAAACAGGGCAAAAAAGAAGGTATCGGAAACCGAGACCGACGAGATAACCTCCTCATACACCGAGACACAGGAGACTACCAGAACACCCGAAACCACCGCGCCGGTTACAAACCCGCCCGAGACCACCGTGGGGCCTGTGGACAATCCGCCTGATACAAACGCCGCCAATGCGGGTGATGATGTGGTAACGCTGTCGCTTCCCTGCAGCGGCACACTTGTTGCATACCATGACGAAAACCTGCAGGTCTGGTCGATAACCATGCGGGACTACAGGGTTCATCTCGGCGTCGACATCGCCACCGAGGCTAACGCGCCGGTTTACGCCGCGGCCGACGGGGTGGTGTCCCAGATCTGGGAGGACGTGAAAATGGGCTACTGCATCTCCATCAAGCACGGCGAGGACACCTACACGATTTATCGCAACCTCGGTGAGACCCCGGCCGAGGGGATAGCCGAGGGGGTGTCCGTGCGCGCCGGGCAGCTTATCGCCTTTGTGGGCGAGAGCGCGATGGTTGAGGTTGCCCAGGGACCTCATCTGCACCTCGAAATGACAGTAAACGGGGTGCAGGTCAATCCTCTTGATTATTTTGATCAGGCGGCAATCGCCTCACTCACTGTCGACAAGGTTTATGAGGGCTGAGGGGGCACGGTAAAGCGAGAAGAGCGGACCCGGACGGGTCCGCTCTTCTCGTTTGAAAAACGGTTTTTTTTTGCGGGGACCCTTTTATTTTTTCAGGTTTCTGGTATAATATATTCCGATTATATTATATTTTACCGGAGAAACGACAAAAATGAAAAAACCGATGAATTTACCGCGGGAAATCGACGGCGGGGCATGGACAAACGGACATGTTCAAGGAATTGCGGTTGATTGTGAAAGGAAGTATATATACTTTTCGTACACAACCGTGCTGGTAAAAGCCGACCTCAATGGCAGGGTTGTCGGCACGGTTACCGGACTTTACGGCCACCTCGGTTGCCTGGCCTTCAACGACGCCGACCGTAGGGTATACGGCTCGCTTGAGCTGAAACACGACTCCATAGGCAGGGGCGTCATGAAAAGAACCGGCGTCACTATCGCCGAGGAGGACTCCTTTTATGTGGCAATATTTGACGTGGACAAAATCGACCGTGTTGGCATGGACGCCGAACGCGACGGCATAATGACGGCAGTTTATCTCGGCGAGGTTGTCCGCGATTATAGTTCAGCCGACCCGAACGGCCTGCCCCACCGTTACGGCTGCTCGGGAATCGACGGCATTTCCTTCGGTCCGGTATTCGGCACGGCAAAGGACAGCCCAAAAATGCTAATGGTCGCATACGGGATTTACGGCGAGCCGAACCGTGTCGGCAACGACCATCAGATTATTCTGCAGTACGACTGGCGCACCTTCGAAAAATACGAACAGCCGCTTGTGCAGGGCTTCCCGCACCACTCGGGACCGGAAGCCGATAACAAGTATTTCCTGTTTACCGGAAACACCTCCTGGGGAATTCAGAATCTTGAATATGACGCCTACACCGGCGACTGGTATGCAGCGGTTTATGTCGGGAAGAAGCCCGAATTCCCCAACTATCCCATGTTCATAATCGACGGCTCGGTGCCGCCGCGCGAGGGTGAACTTAAAGACAGAGACGGCGAGCGCGGGCTTCTGCTCTCGCTCAAGCCCGAAGGCGTGTTCCATGAGAAAAGCGGCATTTGGGGGATAACCTACCCCTGCGGCCAGACCGGAATGTGCTCGCTCGGCGACGGATATTTTTACATGTCCTACAACGGCAGAACGCCGCCCCCCGAGCAGCTCTTTACCTGCACGGTAAAGCTCTGCCGCAGGCTCCCCGGAAACCCGGTAGGCTTTGAAGTTGTCGGGGAATAACCAGCATAGCAATATTTGTCTTATTAATGTCATCAGATGTCTTGAATTGGTCTTTGGGATAATTTATAATTAAGGTTAATAGTCGGTGGTGTACGCCGGCCGAAAGGACGCAACAAAACCTGAAAGGAGAGGCGGTATCATGTCATTTCCGGTAGCTGTTCAGCTTTATTCGGTGCGCTGGGACGCGGAAAAGGATTTGCGCGGAACGCTTGAAAAAATCAAGGAAATGGGATATGACGGCGTGGAGTTTGCCGGGCTGTACGGCAACACACCGGGGGCTGTCAAGACGATGTGCAGGGAAGTCGGACTTGAGCCGATCTCGGCGCATGTCTCGTATTACGACCTGCTGGAGGACCCGGTCGGTGTGCTCTCGCAATATGTCGAGATAGGCTGCAAGTATGTGGCGATTCCCCACCTCAAGGAGCCGCAGCGCCCCGGCACGCCCAACTTCCCGTATGTGCTCGGGTTCATTGAAACAATCGGAAAGGCGGCGAAGGCGCTCGGCATCAGGCTGCTTTATCACAACCATGATTTTGAGTTTATCAAAATTGACGGCAAATACGGGCTTGACATTATGTACGAGACAATCCCCGCCGACCTGTTCGGTACCCAGCTTGACACCTGCTGGGTTAATGTGGGCGGCGAGGACCCGGCGGCCTACATCAGGAAGTATTCGGGGCGCGCTCCGTTAGTGCACCTCAAGGATTTCTGGGGAGACCGCTCGGGCGCGGCTTATGAGCTCATAGGCGTCGAAAACAAGGCGCCGATGCGCCCGAAGAACTTTGAGTACCGGCCGCTCGGCAAGGGGCTTCAGGATATGCCGGCCATACTTGAGGCGGCGCGCGACGCCGGCTGCGAGTGGGTTGTGGTCGAGCAGGACAGCCCGAGCATGGGGCTCACGCCGCTTGAGTGCATCAAAGTAAGCATTGATTTCTTAAAGACAATTAATAAATAAAAGGGGGGCTATAAAAATGGGAAAAGACGACGCCATACTCAACGCCTTTAAAGAAGACCAGACCGTCGAGAAAATCAGCGCGGACAGAAAGCTCAGAGTCGGCATTATCGGCTGCGGATGGATTGCCGACGCGCACATCAAGGCTTACCTCGCCCAGCCCGACGTGGAAATTGTAGCGGGAGCCGACCTCATCCCCGGCAAGGCCGCCGCATTCTTCAAAAAACACGGAATTGAGCGAGTAAAAACCGACTATGCCTCCCACAAGGAAATGCTGGACGACAAGTCGCTAAAGCTCGACGCGGTCAGCATCTGCACATATAACCGCCAGCACGCCGCCCCGGCAATCTACGCACTTGAAAAGGGAGTAAACGTGCTGCTCGAGAAGCCCTTCACTGTCACGCTTGATGAAGCTATCGAGGTGGTCAGGGCAGAGAAAAAAAGCGGCAAAATACTCACCCACGGCTTCCAGCCCCGCTTTGACGAGAACATGAAGATGATCAAAAAGATTGTCGAGTCGGGCGAGCTCGGCCGTGTTTACTACATCCAGACCGGCGGCGGGCGCCGTCGCGGCATCCCGACCCCTTTCGGAACCACCTTTATTGACCCGAATACCGCCGGAATCGGGGCGCTGGGCGACATCGGCTGCTACTCGCTCGACATGGTGCTCAACGCCATAGGCTATCCCAAACCGCTGACCGTCACCGGCTACACCTCAAGCTTCTTCGGCAAGGACCCGAACTACAGCGGATACAGGGCCGACAAACGCGCCGAGCATGCAAAGATATTCGGGGTCGACGACTTTGCGGCCGCTTTCATCAGGCTTGAGGGCGATATTATACTTGACTTCAGAATCTCGTGGGCCATGAACATGGACACCTCGGGAGACACGCTCATTCTCGGTACAAAGGGAGGTCTGCGTATCCCCTCGACCGAGTGCTGGAACGGCACGGTGGGCGGGCCGATGAAGATTTATCGCGAGGTGTGCGGACAGCAGGTTGAGACCGAAATTCCGATTATCCCCATGAAGAAGAGCCTATTTGAGCTGAAAATCCGCACCTTCCTCGACGCGATTAAAAACAACACTCCGGCGCCGATACCCAGCGAGCAGATTCTCTACAATCAGGCCATTATCGACGCCATTGCGAAGTCGACCAAACTCGGGCGCGAGGTTGAGGTAGTTATTCCGGAGATATAATAGGTTTTTGATGCACAATCGGTGTGCGGGGCAAAGCCCCGCACACCGGTTAATTTTTCATGCCATTAATTTCTTGTTCATTTCTTTGGCCGTGCAAAGAAACACGCTCAGGGGAAACCTATGGTTTCCGCCCTGAGAACCCCCTTCCTCTATACCTTCACGGTCTCGCTACTGCCGCCCATGACATCCATGACCGATTCCTCCTGGAACTGGCGGGTATAGAGGTTGTAGTAGGCGCCGCGTTTGGCTATCAGCTCGGCGTGGGTACCGCTCTCGATTATTTTACCGTCCTTGAACACAAGGATAATATCGGCGCGGCGGATGGTTGAGAGCCGGTGCGCCACAATGAAGGAGGTCCTGCCTTCCATTACCTTTTCAATAGCCCGCTGTATCAGCCCTTCGGTCATGGTGTCGACCGAGGAGGTCGCCTCGTCGAGCACGAATATGCGCGGGTCGGTGAGAAGGGCCCGGGCAAAGGAGATGAGCTGCTTTTCGCCGGTAGAGAGCAGGTCGCCTCCCTCTCCGACCTTGCTGTCAAGCCCGTGCTCCATGCGCCGCACTATCCCGTCGGCAGAAACGCTCCCGAGGGCGCGCCAAAGCTCCTCGTCGGTGGCGTCGGGCTTGCCGTAGCGCAGGTTCTCGGCAATAGTACCCGAAAAGAGGTGCGGGGTCTGCAACACATAACCTATATTGCTGTGCAGCCAGAGCAGCGAGCGCTCACGCACATCCCGCCCGTCTATGAGAATCTTCCCCTCGGTCGGCTCGTAAAAGCGGCAGAGGAGATTGATAAGAGTGCTCTTCCCTGCACCGGTTTCGCCTACGATAGCTACTTTCGTACCTTTTTTCACTTTAAGATTGAAGCGCTCAAGTACATACTCGTCCCCGTCGGGATACTTGAAACTCACATCGCAAAACTCGATGTCGCCGTACAGCGGCTCCCAGTTCTCGCGCCGGGGGCTGAAGGTGTCGCCGTATTTTTCTATAACCTCGGGGGTATCGCAGACATCGGGCTTTGTCTCCATCAGCCGGCTGAACCGCTCAATGTTGACCTGCGCGTTGACAAGCTGGGCTATGGCGTTTACAAACCACTGTATCGGCTCCATCATGTTTATCGCATAGGTCATGAACACTGAAAGGGTGCCGATTTCAAAGAGCTGCTCCATGGTGATTATCCCGCCGCGCCAGAGCACCAGCGCAAGCGCCACGTTAGCCGAGAAGGTTATAACCGACACAAAGAGCGAGCGCACCCGGGCGGCGCGTATTCCGAGTTCTTTCATTTCCCGGGTAAGCGAGCTGAATTCCCGCTCCATTTTTTCTTCGGTGACAAGGGTCTTGGTGGTTTTGGCGCCGGTAATGCCCTCGTTGAATCCCGCGGTGATTTTTGAGTTTGTCTCCCTGATTTTGCGGTTCAGATGCAGCAGTTTTCTCTGAAAAAAGGCCGAGAAAACCGCGACAAAGGGAATTATCACCAAAACGCAGAGCGCGAGTTTTGCGTTGAGCCTGAGCATTATGATGCTGGCAAAAATCAGATAGCTGATATTCCAGACGCCGTCGGCCAGACTCCAGGATACCACCGCGGAAATCCGCGAGGTGTCGCTCATCAGGCGGGAGTGAATGTAGCCTACGCTGTTGCGGTTGAAGTATGAAAGCGAGAGGGTCTGCAGGTGGTTGAAGCAGTCTCTTCTCATGTCCCGCCCGACACAGAGCTCGATGTGGCAGGCGCTGTAAAGCGAGATGAAGTTGAAGACAACCTGCAGCACAAGTGCACCGCAGAACAACACCACAAACAGCCCGAAGCCGTCAAGCGTGGACTTGGCTATGAAATTGTTGATGGCATACCGCTGGAACAGCGGCGTAATGGTATCCATAGCTATTCCCGCCGCCGCAAACACCACCATCAGGATCATCGTGGTGCTGTGGCGCTTTATGTAGGGCAACAGCTTGTTAAGCCCGAAATACGGAAGGGGCTTAAAGCTGTCTTGATGTTCGGATAGTTCAGGCATCTATCTCAGCCTCCTCCATCTTCATTTGCAGGTCATAAATCTTCTTGTAGATGCCATTCTGCTCGATCAGCTGCTCGTGGGTTCCCGACTCGACAATCCTGCCCTTGTCGAGCACAATAATTTGATTCGCCAGCATGAGGGTGGTAATGCGGTGGGAGATAAGTATAACTGTGGCATCTCCGAAGCGTTTTTTTAGCGCATTGCGGATTTTTTCGTCGGTTTCTGTGTCCACCGCCGAGAGCGAGTCGTCGAGGATCATTACCGGCGAGTTTTTCAGGAGCATCCGGGCTATCGCCACCCGCTGCTTCTGCCCGCCCGAGAGCGTGACCCCCCGCTCTCCCACCAGCGTGTCCCAACCCTGGGTAAAGCTTTTGACGGTCGTATCAAGGCAGGCGGTCGCCGCCGCCTCCTCGAGCTGCTCGTCGGTGCAGTTTGAGGCGGCGATCTTTACATTCTCGCCCAAGGTGCGGGAGAACAAAAAGGGCTCCTGAAGCACGATCCCGATGTTTTTTCTCAGCCATGAGGCCTTGATGTCGGCAATATCCACGCCCCCGATTGTGATTTTCCCGTTTTCAGGCGGCAGGTCATAGAGCCGGCACAAAAGGTGAACGAGCGTGCTTTTCCCCGATCCGGTTGCCCCGAGTATCCCGAACACCGTCCCTTTCGGGATTTTAAAGGAGACGTCCGAGAGGACTTCCTTGCCCTCCTCATAGGCGAAAGTGACGTGCGAGAACTCTATGTCGGCCCTCATGTCCGGACAGAGCGCGCCGGGTTTGTCGGTTTCCTGCGGGGAGTCGAGTATGTGGGCGATACGGTCAATCGAGACGCCGGCCTTGCTCATCTCGGCAATCATCCGCCCGAGCCGGCGCACCGGCCACATCAGTATGTAGCTATACGAGATAAAGGCTATAAGCTCGCCCTCGGTCAGTGTCCCCCGAATACAAAATATCGTGCCGAAAACAAAGACCAAAGCCACCTGCAGCCCCGAGAGCAGGTCTCCCGACGACCAGTAGGCGGTCAGCAGCCGGCAGAGTTTCAGCCAGGCATCGGTGTATATGTTGTTCTGCTTCTCAAAACGATCCTTCTCGAAAACCTCACGGCCGAAGGCGCGGACCACCCGCACGCCGGTCAGGTTCTCCTGGGCAATGGTAGAGAGAACCCCCTCGTGTTCGTCGCAAACAAGGAAGGACTTGCTCATTCTGCTGTAAAAATAAGCCGAATAACCGACAATCACCGGCACCGACAGGGCGGCGATCGTAGCCAGCCGCAGGTCCATGGAATACATGCAGAAAAGCGAGAAGACGATAAGTATGATGATCCTGAAAACCGAGGTAAGCTGGTCAGAAACAAAGTTCTTGATAACATCTACGTCAGATGTGCAGCGCTGGATTATGTCGCCGGTCTGGTTTTTCATATGCCAGGAGTACGGCAGCCTTTGAATATGCGAAAAAAGCCGGTCGCGCATGCCCTTGAGCAGGACTTCCCCGCCGCGGGTGTTGCTTGTGATTGTCACATATCTGAAAAGCGCCTGCAGCGCCGCGATAACAACAATCGAGAGGGCAATCAGCCAGATTTTCGAGGCCAGAGCGTCCACCCCGCCCGCAAGATCAATCATTCTCAATAAAAACCCGGGAGCGTCAGTCTCCTTGTCGCCGATAACGCTGTCAATCGTCGTCCTGATAATCTGAGGCAGGAGCATATCGCAGGAGGCGACCATAAAGGAGGCGGCAATACAAATTATAAAGTACCTTCTGGAGCCGCAAAGCAGGTCCCAGAGCAGCCTTGCCCTCCTCATTGCCCTGCCCTTTTCTTTGTTTTTCTTTTGTTCTATCATAAATTGAGTATGTTCCCCTTGGGCGTATTCCTTAAGATTATATCACCCGAAGTCTAAAAAAGCAATAAACCAAACGTTGAGGCATGAGGAAAATTGTTGCAGGCCGAAGCAACAATCTGCAAAATGGGCGAATATAACACAAAAACTCCAACTTGCAGTCAAGTTGGAGTTTTTCTGGCAGGGGCGGAAGGACTCGAACCCTCGACCAACGGTTTTGGAGACCGCGACTCTACCAGCTGAGCTACACCCCTGTGTTTTACGGCCCTCATATTATAACATACCATCTCTTTGTTTGCAAGAGGGTTTTGCGAAAAAACGTCATCTCGGGCGGATGTTATAACAAAAATATTGACAACCACAACATATTGTGTTATAATGAAATTGTAGTCTATATATTTAGACTATTTGTGTGCTTTTCTCCATTCCTCCTGTTTGACAATGCAATATCTTCAGCCCCCCGCAGCATCCTGCCTTAAGTTCCTGCTGCGGGGGAATGTTTTTGCTGGCCGTTACAGGAGCCGGATAATCGCTGTGTCCCGCACGCCGGCTTGGAATAAAAACCAGATAAGGCCATATTAAGGGAGGAGCCAATCGGCCGGGCAGGGCTTGCAAGTGTGCCGCCTTTTTGATATAATAACATCGGGAGAATTGAAAAAATATTGTGACAAATACAGCGTTTTTCCCGTACAGGTCCCCGTCTGCTCCCGGAATGATTGAGACGGGGAAATTAACAACCGGGCCGCCGCCAGCGGCAGGAGAGGGGGTAATATGTTCATTTTCTCAACCAAAAACCAAAAGGTTCTCGGTTGCTTTACCGACCATCAGAACGACGTCAGGGGCTGTTTTGAAAAATTCGAGGAATTTTTCAGGCTGCTTTTCTCGGAGGATTCTCCCGACAGAAATGCGCTCCAGTCACTTAAAACCGCCATCGACAACTACGAGGAGGCGGCTGACTTTGAACTGCGGCATATCGTCGACCTGCTCAGCCAGTCATTTTTGCCGGCAACCCGCTCCGAGCTGATTTCGCTTGTCGTGAGCACCGACGAGGTGGCAAACCACTGTCAGGAAATCGCTCGGCAGGTGTATCTTGAGAAAATTGAAATTCCAAAAGTGCTTAACGCGGATATTCTTGAAATCATTTCAATCACAAAACGCCAGCTCGACCTGATGTACAGTGCGGTTGACAAGCTGCTCAACGAATATAATGTTATTTTCAGGGACAGAAAAATACTTGACGACATCCGCGGTGAGGAAAGCAAGGTCGACAATATCGAGCATATGCTGCACAAGCGGATATTCGAGCTCGACATAACGCTGTGCGAGAAGGTTTATTACAGAACCCTGCTCGGCGATATATGCCAGATATCCGACATCATTGAAGATATTTCAGACCAGATCCAGGTCATGCTCGTAGAAAGAGAGACATAATCCCTCCATGAAATATCTTTTGTTGCTTGCCGGAGTATTCATGGGGTGGTCGCTCGGAACCAACGATGCTTCGAGCGCTTTCGGAACCGCAGTAGCAGCAAGGGTCATAAAATACCGAACCGCCGTAATAATCATTGCAATATTCGTCATTCTGGGGGCCTTTATTTCGGGCAGCCATAACTTGACAAGCATATCCGAGCTTGCAGTCAGCAATAAGGTCATAGCCTCCGACGACGCAATCGAGGCCGCGGTCTCGGACGGCTCCGAAGCATCTCTGGCGCTCAAATCGGCAATTAAGGCCTCAATTATCTTTTTTTGCGCGGGGCTCACCGTGTTCGTAATGACCTGTTTGAAGATGAAGGTTTCATCGAATCAGTCAATAGCAGGCGCCATAATCGGATGGGGGCTTTTTCATGCCGATTACACCGACCCACAGGTTCTTGCCGTCAATCTCCCGCAGATCGGTAAGTTTTTTTTGACCTGGATTTTAAACCCCGTAGGAGCCGCCGCAATATCCTTTGCGCTGGTTTTTTTGGCGAATAAATTTTTGATTACAAGGCTCACAAAGCTTGCCGGATATGACAAACTGATTAAAATCGGGTATCTTGTTGCCGGAGCCTTTGCTTCATACAGCATAGGGATGAACAGCGCAGCCAATGTCACGGCGCTTTATTATGACCATATTAACGACGGCGTCACGACCAACCTGCTGACCGATGCCCGCCTCACCGCTACTATCGGCGGGTTGGCTATAGCACTCGGAGTGCTCACATTTTCAAAGCGGGTCATGATGGCGGTCGGCACAAGCATCGCGCAGCTCTCGCAAATCGAAGGCTTTTTGGTGATAATCGCAATGGCCTTGACGATTGTGCTGATGGGAACATTTATGGGCATCCCGGTTTCGATCTCTCAGGCCCTAATCGGCGCGATTGTGGGAGCCGGGCTTGTCAAAAGTCCAAAAAACGTCAATTTCAAAATTCTCAGAAACATCGCTATCTCATGGGTCAGCTCACCGCTTGTTGCAGGCATTCTTACATATCTTGCGGCCTGGGCGACAAAGAGCGTGCTTTCATAAAAACGCGGGGGGTCGGCTTTCGCCAGGTTTTCCCGACCGCCCGCGGGCTATAATTTTTACCGCCGGTATTGAATAGTATTTAATTGTGTGATATAATAATTTGGATATTTAAGTGTACCGACAGAGCCTCAAGCCTGTTTGCCGCCGTTTTTGGGCGGCTTTTTCGGGGCATTGTCGTAGTTTCTTCGCGTGGAGGCATATATTGAATACCGCTATCAGGCTGCGCTCGGGCGCGACCATAAACGAAATCCGGAAAAAAGACGCAGAAGCAAAAGGATTCCTGACCCGCGGCATGCTGTATCAGATGCATCTGATGCCAAGCGGCGACCCGGTCGCATACAGCACAAACGAGGACGGCAGCGTGGTTTATTATTATGACCCCGAGACTGTTGTTGAGGCACAGCCCGAACTTTGGTACTTTCCCGAAGCCAAAGCAGAGACCATTACACTGCCAAGCGGCAACCGGATACCCCGCATGAGCATCAAGCGCGCCGCTTCTTGCGGTTACTATACAAAAGAACGGCTCCAGAGGCTGCATTACGACGTAATTGAGGAGCCTGTGGCATATACCTACAGAAGTGACAAGAGCATTCTGTTCTTTTTCGACAAGAAAACCGCGATAAGGCAGCCGCTCATGTGCGCCCGGTGCGGCAAGGCGGCAAGATACCGCAAGAAGCTGTGCGAGTCCTGCTACAATCAGGAGCTGGCGGTCCGTCGCGCCGAAGGCGAGCAACACCGGAATGCGCATTACAACATGGAGCGTTCGCGGGTGCTTTTCTTTGACCTTGAGCTCACCGGTTTTTACGAGCGCGACGAGATTATTTCGATATCTGTTGTCAACGGGCACGGGGATGTGATTCTGGACAGCCTCATCCGCCCGACACACACAAAAAAGTGGAAAAAGACCGAGAAAATCCACGGGATAACCCCGGATATGACTCTCAACGCTCCGACACTTGAGGAAATAGCACCGAGAATCAGGGAAATATTCGACAACGCAGACGTACTGATTGCCTACGGCGTGTCCACCGACTACAGCCATATCAAATATATTTACCCCACCGAACAGGAACGCGAGGCGTTGAAGCTGAAGCTGCGCTGCTGCGCAAACGAGTTCGTGCGCTATATTCATGAGTGCAGGCCCGACATACAGCACGCAAGCCTTGGCGACGCGATGGAATGCTTCGGCATTGAATGGGAGGGCACGGCACACACGTCGATTGCCGATACCTTTGCCTGCCGCAGGGTCTGGGAGAGGCTCTTCCCGAATTATTACAGGGATTAGCGCGGTTACAGCCGGCGCGGAAAGGACAGATAATATGGATATTTTCGGACTTGACAAGCCCAAAAGGCCGCCCGAAGGACTCGAGTTTTTGACCACCGTATACGACAATGCGGAGCTTGCTGTGGTCCGCAGCATACTTGAGGGTGCCGGGATTCCTTACCTCATAAAGGAAAGAGGAATCGGAAGCACGGTCACCGGGTATTCAATGTTCGGCACAGACATCTATGTCCGCCAAGAGGACCTTGAGGTCGCCTCAGGGCTGCTGGAGTCTGACGCCGATGAGGGTGCCGGCAACGGCGATCACAACGAAGACGGTGCCCGAGACAGCGGCGACACCACCGGAAATCCCGAGTAAAAGCACAGTATCAGACAGGATATGAAAGAAGTTATTTTGTGCAAATACGGAGAAATAGTGCTCAAGGGCGCCAACCGGGGCTGGTTTGAGAACATGCTCTGCCGGCGGATAAATGAGTGTGCCGGATATTACGGGAATTTTAAGGTATACCGCGCCCAGAGTACGGTTTTTATTGAACCGATCGACGAGAGCTCTGACCTTGACGGAGTGTATGAGGCGGTGCAGCGGATTTTCGGGATTATAGCCGTCTGCCGAGCGGTGGTCGCCGCAAAGGATATGGACAGCATTCTCGACACGGCCGTCGAATATATCCCGAAGTTTCTTGCCGGGAAGAAGAGTTTTAAGGTCGAGGCCAAGCGCTCGGACAAGAGCTTTCCCTTAAATTCAATTGAAATAGCAAAACAGGTCGGCACGGCTCTTCATGCGGCCTGCCCGGGTATTGCGGTCGACGTCCACACACCCGAGGTGGTAGTCAGGGTCGAGATTCGCGAGTTTGGCGCCTATATCCATGCCGGACAGCTCCCGGGAGCCGGCGGCCTGCCGGTGGGCAGCAACGGCCGGGGATTGCTGCTGCTCTCGGGGGGTATCGACTCGCCGGTAGCCGGCTGGATGATGGCAAAGCGGGGTGTTTTGGTAGAGTCGCTGCACTTTGAGTCCTTCCCTTATACCAGCGAACGCGCGAAGGAAAAGGTGATGGCGCTTACCCGAATCCTTGCCCGCTGGGCGGGGGATATCGACCTGCACATTGTATCGCTCACGCGGATTCAGGAAGAGCTCAAACGCACCTGCAACGAGGAGTATTTCACGCTGCTGCTCCGCCGGTATATGATGCATATCGCCTCAAGAGTTGCCCGCGCGCGGGACTGCGGCGCGCTTATTACCGGGGAGAGCCTCGGACAGGTGGCCAGCCAGACTTTGCAGGCGATAGCGGTCACCGACGCTGTGGCCGGCCTGCCGGTTTTCCGGCCGCTTATCGGGCTTGACAAAGAGGAAATCATCAGGCTTGCCAGAAGGATCGGGACATATGACACCTCGATCCTGCCGTATGAAGACTGCTGCACGGTTTTCACGCCGCGGCATCCGAAAACCCGCCCGCAGATTGAGCGGGTGCTTGCCGAGGAAAGGAAGCTGGATTTTAACTCGCTCGCAGCCGGGGCCGAGGCAACCCTTGAGACAATAAGAATCAGAGCGGAATACTGAAGCACCGCAACCGCAGGCGCTTTGTCTGGGGCTGCAGCTTTTGACGGAGGTTGAATATAATGAAAAGCTATACCATTAAAGTAGCGGGGCTCACTCGCACATTACCCATATGTCGGCTCAACGACAAGCTGTCGATTGCCGCTTTTGTCATCTTCGGCGACCCCGAGCTGACGACAGCCTGTGCGCGCGAGCTGCTTGCCCGCGCCCCCGAATATGATTACCTGATCACCGCCGAGGCAAAGGGCATACCGCTGGTCCACGAGATGGCGCGTCTGGCCGGGAACCAAAAATACTTTCTGGCAAGAAAGGCACCCAAACTCTATATGACCGGGGTGTTTGAGGTTACGGTCCGCTCGATAACCACTGCGCGGGAACAGACCCTCTACCTTGACACGGCCGACGCCGAGCTTATGCGGGGAAAGAAAATCCTTGTGGTCGATGATGTTGTCTCGACCGGCGAGTCGATGCGGGCGATTGAGGAGCTGGTAAAGCATGCCGGCGGCATCGTATGCGGCAGGATGACAATACTTGCCGAGGGTGATGCTCAGACCCGAGACGATTTGATTTATCTTGAAAAGCTGCCGCTCTTCACACCTGACGGTGAGCCGATTCAGTAAAAAACAACCGTGAAGGGGAACGGTCAACCGTTCCCCTTCACGGTTTTATAGGCCGGGGGCGATCCATGATCGCCCGCGCTGCTTTTTAAGCTCATGGTTCAGAAAGGTTTTGAAGTGGGGTGTGGGGCAAGGCCCCGCGCATTGAAAGTTTTTGGGTTCCTAGACCCTTTTTTCAAAAAGGGTCTAAGCGTGGGTTCGGGGGCGGCGCCCCTGCAGATAAATTGCCACAACATATCCGGCAACGAGTGCCATTATAACCCAGAGGTTGATGAGGATTTCGGGAATATATCCGGAATCCCTGAGCCAGACAGACCACCATATAATAACAGCAGTATCGGCGGCGACAAGGCCGGCACCGCAGAGCAGCCAGCCGGCGGCCCGATATGAGAACACGACGCAAAGCGCAAAGAGCGAAAGAAAAAGCAAGGCTGTCAAAATGCCTGCCGGTATAACAGCGGGGTATGAAAGATTTCCGGCACGGTAATATGCATAGGTTGTGACAAACCGGGGTAAAAAGGCTGAAAAATACAGGTTTGTGCCGGCCCCTTGCGAGATGAGTATAATATTTATAAGCGTCACCAGCACGTACGCGCTCATGTGGTGACGCAACATCTCAAGGATTATTTTCGCCACCCTGTTTTTCATTCCCGGCCTCCGCCCCCCTGATTTGTTTGCGTCAAGTATATCATTCGTGGCGGAGTTTGTCAACCGGGCAGGGCGGAGGCATTATTTAGCAAAACAAAAGGAGGGCAAGCAAAAGGAGGATATCGTTGTCGGCGTCGCTCTGGGATAGCAGCAGGATAAGGCCGATCAGCAATAATTCCTCAAAACCGAACTCCCCTTCCCCGTGCTTCCCGAACCCCGGAGGCACAATTGAGGAGAAAAGCCCCTTGAGCGGGTTTTTGGGATTGGGCTTCTCACAGGCCGCAACCGGATGGCCCTCCTGCTCACTGTGCGAGGGCTTGTGTTCGACCTCAAGATCTCCTCTCGGTTCGGGTTCCTCATGAACCGGCCTTGCCTCACCTGCATCCGGGAAGGAGGATTTTTTCACGTCCTCTGTGCCGGGTTGCTCCACGGACGGCAGGTCCCGCTCGGGCGGCACCTTCTTTATGTAGCTGCGCGGCTGTCTTGGAGGGATATCTTTTGAGTATTTCGCGCCCTCGTCGGACAAAAGGCCGGGCGGCAGCGCAATTGCTTCTGGCGGGTGCCTCATGCCGCCGCGGAAGGCGGTACCGCTGTAATTGTCGGGCAGCCTGATATCCGGACTGTCTTTCGGCCCCTGTTCTCTTATATACATTTTCCGGTCATCTCCTTTCGTCAGTCCCGCGCCGGCCGGGTCATGTAAGGGAATGAAAGATGTCGCTGAGCTTGTTTACCTTTATCAGGTAATCGATCATTTCGCGCCGGCGCCCGCTCAGGTAGGGTTTGAGTGCGCACATCAGCGCTATTTTTTTATCGGCCCCGGGTTTATGGTGATGTCCGTGATGTCCGTGGTGATGTCCGCCATGACCCGCCGGACCCGGCGGCCTCAGTCCCGACAATATGCCCGGCAGGGCTGCCATGAGCTCCTTGTTCTCAAGGAGTGCCGAGAGCTTTTTCGAGAGCTCGTCTGTATCGGGCGATGAAGCCGGGATTTCTACGTCATCCCCGCTCTCAGCAGCCCGGGAGTCTGCGGGCGGGCTTTCCTGGTTGTTCAGGCCCGACAACACGCCTGAAATTTTCTGTATCAGCTCGGGGTTCTTTAGCATGGAGTCCAAAATGCCGCCGAGATTCCCCTCGGCCCCTTTTTCTTCCCTGTCGGTATTTTTAGCTTCGTCCATGTCAGGTTTCTCTCCTTTTCTTCAGCCGCGAAAGCTGCTCGGCCGCCTTTGCTATGTCCTCATCAGACGCCTTGGCAAGCGCGTTCCTGAGCGACGAGATGTCATTTGAACTTATATTAAAAGCAGAAAGATCGAGCCCGGCCTCGGTGGCCAGTTTTTTTATCAGGAATTTAAGCTGAGTGTCGTTCATCCCGAGCAGACGCTCAACCGCATCTCTATCAAGTTGCATATATACCTCCGATTTTGCGTTTCTTAGCCTTGACAAACCGCGCCGCAGGGCGTGCAGCCAACCCGACTCTGCCGGATTTTTCGCCTGTCACCGACAGTATATGAAGTATTCACGAATAATGACAAAAGGCAACGCAAAAAGCGCGCCGCCTCCTGAAAAACTATCTGATATATGGACAACTCTCACAATTTATGATAAAATAAGGCATACCGGACATCCGGCACGCAAAGTGATGCTAAGAGCAGCCGGAGCTCTCCGGAACCGAACCGGCAACGAAAGGGCGGCCGCACTGCGGCAGAGGTACAAATGAAGCATTGTTTTTTAATTAATCCCGCCGCCGGCAAAGGGAAGCTGTTCCGCTCGATTGACGGCGACATCCGGGCATACTGCGACCGGCAGGGTGTGGACTATGAAATCTATTATACAAAAGGAATCGGCGACGCCGAGGACTACATTAGGCGCACCTGTGGGGAAGCTTCCGGCGAGCTCCGCTTTTACGCCTGCGGCGGGGACGGCACTTTAAACGAGGTGGCAAACGGGGCTGCCGGATACCCAGGCGCATCTGTTGGGGTCATACCCACCGGGACCGGCAACGACTTTGTCCGGAGCTTCACCTGCCGCGAGCATTTTCTTGACATCGCCGCTCAGGTCGGGGGGCGCATTGTCGGGCTTGACCTCATAGAATATAACCGGAAACTTGCCACCACAACGCTTAACTCGGGCTTTGACGCCGAGGTGGTAAAGAGAGTGCTGCGCATCAAACGCAATCCGATGGTACCCGTCAAGGCGGCGTATTTGCTGGGCGCCCTTATCGAGCTTATCAACAAGCCCGGAGTAAAGATGAGTGTATCTGTTGTCGGCGGAGAGACTCAGAAAAAGGACCTGCTTCTTGTCTGCATCGGCAACAGCGCCTATTGCGGCGGGGGGTTCCATTCGGGCCCGTACGCGAGCATCAGAGACGGCCTGCTCGACGTTGCCTTTATCAGAAACGTGTCAAGGCTGACCTTCCTATCGCTGCTTAGCTCATATAAGGACGGGACCTACCTGCAAAAGAAGGGGATTGACAAAATCGTCGAGTATAAAAAATGCAAAAGCCTTGAGGTAGACTTCTGCGGGGTCCGGAGTGTCAGTATTGACGGCGAGCTGGTCGAGTGTGATAAATTATCTGTCAGCACAAGACCCGGCGCGCTGAGATTCTGCCTGCCGGCCGGCTGTGAGGTAATCGAGCCGCCGCCTTTTGAGCCATGAGAATTCTGGTTTTGTCAGACACACACGGCCGCCCGGATAGGATAAAGGCGGCGCTCTCCCGCCAGATACCGCCGCCCGATATGCTCCTTTTTCTCGGGGACGGACTTGCCGACCTCTCGCGCTGCGACACCGGGGATGTGCCGGTACTTGCGGTGCGCGGCAACTGCGATGTCTTCGGTTTTTTCGGTGCGCCCGAAGAAAGGCTTATAAACCTTGACGGCGTCGGGATTATGATGATGCACGGACATGCATATCGGGTCAAGGCGGGGACTGAGCCCGCCGCGCGGCATGCGGCCGAGGCCGGCGCAGATATCCTGCTTTTCGGGCATACGCATAAAAAATTCGAAGAGTATATCCCCGCCGGAACCCGGCTCGGGAATATGGAAACAAAAAAGCCGCTTTGGCTTTTCAATCCCGGCTCTGCCGGGGGATACCGCGACGCCTCGTTCGGAATAATAGAGATAAGGCGGGGCGAAATCCTTCTCAGCTGGGGCGAGTTTTGAGGGCGGTATTCACCGACCGCATCACACGGGTTAGAGTGACTGATAATCCGGCATCATATAAGGTTATAAGTTTTTTGAAGATTCTTAAGGAACTTTTTTTCAAAAAAGTTCCTTAAGCGGGGGTCCGGGGGTAGAACCCCCGAAAAAAAAGCACTCCCCGGATGGGAGTGCCGCCATATTTTATCAGACAACCGACGGAGTGTTGGGAACAGCGTCGGCTGTGTCTGCTGTGGCTTCTGCTTTGGCTTCGGCGTTCTTCAGCTCGGCCTGATATGCTTCGATCACGGCCGATTCAAGCACCGAGCGGAACTGGGAGTTGATGGGATGTACGATATCCCGGTAGGTGTCGTCGGGATTCTTGCGGCTGGGCATGACGATAAAGTACTTATCGCGCGCATGGATGACCTTAATGTCATGTACAGCAAGCTGGCTGTCAAATGTCACCGATACAATTGCCTTCATGGGGCCGTCACTAAACAGCTTTCTTACTTTGATGTCCGTAATCTGCATACTTACCTCCTGTCGAATCGCGGCTTGCGAATTTGCTGTGCCCGTGAGATGATTGGTCCCGACGGGACGGTGTCAGACATTGCATAAATAACCAACCTACGAGTATTAGTATAGAATATCATTGTGACGGTTATTCAAAGAAAAGTAAACTTTTCTGTGAAAACTGAAAATTGCCGGTGAGGGCTGCGGGCAGGTTCTGGCCGCACCGGTTCTCGGGGTTGGGATAAAATCATCAGAACTGATAATTATCCCGGTCCATATACTGAAAAAACAGGCCTGCCCAAATTGCGACTCTGAAAGGAACCCATATGCTGACTGAAAACACGCACTTCGGCCCCCGGCGCATCGGTGAATGGATGAAGGAGGCCAAGTCTGTCTTTTTCATCGGGATCGGCGGGATAAACATGTCATCGCTGGCCCACCTGACCCATGTTGCCAGCTACCGCACCGGCGGCTCGGACCGAACCGAAAGCGAGCTCACCCGCCGGCTTGAGAACGAAGGAATCGAAATAAAATACCGGCACGACGCCGAAAACATAGCCGGCTACGACGTCATAGTCTACACGGTCGCCATCCCCCCCGAAAACCCCGAATACGCGGCGGCCGCCGCCGCGGAACTGCCCCTTATTTCGCGGGCAGATTACCTCGGGTATCTCATGACCGGGTACAAAAACCGGATAGGCATCTCGGGCATGCACGGAAAGAGCACCTGCACCACCATGTGCGCGCAGGTCTTCATGGAGGCCGGCGCCGACCCGACCGTCATGTCTGGCGCCGAGATGACCTCGATGAACGGAGCCTACCGCATCGGCGGGACCGAAAATTTCATATTCGAGGCCTGCGAGTACATGGACTCCTTCCTCGATTTCAACCCCAACATCGCGGTTGTACTCAATATAGAACCCGAGCACCTCGATTATTTTTCGGGTATTGAACAGATAAAAGACTCTTTCGTGAAGTTTGCCCGCATTGCCGCGCCACAGGGCTTTCTTGTGGCCAACGCCGACGACGAGAAGGTGCGCGAGGTGGTGTCGCGCGCTAGAATGAATACAATCACCTTCGGAATCCACAGCCCCGACGCGGTATTCCGGGCGGCCAATATAGTGAGGGAAAACGGCTTTTGCAGCTTTGACCTGATGAAGTACGACACCTTCTTCTGCCGCGCCTCGCTGTCGGTGCCCGGCGTACACAATGTCTACAACGCGCTGGCAGCCGCGGCTGTGGCCGATTTGTGCGGAATCGGGGCCGACAAAATTGCCGCGGGGCTGCAGGCCTTCACCGGCGCAAAACGGCGGCTTGAGCGTGTCGGCATAATGAAGGGGGCAGTAATATTCAGTGATTACGCCCACCATCCGACCGAGATACGCGCCTCGCTCGAAAGTCTGGCAAATATGGGCACGGGGGGCGAGCTTATCTGCGTCTTCCAGCCCCACACATACAGCCGAACCGCCGCGCTGTTTGACGACTTTGCCGCCGCCTTTGGGTATGCCGACCGCGTCCTTGTCACAGACATATATGCCGCGCGGGGATCGGAGGACTACGGAGTGAGCTCAAAGAAACTCGCCGCCGCAATCGGGGACAAGGCAGAGTATATGGACAGCATGGAGAAAACCGCCGCCTTTCTTGTAAACCATCTTCTGCCCGGGGATAAGGTCGTTATCATGGGAGCAGGAGATATCGACAAACTGATTCCCATGCTTGACCTCGACCCGGCAGAGGGGGACCTGCCCGGCTGAGCCGGACTTATCTGAAAATTACAAAAAGCACTTTACTTTAAGCAGGAAAAGTATTAAAATAAGTCAAGACACAAGGGGTTGCCAGCTCGGCAAAAATAAGCGGCCTTTTGGCCGGCATGTCAGGCGAGGAGAGGCGAGATGAAGAACAAGATCAGAGACGAAAAGCTTGATTTCCTGTTCAGGGCAATACTTACGCTTGAGACGATTGAGGAGTGCTATAACTTTTTTGAGGACCTGTGCACGGTATCCGAACTGCAGGAAATGTCGCGGAGGATGCAGGCGGCAAAAATGTTGTACGAAAACCACATTTATTCGGAAATCGCCCAGAAGACCGGACTCAGCACCGCAACCATCAGCCGGGTCAACCGCTGCCTCAAATACGGCAGCGACGGCTATCTCAACGTGCTCGAAAAACTTGAGAAGCTTGAAAAGCGCAGGTAGCATAAAGGGATAAATTTCTGAAAAACCGGCCAAAATGGGTATTATGGCCGAGTTTTTCTTATAACCCCGGATTCAGGGGATAGGCAACTTCGCGATCTGCCCGCGAGGGCGGCATGGTGAGCAAATGAAGAGCAATATAGGAGAGAACATAAGGCAACTCAGAGAAAAGCGCGAGATGTCTGTCGAGCGCGTTGCCAGGATGCTTGAGGTTAAGCCGGCAACAGTTATAGGCTGGGAATCCGGGAGAGAATTGCCGGAGCCGGCCGAACTTGGCCTGCTTGCAAAGCTGTTCGACGTCACGGTCGAGGAACTCAACGGAACATCCGAGGCCAATACTATCCGGCAGACCGAAACCACGCCCGGCATAGACGAGACCACGGCGGGTAGTGCCTCCGGCGCCGGTAGAGGCTTTGGGGATATCGGTGAAGGGGCTTTTGACTCGGGTGACAGAAACCCGACCTTTGCCGGTGAGACGGGCGGCCGGTCGGATATTTGGAAAAGCCCGCTTGCCGCCTATCTTGCCGACAACGAAAAGGTGCTCTGGGCAGGCCAGCCGACCCCCGAGCATGTCGGGGGCCGCATGAGCGGGGCCGAACGCATATTCAACATTATCGTATTCGGATTTATCATTTTCTGGCTTGTCTACACCATCAGATTCAACAGCTTTGTGGCGGTATTCGGCCTGTTCTTTTTTTGGATGTGGCTTTATACCGTTTTCGGCAAGAAAATTGTGCTCTATATCAACAAGCCGAACATATATTATGCTGTGACCAACATGAGGGTGATGCTCTGCATTACCGGGCGGGTCAACCGCTTCAGGGATATAAGCTATCGCCGGCTGACCGAGGTCAGGCTGATACTCAGCCGCCGCAAAACAGGCTGCGGGACTATTGTGTTTGTCACCCCGGCACACGCCCCCGAGTATCCTTATGGCAGGCGCTATGACAGAGTGGCATACACAAACAGCCTGCTTAACTCCTTCATCGACATTGCCGACGCCAAGCACGTGTATGACCTGATAAACGCCGCAAAGTCCGAATATGAGGAGAACGAAATGTAGCCGCCTGCTATCTTTCGTCAGACTTTTGGGCTGAATAATCAACGGCTTCCGCACCGGCCGGAATGGTGTTAAAATCCGCAGATTGGCTTTGTTATAATAGCTTTTCCACATAGCCCGGAGGGTGCATAAAAAATAAAAAAGGTGTTGACAAAGCAATATGTCTGTGATATAATGATAGCCGTCGCCAACACGGAAAGCAGGCAAGAATCGTGTCTGGGAGCATAGCTCAGCTGGGAGAGCACCTGCTTTACACGCAGGGGGTCGTAGGTTCGAGCCCTGCTGTTCCCACCAGCCCCAAAAGGGCGGCGGCCGGCGGCCGAGTACGGCCCGGTAGTTCAGTTGGTTAGAACGCTAGCCTGTCACGCTAGAGGTCGTGGGTTCGAGCCCCATCCGGGTCGCCAATTTGCCTCTGTAGCTCAGTTGGTAGAGCAGAGGACTGAAAATCCTTGTGTCGTTGGTTCGATTCCGACCGGAGGCACCATCGGCTTTGTGCCGTGCGGATTTAGCTCATTTGGTAGAGCGCGACCTTGCCAAGGTCGAGGTAGCGGGTTCGATCCCCGTAATCCGCTCCAAATGACAACGGGCGCGACCAATAATCGTGCCCGTTTGAAGTCAATGGCGCCATAGCCAAGCGGTAAGGCAGAGGTCTGCAAAACCTTTATTCCCCGGTTCGATTCCGGGTGGCGCCTCCAATCGAAAAGCCCCGTGCAGCGCATGGGGCTTTTCTGTTTGCCACGGGAGTGCGGAATCGAACAGTCGATATCCGGATATTCGGGCGGCGAGGCACACTTTCTCTCACTTTTGAAGTTTTATCTCAGCCCAGAGCATCGAATGGTCAGAGTGGCCTTTTTCAAGTGTTCCGGAATCAATCACGGCCCAATTTTCAGAGAGGACGATGTTGTCGATGTGGGATTTGCCACCCGGAAAGGTAACATATTTTTTCGGGTTGACTAGAAATGACTTTGCGATAACAGTAAATTCGGCGGTGTCGGAGGTGTTGAAGTCGCCGGTCAGGATGAAGTATTGGTAATCGGCGAGCTTTCGGGCGACAGCCTTGAACTGCTCGTCGCGGATGTCCCTGGATTCGTAGGAGAGGTGGGTATTGAAGAAATCGACTTGAAAACCGTTTATGTTTATGACGGCGTGGCTGAGAACACGCTGTTCCTTGCCGCCGCTGTAAAGCCGAATTATCTCGAAGGATTCAATCGGGTAGCGGCTGAGAATCCCCACTCCGTATTCGCCGCCCTGATAGGATATCGCTTTGGCGAACTTGTAATAGTAGCCGGTAAACTGGCCCAGGTTCTTCATGGTGTCGATTCTGCCGTTTCGGTTGGTCAGTTGGTCAACTTCCTGAAGACCGACTATGTCAAGGTTCATCTCAATTATATCATCGGCAATCAGTTTAAAATTGTGGTTAACCTGTGAGCCGTTTTTAATATTATAGCTTCCGACTCTCAAAATTGTATCGGGCGGGGTCTCGCAGGTTTCACTGTCCTTTGCTGTGATCAGACTTTCGTCTGTGCCGGGGGCTTCACCCGTGTCCGTGTCTGTGTCCGTGTCCGTGCCCGAAGTTTCGCCGGTTCGGTTGCCGTCGGTCAACGGCGGTTTGGAAGTGCCGCAGGAGGCAAGCAGCAGCGTGCAGAAGCCAAGCGCAGCCGCAAGAATAATGAATGTCAGAGCGCGGAACAGTATCCGGATTGATTTTAACGTCATTTTATCTCCCCTTGGGCTTTCTCGGTTTCGTTATCCGGTGCATTTTCCATTGAGCCGACATAGCCTGATTCCACTTGACTTATGGGTTTGGTATTAATCGCCGAAGGCCAAGACCGGCTGAGAGGAGGGTTGAGACAACGATTTTTTAAAACAATGCCTGCTCTTCTGGATATTCATGTAAATTATAAATCAAAGCCAATGAAAAGTCAAGCATATTGGGCGCCCCGTCTTGTAGGTTTGCTCAGCCGAGGTAAGAGCGGCGGGTCGGATTCATTTTGCATCACTTGTTTATACCGAAAACATTGTACTTGACAATGTATTGTATTTTTGTAATAAATAGCTGCTTCGACCGCTTATCTTGAAAGCGTAATCGGCGAACTGAGGCAAATGAAAATCGGCGAGGGAGTCAGCGACGAAGCCAATGATGCAAATTTGTCAAAGGCAAATTTACTTGTCGCGGTTGTCCGGAACAGAGAAACAACAAATCAGCAGCTCATCAAGTTTTACGAAAAGATGTATGATGACTTAAAACCCAAGAGTGTTTCCCAAAGCAACACGACAAGCCGGTTAACTGAATTGACAGAATGGTTAAAGTCCCAGAAACGCGAAGACTACGACAATGAAGCGTGGAAAACCCTGCTTGAAGCCGTAAAGGTACAAATAATGAGACATTATTAATCAGAAAGCCCCCCGTTGCCGCATGGCAACGGGGGGCAAAAAAGCACCCTCACCGGGTGCTTTTTTGCGGGTATGAAGTCAGCCTGACAAATTAAGCGCCATATTATTTGCCAAACGGCAGCAATATGGTCTTGTTCCCAGAGTCGGCTACGAATATATTGCCGGCGCCCAGCCTTTTTATCAGGTATGAGTTTTCGGGAGTGCCGGAATTCTCGGCATAACGCGACTTTGAGCCCGGGAAAAAGGCCCATGTCGGGTCGACCGTCTGATAAAACTCCAGTGTCGCCGGGTACTTTATTGAGCCGTGGTGGGATATCTGCACAAAATCGCTTTTGAGATATGTGCCGTACATCGAGACCAGTATGTTGCTCTCAAGCGTCTGCATGTCCCCCGGGAAGATGATTGTCTGCCCGCCGAGGCTCACGTGGCTGACAATTGAGGTGTCGTTTGTGTATTCAAGGTTGAGCACCTCCGGGTAAAGCTCCTCATGGGTACATAGGATTTCAATTTCAGCATCGGCAAAACGAAGCACAGTTCCGGCGTGGACCTTGAGCAGTCTTGTGGCTTTCAGTTTCACCAGCGCCGACGAGATCTTGCCGTTTGTATAAATGTTGTAACCCACATCGTAGTATTTGTCGGCGACGTTGAGGACGACATAGTCAAGCTTTACCTGTGACGCATAGATGTTTGCAAACTCAACGAAAGCCTGATAATGGTCGCCGTGCATATGCGTCAGTATCCATGCCCTGACGTATGGCGTAGTTCCGGGGGGTGTGAGCCCACTGAGCGTGTTGAGTATATTTTCGGCGTCGGCGGTAAAGCCGCCGTCATAGATGATAAAGCTGCCGTCCGAGAGCTGTATTACATACCCCATGCCGTTGGTGTTGTCCTTGGTGTAGGAGAGGGCAAGCTGTGTGACAGAGGGCGCGCAGACCTCCGAATATGTGGCCGCCTCGACAGGTGCCGGCGTCATTGAGGCATCCTCGGTTATGATTCTGAGCACGCCCTTCCCGGCTGAATACGAGGCAAAAAACCGCGTTTTGCCGTCAGAATATGTCCTGAATGTATTAGACGCAGCGGTGTGGGAATAGGTCAGAGAAAACCCGGCTTTTCCGGCCGCCTCACAGTAGGAATCATAATCGGCCGGAGATACCCCGGTGTAATACATCTCGAGCACGCCGTCCCCGCAGTCATAAGCGCCCGATAACCTGCCCGAGGTAAATTCGGGAATGTCGGTTTTGTAGCTTGTATTCTTGAAAATCAGCGGGCGCTCGTAGACAAGGCTCAGGCTCACCTTACCCTCGCCGTCCTTTGTGACGGAGGATTTTAAAAGTTCAATAAACTTTCCTATCGCAAGCACGCCGCTGCTGCGCGTCCTGCCGCAGACGACAATTTTGTTGCCGATGGCAAAAATCCCGTACTCGTCGGCGGCAAGCTGCTCCATTGCCTCGGCAACCTCGTCGTGCCGGGTGTCGCCGAGCAGGATTTCTCGCTTGCTGCTGTCGTAGCTGCCTCCTTTTGAGAGGAGGTCGGTTCCTATTGTCTGGCTCTGGTTGCCGACAAGCTTGTCGATTTCGTCCTTAAGCTTAAGATACTCGGGCTTTATAGCGGGATTAGCGCCGACCGGATATACGATATGGTACTGGGGGGTCCCCGACACCACTACCGGCAACGAGTTATGCTCGCCGCTTGTGTAGCTGAGATTCTCGGGCAGGCTGAAGGTCCCCTCTCCAGCACCCGGGGCTACATATTCCGAGACAAAATAGTCGACCGCATATAAGAGCAACTGGTCGTTTACGGCAGAGATGACAATCCGGGAGCCGCTCAGCCGTATCGCATATTTCATGCCGGAGAGCTCGGCGGCAAGGCCATTAGACTCGGCCCTGTTTGTCGCGCCTACGAGAATCTCGCAGGCATCCTCGGGTATGGCAGAGGTATCGGCAACCCAGTCATCGCGTATGGCGATGTTGCCGCCCGTGAGGGCGTCTATCTGCTTTTTGAGCTCTGCCGCCGCCTGAGTACAGGCCGCCGAGGCTTTTTCGGGCCGGATTATCGTATACTGGGAAACATCAACCGTAAAACTTGGGACAGAATTTTCATCCGAGACGGTGCCGCTGTCCCGGCCGGGTGTATCTGTATTTTGGCATCCATTAAGGCAGAATACAACCAAAAGCAGGGACAGCAGCATTGCCGTCAGCTTAACTGATTTTTTCATAAAACCTGATTATCTTTTTTCTTTCTGATAACAACAAGTGTAACAAAAGCCGCGGCCACAAGGGCGCTGCCGCCGAGTACGCTTTTGCATCCTTCTTGCTTGGGCTCGGAAGTGCCTGAGGTGCCGCCGGGGGATGCTGTGGTGGTTTCGGTCGGCGAGGTGGTGGTCTCATCCTGAGGTGCTGGGGTCTCGTCTTTGGGGGCCGTGGTTTCATCCTGAGGCGCCGTGGTGGTTTCTTCCGCCTCGGTGGTGGTCTCAGCCGGCTCGGTCGGGACTACAACATCAAACACCGGAATGTTCTCCGATACCGATTTTTCGGTGTTCTTGTATCCTTCAAGCGCCTCAATTTCGGCTGTCGTGCCGAGTTTTAGCGCATCCGACGCAACCGTCACACCATCGACAATTGACGCGCATGCGTCGAGCGCAGAGCCTGACGGCAGACCATAGCAGCCTGAGATCTCGCAGTTATAGGCTACCTCCCCGACAATCGCACCGGCAAAGCCCTGGTTTGCCGAAACATCGCCGACATTGTAGCAGTCGGTCATGCTGCTGCCTGCCACATGAACCCGCCCGAGCACGCCACCGGCATATTCAATCGCCGTGACAGTGCCCTTGTTTATGCAGTTTTTAATGCTGCCGACCGCGCTGCTCGAGCCTATGCAGCCGGCAATCCCACCGGCAAAGGCATATTTGCCTTCCTGAGTGCTGGGGCTTGTCACCAATACCGAACCGTAGTTGATGCAGTAACTCACCTCGGAAACATTTCCTATAACACCGGCAATTCCCCCGACAAAGGACGTTCCGGTTATCGAGGTCGCCACCACTTCGCCGTAAAACGTACAGTTGTCGATATAGCTGCTGTTGACCAGCCCGAAAAGGCCGCCTATCTGAGCGGTGTTTTCCATGCTGTCTGTAGTGGTGATTTTGGTGTTTTCGCCGGCTGAGCAGTTCGAGACCACGCTGCCACGCATCAGTCCGACAATTGCGCCGGCATAGCGGGTGTTGGTCGTAAAGGTCGCATAATCGATATTGAGGTTTTTGATAGTTGCGTTTGTCGCATAGCCGAAGATGCCTACCGTCACGTCGGAGCAGGTGAGATTGAAGATTGTCTTACCGTTGCCGTCAAAATACCCGCTGAACACCGCACTTGTCGAATAGCCAATAGAGGTCCATTCCCTGCCGCCCCAGTCGATATTGACGCCGAGCTTTATGTATTTGCCGGCAAAGGTCTCGCCGCTCATACATGCCATTGCAATATAATCAAGCTCGGCGGCTTTTGTAATGACATAGGGGTCGGCTTCGGTGCCCGAACCTTGTGCAATTCCCGTGCCCGGGGTGCCGTCCCATGCGCTCACCTCGGCGACCGCCATGCCCGGGAACGTATAGAGACAGGTTGAGAGTATCACTGCCAGAAGTATTGCAGGAATAAGCCTTTTCATGGTTTTTTCTCCTTTATTGTTTTCATTTGCTAAATGAGCTGTTCAGAATTCTGAGGTAATTATTCAGGCTCTTTTCCTGAGACTTCATATAGGACATCCAATCAGAGCTGCGATTGTCTACGCGGCTGAAGAGCCCGGTGCTCGGGATTTTGCCGAGCTGGTCGCTGAAAATCAGGCCGATTTCAAAGATTGAAGTCTCTCTTAGTATGTCAAACATGCGTGAGTCGTTGTCGTCATTCGAGTAGCGCACCTTCAGCGCCGTCTCGAACACCGCCGGGGTGACCTCGTAATAGCCTTCGCTTGCCATAGCCTCAATCACCGCGCTCTGAATATCGGTGTCAAGAACCGACACGCATATGCCGTACATCGAGTATGTGTTCGCCATGAGGGTGTAATAGGACTCCTGCTCCTCGTTGTATTTCGGATTGGGCAGAATTCCGTACTTAAGTCCCTCGACATCGACCAGCGCATTAAGGGTCAGGCGCACAGAGGCCATATAAAACAGCGACCTTCCCGCGACAAACACGTCGGTGCAATCGTCGATATTCGGGAAGTAAATCCAGTCGTTCTTATCGTAAAGGTTGTATATGACCTTCTGAAGCAGCCCCTGGGTTTTTTCCGAGGCATAGGTCTCGGACACCGCAACATCCCCGTCGGCGGTCTTGGTTACAAAGCGGATTCCCGACCCGACAAACAGGGGGTTTATCATTCCCGAATAGGTCACATACGCATATGTGTCGTCTTTGTCCTTGGACTGGCTGCCGTTGTTGTCGCGGTAAAAATTCTCGCTCTCGGCAAGCATCCTGTCAAGCGTCCACGTCCCGGCGTCGACATAGGCATAATAATCATTCCGCACCATTTCCTTGTTGAAAAACAGACCTATCATCCCGAGCAGGGTGTTGAGCGAAATGTCGCCCGAGGCAAAATACAACCGGTCCCGAATCGTCGAGTTTTCGATAAGGTCGTCGGGCCACCAGGGCATCTCAAAGTCGAGGTATTCGGTGTCGAGCAGGTTCTGCATCAGCCCCGAGGCGGCAAGCGCCCCCATGACCATGCTGTGGACCGCGATTATCTCGATGTTTTTATCCCCCGCCTGCACGCTGTTCTGAACATAGCGCTGGAAATTCGCGAGCTGGGATTTGTTCCCGGGCTGACCGTTCCAGTTGAATTTGACGTTAAGGCTCTGCTGAACATTGAGGTCACGCTTCCAAACAGCGTCGTATATAAGGGAGCCGGTCTGCTCCGGGATGTTGAACTCTTCGTTATTAGCGTCACTCCAGTAAAGAATTTTGACCTCGGCGCCCCCGAAGTCGAGGCCGGGCGGCAGGCTGTTCCTTGCGGTGGTCTCGCCACCGGTATTGGACTCCCCGGGCTGTGTTCCGGCAGTGGTGGTTTCCTCCCCCTCTCCGCTGTTGGTACACGCCGACAGGGCCAATACCACAAGTCCCAGCATAAGTATAAAACTAATCACTCTTATTTTGGTTTTCATATCAAACCCCCTCTTTCGGCAGAACCGTTTTATATTAAGTTTTCCATGCCGACCCTTAGATAATATACGCCCCGTGCTTTTTCAGCAGTTCACGCAAACGGGCGGTGTCAACCTGCCCGGGCAAAATACCGCCCTCGCAGGCAAGCGCCGCGGCGGCCCCCGCCGCCTGGCCGAGCGCCATGCAGCCCGGCATTATGCGAAAGCTGCCGGCCGCCTGTGACTCAGCGCATATGGTTTTACCGGCCACAAGCAGATTCGAGCAGCCGACCGGGACCATGCAGCGATAGGGTATCGTGTATACCTTGGCCACCTCGCCGTGAAAGCCTCCGCTCATCTTCCCGTCGCGGCTGTGAACATCCATTCCGTAGCCGCAGCAGGCTATAGCATCCTCAAATATCCGGCCTTCGCCAAGATCTTTGACAGTCAGCATATACAGCCCCTGAATATGCCTGCTCTCGCGGACTCCTATGACCGGGGCAATCTGGGTTATCCGGCAGTTACCAAAGCCGGGGGTCGCGAGCAGCTTCTCATATGATTCAAGCACCTGCTCGCGTCCCTTCATGTGCGCCTCGGTCATGCTCAGGGCGTCTGTGGCATCGACCCCGTACACGCGGTCATGGTTGACTTTATAGCTGCCGGCAAGCGGCTTTTGGTAGGCCTTGACCGGCCGCGGAGGCCTTGCGATGTAGTTCCGGTCGTTGACATTGTCGACCTCAAAGAACAATGTGGCGGGCTGCGGGGGATAGCCTTTCTCGCTCCCCTTCCAGGTCGGCACCCCCGAGGCCGCCGCCACGTCGGCATTCCCCGTGCAGTCGATATAAACTCCGGCGCGCGCCGCGACAAGCCCCTGCGGGGCCGCCAATACAATGCTGTCGATCTTGCCGTCAGTACAAATGCTGTCGACATACCTTGTATACAAAAACGTATGTACGCCGGCCTCTTTTACCATCCTGTCAAGCACAAGCTGAAGGATGAAGGAATCAAACGGGGTCACACGCCGGTGATATTTTTTTATATATGAGGTCCAGCGGCTGGGAGAGTCGGTTTTATCGGGGCTGACCGCGCCCGACATCTCCACCACCCGGTCGACAATTTCATCAAAAAGCCCCTTTATTACCTGCTCGTCCCCGTCGCGGTCATAGCAGGTCATAAAGGGGCCTACCAGTCCGGCGGTTGCCATTCCGCCGAGCATGCCTGTCGCCTCTACAAGCAGCACCCGCCGCCCGCATCGGGCCGCTTCAATTGCCGCGCACACGCCCGCCGGACCGCCGCCGAGCACCGCAACATCATATTCGCCAAGGGAATTGAGGGTTTTTGAATACATTACCTTTGACATGCCATTCTCCAAACAAGTTTGATTTTATTTTTCTTATACAATGCTTCATGCCCCGCAATATATAAAATTTACTACCAAAAATTTAACTTTTACGACTTTCCGCACAAGAATTGGGCTACCCTGGCTTTCGGATGAGAAAGTTTTGGAGATTTTTAAAACCCTTTTCCAAAAGGGGCTTGAGCAGGGTGCGGGGCAGAGCCCCGCCGCCTTCTTTGGGGTCGGGTGGTGGATCCCGAAAAGTCAGCCGGACAATTGACAGGGCAGCGCGGGAGTGGTATGATAAATCAGAGAACATTGCGCAGGAGGGGCGGGATATGAGGCAGCATGTGGTGCTAAATCTCACCGGCAACTATCCTATAAAAATCAGGTATGCAAAGGAAAAGGTGTCGCCCGAGACCTATTACGACCACATGCACGAGCATGCCTTCATGGAGATCTGCATTATCCTGTCGGGACGCATGCTGCACTTTGCCGGCCGGAAGACATATAAGCTCGGCTTCGGGGACATCTTTTTCTGCCGCGCCGGGGAGCCGCACTATGCGCTGGCTGCCGAAGACTCGGTATATGAGAGATACGCAGTCTGGATTCCCCAGGACGCTTTTTCGTGGATTGAAGGGGGAAACAAGTCGACGCTCGGCATATTTATGGACGAGCGGTTTGCGGAGATAAACCTGCTCAGAATCCCGCCGGAGAGCAGGGATAAACTGAAGGAGCTGCTTGAGGATATCAAGCAATGCACCGACCCCGGCTCAGAGCTGCCGCCGCTTACCGTGCTCGGTCGGCTTGCCGAACTTTTGATATTTATCAACAACGAGGCCGGACACCCGGACAACAATTCCGAGCTGTTCGGCCCGCCAGATATGCCTAATATAATATATGATGTTATCAGATATGTCCGCAAGAATTACCGGACGCTCTCAGGTCTTGATGAGATTGCCAGCCATTTTTACATCAACAAGGACTACCTGACCCGGGTCTTCCGACGGTATACCGGCTTTACAGTGCATGACTATATCCGCAGCGTGCGGATAAGCAGGAGCAAAATGATGCTCAAAGAAGGCAGGGGCGTGACCGAGACCGCCTTTGCCTGCGGGTTTAACAGCACCTCGTATTTCATCCGCGTGTTCACCAAGGCCACCGGAGTCACCCCGGCCAAATACCGCGCGACCGGACAGGATATAATCGAAAACAGAGAGTAAAGATTTGTGGGGCTCCGCAACACTAATAAAGCAGCACGGGTATCATATCCTGCGCACTGCTACCATCATCTTACGGTTGACTTTGGAAAAGGGTATGCCCGGTGCATGGGGGTATTGAAACAGAATCCCGCCGTTATGTCAACGGCGGGATTCTGCTTTATGTATCAGTCGGCCATGAAAAGCTCGATATCGGCGTCTGCCGTGCCGATTTTAGCAAGGCCGAATTTCTCAACCAGCAACCTGCTGACCGCGGGTGACAGAAAGCCCGGATGCGTCGGCCCTAAATGGATGTTCTTCACTCCCAGGTAGAGCAGCGCAAGCAGAACAATAACCGCCTTCTGCTCATACCAAGCGATGTTGTAGGCTATCGGCAGCTTGTTTATGTCGTCCAGACCGAAAGCCTCCTTTAATTTCTGCGCGATAACCACAAGCGAATACGAATCGTTGCACTGGCCGGCATCGAGCACCCGCGGAATTCCTCCGATATCCCCCAGCGGGAGCTTGTTGTAGCGGTATTTTGCGCAACCCGCTGTGAGAATCACTGTGTTCTGCGGCAGTTTTTTTGCAAATTCGGTATAATACTCCCTCGACTTCATCCGCCCGTCGCAGCCCGCCATGACAATGAACTTCTTGATTGCGCCTGATTTAACGGCCTTAACCACCTTATCGGCCAGCGCCACAACCTGCCGGTGGGCAAACCCGCCGGTGATGCTGCCGCTCTCGATAGCCTCGGGGGCGGGCAGGGTCTTTGCCAGCGCGATGACCTCCGAAAAGTCCTTTTTGCCGTTCTTGTCGGCGGCTATGTGTTTGCAGCCCGGATACCCCGCGGAGCCGGTGGTGAAGATTCTGCCCCTGACCTCCTCGCTCCTTGGCGGCACAATGCAGTTTGTGGTAAATATTATCGGGCCGCGGAAGGACACAAACTCCTCAAGCTGCCGCCACCACGCATTGCCGTAGTTCCCGACAAAATTCTCATATTTTTTAAACGCCGGGTAGTAATGCGCGGGCAGCATCTCGCCGTGCGTATAGACGTCTACGCCGGTTCCCTGAGTCTGCTCCAGCAGCTGCTCAAGGTCGGTCAGATCATGTCCCGAGATAAGAATGGCGGGATTTTTGCGAACGCCGATGTTGACCTCGGTAATCTCGGGGTCGCCGAACCTTGAGGTGTTGGCCGCATCAAGCAGGGCCATTGTCCTGACCCCGTACTCGCCGGTCCTGAGTGTCAGGGTTACGAGGTCGTCAACAGCGCATGTGTCATCGAGCGTCTTTGCCAGCGCTTCATAAATAAAGGCGTAGATATCGGCGTCCTCCCTGCCGATATTTGCGGCGTGCTCGGCATATGCCGCCATGCCCTTGATGCCATATGTAATCATCTGGCACAGCGAGCGGATATCCTCGTTCTCGGTGGCGAACACCCCAACCGAGGATGCAGTTTCAAGCATCTCGTCGCGCGTGCCCGCCGTATATGTGGCGGCGTCATGAAGACCCGAAAGGTCTCCTGCCGACCATCTCAGCTTATCCCTTGCCTCAAGCATTTTCCTTATCTGGCGCTCTATGGCATCGGGGTCGAAATTGGCGTTTGTAATCGTCATAAACAGGCTGGTCAGCACCTCGCGGTTGAGCTCCCCGAGGCTGCCGGCGTCAAGCCCGCCTTTGACGACAATATCTGATATACCCTTGACGGTGTAAATCAAAAGATCCTGAAGCTTTGCGACCTCCTCGGTTTTCCCGCATACGCCGCGCACCGTGCAGCCCTTGCCGCCGGCGGTTTCCTGACACTGATAGCAAAACATGCTCATAAGTGGCCCTCCAGTTTATTAAACTTTAGGTTTTCCCGGTGCGGGTGCTTTGACGATAATCAGCTCCAGCGTCATATCGTGTTGATTTTTTATATCCATCTTTGTTCCCTGCGGTATTTTGAGGAGAGTTCCCGCCGGGTACTCGCCCGGCGCGGCATCGTCGAGCCCGATTGAAAGAATTCCCCGGACAACCGTCATATAAACGTTTGAGTTTGAATAATGAACCGGCGGACCCTCGGTTTTGTTCAGAATCATGTGAATATAGTGAATGTTCTCATCGAGCAATACCTTCTCGATAGTCTTCGAGTCGCCGCGTGCCAGCCTGTAGACCTTTTCAACCATTTTCCTGCCGCTCCTTCTGTATTGTGTAGCATAATGCAGTTATAGTATACCTGAATATGGCGGGCGGATCGGTTGTTTTTCCAACAAACCGGCGAACTTGTCTTAAAACCACACCCTGCTGACCGAGATAACCCTACCCGTGTCCGGGTCAAGCTCAAAAAGCGCTCCCCGGATTTCAATATTCCCGCCGGCGACCGAAAATCTCTGCGGCATCTTGGTGGTAAAGCGGGCTACCACCGGCTCTGTCGCGGTGCCGAGTATACCGCCTACAGGACCCGACATGCCGAGGTCGGTTATATATCCGGTGCCCCCCGGGAGTATCTGCTCGTCGGCGGTCTGGACGTGTGTGTGCGTGCCGAAAATAATATTTATACGGCCGTCGAAATACCGGGCCAGCGCCAGCTTCTCCGAGGTAGCCTCTGCATGTATGTCGAGCAGCGAAATGTCATAGTTGCCCCGCTCCCGCTCAAGAATCTTCTCGACTGTCTCAAACGGGCAGGCGAGAGGCTCCAGATAAACCACCCCCATGACATTCATGCACAAAAGCCGCCAGCCGCCGACCTGCCTGATTACGCTGCCGGTGCCGGGACAGGCGGCCGGATAGTTTGCCGGCCGGATTATGCTGCAAGAGATATCAAGCAGCTCCCCTATATCCCTTTTCCTGAAAACATGGTTTCCTGTGGTAATAAGGTCGACGCCGCAGTCGAGCAGCGCCTGAGCATCCCCGGCTGTGATGCCGTGGATTTCGCTTGCGTTCTCGCCGTTTGCGACAACAAAATCCACACCGAGCGCCCTTCTATGCCGCCAGAGATTTTCACGCAGGTGCCTTATCGTGACTGTCCCGGTGATGTCACCGAGCGCCAAAATTTTCATGTTTTATCCAATCTTTAAGTTGTTTTAACACTATTATACCCGTGATTTCCTGATGTGTCAAGAAAATAAATCGCGGGAGCCGCGGCCCCAGGACCCCCGCTGAAGACCCTTTGTAAAAAAGTCTTAAGAATCCCCAAAACTTCTATACCTATATCGCAAATAAAGTGGCGCGAATACCCGTTTTCCGTGCCATTGAAAAGTTTTATTACCACCGCGAGCTATAGCGAGCAAACCAATAATTCTATCGGGGCATATCCCGTAGGCGACAGCTTGAGCGCTGCGTCGGCCTCGGCGCAGAGACCGAGCATGCGGGATATTTTATCTGTCGTGGTGCCCGCCACCGCAGTGCAGTATAGTTTTGCGCGGTATTCATGGATATTCAGTTCTCTGGCAATATCAACCGCCCCGAGCCCTTCGTCTGACAGCGCGCGCACGATCAAGAGGTCGCAGAAAACGCTGGAAACCTCGGCCATGATTTTAACCGGCTCAATCCTCTGCTGCTTCATGAGCATAAGAACCGAAAGCGCCCGTGGCCTGTCACCGGCCATGAGCGCGTTTGCAAAGGCAAAGGCATCATAATCGCTGTCGGGGACCGCGACCTCATGTATGTCGCTCTCCTGCACCTCATTCCGACCTTTTGAGAGGGCGTAGAAGCTTACCTTGTCTATCTCGCCGGCAAGGATGTACATGTTCCTGCCGCAGTAGTTTATGATTTTTCGGCAGATTTCAGGCGATGCTCCTACCCCGTTATGCAAAAAATGCCTGCCGGCCCAACTGACGAGCTTTGCCGGCGGGCATTTTTCAAACTTTACCAGGTCAAGATATTTGCCGAGCTTTACCAGGGTTGGAGAGGGGCGGGAGGGCAGCTTTCCCTCTTCAATTCCTCCGGCGGCGACATATATCAGAATAGTGTTGTAGTCATATTCGCGAAGCGCTGCGAGCACATTGCAAAGCGCCCCAAGCTCCTCGGATTTCATCGAGCAAAAATCAAGCCCCGCCAGCTCAATCAGCTTCCGCTCGCCGAACATGGGCAGCGGCAAGAGGAGCTTTTTCAGTTTTTCGGGCGAATATTCGTCGGCACACAGGCGGATGTGATTGAACCCGGCCATCTCACCCTCGCCGCAAATCAGCTGGCGCAATATCCTTGCGGAATGGGCCTTGAGATAATCCTCCTCGCCGAAAAAGAGGTATCCCGCCGCATGTTTTTTCTTTATCTGCCGCTCGAAATCGGCACCCTTAATTATTGTCACGGCCGGCCCCTCCCGAAGATTATTTCCGCGGGACTATTTATCGTCGCCCGGGTTGTCCTGTTTTTTTGCCGCAGTCTTCTTAATTCCCTTCTCGTCAAGATACAAAACTACCTTGCGGTTGTTTTCAGAGCCAATCGAGTTTGTCGATACTCCCTCAATAAGCTGTACCTCGGAGTGGATAATCCTCCGCTCATAGGGGTTCATAGGCTCGAGCATCACGCTTTTCTTGTACTTCTGGACCCTCTCGGCCATGCGGCGGGCAAGCGCGCGGAGCGCTTCCTCGCGCTTGGCGCGGTAACCTTCGACGTCAAGTATAATCCTTACATGCTCGTGCTTCTCGCGGTCACCTTTCCTGTTTGCGGTAAGGTTTGCAAGGTACTGAAGGGCGTCAAGCGTCTCTCCGTGGTGGCCTATCAGCACCCCTGCTCCGCTGCCCTCGATATTTATCCACCAGTTGCCTTCTCCCTTGTCCTCAAGTCGGGATTTGGCGTCAATCCTCATGTCGGCAATGACTTTCTCGACGAATTCAAGGGCAATCTCGGCACCGCCGGCCGAATAGGTCGCATTGATTTTGGCCGGGGTGGCACCTATTCCGAACAACCCGCGCCGGGGCTCCTCAAGAATCGTATAACTTATTTTATCGGCCGAAGGGGCTCCGAGCTCCTTGACAGCGGCCTCTACGGCTTCCTCAACAGTTTTTCCGGTTGTGATAACTTCCCTTTTCACAGAAATATCCTCCAGGCCGCCAGAGGCGGCAAACTAAAATGTTGTATCGGTATCCCGACGGCATTATTTCCCCTTCTGCTTTTTCTTTTCGGGCTTATCGGGATTTTTCGGTGTATTGTCGGCAGGCGGGTTGCTTTCGCAGCTCTCCTGTCCTTCTGTATCGGGCTTTGCGGTTTCTTCCTGTGCCGGGGTTTCGGGTTTCTCTGCCTCTCCTGCCGACTCGCTGGTCTTCTTTTTTCCTTTCAGAATGTCAAAAAGCGAGCGCATGGGGCGGTCGTCCTCGTTTTTCATCCCCGCAGGCCTTTTCTTGGCCGCCTGCTGTTCGGCCAGCTCCCTCTCATATGCTTCAAGCCGTGCTTTGCGCTCGAGCGCTTTGGCGCGGGTGTCCTCAAAATCCTCATCGTCGATGTGGTGCAGCGACCTGACCGGCTTCCCTGTGGGACCTGGTCTGCTTGGCCTTGCAGTCTTCCCCTTGAGTATCTCGCGCTCGGCGGCCTTATAGTCCTCCTCGGTGAATACCGGCAGGGGCATGACCTTGGCCAGCACCAACCGGCTTGCCGTGCCGAGCAGGTTCTTTACCATCCAGTAAAATCCCAGCGCGGCGGGAACAATAAAGCAGATATATGCGCTGAAGGCCGGCATCCCGATGTCCATGATATTATTTGAACAGCCGGTGGCCTGGTCGTTTTCGGCGGGCTGCGGGGTCAGCTTTCTGGTCAGCTTCATACTCAAAAAAGAGACAAGAAAAGTCAGGACCGGGATGATAAGCAGCCAGTCGGGGTTTGTTATGTCGGGCACCAGCCCGAAATTGAGGCCGAAGAAATTAAAATTCGGAAATTGCGCGCCGGCAACCGCTTCGGCGACCTCGGCGCTGTTTGAAAAATACTGAAATTTGCTGAGCTTTTCGATAAATTCGGGGTTGTCCTTTATCAGCGAGGCTATCTGAATGGTTCCGCGCGACGTGGTCAGCCCGGCACCGAGCCCTCCGGCCTCGGCCGAAGTATTGACAAAGATGGTCAGCGCTTCGGAAATCCCGGCCGAGAGCTTCATTACATATACTATGGGGTTGACAACGACATAGTAAAGTATAAAAATAATCGGCAATTGGATAAACATAGGCAGGCAGCCGGAAAAAGGGTTGTAGCCTTCTTTCTGGTACATCTCCTGTATTTCGACTGCCATCTTGTTTTTGGTGACCTTATCCTCGCGCCCGGCATATTTTTTACGGATAGCCGCTTCCTTGGGTTTGAGCGAGGCGAACTTGATTGAGTTTTTCTGCTGCTTTACTGTCAGCGGCAGCATTAAAGCCTCAATCAGCAGTGCAAAGACCGCCAGCCCGATGATATAGTTGCCGCCGCCCAGCACCTGGGTAAGCCAGTTGAGCAAGCTCCCGGCGGCAAGCTGGATAACCGCAAAAAAGCCGCCCGGCTTTTCCATGCTGACCTCGGTTTTCATAATCTCGACAAGCGCCTCGATATCCGCGAGTGTCAGCGCGTCATAATCAATATCAACCGGCGTGCTCTGTGCCGTATTTACCTTTTTTATAACATCTACTGCCTCCGGCAGGTCACCTGCAAGGAAAGCGGCAGTCAGCATGTCGCGCGGCGTTCTGGTATCCTCCGCCTTGGCATCGGCCTTTGCTGCCGCGATGATGTCGCCTAAGTTCTTAAGCTCTCCTGGGCTGAGCGTAACCCCTGCCGCATCGCTTGTTTCGGCCGTCTCACCGGCCGCTGCCGGCGTCACAAGAAAACTGCATAAAAGAAAGGCGGCCAGCAACGCGAAGACAAAATGTGATTTTTTTACTTGTGGCATTGTTTTTTCTCCCGTCCGGCATATGTCCCGGATTCTACCGGGGCCGAAGCCCGGGTCCTCTGTCTTTATTTGGAGCCCTGTCATTGCAAATATCGTCTGCCTCAGTCATTCATTCCTTTTTTTTGCGGCGCACCGGGACCGGGTCATACCCGCCGGCGCAGAAGGGATTACACCTTATTATTCTCCAGATTGTCAGCCCCAGCCCCGCAAAGAAGCCCCATTCTGAAAACGCCTCTATGGCGTAGCTTGAACATGTCGGCGTGAACCGGCAGGTCGGATAGCGTTTGAGGGGAGACAGATATTTTTGGCAAAGACGTATCAACCATATAAAAAAGTGTTTCATGTTTTATCCGGCACTGATAAGTCCGAGCTTGCCGAAGGCAATCTTCAGCTCATGATAGATATCGGTGCTTTTTTTGCCGATAGCGGCGGCCTTTGCGCTTATTACTATAATATAACCGGTTTTGAGATTGCCCTCTTTTTCAACAGCGCGAAATCCTTCCCTGAGAATCCTGCGCAGGCGGCTGCGGACAACCGCGCTTCCGAGTTTTTTTGAAACGGTGATACCGAGCCGGTTTATATATTCCTTCTGGGGATTTGCCTTCATCAGCCGGTATGCCGCGCGGTCCTGCAAAACATAAACCGAGGTATATCTGCCGTAGTATTTCTGCCCGCCGGCATATGCCTTGCTGAAAAGATGATTTTCCTTGAGCGATATGTGTTTCATTCCAGAACATCCCTCCGCGGGCCGGTGATGCGGGGCGGGCTGTCCGGGCAGCCTCTCTGTATTGATACCGGTTTGACGGCCAAAACCCCATATTCTAAAAACCCCGATGCCAAAAAACACTGCAGCGTTCCCCGGCAATCGGTGGCTTTACTTATCAATCAATAGGTTAGTCTTTCTCTGCCTTTTGCGCGTCTTCTCTTGAGGACTTTTCTGCCGTCAGCCGTTCTCATTCTTTTTCTGAAGCCATGCTCCTTTTTTCTCTGGCGCTTTTTGGGCTGGTAGGTCCTGAGTAATTTGATGCACCCCTTTCGGATTGATGGAAGCGATAATTTCCGGTTGATTTAACGCCTTTACACAATGACAGCATACATTATCGCATAAAAAGTACCATTTGTCAAGGGATTTGCGAAATTTAGGGCCGCCGGGCCCTCTGGCGCGCGGATATTGACAGTATACCTGCGGAATGATAAAATATGTATTGCCGCAGTTCCGGGATTTTGCGAACAAGATAAGAAACTCCTCCGTTATTATCCTGCGCAGAACTGCGGGTTTTAATCATTTTTGTAAAAAACTCAAGGGGGTCCGGGAACTTGAAAGCTCCCGGTAAAAGCCATGAACATAACCGACACTATTGCGGCGGTATCGACGCCGCGGGGCAAGGGCGGAATTGCGCTTATCCGCGTATCCGGCCACAACGCGGTTGAAATTGCCGCGAAGGTCTTCAGGCCGAAGAGCGGCAGGTCACTTCGTGACATCGCGTCAAGGCAGGCGGTGTACGGCGACATCTATATAAAAGAGCCTGACGGCTCGCAGCGCCGCGTCGACGACGGTATAGCGGTGATTTTCCGTGCCCCCGCTTCATTTACGGGGGAGGACACGGTTGAGATTTCCTGCCACGGCGGGGTGCTGATCACCCAAACTGTGCTTGAGGCGGTACTCTGCGCGGGAGCCAGAGCGGCCGGGCCGGGAGAGTTCACCCGCCGCGCCTTTGTCGCAGGAAGGCTCGGGCTGTCTGAAGCCGAGGCGCTCGGCCTTTTGCTTGACGCAAAAACCCACGGGCAGATTCTCCTCGCACGCTCGGGCATGGACGGAGCGCTCTCCTCAGAAGTGCGGCAGATGTATGAGGAGCTGCGCCGGCTGGTTGCAGGTTTATTTGCCAGAATTGACTTTCCAGATGAAGATCTGTCGGGCATCAGCCGGCAGGAGCTCTGCGACCGGGTAAGTGCCATAAATGACCGCCTCCGCAGGCTTGCGGCGACCTACCGGACCGGAAAGGCAATATCGGAGGGCGTGCGGACGGTTATCTGCGGGCGGACCAACAGCGGAAAGAGCTCGCTTTACAACAGGATTTTAGGTTATGAGGCCGCCATTGTCACAGACATTGCCGGGACGACCAGGGACGTGCTTGAGAATATAGTTTCCTTCGGCGGGGTAACTCTGCACCTGCTTGACACCGCAGGGCTGAGAGAGAGTCATGACAGGGTTGAGCTTATAGGAATTGAGCGCGCCCGCAGGGAGACGGAGCGCGCCGAGCTGGTGCTTGCGGTCTTTGATGTTTCGCGCCCGGCAGATGAAGAGGACTTTCGCTTTGCAGAGTATCTTTCCTCGCTCACCGCGCCGGTTGTCACGGTGCTCAATAAAATCGACCTGCCGGAGGCTCCGGGTGCTCTTACCGAAATCAAATGCACGGCGACCGTGCGGGTCTCGGCGCTCACCGGCGAGGGAATAGACGAGCTTGCCGGGGTTGTGAGAAACCTGTTTATCGACGGCAGCATCGACATATCACAGGATGCGGTTATTGCCAGCGCCCGGCAATATGCTGCCCTCAGCCGGGCAGGAGAGTATATCGGGCAGTCGCTCTCGGCGCTGCTCGCCGGGCTGCCGGAGGATATCTGCTGTTCCGACCTTGAGCTTGCAATGGGGGCGCTCGCCGAAATCGACCGGCGCGAGGTTACCTCGGATGTCGTGGAGGAAATTTTCGCTAACTTCTGCGTGGGCAAATAGCTGAATATAAGGCGCGCGGGACATGCCCCGCGCGCCTTTTCGTCCGATAACTTATTAAAACGCAAGTATTACAATATTATGTACCTTGCGCCGGCAAGGCTGTCGGCCCGATCGGGCGAGCCTGTCGGCTTTATCGAGTTCGCCGCGGCCACCCTGTCGGCGTCGGCGTGATATTTCTTAGATATGCTCCAGAGCGTGTCGCCCTCATCGGGGTAACAGATAATCCACTCCCCGCGGCCTCTCTTAACAGCGCCGGAAAAATTCGCCTCGCTCACCATTCTGTATGCCCGCGGGCTCAGGACCCTTACCGCCGCCGAAACCTCCGAGTCGACCGCAACCCTCTCGCCGTCCATCCTTGCCCGGCAGCCGGTGACGTTCAGGATCGCCGACCCGTCGGGTGTGCCCTGCGGGGCGTCGAACTCGTATTTAAAGGGCTGTGTCAGCTCACGTGAGCCCCACTCACTGCCGTCAAGGAATATGACGCTGTACCTGACCTCGCCGGTCATGACGCACCTGCCCTTCTCATTTGTCATGTTGCCCATCGAGGCGCTGCCCTCCGCGTCGACAATGCGCGCCCCCGCCGGCAGGTTGTTTTCCTTGGCGTCGAAAACCCCGCTTTGGGTGAAGTTGCCGTTCATGCAGCGCAGGCATACCGGGAGCGCCACTTCCCTGAAGGCGACCTCCCCGTCGGCTGCGGTCGAATAAATGTCCTTTGTGTACTCAAAGCTCTCGTTTTTCTGGGCTTCGGCGGTCAGCGCCATGAGCGCTTCGCACATGAGCCTGCCCTCGCCGACCGTTACGGTTATGTCGGTACAGGAACCCCACGCGCGGCAATCCCACCCCGGGTTGACGCCGTTTATCTCAACTTCGTGGGTGAAAGGCAGCTTTCTTGTGATAATCTCGGGCACTGTCTCGCGCTCGTCGCGGCAGAGCATAAGTTTCAGTATCAGGTCTCCGCGGCAGACCACCCCGCCGCCCGTGGCCATCGCCTCGCTGACAAACACATTGCCCGAAGCCCCGACAACCCGGATTTCTCCCTCGCCCTGCTCGGGAATCACCTCATCGCTCATGGGCACGGCCTCATCGGTGCCGCGCAGAACCAGGGCATACACGCCGGTATCGGTGAGCCGGCGGAGGGTTTCGGGATTATCGATGCCCCTTAACCTTTCCTCGTGCCGGTAATCGGCATAGCAGCGCACATAGGCGCGCAGCCTTGCCCTTATCCCTATCCTGCGCGGCGCCATGACCCTGCTGACAACCGTGTCGGGGACAACGTCGGCCAGCACAACCAACCCTTCGGCATCGTACCCGGCCTCAAAGGGCGCCTCAAACTCGTATTCCGACGACAGCCTTGTGGTATAAAGCTGGCCGTCGGCGCCGGCATACAGCACGTCAAAATGGGCGTTACCCGAAAACTCGGCTCCCGAATCCGAGATATAGCGCGCAGGGGGAGGCAGGGTTATATTGACACGCAGAAGCCGCCTGATCTCGGGCTGGTAATCGGGCAGAGTGAAATCCTCGGAGAGCTCTGTCGTAATTGCCTTGTCGCAGACCGGAATCTTAAAGCTCACCGGAGCGGATTCGCCTTTATTGTACCTTTCCATGTATATTTCCTCCGAATAGTATCTTCGGTTCAGTATATGCCGCGCGCCCCCGCATTATTACGCCCCGGCCCGGCAGGTCCCGATAATTCCGCAAAAGCGGTTGAAAATCAGCCTAAAACAGTTGCCCCGGGCCGGTAAATATGTTAGAATTATGATATAGAACTTCGAAAAAGGAGCGGTCAGAGGTATGATAAAAATATTCCACACCGCAGACCTGCATCTTGACAGCCCCTTCTCGTCTTTCCCGATAGCAAAGAGCGAGGAACGCCGGGTTGGTCTGCGCCGGACCTTTAAGCGAATGATGGAATACGCCGCGCGCGAGGCCGTCGACCTGATCCTCATTTCGGGCGACCTTTTCGACTGCTCCTATATCAGCCGGGATACCTCGCAGATCCTTCGCGAGTGCTTCGGGGCGGTAAGCTGCCCGGTGGTAATAAGCCCCGGGAACCATGACCCGTACACGCCCGGGAGCATCTACGCATCGGGAATTCTTCCCGAAAACGTATACATATTCAAAACCGAAAGCCCCTTCAAATTCGACTTTCCGGAACTCGGTATCACGGTCTGGGGGGCGGCCTTCACGCGCGAGAGATATGACGGCAGCGTGCTCGCGGCGATACCCGGCCTGCCAGATGACAGGATAAACATCCTCTGCCAGCACGGCGACACGCGTACGATGCTCTCGCAATACGCCCCGCTCTCGCCGCGCGACATAGCCTACAAGGGCTTTACCTACGCCGCACTTGGACATATCCACGTCCCCCCCGAGCCGGTGACACTCGGGGACACCACAATCGCCTATCCCGGCTGCCCCGAGGGGCGCAGCTTTGACGAGCCGGGATTCGGCGGGGCACTGCTTGTCAACATTGAAGGCAAAAAGGTTAAGATTGAAAACATCAGGTTTGCCGAGCGAAGGTACATGGTCGAACAGCTCGACATCACCGGCGCCGGGGACGATTCGCTTGTAGCCGGGAAAATCAGGGAGCTGATAAAGTCAAGGGGATACGGCCCTGAGACCGCGCTGCGTATAATCCTTGTCGGCGAGGTCGCACTGGGGTACAAACCAAACACCGAGACACTTGCCGCCAACTGCGCCGGGGAGCTTGACCTGCTCGAAGTCAGGGAGCGCACCCTCCCTTGTTTTGACGTCGGTTATCTTGCGGAGGATTTCTCGCTGCGCGGGGTATTCTACCGTGTGCTTGCCGAAAAAATACAAGAGGGCAGCGAGTATGAGCGGCAGGTGGCGGCCGCCGCGCTGCGCTACGGGCTTGCCGCGCTTGACGGACGGCCGGTCATTTAGTGGGGTCTTGATATGAAAATCCTTGTCAACGATATTGTCGAATTTGCCGGGCTGAAAAACAAATCCTTTACGCTCGGCGAGGGCATGAACATAATCGAAGGGCTCAACGAATCGGGGAAATCGACTATTCTGGGCTTCATCAAGTTCGTGCTCTACGGCTTCTCGCGCCGCGCGCCGGGCGAGGAACTGGACGAGCGCGAGCGCTATTTGAGCTGGACCGGGCGGCGGGCGGCCGGAAGCATCACGGTGTCGGCGCGCGGAAAGCTCTGGCGGGTCGAGCGCGAAGGTATCATGCAGACCACCCGCGGAGGGCGGGAAAGCTATGTCGAGAACACGGTAAAAATAATCGATGCCGAAACCGGCGCCGAGGAAAAAACCGACCTCTGCCCCGGCGAATTTCTGCTCGGTATCCCGGCTGCGGTCTTCTCAAGCACCTGCCATGTCGCGCAGTCAAATCTCGGCGGGATAGACTCCGAGAAGGTAGGCTCAAGCATTGAGAACCTGCTGTTCTCGGCCGATGAGAAGATTAACGCCGAGCGGGCCGCAGACATTCTTGAAAGAGCCCGCCGCAGCCTGCTCTACAAAAACGAGCGCGGGGGCCTCATTTTCGACCTGCGCGCCGAGCGCAACTCGCTTCACAACCGGCTGACGCAGGCTGCCGCCGCAGCACGGGACATCGTAAGAAAAGAAGCGCTGGCCGGCGAATACCAGCGCCAAGCCGAAGAGATAAAAAAAGAGCTCGAGGAGCTTGAGGCCGCATGGGAGAACAGCGAGGTTGTACATGTCCTCGATAAGTTCGACGCGCTGCGCCGGCTTGAGGGCAGGGTCGACGAACTCGAGCAGACCCGCCGGGAGCTTGAGGCCGACTCATTTCCCGGCGGCCTTTGCCCCGACAGACAGTATGCCGCAAGGCTTGAGACCCTATCCCGCGAACTTACGGCAGCTGAAGGTTCACTCATGCGCGCTGAAGCCGAGCTGTTAAAGCTCGAAGCGGCCGTCCCGTATGATGAAGAAAAACTGAAAATCGCCGAATATCTGACGAAAAACGCCGCCGGCGGCGTCGAGGGGGCGCTCTGCAGCTACCGGATGCTGAAAAAATCTGCTGCGTCGCCGAAAACCGCCGGGCTGCTCCTTCTCATACTCGGCGGCGTGGCGGCCGCCGCAGCATTGCCGGCAATTTTCGCCTCGCTTGTGACGGCAGGCATTATCGCCGCTGCTGCCGGTTCCGCGGCGCTTGCGGGAGGAATTTTCGCACTTACGCTGAGTACCAAAAGGCGCCGGGCGCTCTCTGATTATCTCGCCCTGCTCGGCATGAGCACCGATCCCGGCGAGGACAAACTGACCGAGCATCTCAAAGGCTGTTTTGAGGCCGCCGAGTCCGCGCGGCAGTACGGCATTGCGCTTGAGGCACGGCGGGGCGTGGTCGAGGTCTGCCAAAAGAAGCTTACTGAACTGCGCGAGGACTGCCGAGCCGAGCTGACAAAACTCGGCTTTGAAGACGGCGAAAACCTGACGAGCGCGCTCTCGGAGGCCGCCGGGCTGGTATCGAAATTCTGCGCCGCACGAGAGAGCCTTGAAATAAAAATTGAAAATCTCAAATCCGAAATAATCTCAAGTCGCGAGTACCTCATGAAATTCGACGAGGCGGCGCTGCGCCGGCGCGCCGAAACTCTGCCCGAGGTCGAGCCCATGACCTCCGAGGAATACAAGCGCAGGCGCGCCGAGCTGATGCTGGCGCAAAAGGCGGCCGAGGACAAAAAGAACGAAATTGAGCGCCAGCTCATTGCGCTCGAACACACTACCGAGAACCCCCGCCGGCTCACGCTGCAGCTTGAGCAGCTTACAAACAGGCTCTCGGAGGCCGAGCTGCAATACGATGCAATCAGGCTCGCCGAGGAAGCGCTGGCCGAAGCGACCGGACAGCTCCGCCGCTGGGTCACGCCGAAGCTCAAAAGCAAAGCCGGCGAGCTTTTGGGAAAGCTCACCGGCGGCAAATACAAAGATATTGGCGTCGGAGAGGATTTGTCGGTCACGATAAATGCCGGCGGCTTTACCCGCCCGCTCGCTGTAATGAGCGGGGGGACGAAGGACACGGCATACATATCGTTGCGCCTTGCCCTGACATCCCTCCTCTGCCCGGACGGGGCGCCGCTGCTCATCGACGAAGGGCTGTCGCAGCTTGACGACGTCCGTGCGGCAAACCTGATATCAATGCTCCTGTCGTGGTGCGAGGAGCAGGGCGGCCAGTGCCTGATATTCACCTGCCACCGGCGCGAGTCGGAGCTTGCGGGCAACAGGGCAAAGCATATCGTCATATAATAGCCCGCCCCGGGCTAACAAAGCAAATTCACCATTAAACCAGCCCCGAGGGTGTATTCGCCGGCCATTATCAGTGTCACCCCTCGCCGGTCGGGGGCTTTCGTGGTGTTACAATATGGCAACCGCACGGACCGGCGAACCGTCGGCCCCCGCACATTTTACCGGAAGCGCGGCAAATGTAAAGAGATTGTCGCCGACCAGCCCTAAGTTGCAGAGGTTTTCAAACATAAGAAACCCGCGTTCCTGCCCGAGCAGCCGGTAGTGAAGCACAAGCGGGGTCGGGCCGCCAGCCGGGTCAAGACTTGGCGTGTCAAGCCCAACTCCGCGCTTTCGGGTCTCTATCAGATAGTCGGCGACCTCAATGGTAATTACCGGATAATTACGCATATACCCATCTGAGCCCCAGTATCTGTCCCATCCTGTGTAAAAGAGCAGGAAATCGGCGCTCTCGGCCTTCTTTTTGTTCTTTTCAATATATGAAATACCGACACGCCCCCCGGCCCCGACGTCCGAGGCGTCTATCACAAGGCCGGTACCGACAAAAGACGAGATGTCAAACGCATCAAGCAACCTTCCCCGGGGAAATACATGACCCGGCGTATCGACATGGGTGCCGGTGTGCGAGTAGAGCTGAATCGCGGTTTCACGGTGGCCGTCTGCCTCGCAGGTGCGGACCGGGAAAACCTGCGGCCTGCCGTCGCCGGGATATACCGGCATACCGGGGGCTATCGTGTGCGTCAGATCTATTATTTTCATTGATTTTTCCTCTTAGTTGGCTTTTCCTGTTAATTATATATTTTCCCGCCCGCCCTGTCAACATATTTGGTAGCAGAGGTATTATATCACAAAGCGGCTGCCGGTCTGCAGGCTTCTTAGTCCAAACAAACCTTAAAGGAGTTTTTTATGAAAGCGTCTGAATTTCTTCGCCTTCGCCTGAAAAAACTCACCTATTCGGCAATGTTCCTTGCCATCGCCCTGCTCCTGCCCCAGGTTTTCCACCAGTTCGGGGATTTGGGCAGAGTACTCCTGCCGATGCACCTGCCGGTTCTCCTCTGCGGCTTTGTCTGCGGCTGGCCGTGGGGGCTGGCAGTCGGCCTTGTCTCCCCGATTATCAGCTCGGCCTTGTTCGGAATGCCTCCGCTCTTCCCTGTCGGGGTTGCAATGATCTTCGAGCTTGCTGCGTACGGTGCACTGACCGGCCTGCTTATCAAATTTCTGCCGAAAAAAATCCCGTATATATACATAAATCTTATACTTTCAATGATTGCCGGGCGGCTGGTCTCGGGAGCGGCTCTGTTCATTATCGCCGGGCTGGGCAACACAGAGTTCAGCTTCTCAGCCTTCTGGAGCGGCACTATCGTGGTGGCAATCCCCGGCATTGTCATTCAGATACTTCTCATTCCCCCGCTGGTCGTCGCCCTCCGCCGCGCAGGGCTAAAGCCGGATAACTAATGAGGGGCTCTGCCCCCGATTCCCCGCTTAAGACTTTTTTGAAAAAAGGTCTTGAGAATTCCCAAGAAACTTTTAAACCAAATTGCGATTATTACAGTGCGTACCCCGCACCGTAAGTTCACTTAGTCGGGCAGCTGAAGCCGTCCGGCTTTTTCGAGCGGCAGTACGGTTTGAAAAAAGTGATGTCACAAAGTTTATTGACGTCACACGGAAAAAACTGTATAATCAGATTGGGGTCCGGCCCGAAATATTTAGTATACGAGGAGAAAAGCCATGAAACCTATCAAAATCTCAACGTTTTGCCTGGTTTTAGTCATGTTAGTTACCTCGCTCGTATCCTGTTCCCAAAATCCGCCAATGACGCCCGATGAAACCACAACGGCAGCCGCCACAACGGCACCGGGTGCCGAGGAAACGACGCCCCTCTCTCAAACCACCGAGCAAGGAGATCAAACCACTACTATGGAACCTGTCAATCAAACAGGCCCGGCTGCCCGCGAGCTTTTCTACAACGACAACTATGCCAAAGTGCAATAAGTGAATCGGTCAGCCCGGCAGTCATGGCGCTGCTCAGCTACTGCGAATACTATGTGTATACCATGAAGAAAAGCACAGCAGAGGGCAAGAAGTGGGTTTACTCTAACAGCAGTGTATATGTTCCGCAAACAGGCTACTTCGACGATATGGTAAAGTCGGGCAAAGTAGGCGCAAACTGCACCTTCCCGGCCAACTGGTCACTTCGCGACATGGGAGTCATGCCTCCGTCTCTGAAATTCTACTGCGACAAGGACGGCAACTTTGCGGGTTACAACACGGTTATCAGGTTTCTTGAACCGGTCTGCGAAATTACCGACTTGAGAGCCGAAAATGTAACTTTCAAGGATTTATATGAGGCCGGCAAGGTAAAACCCGGTGACATTTTCCTTGCAAACCCGCAGCACACCTTTATTTACCGCGGCGACCAGACCTTTTACGCTACGGGCCATGACTCAATATGGCACTCAGACCCTACCGCACAGACCGAAGACCCTCAAAAGGCTGTGTTTGACGAATGGATTGTTCCGATGGCCACCAACAAAAACTACACTTACAAAATCAGCTATGTGATAAGATTAAAAGACGATTTCATTCCTCAGCACTACCGTAACGCTGAAGGTAAACTTGTCGAAAACCCTATGTACGACCCCGCGACCTCGCCTGTCTTTAAACCTTCGGAATATCTTTGCTATGATACCAATGGACGCGACAACATTCTTGCCGGTGCCTTTTTCGATTTATCAAATGGATTTAATCTGAAGAAATTCAGCCCCGCAGGCAATATCAACGACGGTCAAATTTACTACGACAACACCACGCTGACCTATACCGATATCCAGTTTAGCGGCGGCAACGATTATGCCCTGAACCCCACCTGCTGGTTTGACGCCAACGGCAACAGGTCAGACGTCAAAGACGAAAACCACAAGTATCTCTGCGGCTTCTGGACGCAGCTTGACCAAACCTGCATAGTGGACAGCTTTGCGCTCTACACTCAAAACGTCGGCGCGACGTCAGGCACGCGCATAGGCGACATTGACGGCTTCGACATACTTGTCTCGACCGACGGGCAGAACTGGACGGTAGTCTACTCAATAGAAAGGGCCTCAGCCGAGGATAAGTGGTCATATATAACCGACGAGAGGAACCTGAGCCCCCAGGGTGTTATCATGACTCACTACGTCTACGACTACTTTATCACCGGTCCGATTGAAGCCTCCTATATAATGTTTGCGCTGACCTGCGGGCGCACGCAGGACGTGGCCGGTGCCGAGAAATACGGCCACAGCATAGCTTCCACCTCGGCTACCTATTTCAGAGTTGCCGAATTTCAGGTCTACCGAGCCGAAGAATTCTCGTAAGGAACAAACAAGCAGGGGCTCTGCCCCACATCCCGTTTTTTCTCTCCGGGGGCGCTGCCCCCGGACCCCTCTTCAACCCCTTTTTGTAAAAAGGGGTTGAAGAATACCCAAAAACTTTAAAGCCATGTAAGCACGGCCCACATCCCGCACATCTCGTTAGACATTAGCGGACGCGGGAATGTAAAGGGGGAAACGCGTGGCGCGCCGGATATTTATAAAAGGTGCGCGGTGATCACAGATCGCCCCTAACAGACCAAATCAAAAAAAGAAAAGCAAACCCAGAAATGAACGGGAATTAAAAGTTACAACGACAACAGCGTGTGTATCCTTCATGCAAGAACCACGCAGGGTATCGCATCAAAAAAAAGGGGCTGCGCAAATCATTTAATCTGCGCAGCCCCAAAATTTTACCCCTTGCTCACCTGTATCTGAATAACTTCATTCGTTGAAATGTATTCATTGCTCTTTGATACCGCCACTACCGTGCCCTTGGGGTATTGCGAGGGATCGGCTACATCGACATATGTTATCTCGTAGGTAATCGAAGCACCCATCTTGGTAAACTCATAGAATATTGCAGGGAGATCGTTCTCGGTCCTGCCGACCAGATTGCCGATATAGGGCTTGCCGGCCGAATAAACCAGCGTGACCTTGTTTTTCTCCTGTGTCACATAGCCGCCCGGCTGCACCGACTGGGATATCAGCGCGCCGTAGGGTACCGTATCACTGTATTTCGTCTCAATAACAAGGTAAATTCTCGGCTCAAGCTCGGCCGCATTTTCCCTGAGCACACCCGAATAATCCGGAACCCGAATAAGTACCACCGGGTCTTCCTGCTTCGGAGGAGGCTCGACGCCAAGGCCGTTGCTGACCTCAAACTCGATTACGGCATTCAAATCAACCGCCTCGGAGTTTTTGGAAGCCTTGACTATGGTGCCTTTTTGAGCGGTTGAGGTTACATAGGTTATAGAATAGACAAGAGAGGCGCCCTTGCGGTTGAAATCATAAAACAGCTCGGGAAGCGAGGCTTCGCTCATCCCCACAAAATTGGGCAGGTAGGGTTTGCCCAGCGAGTATTCAACCGTTATATTGTTGTCTTTCGGATGTACCCGGGTGCCGGCCGCCACAGACTGCGAGATAAACCCGCCGTAGGGGACCGTCGCGCTGTACTTCAGCACCACGTTGACATTGAATCCCTGAGCCGCCGACATGACGTCCTCTTTGTAAACCCTGGAATAGTCGGGGACAATCAGTCCCGGACCCTCCGACACGACGAACTCAATTACTGTGCCGGGCTCGATTCCGGTGTCGGGCTCAATGCTCTGGGAGATAATACGGCCTTCTGCCACCTCCTCCGAGAGTATCGTGGTAAAGACTGCAGTCATTCCGTTCTGTGAGCACCATGACTCGGCCTCGCTGCGGAGCAGACCGACAAAATTCTTGAGCTTCCGTTCTGTGTATGACGCCTGTTTGCCCCTTGAGACGTAAATAGTGAGGCTATCGCTGCGCCTGAAATTGGTCTCGTCAACAGTCAGATTTCCGAACTGGTAGCGGGTGACCGCCCCCACAGGATATTCATTGCTGTACTCTTCGTATATATAGACATTGCTGAGTTTGTTCTCGTCAATCCATTCCCGGATTTGCGGCGGCGTCATGTTCATAAGGTCGGGCACCGGTATCTTTTCGTTCGGGTCGGCACCGAGGCTGTATGTGACTTCGATCGTCTTTTTCGGGGCCACTTTTGTGCCTCCGGGTATTGACTGTGAAATGATATAGTCCTCCTCGATCTCCATGCTGTAGACCGTTTTTTCGGTGAGGTACAGCTTGTTGTCGAGGCACCACTTCCTCATCTCGGCGATTGTCTTGCCCTCAAAGTCGGGGAGCTCCACCATCATGAAGTACCTCACGGCGAACACAAGCCCCGCGGCAACCGCGAGCAGCAATATAATGGTCAGCATTATGCGCAGAAAGCGCTTGCTGCCGTAGTTTCTGTCAATTTCGATTTCATGCTCGATTGTCTTGATCCCGCCCCCCGGCATTCCGGCAAACTTCGGTTCCTCCTGCCGGACGGTCGGCCTTGAAGCCGGCGCAGAACTTGGTGCGGGGACTGTCCCTGCCGGCTTTGAAGTCTCACCTGCCGGCTTGGTAATCGGCTTTTGGGGCACTCCGGCCTCCTCCCCTGTCACCCCGGTATTTTTGACAGGCGTGGCGCCGGCTGTGCCTGCCGGCTTTTTAACAGAATCGGCCGGCGAGGTTATCGAACCCTCTGCCGCCTGCTGGTTCAGCTTATCCAGAAAATTGGCCATCGTTCAGAAACACTCCTTTTTTAAGACGGATTACTTCATCTGCCTGTGCCGCAATCTCAGACGAGTGAGTTACGACTATCACGCATTTGTTGTAATCGTGCGCCAGTGATTTGAATATCTCGACTATTCCGGCTTCGGTTTCCTCATCGAGGTTACCCGTCGGCTCGTCGGCCAAAATCAGATCAACATCTGTTGCAACCGCGCGGGCTATTGCCACACGCTGCTGCTCGCCGCCCGAAAGCTTGTTGACCGTCCTGTTGGCCTTTGCCTTGTCGATGCCGACATACTGAAGCAGGTTATAGGCAGTCTCCTTCTTGTCCGCTGGCAGTTTGTTCTGGGTTATGCTCATGGCGACAAGAACATTCTCAACCGCCGTCATGTAGGGAATCAGGTTGTAGCTCTGGAAAACCATACCCGCCTTGTTTCGGCGGTAATTCTCATACCCGATGCGTCTGATATCCACGCCCTCGAAGAGAATTTCGCCGCTCTTCGGCGTGTCAAGCGCTGCAATCATCGAAAGGAAGGTAGTCTTGCCGCTGCCCGACTCGCCGAGGATTACATAAAATCTGCCGCGCTCAAAATCATAGGATACGTCCCGGAGGATAAAGCGACGGGTGTCGCCGTCCTGATAATAATAGTTAAGGTTTCTTACAGATAATATGTTAGGCACGACACACTCCCCCTTACATCAGTATCTGCCGGGGCTTCAGCCGCAGCGTGTATATAATCGGAACCAGCGTCGAGATCAGCACGCTGCCCATCCCGATAAGGTATATGAAGAGCACGGTCTTCAGATCAAGTCTGACCTTGTACATTTCCATGACATCCTCGGTAGTAATCCGGCCGGTATCTTCTTCCTCAATGGGAACTGGTAAAATTCCGATGCTCTTGGAGGAAGATATGCCGATGTCGCTGAAAGGTATTACGTCACGTCCTCCGTCTGTCTCGTTTTTCTGCTCCTCGGTCAGTTGATTTTCAAGCATTGTGGCCGACATGTTGGAGGCCAACAGGTTGCCGGTGAATACCGACAGCGTGACGGCAATCAGGGCAACTACCAGCACCTCGGTCAGAATCTGGGTGACTATCGCACCCTTGCGAGCTCCGAGCGCCAGATATATGCCCATCTCGTGCCTGCGGTCACGCAAAAACAGGGTGACAAGAAGGCTGATAATCAGAACCGTCGCGCCGACTGCAACCCACATGACTATTTCGGCTATCCATTCAACGTTTGCCATCGGGGTGCGGATGCTTTCGAATGACTTGGCGTTGTTCTTGAACACCAGTCCTTTGGGAAGATGCTGCTTGTTCTGGGACTCGAACAGCTCAACATAGTCGGGGTGTTTTAAGATGAAAACCGCCGCGGTGTTGATGTATATGTTGTCGGGTACACCGGCAGCCTGCGCTTCCTTCCGTATTTCATTTATGCAGGCGTTTATCGCCTTGTTGACGGTGTAGAACGTGTTGAGGAGCGGGCTGTCGGTCTCTACGATATTGCCGTTCCAGTCGGTATAGCGCATGGGTTTGGCTGAAAAGATACCAATGATTTTGAATTCAAACTCAAAAGTCTTTATAACCTTCGGCTCCCATGGTTCGATCGGCAAAACCGGTATATCGAAGTCGCCTTCTGCCGCATACTTCCTGTAGACAATGTCCGAGTAGTCATAAAGGGTATAGAGGAATGTGACGCTCGAGCCCACGCTCAGGTCGTTTAGCTGCGCCACCTTGTCGGAAATCAGCAAAACAGGCGCCCCGCTCTCAATTTCCTCCCGGGTATATGTCCGGCCTTCCTTAATTGTTATGTCCCCGCTTCTGACATCCTGAAGCGTGGTATTCCGGCCGCCGGTAATCGTGAACGAGCCGTTTCCATCATAGTAGTAATCGGAATAATAATTCTTCACCCCCCGGGCTTCCATATAATACGTCGTTGAATAGTCATATTCTTTGACATATTCCGACTGCCCTATTGTCTCCACCATCTCGGGGGTGATTGACGGCGTGGCATCGGTTATGTCCAACCAGTTGTACTCGATTGTAACCTCAACGCCCATTTTCTCAAGTATGGCGTTCTCGGTGTTGACCAGCGCGTTCTTGACCGATATCGCGCCGGCGATTATGTTGCTCAGTACCAGAATTAGTATAAACAGAATGGCCGATTTCCCCGGCCTGCGTACAATGCTGATAAGGCCTCTTTTGAAAACGTTCAAATATATCCCCTCCCTGTTTTATACTGGCAGCCATATATTTTGCGGCCCTGATAAATGACGTCTATAACACAAGGACGAAGCAGGACAAAAAAAGTTCCGGAAAAATTATGAAAATTTAAAACATACGGAAATGAGCATAATAAAAATGGAGCTGCCGCAAATCAGTCTGATTTGCGGCAGCCCGCTTCTCCGACAGCCTTCCTGCCGGTAACTATGTACCTGTTGCTTTTATCTCTTTCTTTTCTTGACCGCAAAAGCCACCGGCAAAAGCAGCGCCATTGCTCCGAGCCCTATTGTGCTCTTACAGCTTTTTTTGCCGTCGTCTTTTTTGCCGGGCGCTGTGGTTGTGTTGCCAACGGTCGTAGTATCAACAGCGGACGGAGGTGCGGTGGTGGTTCCTTCTTCCTTTTCCGAAGTTTCGGGTGCTGATGTCGTGGTTTCTTCAGGCGTGGTAGTGGTGACGGGGCCAAAGAAGGGGTCCTGCTCTTCCATTATAATTCCGAGATATGGATTGGCCAGACTCCGACCACCCGATACTATTGAATAAACTTTGGTCAGGCCATTTGTCGGGTCGAACTGCAGGTGGACATACGAATCGGTTGCAAAGTCCGCGACCACTGACTCAAAACCGGTTATAATGTGGTTTTGCCAGTCGTCAACGGTAGCTTCCTTCCGGACAAGATACAGGTAAATCCATGTATCTCCCGAATTGTTAACCATATAGAAATTGCCGCCGTTTACAAATTGGCTTGATGAGGTTATGTCATGCTCGGCAATGAACATGTTGACATCGGCGGGATTCTCATAGTAAGCAAGAAAATCTTCGGTCGTCCACTCCGAGGCGTTACTGTCGCCGCTATTGCCCTTAATCCAGATAACGGCGCACTTGCCCGGCTCAATCATGGCCTGCTCGGGCTCGACCTTGCCGTTCTTCTGAATGTCGGACTTGGCGTATTTGGTGATTTCGTTAAACAGTATTATTCCGGAGTTTCTGGCTGAGGTGTTCTGATAAGCCAGCTTATAGTCCTTGAGATTTATGGGCTCCGAGGTGCAGTTGTATATTTCAACATACTCGCTTCTGTAATCCGTGCCGCTGGGGTTCATGGCGAACTCTGTCATGAGCAAAGGCGGAACCTCAATGACAGTAGCGCTTGCCGGTATCGCGCCAAGAAGGGTCAACGCAATTGAAAAAACCATAAGTGCCCACATTATCCGAAGTGCTTTTTTCATGTCTAATCCTCCAATTAATGATTATTTCGGGTATGCTTGTGCTCAGCATGAGAGGTTTGTGTTAATATTATCATGTTTCGGACCGGTTGTAAATACATTTTTTAAATAATTTGCTAAAAAAACTCCGGCCTCCGTTTTTTCGGAGGCCGGATATTTACGTTATGTCTTCCATATTATATTAACCGAAAAGCGAGAAAGCAGCGAACAGCGCCGGCATGATAGAGGCGACCAGCGACACGACGGTTATCTGCGTGTTCAGCGAAGGACCGGCAGTATCCTTGAAGGGGTCGCCGACCGTGTCGCCGACCACCGCCGCCTTGTGGGCCTCTGAGCCCTTTCCGCCCTCGTTGCCTGCCTCGACGTATTTCTTGGCGTTATCCCACAGCCCTCCGGCATTTGACATAAAGAGGGCAAGTAAAAGTCCCGATACGATATTGCCGAGCAGAAATCCTCCGACCGCCTTCACCCCGCCGATAAAGCCGACGGCGACAGTAGCGCCAATTGCCATAAGGCCCGCCGGAATAAGCTCGCGAAGCGCGCCCGTGGTGGCGATTTGTATGCACTTGTCGTATTCGGGTGCAGCCCCCTCGCGTCCTTCGCGCAAACCGGCGATTTCGGTGAACTGGCGGTGAATTTCGGCCACCATGCGCTGGGCGTTGCGGTCAACCCCGAGCATGAGCATTGCCGAGAAAACCGCCGGAATGGCGGCACCCACCAGAACCCCGAAGAAGACCGTCGGGTCGGTTACGTCAAACCCGCTGATAAGCTCGCGGCCGGCCTCGGCGAGCGCCACGTTGACCTCTGACATATAGGCGCCGAGCAGAGAGATGACAGTCAGCCCCGCGGCGCCGATAGCAAAGCCCTTTGTGACCGCCTTGACCGTGTTCCCGGCGCTGTCAAGCTCGTCGGCAACCCGGACTGTCTCCTCGCCGAGATTGCCCATCTCGGCCAGCCCGCGCGCGTTGTCGACTATCGGGCCGTATGCGTCGTTGCTGATTATCATGCCGACGATCGAGAGCATTCCGACCGCAGCCATCGAAATCCCGAACATTGCATACCCCTCGCCGAGCGGCTCGCAGATTTTATACGCGCAGAGCGCCGAGAGGGCAATCCCGACCATGGCCGGCAGCGCCGAGATGAATCCGTAGGAGATTCCCGAGAGAATCGTAAATGCCGAGCCCGAGCGCGACGCCCGCGCCACGCGGCGGACTATCGGCTTTGTGTCGTCGGTAAAGTAGTTTGTTGTGATTCCGATTATAACGCCGACCAGAAGCCCCACGGTCGAGGCGAGGAAAATACGCCATTCAAAACCCTCAAAGAGCGCGGTCGCCCCGGCGGTCAGCGCAATGAATATTCCGGTCGTAACATAGGTTGAGGAGTTGAGCGCCCGGGTGGGGTTGCCCCTCTTTCCGATGCGCGCGCAGGCAATTCCGATAATCGAGGAGATAAGGCCGAGCGCCGCGTAGCAGAACACCATCGCGGTGTTGACCTCGGGGTTGGTCAGCGACTGCGCCACGACCAGCGCGGCCGCCATTGCCGCGACGTTCGAGTCGAAAAGGTCGGCTCCCATGCCCGCCACGTCGCCGACGTTGTCTCCGACATTGTCGGCGATAACCGCCGGGTTGCGCGGGTCGTCCTCGGGGATTCCGAGCTCAACCTTGCCGGTCAGGTCGGCAGAGACGTCGGCGGTCTTTGTAAATATGCCGCCGCCGGCCTTGGCAAAGAGGGCTAGCGAGCTTGCGCCGAACGAGAAGCCGAGCAGAATCGACGAGTCCCCAAAAATCAAAAGTGCCGAGGTCACGCCCAGAAGGCTGAAGCCCACCACGGCAAGCCCCATCACCGCGCCGCCCCTGAATCCGACCAGAAAGGCCGGCTTGATGCCGCTCTCGGCGGCGGTTGCGGCGCGCGAGTTGGCAGAGGTCGCCACAATAATTCCGATTTTCCCGGCGATAGCCGAGAAAACCGTGCCGGCGATATAGGCTATCGTCATGGAGAGGTTCTTTAATACATCGCCCCGCCAGAGGGGGGTCGGGAGAAAGACAAAAATCAGAGCCGCGGCAACCCCCGCAAAGACGGCAAGCACCTTATATTCCTTGCGGATGAAGGCATTTGCCCCCGCTTTGATAAGCGCGGAAACCTCAACAATCTTCTGGTTTGTGCACTTCTGCCGCTTCACCCATAGAAAAAGCCAGGCTGCAAACGCTAGCGCGATGACAACCGCAAAATAGGAAATTGCGTAAATCAGTGTCATAGCCGGCTGCATAAAAAACAATCCCTGCCTTTCTGAAGTGTACCGAAAACGGCCGGGCTCCCGCATAAGACCTGCGCCTGCCCTGGTTGATTTCGGTCACATTTACAGCGGTCTGCCGGGACCGCTCATTGTAGTATTATAGCACGGCAATTTTTTGTAGTCAATAACGCTCCGTATTATTTGTGAATCAGGTTGCAACATATCTTATAGCACAAGTCCAATTTTAGGTATTATTATACCCTGCCTCCCCTTGACAACTTCTTCGTTTACTGCTATAATTATGGTGAAAAAAGTGAAAAAATACCCTTATCCGCGACTGGCGTAGCACAGAAATAACTGTGGTGGAACGGATAAGGAAAGTGCCGGACGCCTGGGCAGATTTTATCACTCCGATAATCTGCCCGGGCGTATTTTTTACCCCTGCGGCGGCAAAATATCATTGAAATACTGTCGCAATTATTCGGATTATGTTCCCTATTTTATATAAGGAGGAGAAAAAGATGGACGCATGGAGAGATTTTATCCGGGGCGACTGGTGCGAGAAAATCGACGTTTCGGATTTCATACGAAGAAATTACACCCCCTACTACGGCGACGCATCCTTCCTTTCGGGCCCGACCGAACGGACCACACGGCTCTGGGAGCATGTCAAAATGCTGCTGAAAATCGAACAGGAGCGGGGCGGCGTCTTTGACGTCGACACTACCCGTGCCTCCTCGATATTAAGCTACGGGCCGGGCTATATCATTAAAGGCACCGATATTATCCTGGGGCTGCAGACCGAAAAGCCACTGGTCCGCGCTCTCAACCCCTTTGCGGGTTTCCGCAACGCCGAGCAGGCCTGCCGCGCTTACGGCTACGAAATCGACGAGAGGGTGCGGCAGGAGTTCTCATACCGGACGACCCACAACCAGGGTGTTTTCCGGGTCTATACCGACACCATGAGAAAGGCGCGGCACGCGGGAATCCTCACCGGTCTGCCCGATGCATACGCCCGCGGGCGGCTTATCGGCGACTACCGCCGGCTGCCGCTCTACGGCATGGACCGCCTGATTGCCGAAAAGCAGCGCGACCGCCGGATTATCGGCGAGCGCGACATGACCGACGAGAACATTCGCCTGCTCGAGGACATCGCGCGGCAGCTTGAGTTCATGAACGCCCTGATTGAAATGGCCGCCCAGTACGGCCGCGACATCAGGCGGCCGGCAGAGTGTGCCTATGAGGCGGTTCAGTGGCTCTACTTTGCATATCTCGGCGGCCAGAAGGAGCAAAACGGCGCCGCAAACAGCATCGGCAGAATTACAGCCTTTCTTGACATCTATTTCGAGCGCGACATGAAGGAGGGTACGCTCGACGAAGCCCACGCGCAGGAGCTGATCGACGACCTGGTAATCAAACTGCGGCTGATACGCCACCTGCGTACCCCCGAGTACAACGAGCTCTTTGCCGGCGACCCGGTCTGGGTGACTGTATCCGAAGGCGGCACCGGAACCGACGGCAGAACCCTTGTCACCAAGACCAGCTACCGTATGCTCAACACGCTCTACAACTTAGGTCCCTCGGCCGAGCCCAACATTACCGTGCTGTGGTCAAAAAACCTGCCCCGCCCCTTCAAGGAGTTCTGCGCGAAGGTCACGCTTGACACCAATGCTATACAATACGAAAACGACGATTTGATGTGCTCGATATTCGGAGACGACTACGCGATATCCTGCTGCGTCTCGGCGCTCCGCGAGGGCAGGGAGATGCAGTTCTTCGGTGCGCGCTGCAACCTGCCGAAGGTGCTGCTCATGGCGCTCAACGGCGGGCGGGACGAAACCGAAGGTTTGCAGATAGGCCCGGTCGGCGAGGTCTTCCCCGAAGGTGTGCCGCTTGACTATGACAAGGTTGTAGAAAGACTTAAGTTCTACCTGTCGTGGATGGCAAGGCTTTATGTCAACACAATGAACGTCATCCATTACATGCACGACAAGTATGCCTACGAGCGGCTGATCATGAGCTTTCACGACACCGAGCCGAACCGCCTGATGGCCTTCGGCGTCAGCGGACTGTCGGTGCTGGCCGACTCGCTCAGCGCGATAAAATATGCCAAAGTCACCCCGATAAAGGACGAGCGCGGGCTTATAACCGACTTTATAACCGAGGGAGATTTCCCGAAATTCGGCAACGACGATGACAGAGTTGACAGCATCGCCGCATGGATAACCGAATATTTTTACAACGAACTTAAAAAAACACCGGCATACCGCGGAGCCAAGCATACCCTCTCTGTCCTTACCATCACCTCAAATGTGGTCTACGGAAAAAAGACCGGCAACACGCCCGACGGCCGGCGCGCCGGCGAGCCCTTTGCGCCGGGCGCCAATCCGATGCACGGGCGCGAGCTTGAAGGCGCGCTCGCCTCGCTCAACTCGGTGGCTAAAATTGACTACAACTTCTGCCGCGACGGGATTTCAAACACCTTCTCGGTAACCCCCGGGACGCTCGGCTCCAACACCGCCGAGCGTGCCGAAAAGCTGGCGGCAATTCTTGACGGGTACTTCGCGCAGAATGCGCACCACCTCAACGTCAACGTGCTCAACCGGCAGATGCTGATCGACGCCATGAACGACCCGACGCTTTACCCCAATCTCACCATCCGAGTCTCGGGCTACGCGGTGAATTTCAACAAGCTCACGCGCGACAAACAGCTCGAGGTCATCTCCCGTACCTTCCACGACAGAATGTAACTGCCTAATTGGGGGCGCTGCCCCCCTCCCCCCGCCAAAGGAACTTTTTGAAAAAAGTTCCTTTGGAATCTTCAAAAACTTTCAAACAAAATAGGACATATTAAGTAACATGATTTATTGAGTGCAACAAAGAGTATTTCAACTGTTACCCATACGGAGGGTAAGCCCATGATTGTACATTCGATAGAATCCCTGGCGGCGCTTGAAGGCGAAGGGCTGCGCTGCGCGATATTTCTCGCCGGCTGCCCGATGCGCTGCGCCTATTGCCACAACCCCGACACATGGGACCCCCGCGCCGGCAGAGAGTACACTCCCGAAGATCTCTTCCGCAAAATCAAAAGATATGAACCCTACTTCCGGGCCGCCGGCGGCGGGGTCACCTTCAGCGGCGGCGAGCCGCTCCTGCAGGCCGGTGAAATTGTCAGGCTCGGCAGGCTGCTTGCAGACGAGAATATATCCTACACCATAGACACGAGCGGCTGCGTGGAACTTGACGAAGACGTCAAGGCCGCCGTACGCGGCGCAGAGCTTGTCATATGCGACCTGAAATTCCCGGATGCAGGGACTTTCAAAGAGTATACCGGCGGTGACTTTTCGCGGGTTTTGAAATTTCTCGATTTCCTTGCCGCCGAGAAAATCAGGACCTGGGCGCGAACCGTGATTGTCCCGGGCATAAATGATAAGGAGGAGGAGCTCGACCGATATATCGAGGTCCTGCGCCCCTATGTCGACTCCGGAGCGGTTGAAAAATACCAGCTGCTCGGCTTCCATACGATGGGATTTTTCAAATATGAAAAACTCGGGATAAAAAACCGGCTTGAAAACACCCCGGCGCTGCCTGCAGAGCGTCTCTCTGATCTGCAAGGCTACGTCAACGACCGGCTGAAAACCCCGAGCCCGGCAATTCTGTAAAAGACGCCCCGTCACATATCTGACGAGGCGTCTTTTTTACGTTAAGGCATACGCCCCCGAATCTTCAGTCTCTACTAATGTCTAATGTCTAGTATCTTATAACTAATAGGGGCCCGCGCTTTTGTATTAGCGATTTTGTTTTTCAAAAAGGGTCTTAAGCGGGGGTTCGGGAGCCCCCGGAAGAAAAGCGGGGGCGGAGCCCCCGTAAAAAATTACTCTGCCTCTTTATTTCCGACGCTCCAGAGCGAGGCATACAGCCCGCCACGTTCAATCAGCTCGTCATGCGTACCGCGCTCGACTATCCCCTCGTCGGTGATGACCAGAATTTCGTCGGCCCGGCGGACGGTGGTCAGGCGGTGGGCGACGACTATTGTAGTTCTCCCCCGGGCGAGCTGTTCAAGGCTCTTTTGAATTGCCGTCTCGGTGGCGGTATCCAGCGCCGAGGTAGCCTCGTCAAGAATTAGTATGGGTGGGTTTTTGAGGAAGACCCGGGCAATCGAGACGCGCTGTTTCTGTCCGCCCGAGAGCTTGACTCCGCGCTCGCCTACGATAGTATCATAACCATCAGGCAGGGATTTTATAAACTCGTCGATATTGGCGAGCTTTGCCGCCCTCTCGACCTCCTCACGGGTGGCGTCCGGCCTGCCGTAGGCTATGTTGTCATATATCGTGGAGTTGAAAAGAAAGACGTCCTGCGCGACTATCCCGATGTTTCGTCTGAGCGACGCGCGGGTAAACTCGCGGATGTCCCGCCCGTCAATCCTCACCGCCCCGCTGCTTACTTCATAAAACCGGGGAATCAGGTGGCATATCGTGGTCTTGCCGCCTCCCGACGGCCCGACAAGCGCCAGCGTCTTCCCGGCGCCAACCGAAAAGCTGATGTCGTGCAGCACCTGCTTGCCGTCGTCATATGAAAAACTGACTCTGTCAAACTCTATGTCGCCCCTGACATTTTTGATGTCGACCGTTCCCGGCGTGTCGGCCTCGGGGGAGGCGTCCATAATCTCGCAGAAGCGCTTGAAGCCGGTCATGCCGTTCTGGTACTGCTCGACAAACGAGATAATGCGCCTCACCGGGTTGAGGAAAACGCCGATATACAGGACAAAGGCGGTGAAATCGGCGAGGTCGATTTTGCCGCAAAAGACAAACAGCCCGCCGGCCACATACATGACCACCTGCAGAAAATCGCTGATGAAGGTGGTCCCGGCGTGAAATTCGCCCATCGCCTGATATGCCTTTCTCCGCGCCTTGACAAAGCGGCTGTTTCCCTCCTCAAACTGCCTGCCCTCGTATTTCTCGTTGGTATATGCCCGCGAGACACGGATTCCCGATATGCTGTTCTCAAGGCCGGCTTCACCTCGCCTATCTGCACCCGCGCCTCGGTAAAGGCCTCGCTCATCTTCTTGCGCTTGAATATCGCAAAGACAATCATTATCGGCAGCGAGGCGAAAACAATGAGGGTCAGTGGCAGGTAAATGGTCGCCATTATCACAAAGGAGCCGACCAGCAGCACAACCGAAATAAAGACATCCTCGGGGCCGTGATGAGCCAGCTTCGAAACATCCATCAGGTCATTTATGATTCTCGACATTATCGTTCCGGTCTTGTTGTTGTCGAAATAGGAGAGGGGCAGGGTCTGCAGGTGAGAAAAGACATCCCGGCGCATATTCGCCTGCATTTTCACGCCCATGACGTGCCCGTAATATGAGACAAAGTAGTTCAGCCCCATCTTGACAAGATACAGCCCGAGCAGCACAGCCGCCCAAGTTATGAGTTCTTTTAGCATCTGCCCGGGTATGTAGACCAATCATCTGCCTTGTTATCATAGGGTAAAACAGATCACAGGCCGCCAGCGCAAGCGCAGCCAGCATATCGGCGACAAAAAGCGCAAGGTGAGGCTTGTAATACCGGATAAATCGTTTTATCATACGGTGACTGGTCCTTTTTTATCGTAATGCCGAATGCCGCGGAACGGCATATATTGAGTATACCATAACATGCGGTTTTTGTCTATCTGATTTTTACCGGCACTGCTCTTTCCCTAATCATGCCAAAAACCGTCACAATGTTGAATTATTATATTTAATGTGGTACAATAAATCAAAGTGTAGTATATACGGAAAGGAGCGGACAAAGGTGAAGGCAACGACGCGCAGAAAATGGTTCGGGATATTCCTCAGGCGCCGGCTGTTTGTTGCCCTGCTCCTTTTCCTTCAGATATGCTTTCTGATATTTCTGGTATCCCTCGGGAGCAAATATTACTCGATAGTCACAATTCTGCTCACGATCGTCAGCGCCGGGGTGTCGCTGCATATCCTTGCCCAGAACACCAAGGGCGGATACAAGCTGCTCTGGATTGCAATAATCATGCTGTTCCCGGTCTTCGGGGGACTCTTTTACCTGCTTGTAAAGCTCCAGACCTCAACCCGCAGGTATTCCCGCCGGCTTGAGCGCGTCCTGCGCGGGATGTGCGAAACCTGCCCGCCCGAGGGCAGTATTCTTGACCGGGCGGCAGCAGGCTATCCCGATTATGCCAACGAGATGAGGTATCTTGAACAGTTTGCCGGATTTCCGGTGTATGACGGCACCGAAACCGAATACCTCTCGCCCGGCGAGGAAAAATTCAACCGCTTAATTGAGGAGCTGAAGAAGGCCGAGAAATACATATTCCTTGAATATTTCATAATTCACGAAGGCGTGATGTGGGACAGCGTGCTGAAAATCCTCACCGAGAAGGCTGCCGCCGGCGTCGAGGTGAGAGTGATGTACGACGACCTCGGCTGTTTCCTCACCCTGCCGAAAGATTACCCCGCATATCTGAATAGCCTTGGCATCAAGTGCACGGTATTCAACCCCTTCCGCCCGGTGCTCTCGGTAATACAGAACAACCGCGACCACCGGAAAATCTTTGTAATCGACGGCAAGGTCGCCTTTACCGGCGGAATCAACCTTGCGGACGAGTATATCAACCTTATTGAGCGCTTCGGCCACTGGAAGGACGCCTCGGTCATGGTGCGGGGGCGCGCGGCCTGGAGCTTTACTCTCATGTTCCTTAAAATGTGGGCTATAGTCAATAACACTACCGAGGACTATGCCGCCTATTACCCCTGGAGCGACCGGGATTGCGAAATTCAGGGCAGCGGATATGTGCAACCCTATGCCGACAGCCCGATGGACACCGACAACGTCGGTGAAAACGTATACCTGCGGATACTCGCAGACGCCAAAAAATATGTCTACATAAACACCCCTTATCTGGTAATCGACGACAGTATGTTCTCGGCACTCACGCTTGCCGCCAAAAGCGGCGTGGATGTCAGAATTGTGACCCCCCGCCACCCCGACAAAAAGCTGGTGCATGTCGCGACCCGCTCATACTACCGGGATCTTATAAAGGCAGGGGTGCGGATTTATGAATATTCAAAGGGGTTCATGCATTCCAAAATCTTTGTGTCGGACGATATTACAGCGGCGGTCGGCACCACCAACCTTGATTACCGCAGCCTTTATTTGCACTTTGAGTGCGGCGTCATGCTCTACGGCTGCGACACGGTGAAGAAAATCAAGGAGGATTTCCTCGCGACGCTCGAGCTCTGCGAGGAGATAACCGAGGAGGGCTGCCGGGTGAGCCTTATCACAAGGCTCTTCCAGAGCCTGCTCCGGCTGCTTGCGCCGCTGCTATGAGTTGCCGGCAGTTCACACTGCTTGGATATGTCCTGTAACGGGTGACCTGCGGTCGCCCGCACGGCCTTTTTGGTCAACCGGCCGACTTATTGCAACAAAGCGCGGGATTTGAGACCCGCGCTGTCTTTTAGTTTTAAAAGTTTTGGTGATTCTCAAGACCTTTTTTCAAAAGGGTCTTAAGCGGGGTGCGGGGCAGAGCTCCGAAGCCGGGGATGCAAAAACTTACGGGGGAGCTTTGTTAAGCTCCCCCGGGCTGTTATTTTATTCAGTATCTTCGTGCTTCTTTCTGAAACCGAAGAGGTAGATGCAGAGCCCGCCGCCCAGCACCACGATCACGATCACCGCAACAATCCACGCCCAGGTGTAATCTGTCTCAAGGTCGACCACCGCAAAGGTTGACAGGCTGTCGACAGTCACTGTCAGGTAGCCGTCCTTTCTAACTGTAAACAGGTACTCGACCTTGCCCGAATCACCAACGTGGGCCAGCGATAAAAGCTCATATTTCTCGAAGGTGTCGGGAATTCGTATGGTAATCCGGCCGTCGGGCTGGACCTCCGAATTATCCTTCACCAGCGAAATGTCATATGCCGCAATCACCTTTGCGTCGATCTTCTTTGAGATCTCCTTCTTGTCGAGCAACTCGACCACAAGCCTGTAGTCGGGGTCGAGCCCTTTCTCTGAGGTCATGTCTATCCCGTAGGTGTTGCCGGAGGTCTGAATCTCGGTCTGAAGGATGGTGTAGGTCCCGTTTATGATAGTGCAGTCGTAGTTGCCGCTGTCAAGTGTACCCGTGATTTCGTACCTGCCCGGAGTATCGCCCGGCTGGCGCGTGAGGGTAAGATACTTCTCGTCATTGTTTACAAACGCCCCCTCGACAACCTCCCAGGTGAGCTCGGCATTGCCGTCGGCCGCCGATACGTCATTGATTTTTATTGTAACCGGGGCTTTCACGACGGTCAGTTTGCCCGGAACATATGTGATGTCGTAGTTAATTGAGCTCAGGCCGCCGGGGGTTATGGTGTAGTTTCCGACGTCGCCGTACTTTTCGTAGTCAAAGGTATAGGTCAACACACCCGACAACACGGCGCTGCCCTCTCCACTTACAAAACCTTCGTAGATTACGCCGTTGTCGTCAGGTTCCTCGCCGTATGTGATGGTGTGGTTATTTGCGGTTATCCTAAGCGGGACTTTTTTAATGGTGAAGCTGACGGTAGGATTCACCAGATAATGGTTGATGTCGTTGAATCCCACGGCTTCGGCTGTCCATGTCCCGGCGTTCACCGCAGCTCCGGTTACGGTTATGGCAGCGCTCCCCGAATAGCCGGATAGTACCGCTTTCGGCTGGTGCGTCTTGCCATCATAGGTGAATTCGGTTTCGGTCCAGATAACATTCACAGGCTTTTTGGCTACCGTGAGGGTTCCGGGGACAAAGGTTATATCGTAATTGTCGGAGGAAAGCCCGCTCGGCACTATCGTATAGTTACCGGCATTCGAGCCCTGCGTGTAGGAGCAGGTCAGCTTGAGGGTCCCCTTGAGAACGGTGTGATTCTCGCCGCCGACAAGCCCGGAGTAGGTCACGGTGTAGGTCGGCACGGGATCGCCGTAGACAACGGTGATGTCGTTCGCTTTTACTGTCAGCGGCGCTTTTACTATGCTCCACTCCAGCGTTATCGGCATTGAAGTATAGTTTTCCCACTGATAATTAGCTGTATTCTTGATGGTAATTGTCAGGGTATAGGTCCCGATTTCCTTTGCCTTGTTGCCGGTGATATCCATCAGCGAGGCGTTGAAATTATTGAGAACCGGGCTCTGCTCTGTACCCTTGTAGGTGCAGGGACCCGCCACGGTCGGCATTTTCAGCAGCGCTTTTTCGATGTCCCAGTAAAGTGTTATATTGTCGGTACTGCCGTTAATCCACTCGTATTGGGTCTTGTCCTTAATTGCAATTACAATCGGGTAGTTCCGCCCGACGTTGGTCTGTTTGTTGCCGCTGACAATCGTCATGGTATTACTGTCAAAGCCATTGATTGTAGGCGACTGCTCGTAACCGGTATAATAACAGGAGGTTGTTATCGACGGGAGGTTAAGCTTGGTCCGTCCGATAGTCAGGATTTTGATGTCCGATTCGATGCCTCCCACGGTTACCGTGAAGTAGTAGTCCCCGGCATTTGTGCTTGAGGTTGCCGATACCGTGAGGATTACCTTATTGTCGTTGACCGTCCCGGCAGTGATGGTGACGCCCGCGGGCTTGTATGCCGAACCCGAAGCAGATTTGCTGGCATTGTTGTACCATGTGATGGTTGCCGGCATACCGTTTGACATATTCGTGGTAGTGACGGTTATCGTCAGCCCCGAGACCGCCTTTCTTCTCTCAAGGGTTCCCCCGGTCAGCTCGCCTACCGAAACCGACTGGTTGCAGAGCTTGAGCACCTGATTTGACCCGGTTCCCTCGTTCTTCAGGCCGAAATTCGGGTTATCCGAGGAGAAATAGCCGCTCAGGTTGGCATTTACCGGGGCTATTATGTCAATCGGGGACCCGGCACCCGGCGCGTTCTCTGTGGTAATGCCGATTCTCGCAGTACCCGAAAGCCCGTTTGTCATATCGACGACAATCAGCCTGCCAGCCGGCAGATAAACGTTATTCGGGGCGCCGGATTTGGTGTTTCCGTAAACATAAGCTGCATTTGATACTATAAGTGTCCCGCTTGCATAAACGCCCCCGCCGTTGCCGGTTGCCGAGTTGCCGGTAACCCTTCCTCTCAAATCGACTTCGCCGCTGCCGACAATGTATATTCCGCCGCCGTCAACCGCTTTGTTGCCTGAAATCGTCGCCGACTGGTTTATGGTTATATCGGTCGAGCTGGTATATATGCCGCCGCCGCTCGAGGTGGCGGTGTTGTTGGTGATACTTGCGGTATTGACCGTAAGCTCGGCAAAATTATGCAGGAATATACCGGCGCCGTTTGCCGCCTTATTGCCGGTAATGCTGCCTCCGTTGATGGTCAGCTTTCCGGTGTCGTAAACGCAGATGCCGCCGCCGTTGCCGTCGTTGTAGCCGCCGGTGATTTTGCCGGTGGTGTCGGCGGTATTGTCAATTATCAGGTTTCCGGTCACCCCTATGACATACCCGCCGCTGGTCGGCGAGGAAAGCCCTCTTGAGAGGGTATATCCGTTGAGGTCAAGCCGCACGGTCTTGTTTGCCGGAATTTCAATAGCGGTGCTTATTGTGACGTTTTTCTGCAGCAAAATGTAGGTTGTGGTGTTGTCGGGAAGGCCTGCCACATAGGCTATCGCCTCGGCAACAGTGCCCCCGCCTTCGCTATATGACGAGGTTGAGCCCCAGATTACCTCCTGAAGCGCAATTGCCACAACCTGCGCGCTCCCGCTGCCAGAATTTATTATAATGTGTCTTATGTTGTCGGACACAAAGTAGGCGCTGTAGTCGGCGCTGTTTACGTTGGTGATGGGATATGCGGTTGTCGCGGTCGGAGCTGTTGAGGACGAAACTCCGATCTTGGCGTCACCGCCCAGTCCCGGGCTGGTTATAGTAATGCTCCTGCTGGTAATATAAATATTACTGCTTGTTCCCCCGCTGAGCACGGCGCCGCTGATGGTGCCCCCCACAACGTTGTCTATAATTTTGGGAGAGCCCGACACCGTCAGGCTTGTACCGAAGTATACCCCTCCGGGGGCTGTCGCTGCGGTGTTCTCTTTTATTTCTCCGCCTTTTATCACGCAGGCACCCTCGGCATATATCCCGCCGCCCTTTGACATGCTGGCATTTAGCCTGACCTCGCCGCCTTCGATATTGACAACACCGGCCGAGGTCGCGTATATGCCGCCGCCGTTTGAGGAGCTCCTGTTGAGCAGGACAGAACCGGCTTTGAGCGTAAAGGTACCCGTGACGTATATGCCGCCGCCGTATCCCGAGTTGTAGCCGCCGGTAATCATGCCGCCGCCGGCAGAGTCGTTAACCGTAAGAGAGCCAAGTACGTTGAACACGTTGCCGTTCGCCGTCGCCGAGGTAAGCCCCCGGTCGATCCTGTGCCCGTCAAGGTCGAGCACGACTGTCTTGCCGCTGTTGATGGTGACCGCCGTTGTGGTGTTCACATCACGAAGCAGCTTAATGTACGCCGTCCCTGAGGTAAGCCCGTTCGCATAGCTTATGGCCTGCGCAAAGGTTCCGCTATTACCATAACTGGTGCTTGGTCCCCATACTGCCTCGTCGCCGGTATCGGCCCCGGCATGGACGAGCGCGGCTCCCGCAGCCGCGGTCACAAAAATCAGGGTCGCCACAATAATGCCAAGCGTCCTGCGGGTAAGTAGCTTTTTCATGTTCAAAACGTCCTTTCTGTTTTATTGTTGTAGGCGCATGTACCAATATATGTATGTGCCTGAAATTATTTTAGGCAGGTTTTCGGGCACCTAATCACCAAATTATGTATAAATTGTTAATAATATGGCCTGATATTGGTAAGTTTTCCCGGTTCAGTTCTTCAGGCTCTGTATCGGCGCCGGAATCCTGCCGCCCCGCGAGATGAAGCGGGCCGGCGACCATTTGTTGACCGGCATTACCGGGGCGCTGCCCAGAAGTCCGCCGAAGCTGACCGACTCGCCAACCATCTTGCCGTATGCGGGAATAATCCGCACGGCGGTGGTCTTGCTGTTCACCACCCCGATTGAGATTTCGTCGGCGATAATGCCGCAGATAATAGCCGGGTCTGTGTCCCCGGGGATGGCTATCATGTCAAGCCCCACCGAGCAGACCGCGGTCATCGCTTCAAGCTTTTCAATAGAGAGCGAGCCGCGCTCGACTGCGGCTATCATGCCGGCGTCCTCCGACACCGGTATAAAGGCCCCCGACAGCCCGCCGACATGCGAGGAGGCCATAACCCCGCCCTTTTTGACCGCGTCGTTGAGCATGGCAAGCGCGGCGGTAGTACCGTGAGCGCCGCAGGACTCAAGCCCGATTTCCTCAAGTATGTGCGCCACCGAATCGCCGATAGCCGGCGTCGGGGCGAGTGAAAGGTCGACAATTCCGAAAGATACTCCCAGTCGGGCCGCGGCCTCGGCAGCCACAAGCTGACCGACTCGGGTTATCTTGAAGGCTGTCCTCTTGATTACTTCGGCTACCCGCGAGAGGTCGCAGTCTCCGGCACGCCTTACCGCCGAAGCAATAACCCCCGGGCCGGACACCCCGACATTTATGGCGACCTCGGGCTCCCCGAGGCCGTGAAACGCGCCGGCCATGAAGGGGTTGTCCTCCGGCACGTTGGCGAAAACCACAAGCTTGGCGCAGGCTATCGAGCCAGAGTCGCGGCTGAGATATGCCGCACGCTTGATTATCTCCCCCATGCGGGAGATGGCGTCCATGTTGATACCGGACCTGGTGGTGGCGACGTTTACCGACGAGCAGACCAGCTTGGTCTCGGACAGTGCCTCGGGTATGACCGAGATCAGGTTTTCGGCGCTAACCGTAAATCCCTTATGTACCAGCGCCGAGAAACCGCCGATAAAATTGATGCCTATAGCCCCGGCCGCGCGGTCGAGCGTATGCGCGACCTTGAGGTAGCCTTCGGGAGATATGTTGCCGCCGATAAGCGATATCGGGGTTACCGACACCCGCTTATTTACAATCGGGATTCCGTACTGCTTTTCAATTTCCTCGCCGACCGGGACCAGCCGGCGGGCGGTGCGGGTAATTTTATCGTAAATATTCTGGCACAAACGGCCTGTGTCCTCAGATACGCAGTCAAACAGGGATATACCCATCGTGATGGTCCGGATATCCAGGTTTTCCTGACGTATCATATTTATTGTTTCGAGAATATCAGACGTGTTTAGCATACAAAAGTTCCCGGCTTTCTTATATACGGTGCATCGAATTGAAAATGTCCTCGTGCATAACGTGTATGTCGAGGTTTTTGGCGCGCCCCAGCTCTGCGAGCCTGTCGGCAAATTCCACAAAGGGGATTTTCAGTTTTTCAACATCGGCAAGCATGATCATGGCAAAATACTCGCCGAGCACGGTCTGCGATATGTCGAGTATGTTCACGTCGTTTGCGGCACACTCGGTGCTGACAAGTGCGATAATTCCCACGGTATCCTTGCCTGTTACTGTGATTACTGCTTTCATGGCGGTTCCTTCCGAAATAGACTGTGCCAGTATTATACAGCATATCTTCATTCTTTTCAAGTATCGGAGCGACAGCAAAATAAAAAATGAGCGCCTCGGGTTGTTTTGCAGGCAGGAATATTGTATAATAATGTAGAAATAACGACGCCCCGCCGGCAGTCCGGGAAAATCCTTCTATAAAGGTGAATAAAAGCATGAACGAGTTTACCTCATATGAGTTCACCGTCTCCCAAAAGTATGAAGGCAAATATTTCTGGAGACGTGTCGCCCTTATTGCAGCTTATGTTTTTTATGTCATAGCCGCTTTTCTAATCGGGGCCTTTGCCCGGATTGTAGTCCCGCTGCTTGCCTTCGTACCGCTGAGCGTCTGGGTGCTGGTCTTCTTTACCTGGCGTTATGTGAGTGTGGAATACGAATACTCTATAATCTCAGGAATTCTGACTTTCACAAAAATATACGGAAACCGCTCGCGCAAAAAAATCACCGAAATAAGGCTCAAGGACGCCTCTGCCATCGCCCCGCTCGACGACCGGCTGCAGAAAAGCCGGCTTGAAGCCTGGGGCGCCGAACATGTCTTTTCTGCCCTGTCCTCCTCCTCGGCAAAAGACGCCTACTTCATTACTTATGTAAATGACAAAAACGAAAGATGCGCCTTTCTCTTCGAAGCAACCGAAAAAGCGCTTAAACTATGCAAATATTATAATCCGTCAACAATTATAACAACCGTGAGCCGCTGATGTCGGGGGCTCTGCGCCCGATTTACTTGCGGGGCTCCGCCCCGCACCCCGCTCAAGACACTTTTTGAAAACTTTCTAACCCTATACGCAAAAAAAGTTGTGCCGGTAAAACAGCGCATGCTTGCTGCCGTCAATTCACCTGTAATAAAAAACCGCAAGGCTGCCGCAAATCCGTAAATTTGCGGCAGCCTCAATCTCTTTATTCGCCAACTTAGCTAATCTTAGAATAATTAATCTTTATCCCCGGCCCCATCGTGCTGGCAATAACACAGCTCTTGATATACTGCCCCTTCGCGGCGGCAGGTTTTGCCTTGATAACCGCGCTGAGCAGGGTTTCAAAGTTTTCCCTGAGCTTCTCGGTCCCGAAAGAAACCTTTCCTATCGGGCAGTGGATAATATTGGTTTTGTCCAGCCTGTATTCAATTTTTCCGGCTTTTGCCTCTTTGACCGCACGGGCGACATCAGGCGTGACTGTACCGGCCTTGGGGTTGGGCATGAGCCCTTTCGGGCCGAGCAGACGCCCGAGCCGGCCAACGATACCCATCATATCCGGGCTTGCGATAACGACGTCGAAGTCAAACCAGTTTTCCTTTGTAATCTTCTCGACCAGATCGGCCTCGCCGACATAGTCGGCGCCGGCTTCTTTTGCCTGTTCGGCTTTTTCGCCCTTGGCAAACACCAGTACCCGGACATCCTTGCCGGTTCCGTTGGGGAGCACCACGGCGCCCCTTACCTGCTGGTCTGCATGGCGCGAGTCGACGCCCAGCCGGATGTGCACCTCTACGGTCTCGTCAAACTTTGCCTTGGCAGTCTTGCAGACCAGCTCAAAGGCCTCCTGCGGGTCGTAAAGCTTTGTTTTGTCAATAAGCTTTGCGCTCTCAAGATATTTCTTTCCGTACTTAGCCATGTCCCAGCCCTCCTCAGTCAACGACTTCAACGCCCATGCTGCGGGCGGTCCCTGCTACCATGCTCATGGCAGCCTCAATCGAGGCGGCATTGAGGTCGGGCATTTTGGTCTCTGCAATTTTTCTTATCTGTTCTTTGGTTATCTTGGCCACCTTGTCCTTGTTCGGCTTGGCCGAGCCGGACTCAATCCCGCAGGCCTTCTTAATCAGGACAGCGGCAGGCGGGGTTTTGGTGACAAAAGTGAACGAACGGTCGGCATACACCGTTATTACCACCGGGATAACCAGCCCGATGTCGTTCTTTGTCCGCTCGTTGAATTCCTTGGTAAAAGCGGGTATTGCAACGCCGTACTGGCCGAGCGCCGGCCCTACGGGGGGCTGGGGCGTGGCTTTGCCGGCGGGAAGCTGTAGCTTGATATACCCAATTACTTTCTTTGCCATAGTGTTTTAATCCTCCGTTTGTGGTTTCCGGCGGGAGAATCAAAGAATTTTCTCCCTCCCACTTATTGTGACGGTATCCCGTCAGTCGGTGTCGGCCCTCACCGCACTGGTGTCGAGCTCGACAGGCATGTCGCGGCGCCCCCTCTTGATGAGCACCGTGACGGTTTTGAGGTCATCTGATATTCTCTGCACGACCCCGGTGTACCCTTCGAACAATCCGCTGCAGATCTTTACGTTGTCGCCGACCTTGTAGGAAAGCTGAATCTTCTTTTCCTCGATATTAAGCGCTTCAACCTCCTCTTCGGTCAGCGGAGTGGGGCGTGAACCCAGGCCGACAAAACCGATGACGCCCGATATGTTGCGCACCGCATGCCAGCTCTCGTCGTTCATTATCATCTTGATAAGGACGTATCCGGGGAATATCTTTGTCTCGACTTTTTCGACGTCTCCGTTTTTTTCGATTACCTTCTTGACCGGAACGCGGATGTCGAAAATCAAGTGCTGCAGGTTGCGGTTCTGGATTATCCTCTCGAGATTGGCCTTGACCCTGTTTTCGTACCCCGAATAGGTGTGCGCCACATACCATCTCGGGCCGACATTCATTTCATTTATGTCGCTCATAGCCGTACTAAGTTGCCCAGCTCGATGATTCCCCTTGAGAACAGGTAGTCAAGCAGCCCTATCAGCACTCCGATAGACACAACCACAACGATGACCACCAATGTGCTCTTGCGGACATCTTTCCAGGGCATCCAAACAATTTTGTGCAGCTCGCTCTTGTAGCTGCGCAACCATCTTGCAAGGCTCTCTCTCTTTCTGATTCCGAGGACAACCGCAATAATAATCAGAACCCCGAGCACGCCCATACTGATCCAGAAACCGAGCCCGAGACCTTTCTTCTCTTCTTCGTCCTCGCCTTCGTCCTCGCCGTCTTCGGTTGTGGTCTCCTCTTCCCCGCCGGCCTCGGTTTCGGCGTCTGTTCCCGTGGTCTCGGCTCCGTCGGTTTCCCCGACAGTTTCTTCTGCCTGATTGTCTGCCGGATGCGTGTCGCCTGCCTGTGCCGAAATCATCAGCATGGTAACCGACAGCACAAGCCCCAGCATCAGCACGACGAGCAAAACGGGAAGGCTTTTTCTTTTCATCATTTCAATCACCGTCCTACTTCGTCTCTCTGTGAAGCGTGTGCTTGCGGCAGAACTTGCAGTACTTCCTCCCCTCAAGCCGGTCAGGGTTCTTCTTCTTGTTCTTTGTTGTGTCATAATTGCGCTGCTTGCATTCGGTGCAGGCAAGCGTAATTTTGACACGCGCGTCATTAGCCATTTTTTCGGCACCTCCGATACTTTGAATTTGACCGCCGGCGGCGGTCGGTGTACCTCCCTCAGCGCGGCGCTGCGCCCCTCACCCTGGCGCCCGGTAAGTTTTGCGCAACAAAAGAACTCTGCGCGCAGAGGTAGAGTCATTATATCACCGCACAGCCGGCTTGTCAATATATTTTTTTAAACGAGACGCTTTTTTCGTATTTTATCAGCCTTCATCAAGCGATTCGGCAGATTTTTTGGTTTTCCTTATTTTTATCCGGGTTTACATAATATCCTTTACGCATGGTAATAATAAGTCCTGTGTGCCACACGATTCTTCATACCGCACGGTATTATTCCCAGCAGGAATTCTGCCGCGCCTCACCCCGAGAAATACTTCAAAAATCCACTGGAGGAATTGCACCGTGAAAAAAACAGCCATTATAGCGCTGCTGGCAGTGCTGGTTCTGTTGTCGCTCGGTAATGCTCTCTTGCCCTGTGCGGCGGCAAACGGCGACGACACCACGACAGACGACAATACGACGACTGCCGAAGTGACCACAACCGATGACAACACGACAACCGGCAGGACGACCACCGCCGCAGGCGGGACAACCACTGCCGCAGGCGGAACCACAACCGCCGCAGGCGGGTCCACAACCGCCCCCGGCACAAACGACGAGCGGGACAACAAAACAATGTGGGGGATTATAATCGCGATAATCATTATCGTAATTATAATCATTGTGGTTGTCGCGCTGCTTCCGAAGAAAAGGCCCTGAGCAATCTCCGGCAGACCGCAACACACAAGAAAATCATAAAGGGAAGATCTCGGGTGAGAGCTTCCCTTATTATTTTATACGCCTCTATCGCTCATTGTCTGGGGGTGAAGGCCCTGATGCGCAGGTCTGTTTTTTGCCTGCCCGAATCTGATACAACCCGCAGCGGATAACCCGAGCGGTCAATCCAGATTGTCAGAAGGCTCGAATCACGCAGCCTCATCTCAAGTTTTGTCATTTTCACGCCGTCCTCGGTGATATGTCTGGCTGCGGTTACGCTGCCCTCGGGTATGAGGAGCTCGGCCGCCGCCAGCCAGCCGGCCGCATAACTGCCGTCGGCAGTAAGCTCGCCCGAGTATACGCTCACCCGGCCGTCACGGCGCGCAATCCTTATCCCCGCAAGCGTCGCGGGGCTTAAAAATGTCAGCTCTATATCGCGCGGCGGGGGATTTCTGTCCCCGGTATCAAGAGGAGGGCCAACCCTCACCTCGGCGGTGAAATCAAACTCCCCCGCCCTGCCCTCGATTATTGCCGCAAATGCGCCGCGTGAATATTCAAGATATCTGCCGTCGTCTGCCATGCAGCCCGAGAGCAGCAGCAGAAACAAAAGAGTTGTCAGCAGTCTTTTCATGTCGCCCTCAAAACCGATACTTAACACTCCGGAGCATTTACATCTTATGTTGGAAGCGATTAAAATATTGCAATCCGGGGCGGCATATGATATAATGTTGTGGACAAATATTGTCATTCGTTGACCGACCCATGATTTTTATCCGACGAAAGGCGGCAAATGGAGGCATACAGACTTTATTCATCTCTCCCCCGCCAGACAAAACACGAAACAGTAGCCGAAATCAGCCTCGGGGCGCTGCACCGCAATTATGATCTGCTGCTGCAGGCTATCCGCCGCACCACCCCGGATGTCAGGCCTGTATGCGTGGTCAAGGCCGACGCCTACGGGCACGGTGCCGAAGTGGTGTCGCGCGCGCTGATGGAGGCCGGCTGTGATTTCTTTGCAGTGGCCTGCCTTGACGAGGCAACTGCCCTGCGGAGTCTGCTCGGCCCGGGTCCCGATATTCTGATTTTAGGCTATACCGATCCCGACTGTGCCGCCGAGCTTGCGGCGAACAATATCATACAGGCTGTTATCTCTGAGGAATACATGAGAAGGCTGGCTTGCGCAGCCGAAGCCGCCGGGGTCGTGCTGCGGGTGCATCTTAAGCTTGACACCGGAATGAACCGGCTCGGCCTGCCGGCCCAGACCGATAAAGCAATCGCGAGAGCGGCAGAGGTTGCGGCAGAGCTTGCCGCCTCCCCGCACCTGCGCCTTGAGGGGATGTTCACGCATTTCGCAAGGGCAGATGAGGGGACCTGCCGGGAGAACCCGCCGGCGGGCATGAGCGGCGAAGAATATACCGCAAACCAGTTTCGCCGCTTTATGGCGGTTGACTCACTGCTCCGGGAACGGGGTATCAATATTCCGCATAGGCATGTCTGCAACAGCGCCGCCGCCCTGCGCTACCCCGAGTACCGGCTGGAGATGGTGCGGCTCGGCATAATGCTCTACGGCCTTCTCCCCTCGGACGAGGTAAGCTTCCCCGGGCTTCTGCCGGTGATGAGGCTCCGCTCTGTTGTCTCGCATGTCTACGACCTGCCCCCCGGGGCAACCGTGGGCTACGGGGGCTGTTTTGTGTCGGATATGCCAAGGAAAATTGCGGTAATTCCGGTCGGCTATGCCGACGGGTTTTTGAGGGCTTATACCGGCGGCACCATAAAAATATATCATGACAATATTGCATATCCTGCAACTGTCGTCGGACGGGTCTGCATGGACCAGCTGACCGCCGATATCACCGGAACTCCCTGCACAACCGGAGATACCGCCGTGCTTTTCGGCGAGGAACCCGGCGATCTTGAGGAACTCGCGCACCGCGCCGGGACTATCGGCTATGAATCGCTTTGTCTTATCAGCTCCCGCGTGCCGCGGTATTATGTTTAGTGCCGGCCCCGACACCCGGATTTAAATTTCAGCCGCCTGCGGCGGCACGGAGGTAGATATGAAGAACAGGCTCCGAAATATAACGGCGGTAATGGCCCTTTTGCTGCTCTGCTTACTTTTGCTTGCCTCCTGCAGCTCTGCCGGCAAACCGTCAGAAACCGGAACCATCAGCCTCACCGAGGTGGCGCAGGCCGACGGTGTGCGCTCGGTCACACTGAACAGCCGGGGGACAAAGCTGACGGTCCGCTCGACCCTCAGTTCCGGGTTTGTCGAGAACAACTCCCGGACAACGGTATACCTGTTCGAGCTTCCCCCGGGAGTCGGCGCCGACTCGCTCCCCGGGCTTGAACCGGTTTATTCCTTCAGAGCCTCGACTAAAAGCACCTGGTCGGCACCGCTTGCCGAAGGCTCGCTCACCCGGCTTTACTGCTCGTATGTGCTGGCGACAAAAGGCGACGACGGCAGCTATACCCCGATAGGCGCGCCGGTCCCGGTGCTCAACCCCGAGGTGCTTGCTCCGGGCGGTCAGGCTTTCCCCGAGGCGATGTCGATTAAGGGGCTTGCGGCAGATTCTGTTGCCGACATCCTTTCGCTCGGCACCTCGCATGCTCTGCTTGATGTTGCAATCGAGGATTTTATCGCCATCCCGAGACCTGCCGAACCGGCCTCGCTCAATACCATCGATTATGTCTTCAACGGAATTACCTATCATTTCAATGACGCCTCGCTCAGGGAGCTCGACCGGAAGGTCAAGACTCTCTCGGCCGAGTCTGTGATAGTCTATCTCCGCTTTATACTGAATACTCATCCCGCCTCGCTTGCGGACAAGCTGAGCTGCCTCGGGTTTGCCGACGCCCCGGAAGGGGCCCGTCACTATGCCGTAAATATAAATAATGAAGACTGTGCCGGTTACATGGCGGCGCTTTTCGAGTTTCTGGCAAAGCGCTACACCCGCTCCGACAGGGCGTTTGGCTTTTGCGGTGCCTTTATTATCGGTCATGACGTAAATGACTGGTCGGTCTCAAACGCCGCCGGCGGGGATATTGACCCGCAGGCATATGTCGCCTCCTATGCGCGGCTGGTCAGGCTTGCCAGAATTGCGTTGGTGTCAAATTATGCCCACGGTCGGGTTTACATCTCGCTGGGCAGAAACTGGAACACCCCGGCCGACTCGCCTGGCGGCATGAGCTCAAGCGCCTTTCTGGCAAGCTTCAATGCAACAAACACCGCCTCGGGCGACTACAACTGGGGGGTTGCGGTCTCGGCAGAGGCCCTTGACCCGACCGACAGCAGCATCTGGGACGACGCACTGGCTACCGGCGCCTCCTCGCAGTACCTTTCCCCGGCAAACATAAATGTCCTGACCTATGCCCTCTCAAAGAACTATACCTTTGCGGGCGGTCGGCGCAGCGTCATATGCGCCTTCGGGGTGAGCGGTGATCCGGCCGACGACTCAACGCTCGGCAATCAGGCGGCCTCTTACGCCTATGCCTACTACAAGGCTGCCGCCGACAGCGACATCGACGCCCTCATTTACTCCCCGCTCTATGACAGCGGCGAAGATAAACGCGGGCTTGCCGCAGAGAACGGTGCAAAAAAGCCGGTATGGGAGGTGTTTGCCTTAATTGACACCAAGGACGACGGTCCGGTTGTCGCCGCGGCGGCGCCGGCAGGCAGCGAGTTTGACTATATGTACGGCAACCTCTCGGAGGCAGTCAAGGTAAAAAACAGATTTGACGCAAAGGCGACTGCTGCCGTCGATACAAAAAAGCTAAAGTTCTCGACAATTATCGACTTTTCGCAGGGTGAACTCTCGGGTTTTGAGCCGGTATCGACCGGCGCCGGCATCGACCTTCAACCTGTGAGCGGCAGGCCGGCACTGCGGATTTTGGGTCTCGGTGACACCGGCATTATCAGAGAGAGTGTCAGCAGCCTGCTTTTGTCGGACGCAGGATATCTTTTGGTTGACATCCCGGAGAGCAGCGGCGAGGGGAAACTTACCCTGCGGCTCTCGCAAATCAGCAAGAACCGGCATATAACATATGAAGCGACCGGCTCTTACCTGCCGGGAAGCCAGACTGTCTGCTTTGATATCTCGGAGTTTGCCGGCGCGATTGACCGCGAGGACATAAACCTCTCGCTATGGATAAGCCCGACCGACAAAGAGGCGCCCTTTGAACTCACTATCTCCTCAATAAGCACCGCGAACAACCGGAGCACCGCCGCTTCAATTCTCTGGACAGTAGTTCTGTTCCTGCTTGTCTTCTTTGTCCTGCTGCTGCTTCTGGCGCTTTTCTCCCGGCTCTATCACAAAATCCGCAGGCGCCGCGCACGCAAAAAACGCAGCCAGCCAAATACTGCGCTTGCCAACCGCGATGATGCATAAGCATACCCGAACAATAAACGGAGGATGCGATGGGACCGCTGTACGAAAAGCGAAAAACCGATTTTTATTACCGGACAGATAAGAATTTCAGCGTCAAGCTCGGCTGCCACCCTCATCTGCATCACCATATCGAGTTTGTCTACATGATTGAGGGGCACTCGACCGGATATGCCGACTCGGCGGCATATCAGATCTGCCCGGGCGATATATTCATCGCCTTCCCCAATCAGATTCACAGGTTTGTCACCACCGAGCCCGAAAAGTACATGCTGTTCATTGTCGGCCCGGATATAATCCCCGAGATTGATTCGCTTATCGGCTCAAGCCTTCCCGAGACCAATTTATTAAAAAACGCCGACCGTTATCCCGAGCTTGTCGGGCTGCTCTACAAACTGGCCGGGGTTTGCAACGAGAGCGACAGCAGGCACCGGGACATAATCCTGCGCGGGTACCTGCTTGCTTTTTTCGGCAAGCTCTTGCGCTACGTACCCCTGACCAAGCTCCGCTCGGGCGAGACGCAGGCGCTCAAGGCGGTGGTCGATTATTGCTCAAAGAATTACACCAGCCCGCTCTCGCTTACCGTGCTTGAAGACAAGCTGCACATAAACAGGTATTATATCTCTCATCTTTTCGGCGACAGGCTGAACATCAGGTTCAACGACTATATCAATTCGCTGCGCGTCTCGCAGGCCTGCCGCTACCTGCGCCAGACCGATAAGAGCATTATCGAAATCAGCGAGCTGGTCGGCTTCGGAACCCTGCGCACCTTCAACCGCGCCTTTATCAAACACATGAAACAGACGCCCAGCGCCTACAGGAAGAACAGCGGCTCCGATACATACGCGGTATCTTTGCCGGTGTAACCCTTGCGCCATTCCATCACGAAAGGACAAAACCCATGAGCGATATAAAAGACATCACTCTCGCCCCGTCGGGCCGCGACAAAATAAACTGGGTGGCCTCGTACATGCCGGTTCTCTCGGGCATACGCGCGGGGTTCGAGGCATCAAAGCCTTTTCTGGGCAAGCGGATTACCGTCTCAATCCACCTTGAAGCCAAGACCGCATACCTTGCCGAGACCCTGCGCGCCGGGGGCGCCGAGGTATATGCGACCGGCTGCAATCCGCTTTCAACCCAGGACGATGTCGCCGCCGCGCTGGCTCAGGCGGGAATCGAGGTATACGCCAGGCGCGGCGTCACCGAAACCGAATATACCGAACACCTCAAAGCGGCGCTTGCCTGCCGGCCGCACCTGATAATCGACGACGGCGGCGACCTTGTCTCGCTTTTACACGGAGAGTGCCGGGAGTATGGCAAAAACCTCATCGGCGGCTGCGAGGAGACAACCACCGGAATCCGGAGGCTGCGCGAGCGTGAGCGCGCCGGGCGGCTTGACTACCCCATGATAAATGTCAACGACGCCGAGTGCAAACACCTCTTTGACAACCGCTACGGAACCGGCCAGTCGACAATTGACGCCATCATGAACACCACCAACCTGATAATCGCCGGCAAAACCGTAGTTATCGCCGGCTACGGCTGGTGCGGGAAAGGCTTTGCCCTGCGGGCACGGGGCATGGGTGCGAACGTCATTGTCACCGAGATAAATCCGGTGCGCGCGCTTGAGGCGATAATGGACGGCTTTCGGGTGATGCCTATGGAAGAAGCCGCTCCGCTCGGGGATTTGTTCGTCACTCTAACCGGCTGCCGAGATGTCATACGGCGCGAGCATTTTTCGGTCATGAAGGACGGCGTGCTGCTTGCCAACAGCGGTCATTTTGACGTCGAAATAGATAAACTTGCGCTGGCCGACATGGCGGTTGAAATTGTAGAACGAAAACCCAATATTGTCGGCTACAAGCTGCCCGACGGCAGGACACTCAACCTGCTCGCCGAAGGCCGGCTGGTAAATCTTGCCGCCGGAAACGGTCACCCGGCAGAGATTATGGATATGTCATTTTCGCTTCAGGCCAAGTGCCTTGAATATCTTGTCAAAAACAAGGGCAGTCTTGAGCCCCGGCTCCACCCGGTCCCCGAGGAAATAGATAAAGAAGTCGCCTGGCTAAAGCTCTCCTCGCTCGGAGCGAGCATTGACAGGCTCTCTCCCGAGCAGGAAAGGTATCTTTCGATGTTTGAGTAATCTGATTTCCCGGGCAATTTAACTCTACTGTGAGTAGAATTTCTTTATTTGTCAATGCTTTTTGAAAGGATCCCCGCCTTTTGGGGTGGTTATATGCACAACAGAACCCAGGTTGCCGTGGTCGGCGCGGGCCATGCCGGAGTTGAGGCAGCGCTTGCCTGCGCCAGACTCGGTATTGACACCGTACTTTTTACCCTCTCTCTTGATTCGCTTGCCAACATGCCCTGCAACCCTTCAATCGGCGGCACCGGCAAGGGACATCTTGTATATGAAATCGACGCGTTGGGCGGAGAGATGGGGCGCGCGGCAGACAAGGTAACCCTACAGTCGAGAACTCTAAACCTCGGCAAGGGGGCAGCAGTCCACTCAAAGCGCATTCAGGCCGACCGCCAGCGCTACCACCATTTAATGAAGAAGACGCTCGAGAGCACGCCGAACCTCCGGCTTATTCAGGCCGAAATAACCGATATTATCATTGAGCCGACACCTTCCGGAAGGAAGGTTTCCGGAGTGAAGACGCAGCTTGGCGAGGTCTGGTATTGCGACTGCGCAATTTTATGTCCCGGGACATATCTTTTAGGCAAAATTTTTGTCGGAGATGTGAGCTACCAGAGCGGGCCAGATAATCTCCGGGCGGCAAACAGTCTCTCCTCAGCACTTTTGCGCGAAGGGATAAAGCTGATGCGCTTTAAAACCGGCACCCCGCCGCGCGTGAGGCGCTGCACGATTGACTTTTCGGTCCTTGAAGAGCAGCCCGGCGAGGAGTATCCGCTTCCCTTCTCTGCCGACACCCCCGAAGATGCCTTTCTCGGCGTGCAGCAGCTAAAATGCTACATTGTATACACGACTCCCGAAACACATCGCATAATCCGCGAGAACCTCAGCCGCTCGGCGATGTATTCGGGTAAAATTCACGCCACCGGAACGCGCTATTGTCCGTCAATTGAGGACAAAATCGTCCGCTTTGCCGACAAGGAGCGCCACCAGCTTTTTGTCGAGCCGATGGGCGACACCGAAGAAATATACCTTCAGGGCTTTTCAACCTCGATGCCGGTTGACGTGCAGCATAAAATGCTGCGCTCTCTGCCGGGTTTCTCGCACGCCGAGATAATGCGCTACGCCTATGCCATTGAATATGACTGCTGCGACCCGACACAGCTCTATGCCACGCTTGAGTTCAAGGAAATCTCGGGGCTGTACGGCGCCGGGCAGTTTAACGGGACTTCAGGATACGAAGAAGCAGCCGCTCAGGGGCTCATAGCCGGCATCAATGCCGCACTCAAACTCAAAGGTGAGGAGCCGCTGATACTTGAACGCTCAAGTTCATACATCGGAACCCTGATTGACGACCTGGTCACAAAAGGTACAAATGAACCCTACAGGATTATGACCTCGCGCTCTGAATACCGCCTGCTTCTCCGCCAGGACAACGCCGACCTTCGTCTGACCGAGCTTGGACGCCGCGTCGGGCTTATCTCCGACGACAGGTACCGCCGTTTTCTTGAGCGGAAGCACTTAATTGAGCTTGAGACCGAGCGGCTTGAGAAAACATACCTCTCTCCTGCTGAGGTGAATCCTTTTCTTGAAAGCCTCGGAGAATCGCCGGTTAACACCGGGATCTCGCTTTCTGATCTTATTCGACATCCTTCGCTGGGTTATGACGAAATCGCCGCGGTTGACCCTGATCGGCCGGCTCTCCCCCGATCGGTAAAAATCACCACCGAAATCAACATGAAATATGAAGGATACATCAAGCGCTGTCTGGCAGAGGCGGCAAGGCTGGCCAAGCTCGAGGATTTTTATCTTCCGCCCGATACAGATTATTCGGCTATCCGGGGGTTGCGCATTGAGGCGGCGCAAAAACTCAATTATTTCAAGCCCCGCACAATAGGTCAAGCCTCGCGAATCAGCGGCGTCAATCCAGCCGATATTTCGGTTTTGCTGATTTATTTCGGGAAAAAATAAGCTGTATTCGTTCTCTTAACTGCTTTTTTCTTGAATTCCTGTTTTAATATGCAAAGGAAATCCATTATATTGTATGTCATACGTTGTTTGTTATAATAAGTAATATTTGTTATGTATAAAAATGTATTTATGCCGGTTCTTGAAGTTGCTTTTGCTGAAAACCGCCTGTCTCATCTATTAAACAATCAAATCCGAGAACATTTGTTCTTGTTTGCCAACATATTACAGCAGGAGAACAATAAATGCAACCTCACTGCAATAAAAGATACAGAGGGCATTATTTACAAGCATTTTGTTGATTCCCTGCTTGTTGCCGAACAAATACCAGATGGTTCAAATCTGATAGACATTGGCTGCGGAGCCGGATTCCCTTCACTGCCGCTGGCAATTTGTCGACCCGACCTTAAAGTAACTGCACTTGACAGCGTTTCAAAGAAAATCAGTTTTATTAATAAATGCATCTCTATGCTTGAATTAATAAATGTCATCCCTGTTTGTGCCCGCGCAGAAGCTGCCGCGCGTACCCATTTGCGCGACAGCTTTGATGTGGCAATTTCCCGCGCGCTTGCCCCTTTCCCGATATTGGCTGAGCTCTGTATTCCTTTTGTGCGCCCTGGCGGGACATTTTTAGCCATGAAAGGCCCGGAAGGAACAGCTGAGCTTGAAGGATTGCACTTGTTCGCGAAACTTGGCGCCGATATACCTGAAATATTGACATATAATTTGCATTTTGCTGCGCAACAAATTGGCAGAACACTTATCATAACCGGAAAGCACGGAAAAACACCCGAAAATTTTCCGAGGAAATTTTCTCAGATATCAAAAAAACCGCTCTCATGAGCGGTTTTTTTGAGCCTTTATTGGGATTTCCCGCCTGTTAAACGCATTTACAAATATTTTTTTATCATACCAACCCTTTTTTACCGCAGACTCTTCGACGGCTTTTTTTGTTTGTTAATGCTATTATATTAGAGCTTTCCAAAAGCTTGTCCATGTCTTGCGCCATAAAAAGAAATAGACGGAGGAAGCTTTATGCAACTGCCAATACTTACAAAAAGGCGAGGCGCTGATGCTTCGGTTGTTACTAATACACCTTCATATGAATATCGTGATGCAAAAATTAACATGATTTCTGTGGATTTAATATCTCCAAACCGATATCAGCCCAGAAGAAATTTCGACTCTGTCTCTCTGCTCCGTTTGGCAGACTCTATTAAACGTTATGGAATCCTTCAGCCGATTACTGTCCGAGCCGTCAACAACGACGGAAATACAAGCTATGAAATAATCTGCGGCGAGCGACGTCTTAGGGCTGCCATAATAGCCGGGCTTACATCGGTCCCTTGCAATATTATAAACTCCACCGATATCGATTCGGCTGAATTATCAATAATAGAAAACCTGCTTCGCGATGATTTAAATATGTTTGAACAGGCCGAATCTTTTCATTTGCTGATAACTACATTCAATCTGACTCAAGAGGAAGTTGCTTCGCGTGTTTTACTTAGCCAATCCGCAGTCGCAAATAAACTCAGATTGCTGCGCTTCACACCAGAAGAACGAAAGCTAATACTTGACAACGGGTTGACAGAACGTCACGCAAGAAGCCTGCTCAGAATTCATGATGCTACCTCAAGAATTCGGTTTATTAAATTAATTGCTAAGGACAAGCTTAATGTAGCATCAACCGAAACGCTTGTTGACAACTTTCTTCAATATTTATCCGATAATGCAACCCACTCCGATAAAGCGAGCAACAGCCCAAACACAACAAAAAAACAAACCGGTATCGTAAAAGACCTTCGTGTTTTGACAAACACAATTGAGAATGCCGCTGCTTTGCTTCGAAAATCCGGAATTTCTGTCGATACCAAATCAGAGGAAACCCAAGATGCATATATTGTCACGATATCTGTTTATAAGAAATGAGTTTCTTGATTCACGTGAAACGTTTTTGCAGGCCGCGTTTTCATGTTTCACGCGAAACATTATACATGCAAGTTTCGTACATTTTTCTGCGTTTCACGTGAAACATATTTTTTAAATTCTTATTGCTAAGTCAATGTAAATGTGGTATAATATTTATAAATTAATTTTTGTTTTGGGGGCGTGTCATGGGCAAAATAATATCTTTTGCAAACCAGAAGGGCGGCGTCGGAAAAACCACTTCTGCCGTAAATATTGCTGCCTCTCTTGGAATTCTTGGTTATAATGTCCTCCTTGTCGATCTTGATCCCCAAGGCAACTCAACCAGCGGTGTCGGCATATCAAAAAAGAGCCTTAAATATTCTGTCCAGGACCTTCTTGTCGGAGGCTCTGATATACAAGATGTCATTATTAAAACCAGATTTCAAAATCTCTATGTCGTCCCTTCAATTATTTCTCTTGCCGGCGTTGAATTCCAACTTTTTGATGAAGAGGACAGCCATATTGAACTAAAAAAAGCCCTTCTGAATGTTAAAGACTATTATGACTACATAATTATAGATTGCCCGCCGTCTTTGGGCATGCTTACAATAAATGCTCTATCTGCAAGCGACGGCGTAATCATCCCCATGCAGTGTGAATTCTACGCCCTTGAAGGACTTTCTCAGCTTATGATAACCGTAAGCCGGATAAAAAATTTATATAACAGCAAGCTTACTGTCATCGGAATACTTGTCACCATGTACAATAAGCGCCTGCTCCTTTCTATGCAGGTTTTAGCTGAGCTCAACAAGCATTATCAGGACAAGCTTTTCAAAACAACCATCTCTCGAAATGTAAAGCTATCCGAGGCCCCTGGGTTTGGCATGCCTGTTTATTATCATGATAAAAGCAGCAAGGGTGCGGCCGAATATCTTGAAGTTGCAAAGGAGCTGGCAGCACGGATATAAATAGGGAAGTGTTTCATTCTTATGAGCTTCAACCAAATGCTATGCTGATTGTTTTTTAGTTGCCCTGCTACTCGCCTGATTTCTTATTATTTTGTAATATTTCCCGTTTTATCGGTGCAAATGATATTTAATTTGCCCTCTGGCTTTAAAAGGAGGTTGATATGTCAAAAAAGCAATCTGGGCTCGGCCGTGATTTATATTCCTTATTTGATGATAATTTCATCGAAAACAAAAAAAGTGCCGGGATAATGCTTAAAATCTCTGACATCGAGCCGCGCAAAAACCAGCCGCGCAAAAATTTTGACCGCGAGTCGCTTGAGTCACTTGCAGCTTCTATTGCAAGTTGCGGCGTACTTCAGCCAATTATTGTGCATGAGAATCTTTCTTTCCCCGGAACATACGAGATAATTGCAGGTGAGCGGCGCTGGAGAGCCGCCAGGATGGCAGGTCTTACCGAAATCCCTGCAATCGTGCTCACAGGCGACGAACTTCTGATGGCTCAGATTTCGCTTATAGAGAATCTTCAGCGCGAGGACCTCAACCCTGTTGAAGAAGCCTGTGCATATATGGACCTTATCGAAAGGTTTGGTCTGACACAGGAGCAGGTAGCAAGCAAGGTAGGGAAGAGCCGCTCTGCCATTACCAACACTCTGCGGCTGCTCGACCTTCCTGAAGAAGTACTAGATCTTCTTCGTTCAGGTGAGCTTTCTGCGGGGCATGCACGTGCGCTTTTAGGTCTTAATGACAAACAATCCCTCATAAGTCTTGCAAAAAAGATTATCGCAAAGCAGATGTCTGTCCGCGAGGTCGAATTGCTTATTAAAAGAATGAATGCGCTCTCGTCCTCGCCGGATGAGGGCGACGAGGACGAAAAACTGTTACTTGAAGGTGTTAATCAACGCAAAATCTATATGAAAGAACTTGAGCGGCGGGTCATGCAGACACTCGGGCGCCGGGTAAAAATTTCCTGCTCCCCTAAGAAAAAGGTGCTCGAGCTTTCATATGACAGCGATGAAGATCTTGAAATTCTGCTCACCCGTCTATGCGGCGAATCATTATTTTCCAATAATTCCATATAATTGTATCTTGAAAGGACTCCAAAAAAAATGATTGATATCAAGTACATCAGAGAAAACCCCGACGAAGTTGTAAAAAGACTTGCAGCAAAGGGCTATGATGCCACAGCAGATGTTGAGAACATTTTAAGCCTCGACCGCGAGCGTCGCACCCTGATAAGCGAGACCGATGCATTCAAGGCCGAGCAAAACCGCATGACAAAATTAATCCCTCAATACAAAAAGGAAGGCATTGACATTTCCCCGGTACTGAGGAAAATGAAGGAGCTGTCCGACTCAATAAAGAAAAACGAGGAGAAGCTCCGCTACGTTGAAGAACGTTTTAGCTCCAGTATGTTAGTTTTACCTAACCTACCGGATCCCGACCTGTTGCCGGGCGGCAAGGAAAACAACCAGCCGCTGCGCTACTTCGGTGAGGTGCCAAAATTCGACTTTGAACCAAAAAATCATGTCGACCTCTGCACCGATCTCGGACTTATTGATTACAAGCGCGGCGCCAAGCTCTCCGGGAGCGGTTTTTGGATTTATCGCGGGTTAGGGGCCCGTCTTGAGTGGGCGCTTTTGAACTTCTTTATCGACACTCACCTGAAAAACGGCTATGAGCTCGTCCTTGTGCCTCATATGCTGGGTTATGAATGCGGTCTTACAGCAGGGCAGTTCCCAAAATTTAAGAATGAGGTTTTCTGGCTGGAAGCCGAAGGTGACGAGCGCCGGCGCTTTATGCTGCCGACCGCTGAGACCGCGCTTGTCTCGCTTCATTACGACGAAATAATCCCCGAGTCAGAACTGCCGAAAAAATATATTAGTTACACGCCCTGCTTCCGCCGCGAGGCCGGCTCCTACCGGGCTACCGAGCGGGGAATGGTGCGCGGGCACCAATTCAACAAGGTTGAAATGGTTCAGTACACCCTGCCTGAGGACAGCGACCGGGCTTTTGAAGAACTGGTTTCAAATGCCGAAAATCTTGTCAGGCTTCTTGGTTTCCATTTCCGCACAGTAAAGCTCGCCGCCGGAGACTGCAGTTACTCGATGGCGCGCACATATGATATAGAAATCTATATACCGTCCATGAACGGATATATTGAGGTCAGCTCTGTCTCGAATGCGCGCGACTACCAGGCGCGGCGGGGCATGATGCGCGTGCGGCGTGAAAGCGGCAAAATTGATTATGTCCATACTCTGAACGGCTCGGGGCTGGCGACCAGCCGTATTTTACCGGCCATTGTAGAGCAGAACCAAAATGCTGACGGAAGCGTCAGGGTACCGGAGGTGCTTCAGAAACACCTCGGATTTGACGTAATCAGGTGACTCTACTCACAGTAGAGTCGGAAAGGAGGCGCTTTATGCTTCGGCTTTTCCTGATGACCGCCGATGATGAGGGCATATCTTTTTTCAGGCTGCTGTTTGAAGTTATCAAAGAAGAGCTTTTTTCAATCGAGCTCAGAGAGTATCAGCATATTACCTTTGATGCGCAGGCTGCAACATCCTTTCGTTTGCTTTTTTTCGGTTTTTTTGTAGGCGTCAATATCGCCGCCCTTATTTCGATTTTTTACAAAAGGGTGCTCGGCGATTTCGTGCGTGCCCTCATATCAAATGAGTGCTTTTCAGCAGAAAGCGCCAAAACCCTCTCCGAACTCGGATATCAAAAAAATCCGGCGGTTCGCAGCAGCCTCAGACACGGGGTTACCCTCCGCAGAGTGGTCCGCTGTGTCGAAGAAGACGAGTATTTGAGCGCCCTTGAGCGGAAGCGCGCCGAATACGAAGCAACTGGCAATGATAATAAAAGAAAAAAGCCGAAATTTCGCGAGACCGAGTACAAAATCAAGCCCGACACCGCTCATTTTTACATTCCCGAGCAACTTAAATATATGGCAGACATAAAATTTGAAAAGAAGGGAACCAACTGGCTGACTTTTTTTGCGGTGCTGGTACTGTCTTTAGTCTCGGTGATTTTGGTTTTCAAGTTTTTGCCTGACGTGCTTCAGTATATCGACAATTTTCTCTCGATGTTCTCGGCTCCGGAGGTCTACTGATTTTTGCCGGAGTATGTTTGCCTCGGCAGCGGTGCGTTTAGTCCAGAACCGGTAAAGCGAGTCCGATATATCTTACCTAAAAACCAAAACTGCATTTTTTCACACTCACCTATCTAGAGCCGCTTTAAAATTATTTATATTTTTTTAAGGAGGACTTCTTATGAAGACTGCAAGCGAATACCGAAGCGAGGCCAGAGCCAAGCTGACCGGAAACCTGGGCATGTCGATCCTTGTGTTCTTTGTAAGCTCAATAATTCTCGGCGCCGCATCCTCATTTTTTGTAGGTATACTTATTTTGTGGGGCCCGATTATGGTCGGTGTGTCGACCGCTTTTATCGGGTTGTTCCGCCGCGACAAAATCGAATTCAATGACCTGTTCCGCACATTTGACAGCAATTTCGGAAACCATCTTATCATGGGCCTTCTTTACAACATTTTCGTTTTTCTCTGGTCTCTGCTTTTCGTCATCCCCGGCATTGTTGCGTCATATTCTTATTCAATGGCACCCTACATCCTTGCCGACAATCCAGAAATGGACGGCAAAGCAGCTCTTGACGCCAGCAAAAAGCTCATGCGTGGTAAAAAGGGTAAGCTGTTCTGTCTGCACCTCAGCTTTATCGGCTGGTTGATCCTTTCCCTACTCACCTTCGGGATCCTTTATATCTGTTATGTAGGCCCTTATATGCAGGCTGCCCAAACCGCTTTTTATGAATCAATAAAATACGAAGTCCCCGAAACCTATGCAAAATTGACTTCCGAGACCACCGCTGAAGGCGTTTAGTATTGCTGTAAGCAAAGTCAACAAAATACCGGAGGTTTTAAATGTTGTTGAGACCCCCTGCTGTTCCGCTTATCAATATTGACCCGTATTTTTCTGTCTGGTCGGATGCCGACCGACTTTATGACCGCGACACCGTCCACTGGACCGGGCATACCAATGCTATTCTCGGAATTGTGACTGTCGACGGTATTTCCTATCGTTTCATGGGCAGTGAGGCTTCCTGCCGTTGCCCGGCGCTCACCCAGACCGCGCTTGATGTCGGCGCGCTCTCGACTTATTATACCTTCGAGGGCGCAGGGATTATCCTCCGCGCAGTCTTTACCTCTCCGCTGCTGCTTGACGACCTTGATTTGATGAGCCGGCCGGTTACATACCTTGATCTGTCGGCAGAGTCGAGCGACGGCTCGAGGCACAAGGTCAGCGCACGCATTATGGTGTCGGAGCAGCTTTGTCTTGACCACGCGGGGCAGTCACCCGTCACGGTTGAGCGGCTTGAGTCCGGCAATATTGTCTCAATGAAGATGGGCAATTCGGTTCAGAATGTGCTCGGACATCAGGGCGACGATATCCGCATCGACTGGGGATATGTATATCTGAGCGCCGAAGGTGCCAGTGCCGGCAGCGAAGTGCGGGACGGGATGACTTATATTTATTCTGAAGCGCCGCTTGACACCCCCGCGCTTTTCAGCTTTGCGTATGACGATATTCGCAGCATTGAATACTTCGGCCGGCAACTGCCTGCCTGGTGGCGCCGGTCGGGTATGACAATCCGGGAGGCAATTGAAGCCGCACACGCCGAGTACAGGTCGGTTTATTCCCGCTGCCGCGCCTTCTCCGAACGTATGTTCATTGATGCGGTCTACGCCGGTGGTGAAAAATACGCCGAGCTGCTTTTGCTTGCCTTTCGGCAAGCGGTCAACGCACACAAGCTTGTGGCCGGCGAGGACGGAGAAGTGCTCTTTATTTCTAAGGAGTGCTACTCAAACGGCTGTGCCGCCACCGTCGACGTCAGCTATCCCTCAATCCCGGTTTTTCTGCTCTACAATCCCGAGCTGGTGCGCGGCATGATGCGCCCGATTTACCGTTATGCCTCCTCGCCCGAGTGGCCATATGATTTTGCGCCGCATGATGCCGGCCGCTATCCCAAGGTCAACGGGCAGGTATACGGCGGCAACAAGCTTGAAAAGCAGATGCCGGTCGAGGAGTGCGGCAATATGCTCATAATGGAGGCCGCGGTTGCAATTGCCTTGCGGGACGTCTCCTTTGCCGCCTCGCACATGGATATGCTTGAAAAATGGGTGAAACACCTTATTAACAACGGGTACGACCCCGCAAACCAGCTCTGCACCGACGATTTCGCCGGACATCTGGCGCACAACTGCAACCTGTCGCTCAAGGCAATTATGGGTATTGAAAGCATGGCGATTCTCTGCCGCATGAGCGGGCGGGAGGAGGACGCTGAGCATTACGACAGGATTGCGCGTGACATGGCAAAAAGCTGGCTTGAGCGCGCCGCAAACGGCGACGGCAGCTACCGCCTCGCCTTCGATAAACCGGGCAGCTTTTCGATGAAGTATAACATTGTCTGGGATAAGCTCTTCGGGACAAACATAATGCCCCCAGAATTCTACCGGTCGGAGGTTGACTCCTATCGCGCAAAAACCCTGCCTTACGGCCTGCCGCTCGACAACCGTGAGGCTTACACAAAGGCCGACTGGCTGGTCTGGACCGCCACGCTGGCCTATGACCGCGCGACCTTTGAGGATATGATTGCCCCGCTCTGGAATATGTATAACTACACCCCCTCCCGCGTGCCCATGACAGACTGGTACTGGGCACATACCGGGTTACACAAGGCCTATAACAGCAAAAAGGGAGTGCCCGACAGATACGGTAGCAGTGAAATCATCGAGAAAAGCTTCCGCAACCGCTCGGTCATAGGCGGGTTGTTTATCAAGCTGCTTGAGTACAGCGGGAAAATGAGGCTTTGAAGCCTCAACTTCTCAGGTTAAGTTTACATAAGCAAGAAGCCCTCGGACGGGGGCTTCTTGCTTTATTATATAGCTTTGATATTTTTAACTTCTAATTCTTGTTCATTTCTTTGTTCGCACAAAGAAATGAACCAAAGAAAAGAAAAACAATCCAAAGCTGCTGATTAGGAATCCAACCGGGGCATAATATTGATTGGGAGTTAAAAAACGGTCGGGAGGGTTGGCATGAACGTGTTGTTATGCGCTGCATCGCTTGAGTACGGCGGGGCTGAAACTCATGTGTGCGAGCTGGCGACAGGGCTTGTCGCGCTCGGCCACAGGGTAACGGTCGCTTCGCCCGGCGGTGCATTGGCAGCCTCTCTGCCCGGGGATGTGAAACATGTCATGCTGCCGCGCTTCTCGCGCGGGATTTGGGACCTGCTCCGGTCAAGCTTTGCAATAAGAAGACTGCTCAGGAAGGGCGGTTTTGACATTATACATGCCCACGGCCGGCTGCCGGCATACATCTGCCAAAAATATGCAAAGAAATTCGGCCGCGGATTTGTGGTCACGGCCCACGCGCTCTTTAAGATGACCCCGGCGCTGCGCCGCCTGTCTGTCTGGGGAGAGCGTACCATTGCGGTAAGCGAGGATATAAAGCAGCTTCTTATTGACGAATGCGACGTCTATCCCGGGCATATTACCGTGATACCCAACGGAATAGACACCCGTCGTTTTGCGCCGCAGGGTCCCCCCGCAAACCCGGCCCGGCGCATACTTTTTGTCAGCCGGCTGGACCACGACTGCTCGCTTGGCGCACAGCTTCTCTGCCGGATTGCGGGGCGGCTTCATGACGATTTTCCCGACGTGAAAATCACGCTGGTTGGAGGCGGCAGCGAATTTGAGCGGATTAGGGCGCTTGCCGAGGGAATAAACACGGTCTGCGGCAGGGCAGTGGTCGAGGCGGTCGGTGCGCGGGGAGATATAGAGCGGTTGCTTTCAGAGGCCGATATTTTTGTCGGGGTGTCGCGCGCGGCGCTTGAAGCGGCCTCCTGCGGGCTACCGGTAATCCTCTGCGGTAACGAGGGGTATGCCGGAATACTGTCGGAGGACAACATCCCGGCGCACTCGAATTTCTGCGGACGGGGCTGCCCGATGCCCGATGCCGAAACACTCTACCGCGATGTGCGCCGCCTGCTGCTCATGAGCCAAGAGGAGCGGCGGGCGCTGGGGAATTTCGGCCGCGAACATGTGATAGCCTACAATTCCTCGGACCGGACCGCCAAATCGGTGGTTGATGTTTATGAGGCTGTCCTGAATAACAGGAAAAAAGCCCGCCGGGGAAATATGGTGGTAGCAATCTGCGGTTACTACGGCTTCGGCAACGCCGGAGACAACGCAATCCTTGACGCGCTGCTCTCGGGCGCAAAAAAATATGCTCCCGAAGCCCGACCGGTGGTGCTCACGGCAAACACAAGAGCCTGCAGAAAGCGCCTTGGCATCGACTGCGTGAGCCGGATAAATCCGTTTTCGGTGTTTTGTCTGCTGCGGCGTGCGTCGTATTTTATCCTCGGGGGCGGCACGCTGCTTCAGGACGCCACCAGCCCGCGTTCGCTGCGCTATTACCTGACTATCTCGCGGATCGCGCTTTTTCTCGGCTGCCGGCTGATAGTTGCAGGCAGCGGTCTCGGCCCGCTTTACAGCCGGCGCGCGCGCCGGAAGGTATCTGCCCTGCTCAAGAGGGCTGTTTTTATCGGCCTGCGCGAACCCTCGGCCTACGATATGCTCCGAAGCCTTGGAGTCGACCCGCGCCGGGCATCGGTTTATGCCGACCTCGGGCTGTTAACCACTCCGGCAAGCAGTGACAGGGTGGACTTCCTTTTGTCGAATTATGCAGAAAAGGGAAGCGCGGGGAGGAAAAACAGGTATATCGGAATTTCCCTGCGCCGGGATTTCCACCGCGCCCGGCAAAATGACCCGGCATATATCTGCCGGGTAGCCTCGGCGCTTGACGGGATTTGTGACATACTTCACGCGGTGCCTCTCTTTTTTATTCTGGCGCCCGAAGATAGAAAACATACCATTGAGGTAATGGCTCACATGAAGAATGCCGGGGTAATTTTCCCGCGCCTTATACCTTCTGAAATCACCGGGGTTCTCGCGCGGTGTCTTGTCGCCGTCGGCATGCGGCTGCATCTTTTGGTTTTTGCGCTGGCGGCCGGTCTGCCGGCCGTGGGGATAGCCTGCGACCCGAAAATCGGGGCTTTCCTTGATTATGCCGGTCTGCCCCCTTCGGTACCGGCGGGGGTGCCTTCTCCCGGGGAGCTCGTTTCGCTGGCGGTTGGACTGGCAGAGGCCCGAGAGGAATACGCCCCCCGGCTTGTCGGGCGACATGCCGAACTTGCCGGGCTGGCGGAAAAAGAAATAAAAGCAATAGCCGGAATAGTTAATAGTTGTTAGACATCAGATATTAGTGGAGGCGGGAAATGACGAAAAACAAAAAAGGCGGGTTTCCCGCCTTTTTGGTGTAAAAAACTGTTATTTTTATCCTTTTGTGCAATTTTGGGGCGTGGGGCGGAGCCCCCGTAGCCTGCATCAAGTCAACCGGCTGCTTCTTCGAGAGCGCGTTTGTCGGCACCTGAAAGTTTTACTTTGACATTTTCGTCACCACTGCGATAGAGTTTAAACCGGCCTATCGGGTTATTGTTGTAGTCGACCCGCTCGATGTAATAGACTTCAAGCGAGAGTCCTGCCGCATCGTCAAGACCGACGCCCTCAAAAACCACCCTGCGGTAGTTGTAGAGCAGCGTAGAGCTGCTGATTACTTCGGATACGAAATAGCGTTGCTCGGCTTGGCCATTTGCTGTGTCATCCCCGCTCCCCGATCCTGTATCGGCCGGGGCTTTGGTCTTGACAAGCGAAAGCTCAAATATTTCGGTCTCGCGTCCCGGAACCTCGGAAAGCCTGAAGTCCTCGGCCAGGCGTTCTATCGTGCTGTTGTTGTACCTGAATATCACCTGCACCTGGTCGGCTTCGGGTATAATGACATAATCCTCGACCGAAAAATATCCGCTGTTGCTCTTATCACGCGAAATGCCAGGAATATCCTGCCTGAACATTTCCAGCTCACCGTCGTTCGCCTCGTAGGCGGCCACAAGGCTGTCGTTAACAGCCAGCCGCTTTATTTCTCGTGGGATGATGGTCGAGATACATATCCGCCAAAACAGAAGGCCGAAAATGAATGTCAGGAGTAAAAGCCCGAGCAGTTTTATTATTTTCCCGATAATATATAACGGTGTTGGTTTTCTCGCCATTTTCGCCACCTTATTATTATTTTCTATGCCTGCCCGCCGGCTCCGGCAAGCTCCCTGAGCCTTTTCATAACGTTATTTTCGCCCCGGCCGAAATAGTCGTGCAGGATTTTGTATTCTGCACAAAGTTTGTCGTACACCGCGCCCGCGACAGGGTCGGGGCGGTATACCCTGTCGCACCTGCTCGCCATGGCTGCCATGGCGTCGCCGAGAGAATCATACCCTCCCGCGTGCGAGCCGGCGGCGACGGCAGCCTGAATTGCATCCGCGAGCGCCGGTGCCTGCGCCGACTCGGTTACTTCTATGTCGGTTTTGAGCACGTCGGCATACAATTGCATTGTAAAGGGGTCTTTGCGGGAAATACCGCCTGCAGCGACAATCCTTTTGATACTCACGCCGTGTTCGGCGAAATTCTCAAATATCACGCGTGTACCGAAGGCGGTCGCCTCGATGAGCGCGCGCATGATATGCTCTGGCTTGGTTGCAAGCGTCAACCCGACAATCACGCCCGAGAGCGAGGCGTTGTTCAGAATATTCCGGTTGCCGTTGAACCAGTCGAGCGCAACAAGCCCGCTCTCGCCGGGTGCCAGCTTTGAGGCCTTTTCGATGAGGAGCTTCAGCACGGAAATCCCGCGCGCCTCGGCCTCCCTTATATAATCGGCAGTCACCACGTTTTCCTTGGCCCAGGCAAAATGGTCCCCGACGCAGCAAAGCCCGGCCTCGTAGCCGTAATGTCCGGGTATAAGACCGTCCTGCGCTACCCCGCATATGCCCGGCACTTCGGTAATTTTATCACCTATGAGCATATAGCAGGCCGATGTGCCCATGATGGCGCACATATCGCCGTCTTTGCACAACCCTAATGCCACAGGCGCCGTGTGAGCGTCGGGCATTGGGCAAGCGACGGCTATTCCGGCCGGAAGCCCGAATTTTGCGGCAGCCTCGGGAGTCACATACCCGGCCGGCTCGCAGGTAAATATAATCGGAGCGTTCATTTTGTCGCGCACGACATACCTGAGCCCCTCGTCAAGCGCGGCGAAGAAGTCCTCGGAAGGATAGCCGCCGGCTTCAGGTATGTACATACATTTGAATGCGGCAAAGAGGTAGCTGCGGGTTTGTTTTCCGGTGAGCTGCCAAGTTACCCAGTCGGCGGCCTCAATGAAATATGCCGCGTCATGATAAACTTCCGGCGCTTCCTCGAAAACCTGCCATATTTTAGGGAACATCCACTCGGAGGATATTTTTCCGCCGTAGCGACCGAGCCAGCTCTCGCTGCGCGCGCGTGCCGTGGCGTTGATCCTGTCGGCATATTTCTGGGCAGCATGATGCTTCCAAAGCTTTACATACGCGTGCGGGTTGTGTTTGTATTTTTCCTCAAAGGACAGCGGCCTGCCATCGGCACGCACCGGCAGCATCGTGCAGGCGGTAAAATCTATGCCAATACCGATAATGTCGCCGGGGTTCACCCCCGATTTTCTTATCACCTCGGGCACGACATACCCGAGCACGTCAAGGTAGTCCTGCGGGTCCTGCAACGCCCAGTCGGGGGGGAGCTTTATGTCGGTCCCCGGCAGGGTCTCGGATATCACACCGTGGGGATAATCCATGGTGCTGACCGCAAGCTCCCGCCCGTCCCGGACGTCGACCAGCACCGCTCTGCCCGACAGCGTCCCGAAGTCAATTCCGATAGTATACTTTGACATTTTTCACTCCTGGTTTATTGTCTGCCCGGCGGCAGAATATTATCAACATGATTATACAATAAGGGCCGGCTTTTGTAAAGCGTAAACTCAGGCTTTTCATATAAACGGGTTTGCCGACGGGGATTTTTTGTGCATTATGGCGCCCTTCGGACCGGGGCAGGCTTGAAAATTAATACACTTTTTTGTGTTGTAATTTTTTCATGGGTAGTATATAATAGTAAAAACATTTTTAATCAAAGATTAGTTGAATATCGTTGCATAAATATACGGCCGGAGGTAAAACGACATGACAGATCAAAAACCCAGAGTATCTGAAAAAACCCGGAATCTTGTCCTGCTCGGTCTTTTCTGCGCTATAATCATACTCATGGGCGCCACACCGCTCGGATTTATGAATATCGGGGTAATTGCGATAACCCTTTTAGTTATTCCGGTTGCGATCGGAGCGATCATGCTCGGCCCCCGCGGGGGCGCCATACTCGGAGCGGTTTTCGGGCTGGGAAGCTTTGCCTCGTGCTTCGGCTTTATCTTCAGACCCGACCCCTTCGGTGCTATTCTGGTAGGTATCAATCCGGTGCTGACATTTATACTTTGCCTTGTCCCGCGCGTGCTGGTTGGCTGGCTTACAGGGCTGATATTCAGTTTTCTTGTCAAGAAAATCAGGCGCTGGAGCAAGACAATTTCCTGCATCATTGCCTCGATTTGCTGCCCCCTGCTCAACACCATAACCTTTGTCGGTCTGCTTATGCTTCTTTTCGGTAAAAACGAAGAGGTGCTTGGTGTATTCGGAGTTGTAAGCGCGTGGGGTATCATATCGGTAATCGCCCTCAACGCCGTGGTGGAGCTTGCCGTGACCTTTGTGGTATCGGCCGCGATTGCCCGGGCATTGGTCCATTTCCTGCCCGACAACGACACAAAAGCAGATAATGCATAAGGCGGCTTTCTAAAAATATGAAGAAAAGACCGCTTATCGCGATAACGCCTTCCTATTCCTCCGAGGGCTATGTCAAAATGAAGCCGACATACCTAGATGCCGTCTGGAGCGCGGGGGGTATGCCCGTCTTTGTCGCTTATACGAAAAACGAGACCAAGCTGGACGAGTATACGGCGCTTTTTGACGGTTTTCTTTTTGCCGGCGGGGTGGATATAGACCCGAAATATTACGGCGAGGACATAACATCAGATGAGGTTGAAGTCTGCGACGCGCGCGACGGCTTTGAACTTGCCCTCTTTGAGCGGGTGAAGAAAACCGAAAAGCCGGTGCTCGGCATCTGCCGGGGAATCCAGCTTATAAACGTCGGTATGGGCGGCAGCCTGCATCAACACATCGGGGGGCACAGGCAAAAGGAGGGCGGCACAGTCCGCAACCAGCGTATAAATGTTCATCCCGACACACCGCTTGCCGAGATTTCCGGCGGCAGGACGGAAATGCTGGTAAACAGCTTTCACCATCAAGCGGTAAAGGAAATTGCGCCCGGCCTGCGCGCCGCGGCGTATGCAGAGGACGGAATTTGCGAGTGTATTTACCTGCCGGGGCACAGGTTTTTCATCGGCGTGCAGTGGCACCCCGAGTTGTACTGGCATCTTGACCGCGACGCCGCGGCGTTGTTTGAAACATTTGTTCGCGCGGCGGGAGATGAATAAGAAAGCCGGCGGAAACTTCTGAAGAAGTTACCGCCGGCCTTTTTTATTGCCTGAAGGATGTTCCTCGCCATTTAGTTTACTATCTTTGCCCGTGCAAAGAAACGGGTACGGGGGCAGCGCACCCGTACGGATGCGGGGTGTGAGGTGGAGCCCCACGATGTTAGTGCGTGCTTTTCATTGTCGAGAGTGCTTCTACAAGGCTCGAGAAAGGCGCTTTTGACTGTAGCAAGTTGTAGAGCGTCTCTATCATCTCAACGTCGGCGGGGTCGGTTATGGAGCAGTATTTTCGGAGTGCGGCCGCGACCCCGGCGTCCTTTGCGTATCCCGAAACCTCAAGGGCTATAGGGTCATCGGGGTGATCGAACAGAAGTCCCGCGGCAATTCCGACCGCGATATGCGCCGGCACTCCGCCTTGCTCGCGCACCAGTTTGAAGGCGCCGCCCAGCCTGTCGCCGGCCGACAGCTTTCGCGCCGGGTCGCGCCCGACCCGGAACACATCATCGACCAGCAGCTTGTTCTCAAAGCGCACCATGAGGTCCTCGACAAACTGCAAAAGCTCGTCGGTCGGCACGCCATGCTTTTTTGCCAGCGCCCGGGCCGACTCGACAAGGGCACGGATCAGTATGTACTTGATTTCGCCGTTGCAGGTAATGTCGTAAATAAGGTTTATTTTCTTCTGCCAGCCGAGATAGGCCATGAGCGCATGCCCCATGTTATGTATCAGGAGCTTCCGCTCGATGAAAAAGCTGAAGGGCGAGCGGGCCACCATGCCGTCGATTTTCGGAAGCTCAGCCCCTCTTGGCCTGAAGGCGTCAAGGTCGACCGGCAGCTCGCGGTAGGCATCGGTGCAGACGGCGAGCGGGTTTTCGGCAAGGAATTTTTCGGGTGTCGGCGGCACAGTGATGCAGATAGAGGCGCTGACAAAGCCTATTTGGTCCTCAAAATAGCTTTTTACCTCTCCGGGTATATACTTGCCGACCAGACCCCTCAGGTGCGCCTCGGCGCCGATGAGATTCTCGCAGATAAGAATATTGAGCGGCCGCCCGCCACGCTTGTAGCGCAACTCTATGCCCGCGGCGATAAGCGGGGCCACATGCGGCAGAACATTCACCCCGAGCGAGGTCGCCATGATATCGGCAGCGGCGATCGCTTCGGCCACCGCGCCGGTATCCCTGCCGTCAATTGCTGAGATATTCTCGACCCATTCGGTTTCATACCTGCCTCCCCGGGTCTCATAAATCGGGTACTTTCCGGCGGTATTCAGCCGCGCGACCAGCTCGGCGTTGATGTCGATGAAAGTCGTGTCCATTCCGGACTGGTAAAATCTTTTGGCTACAAAGCCGCGCCCTATATTTCCGGCGCCGTACATTACTGCTTTCATTTGGGCTCCCTTTTGCTGCTCCTTATATCTTAATTTTCGGGCACCCGGCCTCTGCCCGGCCCGATTGTTTTTCCGGATTTTAGATTTCTTCGTCTGAATCGGGTTCGTGCTGCTCGTCTTCGGCCTCGTCCTCTTCATCGCCGGTGGGAAGCGCCGTGATTATCTTTTTCTCGCCCTCGGCGGCCTTGTTCATTTCTCTGGCCCGGCTGATTTCACGCTCCTCCTCCTCGACGCTGGCCACCTTTGTAAAGTTGACAATACTCTGATCTTCGGCAAGCCTCATGACGATTACCCCGGCGGCGCTGCGCGAGTAGACCGGAATGCCTCTTACCGGAGTGCGGATTATGGTGCCTGAGTCGGTGATAATCATAATGTCATCGTCCTCGCCCACAGAGCTGATTCCGGCAAGCCTGCCGGTCTTCCGGGTGATATTGTGACAAACCACGCCAAAGCCCCCGCGGGTCCTCATCCGGCGGAAATCGTCGAATTCGGTACGCTTACCAAAGCCGTTTTCGGTAATGGTTATAAGCTTTTTCCCGTCCTCGACCAGCGCCACGCCGGTGACATAGTCGCCCTCGCGCAGCGATATCCCGCGCACGCCCCGGGCGACCCTGCCCATCGCCCTGACATTTTTCTCGTTGAACCTGACCGCATTTCCGTCACGGGTAGCTATGATAAGGTCGCTCCTCCCGTCTGTGAGCATGATGAAAACCAGCTCGTCACCCTCGTCGAGAGTGAGCGCAATCTTGCCGCCCCGGCGCTGATACTCGTATTCGGTCAGAAGGGTGCGCTTGATGACCCCGAATTTGGTCACCATCGTAAGATATTGGCCCTTGTTGAACTCCTCGACGCCGATTACCGCAGTAACCTTCTCGCCGGGCGCCAGCTCAAGTATGTTTACCAGATTTGAGCCCTTGGCGGTCCTTGAGGCCTCGGGGATCTGATAGGCCTTGAGCATATGCACCTTGCCGGTATTGGTAAACATCAAAAGGTATGAGTGCGAGTTGACTGCAATGACCTTTTCGATGAAGTCCTCTTCCTTGGTCGACATGCCGATAATCCCCCTGCCGCCGCGGTTCTGGGCGGTATAGGTGTCGACCGGCTGCCGCTTTATATACCCGGCGTGTGTCAGAGTGATAATGCAGCTATGCCGCTCAATGAGGTCCTCGAGTATGATTTCATCCTTGACCGGGACAATTTCGGTCCTGCGGGGGTCGGCATACTTCTGGCGGATTTCCCCGAGCTCGACCCTGATTATCTGCTTGACCTTATTTATATCGGCAAGTATCCCCTCAAGCTCTGCGATAAGCTCGTGCAGCCGGAGGAGTTCTTCCTCGATTTTCTGCCGCTCCATTCCGGTCAGCCTGCCGAGGGTCATGTCGACTATTGCCTGAGCCTGCTCTTCGGTCAGTTTTTGCACGGTATTGCCGCTCTTCCCGTGCGCCGCCATGTAGCTGTCGGTCCAGTTTACCGTGAAAAACTCGGCCATGAGCCGCTCCTTGGCCTCGGGTATGGTCTTTGAGCCCTTGATTATTTCAATGACACGGTCGATGTTGCTGATTGCAATGTAAAAGCCCTCGAAAATGTGTGCCCGCGCCAGCGCCTTGTTGAGGTCGTATTTGGTCCGGTTGATGATTACAGTTTCCTGATGTTTGATGAAGATGTCGAGAATTTCGGGGAGCGAGAGGACCTTTGGCTCCTTGCCTACCAGCGCAAGCATGTTGACCGCACAGGTATCCTGAAGCTGGGTATACTTATATAGCTGGTTGAGTATAACCTGCCCGTTGGCGTCGCGGCGGTATTCGATGACAATCCGCATGCCGTCACGCCCCGATTCGTCCCTCAGCTCGGTAATGCCGTCGATTTTCTTGTCCTTGACAAGCCCGGCAATCGCCTCGCAGAGCATGCTTTTGTTTACCATATAGGGGATTTCGGTTATAATTATTCTGTGGTGGTCCTCCTCGACCCGCGCGCGCGCCCGCACGGTTATCCGCCCGCGGCCGGTGGTATATGCCTCAATGATGCCGTTCAGACCGTAAACTATCCCAGCGGTCGGGAAATCCGGGCCTTTTATATACTCCATCAGTTCGGCGACACTGCAATCCGGGTGGTCCATCCGGTAGAGCGCTGCGTCGATGACCTCCCCCAGGTTGTGCGGGGGTATATTCGTGGCCATTCCGACCGCGATTCCCACCGAACCGTTTACAAGGAGATTTGGGAAGCGCGCCGGCAAAACGACAGGCTCGCGCAGGCGGTTGTCGAAGTTGGGCACAAAGGGGACAACTTCCTTTTCAATGTCGCGCATCATCTCGTCGGATATTCTGGCGAGCCTGGCTTCGGTGTAACGGTATGCGGCGGCGGCGTCGCCGTCGACAGAGCCGAAGTTGCCGTGTCCTTCAATCAGCGGATACCTGTATGAGAAGGGCTGCGCCATGCGCACCATGGTATTGTAGACCGCAACATCTCCGTGAGGGTGATAACGGCCGAGCACGTTACCTACAGTGGTCGCCGACTTTCGGAAGGGCTTGTCATGTGTCAGCCGGTCTTCGTACATCGCGTAGAGTATGCGCCGCTGCCCGGGCTTGAGCCCGTCGCGCGCGTCGGGCAGCGCCCGGGACATTATTACCGACATGGAATATTCGAGAAAGGCCTTTTTTACCTCTTTTTCCATGCGGATATCGATAATTTTCTGGTTCTGAAACAAAAGGTCCTCGTTTGAATGGTTTTCCACTTCTTTTATACTGCCTTTCGGGTAATTGGTTATTTTTCAGCCGCCGGCCTGACTTTTATGCCGGCTTTGTATATCTGTTCAATCTGCTCTGTACTCGGCAGCTCGGTCCCCGGCAACGTCACTTTGGCGCCGGCCGCCGCCGAGGCATAGGCAAGAGAGGCGGCAAGGCTCTCCCGGGCGATATATCTCTTGTAGAGATAGGCGGCAAGGTATGTGTCCCCCGCGCCCGAGAAGCCGCACAGCGGCACTTCTGCCGCGTCGACATAATACCCGCCCCCGTCACCGCAAAAAACCGAGCCGCGCCCGTCAAGCGTGCAGATTATGTCGCAGCCGTATTTTTCTCGGAGCGCCCGGCAGCCCGAGAACACCTGTTCCTTTGAATCAAGCTCGACCTCGTTTTTGCCGAGAATTCCGGCAAGTTCACGGAGGTTGGGCTTGATGAGGGCGGGCCGGGCAGAAAGGCCGTGCTTCAATGCCTCTCCGTCGGCGTCGAGCACCGTAAATGTCCCCTTTGCATTGAGCTGCCTGACAATCCGGTTATACACACACTTATCCACACCCTGTGGAATACTTCCGTTGATAACTGCTATGTCGTGGTTGTCTGAGAAAAGTTTGCCGAGCAGCGCCTCAAGCTCTTCGGGGGCAACCGGGCCGCCGGCTTCGTTGAACTCGGTGCAGACGCCGCCTGAGTCGATAATTTTGGTGTTTGTCCGCACTCCGCAGGCAGTCCTGACAAAATGCGACTTAACCCCGTGTTTTTTTGTAAAACCTTCGAGAAGCTCCCCGAGCGCCCCGCCGGTGAAGCTGAAATAATCGGGGTCGGCGCCAAGGGTCCTGAGCATAATGGAAACATTTGCGCCTTTGCTCCCCTGGCTGACGATACTGCGGACCGCGCGGTTGAGGGTGCCGAGCCTTGCCGGGGTGTCAAGATATATAATCCGGTCTACTCCCGGGTTCAGTGTTAGTATGGCAATTTTCATTTCAGTAGGTCGGGGAATTGAGGAGCCAGCGCCCGTTTTCAAAGACAAACGACAGGGTGATGTTTAAAATCTCCTCACTGCCCTCAAGGCGGGAATCTATGCTTATATTTATGTGCTTTGCGTTTGAGGGTTTGACGATCTTCATTGTGGAAAAATCGTAAACCCGTTTTGCGTTAATCAGCGCCTTGGCGTTGCTGTCCTGAAAGAGGTAGCCTTGATGCTCGATAAACCTTGCCTTTACCACGCCATAGACACCTTCTGTGAAATTCGACACTCCCTTGAAGGCTACCTCATACAGGCCTTCGCGGTAATCTTTGCAATATACCTGCTCGGTTGCCGCTTTGATTTGGTCAATCGACCTGTATTTTGCGTCCTCCCGCACCCTGCTGTAGCCCGAGAGACCCGAATCAATGTCGCTTGTCGGCAGCCCGTGGCCGAAGTATATTTCGTTTATCTCATATGAGGCTTCGATCACGCTCACGACTTCATCATATATTTCCGAAAGTTCGGGAGGGCGGGAACAGGAGACCAGCAGCAACAACATGGCTGCTGTCAGAAAAATGATGATTATTTTTCTTCTCACATAAAACATAGGCTTCCCCCAATGACCGCCGCGGCGGGTTTTATATGTCAAGGTTTTCGACGAATTTAGCGTTCTTTTCTATGAATTCGCGCCGGGGCTCTACTTTGTCCCCCATTAAGGTCGACAGTATTTCGTCGCAGGCTATGGCGTCCTCGATAGTCACGCGGAGCAGGGTACGCGTCTCGGGGTTCATGGTGGTTACCCAGAGCTGCTCGGCGTCCATTTCGCCAAGACCCTTATACCGGTCGGCCTCGACATTGACGCCGCCCAGCAACTCGATATATTTATCCCGCTCGGCGTCGGAGTAGGCGTAATATTCCGGACCTTTGCCCGAACGTTTATATACCCTGTAGAGCGGCGGCTGTGCCAGGTAAACCCGACCCTCCTCTATAAGCTGCCTCATGTGGCGGAAGAAGAAGGTTAAAAGGAGTATTCTTATATGGGCGCCGTCGACGTCGGCATCGGCCATGATGATTATCTTGCCGTACCTCAGCTTTTTTATATCGAATTCCTCGCCGATGCTGCAGCCCAGCGCCTGAATTATCGGGATCAGCGACTGATTCGAATACACCCTGTCGAGCCGGCTCTTTTCGACGTTCAGCACCTTTCCGCGCAGCGGCAGGATAGCCTGAAACCTTGAGTTTCTGCCGCTCTTGGCAGAGCCTCCCGCCGAGTCTCCCTCGACCAGATAAAGCTCGGTAAGTTCTACATTCTTTTCCTGGCAGTCGGCAAGCTTGCCGGGCAGGGTCAGACCTTCGAGCAGGCCCTTGCGGCGGGTCAGCTCGCGGGCGCGCCGGGCGGCCTCCCTTGCCCGCGCGGCGGCCAGCGCCTTTTCAATAATCGCCTTTGCGGTAGCCGGGTTTTCTTCAAGATATTCGGCGAGCTTGGTGTTGACGGTGTTCTCAACCAGCGTTCTGATCTCGGAGTTGCCGAGCTTGGCCTTTGTCTGGCTTTCAAACTGCGCGTTTTCAAGCTTGACGCTGACAATAGCGCAGATACCCTCGCGCACGTCCTCGCCCGAGAGGTTTTTGTCGCTTTCCTTGAGCATCCCGGTCTTGTGCGCGTAGTCGTTTAGCACCTTTGTCAGCGCCGATTTAAACCCGGTCTCGTGCGTGCCGCCCTCAACCGTGTGCATGTTGTTGGCGAAGGTCAGAATCGTCTCGTTGTAGCTGTTGTTGTACTGGATTGCAATCTCGGCGACGCTTCCGTCCTTCTCGCCGTACATGTATATAACGTCATTATGGATTACCTCGTTGTGCCGCTGGCTGTTGAGGTAGGAGACAAAGCTCCTGATACCGCCCTCATAGCAAAATTCGGTCTCTATTTTCTCTTCGCCGCGGGCATCCACAAGGACAAGCCGCACGCCGGCATTAAGAAAGGCCTGCTCGCGCAGCCGGTTGAGGAGGGTATCATAATCAAAAACCGTTTCTTCAAAAATCAGCGGGTCGGGTTTAAAGGTGGTTTTCAGTCCGTGTGGTTTGTCGGGAGATTCGCCCTCGCACTTAAAGGGCCTGACTACCTTTCCGCGCTCAAAGCGCTCGGTATAGCGAATGCCTTCGTAAACATTGTCGATCTCAAGCCATTCGGAAAGCGCGTTTACCACCGACGCGCCGACGCCGTGCAGTCCTCCGGCAATCTTATACCCGCCGCCGCCGAATTTTCCCCCGGCATGCAGCTTGGTAAATACCACCTCGGGGGTCGGAATCCCCTGTGTCGGGTGTATCGCCGAAGGTATCCCCCGCCCGTTGTCCTCAACAGTCACGCTGCCGTCGGGGTTGAGCGTCACCCTGATTTCGGTGCAGCAGCCGGCAAGCGCCTCGTCTATCGAGTTGTCGACGATTTCGTGCACGAGGTGGTGCAGTCCCCGGCTTGAGGTGGTGCCGATGTACATTCCCGGCCGTTTTCTGACCGCCTCAAGCCCTTCAAGCACCTGTATCTGGGTTTCGTTGTATGTGTTCTCCCCGGGGAAGTGATTATTGCCATTCTGCGGGGAACCATTATCCCGGTTGACGACACTCTCCCCGGGCAAAGATCTGGCTTTTGTATCGAAGGTATCCATTATTTTTATCGTTCCTTTTGAATTCTTGCGTGATTTATTTCAAAATCGGCACATCTGCCTTGCGATTTATGCGTCTGAGAAGCGAGGACGCCGAGAGCGGTGAAAAGCAGACCATATTTCCTGTTTTGGTCCTATACAGGATAAAAGATTTCGGTATTTCCTCGGCAGCCGAGTTTACCGAGCCGCGCTGCTCGGCCTCCTTTAAAAATTTTTTGGTCAGCGCCGACCGGGTGGCGTTGTCGGCGTCGAATATCCCGATGATGTCCCTCACCCTGATATTCATATTATTGCCAACATGAAGATACATCAGCTCAAAACAACCTCATAAGTTCCGTTTTTTACATGTATTACCTTAGCGCTCTGCAGCGCCGCCGGCTCGCAGGTGGTAATTACCACCTGACGGCTGCCGATATTGCTGAGAAGATATTTTCTCCTGCCCTCGTCGAGCTCCGAGAGCACGTCGTCGAGCAGGAAAACCGGGTATTCGCCTCTTGCCTCGCGGCAGATTTCTCCCTCGGTGAGCTTGAGCGCCAGCGAGAGCGATCTTTGCTGCCCCTGTGAGGCGTAAATCCGCGCCGGGCGGCCGTTGAGGGTGACCTCTATATCATCCTTATGGATGCCCCAGAGGGTGCACTCGGCGGCAATTTCGCGCTCGTGAGAGGAAGACAGCAGCTCCATGTATCTTTTTTTAACCGCCTCACGGTCAAAATAAAAGTCTTCCTCGTCTTTTGAGGAACCTATATACCTGAGTTTAGGGACCTCTCTGTCGCCGGTCATCTCCGAGAAGATTGCCGCGACATAACCGCCGGCGCGCCTTATATATTCGGCCCGGATTGACGCTATTGTTGCCGCTTCGGCGGCAAGCTGCTCGGACCAGAAGTCAATCGTCTCATCAAAGGTGCGCCGGTCGTCTTTCGCACTTCTGATAAGCATATTCCGCTGCTTCAGTATATGGTTGTACCTCTGGAGCGACGCGATGTAAAGAGGGCGGAGCTGTGAGATGGCGACATCAAGGTAATTGCGGCGCGCCGACGGTCCGTCCTTGATAATCGAAAGGTGTTCGGGACAGAAAAGCACGGTATTGAAGACCCCGACCATGTCCGAGAGCCGGTTTATGCTCACCTTGTTCAGCTCGACCTGCCGCCGCCTGCCACGCTCAAGCGAGACCGAAATATTCTGGATGCGGACCGAGTCCGAAAAATCCACCGATATACGGCTCCTTGAGGCAGAAAAGTTTATCAGCTCATCCTCGCCGGCCCCCCGATGGGATTTTCCTATTGACGCAAGACAAATAGCCTCAATTAGATTGGTCTTTCCCGCGCCGTTCTCCCCGACAAGGATATTTACACCCTCGCAAAAACAGACCTCGGCAGCCGAAATATTCCGGAAATTCTCAAGTGTTACTTTGCGGCAGATCATTCCTTCATGCGTATGGGCAGCAGCATGAAAAGTTCTTCGCCGTCCTCGGGGTTTTCTTCGGGCTCGATGTTCATGCTGGTAAGCGGGCTTGAGAGCGACAGCTTTATGCGCTCGCCGCCGCAGGCGCGCACATTATTCATGAGGAAACGGTTATTGAAGCCTATCAGTATATCCTCGCCCTCATGCTTTATCAAAATCTCGTCATAGGTACTCCCGGTAGACGAGCTGGCCATAATTTTGAGCACTTCTCCCGAAAACTCAAGCTTCACGGGTGACCTCACGCTCCCGGCAACCTTCTCCTCTGTGACAAGCGCCGCACGCTCCAGGGCCGAGATAAACTCGTCATGGTTCAGAATCGCCGTGATTTTGTGGTTCTTTATAATTATTCTGTTGTAATCTATATACTCGCCGTCAATCAGACGCGAGAAGAAGGTAATGCCGCCGAGTATAAAGACGATGTTCTTCTTGGTCATATATATCTCGGCATACTCCTCTTCGTCGTCCGAGAGCAGCTTTATCAGCTCGTTTACGGTCCGTACAGGCACGATAAACGAAAAGTCAAGCGGCGAGTTGTCGCTGTTTTTGTTCTGTATCTCGGTTTTGGCCACCCTTTTTGCAAGGCTGAAACTGTCGCAGGATACCAGGGTTATGGTTTTATCCTCAACCTTCATATAGCAGCCGTTAAGCACCGGCCGCGTGTCGTCTACCCCCATCGCATGAGACACCTGGGAGATCATTTTTTTCAGCAGCGCCTGCCCGATCACAAACCCCTTCTCGTGGGCAATTTCGGGAAGAGAAGGAAAATCGTCTCCTTCTAAGGCAGGCATTTTATGTGATGACCTGCCGCTTAAAATTTTAGCAGTAAGTTTTGAGTCTATGGTCAACTCAATTTCGTCCCCGTCCATAGCTCTCGCTACCTGAAAAAACCTTTGAGCGTTCACTATGTAACGCCCGGAAGCAAATACCCTGGCGTCGATGCGCAGCCTTATTCCCTTGTCGGTGTCGTATGTTGTGAGTATGCAATAGTTGTCGTCATATGCCTCAATAAGCACCCCCTCTAGCGCAGGCAGGGTGGATTTGTTCGACACCGCACACATCAGCGGCGGGAAAACTGAACAGAGAAGTTTTCGGTCAAATACTACTTTCATTTGTAGCTTCTCCTTTTTGTAGTTTATTTAAAATGGCAAGTTCACCGGTACGCGAGGCTGAAATCCAACAGGACTTTCTTTTATAAGACAAATATTAAGTAATAAATTTTATAAGAAGTAGTAAAGGCACATTTGTATGTGGAAAACCTTATTTGCATTGATAATAAAAGATTTTTTTAATTACCGCACCCATAATCTGATGTTGAATTAAAGTGAAAAACTCAAATGTTTCCTGAGTTTTAGCCACGGCTAAAACCGGCTGAACATAATCTCGTGATATGTGAGATAAATTAGCCTTCTTTGTTGTTGATAACCCGGCTGCCGGTATGAATTTTTGAGTTATCATCAGGGTTTTCAACAGGCCTGTGGAAAAGTGTTGTTGACAACCAAAAACACTTTAGATATAAGGAAAATTCATTTTTGACCCCTGACAATAAAGCGGCTTATCAACCAGAAATCCTCAGATGCGAAACAGCCCGGGATTTCCTATGTAAAAACTGTTGAAAAGCCATAGACTTTTCAGTGGCCGTTTACTTCTTTTATCATCTGTTCAATCTCAATGTTGAAAATTTTGTCAGTGCGCAGCTTTTTTTCTATTGTGTCGATTGAGGAAATGATGGTCGAGTGGTCGCGACCGAGCAGCTTTCCGATATTCGGCAGAGACATTTCGGTAATATTCCGGATTAAGTATGAGGTGACATGGCGTGCAAAGGCTATTTCTTTAGTGCGCCGTGAGCCGAGGATGTCCTCTTTCGGGATCCCGTATTTTTTATAGACCGCGGCAAATATTTTATCAACCGTCACGCTTACCGGCTCGGCACCGCCGAGCAGCTCGGCTACACAGCCCCGCGCCATCTCCATGGTAATGTCGGTTCCGGTCAGAAAACTCAGTGCCCGCAGCTTTTTTATCGAACCTTCGATCTGGCGGATATTTGTTCGCAGGTTTTCGGCCAGAAATTCGCAGACATCGTCGGGGATATTAATTCCGGCCTGCTCTGACTTCTTTTTTATTATGGCCAGACGGAGCTCAAACTCGGGGGGCTGTATATCGGCGATAAGCCCCCACTCAAACCGGGTTTTCAGCCGGTATTCGAGGGTTTTTATATCTGAAGGAGGCCGGTCTGAAGTGAGGATTATCTGCTTGTGCTCTTCATATAGGGCGTTGAAGGTATGAAAGAATTCCTCCTGTGTTGAGTCCTTTCCGGCGATGAACTGAATGTCGTCGATGAGCAGCACGTCGCAGCTGCGGAACTTCTGACGGAACCGGTCCATCGCGCGGTCTTTCAGGCATTCGACAAGATAATTCGTAAAATCCTCGCTTTTGGTATAAATTATATTAATGTCGGGCTTCTTTTTTATAAGTTCGTTGGTAATGGCGTAAAGCAGGTGTGTTTTTCCCAGTCCGCTCTGCCCGTAGATAAAGAGGGGGTTATAATCGGTCGCCGGTCTTTCGGCTACCGCCACGCAGGCGGCGTGTGCAAATTTATTCGAATTGCCGACGATAAAGTTACTGAAGGTATACTCCTGGTTGCAGGGAGGAAGGGTTGAAACCGGCCGTGTGTGTTCTTCTTTGTTTTCTCCGGAATATGCCTTTGGCGGGTCGATTCTCACGGCCGGCTCGCCGCCGGGCAGGTTATACTCGAGTTTTAACTGGTCGATGTAATATTTGCTTGAGCCGCTGTATTTGAAAACAAGGGAAATCTGTTTGCCGAGCTGTTCGGAAATCAAGCTTCTGATTTTTTCAAGATATTTTTTTACTATCAGAGAGTGCCTGTATTCCGAATGTATAGACAATACCGCGACACTGCCGTCAAAGGATTCGACGACGATGTCGTAGAACATATTTTCAATGGTGGCGCGCGGCATCGAATCCCCGAAATTTTCGATAACCCGCTGCCAGATTTTCAGCAGGTCTTCGGTATAGGGCATTTGAGGTCTCCTTGTTTTTACTGAATCTGTCCTGTTTTTTCTGCTTTTTATTATCAAAAAGCAGGGAATCAAAACTGAATCCTGCTCTCTTAAACATATATATATTATATCATATAATTATATATTTTACAATATGCAACTTCAAATATTGCCGATTTCATATGCGGTTTTCCAAACATACAAAAAGCGCGGGTTGTGGACCCGCACTGCGGAATTTGCGTAAAATGGGGTGTGGGGCAGGGCCTCACAAGAATTCTTCAACTGGGGTTAATTATCGTCGCCAGAGTTTTCGGCGGAGTCTGATGCCCGTGATGCGTCCACGCAGGACTCGCCGATTATATATGCCGCAAGGATACCGAGGGCACAGATGACCGCGGCTATCTGGTTTGAGGTCATGTCATCGACCCGAAAGGCGGCACAAAGGGCGGTGACAAAGCCGGCGACGGCCGCCCAGAACCGGCGGCTTGAAAGCTTTTGTTTCCAGTTTATCTTCATAGATTTGCGCTCCTTTCTTCTCTTTTGCAGATTATCCCGAAGTCTTCGATTTTTGAGATACGGCGCTCGTGATTTGAGAGCTGCTCGAAAAACCTCTCGTTTTTTTTGTTTTGGCGTTCGATTTGCTCGTTTAGCCTGTTGACCGCGGCCTCAAGCATGTTAAGCGTGCGGTTGACCTTTACCGCCACTTTCATAACTCCCAAAAAAGTTGAAATTATTGCAAAAAAGCCGAGGGCTATTTCCCATGTCATGGCACACTCCTTGTCCGGCGCGCCGCTCTGACGGCTTTTCTGTTATCCCGCAAACATTTTATCATTCAAAAAAGGCTGCGGCTGACAATATTCTGACAGTAAAAAAGCGGGCATCCGTGTCTCGGATGCCCGCCTTTGCTTATTTGACAAGATGGCGCTTGATTTTGCGGGAGGTTGTTTTCTCAAATTCGGTTTTCCGGATTTCGACCTTTCTTATCTGCTTGTAGCCGACCAGCCCGCGGTTCATGGCATTTACCTCGGCCTGAACAGCCTTGGCGATTTCATTTATGTCGGTGCCTTCGGGGAAGGCGTCGAAGTTCGGGTAAATAATAGCAGTCAGGACAACGGTGTCGGGGTCGTCCTCCTTTTTGCGGCCCACAACGACGCACTCGGCGACGGTGCTGAGGTTGCCGAGATACTCTTCTATCTCCTCGGGGAAGACGTTTTTCCCGTTTTCGAGTACGATTACCGATTTTTTGCGCCCGGTTATATAGATATATCCGTCCTCGTCAATGTAACCCACGTCCCCGGTGCGGAACCAGCCGTCCTCGGTGAAGGCCTCGGCGGTAGCCTCGGGGTTTTTATAATAGCCGAGCATGACATTGTCGCCCTTGACTTCTATTTCGCCCTCGGTGTATCCCTGTTCATTGACCCCCTCGGGGTTGATTCTTACGGTGCAGCAGTTGACGGCCGTACCTACCGAGCCGTGCTTGTTCGCATAATACGGATTGACCGAGATGAGCGGCGAGCATTCGGTGATCCCGTAGCCCTCGCATATTGTGATGCCGAACTCCTCGAATTTTTCGGCAATATTGGGATTGAGCGGGGCACCGCCGCTGATAATCTTGCAGAGCCGCCCGCCGAATGCCGAGATTATATCAGAAAAGAGCACCCTGCGCAGGTCAATTCCCATTTTGCGCAGCCGGGAGGATGTGGCGAGCGCAGCCTTAAGAATTTTTTCTTTCTTTTTCTTTTTTGCCTCCTCCCAGATTTTCTTGTACATGGTGTTGATGAAGAGAGGGACAAGAACCAGCCCGGTAGGCCGGAAGAAATTGAAGTTTTTGAGCACGCGCTTTAACGAGTCGTTAATGCCGATATTCATCCCGTAGTTGAGGGCTGCCAGCATGCAGCTGAGCTCATAGGTATGGTGTATCGGCAGCACAGACACAATTGTGTCCTCGGGATAGAATTCAACGCTCTCGCAGGCGGCGTTCACCACCGAGATTACGTTTTTCTCGGAAAGCATGACGCATTTGCTGGTTCCGGTAGTGCCTGAGGTGAAGAGCATGACCGCCATGCGGTTGAGGTCCTGCGGTTCGGGTATTTCATATCCGCCCGCGACATAGCGCTCGCCCCGGGCAAACATCTCGTCAAAAGACATGACGTTGTTCTCCCCAGCATAGGGGCAGTCTTCAAGCGACATCGGGATATAGAGCGACACGGCGGGGTCGTTTTTCACCTTATCTTCGAGCGCGCGGTTGAAGGACCCCGAATAGACAAGGGCGTCGGCCTCGGCAAATCTGAGAAAGCTCCTGAGCTCCTCAAGCTTCAGCTCCTTGTCAAGCGGGATTGCGACATTTCCCGAGGCGATCGCCGCCGCATAGGTTATTATCCACTGCGGGGAGGTCTCGCCGAGTATCGCGATGCGGCGCCCCTGCCAGCCGAAAGAGGCGAAAGCGGCCGACAGGTTTTTTATCGAGTCGGCAAGCTCGCGGTAGGTCATTTCATGAAGCTCGTGCGCGCCGTCAAACCACATATAGGCGATTTTATAGCCGTGCTCGCCGATTTTTTCGCAGAAATGCTTCATTGACGAGGCCGGCGTGTATTTCCGCTCGGTTTTCTGTTGTTTTGACATTTTTATCACCACACCTTTCAGTAAATCCGAAGTTCCGGGGCCGGGCAGGGCCCAGCGGCCCCTTTACTGTCCCGGGAATAAATACCACAAAACAGATGATTTATTATAATATAGTATGGGGTGTTTGTCAACAGCTTTGTTTTGTCGCGGCGTGCGGCGGAAGTTTTGAGCGATTGGAAAAGGGCTGAACAATATTTACAAAAGCTGCAAAACAAGTTGACACCCCGGATCTTCTGTGATATTATTACGATAAAGGGGGGCGATATTATGTCAATAAAAAATATACTCATGTTTGCGGCGCTCTTATGCCTTGTGATTTGCTGTTGTTCCTGCGAGATAAAGAGCGAGGACCCCTTGGAAAAGGAGAGCTTTTTGAGTGAGGAGGCAGACACTCAAGGCACCTCAGAGACCGCCAAAGAGATAAATAATGGCCGGACATATATAGACGAGGATGACGTTTTGAGTTTTACCGACAATCTATATAAATGCCACAAAGACGGAGACAGGCTTATAATATTCAAGGAATCGCCCGATACCCCGTTTATTGAATTATCCTCGGATTTTTACGATGACTTTTGCGCCCCGGGCTATATTTGTGACGCCTATGCCGGCGAGAATTGGGTTGTGATTTTAAGCGACGTCGCGCTGGGATACCAAAGAACGAAGATTTTCTATCGTTCGGAGGACGGCGTATGGCGTGAAATCGGGAATGCGATGGATGTCTGCCCGCAGGTGCTTACCGGCGCCGGCTTTTTCTCAGAAACAACCGGATTTTTAAGCTTTCGCTATACCGACGAGGTTGGAGTGCCCAAAATATACTACACCACCGACGGCGGAGACACATGGGAGCGATTAACAGTTGATATGCCTGCCGAATATGCCGACCTGAAAATGACTCCCTTGTCTCCCGCATTTGACGGCAGCACCGCGATATATCCTATCACCGTCCATGACAATCACGGGTATTTGCCGACAATATATCTAATCAGCCATGACGAAGGGCTTACCTGGACAATCCTGAGATAATTCTACAGTGTTTTAAAGATGTTATAAGCGGGGGCACGCGGGCGGCGCCCCCGCGCATGTTTCTCAAGCGGGCTAAATTCAGAAAAACTTCACACGCGCATTATTGAAATACATATCTTATTATGTTATACTAAAAGCGGCCGCGAATATGCGGCCTGATACAATCGAAGGAAGTTTCAAATGGATATTGAAGTTAAAGTCAAACTCACGCGCGGCGCTTCGCTTCCGGCATATGCCACCGAGGGTTCGGCGGCGCTTGACCTGCGGGCGGCGCTCGGGGGAGGGAGCGTCACCATACCGGCAGGCGGCAGGGCGCTCATACCCACCGGAGTGTCGATTTCGCCTCAGAACAGCGAGGGCACGGATCCGGATTCCGGAGTGGTTGCCATCGTCGCCGCACGCAGCGGCCTTGCCATAAAGCACGGGATTACCCTCTCAAACGGCATCGGGGTCATAGATTCGGATTACCGTGGCGAGATTTTAGTCGGGCTCACCAACACGTCTGATTGCGACTTTGTCGTCATGGACGGCGACAGGATAGCACAGCTGATGTTTTTACCGGTGCTGCGCGCCCGGCTTGTCGAGGCAGACACGCTTGACAGCACACAACGCGGGGCGGGCGGTTTCGGCTCAACGGGTATAAAATAAACAATGGCACATATTACAAAAAAACTGCTTGCCGCAGCGCTTGCGGCAATGCTTGCAATAGGGCTTCTCGTATCGCCTGTGTCCGCGGACGGGGGAGTGTGGGACTATGAATACACGGAAAACCCCGATGGGAGCGTGACGATAACCGCTTATTCGGGCAACAGCACCGAGGTCGCGATTCCCGGGATGCTCGGCGGCCGGCCGGTGCGCGAAATCGGCGCCGGCGCCTTTGCCGGGCACAGCGAAATTAAGGAAGTTTATTTCGAAAACGGAGTATCGGTCATCGGGGCGGGCGCTTTCTCGGGCTGCACTTCGCTTGAGGTGCTGGTGCTGCCGCCGTCGGTTGTAATAATTGAGGAAAATGCCTTTTTCGGCTGCACATCGCTTTCTGAAGTCGACTTTGCCGGGGGGCTGAAAAAAATCGGCGAGGGCGCCTTTGCGGACTGCGCGCTGGAGTATGCTTATCTCCCCGCAACACTTGATGAGGTCGGCGCCGGCGCCTTTGCCGGAGATACACCCCTTGAGTTTGCGGTTGTGACAAATCCGTCTGCCGAAGCGCGCTACGGCGCCGGCTGCTTCGGTCGGGCGAAGGTCTATGCACACAAAGCCTCGGCCGCCATGAGCTTTGCCGCCGCGGAGCAGCTTGAATTCTCGGCGGTAAGTCAGGTGATAGATTTTCAGTACCAGGTCTTCAGCGGCGGGGTGAGGATAACCGCCTGCACGAGCGGCGCCGAAGCTGTTGTCGTCCCCGACGAAATTGCCGGAAAGAAGGTTATTGCAATAGCCGACAGGGCCTTTTCGGCTGATTCCGGCAGATGTGCCGACGCAAAAATAATCGTATTGCCCGACTCGGTAAGAACAATAGGAAATTACGCCTTCTCGGGCACGTCATCGCTTGAGTACATACGCATGCCGCGCGAACTTGATGGCTCCATAGGTCAAAATACCTTTAAAAACTGCTCGTCGCTCCGGAGCATCAGAATCCCTGTGGGAATAGAACGTATTGAGACGGAAGCCTTTTACGGCTGCACATCGCTGACAGGAGTCGAGCTTGCGTCAAGTATGTCAAGCATCGCGGCCGGAGCCTTCGGCGGCTGCTCGGCACTTGCCAAGCTTATTTGCCACGGAGACGAGCCGGTCTGCGATTATCGGGACACCGTCCCGGCAATGGTTTCATTTGCCGGCGTGGGTAACATGATAGTTTACATAAAAGCCGGCACCGACTGGAGACTTGTCAAAAGTATGTGGTACCCCAACGGCACAGGACCGGAATATGTCGGATACCGGGTCGAAGTTATCGACCACGACTGTTTTTTCCTTGAAAAAATCATCACACCGGTTTCCTGCGCCAACTCGGGCGTTTCGGAATTCTACTGCCCCTTCTGCGGGCAGAGCTATTTCGAGCACTACCCGAGAGAGGAGCACAGTTATGTCAGCACCGGCATTGTAAACGGCGTCGAGACCTTCAGGTGCATCCGGTGCAACGAAAGCTATCTGCTCTATCATATCGACCATGCCGACATTTCCCCGGCAATCGACGCCGAGCGGCCGCAGGGGAGCATGGTGACCACGGTAGAGGTCAGCTTTATGGGAAAGCTACTTACATACGGTATAGATTACACATTTACCGAGGAGTACAACAGCCAGTACCGCCGGGTTGAACTGGTATTTACCGGGCTGGGCGAGTATACCGGCACGAAACGGTTGGCATACAGGTTTGCAGACGACAGGTGGCTGACCCCACATTTGGTCACGGTTATCGGCGCATCGGGCAGCGGGTGGTATTATCACAACGACATTGTGGAAATGTCGGCAGATCCGGCGCCTGCCGGGATGGAGGTCGGGGAATGGCATTTCAGCGAGGGCGTCGAGTATACCTCGGTAAGGGGTGATGACGCGATGTTTGTAATGCCGGACAGGGATGTAACGGTTACCCTGACATTTGTGCCGATTGAAGAGACAAGCACCCCCGACACGGAGGAAACGACAACCGCCCCGCTCGAATCCGAAACCTCGACCGAACCTTATGAGGAGCAGCCCATCACAGAGCCGCCGACTACCGAGCCGCCCGACGAGCCGACCGAGCTCCACGAGACCGAGCCTTTTATTAAAACCCCGGAGGGTTGGGAGATTGTCAAAAAGGCGATTGTCTGGGGCGCGGTACTGCTTGTTTCGTTGACCGCTATGGTTGCGGCAAGTATAATACTCCTCAAAAAGGAAAAAATAGAGGAGAATAAAACCGAAGGACCAAAAAAATGAGAATTATACTGGCATCGGGGTCGCCGCGCCGCAGGGAGATACTTGCAGGTCTCGGGGAGGATTTTGAGATCATGGTACCCGAGACCGATGAAAATATGGATACCGCAGACCCGGCAATGCTTGTGCGCGGGCTTTCGCTTCGCAAGGGAAGGGCTGTCCGCGAGCGGCTTGTCGCCGCGGGCGAAGATATCCGGGACACTCTGATAATATCCTCCGACACGGCAGTCTTTTGTGCCGGCGAGATACTCGGAAAGCCGGCTGACCGTGCCGACGCGAGGCGTATGCTTTCAATGCTCTCGGGTCGGGAACACTGGGTTTACACCGGGGTGGCGGCAATATACGACAGACGCGAGGCTGCGGATGTGGCCCGGGCAGAGGTGAAATTTTCCCGAATTGATGATGCCGAAATAGAGGCATATCTTGACACCGGCGAGTATGCCGACAAAGCCGGGGCATACGCGGTTCAGGGCAGGGCGGCGTGCTTTATCAAAGAGGTCTGGGGAGACTATCTTGCGGTCGTCGGCCTGCCTGCCCAGACTCTTTTTGATTTGCTTTTGCGCGAGTTTAACATCGGGCTGCCGGGTATAAGGCAGTAAAACCGATAATTCCCATGTGGCGGCAGGTGGCCTGCAGCCACCGCATTTTACCGGGAGGATGGGAACAGAATGGGGTAAAGCAGCTCGGGCTGGATCTGGGCAGCTCGAACACAAGAATAGTCACAAAAGAAAAGGGAATAGAACTCCTGTCCCCGACGGCCGCGGCCTTTGAAAAAAAGAGCGGGAGGATGGTGGCAATCGGAGCCGGGGCAAGGCGGATGCTCGGCAAGACTCCGGTGGGAATTGAGGCAATACGGCCGGTTCAGGGCGGGGTGATTGCCGAGCCCGAGGCCGCGACAAGGATGCTCAGGCGCTATTTCAAGCGGCTCGAGGCGGTCTCGCTCTTCCGCCGGCCGGATGTGATTGCATCGGTGCCCTGCAATATCAACGAGGTCGAGCGGCGCGCGCTTGAGGACACAATTTACGACGCCGGTGCGCGGCAGGTGTTTATCATCGAGGCCCCGCTGGCGGCGGCGCTGGGCGCCGGCCTGCCTGTGGCCGGGGCAAAAGGCAGCATGATAGTCAATATCGGCGGGGGCTGCACGCAGGCGGCGGTTTTGAGCATGGGCGGAATTGTGATTTCCGACTCGCTCAGGGTCGGGGGAATCGACTTCGACCGTGCCATAGTGCAGTACCTGCGCAAGAAATACGAGCTGCTCTGCGGCGAGCTTACCGCAGAAACTCTTAAGATCAGAATCGGCTCGGCCTGGCCGAAGTTTGACAGGGGCACATATGATGTCGCAGGGCGCGACCTTGGCGGCGGGCTGACCAAAACAATAAAAGTAAGCTCGGCGGATATCTGCGAAGCGCTCTACGGCCGGCTCGAGCAGATAACTGCGATGGTCAAAACCACACTTGAGGAGACTCCGCCCGAGCTGGCCTCGGACATCTACGACAGCGGAATTGTTCTGACCGGCGGCGGCGCTTTGCTTGAGGGCCTGCCAGAGCTGATAACCAGGCTAACCGGCATACGCACAATAAGGGCCAAAAAAGCCCCCGACTGCGTCTGCCGGGGGATTCACTGGTGCCTCGGGAATCCGGCCGCTTCGCGCTATATCAGGTACAGGGCATAAGTCCTGCGGGTAACTTTGGGTGTCCTATGCAAAAAGCCTTGAGCAGGGGGCGGATATGCGGCTGCTGAAAAACAAGTTTTTTATAATTGCGCTGGCTGTGGCAATTGCCCTCGCCGCCTGCACGACGGTGCTCTCGGTGATGGGGGTGGCCTCGCCATGGCGCAGCATCCTCGGGGCGGTAGCCCTTCCTTTTCGCTGGTGCGCTGCCAAGGTCGCTCAGGGGATCTCGGGTTTTTCGGCGTATTTGACCGAGTTTGACCGGCTGAGAGAAGAAAACGCCGAACTCCGCCGCGAGGTTGCCGAACTGCGGCAAAAGCTGGCCGACGCCGGGCGCATGGCCGAGGAAAATGCAGCGTTCCGCGAGTATTTAGGGCTTGCAAGTCTTGAGGTCAAACTGCAGCTTGTCGACGCGGTGGTGATTGGCCGCGAATCCGGGGGCTATATCACGATTTACACGCTAAACCGCGGCAGTCTGCACGGAATTGAGAAGGGAATGGCGGTAATCTCGGCCTATGGGGTGGTCGGGTATGTCAGGGAAACAGGAATATCCTGGTGCAAGGTCGTGCCGATAACCGAGACAATCTCGTCCCTCGGAGCATATGTTGAAAAAAGCGGGATATCTGGGCTGGTGGTCGGCGATTTTGAGCTGCGCGACACGGGTCGCTGCAAGATGACATATATTGAAAGCAGCGAAGGCTTCTCTTCCGGCGACCTTGTGGTCACCTCTGGCACCGGGGGTATCTACCCGCCGGGGCTGCCGGTCGGCGTAATTGAGGAAGTGGTGCCCGACCCGCTCAGCCGCACATATACCGCGACCATACTCCCGGCTACCGACTTTGACAGCCTCACGCGGGTGATGATAATCACCTCGTATTCGCTGTCAGAGGCAACCGAAACCGAACAGACCGGAGAGGAGAGTCAGCCATGAGGGAAAAGATTTTAACCCCGGCCTCGGCCCTTTTCCGACGGATTATAATTTACGGAATCCTCTTGTTTTTTTTGATAGTCATACAGACCTCGCTTCCCTTTATACCGATGTTCAGGCGGGCGGTGCCGGGGCTGGTGCTGGTCGCGGCCGCCGCAATCGGCTTTTTTGACTCGGAGTATGCCGGCGCCATCGCCGGAATGCTGGCCGGTGCCGCGCTCGATTCGCTCGGCGGCGTCTCGCTCTCTCTCATGCCGCTTGCCGGCTTTGCCGCCGGGTATTTCTGCGGGATTGCTGCCGGGAAAAAGTTGCCCCGCGAGCTGCCGGCCTTCTCGGTCTGCCTTGCCGCGGTCTCGGGCGCAAACCTCTTTGTCACGCTTGTCTGCGCCTATGCGGCAAACTCCGAGCTGCGCCCCGTGCGGCTGATTATACACACCCTCATACCCGAATTTTTCTACACTCTGCTGTTCGGAATTCCGGTTGTGCTGCTTGGCTTCTTGTGCACGAAACTTGCCGGGAAGACCAAAAGAGACCGGCAGGCGTCAGCCGACACACGGTTTTAATAAGTCATTGAAAGGATAAAGTTATAATGGACAGCAACCTCATACCCGAGAGCGATGTGCAGGCGGCGGGTCGCCGTTTTTCAAGGCTCGGCGGCGCGGTGGCCGCCATGTGCCTCATAACACTCGGCGGGCAGATTCTCTTTGGCTGGCTCGCGAAAACATATGCGCCGCATTTGCTTGAGACCGACTGGTTTAACTGGGTCCTGACGCAGGCGCCGATGTATCTTGTTGCCTTTCCGGTGTTCTGCATTATTGCGCTGCCGATGCCCAAATCGACCCCCGGCGAGAGCAGCCTTAATGCCGGGCGGTGGTTTACTTTTCTTTGTATATCAATTGCAATTGCCTACACCGGAAGCGCCATAGGCAACTCGGTAATGGAAACGATAAACACGATAACCGGCAGGAAGAACGTCAACATAGTTTCAGATACACTGCTGAACTCGGATTTTCTGGCTTCGTTTATCGTCGCGGTCCTGCTCGCGCCGGTGTTTGAGGAGCTTATTTTCCGCAAAATAATAATCGACCGCACGCGGGCATACGGCGAGAAGACCGCAATTCTTTTGTCGGCACTTATATTTGCGCTTTTCCACGGCAACCTGTACCAGTATTTCTATGCCTTCGGGATCGGGCTGGTGTTCGGGTATGTTTATCTTAAAACCGGTCGGGTCATATATACAATCCTTTTGCACATGACAATAAATCTTGTAAACGGCATAGTTCCGTCCTGGATTATGAAGAATATTGACCTTGGCAGGCTTCAGGAAGTATTGGAGAATCTGTCGGATTCTGCAACCGAGGAGCAATTGAAGGAATTACTGGCGGCAATTTCGCCTATGGTTCCCTACCTCATAGCGCTGTTTGTATACGGGCTGCTCACGATGGGGGCGGTGGCTGCCGGCATTGCCCTGCTGGTGATAAACAGAAAGAAAATCAGTCTTGCTGAACCTGAGATAAGACTGCCGCGTGAACGCGCGGTAAGCACGATTTTCCTGAACGTCGGCATGATCGCAATGGTGGCGGTCTGCACAGCGATGTTTGCGCTGAACCTGTTTTTAGGATAAAAGAAAATGGACCGGACTGAAAAAAGAGACACTGTGGTTGTGGCGGTGTTTTGCCTTGCCTGCTTTGTTTTCACGGCAAGGCTTGTCAGCCTGCAGCTTTTCAACCGGGACACATATGCGCCGGCGTCGGATACGGTATTCACTCGGGAGACTGTAATCAAAGCCGAGCGCGGCAGCATCTGCGACCGGTACGGCAGGGTCTTGGTCTACAACGAATATACATACAATCTTGATATTGACTACTATTTGCTTCCCGACACCTTAAAGGAAGAAAACGAGGCCTTCATCGCTCTTGCAAGGGCAGTCCAGAAGGCCGGACATGAAATAATACTCTCCCCCGACTATCCGCTCACCGGAACCTATCCAGATATGTCATATGTCCCGGGCGAGGCCGCCGGGGAGGTGCGGGCTAAAATTATAGCCCGCTACCGCAGAAAAAGCGACATAACCGCGCCCGAGCTGGCAAAATATCTGGCAAAGAGGTATGATTTGCTTGATGACGACGGCAATCTTCTCTGCACGCCCGAGGAGGCGCTGCTTGTCATGCAGCTTCGCTGGAGCCTGATCGAGAAGGGTTTCAGCGAAACCGGAAGCTACACGCTGGCCGAGGATATCGGGCTTGATTTGATTACCCTAATCAACGAGAGCCGTATTCCGGGAGGGGTGATCAGGCAGGAGAGCAGGCGCTGCTACGCATATCCCGGCTATGCCTCGCATATTCTGGGGCAGCTAGGCAAAATCTACACCGAGGACTGGCCCTATTACCGTGAACGGGGCTATCCGATGGACGCGATGGTCGGAATCTCGGGCTGCGAGAAACTTTTTGAGGAATACCTGCGCGGGGTCGACGGGGTTTTGGTCACCGAATACGACAAGGACGGTTACATAATAAATCAATATGTGAAAACTCAGCCGATACCCGGGCGGGACGTCTGGCTGACAATTGACATAGACCTGCAGATTGCCGCCGAGGACGGCCTGCGCGCCAATATTGACTATGTGAGAGAGCACGCGACCGGCGAGCATACCGGTGAGGATGCGTCGGCCGGGGCCTTTTGCATGGTGGATGTCGACACCGGGCAGGTGCTGGCCATTGCCTCGTATCCCACATACGACCTGACCACATTCAACGAGGACTACGAAAAGTTGGCGTCGGCCGAAGTCAGCCCGCTTATAAACCGGGCGATAAACGGGCTTTATGCGCCCGGCTCGACCTTCAAGATAGGCGTGGCGGCCGCCGCGCTGACCGAGGGAATTATAACACCCGATACCATAATCAACACGACCGGCAAATATACCTATTTCCCGGACTACCAGCCGCGCTGCTGGATATATGTCAGCACCGGGGGCAGCCACGGGCCGATAAATGTCAGCGAGGCGATAAGGGTTTCCTGCAACTATTTCTTTTACGAAGTCGGCCGCAGGCTGGGCATTGACAAGATGAACAAATACTGTACCTTATACGGGCTGGGGCAGCCTACCGGTTTTGAGCTCGGCGGGGCTGTCGGCATACTTGCCGGACCTGCATATCGGAGCGAGAACGGCCTTGCCGCATGGAAGGAAACCGACACCATAGTCGCGGCCATCGGGCAGTCCGAAAACCTGTTTTCGCCCCTGCAGATAAATATGTATATCGCCTCGATAGCCAACGGAGGCACGCGATATGCGGCGACCATCTTCTACGGCGTGGCAGACTTTGGCGCCGACCAAAGCAAAGTTTCGCCCCCGCGGCCGAGCGTTCTCGGAACATTAGAGCTTAGCAGCAGCACCAGAACGACCCTGCTTCGGGCTATGGACAACGTGGTGACCTCCTCGTGGACTATCTCGGATATGTTCCGGAATGTTCCGGTGTCCGTGGGGGGCAAGACCGGCACAGCACAGGTAGGCGAGACCAAAAGCGAAAACGCCCTATTTGTGGCGCTGGCGCCTGCAGATAACCCGAAGGTCGCAGCGGTCTGTGTAATCGAGCAGGGACACGCCGGCTCAAACGCGGCATACACCCCCGGAAAGGTGTTTGAGGTGTATTTTGGCAAATAATACGTGATCCCGCCCCCGACCCCCGCTTAAGACCCTTCTTAATAAAAGAATCGAAAGACCCTAAATTTTAGCAAGCGGGGCTTTACCTCATGCTCCGACAAAAATCGCGTCACCGCACAAGCCTTGTGCGGTGACGCTGCTGTTATTAAGACAGGTATGAGTTACAATCGTTTCTTTTTGGCTATTACAAGTGCTGCCGGAACAAGCAAGGCGACAAACCCAAGTCCCATGGCAGACTTGCAGCCCTCCTTTTTGGGTTCTTCGGCAGGAGGCGCAGTGGTGGTATCTTCTTCAGAGGGAGCAGAGGTGTCTTCGGGGGCTTCGGTTGTGGTTTCTTTTGGCGCGGTGGTGGTATCCTTGGGAGGCTCGGTGGTTGTGGTGGTTTCGTCTGCATCGCCATACTTGAACTGCAGCGTATACACACCGGCGGCCGGAGCGGTAAAGGTGGAGCCTAACTCATAAAGCGTCCCGTCGATTTCAAACCCCAGAAAAGTCTTTCCGATTTCCGGAATATAAATATCATCAGTAAGCTCGCAGGTCTCGCCGGCCTCCAAGGGTACACCGAGGGTCAGCTTCTGTATCGGCAACAGCCTGCCGACTGTGGCTTCATTCTTTGCATCGGAATAAGGATAAATCAGAGCCATTCTTCTCAAATCATGAACATAGCCGAATTCCTCAGCGCCGTATCCTTGGGTATCAACCGTAAAGTTGTAGCTGTAGTTTGCTATACTGCCGGCCAAGAGCTGCGTGGTAAAGCACACGGTTGCCCAGCAGATGAGCTCGGGGCTCTCGGTATAGACCACCGGGTAGTTGGCGTCACCGCCGGTGGCGGTGTTGGCGGCAGTGTTGAGCGCTTCCGAATAAAGGGCGATGCCGTATGTACCGGTGGCGCTGTTCTTTACGTTAAAGTTCTTGTCGTGACCGCCATAGTTGGTGTTCGAGTTGCCGTCGACTGCGATTACCTTAACACCTTCGGGTATATTCCAGAAGTTGCGGAAATCGTCGATGGACATGCCTTTTCCGTCATTCCAGAGGGCATAATAAGCCTCGTGGTACATGACCCAGAGAACAACAATCTCACCGGGTGCGACCAAGCAGGTCTCGGGGTTGACCGGCTTGTTGGAAAGGTCACCGCACTCAATGGACTGACCGCTCCAGGGCATGGTTGTGCCGTCCAGATAGTCTCCCGGCTTAAAGGGGGTTATCTCGACTATCTGTGTTTCAAACTTCTCACTGGTTCTGGCGTTGCCGTTGTAGGTAAGGCAATAGTCGTAGAGGTTTAAGGTTGTGCCGGAGTTATTGTAAATCTCAATAAACTCCATGCAGTCCTTTCCATCGCTCCAGCCTCCGGTCCCGTCGCCGGCCTGGTCGGGGCAGATTTCGGTGATAACCCAGTCGGGTCCCCTCGTCGTAGATGAGGTGATCGTGACCGTTGTGGCTGAGGTTGTTGTTGTCCAAAGCGATGCAAGCAAACACGCTATGAGGAAAACAGAACAGAATTTTCTCATTGTAAAGCCATCCCCTTCCAAGTTTATTTTTGGTATCTCAATTATAATGTATCGAATAAATTTTGTCAACTGTTTTATCAATTTTGTGCAAATCGCCAAAACCCTAATATCAGAGATATGACGGCATCGCAGAAATTCTGCGATGCCGTCATGCTCCCCGGGTTTGTTTTCAATGCCGTTTTTTAGGGTCTTTTTTCCTTCGGACCAAATATGCGGCAATACCGAGTGTGGCAATTATACCGGGTCCGGCCGCCGACCTGCAGCCGCGCGCCGACCTGCAGCCGCTGTCTTTGTCCGGGGCGGCGGTTGTTCCGCCGGGGGTTGTGGTGCCGCCGGGTGTGGTGGTTCCGGTCCCGGTGCCGGTACCGGTTGATGTGCCGGTATTATTATCGGCGGTTGTGCCGGTGTCCCCGGTTGTGGTGCTGTCGGGGGCGGCGGTGACAATGTCGGTCACTGTTATATCGTCGTTTGCAAATTTGTACAAAAGTTGATAGGTTCCCGCCGTCTCGGCGGTAAATGTGGTGCCGGTGTGATAGAGAACCCCGTCAACCACAAAGCCCTGAAACTCGCCAAGCCCGGCGTTGGGGACGTAAATATCATCGGTAAAGGTGCAGCTCTCTCCGGCCTCCATGGGAACACCGAGCATAAGCTTTTGCAGCGGCAGCAGTTTTCCGACCGTTGCGTCGGATTTTGCGTCGGTGTAGGGGAGCAACAGCTGCATTCTCCTTGAATCCGGGGTCAGGTCCCATTCGGCAGCACCGTAGCCCTGGTTGTCGACCGTAAAGTGATATGAATAGTTTGCTATCGATCCGGCCGTAAGCTGGGAGGTGAAGTCAACAGTCGCCCAGGCTGCAAGCTCTATACTTTCGCTATAGACAACCGGATAATTGTTTTCGCTGCCGGGTTCTGTGTTGGCGGCCGAGTTTAAAGCCTCGGAGTAGAGCGCGATGCCGTATGTCCCGACCGCGCTGTTCTTCAGATTGAAGTTCTTGTCATGCCCGCCGTAGGTGGTGTTGGCGGCGCCGTCAAAAGCTATGACCTTCACGCCCTCGGGAATTCCCCAGAAGGAGCGGAAGTTTTCCATGGACATCCCCTTTCCCTCGTTCCAGAGGTTGTAATAGGCCTCATTGTAGATTACCCAGATAACCACCACTTCTCCGGGCTCCACAAGGCAGGTCTCGGGGTTTGTTGGTTTGTTTGACAGGTCACAGGGGGCATAGGTGCTGGTGTCCTCCCACGAGAGAGTTGAGCCGTCGAGATAGTCGCCGGCCTTCAGGGGGGTGATTTCTATAATTTGAGTTTCAAAGCGCTCGTCATTTCTTGCACAACCGTTGTATGTCAGACAGTAATCGTACAGGTTGAGCTGTGTGCCCGAGTTGTTGTATATTTCAATGAACTCCATGCAGTCCTTCCCGTCGCTCCAGCCCCCGGTCCCGTCGCCGGCCTGGTCGGGGCAGATTTCGGTGATAACCCAGTCTGGCCGGTTCGCCGGGGCGGTCTGCGCATAAATCGCGTTATCACAACAGGCTCCTGCCGCAAAAAGACGGCACGGGGCGAGCAAAAATATTAATATGATTATTGAAATTGCCTTTTTCATCGGATCCTCCCAAAAATGCCGCGGCAGATATTGCCGCATATCTGTAAATAATAATAACCGGGTGTCGTTGTTTTCCGGGCCGGGCGGCGGCCGTCGGGCCGCGCTCCGGCCTAATCGGTTTTCCGCAGATTCGGACAAATACATTATGCGTTAAATTTATGTATAAGATACGTTCGCGCATAAAACCAGATTTTAACGAGCCGGCTTTACATTTAAACTTAGCTGTGATATACTGAAGCCGGATTATATCAAGGGAAAGGAGCCGGGAATGCCAACTCGTTTTTCTGAGTTTTCGTTTCGCTCATCAGACGGCAAAAGCCGGGTGGCCGGCTTTATCTGGGCGCCCGAAAACCAGCCTTCTGGCGTGGTGCAGCTTTGCCACGGGATGAACGAATATATAGGGCGATACTCGGATTTTGCAGAATTTTTGTGTTCACGCGGCTATGTTGTCTGCGGACATGACCATATAGGCCACGGGCACACGGCACTCTCCGACACCGACCTCGGTCATATTCCCCGGCGCGGCGGGGGCAATATCCTGGTCGAGGACCTGCACACAGTGACGACAATAATAAAAGAAAAATACCCCGGCCTCCCGGTTTTTCTGCTCGGGCACAGCATGGGTTCTTTTGTCGCTCGCCTGTATCTTTCAGGATACGGCAGCGAGCTTGCCGGCGCAATATTGTCGGGAACCGGCAGATGCGACCAGCCGACCGGGCTCGGCAAGCTGCTCTGCCGGGCAACAGGGCTGTTCCGGGGCAGCAGGGCAAGGTCAAAACTGATAAACAGCCTTGCTTTCGGCTCATATTTAAAAAAGGATAGGAAAAGACGCCCCGAAATTTGCCTGGCTCACGCGCGACAGTGAGGTTGTCGAAAAATATTCAAACGACAAATACTGCTCGTCTTATATCTTTACGGTCGACGGGTTTTATACCCTCTTTGACATGCTCGGACGGGTGTCGGAGCCGAAGTGGGCGCAGACCGTTCCCAAGACCACCCCGATTTTGATAATAAGCGGTACCGAGGACCCGGTAGGGGGATACGGCCGGGGGCCACAGGAGGTTTATCACCGGTTGTTTTCGGCCGGACATCACGATCTGACCCTCTCGCTCTATCCCGGGATGAGGCATGAGGTGCTCAACGAAATCGGCAGGGAAAAGGTTTATTCCGACGTTCTTGAGTGGCTGAACAACAGGGCCGGGGCAGTTCAACCCGGTTAATAAGGAATGGTATGGAGAGTATAGAGGAAATTAAAAAAACCACAGGGAGAATCATGGCGGTCGACTTTGGCGACACGCGCACCGGAATTGCGGTATCCGACCCCGGGCGGCTGTTGGCCTCGGGCGTGGGTTGCATTTCGCCGGGCGGGATTGAAAAGACCGCCGACGCGATTGCCGCCGAGGCCATGTCGCGCGGCGTGTCGGCGGTGGTGGTCGGCCTGCCTAAAAACATGAACGGCAGCGAAGGCCCGCGCGCCATGAGGTGTCGCGAGCTTGCCGCGCTGTTGCGCGAGCGGCTGGACATTCCGGTGGTTTTGGTCGACGAGCGGCTGACAACTCTCGGCGCTTCGCGCTACCTTGACGAGACTGATACCCGCGGGAAAAAGCGCAAAAGAGTAATCGACTCGCTCTCGGCAGAAATCATTCTCCAGAAAGTACTTGACAGGCTGAAAAACAACTAAAAGCCTAAGCTTGCCCGTATTCTCCGGGGCGAAATAACACAAAAAACCCGCCCCGCCGGAAAATGTAAACCGCTTTTTTCGCCTCTGCTATTTACTTTTCGGGCCGATTGTGGTATTATTAACAGTGAAGGCGGCGTGACGGTTTCAGACGCGCCGCCGCGATAACGTGTGCAAAAATTTACGTATATATTCAGGGAGGATTCCAAATGGCAATCAAACGCAAGAAACTATCAATGGACGGCAATACCGCTGCGGCGCACGTGTCATATGCGTTCACCGAAGTGGCTGCCATCTACCCCATAACCCCGTCGTCTCCGATGGCCGAGCTGGTGGATTCCTGGTCTGCGATCGGGAAGAATTATGCCGGCGACCCGGCTGTAAATATTTTCGGAGACAGAGTGAAGGTGGTCGAGATGCAGTCAGAGGCCGGAGCTGCCGGTGCGGTGCACGGCTCGCTGGCCGCCGGCGCGCTGACCACTACATACACTGCATCCCAAGGGCTGCTGCTCATGATTCCCAATCTTTATAAAATCGCCGGTGAGCTGCTCCCCGGGGTGGTTCATGTGGCGGCTCGGACTGTGGCCACACATGCGCTGAGCATTTTCGGAGACCATTCGGACGTCTACGCCTGCCGTCAGACCGGCTGCGCAATGATTGCCGAATCCAACCCGCAGGAGGTAATGGATCTCGGGGCGGTCGCCCATCTGTCTGCAATCAAGGGAAGAGTTCCGTTTATCTCCTTCTTTGACGGCTTCCGCACCTCGCACGAGATACAGAAAATTGAAGTCTGGGATCTCCCCGAGCTTCGGGCGCTTGTCGACATGAAGGCGGTAGAGGAGTTCCGCGCCCGCGCGCTGAACCCCGAACGCCCGGTGCTCCGCGGCTCGGCCGAAAACGGGGACATATTCTTCCAGCACCGCGAGGCCTGCAACCCCTACTACAACGCGCTCCCCGATATTGTCGAGGATTATATGAACAAAATAAACGAGCTCATCGGTACCGATTACAAGCTCTTCAACTACTACGGTGCCCCCGACGCCGAACGGGTGATTATTGCCATGGGCTCGGTCTGCGACGTCGCCGAGGAGGTTGTCGACTACATGACCGCACGCGGCGAGCGGGTCGGGCTTGTCAAGGTCAGGCTCTACAGGCCCTTCTCGGCCGAGAGGCTTGTTGCCGCTATTCCCGAGACAGTCAAAAAGATTGCGGTCCTCGACCGCACAAAGGAACCCGGCTCTATAGGCGAGCCGCTTTACCTTGACGTCGTGGCCGCACTCAACAAGGCCGGCAGGACAATTGAGGTCGTGGGCGGCCGCTACGGGCTGAGCTCAAAGGACACGCCCCCCTCCTCGATTTTTGCGGTATTCGACAATCTCGCATTGGAGAACCCGAGGAACAATTTCACTGTCGGGATCGTCGACGATGTGACCGGGCTCTCGCTGCCCGAGCGCGAATGCCCCGACACCTCGCCGCGCGGCACAATCGCCTGCAAGTTCTGGGGGCTCGGCGGCGACGGCACTGTCGGCGCTAACAAGAACTCGATAAAAATTATCGGCGACCACACCGACAAGTACATACAGGCATACTTCCAGTACGACTCCAAAAAGACCCTCGGCTTTACCATCTCGCACCTGCGCTTCGGCGACAAGCCGATAAAGAGCACCTATTTTATAAAGAGAGCCGATTTTGTCGCATGCCACAACCACGCTTACCTCGACAAGTACGAGAGCATGCTCACCGACCTCAAGCCCGGGGGAACCTTCCTGCTTGACTGCCCGTGGAGCGAGGAGGAGCTCTCCGAGAGGCTGCCGGCAAGGGTCAAGAGATATATAGCACAAAATAACATCAACTTCTACATAATAGACGCCACCGGTATCGCCACCAAAATCGGCAACGTCAAGGTCAAGAATACAGTGTTGCAGTCGGCCTTCTTCTCGCTGGCAGGGGTTCTGCCGAAGGACGAGGCCAGAGAGTACATGAAGAAGGCGGCGTACAAGTCCTATATCAGCAAAGGCCAGGCAATAGTCGACCTCAACTATGCCGCCATTGACGCCGGAAGCGACGCAGTGGTGAAGGTCAAGGTGCCTGAGGAGTGGAAATACTGCGCACCCGACCTCCCGAAGGCGCCCTTTGAAAGCGAGCGCGCCGACCTTGCGGGATACGTCAACAAGATTTCGCGGGTTGTCAATGGCATGGACGGCGACCTGTTGCCGGTATCGGTCTTCAAGGACCGCCCCGATGGCACATTCCCGCTGGGCGCGTCTGCCGACGACAAGCGCGGCGTTGCCGTGAATGTCCCGGTATGGCATCCCGAAAACTGCATCCAGTGCAATCAGTGCGCTTTCGTCTGCCCGCACGCCGCAATCCGGTCCTTTGCCATGACCGAGGCCGAGGCTGCCGCGGCGCCGGCACAGACCAAGTTTGCCGCAAGGCCGGTTGTCAAGACCAATTACAAGTTTACCATAGCTATCAGCCCGCTCGACTGCATGGGCTGCACGCTTTGCGTCAAGGCCTGCCCGACCAAGCCCGAAAAGCGCGCTCTCGAGATGACAAACATCGACAGTCAGCGCGACCAGCAGGCGGTGTTCGATTATGCCGTCCGGAATGTCTCCGAAAAGCCCGAGCTTATCAACAATACAATCAAGGGCAGCCAGTTCAAGCAGCCGCTGCTTGAGTTCTCGGGCGCCTGCGCGGGCTGCGCCGAGACCGTATATGCACGGCTTATCACGCAACTTTTCGGCGAGAGGATGTATATTGCCAACGCGACCGGCTGCTCCTCAATATGGGGCGGTCAGGCTCCCGGATTCCCGTATACCGTAAACAAAGAAAGCGGGCGCGGCCCGGCATGGGCAAACTCGCTCTTCGAGGACAACGCCGAGTTCGGGCTCGGTATACTGCTCGGCCAGAAGGTTATCCGCGAACGGCTGATTTCGCTTGTCAAAAAGCTTTCAGAGAGCTACGCAAAGCTTGAGGATGCCGCCGAGGCGAAGGCGGTGGTCGACAGGTATCTTGAAACGGTAAACGACGGTGCCGCAAATGCCGAGGCCACAAAGGCGCTGGTCGGGATGCTCAGGAAAAATGTCTGCAAGGCCGATTGCGACTGTTGCGAGACCGAGCGGAAGATACTCGAAGGCGCCGATTATCTGGCCAAGAAGTCGGTCTGGATCTTCGGCGGCGACGGCTGGGCTTACGATATCGGCTTCGGCGGGCTTGACCATGTGCTTGCCTCGGGCGAGGACGTGAACATCATGGTATTTGACACCGAGGTTTACTCCAACACCGGCGGGCAGGCGTCAAAGGCCTCCCAGATCGGTCAGGTGGCGCAGTTCGCCGCGGCCGGCAAGCCGATTAACAAGAAGAACCTCGCCGAGATTGCGCTGTCTTACGGCTATGTCTATGTCGCGCAGATTGCGGTGGGCGCCGATATGAACCAGACCCTCAAAGCGCTGCGCGAGGCCGAGGCCTATCCCGGACCGTCGCTGATTATCGGCTACGCACCCTGCGAGATGCACGGTCTCAAGGGCGGAATGCAGAACAGCCAGCTCGCAATGAAGCGTGCGGTCGAGGTCGGCTACTGGCATCTCTTCCGTTACAATCCGGCCGCCGAGGGGGCAAACAGATTCGTCATCGACTCCAAGGAGCCGACCGGAAACTATATCGACTTCATTTCCTCAGAGGTGCGCTACGCGCGGCTTGCCCAGCAGTTCCCCGAGAGGGCAAAGGAGCTCTTCGCCAAAGCCGAGGAGGCTGCAAAGGCAAGATACAACAGACTTCTCAAGTACAAGCAACTCTACGAGTAATAATACAGAAAGCAAGGCCGCTGCCAAATGGCAGCGGCCTTTGATTTTGGTGCAGAAAAAATAAACAAAGAAGGCAACAAGATACCAAAGCCGGCGCCCTGAGAGCATATGTCAGGCAGGTCTGGATATCAGAGGTTTTGGCTGAATTATTTGCGGGTTGAATCTGATTTTGGGGCATGTTAGAATGTTTCTGCAGGACAAAAAGTTTTACCGGCCGAGGAAAACGTCAATTGAGAAAAGGCAAATACCGGCTGCCGGTAAAAAGTGAAAGGAGTGTACATACATATGAAAAGGAGAATTCTGCCTCTGGTGATGGCGGCAATGCTGCTGGTAGCGGTCGCGGCATTTCTTATCCCGTCGGGCGCCGCAACCCGTGAAATCAGGGTCAGCTATAACGGAAAAGAAATAACAAACCCAAAAAGCCTGCTTATCAATTCGGTTACATATGTTCCGCTCAGAGCTTTCAGCGAGATGATGGGAGTTTACAACATCACATGGAACCAAAACACGCAGACCGCTGCTATAAGCACAAACGGCCTTCAGCTCTCGGCCAAAGTCGGAACCCTCTACATAACCGCAAACGACAGGTGTTTTTACACGGTCGAGAAAATTCTAAATATTGGCGGCAGGGTTTATGTTCCGGTCCGCCCGCTGGCCCGCGCCTTCGGGCTTGACGTCCACTGGGACGGCGCTGCATACAGCGTAAAACTCACAAGCAACGGCAGCGGGTACTGCAAAAGCGGCAGCACATACTACGACAGCGACAGCCTTTACTGGCTTTCAAGGATAATCAGCGCCGAGGCCGAAGTCGAGCCGCTCCTCGGCAAAATTGCGGTGGGCAACGTGGTGCTCAACCGCGTGGCGAGCCGGGACTATCCCAACTCTGTATATGGCGTAATTTTCGACAGAAAGAACGGTACTCAGTTCACCCCGGCCGCAACCGGGACGATTTACAACACGCCGTCTCGGGAGAGCGTAGTCGCGGCCAAAATCTGCCTTGAGGGCTACAGCCTCTCGGACGAGATACTGTTTTTCTTCAATCCTAAAATTGCGACAACAAGCTGGATTGCCAGAAACCGGCCTTATGTGATGACAATCGGAAACCACGAGTTCTACAAGTAAGCCCGAAAAGGCAGTAAAAACCCGGCACATGCCGGGTTTTTCTTTCCGGGAAGGCGGACAAACCCCCGGACGCTGCAAGGAAACTTTTTCGGCCCGTATAGATAAATTTTTAGTCTGCAACAAATTGAATTCCTGAATTTCCCTTATGTGCGCCGGTACATAAAGGCGGCAAGGTCGGCAAAGAATATGTGCGAGCGGAGAATTTCCGGTTTTAATAAAAAAGAAAGGAAACTCACAATAATGGTGATTGACAGAATCGCACTGGTTATAGCAATAATAGGCGCTCTTAACTGGGGCAGCATCGGTCTTTTTGATTTCGATGTTGTCGCTTGGCTCTGTGGCGGACAGGACGCTCTGCTCAGCCGGATTATATACACTATAGTAGCGCTCTCGGGTATTTGGCTAATATCGCTTTTATTCAGGACAAGAGAAAGAATTGAGCGGATTGAGGAGTAAACCGACGGCACACGCACAGCGGCTCTCCGCAAGGAGAGTCTCTGTGCGGTTATCTTTTGTTCCATACTGATCCCGCATTGGCGCAAGACAAAAAAGACCCCGGAACGCCGCGGCACGCGGTGCTCCGGGGTAATTTTTAAGTCAGGGGTATTTGTTTGTCTTCAGCCGCCGGCCCCGGATGTATCGGTCTGCTCTCGGTCTTTCCGTAATGTGTCAACCTGTAAAATAACGCCCCGCCGGGGTAGACAGATACGTTTTCAAAGCCGCACTGCATGAGAATCCTCGCGGCATTGTAAGCCCGTACCCCGATGGCGCACATGATGATTATGTGCTTTGAATTGTCAAGCTCATCAGCGCGGCGGCGCAGCTCGCCGAGCGGTATATGGACGGCACCGGGCAGCGAGAAAGCACGGAGTTCGCCCTCTTCGCGCACGTTGAGCACCAGCGAGTCACTGATCTTTTCAATCGCGTCCCAATCGCAGAAACGGACTTTTCCCGACAAAATATTTCCGGCGACAAAGCCCAGCATGTTGACCGGATCCTTGGCCGACGAATACGGGGGAGAATATGCGAACTCAAGCTTTGCAAGGTCAAAAACCGAGGCGCCGAGCCGCATTGCCGTGCCTATTGTGTCGATGCGCTTGTCGACACCCTCCCGTCCCACTATCTGGGCACCGAATATTTTTTTGCCGTTGGTTGAGAACAGCAGCTTCAGGGTCATGGGCCGGGCGCCGGGGTAATAGCCGGCGTGCGGGTTCTGGGTGATGATGGCGACCTCGTAATCCCGCCCCCTGACAAGCCCGCGCCGGGCAAGCTGCTTTTCGTTTGCCCCCGTGACCGCGGCGGTCAGGTCGAACACCCTGACGATTGCCGAACCCTGCACCGCGCCGAAGGAGTCTTTGATTCCTGCAATATTGTTGGCCGCAACCCGCCCCTGCTTGTTGGCCGGGCCGGCAAGCGGCACCATGGCAGGATCATCAAAGACGAAATCCCTGACCTCCGCCACGTCTCCCACGGCGTATATGTCGGGGTCTGAGGTGAGCATGTTCTCATCTACCGCTATGCCGCCCCGCTCGCCGATTTTAAGCCCCGCGGCCCGCGCAAGCTTATTATTCGGCCGTACGCCGACCGACAGGATCACAATGTCGGCCTCGATCATCCTGCCGCTGCTCAGCCGTAGCTCTGCAAATCTGTCCCTGTCCGAAAATTCTGCAACCCCTTCGCCGAGGTGCAGATCCACGCCCCTTGAGGCGAGGTGCTGATGCAAAAGCTGCGCCATCTCAAAGTCAAGCGGCGGCATGACCTGGTTGCCGAGTTCTACTATCGAGACCTCAAGCCCGGCGCGGTGAAGGTTCTCGGCGGCCTCAAGCCCGATAAATCCGCCGCCGACGACTACCGCGCGACGAGCGTTGTTCTGTAGAAACGTCTTTATGGCGTCTGCATCGGGCAGGGTCGTGAGCGTGCAGACCCGCGGGGAGTCAATTCCCGGAATCGGCGGTCTGATAGGCGAGGAACCGGTCGAGATCACCAGCTTGTCGTAACTCTCTTCATACTGCTCGCCGTTCTCAAGCCGCCTGACAGTAACCGTTTTCTTTTCTCTGTTGATGGCGACAACCTCGTGCCGTATTCTCACGTCGATGTTGAATTTCCGGCTCATTTCCTCGGGGGTCTGCAGCAGCAGGTCGTCCCTGTCTTCGATAATCCCGCCGATATAATAAGGCAGCCCGCAATTGGCAAAGGAGATGTAATTGCCCCGCTCCAAAACCACGATCTGCGCGTTCTCGTCCAGCCGGCGAAGCCTTGCGGCGCAGGTCGCGCCCCCTGCAACGCCGCCGATTATCACTGTTTTCATTCCATCAGCCCTCCATAGCGAAATATGCAAAGGTCACCTCAAAACGCCTGCTTTTGGCAGCAAACCGCCCTCGTTCCTGTTATCAGATGATAGTATATCATATAATACCGGTTTTTTCAATCTCTGAAAGCGCTGCCGGCGCCCCGGCGGAAAATTTCCGAAAAAAATGCTTTATAGCACTTGACAAATTAAAAAAGTCATGATAAAATCACACCACCCAAACCACCCAAAGGCGATGATCGGAAAAAATAATACGGAAAACGCCAAAAGAGAGCTGTCGGTCGGTGCGAGACAGCGGCAAGTAGCGTATTTGGTTCGTTCCGGGAGCTGCGTACTGAAAGGCGGCCCGAGGCCGTCAAGTAGGATACGACGGGCGCGACCGTTATATCGCAGGGACGTTATAATGCGCCCCGTAAGGCTGCAGCCGTGAGGCTGTGGCAAAACAGAGTGGTACCACGATATTATACGGCTGACTGTGCCGGATAATTATTCGTCTCTGTATTGTACAATACAGAGGCTTTTTGTTTTCGGAAACTTCGCTGCCTCGTGCAGGCTCTGCGCGGTGTGCCGCGAATAAAAAATACTATTTAGGAGAGGGCAGAAAAATGAAACCGAAAATCTCACGTGTGCTCATTTGCATCCTTGTCGGCATTATCCTGCTTGGCCTGACTTCCTGCGGCAGAGAAGCCGGCTACAACATTCCGATAGTCTGCGGCGAGACAAACATGAACAACGCCTGCGGAATTGCAACCTACGGTGTCAACTACTACAACCTTGGCGTGAAGGCCGGCGACATGGCAGCCGATATCCTGCTTGAGGGCGCCGACGTGTCGAAGATGCCGGTACAATTCGACCCCAACCCGGCACTCTCTGTCAACACCGCCGTGGCTGAGGAAATCGGCTTTAAGATTCCCGAGGGCGTGCTGGCAAAAGTGACCGATGACTCCACACTTGATGTCACGAGGGTTGATTCGGCCATCGTGTCGTCGGGAGGCGACTTTACGGTCGGCATTCTCCAGCTTGTCCAGCATGTCGCGCTTGACGAGGCCAACCGGGGTTTCCAGGACCAGCTCTCGGTGAGAATGGCCGCCGCCGGCAAGACCGTCACCATCCTGAGTGAAAATGCCGCCGGCGAGCAGTCGAACAACATAACAATTGCCGAGACCTTTGTCGGCATGAAGGTTGACCTTATCTACACCATCGCCACCTCCTCCTCACAGGCGGCGGCTGCGGCGACAGAAGAGATTCCCATCGTGTTCTGCGCGGTCACCAACCCGATTGAAGCCGGCCTTGTCGAATCGCTGGAGACCCCCGGCCGCAATGTCACAGGTGTTTCCGACATCAACCCGGTAGCCGACCAGATTGACCTCATCGCCGAGCTGCTCGGCAAGGAAAAAATCACAATCGGCCTGCTTTACACCGCCTCCGAGACCAACTCCGAATACCAGATAAGGCTCGCCAAGCAGCACTGCGAGGCCAAGGGCTATAGCTATGTGGTCAAGGGCATAAATGACTTGAATGACATTCAGAATGCCTTTATCGCCCTGAAGGATGTCGACGCCATCTACATACCGACCGACAATGTGCTGGCCAGCGGTGCGGCGACTGTTCATTCGATAAACATCGGGGGACAGTAAGGCTTGCCGAAGCGGCCGCGACAGTCCGCGGCCGCCCTCAAAAACTCTTGAAACAGGTATGTAAAAATGCTTGATACTTTACTCGCCGGGGTGTGTCAGGGACTTATCTGGGCGGTGCTGGCCCTCGGGGTGTACATATCTTTCCGGATACTCGATTTTGCCGACCTCACCTGCGAAGGCTGCATAACCCTGGGCGCCTCGATATCGGCCTTGCTTATATGGAAGGAGTTAAATCCCTTTTTGTCGGTGCTTGTCGCCTTTCTTGCCGGCAGCATTGCCGGGACGGTCACCGGTCTGCTCAACACCAAGCTCAAAATCCCGCCGATACTCTCAGGAATACTTACCATGATTTCGCTTTATTCAATCAACATTCATATCATGAGTCTGGCGACCGGTACCGGCGGGACCGCCAACCTTTCGCTGCTCACCTTCAGAGGCAACACTGCATATGCGCAGGTTGCTTCGCTTTTGGGGCTCGGGAGAGTTTATTCCTCTCTGATATTCGGAGTCGTTGTGGTGCTGGCGGTGAGCGGCGTACTCTACTGGTTTTTCGGCACCGAGCTGGGCTGCGCAATCCGGGCGACCGGGGCAAACGCCACAATGTGCCGCTCGCAGGGTATTAACACCGACCTTACCAAGCTCTGCGGCCTTGCGCTCTCAAACGGCCTTATTGCAACCTCGGGCGCGCTGCTCTGCCAGTATCAGAATTACGCCGATGTGAACATGGGGGTAGGTTCGATAATCATCGGCCTGGCGTCTATCATCATAGGCGAAACGCTTTTTATGAAATTTCAGAATTTTTACATGAAGCTCACCGGCGTTATTTTGGGTGCCGTTATATACCGGGTGGTGGTTGCTTTTGTAATTTACTCGGGCATGCCCTCGACCGACCTGAAAATAATGACCGCCGGAATCGTTACTGTTGCGCTTGCACTCCCGACCATCCAAAAATCTATTGCCTCAAGCCGCCTGTTCAAAAAAGCGCGGCGCCGGGAGAATGGCCGCAGGGAAGGGGGCGGGGAGAATGGCTGAGATAATGCTCGAATTGCGCTCCGTGTCCAAAACCTTCAACCCCGGAACGGTCAACGAAAAAAAGGCGATTGACCGGGTCTCGCTGAATGTCCGCCGCGGCGATTTCATTACAATCATCGGGGGTAACGGCGCCGGGAAATCCACGCTGATAAACGCGATAACCGGCGTGTTCCAGATTGACGAAGGCGAAATAATTCTTGACGGCGCCGACATAACCGGACTGCCCGAGCACAAGCGGGCAAAGCATTTCGGCCGTGTGTTTCAGGACCCGATGCTGGGGACCGCGCCCAACATGGCAATTGAGGAAAACCTGGCGCTGGCATACCGCCGCGGCAAGCGGCACAGCCTGCGCTGGGGGATTACGTCCCGCGAGAGGGCGTTTTACCGCGAGCAGTTAAGGCAGCTCGAACTCGGTCTCGAGGAGAGGATGACCCAGAAGGTCGGGCTGCTCTCGGGCGGCCAGCGGCAGGCGCTGACCCTGCTCATGGCGACCCTCATCCGGCCTGATGTGCTGCTGCTCGACGAGCACACCGCGGCGCTCGACCCGAAAACCGCCGAAAAGGTGCTCAAGATTACCGAGGAACTTGTCCGAAAGGACAATCTCACAACCCTCATGGTCACGCACAACATGAAAAACGCCATCGAGTACGGTAACCGCCTGATAATGATGAACGACGGGCGGATAATTCTCGACATTGACGGCGAGGAAAAGAAAAAGCTGACCGTCGAGATGCTGCTTGAAAAATTCTCCAGGGTCAGCGGCAGTGAGTTTACAAGCGACCGCGCGCTGCTGTCGTAGATGCTTTCGGGAACCCTCCCCGTTTTGCTTCAGGGGCTCCGCCACCGAACCCCCCGCTCAAGCCCCTTGTGATAAAAGGGTCAGAGAACCCAAAAACTTTTAATAAGCGGGGCTTCGCCCCACACCCCGATTCAGACTCTTTTTTAAGGCTCAAAACCCTAACAAAACAAATTACTGATAAAGGAAGCGCGGGCCTACAGCCCGCGCTTTGTTTGTCTTTAAAGCGGGGCAGCGCCCCGCCTCTTATGCCTGCTTTTCGGGGACCGTGGCACCCAGAGCCTTCAGGGCTTGTGTCAGTTTATGGTAGTCCACCTGACCCACGCGGATTTTATCCCGCGCGGCGAGCGCGGCCGCCGTCCCGGCAACCTGCCCCATTGACATGCAGGGAGCCTGCACCCGCACCGCGCTGTTGGTTTCGGTATCACTGGATACCGTCCGCCCTGCCACAAGCAAATAGCGCGAGCCGCGCGGAATCAGCGCGCCGTAGGGTATTGTCGGCATAATACCGTGCTCAAGATAAACAATATGCACGCCGCCCCCGTCGAGCTTGTGCAGGTCAATGGGATAAAAGCAATATGACACCGCGTCGTCGTAAACGTGGCCCGACATGTATTTATCGACCGTCATGGTCTTCTCGCCGACAATCCTGCAGCTCTCGCGTATCCCGCATTCGGCGGCGTAAACCTTAACCCTGATATTCCCACAGCCCTTCACCTGCCTGAACAGCATAAGTAATGTGTGAAGGATTCTTCGGCCTTCGAACTCCATTGCCGTCCTTGACTCAGAATCCTCGGCACCCGGGCAGGGGATGTGCATGTTAACCCGCCCGGATTTTAGCATCTCATAGGGAGACTTCCAACTGAAAACTTCAGGCTCAATCAGGCCCTTTTCGATGGCAGCCTCAAATACCCTTTTGACTTCGTCCCCGTCGACATCCTCAATCCGGTAGCCTTCAAGCCGGTTCTCAAGAGTCGCCGGCTGCAGTACACTGCTCCTCACCCGCTCATACCCAAGCATCCCGGCGACATTTGCGTCCCCGGTCGCGTCAACCGCCGCCCGTGCACGGACGGCGTACAGGCCTTCCTTTCCGGTAATTCCGATAAGCAGGCCGCCCTCCTGCTCCTCTGCAAAGGAAATCATGCTGTGCAGCCTGATTTCAGCCCCGCTTGACCTGCACACGCGGTCGAGTGCGGCGGCCATCTGAAAATTGTCTACCCGAACCTGCTGCCTGAAATGCTTTTTGGTATAGTCGTTGTCTGGCAGGACCGCACCGCCCTCGGCTGCAAATTCAACCATCATATCCCAACAGGGGCCGGATATGAGCTGCCGGTCCCAAAAATTAAATATTCCGGGGAAATTCACATATCCCGCGGTCATGGTCCCGCCGAGCAGCCCGTTCTTTTCAACAAGCAGAGTCCGCGCACCGGCTTTTGCCGCCGCCACCGCGGCAAAAACGCCGGCTGTGCCCCCGCCGGCGACAAGTACGTCGTATTCCCCGCGAATTTCAACCGTTCTATTGACAAACTTTCCCATTTTCATGCCCCCGCATAACTTTGATAATATTATTTTAGCATTCTGACGGGGTTTTTTCAATCTTAAAAAATTAAAATTTATATCTTGATTTTACATGGTAAATATTGTATAATGTTTTTCATATAAAATACGACAGCCTTACACGTGTCAAGTCTGAAAATGCCCCGATTTGGATTCCTCGTTAAATTCTGACGTTTTCATTAAAATTTCACAAAATCCTTGATTTTCTTTATGGTCTCATGTATAATTAATGAATATAAAAGTGGAGGACAGATCATGGATTTCGAAAAAGCCGCAATCGACGGACCGGCCTTAATCGAAAAGCTTGATGACGCCGTCGACCATGTCTTTGTGCCAGACAGCAGCGGCGACTGCAACCGATGTGCCTTGCTTTATGTAAGAAGCCTTCCCGGCGGTGCTCCGGCAGAGGACAGCATATCGGCTTTTCTCAGCAAGCTTGCCGGCAGAAACCGGGAGGCAGAGTGTGAGATCAGATTCCGCATCTGTGACAGCGAGGGCGAGCATGTCTGGTTCAGGGCCAGAATGAAGCTGCTCGGATACACCGACAAAAGCCATTCATTTGCTGTTGAGTTTGAAAATATTACAACAAAAAAGGCGCTTGAGACCCTGCGCCGTAACCAGGCGCTGCAGGCGGCGCTCGAGGCGGCTCACAAGGATTCCTCCACCGGAGTTTACAACAAGTATTTTACAGAAGACATTATAAGGGACAAGCTCTCCGAGGGCGACGGCAAACTATGCCTTTTGCTCATACTTGACGTCGATCTGCTTAAAAATATAAACGATACATACGGACATCCCATCGGAGACCTGGCGCTCAAGAAGATTGCCTGCGCCATGAGTTCCTGTCTCGGCCGGGGGGACATTATCGGACGGATAGGCGGCGACGAATTTATGGCCCTCATTTGCGGGCTGAGGGACGAACAGGCGGCGCGCGAGCTGGTCGAACAATTGTTCTGCCGGATTTCCGAAATCAAAATCTGCGGCTTTAACCTCAGCGTCAGCATCGGCTGTGTTATGACCCGGTCGGGCACCGAGGACTTCGATACCCTCTACCGCAGGGCTGACACGGCGCTCTATCACGTCAAAAGAAACAAGAAAAACGATTACAAGTTCTATACCCCCGATATGGACACGTAACCCGGGGCGCCGTATTCCGGCTGCCACGTCACTTGCATAGAATAATATCATAATCCCAAGCTCCCGAGACCCGGAAGAAAGCAAGAAAATGAAAAAACACACCCACACTAAAGATGCACGCGAAAATATCCTTACCGCTTTTTTATTAAACTTCGGATTTGTTATTTTCGAGCTTGCCGGCGGCCTGTATACCGGCAGCGTGGCGATACTCTCGGATTCGATTCATGATTTGGGAGACTGCATTGCCATCGGCAGCGCTTATTTTCTTGAGCGGTTCTCTCGCGGGCGGCCGACCGAAAGCTACACCTACGGATACCGGCGCTATTCCATAGTATCTGCGATTATCAGCTCTCTGGTTCTCCTTGCCGGCAGCGGGTTTGTGGTTTATTCGTCGGTGGAAAGGCTAATAAATCCCGCCGAGCCCAAATCCGGCATCATGATATTGCTCGCCATCTTTGGGGTTATAGTAAACGGATACGCGGCATACCGCACCCACAGCGGCAGCTTTAACGAGCGCGCAATAAGCCTGCACATGCTCGAGGACGTGCTGGGCTGGGCGGTAGTGCTGGTCGGCAGTATTGTGATGTATATTTTCAGGGGAAATCCTATAGCGCTTTATGTTGACCCGGTCATGTCGCTGCTGGTTGCGGCCTTTATAATTTACAATATTATTGTTCATCTGCGCGGTGCCTTTTCGGTTCTGCTCGAGCGCGCTCCTGTCGGCTTTGACACCGCTGCCTATAAAGCCGAGCTCGCCGGGGTCGAGGGCGTCCTGTCGGTTCACCACCTGCATGTCTGGAGTTTTGACGGCGAGTCGGCAATTGCAACCCTTCACGCGGTGGTCCCCGCGGACTACACCATTGCCGACACCACACGGGTGAAGCATGAAATATATGAGATAAGCGAGAAATTCGGCATTGACCATCTGACAGTACAGACCGATGCCGAAGGCGACCGCTGCTATGGCCAGGACTGCCGGATCGGCGAGGAGCGCGACCTGCACCGGGGACATCACCACTGAATTGCGTCCCTCAAAGAAGGCCCTGTCGGTGAACTGATGGCAGCAACGCGGGTCATTGGACCTGCGTTTCGTTATTTGAGCGTAGGTTTGAAAAAGTTTTGTGGATTCTCAAGGGACTTTTTCAAAAGTCCCTTGAGCGGGGGTTCGGGGGTAGAGCCCACGACGGGGTGCAGGGAACCCCGTGCATCAAAAACAGCCGGCGGGTGACCGCCGGCTGTTTTTTCAGTTTTCTGCCTTCTCGAAAGCACCCTTTTCTGCGCCGCAGACCGGGCAGACAAAGTCCTCGGGAAGATCCTCGAATTTCGTGCCGGGAGCTATGCCCTGCTCGGGCAGTCCGACCTTTTCGTCATACTCCCAGCCGCACAGACTGCAAACGTATTTCATCTCGGTGTTTCCCTTCTTATGTAACATTCAGGCCTTCCACAAACCGTGCAGGTTGCAGTATGCGTAGGCTGCCTCGACCTCGTCGCCCGGGCAAATCGCAAAGCATACCGCAGGCTCGTCACCGGGGTTCAGCGCTTTTCTCTGGTTGCCCTGTTTGGTCTGCAGGGCAATCCATTCGATGTAGTGCTCGGGTATCATCGGGTGGTCGATACTGCCGACCCTGACTTCAACCCGGCCGCCCTCGACCTTGACAACCGGGATGTGCTTTTCATACGACGCATCGACGGTGTTGGCGACCAGCTCCTGCATCTGCTCGCCGCAGCAGACTACCGGTATTCCCGAGCTTTTGGCATAGGAGATAATGTTGCCGCAATGCCGACATCTGTAAAACTTCATTTCCATGGTTTTTTCTCCTTTCGTTTATTTTTGCAATTCAAAATCGGTTTTGGGGTGCTTGCAGAGCGGACAGACCCAGTCGTCGGGCAGCTGCTCGAAGGGCGTGCCCTCCTTTTCCTCGTCGTAGATAAAGCCGCAGACTTTGCAGACCCAGACCCTGCCTTTTGAGGTTTTGGGCTGGGGCTTGGGTTTGATATTGGCGTGGTAATACGCATAGGTGACCGAGGGCTCCTCAGACAGCCGGGCTGACTCGGTAACCTCGGCGACAAAGACTGTATGGGTGCCGTACTCGTGCATCCCGACAACCCGGCAAGACAGTAATGCGTTTGTGTGCTTTGTGATATACAAAAGGCCGTTTGACGACCGCGCGGTGTCCTTGAAGCCGGCAAACTTATCGGCATCCCGCCCGCTTCTGAAGCCGAAATTGCGAAAGAGTTCGAGCGGCGCGCTCTCGGTCAGGACAGAAACATTGAAAACTCCGGTTCTTTTTATCATGTCGTGTGTGAGATTCTGCCGGTTGACCGAGATTGTAATCCGGCAGGGCTTGTCGGTGAGCTGGGCCGCGGTGTTGATTATGCAGCCGTTGTCGCGCCCGTCCTCGCGCGCCGTGAGGACAAACAGGCCGTAGGAGATTTTGTAGAGCGCCACGGGGTCGAACTTTCCGGCTGCAGCAGGATTTGCTCTGCTTGAGGAGGCATTTCCGCCTGCCGTCAGGTTGCACCCCATCGAGGCGGCAACCGCGCCGACCAGCGCGTCGACCTCGCCGCTCTGCTGCGGTTTCATTGATGACTTTATGGTGATTGACGGCTCAAGAATTGTCATGTTCTTGCAGGAGCCGATAATTTCCCTCATAAGCTTGCCGGCCGACGGCGCCCAGGAGCCGTTCTCCACAAAGGCCACATAGCGGTTTTGAATGTTGTGGGCCGCAAGGTCGCGCAAAAGCGCGTCCATGCTGACAAATATCCCGGCATTATATGTGGCAGAGGCAAAGATCAGGTGGCTGAAGCGGAAGGCCGCGGCGATAATCTCTGAGGACGCGGTGACCGACACGTCGAACATCACGGTCTTAATTCCCGCCTCGCGCAGACGGCAGGCGATAATCTCGGCGACGTTTTCGGTGTTGCCGTAAATCGAGGCGTAGGCGATCAGGACGCCGGTCTCCTCGGGCGTGTAGCTGCTCCACTTTGCGTGTTTGTCGATGTAATAATCGAGATTCTGCCGCCATACAAGGCCGTGCAGCGGGCAGATCATGCCAATGTCGAGTGCCGCCGCTTTTTTCAGCAGCGCCTGGGTCTGCATACCGTATTTCCCGACAATATTGCAGTAATAGCGCCGGGCTTCGTCAAGGTAGTCGTGCTCAAAGTCGACCTCGTCGGCAAATATCGCCCCGTTTGTAGCCCCGAAGGTCCCGAAGGCGTCTGCCGAGAAGAGTATTTTTGAGGTCTCGTCGTAGGTCACCATGACCTCGGGCCAGTGTACCATCGGCGCCATGAAAAAGCGCAGGGTATGCCGCCCGGTGACAAGCGTGTCGCCTTCCTCCACGATGAGGGTCTTCAGCTCGACGTTGCGGGTGGTGATGCTGTCATAAAACTGGTGAATCATTGCCTCGGTCTTCGAGTTGCAGACCACCGTGGCGTCGGGATAGCGCAACAACAGATCAAGAAGGGTCGCCGAGTGGTCGGGTTCCATGTGCTGGACAACCACGCAATCAAGTTCCCGGTCGCCGAGAGCATACGCCACGTTTTCAAAAAATACCCTGCCGACCGCCTTGTCTACCGTGTCGAACAGGACGGTTTTCTCGTCTTTTAAGAGATATGAGTTATATGAAACCCCGCGTGGGACCGAATACACCCCCTCGAACATGGCCAGCCGCCGGTCATTGGCGCCTACCCAAATGATATCTTCGGTAATCGCTCTTGTGCAGTGCATACAGTCCCTCCCGGGTCATCGACAAAAAATAATTATTTCACAGATAAATAGTATCACACAATCATGCGGCGTGTCAACAGCAAAACGACATATTTCGTAATAATGTTAAATAGCCGGCGGCACTTAAATGAAAGTGGCCGAAGTAGCGCTCTCCGCCACCACCGCAAAGAAAACCAAATCAACCTTGCCGTCGTTTATAAGGCTGTGCTCGTGCCCCGCGGGGCAGTAGTGGCAGAGCCCGGCGCCGACTTCTTCAACCCCGCCGTCGGTGAGCATTCTCCCGCGGCCTTCGAGAAAATATATTATCTCGCAGTTTCCCTCGTGCCGGTGCATTCCTATCGACGCGCCCGGCGCAAGTCTTCCGCACATTATCTTGTTCTTCCCGGGGTCAACATACATCTTCACGTCAAAGCGGCCCTCTCCCCCGCGGAAATTTGCGATGCTTTCCGTGTCAATTTTTGAAAAATCAATAAGCATAATTCTGTCTCCTTATTCCTGATTTCCGGAAATTATTGTCTCAGACAAGCAAAAGCAGCCGCTCTACATCCTCTTCCTTGGTCGCCCAGCTCGTGGCAAAGCGGACCACCGTATGCCCCTCGTCGGGCTTCTCCCAGAAGCAAAAGCCGACCCGCTTTGAGAGTTCGCGCATAACCTCATCCTCAAGCACAACGAATTTCTGGTTGGTCGGGCTGTTTATATACATCGGGTAACCCTTGGCGCAAAGCCCCTGCTCGAGCTTCTCGGCCATTTTCACGGCGCGGGCCGAGATTTTATAGTAAAGGCCGTCGGTAAAGAGCGTGTCGAACTGGAGCCCGAGCAGCCAGCCCTTTGCCAGAAGCGCGCCCTGCCGCTTTATCCGGGTGAACATTTGTTTTACCCGTCCGGCCCGCGGGATGACCAGCGCCTCGCCGAAAAGTGCCCCCACCTTTGTTCCGCCGATATAAAAGGCGTCGCAGTTCTCGGCAATCAGCGGTAGGGTCAGGTCTGTGCTGGGGGCGGCAAGGCCGTATCCCAGCCGCGCGCCGTCAAGGTAGAGGGCCATGCCGTATTCGTCGCATATCCGCCGCAGCCCGCGCAGCTCGTTTGCGGTGTAGAGCGTGCCGTATTCTGTCGGGTGGGATATATAGACCATCCCCGGCCGCACCATGTGCAGGCGGGCCTCGTCGGCATAAAACCTGCGCAACATCTCGCGCAGCTCATCTGCCGCGATTTTCCCGTCATGCTGGGGCAGGGTGATCACTTTATGCCCGCCGGCCTCGATAGCCCCTGCCTCGTGTTGGTTGATATGCCCGGTTTCGGCCGCCACCACGCCTTCATAGGGTTCGAGAAACGCGTTGATTGCAACCGCGTTGGTCTGTGTGCCGCCTACAAGAAAGTAAACCTCGGCCCCGGGCGTCCCGCAGGCCTCTCTTATTTTTTGCTTTGCAGAGTCACAGTATCGGTCAAGGCCATATGCCTTGTTTTTCTCGAAGTTTATCTCAGAGAGCCGCCTGAGAATCTCGGGGTGTACCCCTTCCATGTAATCGCTGTCAAATCGCAGAATGTCCATGGTCTTTACACTTCCTTATGTTTTGCATCACACGGGCTGAAAACCCGCAGGTACTTACATTATATCATGCATGCCGTACATAATACCAGATAATTCTGTGATTTTCGGCCAACAAAAAAACGCGGGTTTGAGTCGGCCGCGTTTTTTTGCCGGGCAGAGCCGGTTTTGCCGGAAATTTAGGGATTATATTTTGCAATATACTCGTCAATCAGCTTTTGTATGCCCAGCATGTCAGTTTCGGAGGCCAGTACCTTGTCAAAGTTTGAGGTGTCGAGGATATAGTCGCGCATGCTGGTGCTTACAAACGACCAGTCGGCCCCGACGGCGCTATTGCCTGTTATGGCGCAGTAGATCATAAGCGCGGTTATATAGCCGGTCAGGAAATTCGGGTGAAATCCGTCGCTTGAGGTCCTGGCGACAATAAAAGTGTTTCTTGAGTATTGCAGCTTTGTGTCGGGAATTGTGACGGTGTGCTGCCACAGGTCGTAGGCGATATGTCCTACCGGCAGATAGATCACATCGTACCTGTCGCGCAGTAACTTTGCTGCACCCAGGTTACTCGTGCGGTTTTTTTCAACATCATTTGTAGTCACATAAAAGCAGAATTTAGTTTCGGGCGGGAAAAGCGCCATAATTTTTCTAGCATCGGTCAGGGTTGAGGAGATATTGCTCCCGTACTGCTGCAAAATGACATAATCCTGCTTGTAAAAGGGATCCATGCTTTTGTTGTTGGGATTGTTGTAGTAATAGGGGTGCTCGGCCAACATTCTCTCATATGCGCCGTCATTACTTGCCGACAAATAATAGTTCGGGAAGGTATAGTTGGTCACAAGCACATTGTCGCCAAAGCTTTTTGCCACCTGGAAAAAGTAACCGTTGTCCCCCGACTTGCCGCTGTTTTGGCTGTTCACGCAAGAGCCCCAGTATATAAAGCTGTTACCCACAAACATCACCCTTTTCTTGTTTAAGCTGATGATTGTTTTGGGCGCCTCGGTGGTTTCGGGCTCGGTCGTGCTCTCGGGCAGCGTGGTTTCGGGCAGCGGTTCCGGTGTCGTTTCGGGTTCACCAGATAAATCAGCTGTCCCTGTCGCGGCGGTTTCTAAATCCGACCCGACTGTCGTGACAGATAGATTTGAGGTTTCGCTGCTGCTGTCGTTTGGGAACTCTTCGATTCCGGTCCTGCATGCACAGCTGGAGACCAGCATTAAGGCCAGCAGCAGTATAAGCAGTCTTTTCAGAATTTTCATAATTGCTACTATTCCTTGCTGTTGTTTTGACCGGCATTGTATATGATAATTTTATTCGAGCGAGCTTATTGTATCCTGTATAGCGTCAATCAGCTTTTCGATAACCTTTCTGTTAGCTTTGAATTGTGATGGCCAGGACGCGGCCGAATTATTGACTACGGCGTTGCGGAAGAGGCTGTAACTGAGGTTGTTCAGGCTTGTGGTAAATATCCTACCCAACTCAAACGAAACACTCTCCCTGATAATATCCCACATAACGACGTCGTCGCTGCCGCTCGAATACTTGTATTTGAAGGAAGTCTCAAAAACCGCCGGAGTTACCCTGCGGTAGGACTCCGATGCGTAGCACTCAAGCACTGCCGAAGCAATATTAGCCTTTTTTGTAACCGAGGAAATCGAGTACATCGTATAGGGGAATGAGAGTATGGTCACATAGTTTTTCTGGTTGGAATCGTATTTCGGAACCGGAACCACGCCGTAGTTCACGCCCGAGGCCTTAAAGCCTTTTAAGCTGTACTGTGCTTCGGTCAGGGCAAAAAGCGAGTTGCCCGCACCGAAAACCGCATGTATACCCGCGCCGTTTGTGGTAAAGGTGTCGCCGCTCTCATGGAAAAAGGGGCAGAGTTTTTCAAGAAGGCGGAGTGTCTTTTCGCTGTCCCAGCTTTCGGAGATTACCAGCTTGCCGTTTGCATCCTTCTCGATTTCGGTAAGCCCCGAGCCCCAGAAAAATGCGTCGTAAAAGACATTCATCGTCACAAGGCCGAAGAGATCGCTCTGGTCGCTTGCGTTATTTGCGTTGAGGTCCTCGTAGAGGCCTTTGCTCATTTCGATCAGTTTGTCGACAGTCCATCTGTTGTCGTAAACCAGTTCATAAGGGTTTTCAAGGCTGTATTTGGTTATCAGGTCCTGGTTGAAGTAGACGGAATACATCATGTAAAGCAGGTTGCAGGATATGTCGCCCGAGCAGAAGAAAAGCTTCTCGGAAATTGTCGACTGTTCAATCAGGCTGTCGGGCCACCAGGGTTTTTCAAAATTCAGAAAGTCGAGCGCTAAGAGGTTCTGCGTGCAGCCCCGTAGCGCCAGAGTTGCGGCAGTCATGCTGTAGCCCGCGAAAATGTCGTATGACGTGCCGCCGGCAAGCACGTCGTTTTGGGCCTCCGAAACAAAGCCGGTCTGATTATCATAATTGCCGGGCACGCCTGTCCACTCAAGGCTTACTCCCAGACGCTCCTCAATTGCCCGGTTCCGATCAAAAATTGCATCCTGAATGATGTCCCCGGTAAGCTCCTTGACCTCAAACTCGGTGTTCTGCACGTCTGACCAGTATAGTATGCGGACAGGCTCGCCGTTGAAGTCGATATCGTCTCCCAAATCGTCTTCAACCAGCCCGGTCTCGGTTGTGGTGTCATCGGGGGATGAGGTATCAAGTATTGCGGAGGTTGTGGTGTCGTCCCGAGTGCCAGTTTCCGGATTCCGGGCGCAGCCGGCGGCTGTCGGGATGACAAGAATCAGGCACAATAAGATTGCCACTATTTTCTTCATGTAAGCGCTCCTCCTTAGATATTTTGACTGAAATCAGACAATAGGTTGCTCCTTACTATGCATTATATGGAAAACCTCTCTTGGCGGATTTATACATAATTATAAATCATTATTATTCGGTTTTCAAGTCATATAATTGCTGGAATCATGCAAAATTGCCGGAGAGCGCATAAAAGGCTAAATTAAAAGCTTGTCGGCATAGCCGAAGGCAATTCCGAGGGCGGCAGACACCGCGATTATTGTTATCGGGTGGATTTTTTTCACCGCAAGCAAAATGTCAAGCGCCAGTATTACAAGCGAGAGCCATATGGCCGTGTCGGCAAACATTCCGAGATTTAGCCCCTGCGGGAAAAAGACTGCCTGTGCGGTTGTATATAGAGCGCCGGCAATAAGCCCGATAACCACAGGCTTGATGCCCGACATACAGCCTGCTACATATTTGTTTGTTTGTAAGACCGAGTAAACCCGGGCGATAATCAGAATAATGACAAACGACGGCAGAACCACGGCGAAGGTGGCGCAGACCGCGCCCCAAAACCCGGCGGTCTCGTTGCCGATATAGGTCGCCATGTTTATGGCAAAGGGGCCGGGCGTCGACTCGCTGACCGCTATGAAATTGAGTATTTCCTCGGTGCTCATCCAGCCGCGGGCGGTAACCTCCGACTGTATGAGCGGAATCATGGCATACCCGCCGCCGAAGGTGAAGGCGCCGATTTTCATAAATGTCCAGATAAGCTCAAGATAAATCACTGTGCGCCGCCTTCCTTCCCCCGCGCGGCAATAAGGCTTGCGGCAAGCCCCACACCCGCCCCGGCGATGATGACATAAATCGCGCTGACTCCAAAGACCGCAACGCAGACAAAGGCCGCGCCCATTATGATGTAGGGCAGTATCCCCCGGGGGGATTTCTTCCAGAGCGAGAGCAGCGCCTTTGAGATCAGCACGACCACCGCCACCCGGACACCGGCAAAGGCAAATTTCACGACCTCAATGTTTCCGAACTGCCGCAGCAGCGAGGATATTGAATAAATTATGCAAAACGAGGGCAGCACGCAGCCGAGTATAGAGGCGACCGAGCCGGCATAGCCGGCAACACGGTAGCCGATGAAGGTGGCGATATTGATAGCGATAGCCCCGGGCATCGAGGCCGAGACCGCGGTTATATCCAAAACATCTTTTTTATCTATATATTTGCGGTTTTCGATAATTTCGCGCTCAATCATCGGAATCATGGCGTAGCCGCCCCCGAAGGTAAAGGCGCCGATTTTAAAGAAGGTAATAAACAAAACAAAAATATCTTTGAGCCTGCTTTTCATGGGTTTTCCTTTCAGGTCTTTTTGCTTTCCCGCCCGTCAGCCGGCGGAACCGTCCTGCGCCGGGCTATTTCTGTTCCCCGTCTTGTTTCGCAAAGCGCATACCGCGGCATAAAGCAGGTAGAACAGCACCGAAACCATCACAATTGAGGCGCCCGAGGCGATGTCGGCTTCATAAGAAATCCACAGCCCGAGAAAACAGTACAGCCAGCCCAGCAACACCGATATTATCATCCGGTTTTTCAGGTCGGAGGAGAGCAGCCCGGCCGTGGCCGCGGGGGCGAGCAGGAGCGCCAGTATCAGTATTATCCCGACGACGCGGATAAGAACCACCACCGCCATTGCCACCAGAATAAGCAGCAGATATTCAAGCAGAGCACATTTCACTCCGACGACCGCAGCGAATTCCTCGTCGAACAGGTATGCCTTCCAGTAGTTATAGAAGATTATGAAGACAAGCAGCACGACAACCGTGAGGCAGAGCGTGAGTGTGAGTTCTGGGCCTGTCACCGAGAGCACGTTGCCGAAGAGATATGTGCCGAGATTCGGGGGATAGCCCGGCATCAGCGATATGAAGACAATGCCGAGCGCCATGCCGAGCGACCAGAGCAGTCCGCTGAGCACCTCGGATTTGCCGCTGCCCCTGCGGCTTAAGTATCCGATGCCGAGTGCGGCGAGCAGCGAGAAGGCAAAAGCGCCGAGAATCGGCTCAAAGCCCAGCCAAAAGCCGAGACCTACGCCGCCGTAGGAGGCGTGGGCTATCCCGCCGCACATCATGACAAGCTTTTTTTCAATGATAACAATCCCGATTATCCCGCATACGATGCTCGCGAGCAGGCAGGCGAGCAGCGCCCGCTGGAGGAACTGATATTCAAATATGGCCGCAATCATCGTTGACTGATTCCTCCCCGTGTTCCCGGAGTACCCGGTGGGGCACGCCGTGTGCGATAAGGTCAACCGGGCAGCCGTAAAGATTCTGGACAATACTGTCGGTCAGCTCGGGCTCGCCGTGATAAACAAGCCTGCCACTCAGGCAGGCAAGCCTTCTTATCTGTGACGAGATGGCAAAAAGGTCATGCGTGACAAGGATTATTGTCATGTTGCGGTTAAGTTCGGCCAGAAGGTCGAATATCTGCTGGCGGGATACCGCGTCGACGCTTGCCGTCGGCTCGTCAAGCAGCAGCAGCTTCGGCTCTCGGGCAAGCGCTCTGGCTATCAGCGTTTTCTGAAACTGACCGCCCGAGAGCTCCGATAGCCTGCGCCCCGCGACGTCGGCAAGCCCCACCCGGCCGAGCAGTTCCTCGGCTATCTGCTTGTCCTTTTTGCTGTACCTGTAAAAGGGCTTGAGCCCCGGGTCAAGCCGGCCGGACAGCACCACCTCAAAGACGGTTATCGGAAACTGCCTGTCGACCGCCGAAAATTGCGGCACATATCCGATCTGCGGCCGGTTTTTCTGCGGCGGTCCGCCGAAGATTTCCACCCGCCCGCAGTAAGCGACCAGCCCCAACATGGCTTTGAGCAGCGTGGTCTTGCCGCCGCCGTTCGGCCCGATTATCCCAAGGTACTCGCCGGCAGCAACGTCAAGGCAGACATCCGACAACGCCTTTGTATGCCCGTAATAAACCGACAAATTTTCTATGTGAACAGCTGTGTCGCTCATGTCCGGCCATGCCCCATCAACAGAATTCGCCCTTATGGGCGGAGAAATTGACATTTTATGATAAATATTATATCACAGTTTTACATGATATGCAATATTTCAAAAAATCACCGCACGGAGCGCTTTTTCGGGGGCTCCGCCCCGCGCGAGCGGACGCGGCGCAGAGGGACCGAGCGCCCGTCAAATGAACCAGAATAAAAGTTTTATCAAGGCAAAGAGTGAGAAGCAGTTATTGTGTATGACATTCCTTTTTTTGTTTTCTGCTGAAAAACCGGCATCACCACCAGGACACACCCCACCCAGAACAACAGAATCAGCGGCTTTTCGGTATAGTGGACAACAAGGCCGCCGGTAGGCGAGGGCAGAACCCGGGAGGTTTGAATTATCAAATCCCGGTGCAACTGAGTGATAATAATCATTTCCTTTTCCGAAAGTTTTTCCCGGCTGATGCTCACTCCCTCAAACGTGATGTTTTTGCCGTCAAACTCGGCGACGGCGTACTTATTCTCGGCAAAAGCAGTCGACGCTATAGTGCCGATAATTATGAGCAGAACCCCCAGATGCCTCAGATAATACCGCGTGTCCGACTGTCTGAAGCGGTCTGCCAGCCAGAGAGAGAGAGGCATGAGCGCCGCCCAGATAACAAAAAGCCAGAAAATGTTGGTTGTGCGGACGAGTACCGCAATACCCGCGGTGAGCGCCGCGCTGATGAGAATCATCGGGATATTCAGCCGCTTCAATATTGCAAAGTCCCGTGCCGTCAGCAGCGCCGGATATGCGAGGGCAAAGGCGGTACTTATTGCTGTGAAGTAGGCCATCGGAGTCGTGGTCCGCAGCACAATCGGGGCGACGGTGCCGAGAAAAACCAGCGCAGCATATGTATTTATCATGTATATCGAAATTTTGGTGATGCCGGCTTTTGCTTTTTTGCCGGTTTCCTTTTTATCGGCTTTTTTGATTTTAGAAACTAACAAAAATACCGCAATGCTCACCACCGAACAGGAGATAATGACCGAAATCAGGATATCTCCCTCGGTGTAGGCGTGTGCCGACATTGAGGCGAGTATCCCGCTGCGCGTCAGGAAAACCCCGACGCACGCCAGCAAAAAGGGCACGACACACGTATTTTTTCCCGACAGGTCTCTCTGGTGCAGGTATCCTGTGAGTATTAGCCAGGGGACAAACGCGGCGTTTTCAATCGGGTCCCATGCCCAGTATCCGCCCCAGCCCAGCGCCCGGTATGCCCACACGCTACCGCTCAGAATCCCGATGCCGAGGAAAAACCAGCCGACCCGGGTCCATAACCGTATCTTGTCCGCCGTTGCCTTGTCATCCTTTGGCGCGCCCGCAAGCGAAAACAAGGCCGCCATGGCGCTGTAGGCGACAAAAACCAGCGGCGGGTGGATTACCATAAACGGGTCAAGCAGCGCTGCATTCAGCCCCAGCCCGTCGGCCGGCACCGGCGTGAGCCTGGCAAAGGGCTGCGAAATCTGGCACAAAACCAAAAGGACAGCGCACACGACAGAAAAAATCCCGAAGCTCCGCCCGAAATTCCGTACGCCGCTGCCGAGCAGGACAATGCCGGTCAGGCACATAATCAGCGCCCAGAGCAGAAAAGAGCCCTCCTGTCCCGACCACAGGGCAGAAATCCGGTAAATCAGCCGGGTGTCCCGGCTGGTATGGCTGTACACATAGCCGTATTCGCAGTTAACGGTTACAAGGTAGCAGACCATCAGCGCCGTCGTCAGTGTGACGAGCAGAGTCGCCGCACCCCACAAAAAGGGCAGCGCTCTTGTCCTGTTTTTTTGCTTTCCCGGAAAGAAGGACCAGAGCGCACAGACAAAGCAGAGTCCGGCGGCCGCCGGGAGCAGCAGGTTTTCAAAAACGGCAAGTCCTTTCATTTTAACTTGACTCCTTACCTTGTTTCTTCTATGTAATACGCATGCGCCCGGCCGAGGACTCCGGCTCCGTGGCAGACCGTACAGCGCCTGATGTAATCGGGATATCCCATAAGGCTTATAGGCAGCAGGTTGTCGAGGTTTCTTGACGACACCCATTCGGCGTGGGCGCTGTTGTGGCAGGAAATGCAGAGGATTATATTGTTCATCTCCTCGTCGGGGCTGTTCAGAAGATACGAGTCGCTGTAGAGCTTTCCCTGATTTACGCTGTACACCTCGCGGTGGCAGTTGGAACAGTCGGGTTCGTTCAGCCAGGCCTGCCGGCCTACCGCCTGAGTCAGCGCCACATTCAGCATGTCGCCGTGGCAATTGGAGTTGGTGCAGCTGATCCCCGCCACGTACATGGCGCCGCGGTAGAACTGGGTTATCGGCCCTGGATGGCACCTGTAGCATTCAGGCACACCACTGCGCGGCAGCATCCTGTCGGCATGAAACCGGTGTATAGCCTGCGAGAGCGGCGGAACACCCGGGATCCCCGGCTCGCCGAGCGCGTTGTCCCGGTGGCAGTCCGAGCACTTATGCCTTATTCCGTTCGAGAGCTGCTCGAGCAGATCGGTATTCGATATCCTGTCATGCGCCGAGAGGATATTGAGGTTGGTGTCGACAGTCCCGTGGCAGTTCTGGCAGCCGAGCTCGTCGGATACCGATACGACCACGTCGCCGATTTGCGCGAGAATCTCTCCGCTCCGGCTGTCGGTCACGGTTATGACCGCCAACTGATAGGGGTCGGCCACCCTGCTGCCGTCGTTGTACGGGGTCAGCGGTATTGCGGTGGCCACATAGTAGTTGCCGTCCTCCGAGAGCTGCATTTTGCCCGAGAGGCCGTTTCCGGTAATGCCGATATCCGGCTCCAGGTCATATCCGTAGTAGGCCGCATAATCCCAGAAGTTGATTTTATCCGCCGAGGTGGTGTTGTCGACAATCGAGTAGTATACGTCAATCCCCGAATTGACAAGCTCGACCTCGCCGCCGGCTCGCCTGAAGACCTGTACCCTAAAGGAATTCCCGGGCGGCAGCAGCAAAAAAGCGTCAAAATCACGCTGATAAAAATATATTCCCTGCTCGCTTGCCGCCAATATTACATAATCACCGCCGGCCGCGCTGCTTTTTTTGAACTTGGCGGGCTGTGAGAGATAAGTTGAGAGCGCCGAGATGAAAAATGCGCACGCCATGGCGGTGAGCAGGGCGAGCAGGACCGTCTTCCCTTTGATTATGATGACCCTGTGTTTTTTCAAACTCGAGCCTCCTTGTTTTTCTGATATAATTTATATTCGGCGGCAGGGGATAAAATCCTTTGGGAGTGTAAAATATAAAAAGAAGACACAGGGTGTCCGGGCGTGGAGACAACCATAGCAAATATATGCCGTAACACAACAGAAAATTGGCACTCTTGCCCGAAAACTGAAAAAAGTTTAAAAATTTTTTCAAAATAGTATTGACAAAACTGCTTTGATGTAGTATATTTATAACAGAAGTTAGCACTTACTCACCAAGAGTGCTAAAATATTGAGAAAAGGAGATGTTGTTATGGGAGTTTTAGTACCTTTCAACAGATGGAATAAGAGCGTGGGATTCCCGGAGTTTGAGCTTTTCAACAATATGATCGACGACTTCTTTTCGGACTGGCCCTTCAGAAGGCGTTTCGACTGCGACACCTTCAAAGTCGACGTTAGCGAAGAGGATGACCACTATATCATCGAAGCCGAGCTGCCCGGCGTGAAAAAGAATGAAATCAACCTGTCCTTTGACGACAACAGGTTGGTCATCTCTGTCACGAGGGACGAAAAAACCGAAAAAGAAAAGAAGAACTACCTGCACAGGGAGCGGCGCATCTGCTCAATGCAGCGCAGCATCTACCTTGCAGAGGCCGACGGCAAGGGGATCAAGGCAAAGCTCGACAACGGGGAGCTGACGATAACCGTTCCGAAGAAACAGACGGTCGACAAATCAATAAGAATCGATATCGACTAAACACAAAATCCCGCGCCGGGTGCCCGGCGCGGGATTTTGCTTTCTGGTGATATAAACCGCGAGATGCTTTTTGTCAATCATGATGAAAACCTGATGCCAGTGGTACTCCCGTATTGTAATCCTACATAAATATTTTGTTTGAACTTAATAACCACTTGCTTTTTATATCGAAGTGTGTTATATATTATTAGAACTTTTGCAAACGCATTGAAGGGGAACATGTTCCCGGACAGGTTCAAAGAGAGCCGGCGGCTGGTGTGAGCCGGTACCTGCGGGAGCTTTCCGCCCCGGAGCGGCCCGCGACGAGCGGTGACGGTGGCGCCGTTACAGCCTTCGAGAGGTCGAAGTCTGCTCTTCGGCAAACCGGGTGGCACCGCGGAAATCAACGCTTTCCGTCCCAGTGGTTGGGATGGAAAGCTTTTTTGTTTGATATACTTTTTTAGGAGGTAACACAGTATGAAAACAATCAGAACTTATGACAACATATCGCCCATAGGCCTTGATCTCTTCGATAAAAGCCGATATGAGATCAGCGACTCTGCCCTCTCCTATGACGCGATTATGGTTCATTCTCATCCCCTGCACGATATTGAGATCCCCGAAAACCTGAAAGCCATCGTGCGGGTGGGCGCCGGGGTCAATACGATTCCGGTGGATAAATGCAGCGAGCTTGGCATCGTGGTTTTCAACACGCCCGGCGGAAACGCAAATGCCGTGAAGGAACTTGTTCTCGGCGTCATGATCATGGCGGCCCGAAACGTAATAGCGGCCTCTGCGTGGGTAAAGACGCTCGGAAATGAGGTGGACTCCGGAAAGGCGGTGGAAAAGGGCAAAGTGAAATTCCGCGGCCCCGAGATTATGGGCAAGTCCATCGGCATCATCGGCGTGGGCGCAATTGGTTCCAGGATGGCCAAGGCATGCACCAATTTGGGGATGCATGTTTACGGATACGATCCTTTCCTCTCCAAGCAAGCCATTGAGAACATCAAGCCTTATGTCAACTTTGTGAATGACCCCACCGAGATTTACAGAAACTGCGATTATATCTCTTTGCATGTCCCGCTGAAGGAGGACACGTACGACTATATCGACAAAGCCGCCATTGATATGATGAAGCTCGGTGTCACGATCATCAATTACGCGAGGGGCCCCGTCGTCAACAACGAGGCCATTGTGGAAGGTCTGAAGAGCGGAAAGGTTCGTTATTACCTGACTGATTTCCCCACCAAGGAACAGCTTGCCTTGGAGAATGTGCTGGCAACTCCCCACCTGGGCGCCGGTACCCCGGAAGCCGATGAAAACTGCGCCGTCATGGCTGCAAATCAGCTTATCGATTTTCTGGAAAACGGCAACATCACCAATTCGGTCAACTACCCGGATGTCACGTCGCCGCGGACCGGTGAGTGCCGAATCACCATTTGCCACTACAACAAACGCGGTATGTTAGGTGCCATCACCAATCTGATCTCTGACGCGCAAATCAATATTGCCAACCTGGTCAACCGCTCCAAAGGGGTATACGCCTACACGATGATTGATCTGGATTCCGACGCTTTGGAACCGTTGATCAGCGGCCTTCGGGCGCTGGATGGCGTCATCCGAGTCACCCGTTTTGACTGACAGATTGCAGAGATGGTTGCAAGGCTTTTCGGCATAGAAAAAAGGCAGCAGATTTTGTTAGAAATCTGCTGCCTTTTTGGTGGACCTGGAGGGATTCGCTCCGGTCGCTCCCGCTCCCTACCACGCCCTCGGGCGCCGAAACATGCCCCCGGCATGTTTCTGTTGCTTTGCAGCCGCCCTTTTCGAATCCCTTCAAATCAGAAAGCAAAATGCAGGGCTCGGTCGGACAACCTCGCCCTGCTTTGCTTTCTGGTGGACCTGGAGGGATTCGAACCCTTGACCTCCGCGTTGCGAACGCGGCGCTCTCCCAACTGAGCTACAAGCCCGAAGAACAGCCTTCACTATTATATATCATCATTTATTTATTGTCAAGTGGAGTGGACGAATTATTATCGGGGCAAAATGTGTTATGGCATTTCCGGAAGAATTGTAATAAAAATCAATTGGAGTCCGGCAATTTAACAACGAGGAACATCAGTAACCGCGCCGGAATTGTCGGATGTGAAAAATTTATCATATTATGTTGACAAGGGCATACTCATGATGTATAATACAGTTTGGATGTTCAGCCCTCGCGGCAGATATGCGGGATGAACGCCTATTTTATGTTTTTGCCATAAACGGCAAGGGTAAGAAAAATGTCAAAGGTTAAAAGAATCGCTGTTATAACAAGCGGCGGCGACTGCCAGGCCATGAACGCCACGGTGCGTGCCGTCGTGCTTGCCGCAAGAAAATATAATATTGAAACTGTCGGAATCATGGACGGTTTTTTAGGTATGACCTACCGCCGTCCCGGGGATTTCCGCGTGCTGCGCGCTGAAGATGTCGAAAACATCATCAACCGCGGAGGCACTATACTCAATTCGGCAAGGTTTGACGAGTTCAGGCAGGAGAGTGTTGTCAAAATTGCCGCCAAGAATATGCAGGAAGAAGGTATCGACGCCCTGGTGATTGCCGGTGGCGACGGGAGCTTTCGCGGCGGCCTTGATCTGCTCAAACACAGCAACATCCCCTGTATCGGCATACCCTCGACAATAGACAACGACATAACCTCAACCGAATACACGCTCGGTTTTGACACCGCGCTGCGCAACACAATAGAAATGGCCGACGCGCTGCGTGATACCTGCAATTCGCATCAACGCTGCAATGTCATTGAGGTTATGGGCCGCAACTGCGGGCAAATTGCACTCATGACGGCACTTGCCGTCGGTGCTTCGGCGGTTGCCATTCCCGAGGCTCCCGAGGCTTTCGACGCCGACCGGGTTATAGATAAAATGATTGAAGCCCGTAAGAAAGGAAAGCGCAGCTTCCTTGTAATATTTGCCGAGGGCGCCTTTGATACGAGCCTCACCGACGAAGTGAGGAAAGCCGCACTTGACACCGCTGCCGAAAAATATTTGGGCGGCAAAATCAGCGGGCATGACCTTGCGAAGATTGCAGATGAAAACTACATAAGCTCCTACGGCGAGCAGTTCCGCACAAAGCTGCAGCGCCGCTCGCGTGAGGAGTTTGCAAGATATTATGCCGAGACAGGCGATGTCCGTTTCAAGGACGAATACATTGAGACCAAATTTGCCCGCTTTGCCCATGTGGCAAGAGGCGGCAGCCCGACGGTTTACGACCGGGTGACCGCGTCGCGGATGGGCGAGCTTGCGGTTGACCTTATCGCCGCAAACAAAGCCAACCGCTGCATCTGCGTGCATGACGGCAAAATAACCTCGATGGACATCTGGGACGCCATCAATGTCGACTCGGTTTACCGCAAATACCGCAAAACCGGCGTACATGACACCGAGGCGATTGCAAAGTTCAACCCGTTGCAGAAAAAGCTGTACGAGAACAGAGTCAAAATCACCGAAGAGCTGATTAAGTCAGCCGCTGCACTTTCTGAAATATAAACCTATCAGGACGGCCTCTTTCCAGGGGGGCCGCCTTTTTTGTTTCGGAAAACTCGCGTTAAAATACCGCACGGGCTTTTAAAATTCCCTGGGATGCTTTATAATAAACATGAAACCTTACCCGAAAACCTGCAGATTATCTGTTGGCCGGGTTGTGACAGTGATTTCGGAACAGAGGTTTTGAGCATGAACTTCGATGTAATACCCAAAGAGGCCGTAAGTGTTTTTGACCGGCTTGTGTCGCGCGGGTTTGAGGCCTTTTTTGTAGGCGGATGCGTGCGCGATATCCTGCGCGGCACCCCGCCGCACGACTGGGATATCACCACAAACGCCACCCCCGAGCAGATGAAAGAATGCTTTGCCGGGCTTCGGATAATTGAAACCGGAATCAAACACGGCACACTCACGGTTGTCTCCGGCGGCAGGAGTTTTGAGGTCACCACCTACCGAGTCGACGGAAAATATGAGGACAACCGCCGCCCCTCCGAGGTCTACTTCACACGAAACCTTCGCGACGACCTCTCGAGGCGCGACTTCACCATAAATGCAATGGCATACGCCCCCGGGTATGGCCTTGTCGACATATTCGGAGGCAGGGAGGATATTGAGCAGAAGGTCGTCCGGTGCGTCGGAAGCCCCGACCTGCGATTTCACGAGGACGGGCTGCGGATTCTGCGCGCCCTGCGTTTTGCCTCTGTGCTCGATTTTTCGATTGAACCCGATACTGCCCGCAGCATACATGAGAACCGCAGCCTTCTGAAAAACATTGCGGCCGAGCGGGTGCGCGACGAGTTTTTCAGGCTTATAACCGGTCCGGGTGCCGGGCGGGTGCTGCTTGAATTTCGTGATGTCATCAGCGAGTTCATTCCCGAAATAAGACCGGCAGAGGGGCTTGAGCAAAACGCTCTTGATATATACACCCGTTCTGTCAGGGCTGTTGCCGCCGAGGAGCGGGGGGATGTTTATGTGCGGCTTGCGCTCTTTTTCCACGGTATCGCTGCCTGCGGTGCCTGGGAGCAGCAGGGCGGGTGTTCTCAGGGGCACGAGGACCATGGCGCCGAGCTTTCCGAGACTGTCCTGCGGCGGCTGCGCGCCGACAACCGCACAATTTCAACCGTAAAATGCTTGATACGGGCTTACCATACCGAAATACCCGGAAACGAGAGAGAAATGCGCCGGTTGTTGGCCTCGCTCGGGGAGCAAAATACCCGCCGGCTCCTTAGCCTGCGCCGTGCCGCCTTGGCGCAAAAATCCGGAAATGCTCAGGCTGAACTTGAGAAAATCACGACAGCCGGGGTGCTGCTTGAAGGTGTGCTGAGTGCGGGGTGCTGCCTTTCGTTGAGCGAGCTTGCGATTGACGGGGAGGATTTGATAAGGCTCGGCATGAGGCCGGGTCGAAGGATCGGGAAGCTGCTCTCGGAGCTGCTCGATGAGGTGATTGACGGAAAACTGCCTAATGAGCGGGAGGCATTGCTTCGCGCCGCTGAAAAGAAGATTAACAAGGTTGTCAAATGAACAGATATTTGCCCGGTCATGGCACACAGCGCCCCGGTTTTGGCGCGGGAAGCAGGCACCTCACTACTTAATTTGAAATCTGGTTTTTAAGTTTTTGGGGATTCTTAAACCCATTTTTCAAAAAGGGGTTTAAGCGGGGTGTGGGGCAGAGCCCCACAAAAAGAGTGGCCACAAGTAAAGCGGGGGACAAAACTGTCCCCCGCTTCTTTTGGCTGCGGCACTAGGATTCGAACCTAGGTAATGACGGAGTCAGAGTCCGTTGCCTTACCGCTTGGCGATGCCGCAAAATATTCTTCAGGCAAGGCGTATTATATCAAAAAGGGGCCGGTTTGTCAAGATGAAAATATATTAAAAAATGCAGGTTTTGCTTCATAGCCGCTGTTAAAAACAAGCGGGGCCGCCCTGCCGGGCCACATTTTGAGTCACGAAAAGCATAAATAATACTATATGTTGATTTTATCTTTATCACCATGTGATTTTTTACAAAAAAACACTTTATTTTTATTTGGTTTTGTATTATAATTAAATATCAGAGGATATCTCAAAACGCCGCCCGGCCGAATCTTACAAACCGGAGGAGAAAATGAAACAAAAGTACAAAATCACTGTCGCCGATATTGAAATGAATATCCTGAGCGATGCAACTGCCGAAGAGGTTGAGGCGATAGTAAACAAGGTGGACCGCAGAATCCGCGAAATCTGCCTGCGCAGCCCCCGGATTACAAAAAGCGAGGCGATACTGCTTTGCGCGCTTGAATTTTGCTCAGAGCGCGACATGGCGGCTAAAGAACGCGGCACTGCCGACGAGGAATTTGAAAAGCTCAAAGAGGAAAATGCCAGGCTTGCAGATAACATTAGTAAGCTTGAGTCAAAGCTCGAGGCTCAAAAAGAGAAGTACGAGGCAGAAATTGCAGCACAGAAGGAAAAATACGAGTCGGCAGCCTCAATACAAAAGGAAAAGGATGAAGAGCGCATTCAAATAATGAAAGAAAAATACGAGGCACGCATAAACTCCCTCAAGGCCAAATGCGACGAGCTGAAAAAGGGCGGCGCGGCGGCATCCCGGCAGGTTCGCATGGAGTTAGATGCCGACACGGTAGAGCCTGAAGAAAAAAAAGACGAGAGCGATGCCGGCTCCCCCGAAAAAGCCGAAGCAACCGACACCGGACAACCGGCAGATGATGCAAAGAAGGAGCCGCGGGGAAAGGGGAAGAGCAGGGTCGGCTCGATGTTCGAACTCCTGACCTTCAACGACGTATAAGCGACCGCAAGAAAAAAGGGGATTTCCCCCTTTTTCTATTTTTCGGCCGGTTTGTTCTCAAGGCGCTGCATAATGTCCCGGATTTCGGCAAGCAACTCGGTTTGAGCTGCCACGTCGGCAACAAACTCGCTTCTGATTTTGTTGATCCGCTCCTCCTCGGCCTTCCTTTTCTCCTCCTCAGCCTTTTTCTTTTCCTCTTCGGCACGGGCTTTTGCCAGAGCTGCTTCGGTTTCCTTGCGGTTTATCCCCTCCCTGATTTTGGTGAGGATTTTGACAATCACGAATATTGTCAGCGAGATTATCAAAAAGTCAATCAAGCTCTGCCAAAACAGCCCGTAGGTCACCGCCACCTCGGGCGTTCCCTCAATCCCCGCCACCTCGTCGGCCGGCACCTCGGGCACAAGCACCCATTTGAGCCCCGACAGGTCTCCGGTGCGCAGCAGCAGCCCGGTAAGCGGTGTGATTATGCTTGACACAAGCGTGCTGACTATTTTATTGAATGCCGAGCCGATGACCACAGCAACCGCCAGATCTACTATATTCCCCCGGACAGCAAACTTTTTAAACTCCTGCCAGAAGCTCTTTGAGCGTTTTTCAACCTTCTCGCCGACCTCGCGCGTCACGCTGACAACCTCTTTCAGCTTTTCTTTCTTTTCTTTTTTTTCTTTCTTTTTCGCCGACATGCATTTCCCCTCCATCGACATAATAATCCGGCTCTATACTACCACCTCGGCGCCGGTTTGTCAATCGCCCGCAATAATATTGACATTCCGGCGTTTATTTGATATAATGACTTCGCGCGCAAGTACGCACTGATGCTCGGGGTGTAGCGCAGTTGGTAGCGCGCGACATTTGGGATGTTGAGGCCGCTGGTTCGAATCCAGTCACTCCGACCAACAAAAAAGAGGCTTGTTCCGTGGCTTGTCAGCCCGGAATAAGCCTCGGTTTTTATTGACAACGCGCAAATGACGACAAAACTGCTTATCCGCCGGATATCATTTCCTTTACTGTCGCCCACGCAGCATCGGCATAAAACCTGTGTCCCGCCGGGCCGGTTACAAGCCGGCAGTTGTCGGGGGCGCCGGCTGCTTCATACATTTTCTTAATTGTCTCATAAGCCTCAAACACCCCTTCCTTCGGGAAAATCTCGTCATTTATACCATGAACGACAACCAGCTTTCGCGGTGCGATAAGTCCTGCAAGGTCCCCCATATCGAAATACTCTGCAATTTTCGGGATGAAGTTGCAGACGCAGTGCCTTATTGTGGCAATCGAGTCACGGTATGTACACACCGAGCAGGAAGGCATTGCAAGGGTTATGCGCTCATCCATGCAGGCGGCATAATACGTCACCGTCCCGCCGCCGGAGTTTCCCATGCAGTATATATCTGAAGGGTCAATGCAATCAAAGCGGTTTAATACGGCGTCGAGCACGCGCGAGACGTCCCAAACCCTCTCGCCGAGCATAGTCCTTCCGAGCAGCAGCGCAGCCATTGCGGGTATGTGACAGGCAGGACCTTTGGGAGTGCCGCCCAGGGCGCCGAAGCCGCGCATTTCAATGACAAGCGCACAATATCCTTCGCGTAATACCTGAAGCGCAAAGTCCCGGTCGCCGCCCTCAATGTATCCTTTGTCTCCCGGATAAACCGCCCGGCCCAGAGAAATATGCGCCCCGGTAGTGTGGCCCTGCAGGCAGATGACCAGCGGGTTTTTTGCCCTGGCGTTCTGCGGCAGGCAGAAGTGGCAGGGAACAAGGAAGCCGGGCTCGGTTTCTACCGAAAATGTGTACTCCTCAAAGGCCAACTCCCCGGTTTTCTTAAAATCGTGAACAAGCGGCTCACAAAACCCCATTTTATCAAGTCCGAGAAGTTCGCGCAGTTTTGCGCGGGCATTTTTTTGCCATGTAAGGAAGTCCTCGCTTTTGGAATAACGCAAGGACGGCGTTGTTTTGCGCATCAGACAAAGCTCGTACTCTGCAGGAAACATTTGTTCTCCTCCCTAATATTTTTGTTTTAGCCGCCGGTACTCCTGCGGGCTCATGCCCATTTCCCTTCTGAAGACCTTGCCCCTTGTCCTCTCTTGACTTAATTACATTGAAGAAACATCCTTATGGCAAGATTAAACCAATAAATATTTGCCCGAGTTCAGGTAAAAAACATACGCGACCAAAATTACCCCCGGTGTCGTCCGGGGGTATAGTATATTCATTGGCGGCAGGAGCGCGGGGCACACAGGGCCCTGCGCCCGTTTGAATCAGTCGAGGCTCGTGATTTTGTCATACAGGTCCATGAGCGCCTTGTCGATTAATTTTTTGTTTGACGACCAGGAAGAGGCCAGGTTGCCCGAGGTATAGCCGTTGTAGAGAATACTTGCGACGTTTGTGCCGTAGGGTTCCGAGAGGTCGTATAAAATAGTGCTCTTTATAAGGTCGAGCATCTGCGAGGCGGTTTCCTCGTGAACCCGCTTGGTCTTTATTGTAATCTCATAATACGCCGGCATGACAGTCAGGCTTGACTGATATGCCCAGTACTCCATGATGATGCCCACCCTTTCGTAGTCCATGTTGCAGTTGGGTATCGCCCAGATAAGCGAATATTTGTCCATCTTGTGATAATAGCTTTCCTGGGCCTCGTCATACTTGGGGTTGGGCAGCACGCCGTAGTCGGATTTCATATCCTTGAATTGATGGGCGACGCCCATATTGCCCTGAATAAAGAGGAAATGGTCCTGTGTAAACAGTGAGCGGCCGTAGTCATAAATATTTGCAAAATTCGAGGTGTCGGCGCCTGCTGAAGCTTGCTGATATGTGATTGAATAATTATTGTTGAGCAGCACGCTTGCCACTTTTGACATGATATCGAGGGTTTTTTCGTTGTATGCATTGGTGGTCAGTGTGCCGTCGGGATTTTTCTCGACGAATTTAATTCCGCAGCCCACCAGAAGGTGCATTATGTTTCCGTTTGATGCTCCCTCCTCGGCTAACAGCCCGTAGGTGTCTGCGGCGTTCCACACTCCGTCACCATTATCGGTTGATACCGACTGAACCATGCTGAGAAACTTGTCGAGGGTCCATTTATTGTTATGTACCAGGTCATAAGGATCCTCAAGGTTGTAGTCTGCTATCAGCTGCTTGTTGAAATAGAAGAAGCGTGCCCCGGCAAGGTTGCTCACGCTGATATCGTTGGCCATAAAGAAGAGCTTGCCCGCAACCTCGTAGTCCCGGGCGCAGTTTGCATCCCAGTATTTCTGTGTGAAATCCACATGCTCGAGGTGGTTGAAATTATAAAAGCAGCCCTCCTGCGCGAGCGACCCCAGATAGCTGCGCCGGTCAAGCACGAGGTCAAACGGGACATCCCCTGATTGGAGATAAGCGCGGATTTTTTCGTAAGGATTGTCTTCCTCCATTGTAGATATTTTTACATCGTACTTTTCCTCGACCGCAAGGTTGCGCAGATAAACCGCTTCGGACATTGTGTCGACAACATTGTCGCTGACTATGTACATTCCTTTATATGAGCCGGCGTCTGAGGACCTTGCGTAAACGACAAAACCTGCTCCGTCATAGTCGGCATCCGGGAACACCGGGGTGTTGTCGGTTGTGGTTTCCTCGTTGATATCTGAGGCTGTCGGGACGCTGGTGTCGGTGTCGGTTTCCTTGTTCGTTGTGCAGCCTGCTGCAGCGACGAACATAAGTAGGGTAAGAATAAAAGCTGCTACCCTGATTTTCATTTTGGCCCCTTCCTTTCAGACAAATGTTACCCCTTGGGGTTTCTCCTAATATAAATATTATACTTGTTACATGTTTTTGTCAAGTATTGAGAAGAATCCCACCATGTAATCTTAAAGGTTTCTGCCACATAATTTTGCACATTTCTATTATTTACCGCACACGAAAAAGGTTTTGCTGTCTGCGCCGGCCGCTGTAATGCAAAACATCGGCAAAAGGCAGCGGAAGGGGTGCGATCTGTGTTGGGCAGCGGGCAACAGGCTCAACACACCTTGAATATGTCGGGTTTTCGTGTTTATTTTTCGCGTGTCTGCTCGTCTATCCAGGACAGATATGCGACACTCCCTTTTTCTGCATCCAAAAACAGGATTTCGGGCGTATCATACGGATGAAGCTCAAGGAGTTTTCGCTCGAGTTCGGGATACAGATCCCCTCTGGTTTTGAACAGCACCAAAACCTCGTCGTCGTGGCAAAGCTCGCCCTTCCATGTGTAATGGCTCTTTATCGGTATTTCCTGAACGCAAGCCGCCAGCCCGCATCTGATAATCTCGTTTATCACAGGTTCTGCCTGCTCTTTATTTGCAAATGTGGTCATGAGCATTCCGTATTTGCCCATATCTTTACCTCAACCCGTGCTTTTTCAGAATCCCGATGAGCCCGGCAGGGTCGTTGCTTGTAAAGAGCTCGGCTCCGCGCTCAACCGCCAGCAGGACGTCGGTTTCGGTGCGCACTCCGGCACCCACCCACGGGTGAATGCCGTCGGCCTTCACTCTATCAAAATCCTCGGCGGGGTTTACCGGGGAGTCGCCGCGCACCCATTTGCCGTCAACAATACGCTGATTGAACAGGCAGGCGCAGTAGAGCCTTGCCTTGGTATTGCCCCCGATTTCATACGGGTAAAAACCATGCAGGCGGAAGCGGCCGTCGTATTTCTTTTCTATGTATTCAAGCAGCCTGCCGTCAAAGCTGTTGGCAACAGACCTGTCCCAGAGCCCGTACTCGTCAATAAGGCCTATCGCGCGGTCGGCGCTTTTACACGCAAACCCGCTGCCAAGCACGTGAATATAGTCCTTGAATTCAAAATTGAAGGCCACATTCTGCCCGATCTGCTTCATCAGATCAAGAAATTCTTCAAGTGTCGGAACACTGTAACCGGCAAATTCCTCCCCGCGCTTTCTGCCGACATCGATTTTTTTGATTTCGGCCAGAGTCATCTCATGTATTTTTCCGAGATTGTCGGCGGTGCGCAAAAAATCACTGTCATGAGCGATTATTATTTCGCCGTCCTTTGTCATATGGAGGTCGAGCTCTATCATGTCAACGCCGATCTCACACGCCGAGCGGAACGCCGGGAGCGTGTTTTCGGGGAAGAGCGCCATATTGCCGCGATGCGCCGCTACTTCGATTTTCATGTCAACACCTCGGTATTGCCCGGAAATCAATCGGAAATCCTGACGGTTTCCCCGGGCGATATGGTATAAATCTTCTTATTCATATTCATCTCAAAGCAAACCGGCATTGCGGTCGGATTGAAGACAATCTTGCCGTTGACGCTGAACTTCAGCGCCCTGTATGCCGCAATATAGTCGTACAATTCGATATTCGTGCAGTACCAGATATCGCTCTGCCCGCCGATATATGAGGCAAACTCTTCAATCAAGGCCCAGTTGTTGTCCCGCTCAAACTCATAGCTGTGCCCCCAGAGGTAGAAAAGCCAGGGGTCGCCGGTCGGGGACTTTTCGAGGAACTTTTTGGCAAGGGCTGTCAGTTTGTCCGAGTTATGATGGCATGTCGCGGGGAGCCGGTGCCAGTCGCCGGGGATATCGAAGCTGTTTGTTGAGATAACCGTCCGCGAATAGGCTATTCCGCATTTTTTCAGGGTCTCGACGGCATTGTCATTGAACCGCCCGTAGGCATATGCCATGCCGCGGATTTGCCTGTCAAACATTTCCTCAAGGTTTTCCCTGTCGCGCAGGACTTCGTAGGTGGCAAGCTCGGGCGGGAGCTGGTCGAGGTAAGCGTGAGTCAGCCCGTGGCAGGCTATCTCCATGCCGCTGTTGACATATGTATCATATGCCGCCGAGCGGCTCATCCTGCGGGCAAACTTCTCCGGGGGATAAACTGTGCCCTCCGGTGCAAATAAGCCGCTGTTGATGTTGAAGGTCCCCTTAAGGCCGTTTTTCCGCATAATTTCAATAAGCCTGATATCGGTCTCCACGCCGTCGTCATAGCTCATTGTAAAGGCCTTTTTGCGTCCGCCCGGAAATCTCATATACACACTCATACAAGTCACGATGCTCTCTGGCATTTCCTCCTTTTTTTATGTGACTTCATTATACCCCGCCGCACACGATTTTTCAAGTAATATGTGGAAAAAGACCTGTTGAAGCCACAACCGGCTAAATAATCCGAAGTGACGACAACAGGTCAGGATTGTTTTACTTCATGTTGGTTCAGTTGACCAGCTTGTTATTGAGCGAATCGAGCAGGCGGTCCAGCGCTTTCTGAAAACCTGCATACTCGGATGCCCAGGAGGTCGAGCCGGATCCCACAAGGTTGCGGAATCTTGTCTGGGTGAGGTTATCGAGGACCATTCCGTAAATCCTGCCGAGGTCAAACACGACTCCCTCGCGGACGAGGTCATACATGCCCGCCGCGGTCGGGTCGTCCGAATACTTGATTTTGAGTGTAACCTCAAATATTGCGGGGGTGGTCGTCCGGTAGGCTGCCGACGCCAGCGCTTCGAGCGTCGCGCTTGCCAGATCCATGTCCCTGATGTTGATGGCTACCGCATAGAGAGTGAAGGGATTGCCGACGCAGGTAATGTAATTTGCCTGTGTCGAATTATATTTGGGTACCGGTACGACCCCGAAGCTCAGGTCGCTTGCCTTCGAGAAGTTCAAGAAAACATCTTTGGTGCGCTGGGTAAAGAGCAGAACCAGGCCGCTTGAGAACTGTTCGTTTATTGTTCCGGTATCCTCCCTCATCCAAAGGCCGTCGTCGCTGCGGAACAGGATATCGTTAAGCTTGACCACAAGGTCTATTGCTTTTTCGCTTGAGTAACTCGGGGAGATAATCAGCGTTCCGTCGCTATTTTTGTCGGTGGTCCGCAGCCCGGAACCGTAGAAAAAGGCGTCAATCGAAAGCCAGGGAATTATTGTGCCGAACCTGTCGCCGTAGTCCTTGATGCCGTTGGCGTTGAGATCGCTGTATAGCCCGCTGCACATTTCTATGTATTTGTCGAGCGTCCACTTGTTTTCGGCAACCAGCTCATAGGGGTTTTCAAGGCTGAACTGTGCGATGAGGTCTTTGTTGAAGAAGGTGGCGTACATGAAATAGAGCAGGTTTGTCGAAATGTCGCCCGACACGAAATAAAGTTTCCCGCCTACAGTGGCCTCGTTTGTAAGCGTTGCCGGCCACCACGGCATGTCAAGGTCAATGTATGGTGTGTCCGACAGATCGGAGCAGTAGCCGTTGTAGGTCAGGTTGGCGACCGTCTGGCTGTAGGCGGCCATAATGTCAAACTCATGGTCGCCCGCCGAAATGCTGTTGCCCACCCTTCTCGTATAGTCGTTCAGGGCGGTATTCCGCCCGGGCTGGCCGATGAAATTAAGCTTAACTCCGATTCTTTCCTCGGTCTCAAGGTTCCTTTGATATATCGCGTCGTTTACCCTGTCGCCGGGTTCCCCGTCGGCAAAAAATTCGGGAAGTTCAACGTCGCTCCAGTAAAGGATATTTACCGTCTGGTTGTTGAAGTTAAGGTCTTTCGGAAGGTTGTCGCGCAGGTTATCGCTGCTTTCGTCCGGGGCGGTACCCGTATCTTCGGTGTTGTCTCCGACGTTTGACATGTCGCCGCCGTCATCCCTGTTGTTCGTGCAGGCGGCTGTAAGCGAGCAGATTATAGCCAAAACCATAATCAGCGCTAGACTCTTGACCTTTTTTTTCATAGCCTTACCCCTCCTCCATTATAATTATACTTGACACCGCCGCATGGTGGTCGGAATACCAAACGCCGCCCTCGTGCGGGTCGGGTACCGTGTGACTCTCGGCGGCGACATATTCGAAGTTTGTGAAGATATAGTCAATCTTGGTTTTTTTGTCTCCCGAAAGCTCACCGAACCCGTGATATGTGCCGCCGATTCCTGCAGTTGCATCCTTGAGCGGGAATTTTTTATTTTGGGTTATAACCTTTATCTCCTCGGCGTCGGGCGGCGCGTTGAAGTCGCCGGTGAGTATCACCCTGCCGCCAAAGGCCGAAATATAGTTGGCAATCTGCTCGCCGGATTTGAGCCGCGCGGCGGCACTTAGGTGGTCTGTGTGGGCGTTGCAAACAAGGAAAATGCCGCTTTTGTCATTGTGCTTCAGGTATGCTGCCGTGAAAATCCGCGGCCAGCGGCTTTGTCCGAGATTTTCAAACCGTGAGCCGGGTATATTTGGCGTCGGCGACAGCCAGTGAACCTCGTATTTGAGAAGCTCAAAGATATCCTTTTTGTATGCAATCGGGACAGATTCCCCGTGAAGGTCGGCCATGCGCCCGCAGCCGACAATTATGTAATCCTGCAGCTTCTCGCGCAGCCAGAGGCGAATCTCGTCGGTCACTTCCTGAAAACCGATTATATCGGGGGATTCCCGGGCAATCACATCAAGAATCCGCTCTTTTCTGTTAGGGAAGGCGTTGATGCCGTCCTTTTGTGTGTTCATCCTGAGATTGAAGGACATCACCTTTAATTTTACACTCATCGGCTACCTCTATTATACCACACTTTTGCACAACAGGGAACAAAAAACCGGTTGCAAGCCATCGCTGTAAATGATATAATAACTTTCATATAAAACATGTCATTTGGAGCATATTATGAAGACTACACCGAAATACCGGCAGATCATAAATGACATATGTCAGAAGATAGAATCGGGCGAGCTTCGTCCCGGCAGCAGGCTGCCTACCGAGAAGGAACTGTCGGATATGTATAAGGTCAGCCGGATTGTCGCGGTAAACGCTCTGTCGCGCCTTGCAGCGGAGGGGAAGATAACCCGCAAGTCGGGCCGCGGCAGCTTTGTGGCCTATCCGCCCGAACCCCCTGCCGGTGCCAAAAGAAATATTGCCTTTGTGCTCCCGCGGGTTCTCACGCCCTATTCGGCATATCTCGCCCAGGCCACAATTGCCGAAGCCCGGAAAAGGGGACTTGTCTGCTCTCTTTATTACTCCGAAAACGACCTTGCAACAGAAGAAGACATAATAGGATTTCTCTCTGATGGGCAGACCGCGGGGATTTTGATTTATCCCTGCAGTCTGGGAGCATATAACCGCAGGCTTATATCGCTCAGCGAGGCGTCATTTCCGCTTGTACTTGTAGACCATGACCTGCCCGGCCTCGGTATTCCGTGCGTACAGACCGACAATAAAATGGCAGCCCGGCTTGCGGTATCCTATCTTGCCGACCTCGGACATACCAAGATTGCCCTCTGTTCGCACAACTCAAGCTACACGATTTCGCTGACAGACCGGATCTCGGGCTTTCTCGGCGCCATGGCCGATCGGAATATTATGGTCAATCCCGCCCTTATAATCACCGAGATGAGGCGCCCTGAGGAGATGCAGAGGCTGCGCGATATTGTCCGCCGGCGGCTGGCCACCGCCTATATCTGCCTTAATGCCTACACATGGAATCTCCTGCGCGGCGAGCTGAGCGCCGCCGGCCAAAGCTGTCCCGGCGATGTTTCGGTAATTGCGGTTGACCGCTCTGGACTACTCGGCAATCCCGCCGAGGAGCCGACGCACATACATCAGGATGCCGAGGGAATCGCCGCCCACGCGGTGCGTATTTTGTGTGAGCGCATGGAGGGCAAGCCTGCCTCCGAATGTGAGTCGCTGGCAATTGCTCCCACGCTTGTAGAGGGCTTTTCAACTGCTCCTCTTGTGTAATTTGTTATATCAAATTAACAGCCCCGGTTGTTGCCGGCATTATTATAATAAACCAAACCCGGCAGTTTATGTGAACGAAATATTTCTGAACTGTAGCTAAATAGTTAACTAATTTAAAATTTTTCATAGAATTTCTGTGAACAAGACTTGTTTTTGTTTATTTTGCCTCTATAATTCTGAAGAATCGCAGCCTGCCGCAAAGCTTTACACAAAAATGATATATTATTTAGAAAACCTCCCAGCGCGGCCTGATTTGACAGTTTCGGGGGGTGTTTGTTATAATGTGATTGTCAAAATAAAACATGGGAGGCTTGAAAGATGAAAAGGTTGATACCTGTGATTTTGTCGCTTTTACTTATATCCTGGTCTCTCACATTGCTGCCGGCAAGCGCCGCAGAGGAGTGGATACCGATATCCACGCCGCAGGATCTGGCCGATATCGGCAAAAATTTGTCTGGTAACTATTATCTTACCCAAAACATTGACCTTACCGGCTTTGAATGGGATTCTATTGGCACCGACCCGTTCAAGGGGGTTCTTGACGGCAATGGATATATCATTATGAATTTGTCCTGCGAGTCATATATGAACCGCGTCGGCGGCCTGTTCATGCAAAATGAAGGGACTATAAAGAACTTATGTCTGTATAATTTTTCAATAACCGCAAAGGATGTGCAGTATGACAACGTCGATGCGATATGCGGGGTAAACTACGGCATAATAGAATAACTGCCATGTATACGGCACGATAAACAACCCGGTCGCGCAATATGTAGGAATGATCAGCGGGCTGAACCACGGAACGATAACAAACTGCTCCACGGCAGGCTCGATCAAGGCCGCATACCATATAGGCGGGCTTGTAGGACAGAACAGGGATTTGGGGACGATACAGAACTGCGTCAATTATGCCTCAATCAACATCGCCCATAACCGCGCCGGAGGTATAGTCGGGACACAACAGACCAACACCGGAGCCGAATACTGTATACTCAACTGTATCAACTACGGAGACATAACCGCCGAGCCCTGTACCGACAGCGATTCCCACGGCTCGGTAGGAGGAATTGTAGGGCACTACCAGAAAGACAACTGCCCGGTCGTAAACAGCATTACCTTCGGGCAGCTGACAGGGAAGTGCTGTTTTTCGGCAACAGTCGGAAACCCGACCCAGAGCGCGATTAATTCGGTTGAAAACTGCTACTATCTGAGCGGCTGCCAGACAAACACCGCAGTCATAAACCCCTCGCTTGAAAAGGGAACCGAGTTTACGCTGAACAATGTGAGCTCTATTATATCAAAACTCGGAGACGCCTTTGCCGCGAACACCGGCATCGACTCGGCTATATATCCGATAATCATCAAAACCTTTTGGGGTGACGGCTTCAGCTCATATAATTACTATGATGCCCGCGAGCTTGCGGCCGCCGTCGACCTGACAAAGCCCGCCGCTGTCAGCACTACCGAATACAAACCGGCCGAGACCACGCCGGCAGAGACCACAACGGCTCAACCAGATGAAACCACAACCGCCCCGGTCGAAGATACCACAACCGCCGAGGATACCACCACAGCGCCTTTGCCCGACGAGACCACAACAGCCGGGGATACAACGACGGCACCCACCGACGATACCAAAAAGAGCTGCAAATCGGTGTTAAGTCCGGGAGCCGGCCTCGTTACAACAGTATCTGCCGCTGTGATCATTGTGATGCAGCAGAAGAAAAGGCGGCAATCCCGATAATAATCCCCAAAAACGCTGTGTTTTGCAGAGGTTTTACTCCGCAACACACCGAATACAAAAGACCGCATCAGGTTTGATGCGGCCTTTTTGATGTGTATAAAATTTATCCTCGGTGATTGGCAAGATACTCCTCGTAAACCTTAAGAGCGCCTATTGCCGGCGCGCGCCGCGCCGTCTCGTCATCGACCTCGACGATGTTATCAACTCCGGCATGCCGGAGCAGGATGACGAAAATCTTGCGCAACGGCCTGCCGCCTCCGACAATTACCTTTATGTCGCGGGTCTTAGGCCGGCAGGTCATCTTTACCGAAAGTATGTCGTCGCGCAACAGGGCGCCGACAAAGAAATTTGCCGCCTCGTCGCAGCTCCAGTCGCCGAGAGTCTGCACCATGCGGGCTTTGATCAGCGAGAGTGAGACGCCGTGGCGCGAGCAGTAGTCAAAGCCCAATACAAGCTTTTCGGGGATTATCGTCCTTATCACAGGTTGGGGCAGAGAATGACGCAGCACCGTGTGCCCCGACATGGCGGCGATAAATTCGCCGCACATTCCGGTGATAATCGATACAATTCTGCCGGTGCCGTCAACCTCGATGGCCTTGTTGTATGAGCCGGGCAGGGTTATGACAAAATTCCCGGTAAGGCCGAGCTGAGCCATTATTCCGTATGTCTCGCACTCCTCGCCGCTCATCGAGTCGCGCAAAAAGAGCTTTTTCTCCTCGTCACGCTCGTTGGGGTCGGGAAGCGTCTTTACGCCGGGAATAAAGAAAATCGGGATTCTGGTTATCTCCTCCATTACCTCAAGCCGGGCGGCTGCGGCGCTCTCCTTGATGCCGGCCGGCGCCTTGGCGTGGGCCAAGTTATATATACCCATATCCGAGGCAAGGACCCCCGAGGAGAGGACTACTTCAATGTCGTTTTCCTTGAGCGAGTTGCGCTCGAGCAGCTCTTTTACCGAGGAGATAAGCGCGGCCTTGAGGGGGGCGGAGGTTCCCTCAAAGGCGGTGTTGCGGGCTCCGGCCTCCCGTCGGGTTTCGTCGAGAATCTCGTACCCGTCAAACAGCCGGCAGCGCATGTTGGTGGCCCCGCAGTCCACAGCAATAAACATATGTTCAGTCACCTCACGGTTTTTTGTTCACCTGAAATTATAGCCACCCGCTGCAAAAAAAGCAACAATTTTTCGGCAAAAGGGCGGCAGAATCCTAAAATTCCTTGCCACTTCGCCCGAAAGATGATATAATCAAAATAAAGAAAATAATCTTTTGGGGGCTTTTTTGTGAAACTTACATTTCTGGGCGCGGCCCGCGAGGTTACCGGCTCGTCGACGATGCTTTCTGCCTGCGGGAAGAACATCCTGATCGACTGCGGGCTTGAGCAGGGGCCCGATATTTACGAGAATTGCGACTGCCCGGTAAATCCGGCAGACATCGACTGCATCCTGCTGACCCACGCGCATATCGATCATTCGGGGAAAATCCCCTATCTTGTGGCAAACGGCTACTCGGGGCCGATATATTCGACCGAGGCGACAAGGCGGCTTTGCAGTATTATGCTGCTTGATTCGGCATACATTCAGGGACTTGAAGCCGAGTGGCGAAACCGCAAGGCGGCGCGCGCCGGCGATCCACCGTATACCCCGCTTTATACCATTGCCGATGTTGAAAAAACCATGCCGCTTTTCTCGACCTGCAGCTACGGGGAGCAGGTAAAGATAGCCGACGGTATTTCGGCACGGTTTATTGATGCAGGGCACCTGCTCGGCTCGGCTTCAATCGAGCTGACGATCACCGAGGGCGGCAAAACCATAGTTCTGCTCTTTTCGGGCGACCTCGGAAATGTCGACCGGCCGTTGCTCCGCAATCCCGTAAAGCCCCGGTTTGCCGATTATGTGGTGATAGAAGGTACATACGGAGACCGCTCGCACGGCGAGCGCCCCGACTACGTCGGACAGCTCACCGAAATAATACAGAGCACGCTCGACCGGGGCGGAAATGTCGTCATCCCCGCGTTTGCGGTCGGGCGGACGCAGGAGATTTTGTATCTCTTAAGGATAATCAAGGAACGGCAGCTCATAAAGGGTCACGGCGACTTCCCGGTCTGGCTCGACAGTCCGCTTGCCATCGAGGCGACCCACATATACACCGACGACATGACCGAATACTATGACGCCGAAACGCTCGCGCTGGTCGAAGCGGGTATCAATCCGATAAGTTTCCCGGGGTTGAGGCTTTCGGTCACAAGCGACGAATCCAAACTGATAAACGAGGATAAAACACCGAAAATAATTATTTCAGCCTCAGGAATGTGCGAGGCCGGCCGCATACGGCATCACTTAAAGCACAACCTCTGGCGGCAGGAGTGCACGGTGCTCTTTGTCGGATATCAGACCGAGGGCTCGCTCGGCAGGATATTGCAGGACGGCGCCAAGACCGTGAAGCTCTTCGGAGAGAAAATTGCGGTCAGGGCCAGAATTGAGACCCTCAGGGGTATCAGCGCACACGCCGACGTGGGGATTCTGCTCGACTGGCTCGGCAGCCTCAGCTCCGCGCCGCAACGCGTGTTTGTCAACCACTGCAGCGACGACGTCTGCGATGTTTTTGCGCAGACCATCTCGGACAGACTGGGGTACAGGACCCTCGCACCCTACAACGGCGCCGAATATGACCTTGCAGCCGACCGGCTGACAGCACCCGGCAACATGGTCAAGATAAAGAAGGAGATCGCGGCGGCAAGGAATCAGGCGGCCTTTGAACGGCTGCTTCTGGCCGGGCGGCGGCTGCTCGAGGTAATAGAGAAAAACCGCGGCGGCGCCAACAAGGACCTGGCAAAGTTTACAGCCCAGATAAATGCACTCTCCGATAAGTGGGACAAATAAAAAAAGGGGCAAAAATCGTCTGATTTTTGCCCCGAATTATTTGCAGACAAGCGCCCGGCAGGATTATATGGAGAACCTAAGCTGCGGGCGCCGGAAATGCGCCCGCTGGGGGAGCTTTTTACTTCCCTTTTTTCCGGAAGACAAAAAGTTTGCTGAAAATATAATTCACGATTATAACGACAACCGCCGCGGCAATCTTTGAGAGGACCTCGGCGAAGTTTACGGTCCTGTCGAGTGCGCCGACATAGACGCCCGACAGACCGGGCAAGAGCGCTGCCAGCCCGTTGGTGCCAAGGAGGGTTACCAGATAATCGAGCCCGAGAGTGAGCAGCCGCCCCCCGGCGAAGACCGCCAGCTGAGACATGACGCCCGTACTTCTGTCGGCGTAGGTGAATACCCATTTTCGGTTGGTAAAAAAGGCGAAAAGCACCGCGCAGACCCACTGTATGATCTGCGCCACGGTATATACACCCAAGTAGGCTGCGCTTGTCGTGTCGTCGGCGGGGATATCAAACAACGCCCGGCCGCCCCAGAGCAGCGTAAAATAGACCGCCCAGCCGACAAACGTGGTCAGCACCCCGAAGAACAGGTAGCGGGCAATTTCCCCGCAAAGCCGGCCCGACGGCTCTTTTTTTATATCGCTCATTGTTTTGTGATTTTAAAAGTAGTGCCGGTCGGCGTGTCGGTGAGAATCACGCCCCGCGCGGCAAGCTCTGCGCGGATTTGGTCGGCCTTTGAATAGTTCTTTGCCTTTTTGGCCTCGGCACGCTCGGCAATCAGGCGCAGAATCTCGGCGACAAAGGGGTCGTCTTCTGCCGCTTCTTCTTTGACAGCGGCGCGCTCCTCTGCCCGGAGTTTCTCGGCTGCCGAAATGAGGTCGAGCGAGAGCACGCGGTCAAAATCCGAGATGAGCGCCAGTTTGGTCGCCGGATTTGTGTCGGCTTTGAGCACGTCGTATACCGCGGTGATGGCAAGCGAGGTGTTGAGGTCATTGTCAAGCGCCGCGACAAACCCAGCGCGCAGCGCCTCAAATGCCGCAGTATCAACTACCTCGCCTTCTTCGGGTACAAGCGCGGCTATGCGGGAGATCAGCTTGTTGTAGGCCGTCTGGGCGTTATCGAGGTTTTCCCACGAGAAGGCCAGCGACCTGCGGTAGTGCGAGCCGAGACAGAAAAACCGATAGGCCAGGGGGTTATATCCCTTTTCCTCGAGCAGCGAGACGGTGAGGAACTCGCCCGACGACTTGCTCATCTTTCCGGAAGAGCTGACCAGGTGCGCTCCGTGAACCCAAAAGCTGCACCACTTGTGCCCGAGATAGGCCTCGCTCTGCGCGATTTCGTTTGTGTGGTGCGGGAAGGCGTTGTCAATTCCGCCGCAGTGGATGTCGAGCCGCTCGCCGAGATATTTCATGGCAATGCAGGAGCACTCGATATGCCAGCCGGGGTAACCGGTTCCCCAGGGGCTCTCCCATTTGAGCTCCTGGTCCTCAAATTTTGATTTTGCAAACCAGAGCACAAAGTCAGCGGGGTTTTTCTTGTTTTTGTCTTCCCCGACCCCCTCGCGCACGCCGACCGCAAGGTCCTCCTTCTTAAAGTCGAGGAAAACATGGTATTGCCTGAGCTTTGAGATGTCGAAATAGACGTTCCCGCCGGCAAGGTATGCATAGCCCTTGTCAATTAAGGCCGAGATAACCCTGATGAACTCGTCGATGCAGGAGGTGGCCGGCACGACGATTGCGGGCTTTTTGATATTTAGCCTTGCGCAGTCGGCAAAAAAGGCGTCGGTGTAGAATTTTGCTATCTCCATCACCGACTTTTTTTCGCGGCGCGCGCCTTTGAGCATCTTGTCCTCGCCGGTGTCGGCGTCGCTTGTCAGGTGGCCGACGTCGGTGATGTTCATCACGCGCCGGACTTCGTATCCCGAGTAGCTCAGGTACTTTTCAAGCACGTCCTCCGTAATGTATGTACGGAGGTTGCCTATGTGGGCATAATGATATACGGTCGGCCCGCAGGTATACATGCGTATAACCCCGGGCTCGACCGGTATCAGCTCTTCTTTTTTCCGTGTCAGCGAATTGTAAATCTGCATACTGAGAATTGGCTTTCTTTTAATTATTCCTCGGATATTGTGACATCGGGGGTAATGTCGCCGGAGGTCTCGCCCATCAGCTCGGAAAGGTCAAAATCCTCGGCATCGCCGTTATTTCCGGTCTCACCGGAATCAGGCGCCTTCTTTTTGCATCCGCAGATCGATTTGCAGATTGACTTTATATGCGGATATCCCGGGATTGAGATTGTCAGCTCACGCCCGCCTTCTTTCTTCGCAGACGGCTTGCAGCCGACAAAGAGCAATAGCGATGCTATGCCCCATTCCCGCTTTTCCTTGTCGCGCTTTACCGCCAGCGGGCAGAGAGCAATAAAGGCCAGCACGGCAACAATCCATGCAAGAGCACTCTTCTTTTTCTTAGGCGCATAGTATTTGCGGTTCCATCTGTCATACATTTCATCCTACCTCCTTAGGTAATATTACAGATATCGTCGGCCGCCTTGGCAATCTTCTCCGCGGCAACCACTATTTCATCGGCCGTGTTGACAACAATCACCCGGTCGTCGAGCAGGTCGAAGACACGAAAATAGGCCGCCCGGTATTTTTCAAGCCTTTCCTTTGTTTCGTAAATGTCGGTCGTGGTCCGTCTCTGCAGGCGCTTGATGCAGATGTCGGGGTCAAGGTCAAGGAAAATGCAGAGATCGGGGCGCCGGATTTCGGGGCAGTTGATATTCATCGCCAGCACCCAGTCAAAATCGGTCTCGGTTCCCTGATATGCCAGTGACGAATAATAGTATCTGTCGCAAATGACATCATATCCGTCTGACAGCATTTTGTTTATGCCCGAGACCGGATTGACATTGTGGAAAATCCGGTCGAGCAGGAATAGCGCCGCCATCTCGCAGGGCGAGCGTTGCGTGATTCCCGAGAGGGCGTCGCGCAGCATCCCGCCGAGCTGGGAATTTGTCGGCTCGGTGGTGACATGAATACGCCGGCCACGTTGTACAAGATGTTCCTTCAGCAGGCCTATATGCTTTGTCTTGCCCGAGCCGTCAAGCCCCTCGAATACTATGAATTTTCCGGTCCTGTTGTTTTTTTCGGTCATCTCAGCCTCGCGCCGCCCAAAGACGATTTTGACATCCTTCCATGTTATGATTATAGCCCAAGTTTGGTTCATTGTCAAGCAAAAACGCCGTCTGATATAAGTAAAGCAGGGTTTCAAAGACTCCCGCACCACATAAGCGCAGGCAGGAAAATCTTTATGGTTCAAAGATTATGTCGCTGTCCTCGGATATCTCGCCCTCGCTGTTTGTAAATTTGACATTGCAGCGGTCGGGGTAGAGGGTAAAGGCTCCGCCCCAGAAAGGCCCGTCCTTGACAGGTCTCGAGGCACAGACGAGTGTGCATGGTTGCCCTTTATTGTCAAGAGGACCGCCTGTCGGACTGATAACGCACTTGTGAATGTGACCGCAGATCATGAGCTGGGGTTTTATATGCTCGCGCAGCAGTTTTGCCCAGTGTGTATAGGTGTCGATTTCGATATCGAAGGGCGGTTTGGGGGTGTAGGTGAAGGGAATATGTACTATGACAATCCTGTTCTCGACGCCCTCGGCGGCATATTCTTTCTCGCTTGAGGCGATAATCGACTCTATGTACTCGGTCTCACGGCGGCGCAGGTCCTCGCAGCAGATGGTATGTCCGTATTCGGGATTTTCGTCGGGCTTATCTTCACCGCAGTCGAGAACCAGTCCCCAGAGCCTGCCAAGCCTGAAAGAATAGTAGGTTCTTCGGTTGTCCGTCGGGGTGTGGTCGGCAAGCTTTTCGGCACAGACTCCGCGCATGTCGTGGTTGCCGCGGGAGAAGACGACCGGGATTTCGCCCCCGGTTATCTGCGAGGCTATCTGGTGAATTGAAGTGAAATACTCGATTTTCCCGCTGTGGTTTGGTATGTCGCCGTTGAGTATCAAAAGGTCAAGCTGATTCCCGAAGAATTTCCCGGCCGCAACCGGCTTCTCGACCTGATTGTGTGCGTCGGCAATGTGGTATATACGTATCGGAGATGAAGTGACCGGGCGAAAGGCCGAGGTGTAGCACTCGACCTCGCCGGGTTCGGTAAAATACGGCTTGCGCTCAGGCATCCTGCGGAAGCACACTGTATATTGCCTCTCGCGGTCGAGCTCCGACATCGGAACTATCATGCGGTGGATGGTGGTATCCGAACGAAGGATTCCGCCTGAGTCGTCGTAATAATTCCGCTCGCCGACCCTCACCCACATGACACACTCGCAGGTGACCGGAACCATGATCTGGTAGCTGTCCCGTATGGCGTAGACAATAGGCTTTGTAAGAAAAGCATCAGGAATGCTGTTCATGCTGACCCCCATGTGATAAATTTCCGCTCGGCAAAGCGCTTTGCGTGTTCAATGCCTTAATCATTCTACTACTTGCCGGCTTTTATGTCAACCGAAACGCAAGAAAGACGGGAACAGGCGCCCGAGGATTACAGGCGTTTTTGACATAAAACAAGAACGCTAACCTTGACACTTACTGTGTCGATATTAGCGTTCTTATATGGCGGAGAAGGAGTGCCGCCATTCAAGTACACAACATTTTTTATATATTCCGCTTATCATGCAAGACCCGGTTTGCAGGGTTTGCCCGATTTTCTTCTGTGCGCGAAATAAAGTTCTTCGGTTGCCAGCGCCATCTTTGTTACCGAAAACTCGCAGTCATACGGGTAGATGTACCATGTATCCTCGAGGGTATTCAGGTCAACGCAGTCGCCGTGTTTCCCGAGGTAGTTATACTCGATATGACACGAATAAAGCGATGGTACGCTTTTCTCCATTTCAAAGTCATCGCCGTCGACGTCGATTCCGCTTACGTGAAATCCGGTCATATCGCGCACCATCGTGCCGTAGCCGAGCCGGATGAATTTTTTCGCATTCGGCAGGGTGTCGACGCGGACAGGCAGAGGTCCGCTCGAATATGTTCCGGCCTCGATTTCCCGCCGGACGTTTGCGCGCTGCCATTCGTACCAGTCGGGAATATGCGAAAACTCGGTTTCCCCCTCGTCGGCGCACAATTCGCCAAGAGGAGTCATGGTCCAGCGCTTGCCGCAGTTGTTGCAGTATATTTGAGTCCCGGACGAGGACATTTTATATTCCTTGCCGCAGGCGGGACACTGATAAAGAACTTTATGGAGCCCTTCGGCTCTTTTTTTGCAGTCAACGCGGATGCCTTTTTCTTTCTGCCAACGATAGTCGTCGTATTCGAAGGCCTTCACCAGTTTCCGGTTGATTTCATCCGCGGTCGCCGATTTCAACTGTTCGGAATCATACTGCAAAGTAAATTCGGCTTCTATGGGTCTGACTCCGCGGTCGCCCGGGTTCCAGAACGGGGAATTGACATGATGCCCGTGGCAGATTAAGGTGACAACCGGAACCCTGAGCAGTTTGCAGAAAGCTCCGAGCGATTCGGGAGGGACCGCGGTCGTTCCGCAAAGCGAATATCTTGCCTCGGGGTATATTACGGCAATGTCCCCGTTTTTTATTGTTCTCATAAGATGCCGTATCAGGAGTACATCGTTTGTGAATTTGCGCTTGCAGATACATCCGACGTCGCGCAGGAGTTTTTCTCTTCCGATGAATCCGTCGATTGCCACGACATAATTTGCCCGTGCGGGAAAAATCGCTATTGTGGCGACCTTGAAATCAAGAAAAGCATTGTGATTGCAAAGAAGCAGATAAGGCGGTTTTAAATTTTCGGTGCCCGTTTTCCTGATGACGACACGATGTTTCAAAACATCGGTTATGCTGAGGAGGTATGTAAGGGGTCTGAGATACCATTTTGTCGGTCGCGGAGGTATAGTCATATCAAAACGTTCGAATTCTTTTTTCATTGATTACCCCCGCCGTGTAAGAATTAATCATATAATATCATAAGGCAGTATAAAATACAACAATATGGCGAAAAAAGTCCACGCCATCGCTGTTGCAGACTTACCAGAATGGCGGAGAAAGTGCGTTTCAGAGGGATTGTGCTGAATATCAATGGTTCCCGAGCGAAGTCTGAAATATGGTTTCGCTTTTACTTTGCCAAGGGTTTTAGGCAAATATTATATAAAAACAAATAATTGTCGAATATACCATTACACTTCGTTGTCTCAGACTGCCCGGCAAACGTCTTGGGATTTGTCGGCAAAGGCTGCAGGTCTGAAGGTCTTCTAACTCCTAAATTAGTTGTTTAATGTTATAATAGCATATTTTCTCAACAAGCCGGTATGCGAGATTTATATCGTATTCATTTTTTTCAGTGAGGCTGGCGACATAGCTGCAGAGTATCCTGCGGAAATAGTCGTGCCTTACATATGAGAGAAAGCTCCTTGAATCGGTGACCATGCCGGGGAAGCTGCCGAGAGAGCCATACTCGGAGACAACCTGGAGCTGCTCGACAATCCCGCGCTTGTGGTCGCAGAACCACCAGGCCGCGCCGAGCCGGGTATTCGGGAAAGCACCGGCAATTGAGGCAATCTGGGCGGAGTTTGAACTGTTGAGGCTATAGAGGATCATATCCGGCATGCCGCTCCTATTGTTTATGGCGTCGAGTATGCCGATCAGGTCGCGACCTTTGATCGGATCAGCCACACAATCAAGCCCCGAGTCTGCCCCAAGCTCTGAATATAGCTTTGTGTTTACGTTTCTTGCCACCGCGAAATGCCACTGCATTACAAGGTTATATTTTTTATACAATCCTCCGAGGAAGACAATAAGGTTGCCGAGAACTCCGAGATAATCCTCATCCGAAATGAAGCCCCCTGATAGCAGAGTTTTGAAAATTTCGTCGGATTTCCCGTCCTCGTATATGCGGTCGGGGAAGTACTGAATTCCCAGGTCGGTAAATCTGCAGTTGTTTTCAATAAAGAACAAAAGGCGGCGCTCTATGGCTTGCTTGAGTGTATCAAGATCGCTTATCTCGACTCCGGAGATCTCCGAGAGCTTCTTTATATAGGCAGGATACCCCTCTGCTTTCATCAGTAGTATTTTGTCTGTTCTGAAGGTTGGCAGCACCCTGAAGGGGAGTCCTTTTTCGCGGAGTTTTATATGCCACTCAAGCGGGTCTGTCGGCTCGTCGGTGGTGCATACTATTTCAACACCCGAGCGGACAAGGAGTTTTACCGGCGAGAGATGCTCCTCTGCTATGTGCCTGTTTGCCTCGTTCCAGATTTCGTCGGCGGTGTTTTCACTGAGGGTTTTGTCTATTCCGAAGTATTCCGAGAGCTCCATGTGCGACCAATGATAGAGCGGATTGCCTGCCGCGTACTGCAGTGCCGAGGCGTACGCTCTGAATTTCTCCTGCCACGGTGCATTTCCGGTTATCTTTTCCTCGGGAATGCCGCATATGCGCATCAGGCGCCATTTGTAGTGGTCATATCTGAGCCACATCTCGCCGATATTGTCAAATTCCTTGTCCTCGTATATTTCCTTTGGCGAGAGGTGGCAGTGGTAGTCGATGACAGGTAGGTTTTTGCAGTGTTCGTGGAGGCTTTTTGCGGTTTTGGATTCGAGTAAAAAGTCGGGATTTCTCATCAGCCTGCTCCTTGCTCAACTTTGCCTTGTGTTCTGCAACAGACAACCTGAATTTTCACCGTTTAACCCTTGCGTTTTCTTCCCATACCGACCAGACCTGTTCTTCGTCGGCAGGCTGTGCGTAATCGGTCAGGAAGGTCACCGCAAGCGCGCCGGCTGCCCAGGCAAATTGAGCCTGCTTTTCGGCGTCCCAGCCTTTGAGTATGGCATAAAGCAGTCCTCCGACAAAACCGTCGCCTCCGCCGATGCGGTCAAGCACCTCGATTTCACGCGGCTCGATTACCTGCCAATCCTCGCCAGAGAGCAGGACCGCCCCCCAGTTGTGCAGGTTTGCGCTCTTTTCCTCGCGCAATGTAGCGGCAATTACCTTGGTGTCCGGGTATCTTTCACGCACTTTTTTTATTGCTTCAATATTATCATGGATTCTACCCGATATTGTATCCGGTACCTTTATTCCCAGACAGAGTTCAAAGTGTTCTTTGCCGCCGATAAGTATATCGGTCATTGAAGCAATTTTTGTAAAGATTTCGCACAGATCTGTCTTCCGTCCCTGCCAGAAGGAAGCACGGTAATTTAAGTCAAAAGAGACAAGTGTGCCGTATTTTTTCGCCACGCCCGCAAGCTCAAGACAAAATTCCCCGGTCCCGGGGGAGAGTGCGGCAATCAGCCCCGACATGTGCAGGATTCCGACACCGTCTGTCCCGAAAAGCTTTTCCAGATCAAAATCTTTGGCGCTGAGAATCCTGCCTACCTCGCCCGCGCGGTCGTTGAGAACCCGTGGCCCTCTGCCGCCGAAGCCCGAGTCGGCGATGTTGAACTGGTGCCGGTACCCCCACGGGCCGCCCTGCTCGACTTCTTTGCCCTCGTACTCCATTCCTCTTGCCCTGAGGTTTGCCTTGATGAATTCGGCAATCGGGCTGTCCTTGACGAAGGTTGTCAGGACCTTTACCGGCATTCCGAGATAAGAGGCTATGCTTGCCACATTGGTCTCGGCGCTTGTCGCCTGCATGATGAAGGTGTCGGAGCAGTACACCGGTTGCCGGTTGACGGGTGTGATCCGCACCCCCATGCTTGTCGGGACGACAATCGCGTATTTATAGTTTTCCCTCAGCTTCATATTCAGCATGCCTTTCTTTGTCAGGTTTTCGTTTTACACGTTGTATTTTGTTGAGGCCGTACTGCCGCCCTCACCGGTCCAGTTTGTGTGAAAGTACTTCCCTCTCGGGGCGTCTGTGCGCTCATAGGTGTGCGCGCCGAAATAGTCGCGCTGAGCCTGTAGCAGGTTTGCCGGCAGCCTCTTGCATCGGTAGCCGTCAAGGTAGGTGAGCGCCGCGCACATGGCGGGGACCGGAATCCCGGCTGTGAGCGCACAAGCGCAGACCCTGCGCCAGCCTGTCTCTGCATCTGCCACTGCTTTGGCAAAATACCGGTCAAGCAAAAGGTTTGTCAGCTCAGGGTTCCTCTCAAAAGCCTCCTTTATCTTTCCGAGAAATGCGCTGCGGATAATGCAGCCGCCTCTCCACATCAGCGCAATACCGCCGTAGTTCAGATTCCAGCCGTAAGTTTTCGCCGCCGAACGCATCAGGCTGAACCCTTGCGCATATGACACTATTTTTGAGGCATACAGCGCTCCCTCGAGGTCTTCAAGGAATGCCTCGCGGTCGCCGTCAAACTCCGGCAGGTCCATTTTTAGCACCTCCGATGCGGCAACCCGCTCCTCTTTTGCGGCCGACAGGCAGCGGGCAAATACCGCCTCGCCTATCAGCGTCAGCGGAACACCCTCGTCCAGAGCGGTGATAACCGTCCATTTCCCGGTGCCTTTCTGCCCGGCCGTATCGAGGATGTGATCAATAAGCGGCGCGCCGTCGGTATCCCTGAAAGCAAGAATGTCTGCGGTTATCTTTATCAGGTAGCTGTCAAGCTTACCTTTATTCCATTTTTCAAATACGGCGTGCATTTCATCGCAGGTCATTCCGAGATAGTCCTTCATAATATGATAGGCTTCGCAGATAAGCTGCATGTCCCCGTATTCTATGCCGTTATGAACCATTTTCACAAAATGTCCGGCGCCGCCCTCGCCTACCCAGTCGCAGCAGGGTGTCCCGTCTCGGGTTTTAGCGCTTATCGCCTGCAGGATAGGCTTTATCAGCGGCCATGCTGCGGGTGAGCCGCCCGGCATTATGGAGGGGCCGTGCAGAGCCCCCTCCTCGCCGCCCGACACCCCGGCGCCGACATACAGAATACCACAGCTCTCGGCAAGCTCGACTCTCCTTGCCGTGTCGGCAAAATGGCTGTTGCCGCCGTCGATTATCACGTCGCCCCTGTCGAGCAGGGGCAGGAGCTTGCCGACGACCTCGTCAACCGGCGCCCCCGCGCGGATCATCAGCATGATTTTTCTCGGCGGCTCGATGCTCTGCACGAAATCTTCAAACGAATGCGCGCCGCAAAAATTCCTGCCTTTCCCGCGGCCTTGGATGAAATTGTCGACAACCCCTTCGCGCACGTCAAAAACCGAAACCCTAAAACCTTTGCTTTCTATATTGATTGCAAGGTTTTCTCCCATGACCGCAAGTCCTAAAATTCCGATGTCGGTTTTCATTTTTTTACCTCTTGAGCAGTCCAAAGCCCCAGTGCGGGATTGGATATGTAAAATAATTCTTCGCCGCAAACCTCGTTAAATCCGTCCACAAGTGCCGACGGGTCGTATTTTTTTATCGCATCTTCATATGGCATGCAACTGAAATTTACACTTTCGACCTCGTGCCTTGTCAGCAGCCTCGTGCAGTATGTGATGGAGAACCGCCCGTCTGACGATCCGTGAATCAGATGCGCTGCCACCGACAAGTTGTCCTTAAGATCGCAATTCTCCCTTAGGAGTTCAAGTATCTTTTTCCTGCCCCGATAGCCGTACTTTCGGATAAGCCTGTCGTTTTCTGGGTCTTCTCCGAACATTTTTACCCCCGGCGCAAGAATGATAAGCTCCCCACCGGCGGCAATTGCCATTCTTGTGCGGTAGATTGCCTTGTTGCCAAGCCAAGTCGATTTGAATTCGCGCCCGTCAAGGTAAACGACCACTTTTTCAAGCGGCCTTGAAAGGTGTATCATATTCCTTTTCTGACTTTCAGCCACCGCCAGCTCAAAGAGCCTGCGGTTCCTTTCGATAAACAGGCCGTAAAGCTGCACCTCGTCACCGCCGCTCGTCGTGACCGTCAGAACATAGGTCAGCGGGAGGTTTTTCAGGAAATGCTCCTCGGCATAGTCGAGCACCCGGCGCACGGGCGAGAAGTCCTTGCCCATAATCCGCTCCATGCCGAACACCGCACCGAGCATGTGCGAGGCGTTGATCATCGACGCGCCGCCGCAGCCCACAAGTATGTTTTTGGTGTAGTTAGCCATCCCGACCACCTCGTGCGGGACCACCTGCCCCACCGAGATTATCAGGTCGTAGCCGCCGTCAATCAGCAGGTGATTGACCTCGACGTCAATTTTTTCGTTGACAAGCCCCTCGGAGACCTCAGAAACAAACTCCGCGGACACCTCGCCGAGCTTTATTATATCCGTGCGCCAGTTATGAACAATCAGCTTTTCGTATGGCACGACGCCGAGGAAAAAAGCCTCGCACTCCTCTTTTGTCATCGGGGCATGAGTGCCGAGCGCCGGCATTATGTCGACCGCACAGTTGTCTTTGAGCAGTTCATAATAGATTGCCGTTATTTTCCCGGCTCCCGAGTGCATACGGGTGTAGTCGGGAGGCAATATCAGCACTTTTTTCGGTGAGAGCCCCTCAAGCGACTTTAATATCGCCGCTCTCAACTCTATATCGGTTATCGGTGTTTCGCTTATTATGTACATTTTACACTCCCGAATAAGCAGAGAATCCCCCGTCGACCGGGATTACCGCGCCGGTGACAAACCCGCTCGACTCGTCGTCGGCGAGCCAGAGCAGCGTGCCGATGAGGTCTGATACCTCGCCGAACCGCCCGAGAGGGGTGTGCGCAAGTATCTTTTCTGTCCTCGCAGTCGGAGTTCCGTCTTTGCTGAAGAGCAGGTTGCGGTTCTGGTTAGTCACGAAAAAACCGGGGGCTATGGCATTGACACGGATGCCCGCAGGAGCGAAGTACACTGCAAGCCATTGTGTAAAATTTGAGATTCCGGCCTTTGCGGCGCTGTAGGCCGGGATTTTGGTCAGCGGGCGGTATGCGTTCATTGATGAAACATTGATTATAGTCCCGCCGGTCTTTACCATGCCGGCAGCAAATACTTGGGTAGTGAGGAAAGCCGAGAGGATATTCAGGTCAAAGACATATTTCAGGCCGGCCTCCTCCAGGTCAAAGAAGGTTTTTATGTCCTCCGGGAATTCTGGTGTCATAAATTCGTTATCACAGGTCGCCTTCGGGCTGTTCCCCCCGGCGCCGTTGATAAGGAAATTAACCTTTCCGAACCTCTCCTCGACTGCCCCCTTTGCGGACACCAGCGATTCCTTGTTCAGGCAGTCGGCCTTCACTGCCATGGCCCTCTCTCCGATTGACCCGGCGACGGCCCTCGCGGCCTCTTCGTTGATGTCAAGCAGTGCAACCTTTGCCCCGCAGGCGGCAAGCGCGCGGCCGAACTCGCTCATGAGCACGCCGCCCCCGCCGGTGATGACAACAATTTTGTTTGATAAGTCGACTTTGAACGGAAGCTTCATGGATGTTTTCTCCTGCCCTGTGTTGCGAGTCTTTCTACGATCAGAATTATTATACACGAAATTGCATGCAAATGTTTTGCAGAAATTCTTATTATGTATTGCAAGTAGTCGTATTTTATTATATAATCGGACTGACAGATAACAGGGGAACTTCAAAAAATGGGCATTTTAAACTTTTATCGGGACAACGAAATATTATATCATCACAGCATTGATGAGTCAAAAAAAGCCTTCAACGCGCATTTTCATGATATGTACGAAGTGCTTTTTGTCCTCTCGGGAGAGGGTAATTTCTGCGTGGAGGGCAACTTCTACCCCTTCAGCTCCCGCAGGATTTTTGTGACCATGCCCGGGGAGACGCATGTAATGCAGTTCTCTGCTGATCAGCCCTATGAGCGGGTCGCTGTTCATTTTTCAAAGGCGCTTATCCCCGGGTATGCTGCTTTTTTGTTGGCGCCGCTCAAAAACCGCCGCCTTGGCACAAACAATGCATATGATTTTGACAGGCTTGCGCCGTCTGCAAACCTGATGACGGCAATTCCTGATCATTACAGAGGGGAACAACTGAGGACTTTTATTATCGCCCGCCTTCTTGCTTTCCTCTGCGACCTTGCGGCGGCGCATCGGACTACCGATTATAAGGTGTGTGTCCCGGAGAATCCGATACAAAACGCGCTCGGTTACATAAGCCTGCATATATTTGACGATATCTCTCTTGATGATGTTGCGCGGGCGGCATACCTGAGTCGTTCTCAGCTCTGCCGGTTGTTCAGGGAACAGCTCGGGACCACGGTCTTTGAGTACATCCGCGCCAAGCGCCTGCTTGCTGCAAAGGAGATGATCGCAAACGGGGAAAGCGCGGCAAGCGCATGCCGAAAGTGCGGTTTTGGTTCTTATTCGACCTTCTACCGCAATTATGTGGCTTTTTTCGACACATCGCCGGGGAGCTGCAAAAAGCAGCCGACTGCTTTATAGAGAAGGAAAGTTAAAAAAACATAGTTGTTTTTTCGACAGAATTGTCACAAATGACTTATATAAAATCTGTAAATGACAAAAACAAGTCCACAACATTGCTGTTGTGGACTTGAATGGCGGAGAAGGAGGGATTTGAACCCTCGCGCCGGTTAAAGCCGGCCTACGCCCTTAGCAGGGGCGCCTCTTCGGCCAACTTGAGTACTTCTCCTAATACTCCGCGAGGGGGCCGAAAATACCCGACGCGGACTTTATTATATAATACTTTTATCGGCGTGTCAAGGTTTTTATATGATTTAGCATAAAAACCCGTCAAAACAAGACGCCGGCGATACTATTAACCCGGGCCGGAATGACCGGCATTGATGCGGCTTGCCTGCAATATAGCGCTTGGTTATTGGTTTTATTGACTTTCCTGCTTTTTAAGATTGTGCTCGCATATATCTGAAAGAGGGCACTCGGAACATCTCGGCGCGCGCGCCCGGCAGTATTCGCGGCCGAAAAAGACCAGCCGGTGACAGAGGTCACTCTGCTCGGCCGGCTCGACAAGCCCGGAAAGTATCTTTTCGACTTTCAGCGGATTTTTCAGGGTTTCGGGATACATCCCGAAGCGGCCGCAGAGCCTGATACAGTGTGTATCGGCTACAATGCCGGGGATTCCGTAAATGTCGCCGAGCAGAAGGTTTGCCAGCTTCCGCCCGACACCGGGCAGGGTGAGCAGGTCCTCCATGTTGTCGGGCAGCCGCCCGCCAAAGCGCTCGCAGATGGCGGCGCTGGCCGCCTTTATGTCCCGGGCTTTGGTTCTGAAAAGCCCGCAGGGGCGGACTGCCTCCTCAAGATCGGCTATTTCGGCGGCGGCCATGGCCGCGGCGTTCGGGTATTTTTTAAACAAATCACGGCTTACGATATTGACCCTCGCGTCGGTGCACTGGGCAGACAGCCGCCCCATCACCAGCAGCCGCCACGGGTCGCCCTCGTATTTTAAGGCGCAGGCCGCCTCGGGGTATACTTCCTTGAGGCGGGCGACAATTGCGGCCATGCGCAGCTTTTTTTCGTTCTCTGTCATATAGAACCTTTCGTACTTTTTTGCCGGAACAAAAAAGCCCGGCACCACAATTAATTGTAGTGCCGGGCGGGGGTATTGTCAAGACTCGAATATTTTTGGTCTGGCCTCGCCGTTTTTTGATAACCCAGATGGTTTCGAAGTTTAAGCCGAGCAGGTCTTCGTCTGTCGGCTTTGTGCCGGGCTCGAACGAGTAGCAGTAGAGGACCCCGATGCGGTACTATTTCTCACAGGCCGAAAGTCTGATGACGAGCAGGGCGGCGATCTTAAGATTCGCCGGCATCCATATGCCCCCTTCCTTTTGGCTTCCACTATAATAAACAAACGAAAAGGGGTTTTCCGGACATAAGTTTAGAAAAATTTAGGCTTTGAAAGTTATTGAAGATTCTCAAGGAACTTTTTTAAAAAGTTCCTTGAGCGGAGGTTCGGGGGCAGAGTCCCCCGAAGTATAAACGGGGTGAGAAGCAGAGCCCCGGCAAAAAAACGCCGGAACTGCCGATTTCGGCAGTCCCGGTTTGTTTAGTTGATTATCTGTATGGTGTGGCAACACCGTCGACAAAGCGCCAGTAGTTGCCCGAGCCGGGGTCGGTCTCGCTGTAGAAGTAGAGATCGGCGTACATGGTCAGATACATCCAGTTGGAAGCGTCGATGGATATATCTGAACTGTTCCACTTGCTGGCGGCGCCTTCGAAATAGACTCTGGCAATATTCTTGCCGTTTGAATCGGTACCCTTATTTAGGCAGTTGGTGAAGGCCTTGTAGTTGATTTTCTTCACGCCCGAGCGGAGGACCAGGGTTGTCATATTGGTGCAGTTGTAGAAGGCGTAATCGTCGATAACCTCTACGGTTTCGGGTATCACAAGGTATTGAATTGCGGTGCAGCCCTCAAAGCAGTGGGTGCTGATGGTTTTCAGACCCGAGCCGATATTGACCTCGTCAAGCTTGGTGCAGTTTGCAAAGGCATATGTGTTGACCGAGGTGGTGACGTTCGGGATGGTAATCTTTTTAAGCTCGGCACAGCCGTAGAAGGCATAACTTCCGATTGAGGAAATACCGGGGACATCGACAGTTACGCCGTCAGACTTGTAGGTGCGGTCGGGCAGAATAATTTCGGCAAGCTTTGCAGTTCTGAAGAAGGCGTAGTCGCCTATTTTCTCAACGGTATTGGGAACCGTGAAGGTGGTTGCGGTCTTGCCGGCCGGGTATGCGATAAGGGTGGTTTTATCGCTGTCATAAAGTACGCCGTCAACAGCAGTGAAGCGAGCATTGCCCGCAGCAACCTCGAAGGCGGTCAGATTGGTGCAGCCCGCAAAGGCCGAAGGGCTGATTGTTGTAATCGAGGCCGATACCGTATAGGTAGTCAGGTTCAGTCCCGCGGGGTATGCGACAATGGTCGAGCCGTCTTTGCTCATAAGCACTCCGCCGACCGTCGAGTAATTCTTGTTTTCGCTCTCGACTGTGAAGGCGGTGAGCTTGGTGCAGCCCGCAAAGGCGCCGTCGCCTATGCTTGTCACGCTGGCGGGAATCGAGATGGTCTTGATATTGGTGTTATCCCTGAAGGCATTGGCGGCAATGCCTGACACCACCTTGCTGTTGCCCTGGCTGTCCACATAATAAGTGGAGTAAATTATGATATCCTCATCGGTGCAGGTGCCGATTCCGGTAATTGTGATGGTATCGTCGGGGTTGACCGTGAAATCAAGGCCGACAGAACCGGTCGGATTGGTGTAGTTGTCGTTGTAGGAGTCGCCGCAGACAGAGCAGACATGCTTGGTGTAGCCCTGTGTGGTCCTTCCGGGAGGAATCACGGTATCCACATAATTATGGGCGGCTAAAGGTATTTCGCGTGTTTCGGTGGCGTCACCCCGCGAGCAGGAGCGGGTCTCGGTCCCCACGGCAGTGCAGGTGGCTGCCACAGTCGTTTTCCACTCACCCCAGTCGTGGCCGAGCGGGTCGGTCTGATTGTCAACATATGTATCGCCGCATGAGCAGGTGTAGGTGGTGTATCCGCCCTCGGTACAGGTCGGCGGGGTAACAACCTCGGTGTAGGAATGTTCATGCGGGGGCTCGGTTGTTGTTTCGGGAGCCGGCGTCGTAGTCTCCTCAGGCGTGGTGTTGATGAGGGAGGGCGCGTCGCCCGGTCCCTTATCACATGAGGCAAGCGCCAGCAACAGTGTCATCGCGAGGATGACCAATGCGAATGAAGGTAAAATTCTTTTCATGGTTCTCTCCTTTGATCCTGATCTACCGAAATTGTAATGGTATTTACGGCAAATCGCCTTTTGAGTATTGCATAGTATATCATACAATTCCATACAATACAAGCGTGTTAAAAAAAATATCACCGTATTTTCGTAAAAATTTTACAATTTGCAATGATATATGATTTTAACACCCGCTCCTGCCGTATATACCGGTGCCGGTCGGATAAATCCTGCCGGCGACAGTATATTATGACGCAGGACCCGGGATAAAGTTCCCTCATGTGTGATATTTTCGGCGTTATGCCTTATAATCCAGAGCAGCATTTCGGAGAACACCGGCGAGTAGTGCTTGGCCAGGACAATCTCGCCCAATGTGTCCTCGTTCATGCCCCTTCTTGAAAAAAGATTTTTCAGAAACCTCAAAACTTACAAAACATATCGCAAAACAAAGTGCGGACACCATGTCCGCACTTTGCTGCCATTACTCACCGGCAAGTCTGGGACCGCGGTTGACTTGGAACTCAGTTATCAAGTATCCCGGCGGAACCAAGCTTTTTCAAGAAGTTTGAGATATCGGTCTGTGCTGTTTGCTCATCGATTTCGTATTCGGCGAGCAAGGCTTGCAAAAGGCTTTCCTCGTCGGTTCCGTTTTCTGTTGCAAGACGCTCCCAAAGGAAAGCGCCGGTACTATTCAGGATAATAAGATTTGTAAATTCGCCTGACAGCTCCCCGGCGGGCATGGCTACGAAATCCTCCCCCACCTTCGACAGAATAAAACCGCCCTTGATTTTCATATTCCGCACCAGCCTAAATTATATGATTTGATATGAATATTTTAACATATCAGTCAGAATATATCAAGGACACGGACAGATTTTTATCGCGGGAAAAAATTTTAAGGCGCGAGTGTGGAACTCGCGCCTTAAAATTGTTTATAAGTTTAAATTTCTTGGGCGGGAGCCAGGGGGGCAGCGCCCCCGGGCTTCATTCGGCAAGCCCGCCGAGGAATTTTTCGAAAAGCACGCCCTCACGGGCGGGGGTCATGGCCTTTTGGGTTTCGGAGATTACCCGGAAGGTAAAGTCGGCTGCCCGTTTGACTGCCGACTCAAAGGGAGTGTTCCGCACTATACTTCCCAGAAGAACCGAGGCAAACAGCTCGCCCGCACCCGGAAAATCCCGCCCGGAGTAGGGCGTGTCGGCAAGCCGGCAGTCCTCGCCGGGGATTTTGAAGGCATTTGCAATCATGCTGCCATACCTGATGCCGGTGATGACGAGTTTTTTATCGCCGACAGTTTCGCGCAGCCTGTCGCAGAGCCCTGAGGCCAGCGAAAGCGCTTCTTGCTTGCTTTCGGGGTGTTCTGTCGGGTGAGATGTGCCGGTCAGAAAGCAGGCCTCGGTCAGGTTCGGGGTGATGATATCGGCTTTGGTGCATAGCTGTGTCATGCCCTCTACCATTTCGGCGGTATAGGTGCTGTAGAGGACGCCTCCGTCACCCATCACCGGGTCAACCAGCACCGGGATTTCGGAGCCGAAGCGGTCGATGAAGTCCGACACGATTTCAATCTGCTCGGCGCTGCCTAAAAAACCGCTGTAAATCGCGTCAAATCTTATGCCCAGCCGCCCGAAGTGGTCGATTATTTCGCGCATATCGCGGGTGAGGTCATGGAAATAAGGCGACTCAAAACCGCCGGTATGGGTGGAGAGCAGCGCGGTCGGAATCGGTATTGCCTGGCTGCCCATTGCAGAGAGCACCGGGAGCACTACGGTCAGTGCGCAGCGCCCGAAGCAGGAGAGGTCGTGTATTGCCGCAATACGCGGCGGGTCGTTTCTGCGGGTCGTATTATTCATAGTCCACTTGCTCGAATTCTCAAAGGTATCAATACTTGCTTGTCGCCGTGACATCCTCGCCGGCGATGACCTTTTCGGCATCACAGAAGATTTTCTCTACACGGTCGGACAGCACATAAAGACTTCCTGTGCCGTTGATGACCATATATGACCGCCGCTCGGAGTATCTGTAGAACTTAAAGGTATCGACACCGGTCTCGGCCTTAATGGTCATCACAAGCTGCGCCTGGTTGTCTGGCAGCGCGCGCAGGTTTGCCATCTCCTCGTCGGAAAGGTTGCATTCGCCGTCGGCAGAGGCGTAGAGGATAGTCTGGAAGAAATGTCTGAAATAAGTGGTGTTGAGCAGCACGGGGTCTCCGCCGTCAACTGTTGCGGTTATTCTCACCGCATCCGAGGAGAGGTCACGCTTGACCCGTCCCCACCTGCCGGTGTTCTGGTCGACAAAGATATAAAGCACGGCGTCAAACTCGGCGTCGTAGTCGGTGACATAAAGCGTGCCGATGCCGGTGGTGCCGGAACTTAAATCAAGCGCGGTGGTCGAGGGGTCTTTGATGAGGTAGAGCTTGTTCTCGGCGGTCAGAAGATAGCGAGTGTTTGCGGCAAACACGGCGGGTTCGTCTCCCGAGGCGGAGCCCACGGCTACCGCATATTTGCCGTCCTTCTGCACCAGATAATAGCTTGTTTTCTTGCCCTCTCTGTCGGTGCGGGTATATGAGGAGCGGCTGAGCGCCGTGTACTTGAACTGCGAGGAATCCGAGTTGTCGATCTCAAAGAGGATATTTTTTCCGCCCGATGATAGAGTTATTTCGCTCGTGCAGGCAAGATTGTAGGAGTATGCCGTCTTGTCAATCCAGTCAACCGGGTCCCATTCGAGGAAAGGAAGGTAGGTCCTGTCTACCTCGACGATCATGTCAAAGAGCGAGGAGTAAATATAGTAGGATCCCGATGAGGTCATTTTGCTTATCGACAGGAGCACGCTTATTGTACCCGAGAATTCCTCCTCTTTCACGTTGCGGTCGAAGTAAATGAGGTATTTCGGGTCGTCAAGTCCATACTTGATAATTTCCTCGTCGCCGGGAGCCAGCTTGACTACCCGCATGTACTGCATATTCAAAAAGCTCTGCAGGCAGGTATCAATATTTGTTGACGAGGGGTTGAAGTATTTGAAATCCTCATTCAAGAAAATATACGGAACCGTGGTCAGCTGTGTGCCTTGGCGATTCTCGAGCGGAATATACGAGAATTTTATGACGATATCGCTGTCGGCAGAGGCGAAGGTGAAGTTCTGCACGTCAAAATATGTGGAGAGCGACACCGGGTAGACGATCATCGGCTGGACGAGCGCTTCAATCGGCTGCAACACGGTTTTTTCGATTTCATTGCTGACAATGTAGATAAAAGGTATATCGGGATAATCGGGGTTTAAATACTGCACATAATACCCGGCGCTCGACACTATGGGATCGCCGACGATTACGGTATATTCCTTGCCGTCGACGTCGGTCAGGGTATACCATGCCGGCGTATACTGATATGAGCTTCCATCGGGGTTGTACCTGATCTGGGGGGCAAGCCCGTATTCTGTGTATTCGCCGTTTTCGTCGGCTATCGGGTCGCGGATTTTGTCCATCGCCAGCACATATCCGCAGCTGACTATAAGAGAAGCAAACATCTCCTGGTTGTAGGCCGTGTTCTCGTGCCCCTCGATATAATAGTAATGCTCGATTTTTCCGTCCCCGTCGGTGTCGATATGCTTGCCGATGAAGGCATAGCTGCCGTATTGATTGTGAACCTCAAGCCGTGCCATTCTTGCCCGCTCTATCTGCGGGAAGGCAAGGATGCGGGCGGTGACGATGTTTCCGACAAGCTCGTGACCCACCGTATCGACGACTGCATAAATTGAGCACTCGCCGGTCTGGGCGTCAAGTTTTATCTGCGAGCCGGCTTTGGTGACGTAATACTTACCGTCCTCGGTCATCGGGAGCTTGTTTTCGTTCTCGTCGCAGAGGATGTAGACCCCGTCTTTCTTGATAATCTTATAAACCTTGCCGTCATAGGGGTCTGTGATGTTGGTTCGGTTGACGAAATAGAAGACAACGCAAAGCGCGGCTATCAGCATAAGCATGAGGATGACGCCGGCAATTATCAGCATCCGCTGGCGTTTTGACACCGCTTTTCTGCGCCGGTATGTCTCAAGCTTTTCGTCAATCACTGTGTTTTTTGTCCAGTGAGCATATACGGCGTGGCTGTGTTCGATTGTGACAATAGTCTCGGCGTCAATAGGCTCACCGCCCTCCTCGGCGGTGAACCAGCCGTCAAATTCATATCCGAATCTAACGGGGTTCGGCAGCTCGCCGTAGGGCTCACCGACACACACCCGCTTGCTGGAGGTGGTTACCCCGCCTCCGTTCGGGTCGAATATGACGGTAACGTAATTTTTCATCATGAATATCGTCTCCTGACGGTAACATAAGTTCCGATTCCAAGTACAGCCGTGGCCGGGACTATCGTGAGAATTGCGGTATACTGGTTGGCCTCGGCGGTGGTGATGCTCTCGATATCGGTTTTAGTAAAGGGCTTATGAGGAAGGTCCACCACTATCGTTTCCTTACTCACCTGCCTCAGCACCGAAATCAGGGCGTCCGAGTTCCCGTATACATTTGACTGGAGCAGCTCGCGGGAGGCAAAGGCGGTTGAGGCACAGGCAATCACATAGGAATAATCCGCATCGTCGTTTGACACCATCTGGGTTTCACGGGTAATTGTCATCAGCTTGAAGGGTTCAAGCGAATTGGCAGCCGCAACCTGCTCTCCTCCGGCCAGCGCAACGGCGTTGGGGGAGGAAACAAAGACGTCATATATGCTTCTTGAGACGCCGTTTGAGTAGTAACTGCCGTAGCGGAAGGTGTTGGCCGGGTCCTCCTCGTCCTCATAGGTCACGATGCTGTAGGCAGGAGCATAGGAAATCGACATCGTGTCTTTGAAAACCACCTTGGCGGGGTAGGGCACGCTGCGCATATCGGTGTGAATCGAGGCACCCAGCCCCCTTTCGGTGTACTCGGCTATGATGGTCATGCCGTCGGCGGTGAGCGACTGGCTCGAGTCCTTTATCATATGCGGAAAAACCTCGCCGGTGTCGGGGTTGCGTGTGCGGTCGAAGACAATCCCCCATTCCTCAAGGTATTCCTCGAGGTTCGGGAGCACCGGACTTGAGGGCGACATGAAGACGATCAGCGAATTGAACTTATCAAGCCATGCATTGAGCTTTGCAATTTCGGAGATGTCCGAGACATTGTCCTTGACCAGAAAATCCGAGGTTGGGTTATATACCACAATCAGACGGCAGTCTTCGGGGATTTCCTGGTTCGCAAGGTCAAGAGGCTGGACAATATATCCGGCGTCAGTAAGCAGTCCGAGCAGCTCATAGTCGGTAAAAGACTCGCCGTGGTTTATTGTGACGCAGGCAACAGGTGATTCGGCCTTGATTACCGAGAGAATTGCGGCGGCAAACTTTTTTTCGCCGTTATATGACCACGGGGTGGTAGCTTCGTTGCTCGAGAAGACAAAAAAGGCGTTTAAGGCATACACCCGCCATTCGGTGCCGCTCTCGATTATGACGTTTGTCGAATAAATCTGTGAAAGTGAGGTCCCCCTGTACTTCTGGACCGCAGAGGGGTTCTTCCACACATTGATGAATTTTACCTTGATTATGTCCGGGAAGGCGCGTTCAAGGTCTTCGGCGGTCTCGAGCACATAACGGCGCAGCGAGTTTTCGAGTATCGCGTCGCGGTCGTCGCAGAAAATAATATTGACCTTTATTTCGCCGACCGGTTTTTTTTCGGACTCATTTTCAAGGTATGACTCGTATTCGCGGGGGGTTTCAGCCCCGTTGATTTTTTGATATGTGGTAAATTTCAAAAAAGGCTTGTAGGGCAGAAAAGCCAAAGGCGCCTTGTAGTTTGTGTCCCCGGGGACCGCGCCGGCCTCGGCGTTTTCACTTGCAATCTCAAGGTTTGAGGCAGCAATTTCAATATTCTGGGCGGCAATGGCCAGATTTTCTTCGGCAATCGCCTTGTTCTCGGCGGCAATTCTGCCGTCCTCGTAGATTATATGAGGGGTGAATGGCTCAAAAAATTTATATCCCTCAAGCTGCTCGAGGGTATTGTAGTCGGCAAGCGGGGTATATCCCGAGGCTGCGGCGCGGTTTGCCGCGACAATGTCGATGTTGGACTCGGCAATAGCCAGGTTTTCCTCGGCTGCGGCAAGAATCGCGGCTGCGGCAAGCGTATTTTGACTGTCCTCGCCCTCTCTTGCGCTTACATAGTCGTGAAGTTTTTGTGCAAGCTCAAGGTTGTCCTGAGCGATGGCAAGGTTGCTCTCGGCAAGCGCCATGCTCTTTGAGAAAAGCTCAAGGTTGCGCTGGATTATTGCAATATTCCGCTCGGCCAGCTCCACATTCTTCTCGGCGATTTTTTTCGAGTCGGCGGTGCGGTTCTCATTGGTCTGGGCGACCTTGAGGTTGGTCTGAGGGAGGTTTTTGTTGAATTCCGCGCGTTCTGCTGCGGCGGTTTTAAAATTCGTGTCGAGCAGTTCCCGGCAGGCGTCCGAGAGGGTATAGATCTGCTCGGCGGTCGTGTCAATATACAGGCCGTATTTGGCAGAGAGCGCCGAGATGCCGGCGTTGAACATTACAACAAGCGCTATTACAATGGCGGTCAGAGTTATTGACAGGCTGCCGTGTCTGAATTTGCGGCTGTAAAAAAAGCTACCGGTCTTCATCTGGTTCCTCCTTTCGTCAGGCCCAGCGGCGCTTGTCGTAAACGCGCACCGTGAGGAACAAAAATACCGCTGTCAGCGACAGATAGTAGACAACCGCCGCCAGGTCAAATTGTCCGTAGGTAAAGGGCGTGTAGCGGCTGAGCACCGAAAACCAGTTGAGCACAAAGCGCACCGCATAACTGTTGATGAGGTACTGCCCGTCCTTGTCGGTTATTTGGGTCAGCAGCCCGCAGGTGACCATTACCAGTATTGTAGCGATGGTGGCGACCGCGGCGGCAAGCTGGCTCTCGGTCAGCGCCGAGAGGAACACCCCGATGGCAAGAAAAGTTGCTCCGATAAGTAAAAGACCGACAAAGCTGCCGAAGATCTGGCCGGCAACCGGCCCGATGTGCGGAAACTTTGATAAGTCCTTAACGTCGGGGTAAGCGGTTCTGAGTTCCCGCCGACCAATGCTGAACAGCGGGAAAAAGTTAATACAGGAAAAAAGCATTGTGCCGGTGAAAATCGTGAAGGCTGCAAAAAATTTGCCGAGCACCATGCCGGTTATCGTCACCGGCGCGGTGAGCAGAAACTGCTCGGTTCTCATCTTGCGCTCCTCGGCGAAAAGCCGCATTGTAAGCAGCGGCAATAGGATGATGAGCGCAAAAATCATAAAGGTAAAATATTCGGAGGTTTTATAGGTTTTCGCCTGGAGCGTGGTGTAGCACAAAAGCAGCGCCGAGAGGGCGAGAAAAATCCCGGTATAAACGTACCCGGTTGCTCCTATAAAGTACGAGCGCAGCTCTTTTTTGTAAATTGCAAACATTGGCACAAACGGACCTGGCCGTTCTCCTTTCGTTTATATTGACACCGGGGTAAATCCGCGATCATGCGGCGGGATTATTTTTTCTCCCCCGGGGATTTGCCGGCAATTTCGGAGGGCTTTGTTTTTGCGGTTTTTTCAAGCATTGCCTCGGCAACCTCTGTTTCAATCGTGGCTTTGCCGGGCGCCTTTTTCTTCTTTACGTCGCGGCGGCCTCTTACCTCGCTCGACTTGTCCACAATCGTGATGAAGATGTCTTCAAGGTTCATCCCGAGCGACTCAAGACCGACCAGCGGCCAGTTTTTCTCGGCCAGCGTATAGAACAGGCTCTTGCGGATGTCGATCCCGACGTCGCTTTCGATCATATAGACATTGGCGTCGCCGTCGCGTGTCGTCAGTGCTTCGGCATAAACTATGCCGGGTTTGGATTTGAGCATGGCAAGCACCTCGCGCTGCGGGCCGCAGATCTTTACATTGAATCTCCGGTTGGCCCCGACGGCGCGCGAGATGTTCTCGGTCAGCTCGTCGGCAACAATGCGCCCCTTGTTTATGATGATTATCCTGTCGCAGCAGGCCTGTACCTCCTGAAGAATATGAGTGGAGAGGATGACGGTGTGGTCACGGCCGAGTGTGCGGATAAGGTTGCGGATTTCTATTATTTGTTTCGGGTCAAGCCCGATTGTGGGTTCGTCGAAAATAATGATTTCGGGATTTCCGACCAGCGCCTGCGCTATGCCTACCCGCTGCCTGTAGCCCTTTGAGAGGTTTCTGATTACGCGCTTGTAAACATCGGTGATTTTTACTATGTCGCAGATTTCGCGCAGGTGCTTTTCGCGGTTGAAAGTGCAGCCCTTGAGTTCATAAGTGAAGTTGAGATATTCCTCAACCGTGAGCTCAAGGTAAAGCGGCGGCTGCTCGGGCAGATATCCGACCATTTTTTTGGTGGCGAGCGGGTTTTCGAGCACGTCAATTCCGTCTATCGTTACGGTCCCGGAGGTCGAGGAAAGATAACCTGTAATAATATTCATAACGGTAGACTTTCCGGCTCCGTTCGGGCCGAGGAAGCCTACTACCTCGCCCCGCTTTATCTCGAAGCTGATATCGTCCACCGCATAGTTTGTCCCGTAGGTTTTTACAAGATGGTCAATTTTTATCATTTTTCTTCTGGTTTCCTTTCCTTATATGTCCGGAATGTATAATGCCCTGATAATATTCTAATTAAGAAGTTTTATCGGAATGTGAAGCCGGGTGCCCGGGGCGTGAAAATATCGTGACGATTTTGTGTATTCGGGGGTTTTGTGATTTTGTCCTACTTGTCGGGCTGCTCGCCGGCGGTCAGCTTTATTATCAGCCCGATGTCGTCGGGCTGAATCTTTGCGTCATGTGCGGCGCGGCAGCGCCGGAGAGCGCCGCATTTTATGCAGCGGTGTATGATTATATACCCCTTTTTCGGGTCGGGCAGGGCACCGACAGGCTCCATCAGCCCGCCGCAGCAACAGGAGCGGTCGCCGGGGAAGTTGTCGATATGCAAAGACCAGAGGCAAAAGGGGCAGTGATTCCGCGAGGAGTAGCCGAGAGGCCTGACTTCTGCCCCGCATCTGGCGCAGACAAAGCCGGCGTCATTTTTGGCAAAGCGCTTGGTTTCCATATCTGCCCTCCCGGCCTGCCTGCCGTAAAATAAAGCGCCCCATCTTAGTTTTTGCAGCAGATTGCAATACTATCAGGTTTTTTGATGTATGCAGGAGTCTCGGGGGCTTCAAAAAGCCCCCGAATATCTCTGGCACATCTTTATTTTTTCATTTCCACAGCCTGCTTGGCCTTGGCGGCGATGTGGGCCGGGGTGAGACCGTACATCTCAAGCAGCGCCGGAACCTTCCCCGACTTGCCGAACTTGTCCTCAACGCCGACCCGGAGCACCGGGACCGGCTTGGTCTCGCAGACAACCTCGGCGACCGCCGAACCTAGCCCGCCGATGATGTTATGCTCCTCGGCGGTGACAATCGCGCCGGTCGCGGCGGCGGCGCGGACGATGGCGTCGCGGTCAATCGGTTTTATTGTGTGCATATTGATAACGCCGGCCGAAATTCCCTCGTTTTTCAGCAGTTCGCGGGCTTCGAGCGCCTGGGCGACCATGATTCCGGTGGCGATTATCATCACGTCGCTACCCTCGGCAAGCGTCATTGCCTTGCCGAACTCGAATTTATAGGTGGCGGGGTCGAAAATTACCGGGGTTGCCATCCTGCCGAAACGCAGATAGGTCGGGCCGTAGTAGTTTATCGCCCATTCCACGGCGGCGCGGGTCTCGACGGCATCTGCCGGGTTGACTACAGCCATACCCGGGATAACCCGCATTGTGGCAAGGTCCTCAAGGCACTGGTGGGTGGCGCCGTCCTCACCGACCGTGATTCCGGCGTGTGTAGCGCCGATTTTGACATTTAAGTGCGGGTAGCCGATGCTGTTGCGTATCTGCTCAAAGGCGCGCCCGGCCGAGAACATCGCAAAGGTTGAGACAAAAACCACCCTGCCGGTCGACGCTATACCGGCAGCCACCGAGTGCATGTTGCCCTCGGCAATGCCGCAGTTGAAAAACCTGTCGGGGAACTTCTTTTTGAATATACCGGTCTTTGTGGCAGCCGAAAGGTCGGCGTCAAGCACCACAAAATCATATTTTTCGCCGAGCTCGGCGAGGGCATTCCCGTAGGCTTCGCGGGTTGCTATCTTTTCTGCCATTTTTTTGTCCTCCAATCAGTTGAGCGTGGCCTTGATTTCGGCGACTGCCTGCGCGTACTGCTCGGCATTCGGAGCAGACCCGTGCCAGGATGCCTGATTTTCCATGAAGGAGACGCCCTTGCCTTTGGTCGATACCGCAATAATGGCGGTAGGTCTGCCTCGGCAGGCGCGGGCTGCGGCAAAGCCTGATTCTATCGAGTTGAAATCGTGCGCGTCTACCATCACAACATTATATCCGAAAGCTTCAAACTTCTTGTCAAAGGGGGTGGGGTTCATGACATCGGTCACGCGGCCGTCGATCTGAAGGCCGTTCCAGTCGAGTATTACGCAGAGGTTGTCGAGTTTATAATGATTGGCGAACATCGAAGCCTCCCAGACCTGTCCTTCTTCGGCTTCGCCGTCGCCCACAATTGCATAAACACGGTAAGACTTGCCGGCAATTTTTCCGGCCAGCGCCATGCCGCAGGCGGCTGAGATGCCGAGACCGAGCGAGCCGGTGGTCATGTCGACACCGGGGGTGCCCTTCATGTCGGGATGGCCTTCAAGGTATGAGTCGGCCTGACGGAATTTTTTCAGCTCCTCGCGCGGAAAGAAGCCCCTCTCGGCAAGTGCGGCGTAAAGCGCGGGGGTGGTGTGACCCTTGGAGAGAACGAGCCGGTCGCGGTCCTCCCACTTCGGGTTTTTCGGGTCGATATTCATTTCCTCAAAATAAAGATAGGCCAGTATTTCGGCGATTGAAAGCGAGCCGCCGGGATGGCCCGAGGCCGCAGAATAGGTCGCCTCAAGTATTCCCAGCCTGATGTTTGCGGTGGTCCGCTTCAGGAATTCAAGCTTTTCCTGTTCCATTGTGGTCCTCCTTTGTATGTGCAATCAATTATTGCACAGGTAGGTACATTATATAATAAGAAGGGGCGGTTGTCAAGAATTAGCTTTGCGGGTGCACGGTTTGGAATGTCTTAGGCATTATAAAGGCGGCAAAACGCGGGATATTGTGCCCGCGCTATGGTATTAGCAAGATAGGATTAAAGTTTTTGAGGATTCTTAAGGAACTTTTTCAAAAAGCTCCTTAAGCGGGGTTCGGGGGCAGCGCCCCCGAAGAAAAGCGGGGCAGAGCCCCGCAAATTAAGTCATTCTGATTATCTGACATGCACCGAGGAGATCGGCATCGGCGGTCGAATGTGTGACGGCAATCAGGGTGCGGCCGTTCAGTCTGGAGAGAATAAAGGCGGCGGCTGCAGCGCGGTTGGCAGAGTCAAGGCCGGTAAAGGGCTCGTCAAGGACGACGAGAGCACTTTCGGCCAGCATTGCCCGCGCGATTGCCACCCGCCGCTTCATGCCGCCCGACAGCTCGCGCACCGGGGTTTTTATATTGTCGCCAAGGCCGAGGGCTGTGAGCGCGTCGCTTATATCCTTTTGAGTGATACCCTTCGCGGCGGTAATGCGCACATTGGTTCCGGCTGAAAAGTCCTCGCAGAGCCTGTCTTCCTGAAAAACCGCGGACACGCGCGCGGGTACGCCTAAAATTCTTCCGCCGTCGGGCTTTTCGATACCGAGGACAATATTGAGCAACGTAGTTTTGCCGCAGCCCGACTCGCCCATGATAATACTCACCTGCCCGGCAGTGAAGGTTGCGGAGAAGTCCTTGAGCACCGGCTTTGAGCCGAAGCTCTTGTAGAGGCTTTCGACCCGAATATCTTCCATTTTAATAATCATAGCCGCACCAACCTTCCGAAGCCGAACTTCAGCAGCGCCATGAAGAGCCGCTCAAAGAGGACACTCACAACGACGATAATCACCGTCCATGCGAGCAGGTCGGTTGTGTTGAAGAAGATTTTCGCGTCATACAGCGCCTCGCCCATGGAGCCCTGCGGCAGCCCGATGACCTCGGCAGCGACGCCGGCCTTCCAGGACATGCCGAGCGCCGAGGCACAGGCAGAGGTGAGGTAAGGCCGGACGGCCGGCAGCCAAATGTAGACAAAGCGCCGGTGCCAGGGCATATGAAATACATCGGCCATTACAGTCATGTTTTTCGGAATGCTGCGTATGCCGCCGAGCACGTTTGAGTAAACTACCGGCAGTACAATAAGGAAGGAAATAAAGACCGAGAGCCGGGCGGGGGAGAGCCATATCAGGGCGATTACGATAAATGAGGCTACCGGCACGGTTTTGACTGTCACCATCAGAGGTTTGAGCAAAGTATCGACAACCTCAAAGCGCCCGGCGGCGACCGCAAGGAGCGAGCCGACGAGCAGACCGAGCAGAAACCCGCCGACAATGCGCGAGAAACTAAATCCTATGGCCCCGAAAAAGCCGGGCTCGGTCCAGATTGTCGCAAGCCGGACAATAACTTCAACCGGAGAAGCCAGCAGAATCTTCTCGCCCACAATAAAGGCGGCGGCCTGCCAGATGCCAAGCGCCAGAAGAACCGAAACGGCGGTCGCTATGCGCTTGTTTTTAATCAGAGACTTTAGAGACATAGTAAAAATCGTCGCCCGGCAGCTTGCCGCCGACCGAGGCCGGTTTTTGGTCGTAGAGGACCTTGAGGTAGCCCTCCATGAGTGGTTTCATGTTCTCGCCGCCTATGAATGTAATATTGCAATGGGGTATGGCAGCTTCGGCTACCGCTGCATTGAAAATATTGAACTTCCCGACAAGTTGTGCCGCTTCTGAAACGTTTTTGTTGACATACTCGGTGGAGGCGGCGTACTCGTCAAGGAATGCGGCAAGGGCGGCGGGGTGTGCCTCAGCAAACTCGCGGCGCACGACAAGCACTCCGGTCAGCATTTCGGTGCCGCCTCCGATTTTATTCCACTCCTCGGTCAGGTCGAGAGCGACGACAAGGTCGGACAGGGTGTTCCGGGCGATGGTGACAAAAGGCTGGGGCAGCATGGCTATCCCGCTGCCGGCGGTGCTCAGCGCCGCCACCACCTCGGAGTGCTCGCTCTTCCATTCGATTGTCACGTCTTTGTCGGGGTAGATACCGTTTTCGCTTAAGATATAGCGCAGCGAGAACTCGGGGGTCGCGCCCTTGCCCGAGGCGTAGATGGTTTTTCCTCGAAGGTCAGCGACCGAGTTTATCTGAACATTTCTGGTCAGGATATAGAGCACGCCGAGCGTGTTGATCGCCAGAAGCTGGATTTTGCCGTCGGTGTTGTTGTAGAGCACCGAAGCAAGATTAGCTGGTACGGCGGCGATGTCGAGATTGCCCTGCACGAGCTTCGGCGTGATTACATCGGGGGAGGCGTCGACCGAAAATTCATATTTGTTTGTGGTCTTGCCGGCCTCGTTGTCCTCCATGAGCTTGACAAGCCCGATTGAGGTCGGCCCGGCAAGCCCGCCGATACGGATTGTCACATCGTCAACCTTGCCCCCCTTGTCGCCCGCGCAACCGGCGATTGGCAGTGATATTAGGAGCGCCGCAAGAATTGCGGAAATTGTTTTGTGCAGCTTCATAACAAAACCTTCTTTCATTTGCCTGAATTTTGCTTGCGCATATAGTATATACCGTTTCCCCGGCCGGTGATGTTGCAGATGCAACAGATGACCGACATTTTAATATGTGGCTCAAAATAAAGGGCGGTCGGGGAGATTTCCCTTGAATGTTTTGGGGTCCTGTGCTATAATGAGTAAAACGCAGCCGTAGGAAAACGTAGCTGCGATAGATGTCCCGTTGGGCAACCTGACAGATGCTTCAGGCGACAAGGGACAGGGGCAGTCTGGCAGCCGGATACGCAAATCATGGTGAAAAATCAGGAGATTTGGTAAATGACAACAGAAAGAGCCGGCATACCGGCAAAGTACAAGTGGGACCTGTCTGCAATTTACCGCGACGAGGCGGCATTTTCAGCCGAGTTTTCGGAGACCGAGAAATTGATTGCCGAGTACCCGAAACATGAGAGCACCATGCTCGGCAGCCCGCAGGCGCTGGCAGCGGCCCTTGCCGACCACTTTGCAATCGACCGGAAGTTGGCCAAGCTGTATGAATATGCGGCGCGCAACTTCGACGTCGACACCTCGGTCAACAGCTGGCAGGCACAGGTCGCAAAGGTAATCAATTTAAACAGCCGTTTTACGGCGGCGTCATATTTTGTCTCGCCCTATATCTTAAAGCTCGATGCCACAACACTTGAGGAATGGTACCGCGAATACCCCGAACTTGAGAAATACCGCCGGATAATCGAGGTCGAGCTGCGCCGCAAACCCTATATGCTTTCGGATGAGTGCGAGAAGCTGCTTGCCGGCATGAGCCAGGGGCTTGACACGCATGACGGTATTTACAGCATCCTGACAGACTGCGATATGCAGTTCGGGAAAATCCGCGACGAGGAGGGCAAGCTGGTCGAGCTTACCGACTCGTCCTATGTCAAATTTCTGATGAGCAAAAACCGTAGGGTGCGCCGTGCGGCCTTCACTAAGCTATATCGTGTGTACGGGCAGTTCGGGAATACGATAGCCACGATACTCAACGGCTTCATCAAAGAAAAGGCCACGCTGACAAAGCTCCGCGGGTATGAGAACAGTCTTTTTGCCTCGACCTTTGCCGACGAGGTGACCCCGGAAATCTACAACAACCTGATTGATACGGTAAACCGCAATCTTGAGGTTCTCTTTGATTATTACGACCTCAAGCGCGAGGTGCTCGGGGTCTCGAAGCTCCACATGTACGACGTCTACGCGCCGCTTATCGCCGACTACGACAGGGATTACTCCTACGAGGAAGCCCGGGACGAAGTGCTAGAGGCCACGAAAATATTCGGCGAGGAGTACTACGAGACGCTGAGAGCCGGGCTGCTTGAGCGGGGCTGGGTGGATGTCTATCCGAACAAGGGCAAGCGGGGCGGTGCTTACAGTGGCGGCAGCTACGACACCGAGCCATATATCCTGCTCAACTTCAACGGAAAGTTTGACGACGTGCTGACCCTGGCCCACGAAGTCGGTCATTCGATGCACTCGTATTTTTCGCACAAGAGCAACGAGTTCCACCTCTCGAACTATACGATTTTCGTCGCGGAAGTCGCTTCGACGGTCAACGAGCTGGTACTGGCCGCAAAAAAGCTCAGGGAGTCAGAAAACGACCTGGAAAAGCTTTCGGTCTTAAACCACATTATGGAGACTTTTAAGGGCACCCTGTTCAGGCAGACAATGTTCGCCGAGTTTGAGCGGGACATCTATGCACTGGTCGAGGCCAACGAGCCGCTCACCCGCGAGGTTCTCTGTGAGAAATATTACGCGCTGGTCAAAAAGTATTTCGGCCCGCGGGTGGTGGTCGATAAGCAGATTTCAATGGAATGGATGCGCATTCCGCATTTCTACTATAATTTTTATGTTTACAAGTATGCGACCTGCATCTCGGCCGCCTCGAGCGTGATGAAGAAGATAAACGAGCGGGGGGACGAATATATCAATAAATACATTGATTTTCTCAAATGCGGCAACTCGAAAAGCCCGCTTGAAAGCCTTATGGTGGCCGAAATCGACATGACAAAGCCCGTGGTCATCGAAGACGCGGTCTCGGTATTTGCCGAAACAGTCAGGCAGTTCCGCGAGATTGCGGGTCGGCTCGGGATGATAAAGGTCTCTGAAAAAAACTGATATTTCCAAATCGGTTTCTGTTGATTTTTGTCCCTGACTGTGATAAAATTTTGTCAAGCCGATTTGGTGCCGAGAGGATCTGCCGGTGATATCAAAGAAGTATACCAATGATTACAAAATTGAAAATGTCCTGCTTCCTGATGGCCGGGTGGTTTCCCGGCCGGTCTACTGCGGGAAGTATTACGGCTTTTCGGCAGATCCTCACAATGTGCGCCGCGCGCGCCTTTCCATGACCCTATCGGCGGCCGTCTACTGGGTCTTTTTCTGGGCCGGCTTGTGCTTTAGGTCTGGTGCGATGAAGCAATGGTATGTTTCGCTGCCCTACTTTTGCGGCTTTCTGCCGGCAGCCTTTCTCACCGGCTCGCTTTACTACCTCTGGCTGTACACGCTGAAGCCCCCCGCTCCCGGGTTGACCCGCGAGCAGAAGGACAGGCTCTACACCCGGATATCTCAATGTTCATTTACCATGCTTCTGTTCGGCGCGCTCGCGGCAGCGGGACTTGTAATTTATTACCTGCTCGGCGCCGAGGGTTATGCGGGTTTCGGGGATATACTGGCAGTTGTTTCGGCTTTTACCATGATTATATCAACCGCAGTGGTGTTTAGTGCCAGAAAACACACCAAAACGCAGGTAATTCCATAATTACAAATATTCCATTAAGTTTATTTCACTTTTATTTCGTTAAAACCATTGACAATGTGTACAATTTATTGTAAAATTCATGCATAAGATGATTTTATACTAAATATTAAAAAGCGCCGGTCATGTCCGACGTGCTTTTTACCGGGTTTTTATGCAGTCTTGTTTTGTAGCAAGGCTACTATTAATAACTTTTTAATTTTACGGAGGAATGAAAATGAAAAGCACGTTATTCAAGTTTCTCGCCGTAGTGCTTGTCCTATGCTTGATGCTGCCTGTCATGGCGTCATGCGGGAAAAAGTACACCGGCGGGGACACCCTTGTTGTCGGGTATGATCCTTTTTCGGAAAAGTTCAGCCCGTTTTTCGCCAAGACCGGATATGACATGGATGTTGCGGACATGACTCAGGTAGGACTCCTGACAGGCGACAGAGAAGGCAATATCGTCCTGAAAGGCAAGACCGGCGAAACCATCGAGTACAACGGAAAAGCATACGAATACAAGGGTATTGCCGACTGTACAATTACACAAAACCAAGACGGCACGGTTGTCTATGAGTTTGACCTTCGCAGGAACGTCAGGTTCAGCGACGGCGAAAGGCTCACGGCAGATGACGTTATCTTCTCGATGTATGTGTTTAGCGATCCGACATATAATGGTTCTTCAACTTTTTACACCCTTCCGATAAAGGGGATGGAAGAGTACAGAGCCGGAATGACCGCCCTGAACAAATTAATACTTGAGGCCGGGCGCGACGCAGCCGAATACAAGTACTTCACCAAGGAAGAAGCAGACAAGTATTGGGCGGCAGTTGATGAGGCCGGCGTGGCCTTTGCTCAGAGTATCGTAGATTATGTTTTCGCCAATTATGCGGAGTACGTTACCACGGCGTACGGCGGCAAATGGGGCGAAGCAATCACAGCCGACTCAAACTATGCCGTGGCATTCGGAATGCGTTTGTGGGGCTTCGGAAGCTGGGTCAAGAATGATGCCGGAGAATTCACAGGCGAGTTCAAGGATCTGAACGGAAAGGTTTACGACTGCGTAACCACTTTCCCGACCGCACAGGACTATTGGGATAATATTGACGCTGCATATGGCGGTGATTATGTGACCCTCAATGCTACCGAGGCTGCCGATACCGATTTGTTTGAACTGGTCGACGAGAAGCTCGGCGATGACGCCGCCAAGTACAACGCCGGCGTCGTTACCGGTGAGTCTGCCGCCAAAATCGAAGGCATAGAGAAGACCGGCAACTACTCGCTCAAAGTGACCATGACCGAGTTTGACGCCACCGCGATTTACAAGTTAGCTCTCTCGGTTGCTCCGATGCACTACTACGGCGACAAAGCCAAATACGATTACGACAAAAATATGTTCGGCTTCCCGAAAGGCGACCTGTCCAGCGTGAGAGCCAAGACTACCAAGCCCATGGGCGCGGGTCCCTATAAGTTCGTGAGCTTTGAGAACGGTATCGTCCTCTTCGAGCGCAATGAATACTACTACAAGGGCGCACCGAAGATTAAGTATATCAAATTCCAGGAGATAACCACCGCAGCCGATAAGGTTGCCGGTATTGGAAGCGGCACCATAGATATTGCCAACCCGTCTGTTAATGACGATATTCTTCAGGCAATCAAGAATGCAAACTCAAACGGCCAGCTCACCGGCGATGTCATTACCTATAACGCGGTTGACAATCTCGGCTACGGCTACATCGGCATATGCGCCGACAACGTAAAGGTCGGCAATGATCCGGGAAGCGATGCTTCCAAGAACCTCAGAAAAGGCTTTGCCACCCTCTTTGCGGTTTACAGGGATGCCGTGATTGCCTCTTATTACGGAGAGAGGGCTCAGGTTATCCAGTACCCGATTTCCAACACTTCCTGGGCGGCACCGAGACCCGCTGATGCAGACTATGAAATAGCATACTCCAAGGATGTAAACGGTAACCCGATTTACAACGACAGCATGACCGAAACCCAGAAGTATGAGGCCGCCCTCAATGCCGCTATCGACTTCTTCAAGGCAGCCGGATATACCTGGGATGACGCTGCCAAGAAATTTACTGCGGCACCTGCCGGAGCAAAAATGACATATGAAGCCATTGTCCCGGGCGACGGCATCGGAGACCATCCGGCATACGGAATTTTGACCTCGGCCAAGTCGGCGCTTGAGACCATCGGTATCACCCTGAACATTAACGACCCGTCCGATTCCAACGTGCTTTGGACCGCACTGGAGGCCGGTACCGGCGAGATTTGGGCCGCTGCATGGCAGGCTACTGCAGACCCGGATATGTATCAGATCTATCACAGCAGCAATGTGGTCGGCAAGGGTGGCACGGATTCCAACCATTACGCCATAGCCGACAGCCGGCTTGACGAGCTTATTATGGCCGCAAGGAAGTCGAGCGACACCTCCTTCAGAAAGACCACATATAAGCAATGCCTTGATATAATTCTTGACTGGGGCGTCGAGGTTCCGACATATCAGAGACAGAATTGTGTCATCTTCAGCACAGCCAGAATAAATCTTGACACTCTGACCCCTGACATCACGACATTCTGGGGTTGGGCTAATGACATTGAACTTCTTGAGATGAACTGATTTCCGGGATTTTGGTTATAACTTTGTAAGCAAGAGTCTGCCCTAAGCAGACTCTTGCTTATGAAGAAGAAAAAAACATCTAATTTATATCAAATCAACCAAGTTTTTTTGCCGCCAAATGGCGGTGTGGTGATAAAAATGTTGAAATTTATTGTAAAGCGGCTGCTGCTGAGTGTCGTAATTCTCTTTTTCTCGATGTTTCTTATATATCTTCTGATGAACAACCTCCCGACAAGCTATGTCGAGAGAACCGCAAGAGAGCTTGCAACCCAGCCGGGAAGCCAGAAAAGCGCTCAGCAATGGATTGAGGAACTAAACAAACAGTATGGTCTGGACAAGGGAGTGATTCCCGGCTTTTTCACATGGCTCAGCCATGCGATACAGGGGGAGTTCGGTGAGAGCTGGCAGTGGACTGTAGACGTCACCGAAAAATTCTCGGAGGTTATCTGGTACAGCTTCTTTTTGGCGCTTATCGCCTTTATTCTTGAAATAGTGATTGCGGTTCCGCTCGGCGTGCTGGCCGCAACCAAGCAGTACAGCGTAACCGATTATACCGTAACAGTTATCGCTCTGATAGGCATTTCAATGCCGACCTTTTTTGTGGCGACTGTCCTGAAATATGTTTTTGCGGCCAAGCTCGGGTGGTTTGAGCCCTTCGGCATGGTGACGGCCCGGCTTGCCGGCAAGCTGACCGGATTTGCCTGGCTGCTTGATGTCGCATGGCATTTTGTACTGCCCGCTATGACATTGACAATAATCGGTATAGGCAGCCTTATGCGCTATACCAGAACAAATACACTTGAAGTCCTGAACGCCGATTATATACGGACCGCCCGCGCCAAGGGGCTGCCCGAGAACAAGGTAATCGGGTATCATGCGTTCAGAAACACGCTTATTCCGCTGGTCACAATACTCGGCGGTTCATTGCCGGGTCTTTTTTCGGGAGCGCTGATTACCGAGACTCTTTTTTCAATACGCGGGATAGGCTACACCTCGTATTACTCCATGATAAACGGGGATATCCCCTTTACAATGTTCTACCTTGCTTTCAGCACAATACTTACGCTGCTCGGCACGCTTATCGCGGATATCCTTTATGCGGTGGTCGACCCGAGAGTCAGGGTTAATTAGGAGGTCGGCATGGCAGAGAGAGATTTAAATGAGATGCTCAAAGAGATGGAGTCCAAAAGCCGTCTCCATGCAGAGGGGGGCGTCGACCATCTGGACGACACCCAGCGGGTGAAGGTGTTGAGTCCCGGCAGGCTGGTATTCAAGCGGTTTATCCGCAACCGTCTGGCGATTGTCGGTTCCTGTATACTTATTTTCATGTTTGTCTTTTGCTTTATAGGACCGATCTTCTACCCCTACGAGCAGACAGACAAGTTCTATAAAACCGATATTTTGGAGAACGCGGATTATGCCGCGGCACAGAAGCGCACGGAATACTCAATCATAAAGGTTGACGAATCGGTGTCTGTTCATTATTCGGTAACCAACATGATGAATTATTACATCAACGAAATGAAAAAAACCGGCGACGATATCATGTTGGTCAAGAGCGATTCGGGAGAAAAATACCTTGTTCAATACCAGGCAGATAATGTATATACCCTCAACGTCAGCAATTTGAACCGCATAGGCGTCCATGCCTCGGAGCTGCTCATTTGCGAATTTGATATGCTTACCCAGACGCTTACCTATTCCGAAGGTATTGTTATGGATGAAGCTTTCGGAGAAATGGCAAAGACTGCGGCCATGGACAATCTTGATAAGTTTGTCTATGACGGGAAGACTTATGCGGTGGAGAATACCGGCCGCAAGAAATATGCCGTGAAATATTATGCGGATTCGGGGATTCAGTACATCGCAGAAAATCCCGGCGGGGGCTTTGAGGATGCTGTGCTTGCGGCGATTACCGAAGGAGAAAAAACCTTTGAGTTCGGCGGCAGCCGGTATCTGTTAGATCAGGCCGCTCCCGGCGCCTATGACATATATAAATTTGCCATTGGCGACATCCTTTTTGTCTGCTCGACCTATTCGGTCGACATACTTAGCGGCGCGGCGGTGCCGGCGGATTTCGTCAAAGCGGCGTTGATAGGATATTGCAGAGGCGGCGCTTTCAGTTATAATGGGATTGACTATGTAATTTCCGAAGAAATTGAGAACCGAGACACTGTAGTCAATATATATCGTTTGGGTGAAACAAAAAATCCCTATGCGCGGTTTACCACCTTCTCGGTAAGCCGTCACAGCGGCTCGGGCGACCTGACGATTGAGTTTAAGGAAGACGTGCGGCGCAAGATAGAGGAAATGATCGAGCAGGGCAAGAGTGTCGACACTCTGATTACCAAGGTTGAAAAGCAGGCATCTGACGGCTCGGTCATGGTCGACGAGGACGGAAATGTCATCTACGAGGACACAAAGGTCACTATTACCCGCAAGGGCGACAACTATACTATTACCTGCGACCGCTTCAGGTATTTGATTGATAGATATGCGCCGCCGTTCAGTGAAGTCTCGACTGACGTTCACATTCTGGGTACCGACGGAGACGGCTTTGATATTTTTGCACGCATAATGTACGGCGGGCGGATTTCGCTGATGGTCGGTTTTGTGGTGGTTATCATCGAAACAATTCTCGGTATCATCATGGGAGGTATATCGGGATACTTCGGCGGCTGGGTGGATACGCTTATCATGCGGCTTGTCGAAATATTCTACTGCATACCCAGTCTGCCGATTATGATAATCATCGGCGCATATCTTGATGCCGAGCAGGTAAACCCCTATATCCGTTTGATATGGCTTATGGCCGTTCTTGGATTTTTGGGCTGGGCTTCGGTGGCAAGACTTGTCCGCGGACAGATTCTTTCGCTGCGCGAGCAGGAATTCATGTTGGCAACCGAGGTTGAAGGGCTCAGGGTTTCGAGAAGAATATTCCGCCACTTAATTCCGAATGTTATGCCCCAGCTGATAGTTACCGCGACCGCCGGGCTCGGTTCGGTTATTCTGCTTGAATCGACACTGTCATTCCTCGGACTTGGGGTTAAGCACCCGCTTGCTACATGGGGTACCATGATAAACTCGGTTTCTGACTATAACAGCATGGTCAACTACACATATATCTGGATACCGGTCGGGCTTCTGATTTGTCTTACGGTCATAGCCTTCAACTTTGTAGGCGACGGACTGCGCGATGCCTTCGACCCCAAGATGAAAAGTTAGGAGAAGGAGGCGCAGTATTATGTCTGAAAAAACAAAAAAGAAGACCTGGTATATCTCGGGTGCCGAATCACGGGCAATTTCCCGGTTTAACAGAAAACTGCTCAGAAAACTCGAGCGCGAGCGGAACAACTCCAAGAAGGACCCGTCGACCTATATTACCAGGATGCGCGACGAGAACAACATAGTCGAATTTGACAATGTCTGCACATATTTCTTTACCGATATCGGAACCGTCAAGGCGGTTGACGGCGTGAGTTTTGACATACCCAAATGCAAAACCGTCGGGGTAGTCGGCGAATCGGGCTGCGGGAAGAGCGTTTTATCGCTCTCGCTCATGCAGCTGCTGCAGCGTCCGGCCGGCCAGGTCGTGGGCGGCGAGATCCGCTTTAACATGGGGGCCGGGCAGGCTTACAACATTGTCAACACCCCGACCTCCAAAATGATGGAGATCCGCGGCAATCAGGTTTCAATGATATTTCAGGAGCCTATGACTTCGCTCAACCCGGTCTTCCGAGTAGGTCCGCAGGTGGACGAGGTGATAAAGCTCCATAACCCCAAAATGTCAAAAGAGGAGGTAAAGGCCAGAACGCTGGAGATGATAAACCTTGTCGGCATTGCGAATGCCGAAGGGGTTTACTCGATGTATCCGCACGAGCTCTCGGGCGGCATGCGTCAGAGAATCATGATAGCAATCGCGCTGGCCTGCAACCCCTCGCTGATTATCGCCGACGAACCGACAACCGCGCTCGACGTCACCATACAGGCACAGATACTTGACCTGCTCAAGGACTTAAAGGATAAAGTAAAAAGTTCGATAATGCTCATCACGCATGACCTCGGCGTTATCGCCGATATGGCCGATTATGTGGTTGTCATGTATGCCGGGCGGGTGGTAGAGAAGGGCACGGCAAAGGAGGTCTTCCACAATCCCTGTCATCCCTATACAATCGGCCTTATGAAGTCAAGACCGGTGGTCGGCAGAAAGGTCGAGGCGCTTTACAACATTCCGGGGAGTGTCCCCAACCCGGTTAACATGCCGAACTACTGCTATTTCAGAGACCGCTGCGAGTACTGTTTTGAAAAATGCAACGACATCTATCCCCCGGAAATCAAAATAAGCGACACACATGTGGTGTCCTGCTACAGGTTTTTTGATACCGGCGAGATTTTAGGATATCCCAAGTCGACAGATGTAAAGGAGCTGCTATGAACACCCGAAATAAAGAACAGACCGTCCCGCAGGAAAACGACAACCTGCTTGAGGTCAGGCACCTTAAAAAGTATTTTCCGATAAGGTCCTCCTTTTTCAGACAGGTTACCGGCTACGTCAAGGCTGTGGACGACATATCCTTTACAATCAAACGCGGCACCACAATGGGCCTTGTCGGCGAGTCGGGCTGCGGGAAATCAACGGTAGGCAGGACTCTGCTCCGCCTGTATCCGAAGACCTCGGGGGAAGTGCTCTTCAACGGTCGCGACATTTTCAAAATGTCGAAAAAGGAGCTGCGGCAATTCCGCCCGCGGATTCAGATAATCTTTCAGGACCCCTATTCCTCGCTGTCACCTCGGCTTCCGGTAGGTGAGATCATCGGGGAGGCGGTGCGCGAGCACAATATCGTCCCGCCTGAAGAATACGACGACTATATTACAAGAGTGATGAAAGCCTGCGGGCTTCAGGAATACCACAAGGAAAGATATCCGCATGAATTTTCGGGCGGCCAGCGGCAGAGAATATGCATAGCCCGCGCGCTGGCGCTCAACCCCGAGTTCATAGTCTGCGACGAGCCGGTCTCGGCGCTCGACGTGTCGATACAGGCGCAGATAATCAACCTGCTCAAGAGGCTGCAGAAGCAGTTCAACCTGACCTATCTCTTCATCTCGCACGATTTGTCTGTGGTCGAGCACATATCCGACACTGTAGGCGTCATGTACCTTGGGAGCATGGTCGAGTACGCCCCGACCGAAAAGGTGTTTGCAAAACCGCTGCACCCCTATACCGAGGCTCTTTTCTCGGCAATCCCTGTCCCCGACCCGGATTACAAAATGGAGCGCATAGTGCTTGAGGGCAGCATACCCTCCCCGGCGAATCCGCCGGCCGGTTGCAAATTCCACACCCGCTGCCGCAAGTACATGGAGGTATGCAAATATGCCGCGCCGGTCTGGAAGGAGGTCGAACCCGGACATTTCTGCGCCTGTCACCTGTATGACAGCGAGACCGAGCGCGCAGAAGCCGAGCGTCAGGCCGAAGCAGCAAAGGCTGAGGCGGAAAACAGCAAGGCCGTCTGATGTCCGGCGGGCAGGGCTGCCGGCCGGCGAAATGGCCGAAACACGGAGGATGCAGCTATGCCACGAAAAAAAGAAGACAAAAAGAAGCGGCAGGACGACGAGTTTGACGACGGCAGGACAATAGCCGACATGAATGTCGACGGCATGCCGTGGTACATCGGTAAGAGCAAGGCCGGGGGCTCGCAGGAGAGCCCCGAGAGGATAGATCTCACCAAAAAAGAGGGCCGCGCTTTTCTGCGCGGGGTGATTCTGGCCGCGCTGCTGGCCGGCGGTGTGTTTTTTGTGGTGTTTGCGGCATTCATTCTGTTTTGCATTTATGTCTGGTTCAGATAAGTGAAGCAAACGGCTGTCTGAGAAATTATAAGAGGAACGGATATGGAGTGTCCGCGCAACAAACCGCTCTTTTTGATAGTTTCTGTATTGCTTTTAGCACTGCTGTCGGCACTTTGTGTGCCGGTATTCGGAGCGGATTCGACTTCATCCCCGCCCGACGTGGACGAGGAGTCTTTTAGCGAGTTTATAATCGAGAAAATCGAGGAAAACCACACCTGGCTTATACCGGTGGCGGCAGCGGCGGCGCTGGCTGTTGCGTCAGGCATACTGATTTGTGTTTTTTCTGAAAAAAGAACGGCACCCAGGCCAGAAGACAAAGGCTGATAGGATATACGTCAATAAAGAAAGTACCTGCCGGAGGATTTTTCGGCAGGTATTTTGTATATCCGTTCTTGCAATAGAAGGCATTATATGATAAAATAACTTGTTAACGAAAGCCGGTTTCGTGTCAGTCCGGTTTAGTTTTGCGGATGCTCGGTCAGACGGGGCAATTGGCTTTTCAGCGAAATAAGGTTTTCGCGGGCGCCGCCGGCGATGTATCCCGCATCGAAGCCGACGGCAAATATGCAGGCGCCAAGTTTCAGCCAAAAATCAAGCACCCCGGGCCCGGTTTTGAGCAGCGAAACTCCGTACGGTATCCTCTTTTGCCGCAGCATCTCTGCCGCACGGCTTATCAGCTCCTCGGTGTCGGGGCCGTACAGGGCTTCAGGTCTGCCGTCCGGCCTGATGAAGCTGCTGGGAGCAAAAAAGAACCCGTCAACTCTCTCAACCTCTGCAATTTCGGCAATATTCCTGAGTGACTCTGCTGTGTCAAGCTGTATTATGCGGCAGAGCCTCTGGTTCTCGCCGAGTGCCAGCTCGTATGCCTCTTCAATTTTGTATGCTACCGAGCGCAGCGGGTTGAAGCGCCGGGTGCCCTCGGGAGGGTAGAGGGTCATCGAGACGGCGCGCTCTGCCTCGGCGGCAGTGTTGATGCCCGGTAGGATAATGCCCTCCGGCCCGAGCTCAAGCACCCGGTTTATGTGGTATTCGCAGATAATCGAACCCCTGACCAAAGCCGGCAGGCCGCCCGACCTGAGGGTTGCCAGGTGATTGCGCAGGGTGGTATAGCTGCTCTCGGTGTTGTCTGCCTCAAGCAGGACAAAATCAAAGCCCGCCCGGCTGAGAACAGCCGACACAGCCGGGTCGGTCAGGGTTATATGTGTTCCGACAAGCCAGGGGGCCGCCAAAAGACGCTCTTTTAAGCCGAGTGTCGCCATAATATAAACTCCGATTTTTTGTAAGTCTATAATACCATAAAATTTTTCGGTTTACAACAACATAGAATATTTTTATGGCATTTTTTCTCCACAAATTCCGAAAGGACATCTGCAAGTATGAAACTGACAAAGCTGTTTGCATCCTGCAAGCCCACCCTGTCATTTGAGGTATTCCCGCCCAAGAGCAGCAATAATTACGAGAGTGTCAGGAGCGCAACCGAGGCTATAGCCGCCCTTCGCCCGGCCTTCATGAGCGTGACCTGCGGCGCCGGCGGCACGACCGAGGGCTTTACCGTCAGCATTGCGAAGAACCTGCAGGATAAATTCGGGGTCACGCCGCTGGTCCATCTCATCTGCATCTCGTCCTCCGAGGAGGAGATCGAGAGAAGCCTTGAGGAAATTAAGGCGGCAGGAATTGAGAATATACTTGCCCTGCGCGGTGATATTCCGAAATACGACGGGGCGACCGTCAAGAGTGATTTTAAACATGCCTGCGACCTTGTCGCCAAAATAAAGCGCTACGGCGATTTCTGCGTCGGCGGGGCCTGCTACCCCGAAGGGCATCCCGAGTCTCCGAGTCTTGACGATGATATCAATAATCTGAAAATCAAAATAGATGCGGGCTGCGATTTTCTGGTCTCTCAGATGTTTTTCGACAACAACATATTCTACGCATTCCTTGACAAACTTGCCGCAAAGGGGATAAACGTTCCGGTAAACCCGGGGATTATGCCGGTTACAAATGCAAAGCAGATAAGGCGGATTCTTGAGTTATCGGGCAGGACGCTGCCCCGGAAGTTTGCGAAAATTGTCGAGAAATTCGGGGAGGACCCCGAGTCGATGAAGCAGGCCGGGATAGTCTATGCCACCGAGCAGGTGGTCGACCTGTTTGCGAGCGGCATAAAAAACGTACATATCTATACAATGAACAAACCCGAGGTGGCCGCCCGCGTGATGGACAATATTTCGGCCATAATAAAATAAGCAGAAAAACGTTTTACTGCACGGGAGACAACATGAATATAACCGAAAAACTGAATCATGGATTTGTAATTTTTGACGGCGGGATGGGGACAATGCTGCAGGCCCGCGGGCTTTCGGCCGGAGAGCTGCCCGAGACCTGGAATATCACCCGCCCCGAGATTGTGACCGAAATCCACAGGGAGTATATCAAAGCCGGAGCCGAGGTTGTCACGGCAAACACCTTCGGGGCAAACCGGCTGAAATACTGTGACGGGTCCGGAGATTTTTGCCTTGAGAATATTATCCGCGCGGGGATAGGCTGCGCGAAGGATGCCGCCCGTGATTCCGGCGCTCTGGTGGCGCTTGATGTCGGTCCGCTCGGAAAGGTTGTGGGCTGGCTTGGCGGAATCGGGTTTGAGGAGGCGGTAAGCTGCTTTTCAGAGATCGTCAGAACAGGTGCTTTGGCCGGTGCTGACTTTATCCTTATAGAGACCATGAACGACATCTATGAGCTCAAGGCCGCGGTGCTTGCCGCAAAAGAGGCCTGCGACCTTCCGGTTGTGGCGACGGTGGTCTTTGATGAGTCAGGGCGGATGATGAGCGGGAGCGACCCGGCTTCCGTGGTGGCGCTGCTTGAGGGGCTTGGCGTCGCGGCGCTCGGGATAAACTGCTCGCTCGGCCCCACCAAAATGAAGAGCATACTCCCGGAGTTGCTGAAGTACGCCTCGGTGCCGGTTATTGTCCAGCCGAACGCCGGCATGCCGCAAATATGCGACGGCAAAACGGTATATAATGTTTCGCCCGCCGGGTTTGCCGGGCACATGAGGGAGATGGCAGAGGCCGGCGCACGGGGGCTGGGGGGCTGCTGCGGCACCACGCCCGAGCATATCAAAGCGCTTGTCGGCGCAACTCAGGGCATAACCCCACAGCCGATTACAGAGAAAAATCTGACAATGATCTCATCGGCGACACACGCCCTTGTCATCGGTCGGCGGCCGCTGATTATCGGTGAGCGCATCAACCCGACCGGAAAAAAGCCGATAAAAGAAGCGCTGCTGGCCGGGGATTATGCCGGTATTGCCGAGGAGGGTGCGCTGCAGGCCGACGCCGGGGCCGACATTCTCGACGTGAACGCCGGGCTGCCGGGCATTGACGAGGCCGGGGCGCTTGAGGCTATAATAACCGAGTTGCAGATGATAACCAAGCTGCCGCTGCAGATAGATACCTCAAACCCGGCGGCGATGGAGCGCGCGCTGCGGGCCTATTGCGGAGTTCCGCTTATCAACTCCGTATCCGGCAAGTCCGAGTCGCTTGCGTCTGTTCTGCCGCTGGCAAAAAAATACGGCGGGGTGCTGGTCGGGCTGACGCTTGACGACGACGGGATACCTGCCGATGTTGCCGGAAGACTTAAGATTGCCGAAAAAATCATCGCCGAGGCTGAAAAGCATGGAATCAGCCCCAATAGAATTGTAATCGACCCGTTGGCGATGTCTGTGAGCGCCGACCCTTCCGCCGCGCTGGCAACACTCAAGACCGTTGCCGCACTGATCGATATGGGAATACACACACTGCTCGGCATTTCCAATGTCTCATACGGGCTGCCGATGCGAGACACCCTCAATTCGGCCTTCTTTACAATGGCGCTTTATGCCGGGCTGTCGCTGGCGATTGTTAATCCCAACTCAGCCGAGATTCAGAAGGCCTACCGTGCATATCTTGCGCTCTCAGGCAAGGACGAGAATTTCTCGGAATTTATTGATTTTGCAAAAAATGCTGCCAAAAGTGAAGCGGGGTCAGGGCAGGCGGCGTCTGCCCCGGCGCCGGCTGCGCCGGCAGCCGGGGCGCCCGCCGGCGGCGCCGTCGGGCCGGGCGGCGGCCACTCGGAGCTCTATCAGGCGATAGTGAGGGGCATGGAGGCCGCCGCACAAGACGCCGCCGTCGAGCTCCTCAAAACTAACGATGCCTTGGAAGTTATAAACGGGCATATCATACCCGCCCTCGGTTGGGTCGGCGAGGAATTTGAGAAGAAAAGGATATTTTTGCCGCAGCTTCTTATGAGCGCCGGAGCCGCGACCGCCGCCTTCGGGCAGGTCAGGGCAATAATGAAAGCCGGCTGCGGCACAAAGGGAAAGATAATTCTCGCCACCGTCAAGGGCGACATACACGACATCGGCAAGAATATCGTGAAGCTCCTGCTTGAAAACTACGGATATGAGGTCATTGACCTCGGACGCGATGTTTCATATGAAACAATACTCAAATCGACACAGGACAACAATGTCCGGCTAGTCGGGCTGAGCGCGCTGATGACCACTACCCTGCCGGCCATGAAGCAGACCATAAAGGTGCTGCGCCGGGAGGTCCCGGACTGCCGCATCATGGTAGGCGGTGCGGTGCTGACAGAGGAGTACGCAAAATCGATAGGCGCCGATTATTACGCCCCCGACGCCACGGGTGCTGTGAAGATTGCCGAGGAAGTATTCGGTCAGGGCAAATAAAGCTACGTATTTTATAAAAAAGACGGCCGCCGGCTATATGCCGGCGGCCGTCTTTTATGCTTATGCTTATTTTACTGCGGTTCCGGAGGGAACGGCGTCGTCTACAAACACGACCCTGCAGCCGCAGGCGCTGTTTGTGGCGGCGAGCAGCATTCCCTCGCTAGTGATATTGACAATTCGTGTAGGCTTGAGATTGGCGACCACGATTATCTTCCGACCGACAAGCTCCTCGGGCTTGTAATAGCTCTTAATGCTTGACATTATAGTCCGCTTGCCTATCCCGTCGTCAAGCGTGAGCTTGTAGCAGCTGTGCGACTTGCGGACCTCGTCGCAGGCGATGATTTTGCAGACGCGCAGGTCGAGCTTGTTGAAGTCGTCGATGCCGATCTGCCCCTTTATAGGTGCGACCGGGTCAGGCTCGCCGTATTGCTGCCCGGCTGCTTCTTCGGGCTCGGTTTTTTTCTCCTCGGGCTCGTCCGGCAGCCCGGCAGCCTTCTCGGCCTCGGTTTTTGGTGTCGAAAAATCAAGCAGGCCGAGGTATTTTGTCGGGTCTATGGCGTAAAGGAAGAGATAGAGCCGCGGGCCGCGCTCGCGGTCGAGCAGCAGCCGGTAGACATTCCTGAAAAACGCGCTCTGGACTTTTTTCAGTTCATCCTGCGGCAAATTCTCGCCGAAGACCCGCTTCGGTATGGCATAAAGCTCGGTGTTCAGTTCGTCAAGCGTGTAGCCGCCCCGCTTAATATAGCTGTGCAGCAGCTCTATCTCGCGCCGCTCGGCCTCGCTCAGCGTCTCATAAACCTCCCAGTTGCGGGTCTTGCGCAGGCGATATACCTGATCGGGGGCGCATTGCTCAAGCCAGTAGCGCGCGCGGCCGAGCCGGTCGGCAAAATGCTCGTATTTGTAGGGCATGCCGATTTTTTCAAAAACCGTCTCAAGCAGCGGGACGTTGAAGTCGACAATCGAGCCGAGCTGCACCAGAAGCGACATCGGCACGGTGTAAATCTTCCGGCCCTCGATTCTTGTGTTGTACATTATCGCCTGGGTGTATTCGTCGGCGGTACCGTTTTCCACCTCGTCGTACATCTTGTCGAATTCGTGGTACTGGCGCAGTATTCCCTCGTCAAAGCAGAAATTAAAGGCTTTCTGGGGCTTGGTTTTTGAGTAAAGCCAGAGGATGACCTCGGGTTGATAGATATTGAGCAGTATTTGGGGTGTGAGATTGAGTCCCGACGAGCCCGACATTTTGCCGGTAAGGCCCTTAAGCCCTATAAATTCATAACCGGCAAAGACCGGGGGCTTGTACCCGAATATTTTCTCGGATATAATGCTGCTCACCGCATAGCTGCCGCTCGGGCTGGCGTGGTCCTTTCCGCCCGGCTCGAAGTCTACTCCTTCATAAGCCCAGCGCATCGCCCAGTCTACTTTCCAGGCCAGCTTGCAGTTGTGCTCATGGAGAAAGTCGAACTCACCCCCATGCCCGCATTCGCAGGTATAGGTTACCTTTGTGCAGTCCTCGGAAAGCGAGGTGATTTTCGTGCTGTCGCGCCCGCAGGCAGGGCAGAAAATGCTTACCGGATAATAATTCTCGCGCTCACCCTCCTCGGATTCCTGCGTGCGGAACGAGTCGAGGATATCGAATATTTCAAGGCGGTGGCGAAGCGCGTGGATTATCCTGTCGGTGTATTTTCCCCCGAGGTACATCGACGCCTGATACCTGTAGTCCATCTCAATCCCGAACTGCTTTATTGCCTCCTCAAACTCACGCTCAAAATGCGCGGCGTAGTTCGGCGCGCCGTCGTCAAACGGGTTGGGTATCGATATATAAGGGGCGCCGATGTATTTCTCAAAGCCCGACGCCACTGCTGCGACGTTGGCGGGAACCTTCCTCATTCTGTCGTATTCGTCCCACGAGAAGAGCAGCCGCGCGTGCTTGCCGAGCTTGCGCAGGGCGCGCACAACAAAATAAGATGTGGCTACATCCCTGAAATTTCCGATGTGTATCGAGCCCGACGGGCTGATTCCTGCGGCGCAGACGTATTCCTCCTTGTCCGGCCTGCGCTCAATGACCTGTCTTGCCAATTCCTCCGACCAGTGCATTTCTATACCTCAAATGTTTATTTTACTCCGGGGGCGCTACCCCCGGATCCCTGCATAAGAACCTTTTTGAAAAAAGGTTCTTATGAATCTCCAAAAACTTATAAACCAAATCGCAAATATCGTGGCGCGGGCCCCACATTCCGTGCTCTGCTGCCATCAGTTTACCGGCAAATATGGAGCACAAAGCGGGGCTCTGCCCCGCACCCTTTTACGGGGCTTTCGGGACAATGTCGTCGCCACCGAGAATTCTGACCCCCGCCTCTGTCAGCAGGGTAATAGCTTTCTCACGCACCGCGCTGCTTATGCGCAGCACTACCGCGGCATAGTTCCCGGGCGCGGCGACGAAAGCGTACATATACAAAATGTCAATCCCGTTTTCCGAGAGTATGCGGAGAATCTTTGCCAGCCCTCCCGGCTTATCCTCGACCGCGGCGGCCACCACCTGCGTGATGTGAAATACGATATTGTTTTTTTTCAGCGCAGCCTCTGCCGCCGAAGTGTCGTTGACAATAAGCCTGAGCACCCCGAAATTCTGCGTTTCGGCAAGCGACATCGCGCGGATATCCACCCCCGCCTCCGCGAGGATATCGGTAATCCTTGATAGCGCGCCCTGCCGGTTTTCAACAAAAACCGAAAGCTGGTTTACGGTCATAACTCAATATCCTCCTGCAAATTTATTAAAATAGCCGCCTGCCGTCAGTCGTGCAGTTTGCGGTTGTCAATTACCCGCTTTGCCTTGCCCTCCGAGCGGGCGATTGAATTCGGGGCGACGAGCGTGACCTTGGCGGTGACGCCGAGCAGGTTTTTTATCTCCTCCGATATCTTATGCTCTAGATTTGAGAGCGACGTGGTCACGTCGTCAAAGGCCTCGTTGGTAATCTCGACCTTCACCTCAAGCGTGTCAAGGCTGCCTTTCCGGTCGACTACAAGCTGGTAGTTCGGGGCAAACCCGAGCTTGAGCAGCACCGACTCGACCTGCGACGGGAAGACATTGACTCCCCGGATGATTATCATGTCGTCGGTGCGCCCGCGCGGCTTTGACATCCGCACGAACGTGCGCCCGCAGGAGCAGGGTTTGTGTGATATTACACCTATGTCGCGCGTGCGGAAACGGATGAGCGGGAATGCCTCTTTTGTAATGCAGGTAAAGACGATTTCGCCCTGCTCGCCCTCCGGCAGAGGCTCGCCTGTCTCGGGGTTTATTATCTCAATGATGAAATGGTCCTCGTTGACGTGCATCCCGCGCTGCTCGGAACACTCGTAGGCGACGCCCGGGCCGATTATCTCGGTGAGCCCGTAGATATCGTATGCCTTGATGTTCAGCTTTTGCTCAAGCTGCCGGCGCATCTCCTCGGTCCAGGGCTCGGCCCCGAAAATCCCGGCACGCAGGCGCAGCCGGCTGGTGTCAACCCCCATCCGCTCCATTTCCTCTGCAATATACATCGCATATGAGGGCGTGCAGCAGATAATGTCCGAGCCGAAGTCTTCAATTATGGTAATCTGCCGGGCTGTGTTGCCCGAGGAGACCGGAATGACCGTCGCCCCGAGCTTCTCGGCGCCGCCGTGCAGCCCCAGCCCTCCGGTAAAAAGGCCGTAGCCGTATGAGATATGGATTTTGTCACCCTTTTTGGCCCCGACCGCGCAGAGCTGGCGGGCGCAGGTGTCGGCCCATATATCAAGGTCATGCTTTGTATACCCGACTACGATCTGTTTGCCGGTGGTGCCGCTTGAGGCATGTAGCCGCACGACCTCGTCCATCGGCACGGCGAACATTCCGTAAGGGTATGTATCGCGCAGGTCCTGCTTTTGCGTGAAGGGGAGCTTCGGTAAATCCTCAATGCCCCTGATGTCCTCGGGTTTTACACCCGCGGCGTCCATGCGTTCCCGGTAGAGCGGCACTCTCTCGTAAACCCGCCTGACCGTCCTGACAAGCCGCTCGCTCTGCCAGGCATAAATCTGCTCGCGGGAAGCGGTCTCAATTTCCTTTTGCCAGTATATCTGATTTGCCATGAGTTCGGCATCCTTTCACAAGTCCGAGTTTTTATCTGGAGTTATACCCGAGGCTGAAGGCCTTTTTGTTCAGCTCGACAAACCTCGGTGCGACGCAGCTCTCGATTGCCGAGAGCCATTTTTCTGCCGGTATGTCAAGATAGGTTGCAAGCCTGCCGAGGAGCACGATGTTGACCGCCTTCTTTGAACCGGCCTCGATTGCAAGCGCCAGGGCGTCGATGGCGTCAACCCCGATCCCTTTGGTTTTAAGTTGCTCGAGTATGTCGTGCGGGTATACGGCGGCGCCGGTGATTACCGGCATCGGGTCGATTTCCTGAGTGTTTGTGATTATTATGCCGTCCTCTGCAATGCAGCCCGCCCTGCGCGCGGCCTCGAGTTTTTCAAAGGAGACTATGAAATCGGCCTCGCCCCGCCCGATGACCGGCGAATATACCTTGTCCCCGAAGCGGACATATGTGACCACGCTGCCGCCACGCTGGCTCATCCCGTGGACCTCCGATACCTTGACGTCATAGCCCTCGCCGACCAGAAGATGGCCGAGCAGCTTGCTGGCGAGCAGCGAGCCCTGCCCCCCGACGCCGACTATCATAATGTTTGTGGTTTTCATGTCGTCTCATCGTCTCCTATCGCGTCGAATTTGCAGAGCTGGCCGCACAGCCCGCAGCCGGCACAAAGCGTTGTATCAATTTTTGCCTTGTTATCAGCAAAGCTTATGGCAGGGCAACCAAGTCTCATGCAGGCGCGGCAGCCGCGGCAGGCATCGGCATCAATTTTCAAAGGCGGCTTTGCCTTGACATATTTGAGCAGCGCGCAGGGGCGGCGGGCGATTATGACCGACGGCTCCTCTGCCTCAAGTTCCTCCCTCAGCGCCTCGTCGCAGGCTTCAAGGTCGTGGGGGTCGACCACGCGGACCCGCCTGATGCCTATCGCCCGGCAAAGGGCTTCAAGGTCGATTTTTGTCGCCGGGTCGCCCTTAAGGTTATAACCAGAGAGCGGGTTATGCTGGTGACCGGTCATTCCGGTTATAGAGTTGTCAAGGATTATTACCGTTGAGTTTGTTGCATTGTATGCGATGTTTATCAGCCCGGTAATACCCGAGTGCACGAAGGTCGAGTCGCCGATAACCGCGACCGTCCTTCCCTCGGTCTCTTTGCCGCCGGCCTTGTTGAAGCCGTGGAGCCCCGAGACAGAGGCTCCCATGCAGAGCACCGAGTCAATGGCACAAAGCGGCTTGCCGGCGCCGAGCGTGTAGCAACCTATGTCGCCGAGCACGGTCACCTTTTTTTTGGCGAGAGCGTAGAAGATTCCCCTGTGGGGGCAGCCGGGGCATAACACCGGCACGCGCTCCGGCAGGTTCAGTTTTAAGTCGGGGTTTGGATCCCTGCCGATTCCGAAGGCTTTTTTTATGGTGTCCTGTGAGAACTCCCCGACGCTTGAAAATAACTGCTTGCCCACAACCCTGATTCCCAGAGCCCGGCAGTGGTTTTCTATCACCGGGTCAAGTTCCTCAATCACAACGACCCGCTTTACCGATGACGCAAATTCGCGTATAAGGCGGTCGGGGAGGGGGTGCACCATGCCGAGCTTGAGTATGCTGGCGCTGTCTCCGAAGATTTCCTTGACATACTGGTATGAGATGCCCGATGTTATTATTCCCAGCTCGGAGTCGTTTATCTCAACCCGGTTCAAAGGGGAGTTTTCGGCATATTCGGTGAGCAGAGCCGTCCGTTTCTCGACCAGCGGGTGACGGAGTCTTGCAAAGGCTGGCATCATTATGTTTTTCTGCGGGTTTTTTATGTATTCGCGCGGGGGAATTTCGCGCCGCTCGCCCGGCTCGACTATGCTCTGGGAGTGCGATACCCGGGTAGAGAGGCGGAGCAGCACCGGCGTGTCGAACTTCTCGGAGAGCTCAAAGGCAAGCGCGGCATAGTCGCGGCACTCGGCAGAGTCTGCCGGCTCGAGCATCGGGACCTTTGCGGCAATCGCGTAATGCCTTGAGTCCTGCTCGTTTTGTGAGGAGTGCATTCCCGGGTCGCCTGCCACGCAGATTACAAGCCCCCCGTTGACTCCGGTGTATGAGAGGGTGAAGAGCGGGTCGGCTGCGACATTCAGTCCCACGTGCTTCATCGCGCAGGCGGCCCGGCGGCCGCACAGCGAGGCGCCGTAGGCGACCTCAAGCGCCACCTTCTCGTTCGGCGCCCACTCGCAGTATATTTTGTCGTATTTTGCGGTGTATTCGGTTATCTCGGTGGACGGTGTCCCGGGATATGAGGATACAACCGCGCATCCGGCTTCGTACAGCCCGCGGGCCACCGCCTCGTTGCCTATCATCAGTTTTTTCACGGTAAACTCCTTGGTGTTATTTTTACGGGGGCTCCGCCCCCGAACCCCCGCTTAAAACCCATTTCGAAAAAAGGATTTAAGAATTCCCAAAACTTTTCAACCTTTTATCAGCAATATTGGAACTTCAGCGTCCGGAGAACTTCAGTTCAGCCTTTGCAAATAAAGCTTTGCCAAGTATTTTTTAGGAAAGTTTTTGAGGGGGTCCGGGGGAACTTTTTTCAAAAAGTTCCCCCGGCGGGGTTTCAGGGGCGGAGCCCTGCGATAATTTACAGTCTTTCGATCTCCCGGCGCCAGAGGGTGCCGTCGGCGTCGGAGGGCATGTTCCAGCCGCCGCGCGGGGAGAGGAAGACGCTCCCCATCATCACGCTGTCGGGCGTGCAGCTCCGTTTGAACTGGGAGCCAAAGAAGCGGGTGAAGAACACTTTGAGCCAGTGCTTTATCTTACGGCTTGAAAAATCACTGCCGAAGGCCCGGCAGGCCAGATCAAAAATTTTGGCCGGACCGAAGCCGTATCGTATGAGATAATAAAGGAAGAAATCATGCAATTCGTACGGGCCGATGATGTCTTCGGTTTTCTGCGAGATGTCGCCGTCGGCATCCGGCGGGATCAGCTCGGGGCTAATCGGCTGCCCGACGACTTGCATGAGCGCCTCGCGCGCCGGCGAGAACCGGTCGGTGTCGGCAAGGCATCTTACCATCTGGCGGATTAAGGTTTTGGGCAGCGAAGCATTAGGGGCGTACATGCTCATATGGTCGCCGCCAAAGGTGCACCAACCGAGCGCCAGCTCCGACATATCTCCCGGTCCGACCATAAGTCCGCCGGTCATATTGCAGATATCCATGAGCACCTGCGTGCGCTCGCGTGCCTGGGCGTTCTCGTATGCTATATCATAGACGTCGCCGGGGTGCCCGATGTCCCTGAAGTGCTGCCTGACGCTCTCTGAAATATTGATAGTCCGGGTTTCGACGCCAAGGGCCTCCATCAGCTTTATGGCATTGTCGAGGGTGGCGGAGCTTGTCCCGAAGCAGGGGAGGGTTATCCCCAGCACGTTTGAGGCCGGACGGCCGAGTTTTTCGACCGCGGCGATTGAGACCATCAGCGCAAGGGTCGAGTCCAGCCCGCCAGAGACCCCGATAACCGGCCGCAGGCCGGTGGTCTCAAGCCGCCGCGAGAGGGCTGCGATCTGCATTTCAAAGAGCTGCGACACCCGCTCGCGCAGGGATGTCTCGTCTTCGGGTACGAAGGGATAGCGGCTGAGCCGCAGCGCGTCGGCAGGCGGGTTGTCACAGGTAAACCTGAGTCCGGCTTCACGGATATATCTGATTTTCCTGAAAACATCATTGTAGAGCGCGGCGTCAGAGAAGCTTGAGCACCTGCGCCGGTCGGCCATGTTGCAGCCGAGGTCGGAGTCGGCATATATCATATTGCCGCTGTCGACGTAATCTTTGTTCTCGGCAAGGCGGATGCCGCCCGAGGCGATTATCGAGTGACCCGAGGCGACATAGTCGGCAACCGACTCCCCGAAGCCCGAGGAGGCATAGATATAAAGCGCAAGCAGGCGGGCCGACTGGCCGACGACCAGCGAGCGGCGGTACTCGTGCTTTTTTGCCGCCTCACTGCTCGACGAGAGATTGAGGATTATATTCGCGCCGCCGAGTGCCAGAAATGAGCTCGGCGGAATGGGGGCCATGAGGTCCTCGCAGATTTCAATGCCTACAGACACCCCGTCCTCGCCCTCAAAGACAAGCCCCTGCCCGAAGGGGAAGCGGCGCCCTCCGATGACCACGCTGTCGGCGGGAACATCAAAGCCCGAGCAGAACCAGCGTTTTTCGGAAAACTCGCGGTAATTGGGGAGGTAGAGCTTGGGTACAACGCCGAGAAGATGCCCTCCTGCAAAGAAAAAAGCGCAGTTGCAGAGCCGGCCGGCGACGAGCAGCGGCGCGCCCACCGCAAAGGCTATGTCCTCGGCCTCCTTCTCAAGCGACAGCAGGGCGTCCTGCGCGGCGAAAAGCAGGTTTTCGCAAAAAAACAAATCCCCGCAGGTATATCCTGTTATCCCCAGCTCGGGGAAGACCAGGAGCCTTACCTGCTTTTCCTTTGCCGCCCGGATATATTTTATTGTTTCGGCAAGGTTGAAGTCAACATTGCCGGGCACGACCCGCGGCACTGCGGCCGCGACGCGGATAATGTCTTTCATACAGACTCCCTGCCGCCGGCGGCGGCTTTTATTGTGAAAGACTAAAAGCGGTTTTTCGGAATTTTCAAATCCGAATGGTCCGGATAATTGCAGAAATTGCAAAAATAATAGTCCAAGAGGGCATTTTACTTTACTATAATATCACTTTTATATATAAAAGTCAATACGTATCTGACGGGCGGGGCGCTTTGGGATTTGTCGCTCTGTGTCGCCGTGTTTTGCGGCGGCACCAAGGGCCTTTAGGCGGAAATGACCAAAAAAGAAGGACCGAAACTATATATTGTGCCGAAGAATACAAAAAAACCATATATATTGTGATTAATGTGATTTAGTCACAGAAAACCGAAAAACAAGAGTGATATAATATGCTCGCTCGCCCTTTGCTTCGGTGTCGTTTTAGCTCGAATTTTCGGGCCGGCACCGTCCGGCAGGGACGGAAATCGGTATTTTGCCGCCGCCGGCGGCGGGAGGGATGAATATGGTGGTCGGCGGAATTCGGAAGCTGACGCTTCTTGATTATCCCGGGATAACGGCCGCCACGGTCTTTCTTGCCGGCTGCAACCTAAGATGCCCGTTTTGCCATAACGCCCCGCTGGTGCTCTGCCCCGGCAAGGCCGGGCAGATTGACATCGAAGAGGTCTTTGCATATCTTAAAAAGCGCCGGGGGCTGCTTGACGGGGTCTGTATCACCGGCGGCGAGCCTACGCTTGACCCCGAGCTGCCTTGGCTTGTCCGGGAGATAAAGAAGCTCGGCTATCTGGTCAAGGTTGACACCAACGGAACCCTGCCCCGGGTGCTGCGCGGGCTGATTGACGAGGGGTGTGTCGATTACATTGCGATGGACATCAAAAACTCGCCCGCAAAGTACGCGATGACGGTCGGGGTGGTCGATTTTGACACCCGGCCGGTTGAGGAGAGCGCCGCGCTGCTGATCGAGTGCGGCAAGGCAGGCAGGGTTGACTATGAGTTCAGGACAACGGTGGTCAGGGGCTTTCACGAGGAGCAGGATTTCCATGAAATCGGCAGGTGGCTCAGAGGGGCGAAGCGCTACTTTCTGCAGGAATTTGTCGATTCGGGAAATCTGGTAGCCCCGGGACTCGAGGGCTTTGGCCGGGAGAAAATGAGAGAATTTTTGGAAATAGTGAGGCGTTACATCCCCGGGGCAGAGATAAGGGGACAATAGCGCCGGCAATGTCAACGGAGGGAGAAATGTATCAGGTAATCAAAAGAGACGGAAAAATCGTCGATTTCAACATCAATAAGATAAGCGCCGCGATAATAAAGGCATTTGAGGCCAAGCAGAAGCAGTACAATCCCGATATTATAGATTTTCTGGCGCTCAAGGTCACGGCCGACTTTGAGCCCAAGATAAAAGACGGGCTGATTGCCGTCGAGGATATTCAGGACAGCGTCGAGGAGGTGCTCAGTAAGGCCGGGTATGCCGACGTGGCTAAGGCCTACATCCTCTACCGCCGCCAGCGCGAGAAACTACGCCAGATGAAGAATACCTATCTCGACTACAAAAACGTAGTAGACAGCTATCTCAAGGAAACCGACTGGCGGGTGAAGGAGAATTCGACAGTCACCTATTCGGTGGGCGGGCTTATTTTGTCGAACTCTGGCGCCATCACCGCGAATTACTGGCTCTCGGAAATTTATGACGACGAGATCAGCAATGCCCACAGGAACGCCGACCTCCACATACACGATCTGTCTTACCTTACCGGCTACTGCGCCGGCTGGTCGCTGCGCCAGCTCATCACCGAAGGGCTCGGCGGTGTCCCCGGCAAGATTTCCTCCTCGCCGGCGGCGCACCTCTCGACCCTCTGCAACCAGATGGTCAACTTCCTCGGCATAATGCAGAACGAATGGGCGGGCGCGCAAGCCTTTTCTTCTTTTGACACCTACCTTGCCCCCTTTGTCAAGGTGGACAACCTCACATACAAAGAGGTCAAGCAGTGCATACAGTCCTTCGTTTACGGAGTCAACACGCCTTCGCGCTGGGGTACGCAGGCGCCCTTTACCAACATAACGCTTGACTGGACGGTGCCGGATGACCTTGCCGACCAGAACTGCATTGTCGGCGGGCGCGAGCGCGACTTCAAATACCGCGACTGCAAGCGCGAGATGGATATGATAAACCGCGCCTTTATTGAAATCATGCTCGAGGGCGACGCCAACGGGCGGGGGTTCCAGTACCCCATCCCGACATATTCAATAACCCGCGACTTTGACTGGTCGGAGACCGAGAACAACAAACTGCTCTTTGAGATGACCGCCAAATACGGCACCCCTTATTTCTCAAACTACATCAACTCGGACATGAAGCCGGGCGACGTGCGGTCGATGTGCTGCCGCCTGCGGCTTGACCTGCGCGAGCTGCGCAAGAAGTCGGGCGGGTACTTCGGCTCGGGCGAGAGCACCGGGTCTATCGGGGTCGTCACCATAAACATGCCGAGAATCGCCTATCTTGCCGAGAACAAAGAGGATTTCTTCAGGCGGCTTGACCGGCTGCTCGACATCGCGGCGCGCTCGCTCAAGGTAAAGCGGACGGTTATAACCCGGCTGCTCGAGCAGGGTCTCTATCCCTACACAAAGCACTATCTCGGCACTTTTGACAATCACTTCTCAACCATAGGGCTTGTCGGGATGAACGAAGCCGGCCTCAACGCCAAGTGGTTGCGCGCCGACCTGACCCACCCCAAAACCCAGGAGTTCACCAAAGAAGTGCTCAACCATATGCTTGAGAAGATCGCCGACTACCAGGAGATGTACGGCGACCTCTACAACCTTGAGGCAACGCCGGCAGAGTCGACCTCCTACCGGCTCGCAAAGCACGACAAGGAGCGCTTCCCGGATATAATCACCGCCAATCAGAACGGAACCCCCTATTATACCAACAGCTCGCACCTACCGGTCGGGTATACCGACGATCTGTTTTGTGCCCTTGACATACAGGACGAGCTTCAGACACTCTACACCTCGGGCACGGTCTTCCATGCCTTCATCGGCGAGCGGCTGCCCGACTGGAGGGCGGCGGCAAATCTGGTGAGAAAAATTGCCGAAAACTACCGGCTGCTCTATTATACCATCACCCCGACATATTCAATCTGCAAGAACCACGGGTATCTGGCGGGAGAGGTACATTACTGCCCCGACTGCCACGAGGAGACCGAGGTTTACAGCCGCATTACCGGCTACTACCGTCCGATTAAGAACTGGAACTACGGGAAGGCGCAGGAGTACAAAGACCGCAAAACATATAATGTCGACCATTCGATATACGGGCACAGCGATTTTGGCGCAAGCTGCGAGGAGCATTACCGCTCGGCTCCGAGGGACACGGCCTTTGCACAGACTAAAAAACCTGCCGCGTCTGAAGGAAAATTGTTGCTTTTCACCACCCGCACCTGCCCTAACTGCCGGACGGTGAAGCTGCTGCTTGAACGCGCGGGGGTCGCTTATGATGAGGTTCTGGCCGACGACAAGAAAAATTCGGCGCTGGTCGGGACATACGGGATAAAGCAGGTGCCTACCCTGGTAGTAAATAAAGACGGCGAATCCGGGATACTGGTCGGCCTTGGCGAGATTAAAAAATTCATCGACCAGAAGTAATATGCGGTACATAGCCATAAAGGAGGATGTGCCGTATGTATGACATAATAATCGTCGGCGGAGGCCCGGCCGGACTCACCGCGGCGATTTATGCCTGCCGGGCGGCAAAGCAGGTGCTCATAATTGAAAAGTCTGCCTTCGGCGGGCAGATGACCTATTCCCCGAGGGTCGAAAACTATCCCGGGGTAAAGAGCGCGAGCGGCAGCGAGATTGCCGACATGATGCTCGAGCAGGCGACATCGCTGGGTGCCGAGGTAGAAGTCGACACCGTGACCGGCATAAAACTGAACCCCGACGGGACAAAGACGGTTGCCGGCGAGAGCGGCGAATACCGCGGGCGCGCCGTGATAATTGCCGCAGGCTGCCGCCACCGGCGCATCGGTGTGGAGCGCGAGGAGGACTTTATCGGGCGAGGGATTTCCTACTGCGCGGTCTGCGACGGCGCGTTCTATGCAGGCAGCCGGGTAGCGGTGATAGGCGGGGGCAACTCGGCGCTGCAGAGTGCGCTGATGCTCTCGGAGAGCTGCGAGCGCGTGACAATAATCCAGAACCTCAAGGTCCTTACCGGCGAGGAAAAGCTTGCAGAGCAGGTAAGAGGACGGACTAACGTTGAGATAATGTACGGTTATGTTGTCGACAGCATTATCGGCGACGAGGCATTCAAAGGAATCTACCTGCGTGACGAGCAGGGCGGGATGAGAGAGCTGAATGTCGACGGGGTGTTCGTTTCAATCGGGCTCGAGCCTGAAAACGAAGCATTCAAGGATGTCGCCGGGCTTGATGAAGAGGGTTATTTCGATTCGGACGAGAGCTGTACCACAAAAACCCCGGGCGTGTTTGTCGCCGGGGACTGCCGGAGGAAGCGTATAAGGCAGATTACCACGGCGGTTGCCGACGGCACGGTGGCAGCCCTTGCGGCCTGCAGGTATCTTGATGAATAAAGAGAGCGGGAGGCATATGGCTTCCCGCTTTTTGCTGCTTATTTTGTGTCTGGCATTTGCAAAAAATATTCCATATTTGTAGGGGCGACCTGCGGTCGCCCGCTCGTTCTCCCTTCCCAAGTCAATCAGCAAACCAATGGCAGTAAAGCGCGGATTGAAGCCCGCGCTCCTTTATTTGTGATAAAGGTTTTAAAAGTTTTTGGGAATTCTCAAGACCCTTTTTTCAAAAAGGGTCTTGAGCGGGGGTTCGGGGGCGGCGCCCCCGAAGAAAACATATGCGGTTCTTAGTTCCGCAAAATGTGATGTTGACACATAAAAAAATCGTAGTATAATTATTTTAATGGAAAATATCGGCGCCGGGGCGACGGTGCTGCATTATTTTTTGGAGAAAACCGATGAACGATACCAGAGCTGAATATCTGCGGGGCCGGCTTGATTTTTGGAACAGCCTGAGTGAGTTACAGCGGCACCGGCTGCTCAGTAGTACCCGCGCGGTGCGTTATAAAAAGGGATTGGTCATACACGACGGTGTCGGGGATTTCGGGTTTATCATACTGCGCCGGGGCCGCGCGTATATCTACACCGTCTCGGAGGAGGGGCGGGAGTTTGTGCTGCTCAGACTTTTTGCCGGAGACTGCTGTGCGCTGTCCTCGCTGCCCGTGATGGAGAACATCGGTTTTCCGGTATATATCAATGCAGAAACCGAAGCAGACCTTTATATTATTGACTCGCAGGCGCTTTTGGATGTCTGCAAGACCAGCATCGAGGCCGAGAGGTTTTTGCGCCGGCTTATTGTCCGGCATTTCTGCGATGTCGTGTCGAATATGCAGAATATGCTTCAGGTCAGCGCAGAGCGCAGGATTGCGGCTTACATATACCGGGAATCCGACCGCATGGGGACGACAAGGATCAAGACCACGCACGAGCAGATAGCCCGGTATGTCGGCACGGCGCGCGAGGTTGTGTCGCGCACCCTCGGGCGGCTGGCCGCAAGCGGCGCCGTCGAGCTTGAACGCGGGGTTATAATCATACGCGATAAAATGAAGCTGCGGAATCTGATGTGACAGCCCCGGTTTTATGGATAATGTACAACAACTTTGCTTTAGTTCATTATCGCTTTATCTAATTAAAGCATTGACAAACCTTATATTCTGTGATAAAATACCGGCATCGATCTTTAAGACATAAAGCTGCCGGGGCGGGGATTTCAACGCCGGAGGCCGCCGGACTGGAAAAAAAGGAGCCGCCATGGAGGAGAAAATCAGATACTTCAGCAATTCCGAGAGGGTCAGCGCCGTGTGCCGGGAGATATATTCGGGATACGGCTATCGGCAATATAAAATGAGCCGGTTTGAGGAATACGACCTTTACGCCGCAAACCGGGATTTTCTTATTGACGACAGCATAATCACCTTTACCGGCTCGGACGGTAAACTCATGGCGCTCAAGCCCGACGTCACCCTCTCGATAGTCAAGAACGCGGCCGCCACGGGCAGGGATCAGGAAAAAGTTTTCTACCTTGAAAACGTTTACAGAAAGCCGAAGAGCAATTCGGATTTCAAGGAGATAATGCAGCTCGGGCTCGAGTGTATCGGGGACATCGGCCTGTACCAGATGGGCGAGGTCATCTCGCTTGCGGCGCAGAGTCTCTCTGTGATTGATGAAAACTACATCCTTGACATATCGCACATGGGCATAATATCGGCGCTTGCCGACCTTGCCGGGATTTACGGCGCGGCGCGCGAGGGGCTGATAAAGTTCATTAACGGCAAAAATGCGGCAGGCGTCCGCGCGGTCTGTGACGAATGCGGGGCAGAGGCCGGGCTGGCCGAGCGGCTGGTCAGGCTCACCGGGGTGTACGGCCCGTTCAAGACGGCAATGCCCCAGCTCAGGGCGCTGTCGGTGAATGAAGCGACAGATGCCGCGCTGGATGAAATACGCGGCATATATGAAATACTTGAGGTGACAGGCTGCGCCGGGCGCGTGAACCTTGACTTTTCGCACACCGGGGACATGAATTACTACAACGGCGTGACATTCTGCGGCTATATCGAGGGTATCCCATCTGCGGTGCTCTCGGGCGGGCGGTATGACAGGCTGCTGCGCAAATTCGGCAAACCCGGCGGCGCTATTGGCTTTGCCATTTATCTTGACCTGCTCGACTTGCTGCCCCAGCCGAAGCGCGAATATGACGTCGACGTGCTGCTGGTCTGCGGGGAGCACGACGGGGTGAGCGTAGCCCGGGCGGTGCAGAGGCTCAGGCTTGAGGGAAAGAGCGTTCTGGCGGTGAGCAGGGTGCCCGAAAACGGCATTACATGGCGCGAGGCAGTCAAAATCGAGGGCATTATGCCGGAGGATAAGACAAGTTGAACAATATTTTGAGTATAGCCCTGCCGAAGGGAAGGCTGGGTGAGAGTGCATATAAGATATTCGAGGACGCCGGATACGGCTGCCCCGGAATTTTGAGTGATACAAGAAAACTGGTCTTTGAGGACAGCGAGTGCCGGGTCAGATATTTTCTGGTAAAGCCGACCGATGTTCCTATCTACACCGAGCGCGGGGTAGCCGACCTCGGGGTCGTGGGGCGGGATATCCTGCTTGAATACAGCCCCGACGTTTACGAGCTGCTCGACCTTGGCATCGGAAAATGCCGCATGGCGGTTGCGGCCAAGCGCGACTTTGAGGAGGACGCCACAAGAACGCTGAGGGTGGCGACAAAGTTCCCGAACATCGCAAAGGGTTATTACCTCGCCCAAGGGCGGGATATCGACATCATAAAGCTCAACGGCTCAATTGAGCTCGCGCCCCTGCTGGGGCTGGCCGACGTGATAGTCGATATCGTGGAGACCGGGACGACGCTGCGGGAAAACAACCTTGAGGTGCGTTCGGTCATAGCAGATATCAGCGCGATGCTGATAGCCAACAAAGCAAGCTACAGGTTCAAAAACCCGCAGATAAACGAGATTGTGCGCATGATTGCGGCATGCAGGGAGGATAAAAAATGATAAAGGTACTTAAGTATAAAGACACACCCGAAAACGAGATTTTTTCCAACGAATACGCTGCCGCCGATATATCCGGTAGGGTCGCTGAGATTATCGCGCGTGTGAGAAAGGACGGCGACGCCGCTCTCTTTGAGCTGACCGAGAAATTTGACGGGGTTAGGCTCGACTCGCTCGAGGTGAGCGGGGCGGAAACCGAGGAGGCGGCCGCCTCTCTTGACCCTGATTTTTTAGGGGTGCTTGAGCGGGCCGCCGGGAACATCCGCGCCTATCATAAAAACCAGATCCGAAAGGGATTCCGCATAGAAAAAGACGGAATAGTGCTCGGCCAGAAGGTCACGCCGATTGAGAGAGTCGGGGTTTACGTCCCGGGCGGCACGGCCCCGCTTGCCTCCTCGGTGCTGATGAATATTATCCCGGCAAAGCTGGCGGGCTGCCCGAGCATTATCATGTGCACGCCGCCCGGGCGGGACGGGAAGGTAAATCCCGCAATTCTGGCGGCCGCGAAGATTGCCGGCGCCGACCGGATATTCAAGGTCGGGGGCGCGCAGGCTATTGCCGCGATGGCCTACGGTACAGAGACCATACCTGCGGTTTACATGATTGCCGGCCCCGGCAGGGATTTTATTGCCGAGGCAAAGCGGCAGGTGTTCGGCAAGGTCGCAGTTGACATGATTGCCGGGCCGAGCGAGATTCTGATTATCGCCGACAAGACCGCGAACCCGGCGCATGTCGCCGCAGACCTGCTCTCGCAGGCCGAGCATGACAGGCTGGCCGCCTCAATTCTGGTCACCGACAGCGAGGAGCTGGCAGGCAGGGTCGCGGAAGAAATTGAGCGGCAGCTTGAAGTACTACCGCGGCAGGAGACCGCCCGCGCATCGATTGAGAAAAACGGGAAAATCATTATAACCGAAAATATTGAGGAGGCGATTGAGATTGCAAACCGCATTGCGCCCGAGCACCTTGAGGTCTGCGTCGACGAGCCGATGAGGTATTTGGATTCCATACAGAACGCCGGTTCGATATTCCTCGGGAAGTACTGTCCCGAAGCGCTCGGCGACTATTATGCCGGACCGAACCATACCCTGCCTACGGGGGGTACCGCTAAGTTTTCAAGCTCCCTCTCGGTCGACAACTATGTCAAGAAATCCTCGTATATCTATTACACCGAGGAAGCGCTCCGGGAGGCGGCGGTCGACGTCGCGGCCTTTGCCTGGCGGGAGGAGCTGGCCGGACATGCCAGAAGCATAACAATCAGGTGTGAGGACAACCCCGAAAATTAGGATTCCCTGAGCGGCACTTCCGAAGCCCGAAACCCGTAACGTCGGCCGCTGGGCTTGGTATTCAGTAAAAAATGCTTAAAGTTTTTGGAGATTCTTAAGAACCTTTTTTCAAAAAGGTTCTTAAGCGGGGGCCCGGGGGCGGAGCCCCCAGAAAAGTTTTGCGGAGGTGCGGGGGCGGAGCCCCCGGCAAAAGTCCTGAGAGGGAGTACGGGGGCGGAGCCCCCGGGTGAGCAATGAAGCAATATGCAAACGAGCGAATCGCGGCGCTCTGCGCCTATGTACCCGGCGAGCAGCCGCGAGACATGCAGTATATAAAACTCAATACAAACGAATCGCCGTTCCCGCCCTCGCCGCGCGTGGCCGAGCGGATTTCGGGGGAGGAGGCGAAGCTCAATCTCTACCCCGACCCGGCATGCACAGAGCTTGTCGCGGCGGCCGCGGCGTCGATTGGGGTAAAACCTGAGAATCTGATTTTCACCAACGGCTCGGACGAGCTTTTGAACTTCGCCTTTTTAGCCTTCTGCGACGCCGGGCGGGGGATTGCCTTCCCGGACATCACATACGGGCTCTATGCAGTGCTCTGCGAGATGTACGGCATACCCTATCTGAAAATCCCGGTCGGCAGGGATTTCAGTATCAATCCGCAGGATTTTTGCGGTGTCGGCAGGAACGTTGTGATTGCAAACCCAAACGCCCCGACTGGGCTTTGCCTGCCGGTCTCGGACATAGAGATGATTGTCCGCTGCAACCCCGGGAGGGTAGTGATAGTTGACGAGGCATACGTCGCATTCGGCGGGGAGAGCTGCGTCGGGCTGGTCAGAAAATACGACAACCTGCTTGTCGCCCGCACCTTTTCAAAGTCGCACTCGCTCGCCGGGGCGCGCCTCGGCATGGGCATAGGCTCGCCCGAGCTGATAGGTTATCTTAATAAGGTCAAATATTCCTTCAACCCCTACAGCATTAATCGCCTGACTATGCTTGCCGGGCTTGCGGCCTTTGAAGACGAGAACTATTACACAGAGAACTGCAAAAAAATTATTACAACCCGTGAGAGAGTAAAGGCGGAGCTTCGGGCACTCGGATTTTCGGTTACCGACTCGAAGGCCAATTTCCTGTTTGCAAGAAGCGACAAAATCGGCGGGAGGGAGCTGTACGAGAAGCTGCGGCGGCGCGGGGTATTAGTCAGGCATTTTGACGCCCCCGGCATATCCGATTACAACCGCATAACAATAGGCTCGGAGAGCCAGATGGAAGCCTTCCTTGCCGCACTTCTCGAGATAATAAACTGACGGAGAGTATAAAAAATGAGAAAAAGCGAGAAAATCAGGAAGACCCGCGAGACCGAAATTCAGCTCTCGCTTAACCTTGACGGCGGGGAGAGCTGCGGGATTGACACCGGCTGCGGTTTTCTTGACCACATGCTTGAGCTTTTCGCCTGTCACGGCGGCTTCGGCTTCTCGGTGAGCTGCCGGGGGGATACCGGGGTCGACTACCACCACACGGTCGAAGACGTCGGGATAGTGCTGGGCGATGCCTTTGCCGAGGCTATTGGAGAGAAGGCCGGAATATGCCGCTACGGCAGCATAATCCTGCCGATGGACGAGGCGCTTCTGCTTGCGGCGGTCGACATCTCGGGGCGAGGCCTGCTGGTACTCGACCTGCCGGGAGTGGCGGCACGGGTCGGGGATTTTGACACAGAGCTTGTCGAGGAGTTCTTTGCGGCCTTTGTCCGGCGTGCCGGGGTGACCCTGCATATCCGCGCGCTGTGCGGCTCGAATACCCACCACATAATTGAGGCCGCCTTCAAGGCATTTGCCCGCGCGCTGAGGCAGGCGGTGTCATTTGACCCGGCCACGGGGGGCGCGGTGCCCTCCAGCAAAGGGGTTTTGTGATTTTAGCGCAATCGAGGCTATATATGACAGTAATTATTGATTACGGGGTCGGCAACCTGTTCTCGCTCGCCTCCTCGCTTGAATTTATAGGCGAGGCTGCAAAGGTGAGCGGCGACCCCGAGAAAATACGCCGCGCCGACCGTATAATACTCCCGGGAGTCGGGGCTTTCGGCGACGCCGCGGCAAAGCTGAGAGAGAGCGGGCTCGACCGGGTGATAATCGAGGAGGCCGGGGCCGGCAAGCCGCTGCTCGGAATCTGCCTTGGAATGCAGCTTTTGTTTGAGCGCAGCTTTGAGTTCGGAGAGCATCGCGGGCTCGGGCTGATACCCGGCAGCGTCAGGCCTATCCGCGATATCATAGGCGAGGGTCTGAAGGTCCTGCATATCGGCTGGAACAGGCTTATTTTTCCCGAGGGAAAGCCGAAAAGCAGGCTTTACAAGTACACCCGCGAGGGGGAGTATGTTTATTTTGTCCACTCGTATCACGGCGCCGACTACGAGGAATATATCAGCGCATATACCGATTACGGCGCGCTGCTCACCGCGTCGGTAGAGAATGCCGCGGGGTTTGTGTTCGGAACCCAGTATCACCCCGAGAAAAGCGGCAGGGTGGGTCTTGAAATCCTCAGAGCCTTCTGCGAGATAGGAGGCAGGCCATGATAATATTACCGGCGATTGACCTGTACGGCAAAAAGGCTGTGCGCCTTCTGCACGGCGATTACAATCAAATGACGGTTTACAGCGATAACCCCGCGGCGGTGGCGCTTGGTTTTGCCGGGGCCGGTGCCAAAAATATTCACATAGTCGACCTTGAGGGCGCGCGCGACGGCAGCCCCGCAAATTTTGAGACGATAAGAGAAATAATTAAGACAAGCGGCCTTTTTGCCGAGGTGGGCGGCGGCATACGCACGCGCGCGGAGATTGAAAAATACCTTGGGGCCGGCGCCGGCCGCGTGATACTCGGCACTGCGGCACTTGAGAATTTCGAGTTTTTGCGCTCTGCCGTGCGCGATTACGGTGACAAAATCGCGGTTGGGGTAGATATCCGGGACGGACGTGTGGCGCTTCGCGGCTGGCGCGAGTTGAGTGATATCGACTGCCATGCCTTCTGCGAGCGGCTGCAGGAGGTCGGCGTCGGGACGATTATCTGCACCGACATTTCCAAAGACGGCGCCATGCGGGGGACGAACCGTGAGCTTTACCGGGAGCTTTCCCGAAAATACAGCATGAATATCATCGCCTCGGGAGGTGTCAGCACGCTTGACGATCTTATCGCCCTCTCACGGCTCGGGATTTACGGGGCGATAATCGGCCGGGCGCTGTACACCGGGGACATAAATCTCAAGGAGGCGCTGGCGGCAGTATGATTACCAAGCGGATTATCCCCTGCCTTGACGTGCGCGACGGCCGTGTGGTCAAGGGCAAAAACTTCCTCGGCCTGCGCGACGTTTCCTCGCCGGTCCGCCTCGCCGAGTTTTACAGCGACTCGGGTGCCGACGAGCTGGTTTTCTACGACATTACCGCCTCGGCCGAGGGCCGGGCGATTTTTACCGACATTCTGACCGAGTGCGCCCGCAAAATTTTCATCCCGCTCACGGTCGGCGGGGGGATAAACAGCATTGCCGATTTTGACCGGGTGCTCAAATGCGGCGCCGACAAGGTCAGCGTCAACTCGGGGGCGATAAAAAACCCCTCTCTGGTTTACGAGGCTGCAAAGCGCTACGGCAGCCAGTGCGTGGTGCTCTCGGTTGACATCAAGCGGGTCGACGGCAGCTTCCGGGTTTTTGCCCGGGGGGGCCGCGACGATACCGGCATTGAGGCAATAGAATGGCTGCGCCGCGGCGTCGGGAACGGCGCCGGCGAGATCGTGGTCAACAGCATTGACACCGACGGGGTCAAGGGCGGCTTTGACCTCGAGCTGCTCGCGGCGGTCTGCGAGGCAGTTGACGTGCCGGTTATTGCCTCGGGAGGTGCCGGAAGCATTGGGGATTTTATTACTTTGTTTAAGACCCTGCCGGGAGTTGACGCGGGACTTGCGGCCTCGGTTTTCCACTTCGGGGAGATTGACATAAAGACGCTCAAGGCCGCACTTACCCGTGAAAACATCCCGGTGAGAATATAGAGGAGCGGATATGTTAGATATTGACACGCTGAAATTTGACAAGGACGGCCTTATCCCGGCGGTTGTGGTCGACGCCGGGAGCCGTGCGGTCTTAACCGTCGCATACATGAACCGCGAGAGCCTTGAGATAAGCATAAAGGAAGGCCGCACCTGCTTCTGGTCGCGCTCGCGCAAGACTCTCTGGCGCAAGGGCGAGAGATCGGGCAACGTGCAGCAGATAGTGAAGATAATGACCGACTGCGACCGCGACGCGCTGCTGGTGTTTGTGAAGAAAGCCGGTCCGGCCTGTCATCTCGGGACCGATTCCTGCTTTAACGAGACGATATACGAGTGCGATTCGGACGAACCCTTCTCGTTTGATAGTCTTTATGAGCTTATCAAAGGCCGGAAAACCGAAAAGAAAGAAGGCTCGTATACCAGCTATCTTTTTGAAAAGGGGCTTGACAAGATTTTAAAGAAGGTCGGCGAGGAGTCGGCAGAGGTGATAATTGCCGGCTGCGCCCGCGAGCGCCGTGAGGCGATTTATGAAATTGCCGACCTTGCGTACCACGTTATGGTTCTCATGGTCGAGTTGGGGATCTCAATTGACGATGTGCGGCGCGAGCTTGCCAGCCGCCATGTGATTGACAAAAAAGTCAAGCAGGAGAAGATGAGCTGATGTACTTTCCGGGAGACTACCACCTGCACACGACATACTGCGACGGAAATAGTACACCCGAGGAGATGATTGCCGCCGCAATCTCACTCGGATATGAGTCTGTGGGCCTGTCGGGACATTCGTATGTTTGGTTTGACGACGGTTTCGGGATGACGGCGCCCGAGGCTTACCAGGCCGAGGTGCTTGCGCTCAAGGAGAAATACCGGGGCAAAATTGATATTTACCTCGGCATCGAGCAGGATGTTTTTGCAGAGAGGCCGGCAGAAGGCTATGATTACATCATCGGCTCGGCGCACACGATTGTGTGTGGCGGCGGCTATATTACGGTCGACTATACTGTTGAAAAGGTGACAGCCGGGGTGCGCGAATACTTCGGCGGCGACTGGCAAAAGTATGTCAAGGCATACTACGAGCTTGCCGCCGAAATCCCGAAGCGGACGGGAGCGGACATTATAAGCCACTTTGACCTTGTGACCAAGTTCAACAAGGGGGGACGCTTTTTTGACGAGGAGAGCCGGGAGTACAAGGCCGTAGTCTATGAAGCGCTCAAAAGCGCCGCCGCCGGCTGCAGGATTTTTGAGATCAACTCTGGGGCGGTAAATCGCGGTTACCGCAGCCGGGTATATCCGGCCGTCTTTATTCTCAAGGCGCTCAAGGAGCTGGGCTGCAGGATTATTCTCTCAAGCGACGCGCATGACTCCGGGTCTGTCGGCTTTATGTTCGACGAAATGGCCGAGATGGCAAGGGAATGCGGATTTAAAAGCGCGGTGCACCTCACCCCCGGCGGCTTCGGAGAGTACTCATTAATATAAAAGAACCTGACGGGGTTCTTTTTTGTTTCGGCCGCGGGGTTATATTTGCTTGATTTTTTACAGAAATTATGTTATCATAAAAAAGTCTTTTCGGCAGGTCCGACCGGCCGCGTGGCGGCATTTTCAACACCCGAAAGGTAAATAAGCTATGAGCCTTGTAGTATCTAATTTGTCAAAGAAATACGGCACAAAGACAGTCGTTGACAACCTAAGCTTTGAGATGAAAGAACCCGGGGTCTATGCCCTGCTCGGCACCAACGGCGCCGGCAAGACCACCGCAATCCGCATGATGCTCGGGATGCTCTCGCGCAATTCGGGCAGCGTGCTCTGGAGGGGCCTGCCGCTGAGCACCGCTACCTGCAATATCGGCTATCTCCCCGAGGAGCGGGGGCTGTATCCCAAATATACCCTGCTTGACCAGCTGATTTATTTCGCCCAGTTGCGCGGGGTCGACAAAGCCGAGGCCAAAAAGCGTATACGCTACTGGTCGCGGCGGCTTGACGTCGATGAGTATCTTTATCCTACAAAGCCGGCCAAAAGGTCGTTTTTCTCGCGGGGTACAGGTGCCTCTGGTGAAATTCTCCTGTCCTCAAAGAAGGCCGACCAGATCTCAAAGGGGAATCAGCAGAAAATCCAGCTCATAACAACCCTGCTCTCAGACCCCGAGCTGTTGGTGCTCGACGAGCCGATGTCCGGCCTTGACCCGGTCAATACCGACCTGTTCAAGTCAATTATCCGCGACGAAATAGCCAAGGGCAAGTACATTATCATGTCGAGCCACCAGATGGCTACCGTCGAGGAGTTCTGCACAAATATCACCATACTTGACCGCTCAAAGACAGTTCTTCAGGGCAACCTTAACGCAATCAAAAAGCAGTACGGTCGGGTCAACCTCCTGCTCAAGACCGAATGCGACATCTCTGAATATATAAGAGAATCAGGGGCGGTGCTGGTCAGCGAGAAGGAATTTGAATACAATATTAAGGTGACCGGCGAAGAACAGGCAAACCGGCTGCTCGGGCGGCTTATCGAGAGGGGCATCACGGTTATCAGATTCGACCTGCGCGAGCCCTCGCTGCATGAAATATTCGTCGAGGTGGTGGGGGGAAACCATGACGCGGAGTGATTTCGCCGGCACCGGCAAGGTTTTTTCCTTTACCCTTGCCCAGTATTTGAAAAGCAAATCGGCTATCTCAATGATGGTCCTGATGGTGGTGCTCGCCTCGGTATGCACCATTATCATGGTATCTTCTTCTGCTAACATGATTCCGGTCTCTTTCAATGCAGACCGTGCTGTCATAATCAATGAGAGCGGACATGACATAAGAACTGAGGATATAGCCGGTTTTACGCCCGAACTTGCCGGGGTTGACATTGTCATAGCCGAAGAAGATTTTGCCTCAGTGCTCAGGCAGCTTGACAGCCGGCCGGGCAGCGTCGCCCTGCTGATTGAAAAAGTCGACGACGGCGAACTTTCGGTCACCCCCTATACCGGCGCCGGTTCAACCGTCAACAGCTATACCATATTTCTTTTGAGCAACGCGGTAACAGAAGCCATCTCGCTTGCCCGGTTGCGCGAGGCCGGCATCGGCGACGAGCAGATAGACTCTGCCTTTGCCCCCTTTTCGGTCAGCTCGCTGTCATACAATCAATATATGAGAAGGCAGGAAGACGGCCTGCCCGGCGGAGAGTCGTATTTTTGGATGACCTATGCGTATTCGATAATAGTCATAATGCTGGTCATCTTTTCCACCTCGTACATCGTGCGCTCGGTGGTCGAGGAAAAGGCATCAAAGCTGGTCGAGCTGCTGATGGTGAGCGTGAAGCCCCTGGCGCTTCTGCTCGGGAAGATACTTGCAACCATGTGCTTTATGGTGCTCAACATGTTTCTGCTCTTTCTGGGCGTCGCCTTCACGGCAGTTGTCATCAATAACTTCACGGATATGTCATTTTCACCAGAAATGCTGGCGGCGGTCGGTATAAACCTCACGTCAGGCGGCGCGGGAATTCTATTGATACTGGTCGTGCTGATTTCGGTGGTTTTGGGGTACCTTACCTTCTCAATCATCGGCGGCATTGCCGGTGCCTGCTGCTCCAACATGGAGCAAATCGGCGCGGCTGTCAATATCGTGTCTTTCCTCGCCCTTTTCGGGTATCTGACCGCGTTGTTCTCGTCGATTTTCGGCAGCCGGGAGCTCCTTGCGGTTTTCTCGCTGCTGCCGGTTGTCTCGATATTTGTCGCCCCGGTCACCTATGCCTCGGGGATTATCGGGTTCGGCTTGTTGCTTGTCTCATGGCTGCTGCAGGCGGTAGTCGTCGCGCTGCTCGCGGCCTTCGGCGCCCGGGTTTACGGCGCCCTGCTTATCCACAAGGGCAACCGGGTGGGGTTGCGGCAGCTCTTCAGCATTGCCGGTGACGCAAAGCGGGGGGTGCAGGCATGAAGTACAAGGGCTATCTCTCGGGCTGGTCGACCGTCTTTGGCTTTACCCTGCGCAATCAGATCAGCAAAAAATCCTATGTTGCGCTCACCGCAGTCATTGCGGTCCTGATTATTGCCGGCGTCGCCGCGCTGATAATCATTCCGAGAGCTCAGGAGCCGATCGAGCCGACCCTCACCGAAGCCTCGCTCGAACTTGTGACGGTATGTGACCTGACCGGCGAATTTGGCGACGTCTCGTGGCTTGCTTCGGATGCCGGGTTTTTTGGAGATGTTGAATACAGGAATTCCTCGCTTTTGCCTGATGACGCGCTTGAGGGCGCGGGCGATTACGAGGTTGTGCTGATTATCATGCGCCCCGGGGACTCATACGAGCTTGAAATAGTGTCGTCCAGGGGAACAAAGCTGCCCGACGCCGAGGTAAATCTCTTCACATCCTATGTCACCGGCATGTTCCGTGCCGAGCTGATGCGGCGCTCGGGCATAGACCCGTCGCTCTTGCCCGACCTGAGCGTGAATATTGAGACCCCGGAGCCGGTGCAAAGTACGCCGGAGGCGGATTCCGACCGGGTCGAAGGGGCCCGCGAGACAATTAACATGGTGATGTCGTATATCACGATTTTCATAATATATATCTTGGTCATGTTTTACGGGCAGGGCGCCGCGACAACAGTCATACTTGAGAAAACCTCAAAGCTCATGGACTTTTTCCTGGTCGCGGTAAAACCGGAGGCAATGATACTCGGCAAAGTGCTTGCCGCCGCGGCGGCCGGATTTATCCAGTTTGCCGTCTGGGTGCTCTCGGGATTTTTGGGCTTTCGGCTCGGTGTGGGTGTCGTCAGGTCGTTTTTCCCCGACTCCGAGATAATTGCCCTGATTGAAAACCTGTCGGGGTTTAAGGGAATATTCACCCCGGCCGGGCTTCTGATAGCTCTTTTGATGTTAGTCGTCGGATTCCTGCTTTACTGCTCGCTGGCGGCAATCGGGGGCGCCATGGCCTCAAAGCCCGAGGATCTCGCCTCAACCAATCTGATTTTTACCCTGTCGGTGGTGGCTTCTTTCCTTCTCGCGATGTATGCGGGGGGAACCAGCGGCATGGTATCTACCGCCGGGTGGCTGATTTACTTCCCCTTCACGGCAATACTTGTCACCCCCGGCCGGGCTATGGCCGGCATAATAACAATACCCGAGGGCATCATTTCTATAGGGCTGGTCGCAATCCTGGCCTTTATATGTGTGATAATCGCCGGCAGGATTTATGAAATGATGTCGTTCTACCGCGGTAACCCGCCGACCCCCGCGAAGATGGTCAGAATCCTGCGCGACAGCCTCCGCTCGGACAGGGCGGATAACAGATACAGCTGAACACACCCGGAGGAAAGCTTCAAACACATGTCATTGTTCCGAAGAAAAAGGCCCAGACGAATTGCAAATTTCCGCGACCTCGGCGGTATTGTCGGCTTCAGCGGCCGGCGAATCCGCCCCGGAATGCTCTACCGCAGCGGCCATATCGCAAGGCTTACCGAGCGGGACGCACAGCTTCTGATTGACCGCTACGGTATCAAGGCCGTGGTCGATCTGCGTAGCGATTCCGAGCAGACCGAAAAGCCTGACGTAATCATCAAGGGTATCGAGTATTATGTGTGTTCTTCCTTGTCAGACAAGGAAAATCCCGCAGTCAACAAGGAAAACCGGCGCAGGCTGCTGCAGCAGATTATGGAATTCGAGGGCGGTGCGCGCAGCTTTCTCAAGGAGTCCTACCGCAAAATGGTGACCACCCCCCGCGCGCTTGATGCCTACAGCCGCCTTCTCCGGCTGCTGGTAAACAACGACGACGGGGGAGCAATCCTCTGGCACTGCACGCAGGGGAAGGACCGCGCCGGCGTGGGCACCGCGGCGGTGCTCTTGGCGCTGGGGGTCAGCCGCGAGGACATAATGAAGGATTATATGCGCTCAAATAAATACTACCGCTACAAAAACAAGCTGATATTCGCGCTTGTTTTCGTGCTGGCCCACAGCATACGCGCTGCGGTGACCCTGCACCACCTGCTCTCGGCCCGTAGGGAGTACCTGAACTCTGCTTTTGACGCGCTGGACGAAAAATTCGGGGGCACCGAGGGTTTTCTGCGCGACGGTCTGAAGCTGACCGACGAGGATATCGCCCTGCTCAGGGAGCGCTACCTTGAGCCCGAGCCCGCTATCGAGCAATGTTGAGGGACTCTGCCCCGCTTATTGATGCAGTCTCAGGGGGAAACCACTGGTTTCCCTCTGAGTGTTTTTTTGTTCTTTACTTTGTATGTGCGACGAAATTAACATGTTGTTACCAGACATTGGATATTGGCGGATGCAGAAATATCGGTGCGGTCACCCCCTGCGGTGAATGATAAAGAGCCCGGCGGCTGCGGGCGAGGCCGCAATATCCTGCTTAACCCAAAAAACCATTGTATTATGTGGGATATGCCATACAATATGTGAATTGTTGTGCAAACGTGTTGACAACGGTCATATGTGACGGTATAATAAACCATGAAATTTGTTTTCCAATTGCCCCGGCAATGTGCGGGACAATTGCAAGGAGCTATAATGGACACTCTTGAGACCCTGATAGAATTTTCGCGAAAGTACGGCGCCGACCCCGAGCTTGTCAACGCCGGGGGCGGGAACACCTCCGCCAAGCAAGACGGTATTATGTACATAAAATGTTCCGGTACCGCCTTGAAGGATGCCTCCGAAGCCAGCTTTGCCAAAATGGATCTGGAGAAGCTGTATCATATTTTTGAGCGTAGATACCCGGAGGGCGACCGTGAGCGCGAGGCGGCGGTGCTTGCCGACATGATGGCCTGCCGGGTCCCCGGCGAGGAGCACAAGCGGCCGAGCGTCGAGACCCTCCTTCACGCGCTTTTCAGGCAGAAATACGTGCTGCACCTGCACCCGGCTCTGGTAAACGGGCTTACCTGCTCGCGCGGGGGAGAGGCCGAGGCAGGCCGGCTGCTCGGAGATGAGGTCGCATGGGTTCCGGCCTGCCGGCCGGGATATACGCTGGCTTTGCTGATGCATGAAAAAATGAAGGCCGCGGGTAGCCCGCTCGGGGTGGTGCTGCTTGAGAACCACGGGGTTTTCTTTGCCGCCGACACCCCCGGGGAACTTGACAGAATGCTTTCAGACATGACCGAAAAGCTTGCCGGCTGCATACGCGAGTTCCCGCAGACAGGCGACGGCGGGGCCGAGCCGGGGTACGGTGAGAAGCTTGCTAAACTCTCGGGCTGTGAATATTTTTGCTACAACGGCAGCACCACGGCAAGGGCCTTTGCGGCGAGCCTTGAGGCGGCGAAAGATTTGCTGACACCCTTCAACCCCGATCAGGTGGTTTACTGCGGCCCGGGGGCGGAGTATGTTGACGATGTTGACAGAGTCAGGGCCATAAGAAAAAAGACGGTATTGGTCCGGGGTGCCGGGCTGTATACCTTCGGCCGGACCGAAAAAGAGGCCAGGAACGCATTACTGCTCGCCGAGGACGCCATGAAGATAGCCGTCTACTCGCGTTCGTTCGGCGGGCCGCGGCATCTTCCGGAGGAGCTTGTGGAGTTTCTGGTCCACTGGGAGGCCGAATCATACCGGAAGGCGCTTTGAGGTAGCATTACATGGAAAAAATCGAGATATTAAAGCTGCTCGGCGTCCCGGACAGCGAAGAGCGGCTTGACAACCTTGAGCTGCTTCTAAGACGAGAACCGGCGCCGGCTACACGACCCGAGCATTCAAACAATCACATACATACAACCTATTCGTTCTCGCCCTACTCGCCCGCGGCGGCTATCTGGTTTGCGCGCGAGGCCGGGCTGCCGGCCGCCGGAATCATGGACCACGACAGCATCGGCGGCGGGGAGGAGTTCCGGCGCGCCGGCGAGCTTGCCCGGGTCGGCACTACCTGCGGGGTCGAGTTCCGCATAACTCTTGCCGGCACCCCCTTTGAGCACCGGAAAATAAACAACCCCGACCAGTCGGGGGTCGCATACATGGCGCTGCACAGCGTGCGAGAGGCATACTTTTCGCGGGTCCAGGAGGTTTTTGCCGGCCTGCGCGAGAAGCGGAACCTGCGGAACCGCAAAATGACCGCAAAAATCAACGAGATAATGTCGCCTTTTGGTATTGAAATAAACTTTGACCGCGATATTCTGCCGATGTCAATGTACCGTGACGGCGGGAGCGTCACCGAGCGGCATCTGCTTTTTGCCCTTGCTGACAGGATAATACAAGAGGTCGGCGAGAGCGGGGTTATTCAATTTCTTGAGGATTCGCTCGGCTTGAAACTCTCGGCGCGCCAGCGCCGTTGGCTTGAGGAGGCCGACCCGCTTAACTTCCGATATGACCTGCTGGGCGTCCTTAAGTCTTCGCTGAACCCGAAGATTTATATTCCGGCCGATGACGAGCTGATGACGATAGAGCAGGCGACAAAACTCGGTGAGGAAGTCCATGGGATACTTTGCTATGCATATCTCGGGGATGTCGGCGATTCGCCCACCGGCGACAAAAAGGCCGAGGCCTTCGAGGACGGCTACCTCGACGAGCTCTTTGAGTTTTTGCACGAAAAGGGGATAAGGGGAGTGACCTTTATGCCCTCGAGGAATACCAGAGCGCAGCTTGAGCGCCTGATGGCAAAATGCCGCGAGTTTGATATGCTCCAGATATCCGGCGAGGACATAAACCAGCCGCGACAGAGTTTTATCTGCCGGCAGCTTGCCGAGCCCGAATTCTCGCATCTGGTCTCGGCGGCATGGATGCTCGTGGAGAGAGAAAGAGTATAGCACGGAGATAAAAATGAAAACAAGAGCGGTAAGGCTGCACGGAGCCCAGGATTTAAGAATAGACGAGTTTGAGCTGCCTGAAATCGGGGAGGACGAGATACTCGCCCGGGTGGTAGTCGACTCGCTTTGCCCCTCGACCAACAAAGCAGCAAAACTCGGTACCGCCCACAAGCGGGTGCCGCCCGATATTTCCGAGAATCCTGTCATTGTCGGACATGAGTTCTGCGGCGAGTTTGTGCGGGTAGGGGCGAAATATTCCGACAAGTACAGGCCGGGGCAGAAATTCGTTGTCCAGCCTGCGATAAATTATCGTGGCTCGATGGCGGCGGCCGGTTACTCTTTCCCGTATTTCGGCGGAGATGCGACGTATATCATTATTCCGCGGCAGGTGATGGAAACCGACTGCCTGTTTGTTTATGAGGGCGAGAGCTTTTTTACCGGCGCACTGGCCGAGCCCTTCTCCTGCGTCGCGGGGACCTTCCACGCGATGTATCATCATGCGGAGCTCGGCAGGTATCAGCACATTATGGGAATAAGAGAGGGCGGTTTCATGGCGCTGCTCGCCGGAGCCGGTCCGATGGGGCTTGCGGCGATTGAATATATCCTGAACTGCGACAGAAAGCCCGCAAAGCTGATAGTCACCGACATTGACCGGGCGCGGCTAAAACGTGCCGGCGAGATACTTTCGGTTGAGTACGCGGCATCACGCGGAGTGGAGCTGAAATATCTCAACCCATTGGACTGCAGCGACCCTTGTGCCGAGCTGATGGCTTTTTCAGGGGGGCGCGGGTATGACGACGTGCTGGTCTTCGCCCCGGTCGCCGCGCTTGTCGAGCAGGCCGACTCGATATTGGCGGCCGACGGCTGTCTGAACTTCTTTGCCGGGCCGGCAGACCCCGAATTTTCGGCAAGACTGAACTTTTTCAGGGTGCATTACTCGCGAACGCATATTGTCGCGACGACCGGCGGGAACAACGAGGACATGCGCGAGGCGCTTGAGATGATGAGCCGAGGGAAACTCAACCCGGCAATACTGATTACCCACATCGGGGGGCTTGACTGCGTCCCCGAGACCACCCTGAACCTGCCCAATATTCCGGGCGGCAAAAAGCTGATTTATACCGGAATTAACCTGCCGCTTACCGCAATAGAGGACTTCCCGAAGCTCGGGGAGCGCGAGCCCTTCTTTGCGGGGCTGGCTGAGATTACCGAAGCCAACAACCGGCTGTGGTGCGATAAGGCCGAAAAGTACCTTCTTAAGTATTTCAATCAAATATAAAGGAGACCGAAAATGGCAAAAGCGGTTGTGATGCCGAAGGTGGGAATAACCGTCGAGTCCTGCATCATAGGCGAGTGGAAAAAGCAGCCGGGAGATTTGGTCGCGGTAGGCGACGTATTGTTTGACTTTGAAACCGACAAGGCCTCCTTTGAGTGCGAGTCGACCGAGGCGGGCGTGCTGCTTGAAATTTTCTTCGGGCCGGGTGAGGAGGTTCCGGTGCTCACCAATGTCTGCGCTATCGGCCAACCCGGCGAGGATGTCTCGGCTCTGCGCCCCGCGTCGGCAAAGACGGCGGCAGGAACAAACCGCGCCGCCACGGGGGCGGGAATAAGTATCGTTACCGGGCAAGACCGGGCCGAAATCACCGGGACCCGGGCAGGTACACCCGAAGCGACTGAGGTCGTGCCTGCCAACACAACCAGGGGAGGCGACATATTCCGCATTTCCCCGCGGGCGAGAGGACTTGCGGAGCGCGCGGGGGTAGACCCGCGGGAGGCGAGCGGGACCGGCCCCATGGGGCGTGTGATTGAGCCCGATATGCGCCGGCTGATGAAGGAAGGGCGGCCAGAAGCATTAAAGCCGGTGCAGCCTGAAGGCGAATACGAGGAGATAAAGCTCACGGGCATCCGACGTGCGATTGCCAGAGCCATGAAGGAGTCGCTTGCCACAACCGCCCAGCTCACCAGCCACCACAGCTTTGACGCGACCGGCATCCTCCGCTGCCGGGCCGAGTTCAAGGCTGCCGGGGGTGAGCTTGCAGGCGTCACGCTTGGCGACATGGTGCTCTTTGCCGTATCAAGGACGCTCAAAAGCCACCCCGACCTCAATGCCACAATGCCCGAGGAGGGGATTCTGCGGCGATATCGCACGGTCAACCTTGCAGTGGCGGTCGACACGCCGCGCGGGCTTGTGGTGCCGGTAGTATTTAATGCCGACAAGAAATCGCTCATTGAAATATCGAAGGAAGTCAAAGAACTTGCCGCGGCGGCAAGGTCGGGCGGCATCAGCCCCGACCTGCTTTATGGCGGGAGCTTTACCGTCTCAAACCTCGGGGCGCTGGGGGTCGAGTCCTTCACCCCGGTACTAAACCCGCCGCAGATCGGAATTCTCGGGGTCTGCAGCATTTTGCAGCGTGTGCACGAGAGGGAAGGCGGGGGGCATGAGTTTTACCCGGCAATGGGGCTCTCGCTGACCTATGACCACAGAGCGGTTGACGGCGCGCCGGCGGCGCGGTTTATGCAGGAGCTTTGCAGAAATCTCGAAAACTTTACGGCTCTGCTGGTGAGGGGTTGATACGCATGGAAAGGTACGATCTTATAGTAATCGGCGGGGGGCCGGGAGGCTATCTTGCCGCCGAGCGCGCCGCAGCCGGCGGGATGATGGTAGCGCTCTTTGAAAAAAGGGCGCTTGGCGGGGTGTGCCTGAATGAAGGCTGCATTCCCACAAAGTCGCTGCTCCACTGCGCCAAACTCTACCGCCATGCTACCGAGAGCGAGGCTTTCGGGGTGAGCGTTACCGGGGCAAAATATGACCACAAAAAGGCTGTCGCCCGCAAGGACAGGGTGGTAAAGACGCTGACTGGCGGCATTGAGGCGGCGATGAAGGCCGCCGGGGTGACTGTGATAAAGTCGGCCGTGAAAATTTCGGGACGCGCCGGGGACGGCTTTGTTGTCGAGGACGCCGAGGGCGAAAAATATACCGCTGCACGGCTCTGCGTTGCAACCGGCTCCGAGACTGCTCTGCCGCCGATTCCGGGGCTTTTTGAGGGGCTTGCCTCGGGCTTTGTCAAAACCAACCGCGAAATACTTGATATGAAGGAACTTCCGCAATCGCTGGTGGTCATCGGCGGGGGCGTGGTCGGGCTTGAGATGGCCTGCTATTTCAATTCGGTTGGTGTTGATGTTACGGTAATTGAGCTGTCCCCGAAGATTGCGGGAGACACAAACGCCGAGATCTGCCGGGTGCTGATGAACGAATACGGCCGGCGCGGCATGAAGTTCAGGCTCTCCTGCCGGGTCAGGAAAATTGACGCGGGGGCGGTTACATATGAGGAAAAAGACGGCGGGATGATAAGGCTTGAGTGCGACACTCTGCTGCTGGCCGCCGGACGAAGACCGGTGACAGAGGGTGTCGGGCTTGAGACGCTGGGGGTTGAGTGCAGCCGCGGGGCGGCAGTCACCGACAGCCGGCTTTGCACAAATGTCCCGGGCGTGTATGCCGTCGGCGACTGTAACGGGCGCATGATGCTGGCCCACACCGCATACCGCGAGGCCGAAGTTGCGGTGGCGCATATGCTCGGCAAAAAAGACGAGATGAGATACGACCACATTCCGTCGGTGATCTACACGGATCCCGAAGTCGCTTCGGCAGGCGAATCGAAGGAGAGCGCTACGGCAAAGGGATACACTGTTAGGGAAGTAAAAATCCCGATGACCTATGCCGGCAGGTATGTCGCCGAGGCCGGGAGCGGCGCCGCCTTCTGCAAGCTGGTGTATGACACTGCCCGCGAGCGGCTTGTGGGGGTTCACATGATAGGCCCGTATGCCTCCGAGATGATATACGGCGCCGCCCTGATGCTCGACACCGAGCTGCCGCTCGCCCGGCTGCAGAAGCTGGTCTTCCCGCACCCGACGGTGAGCGAAATAATACGCGAAGCATTGCTCAGGCTATAATAATAGCGGCAGCAGGGCTGCCCGAAGAAAATATAAAACGAGAGGGACCGAAAATGCCGAAATCACTGTTTGTCGACCCCGTAGCCACACGCGCACCGGGAAAAATCACGTTTACCGACATACCGGTCAACCGGTACAACAAGACGATAAACGACGAGAGGGCACGCTACTCGGATGGTGATTTTATCCGCATCTTCCGCGATATCGCCATCTGCCGCGAGTTTGAGACAATGCTAAGCCTTATAAAAACTCAGGGCAGTTACAACGGCGTTCAGACCACATATCCCGGCCCAGCCCACCTGTCGTTGGGGCAGGAGGCTGCCGCCGTCGGAATGGCATATCTTCTGGGCATTGATGACTTCACCTTCGGCTCACACCGCAGCCACAGCGAGATTATCGCAAAGTCGCTTTCGGCAATAGATAAGCTGCCCGATGAGAAGCTCCTCAAAATCATGGAGAATTTCATGGGCGGTCGGACTCTGCGCGCGGTAGAGTCTCTCGGCAAGGCTGATTCGGTCAAGGAGCTGGCAATAAGATTCATTCTTTACGGCACGCTTGCCGAGATTTTCGCGAGGGAAACCGGCTTTCACATAGGGCTCGGCGGCTCGATGCATGCCTTTTTCCTGCCGTTCGGCGTCTACCCAAACAACGCCATTGTCGGCGGCAGCGCCCCGATATCCACCGGAGCGGCGCTGTTCAAAAAGATAAACCGCAAACCCGGCGTTGTGGTCTGCAATACCGGCGACGGGTCGCTTGGCTGCGGTCCGGTTTATGAGGCCATGAACTTTGCCGCAATGGCCCAGTTTGGCACCCTCTGGGAGGGCGACATGAAAGGCGGCCTGCCGATTCTCTTTAATGTTTTCAACAACAGCTACGGCATGGGCGGCCAGACACGCGGCGAGACCATGGCACACGACATAGCCGCCCGGCTTGGCGCCGGAATCTGCCCGAGTCAGATGCACGCCGAGCGGGTTGACGGCTACAACCCTCTGGCGGTCATTGACGCGATGGGGAGAAAGCTCCCGCTCCTGCGCTCGGATCAGGGGCCGGTGCTGCTCGATATTGTTACGTACAGGTATTCGGGGCACTCGACCTCCGACCAGAATGCCTACCGCACAAAGGAGGAGTTAGAAGCATGGCGAGAGCATGATCCGATAATCACATACCGCCGCGCGCTGGTCGAGGCGGGAGTTGCTCCCGATGCGGCATTTGACGACATAATCGCCGAGACGGTCGAGAGGATGACAAGAATCTGCCGCCATGCCGCCGACAAGGACATATCTCCGTATGCCGATTTTGTTGCCGACCCGGGAGTCGTCGAGCGGCTCATGTTCTCAAACCTGCACATACCGAAGCTTGACGAGCGGGCGCCCGAATACACCCTGCCTAAGGAGGAGTGCCCGGCTTATAAGAAAATAAAATCCAAGGTGCGCGCACTTACAGACGAGGACGGCAAGCCGGTCAGCAAAATGAAGGCCTACAACCTGCGCGACGCCATCGCCGAGTCGCTGATTGACAAGTTTTACGAAGACCCGACCATGATTTCCTACGGCGAGGACGTGCGCGACTGGGGAGGCGCCTTTGCGGTTTACCGCGACATGATGGACGCCCTGCCGCACTACCGGCTTTTCAACGCCCCGATTTCAGAGGCGGCGATTGTCGGCACAGCGGTGGGCTACGGAATGTGCGGCGGCCGGGCTGTGGTCGAGCTTATGTATGCCGACTTCATCGGGCGTTGCGGCGACGAGATATTCAACCAGCTCTCAAAGTGGCAGGCCATGAGCGCCGGCATACTCAAAATGCCGGTGGTCGTGCGGGTGTCGGTCGGCTCGAAATACGGGGCTCAGCACTCGCAGGACTGGACCTCGCTCTGCGCCCACATACCCGGGCTCAAGGTCTGCTTCCCTGCGACCCCCTATGAGGCGCGCGGGCTGATGACCGCGGCGCTGAACGGCACCGACCCGGTAATCTTCTTTGAGAGCCAGAGGATTTACGACATGCCCGAGCGGTTCCATGAGGGCGGCGTGCCTGAGGAGCCCTATGAGATAAAAATCGGGGATACCAACCTCATAAGAAAGGGTGACGACATAACGATACTGACTGTCGGCGCGGCGCTCTACCGCGCTGTCGAGGCGGCAGATATCCTGAAATCAAAATACGGTAAAAACGCCGAAATTATCAACCTGCACAGCCTTGTCCCGCTCGACTATTCGAAGATTGTCGAGTCGGTGAAGAAAACCGGGCGGGTGGTGCTGGTGTCCGACGCCTGCGCGCGCGGGTCGTTTTTGAATGATGTTGCGCAGAACATCACCTCGCTTTGCTTTGACTGGCTGGACGGGCCGCCTGCCGTGGTCGGAGCGCGGAACTGGATAACGCCGCCCTTTGAATTTGACGAATTCTTCTTCCCGCAGCCCGGCTGGATAATAGACACGATTCACGAGAAAATCCTGCCGCTGCCCGGGCATGTCCCGGTGAGTTCGGTGACCGAGGCCGAGCAAGAGAGGCGCCTGAGGCTGGGGGTATAATGTAATAAGTACAGGCAGAACCGCTGTGGCAGCTCTGACTGCCGCGGTTCTGTTTTTTTGTCCTGAGATCAGCCGGATGCCGGCGGTTTTAACCCGGTTTTTGAATTGCGGTAGTTAATTGTCCGGTATTCTGCCGAAAATTATTGAAAAAATAATCATAAGTGTTGGCAAAAAACCGCCGGTTGTGATATAATTTCAAAGTAATGTGACATTTTTTGAAAGGTCGTGTCAAATTGGCTTTACCGCTTGCATTGTTTCTATTGACCTATGTCCTGCTGCTCCTTCTGCCGAAGTACAGAGCATACGTCGCACTGGTCTCCGCCGCGCTTTTCGTCATACTCGGAATTCTTCCGGTCGGCAGGGTTTTCTTTGCGGTCGACTGGAATGTAATTATGATGATTGCCGGAACGATGGGCGTCGTCTCTCTGTTTATCGAATCGAAGATGCCGTCTCTCCTTGCCGATTTAATTATCGCGAAAATGCCGAACGTCAAATGGGCGATAATATCGCTGTCGCTTTTTGCCTCGGTTATATCTGCGTTTATCGACAACGTGGCAACCGTGCTGATGGTAGCTCCGGTCGCGCTTACTATCTCAAAAAAACTGAACATCTCCCCGGTTAAGAGCATTATCGCGATCGCCATATCTTCAAACCTTCAGGGTGCGGCCACCCTGGTGGGCGATACCACCTCGATTTTGCTCGGCGGCCATGCCGGAATGGACTTTCTCGACTTCTTCTTCTACAGGGGAAAGCCGGGATTGTTCTGGGTAGTCCAGTTTGGGGCTGTTATGGCAACGCTTGTGCTGCTCTGGGTGTTCCGAAAAGAAAAACAGACAATCGAGACTTTTGACAGGACGGTTGTCGAGGATTATTTCCCGACCGCGCTGTTACTTGGTACCATACTGCTTTTGATTCTCGCCTCCTTCATCCCCGAGGACAGGAAACCCGCAATTACAAATGGTCTTATCTGCGTCGGGCTCATGGTAATCGGGATTATCCGTGACATTATCAGGAAACGCAGTATTGAGCCGCTGAAAAAGACGATCCAGGAGATAGACTACTTCACTCTGCTGCTGCTCGCCGGCCTCTTTATTATCATCGGCGGCATTACCGAGGCAGGTGTGGTCGACGAAATCAGCAAGCTTTTTGTCAAGGTCAGCGGAAACAACGTTTTTTTGATGTATACGCTTTTGGTCTGGGCTTCGGTGCTTTTCTCGGCGTTTATAGACAACATCCCCTATGTCGCCACCATGCTGCCGGTTACCGGCGGGATTGCAGGCATGATGGGGATAGACCCCACGTTATTCTACTTCGGGCTCATCAGCGGGGCGACGCTGGGAGGCAACCTCACTCCTATCGGTGCGTCGGCCAACATCACCGGGCTCGGGATTTTGAGGAAGGAAGGCTACAACGTCAGCGCCAAGGATTTCATGAAAATCAGCGTCCCCTTCACGCTGGCCGCGGTGACGTCGGGATATGTGCTGATTTGGCTTCTCTGGCGGTAATTACAAGCTTCAGGCACAGGTAAAAGCCGGCGGCATGGCTGAACTTCGGGAGTAATATAACACCAAAGGAGGCCTTGATATGCCGATACAAAAGTTCACTGTCAGCCGGGACGATGCGGTATACGAGGCATGGCCCGGCCTTGTGCTGACCCGCGGGGGCATAATGGACGACGCTCCCAAAGCGCAGATACGCGGATGTAGCCTGCAGTTACCCGATATAGTATTAGGCTGAGCAGAACGGAGGTTTATAAAATGGCCGGCCGCGCCGGAAAGATTGCCGGGGCGGCTGGGCTTTTTATATATTTATATCTGAAAAAAGAGCGAATTTATATACAATTTATACGATAATACATAAAATTCTTGACAAACGCAAAACATACAGTTATAATTAAGATTAGCATATATTATCATCGGCACCCGGACTGTTTGTGCTCCGAAGGGTACACCAAAAATTATTAATTTAATAACATTTTGAAGGAGGAAAACCCATGCAAAGAGCATTATCTGTCCTGATTTTTGTAGCTATGATTATTTCGCTGCTTTGTGTTTCTGCAACGGCTGCCGAAGGCACTCCCATCAATTCGCTCCAGGACTTTCTTGCAATGGACCCCGAGGGTAGCTATTATCTGAATGCCGACCTCGCCATCACCACTACATACGAGAAAGATTTCAAGGGAACCTTTGACGGCAACGGGCACACGGTCACTGCCGCTGTTCCGCTGTTTGCCGAGTTCAACGGGTTAGTCAGAAACCTGACCATTGACGGCACAGAGATTAAAGGCGATGAAAACCTTGCCGCCTTTGCGGTCCACACAACCGACGGCATGATGGCCGAAAACGTGGTCAACAAGGTGGATATCACGGTTACGGGGATGGGTGCCGATACCACCTCGGGCATTGCCGCGGGTGGAATTCTTGCCGACTCGGATAGTCTCAGCATGAGCTATTTCAGAAAATGCATCAACTACGGCAACATCACGGTTGAGACTGCGGTAATGGAATCCTCCGCCCATTATGCGACCTATGTCGGCGGCATTGCGGGCCGTGTCGGCGGTGTGGAGGCAAAGTATTGTGAAAACTACGGCATTATTACCGGTGTCGGCGACCGCAGCCATGTAGGCGGCATTCTTGGTCGGGCTGTTTATCAGGCTATGTTCGTCACGTGTGACATCGCTGACTGCACGAACGCAGGCGAAATAAAGAGCGGTTATGACGCCGGCGGAATTGCAGGCAATATCGGCGTTTCGGGTAATGACATTTATATACCCTATACCCTTACCTACTGCGTGAACACCGCTGATATTACCGGCGGTTACCGTGTGGGCGGGTTTGTCGGCTACTGTTATGCCGGCGGAGCCTATACCACTCATTACATTGAGATCAGGCACAGCGTGTCAATCGGCAACATTATGGTCGGAAGAGCCGGTGCTTCATTCGGGTCACTCTTTATTGGCTACTCCAACTCGGTTCACAACAAGATTATCGGATGCTTGGCTGTCGGTGAGATTATCCCGCTTCCGGGTTATCAGGAACCCTACCGCGTCATCATGGGATGCTCGAGTGCCAAGACACCCGGCATGACACTTACAGACAACTACATGTTCGACAACAATACCACCGAATGGTATTCCTATGCAACCAGTGACGCAAATGCTGATCAGCGCATCAAGATCGAAACCGCTATAAGTGAGGGCAAGGTAACCCGCTGCACGCTTGAAGAACTGAGCAGCGGAGCCATACTCAACAAGCTCAATGCCGCGGCCGACAAGCCGGTATTCAAGCAGACTATCGGCACCGATCCCTATCCTACAATTGACCTTGCCCTGCGCGAACAGCGCCTGGCTGCCGAGCCACCGCTTGATAAGGTGACCGAGGAGGAGACTACCACAGAAAAGCCTAAAGAAACCGAGACTACAAAGAAAGACGAAACCACAACGGCTCCGAAGGGTGACGAGACCACCACTGCCGCCAGTGGTGAAGATACCACAACCACCACCAGCGCCGGCGGTGAAGAGGGGAAGAAGGGCTGCAAATCCGCGGTTATCGGCGGGGTTGCGATTTTCGCAATACTCGGCTGTGCGGTTGTCCTCGGCAAGAAGCATTAATAATAAACGTTTGACCTAAATAACCAGAATTATCCTGCTGAAGCCCGCCGCCCGGAGTATCCGGGCGGCGGGCATAGTACAATTATAAAAGTCCGGTTCTATACGCTCTATACCAAATGTTGGGGTAACCCGTCACTTGGTATAGAACCCAAGAATATTAAACATCGGGCATCCGCCAATCAGACGGATGCCCGTTTGGTATTACTGTTTATTTCTTTTAAACGCTTCCTCAATCGCCACGGCGACCGCGACGGTGGCTCCGACCATGGGGTTGTTGCCCATGCCGATGAGCCCCATCATCTCGACATGCGCGGGGACCGAAGAGGAGCCGGCAAACTGCGCGTCCGAGTGCATCCTGCCCATCGTGTCGGTCATGCCGTATGAGGACGGGCCGGCCGCCATGTTGTCGGGGTGCAGGGTGCGGCCGGTGCCGCCGCCCGAGGCGACCGAGAAATACTCGAAACCGTTCTCGACACACCATTTCTTGTATGTACCGGCGACCGGGTGCTGGAATCTCGTCGGGTTGGTCGAGTTGCCGGTTATCGAGACGCCGACCTTCTCAAGCTTCATAATCTCAACGCCCTCGGGAACGTTATCGGCTCCGTAGCACCTGACCGCGCTTCTCGGTCCCTTGGAGAAGGGAATCTCGCCGACTACCTTCAGGGTTTCTGTGTTGTTGTCAAACTCGATCTTGACATATGTAAAGCCGTTTATGCGCGAGATAATATAGGCCGCGTCTTTGCCCAGCCCGTTGAGTATCACGCGCAGGGGTTTTGTGCGCACCTTGTTGGCGTTGAGCGCAATTGAAATAGCGCCCTCGGCAGCCGCAAACGACTCATGGCCGGCTAAAAAGCAGAAGCATTCGGTGGACTCAGAGAGCAGCATCTTGGCCAGATTGCCGTGCCCGAGCCCCACCTTCCGGTTCTCGGCGACGGAGCCGGGAATGCAGAAGGCCTGAAGCCCTATGCCGATATTCGCGGCCGCGTCTGCGGCTTTTTTAGCGCCTTCCTTGATGGCAATCGCCGCGCCTACGGTATATGCCCAGACGGCGTTCTCAAAGCATATCGGCTGGGTCCCGCGGACTATCTTCTCGCAGTCGACACCCATGCCGAGCGTGATGTCGCGGCATTCGTCGATGGAGGAAATACCGTATTTTTTCAGCACATCGAGGATCTTGGCCTCGCGTCTTTCATATCCTTCAAATTTAGCCACAGCAGTATTCCTCCTTATTACTCCAGCCGGGGGTCAATGAACTTAACCCCTTCGTTGAACCTTCCGTATGTACCCTTTGATTTCTCGTAAGCCTCGTTCGGCGAGAGGCCCTTCTTGATCAGGTCGGTCATCTTGCCGAGAGAGACATACTCATAGCCTATAACCTCATTGTTTTCGTCGAGCGCCATTCTGGTGCAGTAGCCCTCGGTCATCTCAAGGTATCTCACGCCCTTCTCTCGTGTGCCGTACATGGTGCCTACCATCGAGCGCTGGCCTTTGCCGAGGTCCTCCATGCCGGCTCCGATCACAAGCCCGTCCTCCGAGAAGGCAGACTGCGAGCGGCCGTATGCAATCTGGAGGAAAAGCTCACGCATCGCGGTGTTGATGGCGTCGCAGACCAAGTCGGTGTTAAGCGCCTCAAGAACGGTCTTGCCGGGGAGTATCTCGGCCGCCATGGCCGCAGAGTGGGTCATACCCGAGCAGCCTATCGTCTCAACCAGCGCTTCCTCGATTATCCCGTTCTTGATGTTGAGCGACAGCTTGCAGGCACCCTGCTGCGGGGCACACCAGCCCACGCCGTGGGTGTAGCCCGAAATATCGGTTATTTCTTTGGCCTTTACCCATTTCCCTTCCTCTGGGATTGGGGAAGGCCCGTGGTTGGGCCCCTGGGCCACAACGCACATTTTTTCCACTTCCTTGGAGAAAGTCATATAATATATACTCCTTTAAATAGATTTACTTAACCAGTTCACCGTAAACAACCCCGGCGGCAGCGGCGGCATTCGACTCGTCGGTGTCAATATGTGCCGCAAGCCTGTATTTGGGGCTGACGCGCACCACCACGCCATAGAAGACCAGCGGCCGCTCGGTGTTAAGTTTGAGTCCTACTTCCTGCCCGTTTTCAACTCCGAACGCGGCGGCGTCCTCTGGAGTCATGTGGATATGCCTTTTGGCGGCGATGACGCCTTCTTTCAGGTCAACCTCGCCGGCCGGACCGACCAGCTTCAGCCCCGGCGTGCCGGCAACATTGCCGCTCTCGCGCACCGGGATGGTCAGCCCGAGGGTGCGCGCGTCGGTGAGCGAAAGCTCGACCTGATCGGCCTTGCGGCAGGGGCCGAGAATTGTCGCGGTGAGCTGCCCCCGCAGGCCGATGAGGGTTACCTTTTCCTCGCTGGCAAACTCGCCGGGTTGGCTCAAGTCCTTTTTCTTGTGCAGCTCGGCACCCTTCCCGAACAGCGCCTCAAGCGTGCTTTGGGTCACATGAAGATGCCTTGCGGAAGTTTCAACCAGAATTTTGTTTTGCATTATTCTACCTCTTTATTGATAATCACGGGGGGTTTTGGCGCAAATCGGCGACTGCGAAATATTTAACAATCCACCAGACGTATTATACCATAAGGGTCGCTGCTTGTAAATCCCGATTTTATATAATTAGCGCAACATATCCGCCGCTTTTTTTGGCTATAATAAAAACCAAAGCAATATCGGGAGATTTTATATGTCTGAAACCAAGAATAAAACCGCTGGCGGTGATGGCCGCAAGGATTACCGCACACAAGACCAACAGAAAGAAAACGATATAATCAAGTCCGGTAATGCCGGCACGACCGAGGGCGATAGGGACAACGAGGACAATCAGGACGACGAACAGAAAAACGAGGAGGCCGGCGCGAAGATAAACAACATAGAAAAAAGCGGCAGCGTGGTTGCCAAAAACTCGCGCGAGGCAATCCACTGCCTCTCGATAATCGGGCAGATTGAGGGGCATTACCTGCTCGGTAACAACCAGAAGGCGACAAAATACGAGCATATAATCCCGCTTTTGGTCTCGATTGAGGAGAGCGAGGAGGTTGACGGCCTGCTCGTGGTGCTCAACACAATGGGCGGGGACGTCGAGGCCGGGCTTGCAATTGCCGAGATGATTGCCTCGATGACAAAACCCACCGTCTCAATCGTGCTTGGCGGCGGGCACTCGATCGGGGTGCCGCTGGCGGTCGCGGCGAAAAAGTCTTTTATCGTGCCGAGCGCCACCATGACCATACACCCCGTGCGGATCAACGGGCTGGTCATCGGCGTGCCTCAGACTTTCCGGCACTTTTCCGAGATGCAAAAGCGCATTGTAAAATTCATATGCGACCATTCTTCGGCGACCCAGGAGAAGATATATGAGCTTATGATGAAGCCCGATGAGATCGCCACGGATGTCGGCTCGATTATCGACGGGCATGAGGCCGTCAAATACGGTATAATTGATGAGGTCGGCGGGCTTGACGCGGCGCTCGCTGCCCTGCGCGAGATGATAAGCAAGTACAAAAAAGAAAAAACAGCCCCGCGCAAATCCAAAAAGCCTGCTGAAGAATAAAAAAACTTGGCAGCAGGACAAATGATGCTTAACATGCACTACAATATTCGCGGTATTGTTTGAAAGTTTTATTAGGATTCTCAAGGAACTTTTTTTTAAAAAAGTTCCTTGAGCGGGGTGCGGGGCGGAAACCGTGAAAACCTGACAGATTATAGCCCCGCAAAACGGCGTTTGCGGGGCTTAGGACGGGTTTTTCCATTATTTCATATTAATACTGGCAAGGAAATTATCAAACGAGTTCATTGCAATCTTTTCCAGGGTTTTGAGCAGAGAGGCCACATCGGTTTTCCCGGCCTCAAAACGGCCCGAGAGGGCGAGTATCAGTTGAGTTCCCGAATATTTGAGCTCATACGCCAGACTGTCATGAATAATCTGCAGGCTTCTGTAGGAGCCCGGGTCTATTGCCGTCTTCCCCTGCTGTGTGATGGTAAAATACGAGGGCATGAGCGCAGAGTCGGAATAATAATTGCTTGAATAGTATGACATGGCTTCAAGCACCACACCGGTGCGCTCCGGGTCTGTGTTCGTATAGGGTATCAGCAGAGCATGGCCGTTTGGCGAAACACAGTAGTATCTGTCCTGGTCCTCGGTATATTTCGGCTTGGGGAGAATTCCGTATTTTAAGTCTGAGCCGCGGAAGAGAGAAGCGCCCTGCTTCAAAACTCCCATATAATACAGGCAAAGGCCGTCTTGGAAAGCGGCGGCACTCTCAGCGTCGCTACGGTAATCCACAGCGTCTGTGTCGAATTTCTTCATCAAATCAAGAAATACATTGATAAACCTGTCCTGATTGTCATAGCAATAGAGGTAGGGCATCCCGTCATTCCCCACCTGTTCGGGGAAGATTTCGGCAGATATCAGGAGCGCTTCGCAGAGTGTAACGGCCCGCACCACAAATCCGTAGGTATCCTTGGCAGTCCAGACACCGTCGCCGTCGTCGCGAAGGGCCTGCTGTGAATATTCTATCATTTTATCCATGGTCCACCGGCCTTCTTCAACCAGGGTATATGCATCCTCGAGCATAAGCTCGTTATACATATCCTGATTGAAGTAAACCGCGCGGGTGTTGTCAAGCCCGAATATGACCGCATCGCTGTATGTATAGAATAGCTTGCCGCCTATTGAGAGATCGCGCTTTGCATTCTGGTCCCACCAGGGCATGTCAAGATCTACCGTCTCAATCTGGTTGAAATCAAGGGCGAAGCCGATAATCATCGGAATGTTGTCAAGATTCACGGTGATAAGGTCGTACTCCTGTTCGCCGGCTTGAATCAGGTTCCTTACTGTGCTGGTATTTACCGGGCTCTCGGTGATTGTGACACCGAGCAGCTCACTCAGCTGCAGATTGCGCGTATAGATAGCATCTTTAATGACATCCCCCGAAATTCCGTCTGACATCATACTGTTATACACATATTTAGAGCTGTTCAGTGCGTCGTTTGCGATATTGAGGACATATCCGTCATATCTGACATCCGGGATGTTCAGCTTATACGGGTTTTCGGTCTCTCCGGGAGTCGTGACTTCACTGCCTTGGGGGTTATTGGTTGTCGTCTCTGCGTCATTTTCGCCCTTCGTGCAGGAAACAAGGGCAAATAGCATGAAAAGTACAACTAAAGCTGCAAGCATTCTCTTCGTTGGCATGTTGTTATCCTCCGGTTAATGTTCGGGCCACTGCCTGACCCTACTGTTTTAATTGTATTGTACTGTTGTCAAACACATTTGTCAACTGTATTTCGAGCGTTTTGGCATTCGTGCCGTTACGCTTATACGACAGATATTGAATTCCCGCCGTTTTTTACGATATAATTCTAACAAAGAGCGGGGACAGGCATATAAGAGCGGAATCATCACACTAATATCTGATTTCTGATAACCAACAAATATTTGGTGTGTTTTATGGCAGCAGGGCGCGGGATGCGGGGCCGGGTCCGGGGGCGGAGCCCCCTCACAAACACATGCAAAAGCGGCGGGCCGAAGCCCGCCGCTTTTGCCCCTTCAGGGTGAACTATTCAGAAAAATTTATCACTAAAAGTATGTTTTTGTCTCAACTATCGGATAAGATTATCAACCGATAAACATCTGTGTCCAGATGTAACCGTTTGAGGTAAAGCCGACGCCTATCTGGGTAAACGAAGGATTCAGGATATTTGCCCTGTGACCTTCGGAGTTCATCCAGGCGTCAACCACGGCCTGGGCGCTACGCTGGCCTTTGGCGATATTCTCGCCGGCGGTACGGTAGCTGATACCGAACTTCTTCATCATGTCGAAGGGTGAGCCGTATGTCGGGCTGTTGTGCGAGAAGTAGCTGTTTTTCGCCATATCCTCCGACTTGATTCTTGCGACTCTCGAGAGCTCCTCGTTGAGGGTCAGCTCGGAGAGCCCGTTGGAGCGCCGGATTTCGTTGACAAGTCTCACAACCTCGCGCTCCTCGGCCGAGACAGTGTAGGCACCGGTTGACGGAGCCTGTGTGGACTCAGCCGGTTTTGTGGTTTCTGCCGGCGTGGTTTCAGCCGGCTTCTGGGTCGTTTCGGCAGGCTTTGTGGTCTCTGACGGTGTAGTTGCAGCCGGTTTTTCGGTCGGCTTTGTAGTTTCTGCCGGCGTGGTCGCGTCAGGTTTTTCGGCCGGCTTTGTCCCGGGGGTTCCGCACCCGGACTCGGCTATTTTAGCCACCTCCGCGACTGCTTTTTCTGCTGCCGCGGCAGCCTCTTTTGCGGCCGCCTCGGCCGTGGCCGGGTCGCAGTTCTGGCCGATTATTTCGGTCTTGATTTCCGCGACCGCTTCAACCTGTCCGCCGGAGGCGTCATTATCGCCTTCTACTGCATTCTTGCGGTATGTATTTGCCGCCAATACCGATACCGAGACCAAACATACCATAATCGTCAGAGAAACTGCAATCATTCTGAATACTTTCTTCGTGACAAAGCGTCTCATAGTAGTCGTCTCCTTTCGGTATTGCGTATTTATGCCGGGGCGAGTATCCCCGGCACGCTTCTTATTATAGACGACGAGCGGCATAATTTCAATGCAAAATATCTGGTTGCATTTCTAAGTCATTTTTTGGAATTATGTGAAAAACCCGGACAGCCGAGAATAAGCTGTCCGGGTTCTTGCCTTGTCAGGGTTGGAGCCCCAGAGTGAGGTTATCCCCCCTGCATTGCGGCGAGCGAATCGTTCAGGGTTTTTACCTGTTTCTCTACAACCTTGTCAAGCGTTTTGAATGTGGACACCACGGCATTGTTTTTGCTCCTTATAATTTCGCGGAGCTGCTGGTGGACAGAGGAGAGTACTTTGGTGTAGAGTACACCGGGATCAATATAAATTGAGGCATATATCATGTCGAGCATCCTGCCGGATTCCTCGTCCTTGGCATACCTGTACTTGAGCGCGATATCGTAATAGACCGGAATTACCGACTTGTAGCTCTCGGAGGCCATCGCCTCAAGCACCGCCCCCATCATCTGAAGCCTGTCTTCCTTGACGGTGGATACTATTCCGAATGCGGTGAACTGGTCGTGCAGGAAGGTATAATACCGGTCCTGATATTCGTCGAGTTTGGGTATAGGTATTATTCCGTATTTGTCGTCCATGTTTTTTAGCTCGTCGGATTCAACCGAGACAAGCCGCAGCGTTACCATTGCCGCACGGCCCTCGGCAAGTGCTGAAGCGCCCGCTTTCTGGTCGGCCGAATCCGAAACGCTCTCGACAATATATGACCCGGGGCAGTTGTACCAAAGGTTTAGGATTTTGTCGACCGCCACGATCATACGGTCCTTGTCGATGCTGTATACATAGTAGTTTTCTGAATCTTTTGTTAAAATCGGTAGCTTGCAGGAAGACCAGTATGCGTCAATATAGGCCTTGTTGGTAGTCAGAAAGCCGAATCTATCGCCCAGATCGGCACTGCCGTTGCCGTTTATGTCGCGGTAAAACCCGCTTGCTATCTCATACTGGCGGTCAAGCGTCCAATTGCCGTTCTCGACAACTTCGTACATGTTCCCGACATTGCTTTCTTCAAACATGTTTTTGTTGAAGAAGGTGACGAACATGTATCGGTAGAGGGTCAGCGCGATGGATCCGGTGCACATATACTGCGCATTTCCGATCGACGCCGCCTGATTGAAGCCCTGCGACCAGTAACCCTGCTCAAGGTCGAGATACTCGCAATCGTAAAGATTATGGAAGATTTTTTCGGAGGTATACATGATTGTGGAGTAAACACTATTGGCTATAATGTCATAGTCGTCGGTTCCCGACTTTACCGCAGTCCGTATTTCGTTGGACACGGCATAATTGTCGCCCGTAATTTCATAGTTCTTGATTTTTATGTTGAGGCGCTCCTCGACCGCGATATTCCTGTTGAAAATCGCGTCGTTTATCAGGTCTCCGCTCTGCTCTTCGACCGCAATTTCGCCGCGCACCCAGTCGCTGTTGCGGCTGATAAAGCGGATTTCCTCCTTCCCGAAGTCAAGCTCCGGGAGATTGTCCTGAGTGGTGACTTCTTCGCTGCTGCTTTCTTCCGAGGTGCCGAGCACGGGTGTTGTTTCATCATCTCCCGCCTGGTCGGTGCAGGCCACGAAGGTAGGCAGCAGCATTATCGCCAGCATGAATAGAGCCAATAACCGAATAATATGCTTCATAAGCCTAATGCCTCCTAAAATATTAAGTGCAGATTACCTGCTTAAGAGTCGACGCTGTTTGCTTTCCGCTCGAAAATATCAAGCATGTAGGCCTGTGCATCCCTTATCAGGGCAATCTTGTCGTCGCCCTTGAGCTCGCATTCGATGGTGTAGGCTCCGGTATAACCGAGGGCGTCGAGCTTGTCGACGATTGCCGGGATATTCGCGCGCCCCTGGCCGAGCGGCACCTGCTTGCCGAGCTTCATCCCGTCGGTCGGATATAAGCCGTCCTTGAGGTGGGTGTCCATGACGTACTTTCCGAAAATGTCAAGCGCGTCAAGCGGATTTGCCTTGCCGTAGAGGATAAGGTTCGCGGTGTCGAAGTTGATGCCGAGATTTGAGGTGCCTATTGTCTCGATGGTGCGCAGCATGGTAACCGGCGTCTCCTGCCCGGTCTCAAACAGAAAATACTGCCCCCGGGCCGCCATTGCTGTGGCCAGGTTGCGAAGGGCGGCGACAGTTCCGGTAAAGTTAATGTCGTCGGGGTTCTCGGGGAGGAAGCCGACATGTGTCGCTATCTGCCTGACATTGATTTTTGCCGCGAAGGCCGAAGCGTTGTGCAGTTCGGCGAGCCGCTGCATGCGGTAGGCGGGGGGAACCAGCCCGAGTGTTGAGGGGCCATAGATAAAATTCCATTCCTTAGGACCTGACCAGCCTGCCCAGAGGGTCGAAATTTCAAGACCGGTGGCCTCGCGGGCTTCGTTTATTTCGGCCGCCTTCTCGTCGGTATAGGTCGCCTGGTTCCATATGCAGAGCTGGCAGGTCTGCATTCCGAAATCCACGGCCCTTTTAAATTCTGCCATAACGTCGGTCTTGGGACCGCAATTGATGAGTACGCCTAGTTTCCTCATTGTTTTCACCCCTATTTATCTTTTTCAAACGGTTACAATAACGCCCCCGTTGTCGGCGCTCTCGCGCAGCTTTTCGACAAGTCTAACGGTCATCATGGCGCTCTCGGGCGGGTTTACCTTGTTTCCTCCGCCCTGAAGAATTGTTGTGACAAATGTCCTGAGCTGCTCGGCCATGCGATTTGCGCGCAGCAGCTCCGGGGTGTAGGGCGCGCCGTCTTCAGGGTAGACGGTAACCACGCCGCCCTCAAGTTTTACTGTGGCCTGCTCGAATCTTACCCGGTATGACATTGAGAATTTCACGCTCTTGGCCTCGTCCCATGAGGCGTTTGCCACGATAATCCTGTCGTCGCCGTACATAAAGCGGCTGTTGACAACCGCCCAGCGAGCAAAGGTGTCATATGAGATTGCCGAGGCCGCATCCGGCTCCCCGAACAAAAACCGCGCCATGTCGACGTCGTGGATGTGCAGGTCCATAATGGCGCCACCGCTGCGTGCAGTGTCGCGGTACCAGCCCTCAAAGCCCCAGTGAGGCGGCGAGGAAAGACGGTCAAAATATGCGGCCTTCACCCTGCCGAAGGTGTTTTTGTCGATTGCCTCCTTTAGAAAAAGATAGAGCGGCTCAAACCTCAGGCACTGGCCGACCATAAGCTCACGGCCGCATTCGCGTGCCGTTTTTATCATATCGGCGCAGTCTGACGAGGAGAGCGCCATAGGCTTCTCGCACATAACATGCTTGCCGGCGCGCAGCAGCCGCTCCGTGTATTCCTTGTGCAGATACGATGGCAGGCAGATGTCTGCCATGTCAAAGTCCTCATTTTCCAGCATTTCGTCAAGGCTGGTGTAGAGGTGCTGGGCCGAAATATCGCATTTCGAGCTGCCGTCAATGTTTATGGCCAGAGCTTTGCTGAACTGACCGGGGTCGATGTCGCAGATTGCGACAAGGCTTACCGGAAAGCCGGCCTGTCTCAAAGCGTCATATGCGCGTTTGTGGGAACGGGCAATTCCGCCGAATCCGATAATTGCCGACTTGATTTCTGTACTGTTCATGTTCTGTTTTTCTCCGTGTTTTACCCCCTCGCCCGGTGTGCGGAAACCGTTGCGGCAGGCAAGGTGTGATGTACACTAATACTAATAATAGCATAACAGTTCTTTTGCGATAAGATAGTATAGTATGAAAAAGTTATACAATATTCCAGAGCGTATGGCCGGAAAATAATGTTGCAAATCGGTTAATTCTGTGCTATATTAAGGGCAATGAAACAGCACTCCGAATCGAGCCTGTTTTGGCGGGCAATAACAGATGAGAACCAAGGAAAAAAGGAACCATGAAATACGTTGAGATTCCGCTGAAAAACCTGCTTCATGTGAGTAAGGTAACTACGATTCTGTATCTCGGCTTTGCCCCCGGTTATCGCTCGGGACTTGATGTGCATAACTTCTGGGAGCTCATCTATGTAGACAGGGGAATAACCCGCGTTTGTGCCGGCGAGAAGGAGTTCCCCTTAAAATGTGGTGAGGTAATCCTGCACCGGCCGAATCTGCCGCACAGAATAATCTGTGACGGCACACAGGGGGCCAATGTTTTCATCATATCCTTCAACTGCAAATCGGCAGCGATGAAGCGTTTCGGAGGATCACCCATCACCCTTCCGCCTCCTCTCCGCCCGCTCATTACCTCAATAATAGAAGAGGGCACCAAGGTCTTCAACTGCTCGGCTCTCCCGATGACCCTTCTTCCCGATGCTCCGCTCGGCGGGCAGCAGATGATACGTATTTTGCTTGAGACGCTGCTCATTCAACTGCTGCGCAGTCTGACCGTCCCGGCAAACGTCGAAATCCCCGACCGGCCCAAGCAGTCCGACAACAGCCTTGTAGACAGAATAATGTCCTACCTTGACCAGCATATTTACGACAGGGTGACCATCGGGCAGCTCTGCGAGGAATTCCATTACGGAAAGAGCCGGCTCTGCGCTCTTTTCCGCGAGGCAACCGGCAAAACTATAATCACCTATTTCACAGAAAAAAAGATAGAGGCAGCCCGGGAGCTCATGCGGCAGGGTAAAACCATCCGCGAGACCGCGGCACTCCTCGGATTTGATACCCCTCAGTATTTCTCCCGGATATTCAAAATCTATACAGGCATGTCCCCGCGCGACTACCGTAACTCGCTGCTTTTCTCGGTAAACTCCAAGGTTAAGCGCCGCCAGCTTAATGCCGGCACAAAAAGAATTCAGGAAATATGATTCGTGAAGCTCCGCCCCGCACCCGCTTAAAACCCTTTTTCCGCGCCCCGTACTTACGCCAATTCTTAATACCTTTCTTGCCTTAACAATAAGAAAATTCGGTTTTATGATTCCTTGTTTGTATTCCGGCAATTAAAGTCCTCAATATAGCATAATGAAAAAAAGCAGTAATTTGTCCGGACAAATTACTGCTTTTTTTCTGGCCTGCCCGACAGGACTTGAACCTGCGACCTCAAGAGTCGGAGTCTTGCGCGCTATCCAACTGCGCCACGGGCAGATTACAGCCCTACAATTCTACCACATATGTTCCGGTTTTTCAAGGGGAATGACGAGATTTGATGCGGTTATTCGGAAGTAAATTTATTAAAATACCGCCAAAACCGGGCCGTCGGCAGTTTCAATTCTGTCGGTTCGTATTGACTACACGGCTCTCAAGCTCAAGCAAAAACCTTTTTAGCTCAATTCCGCCGGCATATCCGACAAGGCTCCCGCCGGTGCCTGTCACCCGGTGGCAGGGAATTACAATCATAAGCGGGTTTCTGCTTAAGGCCATGCCGACCGCACGGCAGGCGCGCGGATTGCCTGTCGCTTCGGCAATCTGCCGGTAGGTCCGTGTCTGCCCGTAAGGAATTCCGGCAAGCGCGCGCCAGACCGAAACCTGAAACAGGGTGCCGCGAAGTTCATATTCAAAATCAAAAGCCTGCCTCTCCCCGGCGAGGTATTCCTGAATTTCTGTGTACGCCCGCTCCGAGAGTTCCGAGGGTTGGTTCGGGGCGTCGGGTTTGTCGGTCATTGTGAGAGAAAATACCGCTGTGTTGGTATAGCCTATTTTCAGCAGTCCCAGCCGGGTATTGTAAAATGCAAATCTGTCCATAAAAAACACCTCGCTTCACGGTTATTATACCATAAAGCGGGGCGTTTGAAAATGCTTTCGGCGGGCGGGTTTGCGCGGCTGCCGGACGATATTCAGACAGAGTCGGCAAGATTTATGACCTCGATACCCTTTTTCAGCGCGTAGTACATGGTATATGCCGTGCCTCCGGTTTTCTTTTTGCAATAGGCAACACAACGGATACAGCCCTCAACCAGCTTACGGTCGCGCTCAAGCATACAGTCGCGGGTGTAAGTGTCGCTGATATAATAATAACGGTCGCAGGCCGAGAGTATGTAATCGTAATATTTCTTATCCCGGTCGCTCCAGCCGCGGGTCTGGTCACGGCAGGGCAATATCAGCTCAAGCTCGATGCCGAGCTGGTCGCGCAGTTCCAGAACCTTGAGCGCAGCCAGAGTGTCAAAGCCGACAGCTCCCCCGGTGCGGAATACGCGGATACCGCCGGCCGCGAGCGAACGGATGGTATCGGTTAGCAGTATGTTCAGCTTCCTCAAAGTTTTGTATGGTATTGAGCGGTGTCCGGTAAAACAGCATGCAAGCTTTGGCTCCATTGTGACCTCATAAAATTTTAATGTTGCTGACGCCGTGAGGATATTATACCATATTTATACAATAATTGAAAGGGGTATAACCAAAAACACATGCTCGAATTAAAAAAATCGCTCGGGATATTATCTCAAAAACCACCGGTATATGCCATAAATAATTATTATTTTTGTCTCCCGCCGCCGCCAAAACCTATACGTGGTCATTTCGCACGATTGCCCGCCCTGATAACTCAATTCACGCGCCCGCCGCTTCGACGTGTTTTGTGTGTTCCGGCGTTGTATTATATACACACCAAACGGACAGGCTGGATGCAAAGGACGGTGGACTCGATGCAGAATCAAAGACAGGGGAGATATGCTACCGGGCAGGCAGCTGATAAAGGCCTGCCGGCGGCCGGCCTGAAGCTCCGCGGCAGAGCACTTGCCGGCGAGGCGGTGAAGGGACTGGCATATGCCGGGGCTGCGTATCTGCTCGGCGGGTGCAGGCTGCCCTTAGGCAGCTTTCCACTGGGTCTGGCCTTCTTCTGCGCGTCAGGAAAAAGGATCCCTTTTATTCTGGTCGGGCTTATTGCCTCGGCGCAGGCGGCCCCGTACCCCGTGGTCTATATCGGAGCTTATATCATAACCCTTTTGCTCAGGGTAGCCACCCGGATTTTTATTGATACCGCCGGCGGCGGGGAGGCGCCGCCGGCCACTGCGGCAGGTTTGAAGTGGCTGCGCGCCCGGCTCTTTAGTGAGAATGTCAGCCTGAGGATGACGACCTCGTCGCTCTGCGCCTTTATTTTAGGGCTTTATACCATAATCGCCGGCGGGTACCGCTATTACGACCTTTTCGGCGCAATTTTTGCGATTGTTGTATCGCCTGCCTTGGTTTGGCTTTTTGCCGGCTGGTTTGCCGGCGGCGCGGGGGGCATGAAAAAACGTTTGCGCTACCTTGCGGGGGGCGCCGTGCTATTGGGCGGGCTTTGTTATTCGGCCCGCGATATTGTAATTATGGGGGTTTCGGCCGCCGCCTTCGGTGCTTTTTTTGTGACCCTTCTGATCTGCCGGAAAGAGGGGATACTTGCGGGGGCGGCGGCAGGGCTTGTCTGCGGGGTGGCCTACGAGCCGGTGTACGCGCCGCTCTTTGTGCTTGCCGCGATATCCGAAGGGCTGCTTTATGTCGTGTCGCCGACGCTTGCAGCGGCCGCCGCCTTTGCATCGGGCATGACGTGGGGGCTGTATATCGACGGCCTTGATGCGCTCACCCGGCTGTTGCCCAGCCTGCTGCTCTCCTCGGCGGCCTTTGTCGGGGCCGAGCGGGCCGGCTTTCTCGGACTTGCGGGGACACATGAGCTGCCAACCTCACGGGAGGAAAAGCTGATTGCCGAAACCGAGCTGGCAAAACAGCGGATAAAGTCAAGCGAGGACAAGCTGCTTGCCGTGTCGGGGAGTTTTGCCTCGCTTTCCGAAATATTTTATAATCTCAGCGACAGGCTGCGCCGGCCGGGTATTATCGACCTGAGGCGGGTCTGCGACCGGGTATTTGACAAGACCTGTACGGGCTGCGCCAAGCGTGACATATGCTGGGGGCTCGAATACGGCAGTTCGCTCGACATGATAGCCCGGCTCTGCGCGGGGCTTCACGAGCGGGGGAGGGCCGAAGCCGGCTGCATACCCGAGAATATAAAAAACGCTGCCCGAACATCCAGAAGATTATTTCCGATATCAACGCCGGCTGCGCTTCGCTCACAGAGGCGGTGCTGCGGAGCGAGAAAATCGGGGTCTTCGCGCTCGACTACGACGCGATGTCGCGGATTCTCGCCGACGCAGTCGAGGAAATGCGTGCCGATTATGAGCGCGCGGGCGACATGGAGGCAAAGATTACGGCAGCTCTGTCAAATCTCGGGCTGACCCCCGCCGTGCTGTATGTTTACGGGGGCAGGAGAAAATTCATTTGCGCCCGGGGAATCGAGGCCAATGGCGCGAGAACCAACGCGGGTGCTGTCAAGCGTGTGCTTGAGAGGATAACCGGCTGCCGGCTTGAGGACCCGATGTTCGAATTTTGCGACGGGCGGGGGCAGAGGCTGTCCATGACCCTGACCACCAAGCGGAAATATACCGTCGAGCGGGTCTGCCGGACTGCCGCGGGCGAGATGTCCGGCGGGGTCTGCGGCGACAGCGCCGTGATGTTTGAGACCGAAAATGATTATTTTTACGCGCTGATAAGCGACGGCATGGGGACCGGCGAGAGCGCCGCTTTCAGCTCGGGCGTGTGTTCTATTTTCCTTGAAAAAATGCTGATTGCCGGGAACAAAACCACCACCGCCCTGCGCATGCTCAACGGCGTGCTGCGCTCGCGTGGGGGCGCGCGCGAGTACGAATGCTCGGCCACCGTCGACCTGCTCGAGGTAGACCTGCTGACAGGGACCGCCGCACTGATAAAGAGCGGGGCCGCGCCGACATACGTCCGGCGTGCCGGCGGTATCTTCAAGCTTCACTCAAAAACCCTGCCTATCGGGATACTCGGCGCGCTTGACGCGCAACTGATAAGGCTTGAGGTGAGCGAGGGGGATGTCATCGTCATGGTGAGCGACGGGGTGTCGGACGCAGACCGGGAAAAAGAACGGGAGAAAGAGGCCGGCGGCGAGGGCGAGTGCCGCGGCTGGCTGCCCGAGTTGCTGTCGCGCGAATGGGAGGAGGATATGACACATATGGCCAAAAAAATAATAGGCCGGGCGCAAAGCCTCGGCAGCCGAGACGACCTTTCGGTGATAATTGTCAGGATTGGACTATATTAATTATGCGTTTGAGAGAAACTTCTTTTCTCCTGTACATCTATAACACCTCGCTCCATGGCTTACCATAAAGCGAGGTGAACTGCGCTTTGTTGTATACAGTCTATACAAAAGCCGTTACTAACTCAAAAGAGAAGTAACGGCTTTCATCATTATTTAAAACCCGTCGTTTTTTGCCCGAAGTTATTTGACCGCTGCCGCTATCAGCTCGTTGACCTTCTCGCGCACCCCCAGCAGTTCCTCGGACCTGCGGGGACATTTCGAGAACTTTATCTCGCCGACAATGGCCTCCATTTCGGCCACCACCCTCTCCTTGCCGTAATACTGCCCGCAGAGCTCCATGGCGCGCCTGTCCTGAAGTGCCTCGTAAAACTGCACGATGCGCATTGATTCGAGCGCCCGGCCGTCATGCGAAGGATAGACCGAATAGGCGTCTCCCGAGGGCACGAAATACCCGGCGGTCGAGTCGAGATAGGGATTTACCCGGTCATATGAGAACTGGTTGAAGTAAAAATTATAACCCCACTGCAAAAATCCGGCTATGTCGTATTTGTAGAACTGCATTCCGATAGCACGGGTACGCGCACCCGGCATGGCAAAGAAGCGATTGCTGACATCCACGCCCTGACTGCAGCAGTAATAGGTCCAGAGCCCCGGGACCTTGGCTTCAAGGAAAGGCTCGATATGGTTGTTTGAGGGTATCGGCGTGCTCACTAATCCGTGCTTCCAGAACTCAAAGTTTGAGAGCGCGTCGGCTACAATGTAGCCGTCCAGCAGGTCGGCGACAACCGCGCGTGATTTTGCGTATTGTTCGAGGTGCTCAAGTCGCGGCTCGTCTGAGATATGGAATATGCAGCGCCTGTCAAGCCCGCGGGACTTCATGTGTGCGAGGAAGTCGGGGATGAAGGTGCGGAGGAAGCGCGTGTATGCGGGACCGGTCGCATCGGTGTCCCAGCCGAAAATCCGCTTTTCGACCCCGTCGACTTTGGCGACAATTTTCGGCGCGTGCGCCGCTCCCCATTGGGTAAAAAGGTGGCTTATCTCAAAATATTTTATGCCTACCCTCCCGCACATATCAAGCCAGCGGTCAAGCCTTGAGTAGTCAAAACTGTATTCCCCGCCGTCAACCCTCACTCCGACAAGCTGGACGGTCGGCCGCTCGCCGCCCACCGCCGTGTCGAGCGGCGGGGTGAAGACCGGCGTGAGCAGCGTGTTGATTCCGTTTGCCACCGCCGTGCGCACGAAGTTTTCGATTATCTCCCAATGGCGCTCCGAGAATACCCCGACATTGTAATAGTCGGCAAGGCAGTCGCAGTGCAGCCATTGCGTGACAAACATTTTCCCCTCGGGAAGCCGGGCGGGGATTACCCTGACCTGTGCCGAGGCTGTCACGGCGGCGGTGTCGCCCGAGTAGAGCCCGACCTCAAGCTCATATGTGCCGCCCGGGAGGTCATTTGGTATTTCCATGGTTATCCAAAGGCATCTGGTCTGAAAACTCAGGACCGGAACCTTGCCCAGCATGGGCAGCTCCGAGAGCAGGTCTGGGTAGAGCCCCGGCTCGGTTGAGAGATAATTATCATCTGCCCGGTCGGGATAGGCGGGCATCAGTGACGGGACATAATCGACCAGCCGCAGCGTAGCATATTCGGCAAGCCGGCCGTAAACCCGCGGAGTGTACCATTCGCGCCGCGTCTTTGATTTGTCGTCCTCGCGGTATGCAAGCTGAAGAGAGAGACGCTCGCCGCGAAGGACCGAGATTTCCTCAATTGCAGAAAGCTCCGTAATATCGGTTCCGGGAAAGCATTTTTCAAGAGATGAAATAAGCTTTGCCTGTATCATATTCTGTCCCCCACACCCGGCTGTTGCCGGTTTACTCGGTTACTCCCGGGAAAAGTTCAAGCAGCTCTGAGGGTTTGTCGACGACAAAATCCGCCCCGGCGCGCCGCAGCAATTCGGCTTCACGGTAACCCCATGTGCAGCCTACAGTCAACATTCCGGCATTACGGCCGGTAAGCATATCTATGTCGCTGTCTCCCACAAAGGCGCACTCCGAAGCGGTGACGCCGAGCTTGGAGGCAATCATCAGCGCCGAGACCGGGTTGGGCTTTACCGGCAGGTTTGACTGCCCCGATGCCAGGCTAATCTCACCCTCTCGGAATAGCAGCTCGGTCAGCTTCCGGATGAACTGATCAGGTTTGTTTGACAGTATGGCGAGCCTGTATCCGCGGTTGACCAGCCCGGTTATCGCTTCCTGTATGCCCGGGTAGCAGTCGGTCTCAAGAAAGGTGCGGGCATACTCGTTGTTGTAATAATCAAGCACTTCCTTGACGTAGGCCGGGTCGCCGGCCCTGTCCTCCGGCAGTATGCGGGCGATCAGTTTCAACACCCCGTTACCGATTGCCCGGCGCACCTCGTCGCGGCTTTTTTCGGGGTGGCCGAAGCGCCGCAACGTGCTGTTGACAGCGATATGGATTGAGTCGAGAGTGTCGGCCAGCGTGCCGTCGAAGTCGAAAATAATTACCCTGGCTTTTCGGTTCATCTGAATACCTCGCAAAGATATCTAGTATAGTATATCACAGGCACTACAGACTGTCAATTCTCAATGCCTGAAAAGCCCGGCCCCGCTTTTTGCGGGGGCTCCGCCCCCGGACAACCGCTCAAGGAACTTTTTTCAAAAAAGTTCCTTGAGAATCCTAAAAAACTTTCAAACCTACTTCGCAAATAAAGAAGCGCGGGCACCACGGCCCGCGCTTTGTTCATTTGCCTGCTGGCTGATCTTTGAAATCCAGTTTTACCGAGAAATTATTTCACAAAGTCCATGACATCAAGTTGCAGCATCGGAAGCAGCCGTGTAAGCATTAAACGGTGCCTCATGTACGCATGGTAGCGCAGCCCGGTCTCCAGCAGTTCGGGTGATATGGCTATATCCGCGGGCTCGGTTGCCGCGCCCGCGCCCTTCATCAGACGCATAAGCTCGGCATCCGACGGAAGGGTTTCTTTGATAAGCCGCCGTATCTCGGGCCAGACTTCCTTAAGCCGCGCGGGGTCCACTTCATCGGTAACCGTGGGGTTATTGAGCTTCATCAAATCTTCAATTTGCTCGGGCGCATAAGCCGCGCGGACCTTGTCCCAGTCTGTGGGGTCGGGGATGGGGTCAATGTCGGTGACGCGCTCGGCAATATTGTGGTAGATGCGGTTGATGAGCACCGTCGCCACACCGACCTTCTTGCCGTGGTACTCCGACCAGATGCCGCGGGCAAGCTTATAGCACTCCCAGTAATGCGACAGCAAATGCTCGGCACCTGAAGCCGGGCGCGAGGAGGCGGCAAGCTTCATGCCGATTCCCGAGAGCACCAGTCCCTCCATAATCCCGCCGGCGGATTCTTCATCCTCAAGTGTCACCTTGTCGGCCAGCGATATGACCTTTTCAACCCCTTTCATCGTGATTCCCGCGACCGCCGGGCAATAATACTCGTCAATTATGAGATTGGAAATTCTCCATTCGAGTATGCCCAAGTATTTTGCGACCATATCTCCGAAGCCGGCCGCCTTGAGCTCGACCGGCGCTTTTGCCAGTATTTTTGTGTCGGCAATAATTATTTCGGGTTGTTCGGCCTTCCATGAGGTTTTGAAGTTGTTCTCGATAATCGGCGCGGTGTCGGACGCAAATCCGTCCATTGAAGGAGCGGTGGCGAAAATGCAGAAGCGCTTTTGTGTTTGAAAGGCTGCGACTCGGCAGAGGTCGTTGAGCGACCCCGAGCCTACCGAAATAATGCCGTCGACATCGGGGCAGAGCGCGAGAAGCTCTCTGACCTGTTCCACCCGGGCATATTTCATATCCGGATAGATGAGCTTTTTCATCTCATATCCGGCGGCCGACAGGCTTTCAAGCAGCCCCGCCGAGGCCCTGAGCGTGTTGTCATCGGCAACCAGCAGGACTTTTTTGGGAAAACCTGCGCCGGCAAGCAACTCGCCGGTTCTGTGGGTCACGCCACTGCTTATCTCGACAATTTTTGTGACAAGGGTGTGCTTTTTGCCGCAGGGGCAGTTTTGAAGGTCATGCAGAATTTTTTCAAGGTCCATTTTAAGCCTCGGATTTTGTAGAATTATCAAAACAATTATACCCCCATGAGGTGTAATTGTCAAGCGCGCTTGACAGAACATGCAGGTCATATTATAATATTTTTATACCTTACAGCAAAGGTAAAAGACCGATGGAAAAGAAAATTATTCTCAAGCTGCGCTCGCGCCGGGTCGAGGTTAGCAGCGACAGGTTCAGATATGACATATTTACCGGCAGCTATATGCCCGGCAGGATTTCCGGCGACATGGAGGTCAAGCCCGAGGTAATCGAGTTTATGACCGAGGGCCTGCTGCGCATCGAGGGCGGGCGCTGCGAGCTGTCCTACGATGAGAGCGAGTTGTCGGGGCTTGAAGGCTCGAAAACCCTGCTCGTGTTCGACGAGTCCCTGCCCGACACGCTTACCATGATTCGCAGCGGGGCAATTAAGGTAACTATGGTTTTCTGCCCCGGGCTGCGGCATGTCTGCAGGTATGATAATCCGCTTATTCCCTTTGAGCTGACCCTGATGACCCATTCTCTTAAAAACAGCCTGCTTGTCGACGGCAGGCTTGAGATCGACTACACCACCGAGCTTGCCGGCGGGGGGCGTGCGCGCACCCGGCTGACCGCCGTCATACACGACGCCAATCCGGCCGAGGATACAGATAATATTATTGTTTAAACCCATTTGCTGTCAAAAGGAGAACAAATGATCCGGCGGATTGTTCCCGCTGGAATTTATGCGTGATATGACAAACGAAAAAATAAAATCGGCCGAGATACTCTGTGTCGGGACAGAACTGCTTCTCGGCGAAATAGTGAACACCAACGCTGCATATCTGGCGGAGAAGCTGGCGGGGCTGGGTATACCGGTCTTCAGGCAGGGGGTAGTCGGCGACAATCCCGAGCGGCTCAGGGCTGCCATGACAGAATCGCTCAACCGCGCCGACCTGCTCATCACTACCGGCGGGCTCGGCCCGACCTGCGATGACATAACCAAGGAGACCGCCGCGGAGCTGTTCGGGCGGAAGATGTATTTTGATCAGGACTCGCAGAACAAAATCGCCGAATATTTCGCCTCGCGCGGCTGCACGATGACCGAAAACAATACCAAGCAGGCCATGATGCCCGAGGGAGCCATAATTTTTCCGAACGACCGCGGCACCGCCCCGGCGCTGGCGATTGAAGGAGAGCTTGCCGGCAGCGGCGAAACCAAGACAATAATAATGCTGCTGGGGCCGCCGCACGAGATGATTCCGATTTTCGAGCAGCATGTGCTCCCCTATCTGCAAAAGCGGACCGATTATGTAATATTCAGCCGGAATGTCAATCTGTTCGGAATCGGCGAGGCGGCCGCCGAACAAATGCTCCGCGACATTATGGTAAGCGCGACAAACCCGACCGTGGCGCCCTACTGCAAAATCGGCGAGGTCCGTATCCGGGTCACCGCCCGGGCACACACCGAGGCCGAAGCCCGCGCGATGGTTGACAGCCAGATCGAGCTGATAAAAAAGACACCGGTAGCGCCCTATATATACGATATCGACTCCTCCTCCATTGAGGATACAGTAATTCGCCGGCTGCGCGAGCGGGGACTGACGCTTGCCGTGGCCGAGTCCTGTACCGGCGGGCTGATTCAAAAGCGGCTGACAGATATCGCCGGATGCTCCGATGTCTTCCTCGGGGGATGCGTGACCTATTCAAACTCCTCAAAGGTTTCGCTGATCGGCGTGAGCCCCGAAACCCTCGCCGCGAACGGAGCGGTATCCGAGCAGACGGCCGCCGAAATGGCACGCGGCGTAAGACTTGCACTGGGGGCCGATATCGGCATTTCCTCAACAGGTATCGCCGGCCCGGGCGGCGGAACGCCCGAAAAGCCGGTGGGGACTGTTTTTGTGGCGATCAGCACCAAAGACGGCGAGCGGGTCAAACCCCTGCACCTCACTGCCCTGCGCGACCGCGCCACCATCCGCACCCATACGGCAAACGAAGCACTGGCCCAGGTTTTCAGCATATAAAAGAACGGGGGCTCCGCCCCCGAACCCCCGCTTAAACCCCTTTTTCAAAAGGGATTTAAGAATCCCCAAAACTTCTAACACGTGAGGCTACGTCCCACACCCCATTTGCGCAAATCTTATAGCGCGGGTCCCAAGACCCGCGCTTTGCTGCCTTTAGCATATCGGCTGACTTGTAAAAACCGCTCACACCTCAACAAAGGCGCACACCGGGTTATGGTCCGAAATATAGACTCCCTCCACCGGGGTGTCGGGCACCACAAAGGATTCCGAAACATCGCAGGGAAGATCGGTGAAGATATAGTCTATTTTCTTGGGTTCCGTCAGCCGCCCGAAGCCGTGGAAGGTACCCGGCAGTCCTGCCGTCGCGTCGATAATCCGGCGCTCCTTCACCGAGGTGAATATTTCAATCTCGGGCGCCTCTGGCGTCGCGTTAAAGTCCCCTGTAAGTATGAAGCCATGCGGCTTTTGAGTCAGATACTGCAAAAGCTGCACCGAGCCGAGCAGCCGCGCGGTCTTTCCCTTGTGGTCAAGATGTGTGTTGCAGAATATAAACGGCTCGCCGCCCGAGATAGGCTTGAGCAACGCGGCGGTAGTAATCCGCGGGCAACCGCTCTGGTCGATGCCGTAAGACGAGCCGGGAACATTTGGGGTGAGCGAGAGCCAGAAGTTTTCAAGCCACAGAGGCTCAAAGCCGCCCTTGCGGTATGCTATGGGGGTCGATTCGCCGTGATAGTCAGGCCCGCGGCCGCAGCCAAGGAGGGTATAGCCACAAAGCGCGGTATTGAGCCACTCGCGCATATTGTCGGTGACCTCCTGAAAGCCTATGAGGTCGGGGCGGTGGGTCTTAATTGTGTCGAGTATGCGCTCCTGCCGGTTCGGAAAGTAGTTTATCCCGTCTCCCTTAACCTCGGTGCGCAGGTTCATTGTGAATACCTTGATTTTCATAGCTGCCTCCATTGTGTAGCAAGTACATTATATATCCGCCCGGCCCGGTTTTCAAGTATGCCGGTAAAATTTCGGAAAACAAGTCCGAATGACCGCCAAAGCTTGACACGGCGGGTAACTTGAAATATAATGACAGTAATAAAACAATTCCGGAGGCTGCATATGGCAAAGACCAAAATCGTGGTCCTGTCGGTAGACGCGCTGGTTTATGAGGACCTCGAATACCTGAGTGACAAACCCAACTTTTCGCTTCTCCGCGAGGGAGGCTCGATTGTCAAGCGGGTGCGGACAATATATCCGACCGTGACCTACCCCTGTCATGTTTCGATGTCGACAGGTGCCTATCCGAACAAGCACGGGGTGACAAACAACTTTCTGTTTCTTCCCGGTCAGCTCAAAAACCTGCCGTGGAACTGGTTTGCCGACGTAATTAAAACCCCTGATATTTTCACGGCGGCAAAGTCTGCCGGGCTGACCACCGCGGCGGTCTTCTGGCCGGTCACCGGCAATCACAAGGATATCGATTACCTTGTCGCCGAATACTGGCCCCAGACCCCCACCGATACGCACGAGGAATGTTTCAAGCGCGCCGGCACCACGCACGAGGTCTGGGAGAAGTGCATAAAGCCCTTCTCAAGCGGGGTCGTGATCCGCAAGCACCCGGTGACAGACTGGTTTGTCATGCAGTCGGCCTGCTCCATGATCCGCAATTTCAAGCCCGACCTGCTGCTCATACATACCGGAAACATAGATGCCTACCGCCATTCGAACGGTGTCTTTGCCGAGCGGGTGACAATGGGGCTTGACGAAGTCGAAACCCATATCGGAATACTCCTGCAGGCGGCGCGCGACGCCGGGGTGTTTGAAGAGACCAACTTCTTCCTTGTTTCAGACCACGGGCAGCTTGATGTGGTCCGGTCAATAAAACCAAACGTGGTTTTTGCCGACCACGGGCTGATTGAAGTCAACGAGGACGGTACGCTGCGCGACTGGAAGGCATATGTCCAGTCTGCCGGACTGTCGGCACAGGTCCACCTGAAGGATCCCGATGACCGCGAGCTCTGGCAAAAGACATATGATTTGCTGAAATACATGCGCGACGAAGGCATCTACGGTATCAGCGAGGTATATACCGCCGAGGAGATCAACGAGCGCGAGCACCTTTTCGGAGATTTCTCATTTGTGCTTGAGACCGACGGTTATACCACCTTCTCGGAAGACTGGGTACGCCCGATGATAAAGAATCTTGATGTGTCGGATTACCGCTTCGGGCACGCCACTCACGGACACAACCCCGACAAGGGCGCGCAGCCGGTCTTTGTCGCATACGGCCCCGACATAAAAAAGGGTGTTGAAATAGAGCGCCGGCCGATAGTCGACGAAGCGCCGACCTACGCCAAAATTCTCGGCGTCGACATGCCTTGGGCCGACGGTGTTCCGATTGACGAAATACTAAAATAGCCCGCAATATGCAGATAATAAAAAACCCCCGGAGACTTCCGGGGGTTTTTTGGAGCGGACAACGGGAATCGAACCCGCATCTCCAGCTTGGGAAGCTGGGGTTTTACCACTAGACTATGTCCGCATGCTCGTGGCACATATCAGTATATAATAAATCCGCCGTTTTGTCAATCCCCAAAACAAAAAATCATGGACATCGGTGGCGTCTGCCCGAATACCCCAACTGCCGGCAGATGGTGTAATATATATAGAAGAAGCGCCGCCCACATCGGGCGGCGCTTCTTTTACTCGGGCAACTTGTCGCTGAAAACCAGCGTTAAAAGGCCGCTTCTGCGTGTTTTTGACGGCAGGGTAAGCAGTCCCTTCTCTAGCATCTTCTCAATCACGCGCATCCGCATTCCTGGTCCCGCCATCATATTGCGGCAGTATGCCCTGCAGAGCTTTTGCATATGGGGCGGGTAATTTGCCTTTTGAATTGAGTATACCTCCTCGTCAAGCCTTGTCGAAGCCTCGGCAAGCCCGGCTGATACCTCCGGGAAAAGTGAGGTAAGATACTCTTTTCCTTTCTCCTTCTCGACTACTATCAGGTTTACCTCATCGCGCCCCCCCGGTTTCGACCAGATAACCTTTGTCGCAGAGTCGGCGGTATTTTCCCACCTGTGACAAATCATCGCGCTTCAGTATTCCGGCCAAGTATTCGTACAGATATTCAAAATCGGAAGTTTTGTTATTTGCCCAGTTGCCGCTTCGCTTGTCGTAATATGTGTTAAGCTGCCACGCCTCTACCGGATATTTATACGACCAGCGCCTCATATCACCACAAAATTCATATTTTTCTTCGTCATAGCTCAGTGTGATGTCTGTCTTTAGTGTGGCGAATGCAATATAGTCACCGCCGTCCTTTCGCTTGACATAAAAAGCCGTTGTGTCGCCCTCTTTGTCTATTAAGAACTTTTTCCCAATTGCGTACGGCACTGCCGACCACAGCAGCAGATTCACGTCATGGTCGGGGACATAAATCAGCGACCTGTCATAGCCGCCAAGGTTCTCAATAAGCTCCGGAATATATTTATCGCAAATGATTTCGGCGTTTTTACACAGCAGCCCGTGAATTGCTTCAAGTATTTCCTTTTTCGGCTCATTAATATAGATATTAGTGCGGTATTTATCTCCCGGCAGCTTATCCATGAATCCGTATTCTTCAAGCACCTCCACCTCGTCGGCAACAAAAACCGGCGATACCGCCAGCTCCTCGGCAATTTCGTTGATTGTTTTCGGCTCCCAATAGGCGGCGTAGGCTATATTCTGTGTGATGCGCCTTGCGAGAAAATCCGATGTGTCGCCCTTTTTTCCGGGTGAACCGTCATGCCCTTTACCTATTAGTTCTATCGGCTTTATCCCAAGCATTCCGGGTGTTCTCATTTTCTTCATACCTTTCTTCATACAGTTTTTCGCCTCGTAAAGATGCCATTTGACGGTGCCTTCGGGTATTCCGAGTTTTGTTGCAATCTCGCGGAGTTTGAGCCGCTCGTAATAATGAAGTATGACAATTTCCCGCTGAATCTTCGACAGATATGCGATTTCCCGACGCACCCGCTGGTATTCCTCGCTCCTGTCCTCGTCTGCGCAGGCATCTCTTACAGGTATGTCGATACCGTCAAGTGAAATATACCCGTTTTTCTTCCCGTCTGCGGCAAATCTTGCCCACACATGCTCGGCTATCCGGTAAATATAGCCGTCGACGTTTACTATATTCTCCCGTTTGAGCAGGGTTGTGTAGACTTCAAGCGTAATCCGCGAGGCCAGCTCCTCCGCGCGGTCGGCGCTTCCGGTCTTTGAGAGCGCGAAGCCGAAAAACTTTTTGTAGTATTCCGTTATCAGTCTGTCGGCTTCTTTTTTGTCCATAATGGCGTCTCCCGAGGCGTTTTCATATATAAAGTGCAGGTGTGTTGCTTTTAGTTGGGTTATCCGATATAATTATCGCAAAAATAGTATTTGTGTCAATTATAACAATACATAAATTTTTCGTCAATACAAAGCCGCGGTGCGGCATTAACCTCTGGTATCAACCGACCTTGACACCGTCCGGTGTTCATGTTATAATATACTCGCAACTCTGCCGAACGGCCGCGCGGCATGGTGCCGAAAGGTATTGCCGTGAGGAAAGTCCGGGCTTCACAGGGCAGGATAGCTGATAACGTCAGCCGCAGGTGACTGCCGGGAAAGTGCAACAGAAATAAACCGCCGGGACATTGTCCCGGTAAGGGTGGAAAGGCGAGGTAAGAGCTCACCCGTTCCTATGGTAACATAGGTCCGCTGTAAACCCTATCCGAAGCAACACCGCATGGGGATTTTGGCTGGCCCGGCCTATATTCCCGGGTGGCACGGGAGCAATCCCGGAGCGTAGTGGCGACACTGCGCACAGACAGATGGCCGTTTTCAACAGAACCCGGCTTACAGGCAGAGTTGCGGTTAGTTTTTTATACATTATTAGTGGAAGCGGAAAAAGGACGCGGGGAGCGTCCTTTTTGGTTTGTTGAAAAGTTTATTTAATATCAAGGCTTTTTCTTGACATTCGGTGGTAAGTAAAGTAAAATAAATTTCAGTAAAAAAGCCAAAACGGCAGCCTTGTGGCCGCCCACGTATGATGAGGGAGGGGAGTATTTGAGAAAAAGGCTTATAAAGAGAAGATACGCCCCGCTTTACACGATAGTGATGCCGTTTGTACGGGTATTTTTACGGGTATTTCGCGGCTGCCGGTTTGAAGTGACAAAGCTCAAAAAAACGAGAGCTGCCTGATCCTTGCCAATCATGTGAATTCAATTGAGCCGGTGATGCTCGAGGCTTCCTTCAACCGCCCGGTCTGTTTTCTGGCACAAAACACGCTTTTCCTCGGACCGCTGATCCGCATCCTGCGTCACCTGACCCCTTTTATCAGCATTGACAAGGGGAATGTCGATGCCTCGGCTGTAATGCAGTGTATCAGATATGTCAGAGAGGGCGGTGTGCTGGCTGTTTACCCCGAGGGCAACCTTACCTACGACGGAGAGCTTGGCTATATGAACCCGTCGATTATAAAACTGGTTCGCGTCTTGCGGGTGCCGGTGATATACTATACCGTCCGCGGGGGCTACGGGCTTGACCCGCGCTTCGGCACCAGCCTGCGCCGCGGCTATATGCACGGCGGGGTGACAGGGCGGCGGAGCGTCGCCGAAATTGATGCCATGACCGACAAGGAGCTTTTCGCCGACATACGGAAAATGCTCACGGTCGACGAGTTTTCGGTCGGCCTGTACCGCTCAAAGAAGAGCGCTGAGGCGCTCGAGCGCGTGCTATACCGCTGCCCGTTTTGCGGCAGTGTTGAGAGCATTAAATCTTCTGGGCGGTTTGTCCACTGTGTCTGCGGGCTTTGCGCCGAATACCGTGACAACCTGACATTCAACTTCATCAGGGGAGAATGTGGCCTGCGCTATGTCAGGGACTGGATACGAGACGAGCTTGAGTGGGTGAAGTCGTTTGTCCCTGAGCGTGGCAGCGTGATTTTCCGGGACGAGCATGTGAAGCTTGAGAAAAGAAAGCCGGATATGAGCTACGAAAAGCCCGAAAGCGGGTCGATGGAAATGACCGGAGAGCATATTTCGGTGTGCGGCAAGACCTTTTTGCTCTCAAAACTGAGTAATATGGTGCAGATTAAAAAGCAGATTCTGCTGCTCTTCACCGCCGAGCAGGAGGTTTACAGAATTACCTCGCCCAATGTGTTCTGCGCATTGAAGTACATACATATGTTCCACCGGCTGCGCCAGCTGAGAACAGGTGTTTTTGACAATTACTTCGGGATGTAGAGAGGCCCTCGAAAAACCAAGAAAAGGAATGGACAATTGCATGGAAATCAGCTTTTTTGACTCCGAGGTCTGGTCTTTTCTGATTATTATTACGCTGCTGCTGGCTGCCATGATGGTTGCCTATACCATGAAAAGGACAATTCCCTTCATCCGGCAGTCGTTGATACCACCCTCGGTGCTCGGGGGGCTGTTCCTGCTTGCCGCATCAACCATATTCAAACTGGTAACCGGCAGGTATATGTTCGAGACCGGCGTGTTTCTCGAGGGTTTTCAGACCAGCGGAAACGCCACGCTCGAGATTATTACATATCACTGCCTGGCTATCGGCTTCGTGAGCATGACGCTGCGAACCACCGACCAAAAAATCGGCGGGCGGCGTGCGACCGAGGTCTTCAACACCGGAATTACCACGGTGGCTACCTACCTGCTGCAGGCAATTCTGGGGTTTGGCATTACAATTACGGCGGTCTTAATTGCTTCGGATTCCGGCCTGATTCCGGCGGCCGGCGTGCTTTTGGCCTTCGGCTTCGGGCAGGGGACCGGGCAGGCCCTGAATTTCGGCAAAATCTACGAGGCCGAGCATGGCTTTGCCGGCGGTGCCACCTTCGGGCTGACGGTTGCCGCCATAGGCTTTTTGACCGCAACCATAGTCGGCGTGGCATACCTGAATTATTTGAAGCGCAAAAACCGGCTCGCGCAGCTTTTTGTCCACAAAACCGGGCAGACCATAGTCGAGGACGAGGCCGACAACGAGTCGATGGACACCTTCACGATTCAGGTCGCGCTAATCCTCATTGTGTATGTGATAGCCTACGGCATTATAAACCTGCTGTCGCTGTTTCTGCCCGGGCTAAAGCACACCTTTTTCGGATTCAACTTCCTTGTGGCGGTGCTGGTGGCCATTCCGGTGAAGGCGGTCGTGAAGCTTATTCAGAAAAGAGTCGGGGGCGAGAGAAAAATCATCAGCAATTACCTGATGAACCGCATAGGCGGCTTTGCCTTTGACCTGATGATTGTGGCGGGGATTGCGGCCATCCGCATTGATATGATAACCAACTACTGGCTGGTCCTTTTGCTCATGCTCATATTCGGCGCGTTGTTAACCTTTGCGTATCTGCACATAGTCTGCCGGAAGCTGTTTGCCGAATACAAATACGAGCAATTCATGGCGATGTTCGGAATGCTGACCGGCACGGCAAGCACCGGAATAATCCTGCTGCGCGAAATAGACCGCAACCTGCGGACCCCGGCCTCCGAAAATCTGGTGTACCAGAACCTCCCGGCAATAGTCTTCGGCTTCCCGATGCTTCTGCTCGCCAATTTTGCACCGCTCGGAATGAAGGAGAGTATCATCACCCTGGTACTCTGCATACTTTTCTTTGTGGCCATGAATATCATCCTCTTCCGCCAAAGCATTTTCGGGCGTAGAAAACGCTGAATGTGTGGGGCTCCGACCCACACCCCGATTTTTTACGGGGGCGCTGCCCCCAAACCCCCGCTTAAACCCCTTTGAAAAAAGGGTCTTGAGAATCCCCAAATACTTACTAAACCTATCCGTCAATTAAGCAGTGCGGAATCAACGCCGCGAAAACAGAGTCGGCGCAAATCACCTGATTTGCGCCGGCCTTATATTAGAATATCTTGTCGGGATTGAGAACCATATTCGGATCAAACACTGCCTTGATACCCCGCATAGGCTCTATCAGGTCCTTACCGAGCGATTCCCGGAGATACTCGCGTTTGGAATAGCCTATTCCGTGCTCGCCAGCCACCTGGCCGCATAGGCGCTTTGCCTCTGCATAGAGCTCTTTCATCGCTGCCGACAACCTATCTTTCCATTCATTCTCGGAGAGGGAATCGCACAGTATGCATATATGAAGGTTTCGGTCGCCGGCATGCCCGAAATACATGATGCGCAGTATTAAGCCTTTTCCCGAGCGCGTCGGTGAAGTCGACCATGTCGTTGATGCAGCTGGTCATAGGGGTTCATTTTGCAATCGGTGCAGCTGCGCATGAGCACGCCGGTGACAGGGTCGACCTCGGCCTTGCCCGAGGCCGGAACCTGTTTGATACACACCGAAAAATTTTATGACAAGACTCCAATAAGTTAATATGGTAAATTGTTGCTTTAGTAACATGACTGTAATATAAATAGCTTAACACGTCAATATTAAGTTGTGTTTATTACGAATGCAGTCGTATCATCGGCAAAGCATTACCATCATTTTTTTATCGGCTCAAAGTCGCGGGTTGCCGGGTTGTCGATAAGCTTTCCGTTTTCCTCAAAGCGCGAGCCGTGGCAGGGGCAGTCCCAGGTGTGCTCAACCTTATTCCATTTGAGCGCGCAACCGAGATGCGGGCAGCGCTTGGCTGTCGGGATGACAAAGTCGGCCAGCGTGACCCCGAGATTTGTGAAAAGCTGCCCCGAGAGCATGCTGCGGGAGGGGTCGAAGACCCCGGCGTATTTGTTTTCCCTGCCCGTGACCATATCCGAGAGGATTTTCGCGGCAACCATCGAGGAGGTCATCCCCCATTCGTTAAATCCCGAGGCGACAAATACGTCCTCAAGCGTGCGGCTGTAGCGCCCGATATACGGGACGCTGTCAAGGCTCATGCAGTCCTGCGCCGCCCAGACATATTTCTCGCGGGCGCCCGGGTAGTTTTCCTTTATGAAGCGCCGGATGTCCTCCCAGCACTTGCCGGGCTTGCCGGTCCTGTGGTCGCCGCCGCCTACAATTAAGAGGTCCCTGTAATTCCGGAAATACAACCCGTCGGGCGTGTCCTCGGCGAAGGTCCCGTAATATTGCGGCGCGCCCTCGATGGAAACCACATACGAGCGCTTCTGATAGAGCTTTACAAAAAACAGGCCATGGGTGTTCATTATCGGGAAGTGCGAGGCGATGATAATCTTTTTGACACTGATTTTATGCCCGGCGGTGTATGCGATATGACCGTCGATTTTTTTGATCTGCGCCCCCTCGCGGATATTCATGCCGGGGCATATGCCGGCGATGAATTTGAGCGGGTGGAACTCGGCCTGCCCCGGGAACTTCACCGCCGCGGCAATTTTTATCGGCAGGGGGATTTCGTCAACCAGTTCGGCGGGAAAGCCGAGCGACACGACGTCGCCGGCCTCACTCTGCATGCGCGATACATCAAACCTTGAATAAACATACGAGGGCTTTTCCTCGAAATCACAGTCAACCGACAAGCAGATGTCCCGGAATTCCCGCAGAGCCTCAAGGTTTGCCTTAAGGTACAGTTTTGCTCTTTCGGCACCGAATTTTTTTATCAGCTCCGAGTAAAGGGCGCCGTGCTGGGCCGAGATGACCGCGGTGGTGCCGGCGGTCGTGCCCGAGGCTATGGTGTTTGCTTCGCATAAAAGGTAATCAATGCCGGCGGCCCTGAGGAAATGCGCGCAGAGTATGCCGGTCATCCCGCCGCCGACAATGAGCACCTCGGTTTTCTCGTCGCGCTCAAGCCGGGGAAACGAGGGCAGCGCGGCGGTGTCGGTCCAGAGTGTTTTTTTCATGTCTGTCTGCCTTTCCATGTTCTTTCCGGTTTAGTATTTGCATTTTGACCGATATTAAACGCAGCCCGCACCACAGAACAATTTAAAAAAGCCGGCATATCATGATAACAAATCCGAAAAGGAGCATTACATGGAAAACAATTATTATCCCTTTGTAAATCTTCCGCTGCCGTATGACTATTCGGCGCTTGAGCCTTATATTGACGCCAAAACCATGATGCTGCACCACGACAGGCACCTGCAGTCCTACATAAACAATCTCAATGAGCTGCTCAGCGAAAACCCGCGCCTGCAAAGACTCTCGCTCGAGCAGTTATGCAGACTGGATACCGGCAGGTTGCCGTACGAACTTAAGACCGGGATAAAAAACAATGCTGGAGGGGTATATAACCACAGGCTTTATTTTGAGTCTCTGAGAAAGCCGACCGGCACGGGGCCGGTCGGAATGTTGGCTCGAGCCATAGAAGGGCAGTTCGGGGATGTCAAAAGGCTTTTTGATGAGCTCAAAAAGGCCGGCATGTCGGTTTTCGGCTCGGGCTATGCATGGCTGGTGTCAGAACGTGGCCGGCTGGGGATTATGACCACCAAAAATCAGGATAACCCGATAGGTATAGAACGCGGGCTATGCCCGGTGCTGACCCTCGACGTATGGGAACACGCATATTACCTCAAGCACTACAACCTGCGCGGCGACTATATTGATGACTGGTGGCAGGTCATAGACTGGGACAGGGCAAACAGTAATTATGCCGAATGCTTCAAATAAAAAAGGGACTCGCGCAACGCGCGAGTCCTTTTGATTTTGCGTCATTTGAACATATCCTGTACGGCATACAGGCCAGGAACCTTATCGGCGATAAAGCGCGCGGCGGTGAGCGCCCCCTCGGCAAAGAGGGCGCGGTTGTGGGCCGTGTGCTTTAGCGAGAGTGTCTGGCTACCGGTGCAGATTATCACCTCATGCTCGCCGACAACCCCGCCCATCCTAAGCGAATGGATGCCTATCTCGTCTTTGGAGCGTTTGCCGTTTTCGTGCCGGCCGACTAAAAAGACCGAGTTGCCGCGCACCGATTTTACCGCGTCGGCCAGCATGAGCGCCGTCCCGCTCGGTACGTCGAACTTCTGGTTGTGGTGTTTTTCAATTATCTCGACGTCGGCGTCGGGGAACATCTTAACCGCGGTTTTCACCACCTCGACCAGCGTCGCGATCCCGAGCGACATATTGCCCGAGATGAGCACCGGTACTTTTTTCGAGGCTTCGCGGATTGCCGCGAGGTCCTCGGCGGTCTGGCCGGTGGTACCGATTACAAGCGGAATCCTATGAGCGGCCGCATAGGCCGACAGGTCTGCGGCAGCCGAGTGATGGGAGAAATCAATTATGCAGTCGGCCTCTCCTCCATAGGCATCAAGCCGCGGGTATTTTCCGGGTGTGCTGCCGTCATACGATATATCGACCGCGGCGGCAAGCTCATACCTGCTGTCTGCCATGATCAGCCGGAGCAGTTCGCTTCCCATCCTTCCGGCAGCGCCGTTTATGATAAGTTTCATTGCTTTTGACTCTTCCTTTCCGGCAAAACCTACCCGGTTATGGCCGGGTTGAGAGTTGCCTTTATGTTACTCAATGATTGCAAGCGAGCGCATGATGCCGAGCAGCTTTGCCTTGTTCGCCTCGGACATCGGGGTAAGCGGCAGGCGCAGGTAGTTCTCGCAGTACCCCATTGCCGAGAGCGCCGCCTTGACCGGGATCGGGTTGACCTCGCAGAAAAGCGCTCTTATGAGCGGGAAGTACTTGAACTGGAGCGCGGCCGAGCCGGCTACGTCTCCCTCAAAGAACTTCTTGCAAATCAGCCCGGTCTCGCGCGGGAGGACGTTTGAGAGCACCGAGATGACGCCCGCGGCGCCTAGCGAGAGCAGCGGGGTAATCTGGTCATCGTTGCCCGAGTAGAGGTCAAGCTTATCTCCCACAAGCGACATTGTTTCGGTAATTTTCGATATATCCGAGTTTGCTTCCTTAATGGCGGCGATTCTCGGGTGCTCGGCAAGCGCGGCGTATGTGGCCGGCTCGATATTCACGCCGGTGCGCGAGGGTACGTTGTAAAGTATGCAGGGGACGCTGCTCGCATCGGCTATTGCGGTAAAGGACGCGACAAGCCCGGCCTGTGTTGCTTTATTGTAGTAGGGTGTGACCAGCAGCACCGCGTCATAGCCGAGCTCGCAGGCATGGCGGGTGAGGTCGATTGCATATGCAGTGTCGTTTGAGCCGGTGCCGGCTATCATAGGAACACGGCCGCCGGCTGCCTTTATGGCAAACTCAAGCACCTGCCGGTGTTCGGCATCCGAGAGGGTGGAGCTCTCGCCGGTAGTGCCGCAGATGACAAGGGCGTCAATCCCCGAGTCAATCTGCCAGTTTATCAGCTTCCCGAAGCTGTCGTAGTCAACCCCGGAACTCGTCATGGGCGTGATCAGGGCTGTGGCGGCTCCCCTGAAAATCGGTGTTTTTGTTTTCATTGTGCTGCCTCCTTAAAAATTATTACTGTTAAGCAAACCGATATATCTGGCTGTCGGAATAAAATTACGGCAGCCGTACACGGCTGCCGTCAAAATAAATATTACCGTAAAACAATAATACTCTTATTTTGATAGCGCTCCGCCGTACGGCGACAGTCAGACGGATATTCTCCGGCTGCCCAGGGCAATCTTTGGCCTGATTCCCTTCGGCGATGAGCCCCCTCAACCTGCGCGGCGGGCCTGCCAAGCCCCCATGTGCGCCGGTCTACTAATGCTGCATCGCGCCTCTATCATATTGTAGCAGGATTATACCACATATCTGCAATAATGTCAACAGTTTTATTGAAGTACCAGAAAAAACATCTTGCTCGTATCACTTCCCGTTATTAATTTATGCAAAACATGTCTGAATGTTCTATAATTCTTTAAGGTTTGTTTGGCGGCGGTGTATATTTCAAAAAATCAACCAGAATAAACCCTGCATGACTTGCCGTGATCCACCTCATTTTTCGGTTGACTGGGATATTATTTTGTGGTATAATTATACTTAAATTTAAAATCATAAATAATAATGAAAACAAAACTGCCGGGCGTACCGCGCCGGTATGGAAAGGAACGGTTACAGATAAATGAAAAAAAGCACCACAGTATTGATTATAATCGCTGCGGTTGTTGTTCTTTTGGCGCTGCTCATTATCGGTGCCTATAACGGACTGGTAAGCAAAAGCGAGGATGTCGAGCGTTATCGCAGCGAAATAGACAACCAGCTCCAGAGAAGAAGCGATTTAATCCCGAATCTGGTCGCCACGGTAAAACAGTATGCAAAACATGAGTCGGAAGTCTTTGAGGCGGTTGCCGAGGCAAGGGCCAAGCTTGCGGGGGCGGGAAGCCTTGCCGAGCAGGCCGACGCCGATGCAGAGCTCGGCTCGGCATTGTCAAGGTTGCTGGCAATAGCAGAGGCCTATCCAGAGCTTAAGGCAAACGAGAACTTCATCAACCTTCAGGATGAGCTGGCCGGGACCGAGAACCGGATTGCCAACGCAAGGCGCTACTACAACGAAGCCGCAAGGAACTACAACACAAGTATACGCAGATTCCCGACAAACATAATAGCCAATCTCTTCGGCTTTGAGAGCGTGGAATACTTCGAGGCCTCCGAGGGCAGCAGAGAGAACCCGAATGTGGGTGATTTGTTCGGTGACTGAACAGGATTAGAAGATGCGAGCTTTTCGTCCCGTAAAACTAATACTGCTGTGTCTCATTATTGCCTCAGGACTGACGCTGACGGTCTTTGGGGCAGGCATCCCCTCCCCCACGCAGGCTTTTTATGTCAATGATTTTGCCGGCGTGCTCGACGGGGAGACCGAGCAGTATATAATAAGAGTCGCCGCGGCCCTTGAGGAAAGGACAACGGCGCAGCTTGTCGTGGTCACAGTCAGCGACATCGGGGATCAGGCTATCGAGGAATACGCAAACGACCTGTTCAATAAATGGGGCATCGGCTCGTCAGGCAAGGACAACGGCGTGCTTATTCTCCTCGACATCGGGGGCAGGCAGTCCAGGATAGAGGTCGGCTACGGGCTCGAGGGCGCGCTGCCCGACGGAAAAACCGGCCGTATCCAGGACAATTACATGATTCCGTATTTTAAGCAGAACAATTTCAATGAGGGTATTCGGCAGGGCTTCAATGCGCTTCTTGCCGAAATCTATACCGAGTACGGAATAGATATAGGGAGCATATCGGATATAGAGCCTCCGGTAAGCGGCGAAAACGGGATTACACTCCCCAAAGAGGTGCTGTTAGTCGTTGCCTTATTGATAGTTCTGCTTATTGTGTTTGATGCAAGGAGAGGCGGCGGCCTGTTTACGTTTATCCTCTTTAACCTGCTTTTTAGAGGCGGCAGAGGAGGCAGAGGAGGCGGCGGCTTTACCATAGGCGGCGGAGGCCGCTCCGGCGGCGGTGGCAGCACGCGTCGGTGGTAAAATACTTCGGGGGCGCTGCCCCCGAACCCCCGCTTTGTATTTCAGTGTTTTGGTGGCGTCGTCTTTTCCAGGGCTGACGTGAAGGCGGCCGAGAGGGCTGCGCGCAGGTCTTTGTCCATGGCAAAAAGGCCGGCTTCGGTAACGCCGCCTTTGGTGGCGACCCGGGCTGCAAGTTCGGCAAAGCCGCCGCCGGCGGCATAAGTGAATATGCGGCGGGTAATTGCCTCGGCCTCATTCTGTGAGAATCCGAGCTTTTCACACTCGCCGGCATAGACCTCCATGATGCGCGCCGCAAAGCCGAGGCCGCAGGAGGAAGCGACGGTGAGGCGGTCGAGATAGTCCTCATCGAGGCAAAAGAGGTCGCCGAGTTTTCCGAGAATTGAGAGTATGTCGTCAAAATCCCGGCTTTGTGTGTGTCCGATTATATCGGCGGCGCCGGCAGAGGCCAGCGTGGGCATGATCCGCATGACAGGGCAGCGAAAGACTTCCCGGAGCTCGCCGAGCGGGACTGTTGCCATGCAGCTTACAACGCGCCGTCCTTTGGTATCGAGTGCGGCAAGCTCGGGGCTCAGCTCGCGGAAAATTTTAGGTTTGATGAGAATAAACACAACTTCGCAGGACAAAAAGAGTTCGGCTATGCTGCCGCACACCCGGTGCCCCGCCGCTCGGGCGCGGGTCTGTGCTGCTTCTGAACTGTCACAGACGTATATGTCGCCGGCGGGTATCATGCCGACTTTGGCAATGCCGGCATCAATTGCCGAAGCAAGGTTGCCGTAGCCTAATAAACCGAGTTTCATGTCATTTGCCGCGAGATTTTACGCGTTTTCTCCTTTGTTTGTTTTTTCGGGCAAAAAGATTGTGCCGACCTGCTTGCCGGCGCAGATGTCGTAGAGTATGTCGGGGTTTGAACCGTTGGCGATTATCATCGGTATGCCTGCAGCGTTTACGATTTTTGCGGCGGTGAGCTTGGCGCGCATTCCGCCGGTGCCGCGGGCCCCGCTGCCTCCGGCCAAGCGCTCGAGTTCCTCGTCGATTTTATGTACTACCGGAATTAGGCGGGCACTGGGATTGAGCTTGGGGTCGGTGTCGAAAAATCCGTCGACATCCGACAGGTTTATCAGAAGGTCGGCTTCGACTAAGGTTGCGACATATGCCGCAAGAATGTCATTGCCGCCGATTTTGATACCTTCATATGAAACCGTGTCGTTTTCGTTTACAATCGGAATGCTCCGGCGTTCGAGCAGCAGCCGGAAGGTGTTTTGGGCGTTCTCGCGACGCAGCGGCGTCTCGACGTCTTCCTTTGTCAGGAGTATCTGGGCGACGACATATCCGTAGTCGATGATGTATTTGTCATACATACTGATAAGCTCGCACTGGCCGATTGCCGCCGCCGCCTGCTTTTCGCAGATCGTGTCGGGGCGCTTCGGCAGCCCCATCTTGACCCAGCCGGCCGAAATTGCGCCCGAGGAAACCAAAATCATATTGGCGCCGCTGTTCTCAAGGTCACAGATGACCCGGCAGAGGTGCTCGATTTTGCGGATATTGAGCATGCCGGTGGCGTGGGTCAGGGGCGCGGTTCCTACCTTTACTACGATGATCTTTCCGGTATTGTCCATTTAGCGAATCCTTTCGGTAGCCGTATCCTGTGTGGTTTTCGTGTCGCAATCTGCTACAACCGGGGGTACGGTTTTTTGATATTGCGCTTTACTTTTTCAGGATACTGTGATATAATTTTAATATAACGCATATATGCTGTGGACGGTTTTTGTCCGCTGAGCGTATTATACAGTATTCTATCAAAAAGTGCAAGATTTTAAGGTGCAAAACCAAAAAATATAACCGGGAGAGCTGAAATGACCCGAGAGGAATTGATCAAAGTATGCGCAGCCGCACGCCGGGCGCTGCCCTGCCTTATTGCTCCCGACACGAGGGAGAAGATGCTTTCGGCCATAGCCGATGCTCTTGTTGCAAATAAAGACGAAATACTTGCCGCCAATTCCGTCGATATTCCGCTCGCCAGAGAAAGCGGGATTTCCGAGGTGATGATCGACCGGCTCAGGCTCACACCTGATAGGCTTGAGGATATTGCAAAAGCGGTCAGAGAAGTCGCGGCACTGCCCGACCCTCTGGTTCCCGTTTCCGAGACGGTGCGGCCGAACGGCCTTAAAATCGTAAAACACCGCGTGCCCTTTGGCGTTATTGCCATGATATACGAGTCAAGACCCAACGTGACGGTCGACGCCGCCGCGATTTGTCTGAAAAGCGGCAACGCGGTTATACTGCGCGGCGGCCGGGAGGCCTTCAACTCCAATATGGCGCTGGTTAAGGTCATCAGGGGTGCCATAACTCCATTCGGAGCGCACGATGCGGTAAATCTCATAACCGACACCGACCGCGAGAGCGTCGACGCCCTGCTTTCGCTGCGCGGGCATATTGACCTTCTCATCCCGCGGGGCGGCGCGGGGCTCATCCGGAAGGTGGTGGACAACGCCAAGGTGCCGGTTATCGAAACGGGCACCGGCAACTGTCATGTGTATGTCCATTCGAGCGCCGACCTTGATATGGCGCAGAAAATAATCATCAACGCCAAAACTTCGCGCCCGTCGGTCTGCAACGCCGCCGAAACCCTGCTCTGCGACCGGGAAATCGCGCCGGTCTTTTTACCTATGGCTGCCCGGGCGCTGCGCGAGCGCGGGGTCGAGCTGAGGGTCTGCCCCGAGAGCATGAAGTATATACCCGACGCAACTCCCGCGACAGAGGAGGACTACTACACCGAATTTCTGGACTATATACTTGCGATAAAAGTCGTCTCGGGCGTAGATGAGGCGGTAGAGCACATAAACAAATACGGCACAATGCACAGCGAGGCAATTGTAGCCGAGGACGAAGCTGCGGTCAGGACTTTTATGTCGGGGGTCGATGCCTCGTCGGTCTACCACAACGCCTCAACCCGCTTTACCGACGGCGGGGTCTTCGGAATGGGGGCGGAAATCGGAATATCAACCCAGAAACTGCATGTCCGCGGGCCGTTTGCCCTTGAAGGGCTGACTACCATGCAGTACAGGGTTTACGGCAACGGGCAGGTAAGGTAAGTTCATTCTTTGAAAAGCGGTACATCCCGAGTGAATATCAGGGTGTACCGCTTTTTTGACTACCTAAAAAAACTGCACAATAAGTGCTGAAGATGGCTCATTTTTTGTTAAAAAGGACGATTTAATTATAGCCGGGGCGGGGATTCTTTATATATTTATTCAAAATGCCCATATAAAAAAACATAAGAATGTGATATAATATACTATAGAAAATTATATGCGAGGGTTTTCCGGGTGCCCGATCTGTCAGGGCCGCCGCATACAGAGAGCAGGCGGGCACCCGTGCAGGTACCCGGCATCCGCCAAACATACCACTCCCGTCTGTTATGGCGGACAAGTTGGGCGGCAATCCGCCCGGAAAGGGAGGTAATATGCTATGGAAAATACAGGAGGGTTCAGGCACGTCATAGGCGATATCGTCGTGTATCGCAATAGCGGTATCTACAGGATAAGCGACATACGGAAGGAAAACTTCTGCGATATCGGGGAGCGTACATATTATGTAATGCACTCGGTATACGAAAGTAACTCGATAGTTTATCTGCCTGTTGACGCCGAGGATTTGGGACTTAAAATCCGCAGAGCTACGCAGCCCGAAGAAATTGACTCCATCATCGAGGCGGCCGTAAATTCGGCAAATGTCTGGAAGGAGGACGTCAAGGAGCGAGCCGAATATTTTGACGAGCTGCTTATAAGGGGGAGCCCCGCCGACCTGCTCTGGCTGCTCTGCGTTCTCATGAATTATAAAAGCGAAATTGAAGGCCAGCGCAGAAGACTTTATGCCAGCGACGCGAGGATTCTTACATCCGTCGAAAAGATAGTCGCCGAGGAATTTTCGTTTGCGCTCGGAGTTGGTCAGGATGAGGCCATGTCATATATTTCTGAGCGAATGGAGGGCTTGCGTACCGGAAACTGCGGCAAATAGCTGAATAATTTGCTCCTAATTTACTCCGGATTTTTATTATATTTATAAAACCGCCCGCGGGCGGTGTGGGGGATAAAATGGCGAACTGTATTGTAAATCATATCGTCTGGGGGCAGGGAAAAATCCTATCGGTGAGCGAGAGGTATGTGAAGGTCCTGTTTGACGACCCTGAGGTCGGGGAGAAGACCTTTGTCTATCCCGACGCATTTTCCAGATACATAAGATATGAGGACGAGGAATGTCAGAAGCAGGTTGAAGAAAAACTGAGTCAGATCAAAAAAGATACCGAGGAGCGCGCCGCGCTTGCTGAAAAGGAGCGAAAAGCCGCCGCCGAGCTGCGCAAGAATGAAAAGAAAATTCAGATGATGAAGCGGCGGGCGATAGCCTACTCCAGAAAAAGGGCAGAGCGGCTCATGGTAAGGAGCAACACGTCATATGAGGATACCGGCCAAGACATATCCGACGAGGCTGATGAAAATATCAGCGATGACTATATAAACGACGACAATGAAACTTAATATATCGAAAAACCCCCTGGAGCTATACGCAGCTCCAGGGGTTTTTTAATTGCCGCTAGCTTAAAATGTGTAGGGTTTTGAGGTTTTAGGATTCTCAAGACCTTGTTAAAAGGATCCTGAGCGGGGGTTCGGGGGCGGCGCCCCAGGAGAAAATCCGAATCAGAACAATTCTATCAGCTCTTTCGGGCTGTGGGTGAAGTTGACTGAACCGTCTTTTGTCACGCAGACCAGATCCTCAATCCGGCAGCCATATTTCCCGGTTATGTATATGCCCGGCTCGACGGTCACGACATTACCCGATACTAGGCGGGCGTCCTCGGGGGCGGTATATGAGAGGCGCGGTTCTTCGTGAATGAAGAGGCCGACGCCGTGGCCCAGCTTGTGGCCGAAGCAGCCCTCGTAGCCTGCCTTGTCAATTATATTGCGGGCGACGAGGTCGACTTCGCGCCGGCTTGCGCCTTCTTTTATCATCTCAAGCGCGGCAAGCTGGGCGCTCAGTACGGTGTTGTATAGCTTTTTCATCTCGGCATCGGCGCGCCCTAGGACTACTGTGCGGGTCATGTCGGAGCAGTAGCCGTTTACCTTCGCGCCGAAGTCCATCGTGAGAAAGCCGCGCTCAAGTTTCCTGTCGCGCGGGACCCCGTGCGGCATAGACGAAGCGCTGCCCGACACCGCGATTATCTCAAAGGGCATCCCGCCGGAGCCGTGCCTGCGCATGAAGAACTCGAGCTCCAAGGCGACCTCGCGCTCGGTCATGTCGGGCTTTATGAATTTTATGATGTGCTCAAACGCGGCGTCGGCAATTTTTTGCGCTTCGGCGATGTTTTTCAGCTCGTCCTCGTCCTTGATTTCGCGCAGGCTTGATAGAATAGCCGAGGCGACCGGCGCCAGTTTGACGCCCGGCAGGGCGGCTTTGAGCTTTTCATAGGTCGAATATGACAGCGCCTCCTCCTCAAAGGCAACGCTGTGGCAGTCGTTTTCAAAAATCCGGTCGGCGATGTAGTCGAGCATTGCGTGCTGCGGTATTAAGACCTCAAGGCCGGGGTCGGCCTCGGCGCGCGCGGCCTCCTCGTAACGGAAGTCGGTGAAAAGATATGACCTGTTGCGTGTTACGAGCAGGTATCCGTCGCTGAAGGGAAAGCCCGAAATATATCGCTGATTAATTTCGGAGGATATGATTACGGCATCGGGATTCGCCCCGCCGAGTTTGGCCTTCAGCTTTTCAAGATGTGTCATTATGCTACCTCAATAAACTTCTGTATATTTCCTGCATGGCGAGGGCATCCTCGGCCATGGTTCCGTCAGACTCGCAGATAATGCGCGGCGAGAGGTCGTAGCGCACGATTGTCTCGGCCAGCGGCAGAAAATCGGGGCCGTAGACCTCGTCCGAGAGGGTGAGGTGGCGCCTCTCGCCGGCCTGGGTGTATTCGATTTTTGAGAAATGGCAGTGCAGGTTTATGGCGATGTCCTCTCCGAGCCGGTCGGCTATTGTGTCGAAAACCCGGGCATAGCTGTCGGCGTCGGGGAACTGCCCACCAGCCCCGCGGGCATTCAGGTGCCCGAAGTCCACTACCGGTACAAAACAGGGCGATATTTTGCAGAGATCTAACACCTCGTCGAGCGTGCCGAGCTGGTTCACCTTGCCCATTGTCTCAAGGCCGAGCTTTATCCTCGTGTCGCCGGCCGCTTCGACCGTCTTCTCGAGCGTGTCGCGCGCCAGCGCCAGAGCCTCGCCGCGGCTGATTTTCGCGGCGCTGCCGGTATGTATTACAATGATGTCTGCACCGAGAAACTCGGCGGCGCGCAGTGACTGAAGGATGTAGTGTATGCTTTTTGCGCGTATTTCGGGGTTTGTCCCCGAGAGCGATATGAAATAAGGCGTGTGCAGCGACATGGCGATATTATATTTCTTCGCTTCCTCGCCTATCCTGCGGAGCGTGGCTTCGCCGGCGGTGAGCCCGTTTCCGGCCTGATATTCATATGCCCCAAGGCCCATTGAGGCAAGCCATGCCGGTGCCTGGTAGGTGTGCTTCAGCCCTCCGGCATAAAACGAATCGCTGTTGCCGGCCGGCCCGAAAAGGGGATTTCCCATTTTTATAATTCCTTTCGATTTTATTTTCCGGCTCTGAGGAAGGGCTTCTCAAGCAGTCGCTTGAACCTGAAGAACAGGGTTTTTTTGTCCTTTATCGGCGGGACGATATATGCCTTCATGCCCAGCCTTCGGGCGGCGAGACAGTCGGTGAAAATCTGGTCGCCGAGGATGGCGGCGCGCCAAGGCGGCACGCCCAGCCCGGCCAGCGCACGCCGCAGGAATTCTGTCTTTGGCTTTTTGCAGTCGGCATATGCCGGGATGCCGAGTTCCCGCGCAAAGCGCTCGACCCGCGGGGGCTTGTTGTTTGAAATAAGGGCGCAGGACACCCCGGACTCCCTGAGTCGTTTAAGCCAGCCGAAGTGGGTGTCGTCGGGCTCGGCCTGCTCGTAGGGCGCCAGCGTGTTGTCTATATCGATAAGCAGCGCCGAAATACCCTCGGACGCCAGGAATTCGGGGGTTACATCGCTGTATTTTTCAAATTTTCTGTCGGGGACAAGCGACGAAAAAAAAGACATCAAAAGCCTCCTCTGGTACTCGGCACTCCGCACAGGTTATTTTATCATATAACGAAACCAAATATCAAGCTTTTTTCGGGATATTATGTTGCCGCATATGTATTTGGGTATAATCATTTGTTTAAGACGGTGTTCGGTGATTCAGTAAGTACCGGCTGAAAAGCAGGAGTTCAGGGAGCCCGCAGCCTTGCCGCGGGCTTTTTGCGATTTTCGGATAAGGTCGGTGCGTTTTCCGGAAGTTTTCCAAACCGCAGGGGAGGCGTGAAATTGAAAAAAGCTATTGACAACAAAAACGAGATATGCTATCATATTTAAGCGGTTTTGGAGGGGTTCATTAAGCGAGTGTAATTCAGTGGTAGAATTCCAGCCTTCCAAGCTGGCAGCGTGGGTTCGATTCCCATCACTCGCTCCATATAAACGCAAAAAAGAGGTGTACGGTGAAGGCTGTTCGGGCATTCGGTGTGCTGTGCCGTCCCCGCCTTCACTGTATTTAACTCACCGTCCTCCGTTTCCGAAGCCCCGCATTTTGTGCCTTTAGCTCAGTCGGATAGAGCAACTGCCTTCTAAGCAGTAGGTCGAGGGTTCGAGTCCCCCAAGGCACGCCAGCCGGGGAGGAATCGCCGGCAACATGGTGGGATTAGCGCAGTTGGTTAGCGCGTCAGGTTGTGGCCCTGAAGGTCATGGGTTCGATTCCCATATCTCACCCCATGAAAAGAGACCCGTTCGGATATCCGAACGGGTCTCTTTTCAATTCGTTTCAGCGGAACCGAAAAAATACGCTTTGCAGTATAAAATGACATCACGCTTTGCCGATCGTTTAATATATATTGACACCCATATTCTATATTGATATAATTACTTCAACACCCACTTACGGAGGGTAATTGCTTGGGCAACCTAATGGATTATATGGACTGGCGGGGGGACGTGACCTTCGCAGGTTCTCCTTTTAACGAAATTGACAATATCATACTTGCAATGACCACCTTCGTCGATTTTTCGGGAATCGTCTCGCCGGCGATCGATTCGGAACCGGTCGAGTTTTCTGTTGCCATGGAGAAATTCAACGAGGTGGCGGACGAGAGGAACTATCTGGGCGTGCTGATTCCCGCCAACATCCTTGATATTGCCCGCAAGGCCGTGTTGTGCGAAAGGTACAGGAGTATCAGGCTGACAGGCTTTGTCAATCAGGTTGACGAGGCCGAGCAGATGCAGTTTGCCGCGCTGACCTTTATCCTGCCAGACGGGACGATTTACGTTGCCTTCCGCGGGACAGACGACACCATTGTCGGCTGGAAGGAGGACATAAGGCTGGGATTCAAAACCCCGGTCCCGGCCCATACCCGCGCCGTTGCATACCTGGCCGAGGCAGCGGCATGCACTGACGGCGGGATACGGGTCGGCGGGCATTCAAAGGGCGGGAATCTGGCGCTTTGGGCCGCGGTACACTGCCCCGGTGAGGTGCAGGCGCGGATTCTCAATGTCTACAACAACGACGGCCCGGGGCTTTTCCCCGAGGTGCTTGAGCAGCCCTCGTTCCTTGCCATTGCCGACAGGGTGATTTCCTTTATCCCGCAGTCCTCTGTCGTCGGAGCGATACTCGAGCAGGGTCCGATCAGCAGGATTGTAAAGAGCAACGAAGACGGTATCATGCAGCATGACCCGCTCTCGTGGGAGGTGCTCGGCCCGCGGTTTGTCTATCTTGAGGAGCGGTCGAAATTCGGAAAGCACTTCGAGGAGGCCATAGGGCACTGGATATACTCGATGAGCGAAGAGGAAAAGGCGCACTTTGCCGAGGCATTGTTTTCGGTGATAGACTCCACCGGTGCGAGGACACTGACCGAACTCAATCGTGCGAGAATAAAAAACTTCAGCCAGATGATGAAGGCGCTGCGCGGGCTTGATCACGACTCGCGGAGCATGATGCTGCGCACGATTATGAAGCTCTTCGGCGGGAGCAGGGAGGTCAAAAACAAGGAATAGACCTGACGGTGCCAAAATATGACGGCAATATAACAATGCACTTGACAGAATCATAATTTATGATACGATAGAAGTCGGAGAAGCGCTGTCAAAATTCATTAAAGAGGAGTATCATATGAAGCTGAAGCTGCTGGATTACACGAAGGCCAGAATGAAGGGAATCTCGGAGGCGATAATACGCTTCTGGGCGGTTTTCCTTTTCTTAATCGTCGCCGCCACGCTGATAGCCATATCAATCGAGACCCCCGACGATGACCTGCAAAAGCACATTATGGCGGCGTTTTTCGGCGCATTTGCCTTTCTCGTCGCCCAGGTGCTCTGCGAGCGCTTCGGGAAAACCCGCCTGCAGTGCTGCCTTTTCTTTGTTGCCGGCGCGCTGGCCACGGCGGCGTATTACATCTGGATACTCAATGCAGGGGCTATAAACGACATTGTCTGGGCAAAGACCTTCACCCTTTTCTTTGCACTCTTTGCCGCCTTTGTCTGGGTGCCCTCAATCAGGGGTGAGAGCGACTTTAACGCCACCTTTCTCAGTGTGTTCAAGGCATTTTTTGTTTCGTTGTTTTTCTCGGGGATAATATACGGCGGCCTTATGCTGATAACCTTTGCGGTCGACCAGCTGCTTTTTGAGGTGGACAGCAACGTGTTCGGCCACATTTCAAATATTATATGGACGCTCTGGGCTCCGATGCTCATGCTGTCGCTGATTCCGGTATTTGCCGGCAAGAACAAAGACTCCGTAAAAATCGCAAAAGCCACCGGGTATCCGAAATTCCTTGAGGTGCTGCTGAGCTATGTGCTGGTCCCGATCGCCTCGGTTTACACGCTGGTGATTATCCTTTATATGTTCAAGACAGTAATTCTCGGCGAGTGGACCGACAATTTGCTTGAGCCGCTGCTGCTCTCATATCTTATCGGCATCATTCTGATTTATATACTTGTCAAGAGGCTCTCAAACGCCTTCAAAAGGTTTTATGTTGCCGTCTTCCCGGTGCTGATGGCGGCAATAGCCCTGTTTCAGCTTGTCGCCTCGTACATTAAGGCGGCCGACACCGGAATTGAGGCGTCGCGTTATTATGTCATGCTATTCAGCCTGTATTCTATAATCTGCGGGGTGCTGCTCTTTGTATTCCCGAAAAAGAAGAACGGCTATCTCGCCTCGTTTGCCATAATTTTTGCCTTGGTCTGCGTGACACCCTATTTCGGGGCATTTGACACCAGTATCAGGAGCCAGAGCAGGCTGGTTGAGAAGACACTCATAAAGAACGACATGCTAAAAGACGGGGTGCTTGTCCCCGGAGACAACCTGCCCGATGAGGATAAGCAGAAGATTTACAACAGCGTGATGTACCTGCATCATGTCGGGGGGCTGGGCAAACTTGAATTTCTGCCCGAGGACTTCGAGCCCGGTTTTGGCTTTGAGGGAACCTTCGGCTTCGATCCGTATAGTGGCGGCAAAATCGACAGCACGGCAAAGGAATATCGGTCAGATCCGGGTGTGCCGGTGAAGACCGGCGGGTATGATTACCTTATCAATGACTCGGTATATTTTTCGACCGATGGTTACTCGCAGATAATCGGCTGGGTGAACGATGGCGGGAAAGAATATGAGATCAAAGTAGACGCCGAAGATGATGTCCTGCTTATTATCGGTTCAGGCGATGCCGAGCTGCTCAAGGTTCGGGTGAAGGAGATATTTGACGCGGTGAAGCTTTATCCCGAAACAAGGGGTATGCTTGAAACCGATAGGCTCACGTTTGATTTTGAAAACAGCATGGCAAAAATCAGGGTGATAATACGCAGTATAATTATTTATGAGGACGGCTCGGGCAGAATGGAGGCCATGATACTGTTTGGCATAAAATAACGAGAGCCGGCGCTTGGCGCCGGCTCTTACCGTTATTGCACGGGGTGTGGCCCGCGCTGCAGGATTTGCGATTAACGGGGCGCAGGGCTCCGCCCCACGTGTTTGAAGTTTTTGGGATTCTTAAACCCCTTTTTTCAAAAGGGGTTTAAGTGGGGGTCCGGGGGCAGAGCCCCCGGAGCGTTCTTACCGACGGGAGATAATTTTATTATCGAGCCTGCCGAGGCCGACGGCGAGTGCGAATCCTATGATACCGAGGGCGATACAGAGAAAAAGCTCGCCGGCACCGGAATACTGCAGGGGGATAATTTTAATTGTCGACGCCAGCACAAGCCCGATAATGCAGTATCTTGAGGTTCTGTAATACCTGTCGAAGAAGAAAGCCACGACTCGCAGGAGTGCGGCAAGCGCCGTCAACATCCCAACAAGCCAGGGAAACACGACCGTCATGTCAAGATTCCCGAGCCCTTCGGTCATGGGGAGATAGAGGCCGAGGAAAATCAGGATCGAGGAGGAATTCATCCCGGGAATGACCATCGTCATACCCCACAAGGAACCCGTGACGACAAACCACCAAAAATTCGGCGTGAGATTTACCCCGTCGCCGAGTTCCAAAAGCTCAAGCAACCCGAACATGAGCAGAGCGGTGATTATCAGTGCGGCCCAAGGTGCGGGCGAGCGGTCTTTGCCCTTTTGGTCGGCCGACCTGAACATAGCCGGGAACATACCGGCCATAAGCCCGGCAAACAGGCAGGTCGCCTCTCTTTCGTATAGTGAAAATATCTTCGCCAGAAAAACCGAGGTCAGCCAGAAGCCGGCCACCGAGCCGAGCCCCAGAGGGAGAAGTATGCGCCAATGTTTCTTAAGCCCGGCCTTCGGGTGCGCCAGCGTCTCAAGAAAGGCCTCGTAGAAGCCGAAGGCCAGCATCATCACGCCTCCGCTCAGCCCCGGCAGAATCCCGCCGGAGCCCACGGCAGCGCCCTTTATGAATGTAAGCAGCCAGACGGCTGTTTTTTCCATGCTTTTCTGCATCAGAACCCCCTGTACAATTACTCGGCTGACGGGCTTATTATATCATGTTTGTGTCTACATTTCCACAAAAAATTACAGGCAGAGCCGCGGATGGCAAAAAACTCAGGGGAAAAACCGCCATACGCTGAGAATTGACATTCGACCGGGGTTTTTGTACAATAACGATAAGAATACGTAATCCGAAAAAGGAGCGGGGCATGGGAGAGTGCGACAGGGAGGCGCTGGCTGCGGCCGGGAACGAAAAATTATTCGAGGAATTTGTCGGCCGGCAGAAGCCGTTTATTATCAGGTGCGCGTCAGCCGCGGCGGGGAGATATATAACCGAGAGCGACGACGAGTATTCGCTCGCGCTCATAGCCTTCTCGGATGCGGTGAGATGCTATGACCTTGAGAAGGGCGATTTCAAGAAATATGCCGGGCTTGTCATCCGGCGCCGCATAATCGATTTTTACAGGAGAGAGAGCCGACGCGCGCCCGAATACCCGGTCAATCCCGCGGTGTTCGGCCCGGAACCCGATGACCAGACCGGAGACCGGCTGGTCGGAAACGAAATTGCGGAAAAACTGATTCAAAATGAAGACAGCTCGATAAGATACGAGATAGAGGCGGTTGCCTCGGAGCTTCGGAGGTTCGGATTTTCGTTTTACGATATCGCCGGCAGTTCCCCGCGCTCGAAAAAAACCAAAGCCGCCTGCCGGACAGCCGTCAGGTATATCCTGCAAAACCCGCCGCTTGCAGAAGATATCAGAAGGAGCCGGCAGCTTCCGGTAAAAATAATTCAGGAAAACACCGGGTTACCCCGAAAACTGATCGAGCGCCATCGTAAATATATAATAGCGGCAATGCTGATACTTTCCGGGGACTATCCGCAGCTTGCCGAGTATGTAGCATATATAAGCGATGGGGAGGGCTGATATGAAATCCGTAGTGATCGAAACCCGAGGCAGGACGGCAACTCTTTTGTCGGAGGACGGGCGCATATTCAATGTCAGAAATAAAAACTACAACGTCGGCCAGGAGATAACCGGCGGTGTGAAGGTCAAAATGAGCACACGGACAACAGCGGCACTTGCCGCTGTGGCTTGTTTTGTCATGCTCTTCGTCATAGGTACTGCCGCGTATTATACCCCCACGGCATATGTCAGCTTTGACGTGAACCCGTCAATCGAGTACCGGCTCAACATGTTCGATATAGTGCTGTCGGCAAGGGGGGGCAATGACGACGGCAGCGAGATACTTGAACGGATTGACCTGCGCCGGCTGAAAAACAAGCAAATTGACGAGGCGGTCGCCATCATGATAAATGAGATCGCCGAGGCCGGCTATCTGGAAGACGAAGATGCCGGAATCATAATTTCGACCTCGGCGCGGAACATGAAAAAAGCCGAGAGAATGGCAGAGAGGCTGAAGGAGAGGGCAAACGAGGTCTGCAAAACCCGCGGCCGCGAGAGGCTGGCAAGCGCCGAGGCCTTCGGGCGCGAGCGGGTTAAGGAGGCAAGGGAGCGCGGAGTCACCCCCGGCAGGCTGAGGCTTGTGGAGATGCTCAAAAGCTTTTCGGACGACCCCGACTTCGACATTGATGAGTGGCTTGACAAATCGGTGAAGGAAATTCTGGCCGAAATCAAAAAGCACCGGGAGAATATCAGGGAGGAAGTCAGAGAGGAGCTTGAGTCCTCTGAACTCAAGGAAAAACTTGTGGCAATGCTCAGGGACTTCTCAGATGACCCCGAAAACTTTGACGTTGAGGGATGGATGGAGAAGCCCCTGAAGGAAATCCTCGCCGAGCTCAAAAAGCACAGGGAAGAAATCCGGGATGCAGTGAAAGAAAAACTGGATTCTGAACCCTTAAGGCAGAAACTCGAGGAGAAACTCGGGAGAATTTCCGATAAAATTGAAGACTTCGACCTTGAGGAATTGCTCGATAAACCGGTGAGGGAAATCCTCGATGAGCTCAAAGAGCTAAGAGAGGCCATTTTGCCCGAGAAACGAAACAACCGACGGAGTTCCCGGGGAAACTAAAGACAGGCTCGGAAACACCTTTTATCGATAATTAAAGGGCAGGGATTCGTTTGAATCCCTGCCCTCTTGTGTGCAGTCTTGATTTTATTCTTTCAGCGCTGCCTGAGCGGCCGCAAGGCGGGCAATCGGCACTCTGAAGGGTGAGCAGGACACATAGTCGAGCCCTATTTTGTGGCAGAACTCTATCGAGGAGGGGTCTCCGCCATGCTCGCCGCAAATGCCGACATGCAGCTTCGGGTTGGCAGGCTTGCCGAGCTTGATGCACATCTCCATGAGCTTGCCGACGCCCTTCTGGTCGACCCGCGCGAAGGGGTCGTTCTCGTAAATCTTGTTGTCGTAGTATGCCCCGAGGAACTTGCCGGCGTCGTCACGCGAAAATCCGAAGGTCATCTGGGTCAGGTCGTTGGTGCCGATGCTGAAGAAATCGGCTTCTTTTGCAATTTCGTCGGTGGTCAGGCAGGCTCTCGGAATCTCCATCATGGTGCCGACCTTATATTTCAGGTCGGAGCCCGCTGCCTTGATTTCGGCATCGGCTGTCTCGACAACCACTTTCTTGACAAACTTGAACTCCTTGACGTCGCCGACCAGCGGAATCATTATCTCGGGGACGAGATTCCAGTCGGGATGCCTCTTCTTGACGTTTATCGCCGCGCGGATAACCGCCTTGGTCTGCATGACCGCTATCTCGGGGTAGGTGACGCTCAGCCGGCAGCCGCGGTGGCCCATCATCGGGTTGAACTCATGCAGCGAGGCAATAATCGCCTTGATTTCCTCAACCGTCTTGCCCTGCGCGCGTGCAAGTTCTTTGATCTCCTTTTCGTCATGGGGGAGGAATTCATGGAGCGGCGGGTCGAGGAAGCGGATGCAGACCGGATAGCCCTCGAGCGCCTCGTAGAGCTCTTCAAAGTCGCCCTGCTGATAGGGAAGAATCTTCTCGAGCGCGGCCTCGCGGTCCTTGGCGTTGTCCGAGCAGATCATCTCGCGGAAGGCGGCTATTCTGTCTGCCTCAAAGAACATATGCTCGGTGCGGCAGAGCCCGATGCCCTCAGCGCCCAGCTCGCGGGCCTTCTTGGCGTCGCGCGGGGTGTCGGCATTGGTGCGGACTCTCAGCTTGCGGTATTTGTCGGCCCAGCTCATGATTCTGCCGAACTCGCCGGCAATCTTGGCGTCGACAGTAGGGATGGCGCCGTCGTAAACATTGCCGGTTGCGCCGTCAATCGAGATAATGTCGCCCTCGACAAAGGTCTTCCCGCCAAGCTTGAACTTTTTGTTCTCCTCGTCCATGATGATTTCCTGGCAGCCCGACACACAGCATTTGCCCATGCCGCGCGCGACAACCGCCGCGTGGGAGGTCATGCCGCCTCTGACCGTCAGAATGCCCTCGGCGGCCTTCATGCCCTCGATGTCCTCGGGGGAGGTCTCAAGGCGGACAAGTATAACCTTCTTGCCGGCCTCTTTCCAGTTTTTGGCGTCCTCCGCGGTGAAGACAATCTGACCTGAAGCCGCACCCGGGGAGGCTCCGAGGCCGCGGCCTATAGGAGTTGCGGCTTTGAGGGCCTTGGCGTCGAACTGCGGGTGGAGCAGGGTGTCGAGGAAGCGCGGGTCGATCATAAGAACCGCCTCCTGCTCGCTTATCATGCCCTCGTCTACCAGGTCGCAGGCGATCTTAAGCGCCGCCTGAGCGGTTCTCTTGCCGTTACGGGTCTGCAGGATATAGAGCTTTTTGTTTTCAATGGTAAACTCCATGTCCTGCATGTCGCGGTAGTGGTTTTCAAGAATCCTGCAGATATCCTTGAACTGCTCGAAGACCTCGGGCATGATTTCGGCCATTTTTTCAATTTTCATCGGGGTGCGCACGCCGGCGACGACGTCCTCACCCTGTGCGTTCATGAGGAACTCGCCCATGAGCCGCTTTTCGCCGGTCGCGGGGTCGCGGGTGAAGGCAACGCCGGTACCCGAAGTGTCGCCCATGTTGCCGAAGACCATCATCTGTACGTTGACGGCGGTCCCCCAGGAGTAGGGGATATCATGGTCACGGCGGTAAACATTGGCCCGGGGGTTGTCCCAGCTGCGGAAGACCGCCTCAACGGCGCCGAAGAGCTGCTCCTTCGGGTCGGAGGGGAAGTCTTTGCCTATATTCGCCTTGTATTCGGCTTTGAACTGCTCGGCAAGTTTCTTCAGGTCCTCGGCGGTCAGCTCGGTATCCTGAGTGATGCCCTTTTCTTCCTTCATCTTGTCGATGAGCTGCTCGAAGTATTTCTTACCGACCCCCATGACGACATCGGAATACATCTGAATGAAGCGTCGGTAGCAGTCCCACGCCCAGCGCGGGTTGCCCGATTTTTCGGCCATGACATTGACCACTTCTTCATTGAGCCCGAGGTTGAGGATTGTATCCATCATGCCCGGCATCGAGGCGCGGGCACCCGAGCGGACAGAGACGAGCAGGGGATTTTCCTTGTCTCCGAACTTCTTGCCGGTGACCTTCTCCAATTTGTCGATATATTCAATGATTTCGGCCCGGATTTCGGGAGCAATTTTTTTGCCGTCCTCATAATATCTCGTGCAGGCTTCGGTGGTGATTGTAAAACCCTGAGGTACGGGAAGACCGATATTGGTCATTTCGGCGAGGTTGGCGCCCTTCCCGCCTAAAAGCTCGCGCATTTTGGCATTGCCCTCTGTAAAGAGGTAACAGTACTTTTTTGACATCTGGCTTTCCTCCGTGTGTAGATGTATAAATAATATTTTTTTTGTTTTGTGAGTATTGGCTGCGTGCCCCGCCTGCCAAAAAACCCAAAGGTTATTATAACATAATTCTGAAGGAATTACTATATTATTTTGCGAATTTTTGAAAAAAGTCCATGGTTTTTTGTTCCCGGATAAGGAAAGCCGCTGAAACGCAGGCACCCGGCGCACATAACAGGATTGACAGAAGCGGAACGTATAAAGTAAGCAATAATATACCATTAAATTTGGTTTATATACAATTTATATTTGACATCGACTGGAAAATGAATTATAATAAAAATCAATTCAACTTAACCACGGCAGAAAAACAAAATATGCCTGACTTAATCGAATTGTTCAAAAAAATCTCCCGGGGCGAGAAAGATCAGAGCCCGCCGACGCATATCGTCGCGGGGCTCGGTAACCCGGGGGGAAAATACGCCTTCACCCGCCACAACGCGGGTTTTATGGCGCTTGCCTATATTGCCGAGAAGCTCGGCGTGAAGGTCAACCGAGCCAAATTCCGCTCGCTTGTTGCCCGCGCCGAAATTTCGGGAAGAGGGGTAATTCTGCTCGCCCCGCAGACCTTTATGAACCTCTCGGGCGAGGCGGTGCGCGAGTGCGCCGACTTCTATAAGATACCCCCGGAGAATATTATTGTAATATCCGACGACATAAGCCTTGATATCGGGCGGCTGCGCGTGCGCCGCTCGGGGAGCGACGGAGGCCACAAGGGGCTATACAGCATAATATATCAGCTTGCGACCGACGCTTTCCCGCGCCTGCGTATCGGCGTGGGCGCGCCGCCTCCCGGCTGGGATACGGCCGACTGGGTGCTCTCGGATTTCACCGACCGCGAACAAAAGATTCTTTTTGATATTTTCGGATATGTTTTTTCGGGTGTTGAAAAAATAGTTGCCGGGGACATCGAGGGGGCAATGCAGCTCTGCAACAGCCTGCGCCCGGATAAGCCCGACAAGACATAAACAGTTCTGAAAGCTGAAGGTAACAAATGAATATTCTCACAGACTGCATCCGTGCCGACACCGAGTACGGACACCTTTTGCATACCATAAAAACCATGCGGAGGGACCACCCGCTACCGGTGGTTGCCGCAGGGCTCTCGGAGGGCGCGGCAGACGCGCTGACCGTGTCGCTTCTTGAGGATCTTAAGTCGGCAGGATTCGGTTGCGCCTTGATTGTCTGTTCCGAGGAAAAGGAATGTACGCGCTGCCTGTCGGTGCTCGGCAGCGCCGGCATCCGCGCAGCTTTTTTTCCGGCACGCGACCTGACCTTATACAACCTTACCGCCTCCCATGAATTCGAGCATGAGAGGCTTAAAGTATTATCGGGGTATCTCGGCGGGATATATGACGTCGTCCTCACAACGCCCGACGCCGCGCTCAGCTATACCATACCCGCGGGGAGGCTGAAGGCGGCTGAAATTTCGGTTTGGGCAGACGAGAGCCTCGATGTCGGTCAGTTGACCGAACTCCTGGTGTCGGCCGGCTATATCAGGGTTGATATGGTCGAGGCCCCCGGCCAGTTTGCGCTGCGCGGAGGGATTGTCGATATATACCCGCCGCATGCCGAATACAGCTACGGTGACGAGACGAGATACGGCTCGCTGCCGGTCAGAATCGAGCTTTTCGGCGACGAAATAGACAGAATCGGCACCTTTGACCCCGAGAGCCAGCGCTTCATTGAGGGTATTGCCGGACTGAAGATGACTCCGGCGCGCGAGCTGCTGGCCGACGATGACTTAACAGCCGCAATAAAGCGCGCCATAGCCCAGCAGCTCAAAAAAGCCGAGGGCGCCGGCGATGACAAGGCGGCCGACGAGCTTAATGGTGAGCTGGCCGCCCTCGAGGCCGACCGGGGGGCCTCCTTTCTTGACAAGTACATGACCCTCATATATCCCGAGAGGCAGTGCCTGCTCGACTATTTTCCGGCCGGCTCGCCGGTTTTCATCAGGAACACGCCGGCGGTGAGCGACCGGCTGAAGTCCTCCGAATGGCTCATGAACCAGAACATAACCGAGCTGCTCGAAGGAGGCACGCTCGCCGGAAAGTACGCCGAATATTCAAAGCCGCAGGCGGCATTCGAGCACTTCTGCGACACGAGCCTTACCCTGCACCTCGACTCGCTTTCGCACGGGCTGTCGGGCCGCAGGCTTGGAGGGCTTTTCGGCTTTCGGACCAAGCACACGGTGAGCTATGCCGGTAACTTTCAGCTGCTCTGCGACGACCTTGACAGCTATACCCGGGGCGGCTTTCGGGTGCTGCTTGCGGCCGAAAACGAAACGGCGGCAAAAAACCTGCATGAGCTGCTGGTAGACAGGGGATTTAAGGCATATCTTACCCTTGCGGCCGGGGGCGGGGAATTTACAATCTCGGCCCTGCCCGCCGGCAGCATTTTGATTCTCAAGGGTATGGGGATTCGCGGTTATGAGCTGACGGTGCCCAAAATTGCAGTGCTCTCCACCGAACCGGATGGCCGCAGGGGGAGTATCGGCGGCACAAAAATCAAACAAAAGTCGCGCCGCCGCCCGGGTACCGAGGTTATAATGTCGTATAATGAGCTCAATGTCGGCGACCTTGTGGTGCATGAAACCTACGGCATCGGGCAGTACATGGGCATCGAGAACCTGACCGTCGGGGGCGTCAGCCGGGACTATATCAAGATAAGATATGCCGGAAGCGACCGGCTTTTCCTCCCGGTTGACAAGATGGATAAGGTTTCGCGCTACATCGGGGCAAGGGCCGAGGACGGGCAGGTCAGGCTCTCGCGCTTCGGCAGCGCCGAGTGGGGAAGGGCCAAGGCCCGCGCCAAGGCAGCGGCAAAGGATATCGCGAAGGATCTGATAAAGCTTTACGCCGAGCGTATGCGGCGCGAGGGCTTTGCCTTTCCGCCCGACGACGATTTTCAGCGCGACTTTGAGGCCGCCTTTGAGTATGATGAGACCGAGAGCCAGCTTGAGGCGGCCGAGGACATAAAAAAAGACATGATGCGCCGGGTCCCGATGGACCGGCTTCTCTGCGGCGACGTCGGTTACGGCAAGACCGAGGTGGCTTTCAGAGCCGCATACAAGGCAGTACTCGGGGGCAAACAGGTCGCAATGCTGGTGCCTACCACGATTCTGGCGCTCCAGCATTACCAGACCGCACTCTCGCGTTTCCGCGGCTTTCCGGTGAGGATAGACATGGTCTCGCGATTTCGTACTGCAAAGCAGCAGAAGGCGACTCTGCGGGCGCTCAAGCGCGGGGATATCGACCTTATCATCGGAACCCACAGGCTGCTCTCGGATGACGTGGAATTCAAGAACCTCGGGCTCCTGATAGTCGACGAGGAGCAGCGCTTCGGCGTGGCGCAGAAGGAAAAAATCAAGAAGCTCTGCGGAAACATAGACGTGCTGACCCTGACGGCGACTCCCATCCCGCGCACCCTTAACATGGCAATGGAGGGGATACGCGACATTTCGGTGCTTGACGAAGCCCCGGGCGACCGGTTGCCGGTGCAGACATATGTGCTTGAATATGACGAACTGATAATCATAGAGGCAATACGGCGAGAGCTGCGCCGCGGCGGGCAGGTCTTTTACCTGCACAACACCGTCGAGGACATTGACTCGGTTGCGGCAAATTTAAGGCGGGCGCTGCCCGAGGCCGTAATTGTGACCGCCCACGGGAAAATGGAAAAATCGGAACTTGAGGATATCTGGGGGCAGATGCTGCTCGGCAAAATCGACGTTCTGGTCAGCACCACCATAATCGAGACCGGGGTTGACGTGCCGAACGCAAACACACTGATTGTCGACAACGCCCACCGGCTGGGGCTCTCGCAGCTACACCAGATCCGCGGCCGCGTCGGGCGTTCCTCCCGCCGAGCCTATGCTTACTTTACCTACCCGAAAAACCTTGCGCTCTCGGAAATAGCCCAGAAGCGGCTTGAGGCGGTGCGCGAATATGCCGAGTTCGGCGCGGGCTTCCGCATCGCCCTGCGCGACCTTGAGCTGCGGGGAGCCGGTAACCTTTTGGGGACCGAGCAGCACGGCCACCTTGACGCCGTCGGCTACGACCTCTATATAAAACTTTTAAAAGAGGCGGTGCTCGAGGAAAAGGGTGAGGCTACAAAGCCGAAGCCCGATTGTACGGTTACACTCGATATCAGCGCCTTTATCCCGGCAAGCTATATCGAGAGCACCGCTGTGCGCATAGCCCTCTACAAGCGGATTGCAATGATATCCTCGGAGGAGGACCTGTGCGACATCACCGACGAGCTCTGCGACAGATTCGGCGAGCCGCCGCGGCCGGTGAGCGCCCTGCTTTCAATCGCGCTGCTGCGGGCAAAAGCAATAGAGTGCAACATCACCAAAGTAGTGCAGGAAGGCGACAGCATAAGGCTCTATCAGGACGAGGTCGACGCCATGACCTGGTTCGAGCTTGCAAAGGAGTATCCGAACAGGCTGCGGCTGCTTGCCTCTCCGGTCGAGCATGTGCTGGTCAGGACCGAGCGCGGGGGAGATATCATCGAATTTCTAAGCCGGCTGTTTTCGGAATATTTGAAAATAAAGAACTCAACAGACAGTATAGACAAATGAGTTGGGATATAGTATAATGGGAACGTGCCGAAAACACAAATCCCGAAGGGAAACAGTATGAAAAAAAAGCTTATCAAGGCAATTGCGCTGGTTTGCGCACTGGCGGCGGTACTGTCTGTTGCCGCCTGCTCGCAGGGCAAAAAGCTGATGACCCTCGGCAGGCAGGCCGTCACGGTCAATATGTACGAGTTTTTTCTCTCGCGGCAGAAGGGCCTGCTCTGCACGCCATATTACTACGGCAACAAAGCCCTCTCGGAAGATTTCTGGGATACCACCATCACCCCGGACGGCATGACCTATAACGATTACTGGACGGCACATATTATTGACAGCATAAAATTATATATTATTGCCCTGTATCTGTTTGAAGAGGTATACAATCTGACACTGCCGAAGTCGGCAGTCGAGGAGGTTGACACCAAGCTTTACGAGCTTGTAGAATATGACGCCGACGGCTCGCGTACGGCATTCAATGCGATTCTGGCGCAGTACGGTGTCAACTACAATATGCTCCGCAACATTTACCTTCTTGAGGCAAAGGTAAATTACCTTCAGGTCTACCTCTACGGCACCGACCTCTCAAAGGTTTCGGACGCGGTCAAGGAGGAATATTACCAGAACAACTATGTCAGGTTCAAGCAGGTCTTCTTTCCGAATTATTACTATGTTTACGAGACCGACAATGACGGAAATGTAATTTACTATGACCCCGACAGCGGCACCATCCTCTACGACAGCTCGACCGGCATCCGGAAGTTTGACGAGACCGGCAAAGCGCTGACCGACGAGGACGGGAAGGTTATTTATTACAACGAAGACGGCTCGATTGCCTACGACAAGAAAAACGGTGTACCGGCGGTTACCTTTGATGAGAACGGGCGTTATAAGACCGCAAAGCATAGCTCGGACGAACTCAAGAAGATCAAGAAAGATGCCGAGGAAGCCGCGGCGTCGGTCGAGCCCGGGGACACAGAAGCCTTTGAAAAACTGATTGAAAAGTATAAAACCGAGGTTATTGGCCTTGAGGAGGTAGACTACCCGAACGGCTACTATTTCAGGACAAATATGCCGTACAATTATGACTACATCAACGCCATTGTGTCAAAGCTCAGCACAATGGAGGTCGGTGAGGTCGGGCTGGTCGAATCGGACTTTGGCTGGCATGTGATAATGAAGTACGAGCTTGACGCCGGCGCTTATGCCAAGGAAGATAATACCGAGTGGTTTGAGGATTTCGGCAGCGGTGTGGTCGACTGGCTGTTCCGCCGGAAGTGCGCCGATTATCTCGGTGAAATAGTGTTTAACGAGGAACTGGCTGTTGGCATTGACATGAAGTCGGCGATGCCGAATTATAATTACTAATTTGCCGATAATAAAACTGAATATTGGGAATCGGGGGTGTTGCGTTGGCGGCTGAGACGGAAGGATGGCTTCCGAACCCCAGAACCTGATACGGGTAATACCGGCGTAGGGAGATTTTACGGCACATCATGCCGCATATGCGGGATGATTGCGCCTTAAAATGCCGCCCGGGGTATCCCGGGCGGCATAATTATATTCAAGAATCCAAGGAGGAAAAAATGAAGACAACAACAAAAGAAAGAACTCTGTCAATTGCCGAAGGCGCGGTTATGGTCGCGCTGGCCGTCGTACTTGACCTGCTCCCGCTGCCGAGCTGGCCGCAGGGGGGATCGATATCGGTGGCGGCGGTTCCGATAATTTTCTATTCCTATCGCCGCGGGCTTCTTATGGGGAGTCTGGCGGGACTTGTCTGGTCGCTGACCCAGCTCATTATCGGGCCGTGGTACACGCCGCCCGCCAAAACCATAGGCGCCGTCATCCTCTGCGTTCTGCTTGACTACATTCTTGCCTTCACCGTCATCGGCACCGCCCCGTTTTTTGCAAGGCTGGCGGGTAGGCTGAGGCTTGTCGGGTATTGTGTCGGGGCAGTCGCGGTCAGCCTTATGAGGTTTGTCTGCAGTTTTCTGTCAGGTGGGCTGCTCTGGGGGTCGTATGCGCCCGAGGGGACGAATATCTGGTGGTATTCGCTGACCTACAATGGCTCGTACATGCTGCCGAACGCGGTGCTTGCCGGGGTGCTTATTGTCGTGCTCTGCGCCGCGGTGGATCCGAAGACCTTAAGGCCATATAAAAAATCCGACATTTGACCGGCAGACAAAAAAAGTGCGGGCTTAGCGCCCGCACTTTTTTTTCGTGAAACGACTCGGCCTGCCGAACTCTCAGACCATTGCTCTCGCGTCCACAAATGTATAATATCTAGCAACTAATAACTAAACGGGGCGGCGCCCCCGAAATCACTTTATCATGTACCCCCCGCCGCGGATAGTGTAAATAAGCCGGTCGCCGAAGGTTTTCTCTAACTTTTGGCGTAGGTTGCTGATATGGACCTCGGTTTTGTTTGAGGCGCCGGCGCCGATAAGACGGGCCAGCTCGTCGCGCGGCACTGTCTTGCCCCGGGCTTCGATAAGCCGGGAGAACAGAGCCAGCTCACTTGGGGTGAGCTTGACGCTTGTCGCTCCGGATGACACGCAACGGGAGGTCAGGTCAAGCTCAAACCGCCGGGCTTTTGACCTGCCGCCGGTCGTCAGCGAGAGCCTGCCGATTTCGCTCATAGCCTCGCGTACGGTATTTCTGAAGCCCTCAAAGCTTACCGGACGGTGAAGTATCGCACGGCATTTTTGCCCGAGCACCCCCGGGATAGAATCCTCATGCCTTGAGATCCCGATCATGATGCTGCCGCGCAGCCCCGCCGCGGCCTTGACCGAGGCTTCATCGTCAAGATTGACAATCAGAATTCGCGCTGCCGGCAATTTCTCAGCGTCCGCTGTTGTCGCCCGGCAACCCATCTCACCGAGCAGCAGCAAAAGAAGCTCGTCAAGGACAGGGTCGGAAGCGAGGACCGCCGCGTCGTATACCGCTTTCTTTTTCGGGCTCATTTGATTATGTCGTCTCCCGAGATATTAGAGAGGCCAAGCCCTTCATCCTCGATGTAGTATTTGTATTCCGAAGTTCCTCCCGGATAGGAAAGTGAAATTACATTATCTGATACAGTATAGTTTCCGGTAATCACATTTTTGTCGGTATCAACAATAGTGAAGGTGTTGTCGGTTGTTATGGTGAGTGTTACCATCCTGCCGCTGTCGGTGGTAAGCTCCCAGCAGCCGACAAGCAGGGCGGCGTTATTCCGCGAACTGTCTAACATTTCTGCTGCGGTTGCTTTGGTTTCGGCCGGGGCGTCAGGTTGGGGCAGGGCGGCTGTATCCGGTTCGGTAAAAGCATTGTCTTTAGTCACACTATGGCACTCATACTCGGTCTCGCTGCTGCGATCTGAGGCTTCGTTTATCAGTTTGTCCAAGGCTGTGGCCCGGTTGAACACATACTGGGACATCGCCAGTGCTTCGGCAGCTTCGTCTGACATTTTTTCGGAAAGCGGGCTGAACGTATCGGCATTTTTATCAAGGCCGCCGAAAATCGCCGCGATTCCGATGAAGATGCAGAGCATGGCGGCAATTCCGACGCCCGCATAAGCCGACACACGCTTCATCAGCCTTGTGCGGAGTCGGGCCTTCTTGTCGGCTCTGACTGCGGTCATGACCCGCGTGTGCAGCTCGCCGGGGACCGGATAAGCGGCTTCGGCAGTCGCACGGCAGACCACTTTGAAGTCGCGGTAGAGCTTGCGGCAGTCGGTACAGGTTTCGATATGGCGCTCGACAAGCTCCGCGGCCTCCTTATCAAGTTCGCCGTCGATATATTCAATTATCAGGCCGCTTACAACTTCGCAGGCGGCTCCGGCTTCGAATTTCATGTTGATGCTCCTCTTAGGTTTTTCTATGTAATATGACGTTATTGTCTATAAAATGTTCCATGAAATCAGTTTTTCTTTCAGACAGTTTCTCGCCCGGTGAATCCGGCTCTTGACTGTCCCCTCCTCAATCCCGAGCAGGTCGGCTATTTCTGCGTAGCTCAACCCTTGTATGTTCCGGAGCAGAATAATTTCTTTATGCTCGTCGCAGAGCTCCGATATCGCCCGCCGGACCGCGGCAATCCGCTCCTTCCGCTCATATGAGGATACCGGGTCGTCGTCTCCTTCTGTGACCGGAATCGCGCGCTCGGTGGTGTCGCCGTCTTCATCTTCAAGCGTCAGCGAGTCGGTCTGGCGGGTAGAGCGCCGGCGCAGCGCGTCGAGGGAAGTGTTGCGCGCGATCCTGATAACCCATGAGGTGACCGAGCACTCTCCGCGGTAGGAACCGGCGGTCCGCCAGAGCTTCATGAAAACCTCCTGTGAGACGTCGAGCGCGTCCTCGCGGTTTCCTGTTGCCTGAATTGCTATATTATATACTATTCTTTCAAAATGCCTGACGATATCCGAAAACGCGGCCTCGTTGCCGCGGGCCGCCTGTTTCATCAGGTCGGCCAGGTATTTATTGTCAGGCAACATGGTAACCTCCGAAAAAGTTGTGGTTATTAGGAGTTAGGAGTAAGCGGGACGGGAAACGGGGGAATAGAAAAAGCGAACATGGAACAAAGGTGCGAGGAGCGGGGGTACGGGGAAGATGCGTGGTACGGGATGCGCAGACACAAAGGGGGCGCGTACGTCAGCCCTTTTACTGTTTCGGTGTGAGCCGGTGGGCATACCGGGAAGGGGCGCCGGTTTGTTCGATTACAGCAGCCCTTTGAGTATTTCTCTCACCTCATCGAGTGATTTGGCGCGCATTATGGCGGCGCGGGCAGCCGCCGCGCCGGGTTCACCCTTCACATACCAGGCCAGATGCGACCTTGCCGCGGCGAGACCGGTACTTCCGCCGAGCCGGTCAACAATTTCTTCGGCGTGACGCAGGGCAAGGTTTAAACGGTCCGTAATGTCGGGCGGCCGGTATTCCCGCCCTTCAAGGGCGGCGGCAATTTCACTGAAAATCCAAGGGTTCCCGAGCGCCCCTCGTGCGACAGCGACACCGTCGCAGCCGGTTTCCCTGAACATACGAAGGACGTCGGCGGCCGAATATATGTCGCCGTTACCGAAAACCGGGATTGAAACCGCTTCTTTAACTTTTTTTATTATCCCCCAGTTGGCGCCGGGGGCGTACATCTGCGTGCGGGTTCTGGCGTGAATACAGAGCGCGGCCGCACCGCTCGCCTCGGCAATTTTGGCAAGCTCGGGGGCATTTATCTCGTCGGGGCTCCAGCCGGCACGCATTTTCACGGTCACCGGCAGGCGGGTTGCCCGGCAAACCGCCTCGATTATTCTCCCGGCGAGCTCCGGATATCTCATCAGGGCGCAGCCCTCGTTGTTTGAGACCACCTTGCGGACCGGGCAGCCCATGTTGATGTCGATGGCGCAGGGCAGCTCCCAGCCGCCGTATCCCCGGTACTCTCCGGTCGAGAGCATTGCGGCGGCTTCGGCCATAATTTCAGGCTCCGAGCCGAAAATCTGCGCGGCGCAGGGAGTTTCTTCGGGGGTTATTTGAGCGAGCTGTGCGGTCTTATACCCGCCCCGGTGCCTGCGGCCGATCTGTTCGTAGCAGAGCGCCCGGGCCGAAATCATTTCAGTGACTGTATATTCGGCGCCGAGCGTGCGGCAGATTTTTCTGAAGGTTGTATCGGCGACCCCCGCCATTGGGGCGAGCATAATGCCCCTTGGTAGGCGGACGCCGCCAATTGAAATACTCATTTTATATTGTACTTTTTGGCTGTGCGGCAGGCGAGGCGGTGTATGCGCCGGCACAGCTCATAATCAAGCTCAAGTGAAGTGTGCGGCTCGCCGTCGGGGGTAATGCGCAGCGGGCGTGCCCGGCGGGTGATAGCATAGAAAATGGTGGTCGCGGCAAGATACGAGCCGAGCGGTGTGGCATGATTGCCGTCATCGCGGTAGAAGGGCAGCGATTTGTCGGCGCGCAGCATCTTGTGCCAGACCTCGCCGGCCGGAGCCAGCAGGGCATTGAAGTTTTTCGCGACCTCGGCGTATGATGCCGTGATTTCACGCTGGAGCGACTTATTTTCGCGGTGCGCCCAGATCATGTAGAATACCGGCTTTGCGGTCGACTTGTCGAGCGCGTTCTTCCTGATCTTTTCGGCGCCCTCGATAAAGTTCTGGCGGTCGAAGGATTTGGCCACGTCCTGGAGTACAACATAATCATACCCGCCGTATATGATATTGAAAATGACGTCCCGTCGGTCGCAGTGGTAAAGCAGCCCCTTGCCGCCCTCGGTCTGCATGGTGACCTGTGCGTTGAAGCCGGCCGACGCGAAAATCTCTTTTGCTATCTGCGGCATATTGTTATAATAGGTATGGCTGTTGCCTATGAACAGTATCCTGATGTTTTTCTTCATAACACCGCTCCTGATTTCTGTAATTTAATACCTGCCGGATATGCGAATATGATACCACAAACGCCGCTGCCTGTCAACTGCCGCGGCAACGGGGAGGTGTCATCCGGATTTTTGTACATATGACAAAAATGGTTGAATGCTTTCTGCCGGCTGATTTCTTTAGAAGCAGGAATCAGGAATGAAGCGATTGAAAAACTCAAATAAAAAAGATTGATGTTTTCACCAAATGGTATTGCATTTTTCACCAAAAGCTTGTATAGTAATGTACGAGTAATAAAGCTGCGGGCAGACCTTCCGGGCAGCGGGACTGCATCATGCAGCTATTCGTAGAAAGGACATATTGCCGATATGAAAAGAGTATTACTGATATTGTTTGCGGTACTTCTCTGCCTTAGCTTTGCCGCATGCCGCCTTCCTGAAGGGCCGGGCAGCGAAAGCACCGACGAGACCACACCGGTTGAAACCGAGCCGGTACTGCCGGTCAGCATAATTCAGGACGGGGCAACCGAATACAAAATTATCCGCCCCGAAAATGCCGCCCCGGCGCTTGTGACGGCTGTCGCAAAGTTTTGCTCCGACTTGGGGGATGTGACCGGGACCCGGATAAAAATTGACACCGACTGGTATAAAAAGGGCAACGAGCCCGCTGAAATTGAAAAGGAAATCGTTGTCGGAAGATGCGATCGTCCCGGGGTTGACGATATTATAAAAAACCTCCGCGAACGCGACTTTGCCATTGTTTATCAGAACGAGCGCATATATATCCTCGGCGGAGGCGATGAGGCCACAATTGAGGGCATCAACTATTTCTTTTCTAATTATGTCGACGCGGCGGCCAAGACAGTCACAGTTCCGAACAACCTCAATTACATAGAAAGATATGAATACCCGCTCGGCATGGTGTCGGTAAACGGGGTGAATATCACCGAATACCGCATAGTAATCCCCGACGGGTGCGGGCTTTACACCAGCTCGGCGGCCGAATGCCTCTTTGATTATTTCTATTACAACAGCGGCATTTCGCTTGAAATCGTAAAGGATACCGAAGCGCCGAGCAGGAATTATGAGATACTCGTCGGCGACACCAACAGAGCCGAGAGCAAGGCAGCTTCGTCGGTGACGCTTGGAGCCGACCAGTATATCCTTGCCTGCACCGGCAGCAAGATTGTAATGACCGGCAACTCCTACATGGTGGGCGGCGGGGTCAGCGAGTTTATCAACAGTTATGCGGCCTCTCGCGGCAAAAACGTCGATATCGACATAAAAGACCTGCCGGCCGAATATGCCCCGAGGACCTTTGCCTTCAAGGAGGCAAAAAATGCGCTGCTGCTCATCGGGGACGGCATGGGCTTCAACCATGTCCAGGCCACGCTTGCCGCAGGGCTGCCCGAGTTTGTCGCCGAACAGCTCCCGAATACCGGTTCCTGCACGACCTACTCTCATTCGGTGACAATCGGCGCCGCGAAATATACAGACAGCGCAGCCTCCGCGACGGCGCTTGCCACCGGCAAAAAAACTCTGAACGGTTATCTCGGGATGGACCCGAACGGTAAAATTCTCAAAAATGTGCGTGAACTTGCCGCCTCTCAGGGCGCCAGAACCGCGATACTAACCACCGACACAATCACAGGTGCAACGCCTGGGGCATTTTTGGTGCATGTATCGAGCCGGAACTCGGAGGCAGAAATCAAGGCGCAGATTGACGAGCTGCTGAAGAACAAAGAGGTTGACTATGCAGTCGGGAGCATCGGCGATGACCTTGTGTCAGAGGCAAGACACCAGCTCTGGTCAATTTCAGCCGAAGGTTCGCGTTTCTTTGCAATGATGGAGGAGGCTTACATCGACAAGCGGTCACACGACAATAACCTTCAGGCAATGGTAGAAGCGACGACAAAATACAACAAACTGATTGCCTATGTCGTGCAGTTCACCCTCTGCCACCCCGATACCGCGTTGATTGTCACCGCCGACCATGAGACCGGTGGACTTACGCTGGACAAGAACACCGGCAAGTATAGTTACACCTCAACCAGTCCCACCAATGCCGACGTGCTGTTCTACGCCATAGGCGAGGGCACCGAGGTGTTCAAGGACAAAAAGATTGACAACACCGACATTGCAAAATTCTTAGGCGAAATTTTCGGAGACCCGAAAATCGGTAACTGACCCGAATAAAAAGCCGAAAGCACCCCTATTCTGCTAAAAAGCAGCGGAGGGGGTGCTTTTTTGATGTGCCACGGGGACTTGTGTCGGACGATTATAATTGACAATACAGGTAAATAATGGTATAATTTGCAGGCGAGCATCATAGGATATTAGTTGCAGAAGAAAAAGCGGAGGAAGTACATGAAAAAAAGGATTAGCATAATACTTGCGGCGCTGCTTGTGCTCGGATTTTTGTTGGCCGCCTGCAGTCAGGATGAGGCCGGCGGAGACCAAACCACGCCGGCCGAAACCACCGATACTGAGTCTTCAACCGATATGGAGATACCTGTCGGCACAGATCCGGTGACCGCCGCAAGCCGGGGGCTGGAGTTTATCAGTGCCGGTGACGGAACCTGCGTGCTGGCCGGAATAGGCACCTGCACCGACACCTGCCTGATTATCCCCGACAAATCCGAGAGCGGCGAGCAGGTGACAAAGATAGCACCGGGCGCCTTCTCAGGCAACACCATAATTACCGCAGTACAGATCCCGGCGGGGGTGACCGAAATCGGCGCTGGCGCATTTGGCGGCTGCACGAACCTGGCCTACATATCCGTAGCCGACGGGAACCCTGCCTACAAGGATTATGTGGGGGTGCTCTACAGCGCCGACGGGAGCCGTCTGGTCTACATGCCGGCGGCCTCCTCGCTCGTATCGCTGACCCTGACAAAAAAGGTGACCGATATTTCCGACTACGCTCTTGCCGACTGCCGGAACCTGAAAAAAGTGTTCTACGAGGGCAGCGAGGATGACTGGAAAAAGGTCGACATCGGAACCGGAAACAATATACTAAGTTCAATCGAACTGACCTGCATGGTTCAGGGCGGGAAATAAGCGGGGCGCTGCGCAAGTTGGTTGTTAGTTACTGGATATTAGTGGATGCGAAATGTTCAGGGAGCGGGGTACACGGTGACGGGGAGTAGTCCGCCGCGCTGTGCGCGCAGCGGCAGTAGGTGTGGGGTCCTCAGGGGGGAACCATAGGTTTCCCCCTGAGCGTGTTTCTTTGGTTCGTTTCTTTGCACGGACAAAGAAATGAACAATAATATCTCAAGGAAAATAAAAAACTTCAGCGCAAAACCGAGTCCGCGCTGCATTTTGGTGTCTGCCGGCCTTTTTTTATTGACGCAAGGATGCTTCAATGATATAATGAGAAAAAATGGCCGCGGAGGTTTATATGCGGATTACACACGACATACATACCCATTCGACACTCTCGCATTGCTGTTATGACCCCGAGGCGTCAATAGCAAATTACGTGCGCCGGGCCGCCGAGCTCGGGCATAAGGTATTCGGTATCTCAAACCACATCTGGGACGAAAAGGTGCCGGGAGCCTCAAGATGGTACAAGAACCAGACGATAAGCTACGGGCTTGAGGCAAGAGACTCGGTACCTGCCGACACCTGCGGTATGAAAGTCTTAATCGGTGTCGAGACCGAATACTTTGCCGCGAGCGACACCCTCGGAATGCTTGCCGAGACCGCAAAGCAGTTTGATTATGTGCTGGTTCCACACTCCCATATTCACATGCGGGGCGACGTCATGCCCGACACCGCCGATGTGGCAGCCTTAAAGGAGATATTCCGGGAGAGAATTGCAAAAGCGCTGCCTGAACTCAGTGCCGACCAGGTGCGGCGGATGGCTAATTCACTGGGCTATACCGATTATGATGCGCTGGTTGCCTCCGGAATATTTTTCCCGCCGACCGTGGATTTCGAGCGATACTGCGCCGAGGCGATGCTGAGCAGCTTTTCGGCCCTCATGGCAAACAGCGAGTTTATAAAGCTGGCCGCGGCAGTACCGGTCTCAATAGCGCACCCCTTTGACCCCTGCGGTCTGACCGGCGAGACCCGCCGCCGGGTCATAAACCTGCTGCCCGACGACAAGCTGACCGAGTGCTTCAGAAGCGCGAAAGCTCTCGGCGTTTCAATCGAGATAAACACGGGGGCATTTAAGTTTTCCGAGAACGACTGGGCCGGTGAGCCGCTGATCCGTGTCATGAGGCTGGCCAAGGCCGCGGGCTGCAAATTTACATTCGGTACCGACTCGCACTCATTGGCCGGGCTTGACAAAATACGCCGGGCAGACGACCTCTCGGACATCATAGGTATCACAGAGGAGGATCTGGCCGAATTTGTAAAGTGACGGCTATTCTGTTTTTTCTAGATAGTCATTTACAGCCATGTCCTGAAGCTGCCGCAGCAGCTCGGGCGCGCGGCCGCCGACCGGGCGGCCGTTGATTTCCTCTGCGGCAAGGCAGAAGCCCCCGGCGCTCGATACTATTACCTCGTCTGCCGCCATCATCTGCTCGACCGTGAAGGGCTCTTCCCTTACCTCGATACCGAGCCGACCGCAGAACTTTATCAGGTTCGCACGGGCAACCCCGGCAAGGATGTAGTTGTCGGCCGGGGCGGTGCGGAACACGCCGTCCTTGATTATATGTACATTTGAATGTGAGCATTCGGTGACGCGGCCGTTCCTGTGGAATACCGCCTCGTAGCAGCCTGCCGCGGCGGCTGCGGTCGCGGCCATTACCGATGGAATGAGGTTTAGGGTTTTGATGTTGCAGTGCAGAAAGCGGGTGTCGGGATAGGTAATGAGCCTGACTTTTTCATAGGTGTTCATGACACTCTTGGGGCGGAGGGTAATCCAGAGGTTGCCGGGTATCGCCGGCTGAGGGGCGGCGTGGCTGCGCATTCCGGTCCCGCGGGTCACCTGCCAGTAGACAAGCTGCTCGTCAGAATCAACCTTTTTTACCAGCTCGCAGAGAAGTGCTGCGAGCTCCTCTTTTTTTTGCGGGACAATAATTCCGAGCAGCCCGGCGCTTTCATAAAAGCGGCTGAGGTGTTCATTCAGCATGTATATTTTGTAGTTGCGGCAGTAGGTCGCGTCGTAGACCCCGTCGCCGAACCAGCAGGCGCGGTCGTTCATCGGGACGGTCATCTCCTCGATAAGACCTATTCTGCCGTTGTAGTAGCCGAGATTTTGCATAATATTAATCCCTTGCTCCCTTTGTTGTGATTTTGCCCGCCCAGGCGGTTCCTCCGCTTCAGGCAGGCAAAAACGGTATCGGTATAAGTATAGCACCGGCAGGAGCGGGTGTCAACAAAGTTTGTGTCGGCGCCGACTAATTTTCGGCATTGCATATATTGAGTCAATGTGCTATACTTGACTTAACAAAAACCGGGGTGGCGCAAGATGATACGATTTAACGAAGAGGACATAAAGCACTTGGCAATAGAGCTTCCCTATGCCGTACGATACTGCAAGGGCATTGGCGATTTTCGCGGCGTAATTAATGAGATTGACAAGCTCATGGCAACAGATATTCCCCATGCCCTGCGCAAAAGGCTTATAATCGAGCGCGAGGTTGCCAAAGGACTTCTCAAAGACTATAAAACCGATTTTGACACGCTGCTCGCCAAAATTCAGAAAAAGTACCCCGCCTGCAGTGCGCAGGACCTCTGTGAGATAGTGCGCCGGGGACATACCGATTATATTTTCCAGGGCGAGCTCTTCCGCATGGTCTTTCAGAACAGCGCGGCCGAGACTATCCTGAAATGTCATGAGAGGGATTTAATGCGCATAAGCGACCCCGGCGCCGAGCCGCAGATAAACCCCGAGAGGGCAGAAAACCATAAGATAATGAAGGAAAAAGGCTACCGGGCCTTCCGGTTTGAGGTGCGCATGAGCCTTTCCCCTTCAGAAGCCGCCGAGCGGGTCGGGGAGAAAATCAAGGCACACCTGCCCTACCCGGCGCCCTGCCGGTCTCAGCCGGGCGGGGAGATAAAGCTTCTCTCCTCCTCCCACCCTGTTTTCATATCCGATGCGGCGCAGAGAACGGCGTATATTGAAAATCTGCACCAAAAGGGCGAGGTTTACAGCGTGAGCTTCTGCTATGTCAACCGCGCCGAGTATGTTATACCCGACCCGTCGGCAGTCAGTGAAAAGCAGCCTGATTTTTATACCGGCGAGCTCTACCCGCATATCCGGTTCACTCCCCTTATCACGGAGCTGGCGCGCGAGATTGCAGGGGATGAAACAAACCGGCTGCTGCTTGCCCGGCGGGTTTATGACTGGGTGACCCAAAACGTCAAATATTCGCTCATGCGCGATTACCTATTAATCGAGAACATACCCGAGTTTGCAATACTTGAGGGTCGCGGCGACTGCGGGGTCATGGCCCTGACCTTCATCACCCTCTGCCGGCGGCTCGGAATTCCGGCGCGCTGGGAGTCGGGCTGTTGCGTTCACCCGGACAGAATCGGCAGCCACGACTGGGCGCAGTTTTATGTCGCGCCCTACGGCTGGCTCTCCTGCGACCCCTCGTACGGTGCAGGTGAGCTGCGCTCCGGCAACAGGGAGCTCTGGGACTTTTATTTCTGCAATATCGACCCCTTCAGGCTGGTTGCAAACACCGATTTTCAGCAGCCCTTCGCCCCGCCGAAGAGATTTATGCGAGCCGACCCCTATGACAACCAGACCGGCGAGGCAGAGTATGAGGATTACGGCCTCGGTTTCGGGGAGACCATAAAGAAACGTGAGGTTATTAGCGCACAGGAGTTATAATCGCATTGTCGGGGTGCAGGGTGGCGCCCCGTGCGTTTTCATCGGGAAACTCCATGCATTCCTCGTATTCACTCGAATAACTATAAGGTTTTGAGTTTTTTTAAGGATTCTCAAGGAACTTTTATACAAAAAAGTTCCTTGAGCGGGGGTCCGGGGGCAGAGCCCCCGAATGAAAGCGGTAAAATATCCCCCGCCGGGGCCGGCGGGGGATATTTCATTCAGCTATTTTCCCGAGTATTTCAAGAGCTTCGGGAGGATATGTAACCCTTGTGTCGGCCAGCGCCGCGCGGGCGACAAATTTTGCCGAGCGCGAATTTCTGGCCGCATCATATGGCGTGCAGATGAGCGCCGATGCCCCGTTCGAATATTTAATCGAGACATAGGCCACAGCCGAGAAGGAAGTTGTATAATCAGCGGAGGTGATTGGTTGTGTGTCCCCGTAATAGCCGTAATACTCTCCGCCGCGCGCGGCGGTATGGAACCAGCCCTCAGAGTATGTCCGGGTGTAGGGAGTGGTTGTGGCCTCAAGCACCGAGGGGTGAAACATCAACGAGCCAAGGTCGGTTGTTTTGCAGAAAATCATGCCGAAGGTAATGTTGCCCTTTCCGGCTGCTACGGCAAGGCTGGTGTATCTGTCGTATGAGGTTACCGCGGTAAAGCGCAGCGAGGTGGCAAGGTTAATTTTGAGCGCCGCGCCGTCCAGCAATATCAAGTCAATATAAATTGGCTCAAGCGTGACATCCTCGGTCAGGGTTACCTTGGCCCCCGCAGGCAGGAAAAGCCCCCCGGCCTCAAAATTGACTGCCCAACCCGCAAAATATGTGTCGGCGACCTCAAGTGGCGGGCCGTCAGGCAGGGTCAGCCGGCTGCCGTAAGGATATACCGAAACAGAGGAAGTGCCATCCTCGGATTTTATCGTGACGTTTAAATCCCGCGGAAGGACCTCAAGATTGATCACCGCCAAAAGGTAATAGGCGTTGTCGGCAAGCTGCAATGCCGGGTCGAAGGCGGTTTTGGCGCGCAGCACGATTTTATGCGCACCCACCGCCAGCCCGGCGGTTTCTATTGTTGCCGAAAATGAATTGAGCGAGCCGGGCGCGGTGCACCTGGCATAATCGGGGTTCAGGGCGGCGGCAGCCGGGCTGTAGAAGGCGCTCATCGGCAGCCAGCCCTGCCCGTCGATGCGGTATTCAAAGCCTGTGAGTCCATAGGTGTGGACAGACCATCCCGCGACCGCGATGCTGTCTCCCCGGGGAACGCCTATTGTCGTGGTGGAAATGAAGCCGCCGGAGGAGGATTTTTCTGCGACCGGTTGCTCAAGCTGCGTTATATAGCCGTATTTTGTGTCCGCAGCCGCAAATGCCGGGCAGCTTCCGCCGGCAGGGTCGGGGCAGGACTCGGGCATCCCCGAGTAAACCGGAATAAGGAAATGATACGCGCAGTCAAGACAGTTGTTTTCGGCAAGCGATAGATAGGTAGTCCGCGCCTCCGAGAGGGCAGCGCCGATATTCTGCATATACTGGCCCCAGAAGTTGCGCGAGGTCCCCGAGAGGGTTTTCGAGCGGCAGTCGACATTCCATTTCTGAAGATACAGTGTGCTCTGGTAGTTGGCTATGTACCGGTCGCGCAGCTTCAGTGCTCCGCCGTATATCGACTTCCACTTTGTATCCCAAGCCCCGCTGCCTCCCCATTCGGCGGCTTTTGATTGGGTACCGGTCTGCGCCTCTTTCATCGAGTTGAGAAAAACCTCAAACTTGCCGGTACCGCCGGCGCCTATGTTGTAGAGGTTGTAGAGCCCGTTGTACTGCCTGAGCGACTCCTCGGTGTGGCCGCTTGCGGGGGCGTTTACATAGACCGAGCCTTCATATTCGATTTGATTGCTGTAAAAATACCAGAGCCGGTCGCCGCACTTTCCGCTGACCTGCGGGCCGGTACCATAGTTGCCCTGCTCCTGCCGGGCGCGGGCGGCAAGGTGCAGCGGGCTGATACCGAGCTCCTTCCCGACTTGCATGAAATACTCGGCGTAAGTTTTGCCGTTTTCAAGATATGCTCCCTCCATGAAGGTCCCGGCAAGCGAGGCTTCTACCTGTGAGAGGGTCACTGTGTCTCTGTAGCTCAGGTCCTCAAACTGGAAAATATCCTTTTCATTAAGGAAATTCCGGGGGTCCATCATGTATTCGACCGCCTCGATTGAGGCCTGATACCAGCCGGTGTCGTACAGGGTGGTGTTGGTCGGGTGGCGATAGGCCGAATATTCGGGACTTGAGGACACAAGCGACCTTTTCGGGTCGTCCTGCGTCTCCATATATATGACATAGTCCCAGGTGTATTTACTTTCAAGCTCGCTTACCATAAGGGGCTCGAAGGTCCAGGCCGGGTGGAGAAGATGCAGGTCGGTGAGCTTTTCGGCATATGAAGCCGGAAAGCCGAGCCCGATAAGGTATGTATAATAATCGCTCCCGCCGTTGTCCGGGCTGCCTGAGAGGGCTCCCGAACATACAGCCGAGGAGCCTGCAAGTATCGCGCAGAGCAGCAGGGCGGCAAGGCGCATGGATTTTTTCATTTTAAACCTTCCTGAATTTGTGTGTTTCCATGAATAAAATATCCCAAGTTATTATATCATTTGACAATTTTGGTTTCAATACACACCCTGTAAATTTACTTTGAACTATTTACAAATCATTGGGGTGCATGGTATAATCTAATCCGGATGTCGGCTGAATTTAACAATATGTAGGTATAACTAAGAAAAAACCATCGCAATATATGGAGAAGCCGTAATAATGATGCAAATAAAGCATATGGCGGCAGGCTTTGTCGCTGTGGCGGCGCTGGCCATCGCCCTGACACTGCTCCTGCCGGCCGGCGCCGTGGAGCCTGTACATACTCCCTCAAACGAATATCTTGTAAGCCAGTATTACGCCAACCTGCGCTCGCTTGAACTGACCGGAGACCAGCGCACCGATGTAGTACTTGTGGCGCTCACCCAGCTCGGCTATCATGAGGGCGACAGCGACGCCGATATGGGAGGCGGGAATAAATCGGGTATGCGCGATTTCGTGGAGTACAACCGTTTTCACGGAAAGATCGACAATAATCAAGGCAACGGACACAGCTACGGGTACTACTGGTGCGCCTCGTTTGCCACCTGGTGCGTGCGCCAGACCGGGGTTCCGGCCGATGTGCTGACAAAAGAGATAAGCTGCCACAGGCTCATAAAATGGCTTAAAGAAAATTCTACATACAAACCGAAAACAACCGGATATGTTCCCCGGACCGGAGACCTGATTTTCTTCAACCCGTCCTCGGGGCTTGATGCGACACATGTCGGCATTGTAATGTACGTTAAAGACGGGTATGTTTACACGATTGAGGGCAATACCTCGAAACACGATGTCGGGCTGCGGTATTATGACCTGAATGCTTCAAACATAGTGGGATACGGTGTGCCGGCATATGTCTCAAACCCCTCCCGGGCTATTGACTTCAGCATGTCTCAAGGGTATCTTCCCGGAACCTATTTTATCAACACCGCAGAACTCAACGTGCGCCGTGGGCCTTCAACCTCGCACGGTATCCACGGCCAGCTTTATTACGGTGAAAAGGTGACTCTGCTCGACTACTCGGGAAAGTGGGGGAAAATCAACTACAAAGGCAGTGAAGGCTGGATTTTTCTCGACTATGCCCAATACGTGCCGAGCGCCAGATATACAATATATTTCAACCCGAACGGGGGAGAGGGAGTCATCCCCGCGCAGCCAAAGGCCGACGGCACGGATACGATGCTGACGACCCAAATACCCGAGAGAGCCGGATATCATTTTGTGGGTTGGTCGACCGATCCCCATGCCGATGTTGCCGAATACCAGCCGGACGGGCGGTTTGCGACAAACGCCGATACCACGCTTTACGCAGTGTGGGCAAAAGGCGCCCATACTCTGCGCTTTTTTGACGGCGACACCATGCTGCTTGGCGGCATGTACCCCAAAGGATATGAGGTGACACCCCCGAATCTCGTAAGGCCGCCCGATATGGTGTATAGCTACACCTTTGCCGGCTGGGACAGCGATGGCGACGGTATTGCCGACATTCAGCCGGGTGCGGCAATCTTTGCGCATGAGGACATGAATTTATATGCGGTGTACGACACCGCCTACATAGAATATAAGGTAAAATTCTATGGCAGGGGCGGGGAGCTTATCTCCGAGAAGACCTACCATTACGGCGAGCCGGTCGAGATGCCCGAGGTGCAGAGTTTCCGTGAGGGAAAGTATTCATATACCTTTGTCGGCTGGGATTCCGAGGTGGCCGGGACCGTCACCGGCAACGCTTCATACACCGCGGTATTTACCGAGGGTATAGCGCTCTACAGGGTGAGCTTTGTCGACGGCGACGGCAAAATAATACAGAGCGGTGAGTACGAGTACGGGGCGACCGTGACCCCGCCCGGCGAGATTCCTAAAAAGGCGGCAGACAAGACCTTTACGTATGTCTTTTCGCACTGGGACAAGGCAATTACCGAGGTTACGGGCGACACGGTCTATACCGCGCTGTTTGACTGCGTTTACATAAATTACAAAATTTCCTTCGTCGACGGCGACGGGTATGTAATTTCAGAGCTAACCGCCCATTACGGAGACACAATCACCCCGCCGGAGAACACCCCCGCCAAGAGCCCGGACCTGATGTACGAATATGTATTTTCAGGTTGGGATAAGGAAATCGGGCCGGTCGAGGGCGATGCGGTGTACACCGCGGTATTCGAGAGGGCGCTGCGAACCTATACCGTGACCTTCTTCAATGACGACGGGACGGTCTATCATACCGCCGTGTATCATTACGGCGACGAAATAGTGCTGCCCGAGGACCCGGTAAAAACCTCCGTAACGGGGGTCTATACCTTCGAAGGCTGGACACCCGATATAACCCCGGTGACCGGCAATATGAACTTTACCGCAAAGTTCAGCTTCACACCCGACGAACTGTCGGGCGGGGATAAAGACGATAAGCAGGCCGGCTTCTGGCCGGGAGCGGCGATCTCAATTATATCGGTCGTAGTTGCCGCCGGAGGCTTTATCGCATATACTGTCATCCGCCACCGCCGCACCTACCGCGAGGAGCCGTAAAGGGAAATACTTCGGGGGCTCTGCCCCCTCAATCCTTCTTTTTTCTGCGGCGCGGAGCCCCGCACGATTTACCAAACAAAAACGCAGCCGTCCGGCTGCGTTTTTGCTGTTCTGTTAGTCCTCAAACGGGAATCTGTACTGTGTCAGGCCGAGTTCGTCGCGTATTGCTATCAGTTCCTTCTGGACCGATTCGTTAATCGGGACGCCGTCCTTGCGTGCCAGACGGCATTCGAACTCCTTCTCGCCGGCGGTATAGATGCGGTCGCAGCCCGGGGCTTTGGCCGAGGCGCGAAGTGCGCGGCAGATATCGCCTGCTGTCTTGCGGAAGATGACCTCACCCATGAAGTGCTCGGTGTCGATGGCAAAGAAGAAATGGCCAAGGTGGAAGGGGATTTTTTCGCCATTCTTGCCGATTCCCGACAGGGCTTTCATGAAGGGACCGCCGGTAAAGGCCGCCGAGAGGATTTCAACCGCCGTCGCGTAGCCGTAACCTTTATAGCCTGCCATCTCCTCGCCGATACCGCCAAGCGGGGCGAGCGCCGCATCTCCGGTGTTCAGGTCGCGGAGTATTTTCTTCGAGTCGGTCTGGGGTTTGCCGTCACGCCCGATAACCATTCCGGCGGGGGTATCCTTACCCATTCTTGCGTAATACTCAATCTTGCCGCGCTGGACTATCGAAGTCGCGCAGTCGAGGTTGAAGTCAAAGGGCTCGTCGGTCGGCAGGCCGATGGTCAGCGGGTTGGTGCCCAGCATATTCTCAACGCCGAAGGTCGGGGCAACCGACGGACGGGCATTTGTGCCGGTGATTCCGACACAGCCGGCGCGTGTCGCCATCGAGGTATAGTAGCCGGCAATCCCGTAGTGGCAGGAATTCTGCACCACCACGCCGCCCATGCCGTAGCGCTTGGCCTTTTCTATAGCCATGCTCATAGCCCGATAGCCCGCCACCTGACCCATGCCGTCGCCGGCGTCGAGCACGGCGGTGGTCTCGGTTTCTTTGATTATCGTGATATTGGTGACGGGATTCTGTATTCCCGCCTTGATTCTGTCAAGATAGATGGGCTTGAAGCGGTTGACGCCGTGCGACTCGATGCCGCGCTTGTCGCTCTCAAGGAGCACGTCGGCGCAGATAATAGCGTCGTTACGCGGAACACCGTAGCCTACAAATGCATCGATTACAAAGTTTGTAATTGTGGTCCAGTCAACAACATTGTTTTTTGACATAAACATACCTCCATGCCGCTTTGGCAGCCAAAACCGACTGTTTATGGCTTGAATTTAATAGTAATTCTATCATAAGCGGCTGATTATTGCAAGCAAAAATGAGGTAATCGGTTAAAATCAATGAAAGTATTGAAAACTCACTGGTTACTATGGTTATTATTGTATATATGGCACAAAACAAGTAGTCTTTATTTGTGCATAGCAGAGAAAATTCATAATTTGTTTACAAAATGGCCACAAAGCCTCAAAAAAACCCTTGACAAGATATGG
>JAAYHB010000020.1 GCA_012727435.1 Clostridiales bacterium | reverse complement strand
TCAATCACAAGGATATTATTTTGGTGTGGTGCCTTCAATGGCCTTTTGCAATAGTGGGGAATTCATAGTTGCAAAACTGGGGAATTTTTTTTGCAACTTTGTCCGTTTCTATTTTGCAATAAATAGGTATTTGATAAATTGGTTCAAAACCTTGTCGAAGCATTTAATAATAAATGACAGAATAAATTTGCGTCGTCCGCGTCATCAGTCTGCGCGGACGGCGCTTTTTCATGCGGGCAGTTATTTAGACAGATATATAATACGAAAGCGCGGGATTTGGAGCCCGCGCTACAATATCAGCAAATAGGTTTGAAAGTTTTTGGGGATTCTCAAGACCCTTTTCTCAAAAAGGGTCTTGAGAGGGTTGAGGGGCGGAGCCCCGCATGCGTCTTGAAGGGGTTTCGGGGACTCGCCTCCGACCTTTATATCAATACCAATCCCAGTTTCTTTTTTACCTTTGTCAGGGTCCTTGCGGCGCAGATGGCGGCTTCGCGGGCGCCTTTTCTCATAAGGTCCTCGATGTAGGTTTTATCGGCCATAAGGCGTCTGAACTCGGCCTGAACAGGCGCCAGCGCGTCGGCAGTAACCTCACCTACCGCCAGCTTGAAATCACTATAACCGCGTCCTGCAAATTCAGCCTCAATGGCGGCAAAATCCTTGCCGGTAAAGCAGGAGTATATCGTCATCAGATTATTTATGCCGTCCTTGCCCGGCGCATATCTGACGCTGGTTTCCGAATCGGTTACAGCACGTTTGAACTTGCGTATAATCGTGTCGCGGTCGTCGAGCAGGTATACGACGGCGTTCGGGTTCGGGTCGGATTTATCCATTTTCCTTGTCGGCTCGGCCAGCGACTTGATTCTTGCCCCGCTCTGAGATATAATCGGCTCGGGGATGGTGAAGGTGTCGGGGTACAGATTATTGAACCTTTGGGCTACATCCCGACAAAGCTCGACATGCTGTTTCTGGTCATCGCCGACCGGCACGACATCGGTCTGGTAGAGCAGTATATCCGCCGCCATCAGGCTCGGATATGTAAAGAGCCCTGCATTGATGTTGTCGGCGTGTTTGGCGCTCTTCTCCTTGAACTGGGTCATGCGGGAGAGCTCGCCGAACATGGTAAAGCAGTCGAGAATCCAGGCAAGCTCGGAGTGCGCCGGCACATGCGACTGGACGAAAAGGGTATTCTTTTCGGGGTCAAGCCCGCAGGCGATATAAAGCGCAAGAGTTTCATACGTACGGCGGCGCAGCTCGGCCGGCACCTGCCGTACTGTCAGGGCGTGCAGGTCGACCACGCAATAAAAGCACTTATAGTTCTCGGAATACGCCGGGAAATTCCTAATTGCCCCGAGATAGTTACCTATTGTCAGGTTACCGCTCGGCTGTATGCCCGAAAATGAGACCGGTTTTTCTTTTTGCATGACTTGACTTTTTCCTTTCTGTCAGAAATCCATTGATTTATAATTCTTAAAGCCCTCTCCGAATATCTCCTGCGCGCTGCTGACAATCATGAAGGCCATATCATCTACTTCGGTTACAGTCGCGCGGATTTTTGGAAAGACCTGCTTGCGCGCCGCACACATCAGCACTTTTTTTGCCTTCTTAGTGTATGCGCCCTCGCCTTCAAGGAAGGTCACGCCGACATCAAGCTCGCGCAGGAGGCGGTATGCAATTTCGTCGGGCTTGTCGCTTATAATATAAACAAGCTTCGCCCCGTTCGGCCCGTATAGCACGAAGTCAAGCACCCGGCTGCTGACTACCAGCACCACCGTAGAATAGAGCGCCAACTCAATATTGCCGAACACTATTGCCGAGACCGCGATAATGACCGAGTCGACAATGAGAAACACACTGCTTGTCTTAAGGTGCCTGTATCTGAGGCGTATGAGCTTAATTATAATATCCGTCCCGCCGGTAGTGCCGCCGGCGTGAAAAACCAGACCCAATCCTACCGCGCTCAGCGCCCCGCCGATAAGCGAGGCCAAAAGCGGGTCGTCGGTCAGCGGCAGGTGGTCTGCAAACCATGCCGATATAAAGTCAATAGACAGCGAAGCGAGCACCGTCGCGTACACGGTGTTAAATAAAAAACCCTTGCCGAATTTCCAGAAGCCGGCTGCAAACAGCGGGATGTTTAGCACTATCATGACCGTACCGGTCTTGGCCCAGCTGACAAGGTGGTTTATAATGATCGAAACACCTGTCACCCCGCCGGCCATAAGTTTGTTGGGGTCAATAAAACACGCTATCGCCGTCGCATAGATTATACTGCCGGCTGTCATCAACAAAAACTGCCGTAACAGCAGCTTTTTATTCAGTTTTGTGATAAATGAAGCCAGCATATTGTTCACCGCACCGCGCCTCTGACAGGTACCGGTCATTTCAAAAACTCCTTTGCCGTCTCGCCGAGGCGCTTTGTTCCCTCGATTATCTGCTCATCCGAGGGAGTGGAATAGTTCAGCCTGAATGACCTTGACGGCGCATTCACATCGCAGTTGAAGGTTGTGCCGGGGACCACCGCTACCTTTTTTGACAGCGCATGCCGTACGAAGCCCGGCATATCAGCGCCCTCGGGCAGCGTGCACCAGACAAAGAGCCCGCCCTCGGGGCGTGTGAATTCAACAGATTCAGGCAGGTGCTCCTCGAGCCCCGACAGCATAAGACCGCATTTATGGCGGTATATGCCGCGGATTTTTTCAATATGTGCCTCAAGGTCGCACTCGGTTATAAATTTGTGGCAGAGCATCTGGAAGAATATATTCGTGTGGACATCCTCCGACTGCTTTGCGACCACCATTTTCTGCACTATCTGCGCGGGGGCTGTTACATATCCCACCCTCATTCCGGCCGACAGAATTTTTGAGAATGACGAACAGTAGATAACAAGCCCCTCAGTGTCGAGCGCCTTTATTGTCGGGACCTCGGTGCCCTTAAAGCGCAGCTCGCCGTAGGGATTGTCCTCAAAAATGATTATACCATATTTCTTGGCAATCTCATAGATTTTTATACGCTTCTCAAGTGAAGTGGTGATCCCGGTCGGGTTGTGGAATGTGGGAATGAGGTAGATCATGCGGGCGCGCGGATTGTTTTTTATCGTCTCCTCGAGCGCGTCGGTGTCCAGCCCGTCGCCGAGAAGTGGCACACCGACAGGAACCGCCCCCAAAGAGCGGATGGCGTTCAGTCCGCCGATAAAGGTCGGGTTCTCGCAGATCACCACGTCGCCCTCATTGCAGAGCACCTTTACCGCAAGCTCGATTCCCTGCTGCCCGCCCGAGACGATTATGGTCTGGTCACAAAACGTTTCACCCCGGCTCTCATCGCGCCCTATCCCGAATTTCTGCCGAATGCGCTCCTCAACCGCTTCGCGCAGCGGCGGATAGCCCTCGGTAATGCTGTACTGCAGCGCCGCCGTCGCCTCGGTTTTGAATATTTCTGCCGAGAGCCGCGCAAGCTCGGCCACCGGGAAGGACTCGGCCGCCGGATTTCCTGCGGCAAGTGATATCATGCCGGGGACCGACATGGATTTAAAAATCTCGCGTATCGCGCTCGGCGCAAGGCTTGCAACTTTATCCGAAAATTTGTAGGTCATATATTAGAAACCCCATCCTATTTTGTGTACACTATTCTTTATATGTGATATCACATCAGCTGAACAAATCAATTCCTCTCGATACCAGCAGCTCCTGAACCGCCGCGGCACCGAGTGCACGCGGAGTGGTATTGCACCGGGCGGACAGCGCCGCGGCGGCGCCCGCCGCCTCTCCCATCGCAATGCAGATTGCCATAACCCGGTATGAGGCATGCGCCCGGTGTGTTCCCGAGATACAGCGCCCGGCGGTGAGCAACCCCTCGATTCCTTCCGGCAGCATAACCCCGTACGGTATGTCATAAGGCTTTGCCGGCTGAGAGTACCCTTCAGCCTGACCCGCACCCGACGGGTTGTGTATGTCAATGAGAAACCATGCGTTATGCACCACGACGTCGGGGTGCCTTTTCCCCTGTTCGACGTCGGCGTCGGTTATTGTGTAGTCCCCCTTTATCCGGCGCGTCTCGCGCACTCCGAGCACATATGCCGAGCTTTTCAGCTCGCACCTCTCATACCCGGGAACATATTTTCTGAGGAACTCAAGACACTGCAAAACCTGCTCCCGCAGCCCGGCCTCGGCCCGGCCGAGCTCAAGCGGGTCAAGTGTGTTAATGCCATTAAGCTGGGTGGTGTTCACCGCGCGTTCCCCGGGACGGCAGGTCGAGTGGAGCCTGACGATAGATACATTTTCGGGCAGCTCCCCCGCCGCCTGCTTTTCGCGGCAGAGCTCGCGGTATTCCCGCCCCGAGGGAAGCCTGACCGGGTCGGAGCCGCCCCAGGCCGTAATCGCCCGGCTCTCGTCGACATTTGAAACCACAAATTCAATCGTAACCGGCTGTACCCTGCCGTCGCTTTCCCGTCCGAAGTAATACTCGGCGCCGGCAAGATACGCCACCTGTCCGTCGCCGGTCGCGTCGACAATAACACGCCCGCGCACCGCAAACATTCCGCCCGGCCCGGTGAGCACGAGCCCCGTGACCCGGTTCCCTTCCATCACGACATCGCTGACGACAGTGCACAACATAACCCCAGCACCGCTTGAGGCGACCAGCCGGGTCAGCTTTATTTTGGCCTCCTCGGGGTCGACCGGCAGCTCACGCCCGTTTCGGGTGACCATGACAGGCCGCCCGGGGTGGTCATGTGTCAGCAGTTCTGAGATTTCGTCAAACATCGTGCCCTGGGACACCGAACCCAGGAGCGGGCAGACATGCCCGACCGTGAGGTTCCCGCCGAGCACGCCGTGGCGCTCGACCAAAAGCGTGCTCGCACCCTCGCGTGCCGCCGATACCGCCGCCGCAAGCCCGGCAGGGCCTCCGCCCGCGACAATCACGTCGTATTCTCCCGAAACCGGGATTTCCCTTCTGTAGCTGTACGACTCCATCTTTACCCGCCCTGAGAATAGTCAAGCAAATTATACCACCCCGCGGCCCCAAAGTCAACCGACATAGTGGTTTTGTGCCGCCGCTTGGGTAAAAAACAATTGTTTATTGCATCGGCCGGCAGGCGTTATAACGGCATTTGTCTGTAGAGCGCTTGACATTCGTACTATTTTATGACATAATAAACCGGTGGAAAACCGTATCAATTTCAAAGAGGGAAAGATGATAAACTATTACGCCACCGAATTTATCCGCGAGGGAGACGGACTAGGCATATTCGAGCGGGTACTGACACGCCGCGAAGACGCGCACACGCACGCATTTTACGCCCTCATATTCATTAATGAGGGCAAGGGCCTGCATCAAGTCGACCAGAAAAGCTATGACATGGCACCCGGTAGCGTTTTCTTCATAGACCGCTCCGTGCCACACTCGATGGAGCCCTTCGGAGAACTCAAATACACCGAAATAATCCTCACCCCCGACCTTTTCGGCAAAGACGGAGGAGAGGGCGAAAACGAACTCCGCCGGATTTTTTATACCGACAGCGAATACCAGCCTACAGTCACGTTAAATCAGGACGAGCGTGAAGTGCTTGACGCCATCCTGCGCTTAACATCCCGCGAGTGCGAGCAGCGCGCCGGGGATTTCAGGGCATTCCTGCGCCTTTTTGTCAGCCTTATCTGCCAATACCTTTCCCGCGCAATGGAGTGGATGCGGAGCGAGCTCGCCAACCGCGACCCGGCCTATATCCTCTCGGTCACCCTTGAATATGTGGACAAGCACTTCACCGAAAACATCTCTCAGGAAGAGCTGGCCGCCCGCTTCGGTTATAACTATGCCTATTTTTCACGCCTGTTCAAAAAACACATGGGTGAAAATCTCTCGGATTATATTACCAAAAAGCGCATCGAGCTTGCCGCGCGGCTTCTGGTCGAAACCGATCTTTCAGCCGAGCAGGTTTCCGAACGGGTGGGCTACAAAAGCAAGCCCCAGTTCTACAACACCTTTACAAAATACATGAACACGACCCCGCGCCAGTACCGCCTTAACGCGCGGCAGAAGCAATAATAATTACGCTACGGGGCGCTGCCTCCGTAGCGCTGTTTTTTACATGGGGCTCTGCCCCACGCCCCACTCAAGACCCTTTTTGAAAAAAGGGTCTTGAAAATCCCCCAAAAACCTTACAAACAGATAGCAAATTATGAAGCGCGGGCCCCGCATCCCGCGCTGTGCTGCCATAAGTCTTGTGCTGACCCTTTGAGGGGCGCGCGGGTATGAGCGGGTGATCGCAGGTCGCCTTGCAGTGAACTCCCGGCAATCTTTAGATACAAACGATATTGCCCCACATGTTGTGCTGATTTGTATACAACAACTGAGCGACGGAGGTTCCTCCGCCGCTCAATGGTTAATTACAGTTCTTTATGCATTTTACTGATACCTGTCAAAGCGATCCTTGATGTTGCCATACAGCTTCCTTACCCACGCGCCGAACTCGCCCGGAACCTCCTTAAACTGCTCGGCAACCCCCTCGCTGACAAGCCGGGCGCGGACGAGCGCCTTGTATGTGCTGCCGATCATGTCAATCATCCGGTCATACTTGACACGAGGATGCTGAATCTTCCCGGCCTTGTGGTTCTCAAGCACCTGTTGGTATCTGGCAACCGCGTGCGCCACGCTGTCCTCCCACGAAATATACAGGTCCTCGGCCGCCCGCTCTCCGAGCTGCCTGATTTTCTCCCTGTCGGCGCACAGCGCTGCTAGCGCGCGGGTCATATCTCCGGCGCTCTCGGAAATCAAAACTCCGTTATACCCGTCAACCACTCCTTCGGCTGCGCTGCTGCCTCTTATCAGCACGCTGGGAGTGCGGCAGGCGGCCGCCTCCTTCACCACCAGCGGGTTGTTGTCAAATACCGACGGCAAAAGAAAGAGGTCGGCGCGCGAATAATAGGCCTTGAGCTCTGCACGGTCATAGATGGCACCCGTGAAAATACAGTCCTCAAAAATCCCCTTATCCTTGGTGTAATTCTTGACATCTTCAAGATCGTCGCCCTTGCCGACGATAATCATCCGAAAGTTCTGCCCCATGTCCTTCAGCCCGCGCAGGCCGTCAAGTATAATCCGCAGGCCCTTGTACCATATTACCCGGCCAACAAACAAAAAGACCGGGACACCCTCGGGGATTCTGTGCTTGCGGTTTATCCGATCGATGATTTCCGGGTCAGCAGGTGACTTGTCGATGTCAACCCCGTTGGGCATGACAATATAATCGCCGCTATATCCCAGACTCCGCAGGTTTTCACCCGCCCCGCGGTTAACCACCCAGACTTCGTCGGCCGCCTCAATGCTGCGGACCACCTCGCGTATGGCCGGTTCATGGATGAATTTCAGCTTTATCGCTCGCTTGATATCGGTATCGAATTTTGTGTGATAAGTGAAGACAAGCGGCACTCCGGTAATCGAGCGAAGTTCGCGGCATAGAAAATTGGAGGCCATCGGGCAGTGGCTGTGAATTATATCAGGCCCGAACGCCTCAAGCCTTCTCATGGCATTGTGTGAAAATGGGTATCCCGCACGGTAGCCCACCATTTTTGTGGTATTGAAGCTGGCGTATCTCACCACCTCAAAGGGGTAGTTGTCCTTGACCCCGGGGTACCTCGGGGTCGCCACAATTGCGCTCCCGTACTTCTGCTCTATTATGGCGGCGTAATTGACCACCGTGTTGCTGACGCCGTCGAGCAGGGGCGGAAAAGAATCGTTAGCCAGGCATACCTTCATCCTTAATCATCCTTTTGTGATGACGGCTCATTATGCCCTTCGTCGGGTTTTATTCCGATATTCTTTATAAAACATCTTCTGCGTTTATGCTGAATCGATTTGAAATATTTCCACTGCGATTGGATCGGCAGGTTGTTCTCGAGCATCGGCCCGGTCTCGGCATACTTTATGCCCATCTCCCGGACCCCCTTGAGCACATGGTCTATTATAATTGCGTTGACTCCTGTGCCGCACAATCTGGGATGAACCGCGATAAGGAAGAGGTCCATGGTGTCGTTTTTGTGCAGCGCCCGAAGGACGTAAAACCAGCCCAACGGGAAGAGCCGGCCGCGGGTTTTTTTAAGCGCGTCAGCCATCGACGGCGCAGCAATGCCGAAAGCGACCATCTCATTTTTTTCGTCCATAACAAAGCATGTCAGTTTGGGATTAATCAGCGGGCCGAACTTGCGGGCGTATCTTTTGATCTGCCGCTCGCTGAGCTCCACAGTGCCGTACAGGGGAGCGTATGCGAGATTCACAAGCCTGAAAACCTGCATCACGTATTTCCCGTACTGGCTCTGCCGCCTGATGTCGGCGATATGTAGATTAAGTTTTTTCAATACATAATCGGCCGTTTTTGATATAATCTCAACAGATTTTTCATCTTTAGGAGCCTCAATCCGCCGCTCTATCCAGTCTATGTCCTTCGCATATCCGAGCCGGGCAAGGTGCTCGATATAATAAGGGTGATTATAATAGGTGATAAACATGCTCTTGTGCTCGAAGCCCTCGACCAGCATCCCCTCCCGGTCCAAGTCGCAGAATCCGAGCGGTCCGTGTACCTCGGTGCAGCCCTTCTCGCGGGCAAAATCCTCGACTGCCGCGAAGAGCGCTTCTGACACCTCGTAGTCGTCGATAAAGTCAACCTGAGAGAAGCGCATACGTTTGGTATTCCACTTTTCATTGGCGCGGTGGTTCAGTATGGCCGCAATCCTGCCCACAATCTCCCCCTCCCTGTAGGCAAGAAAGCACTTAGCCTCGCAGTACTCAAACGCAGGGTTTTTCTTCGGGTTCCAGTCCGCCAAATCGTCTGCAAAAAGCGGTGGAATGTATTGCTCGCAGTCGGCATAAAGCTTGTTCGGAAAATCCACGAATTTTTTCAGTTCCCTTTTGGTCTTTACCTCTTTTACTTCTACCATTGTAAACCTCGATGTTGTTTTTTGTATCATTCCATCCGCGCCATGCCGGAGCTCCGAAAGCGGCAGCTTGAGCATATTATACCATATAATCTCGCCCGCGTCATCAGTTTTTTTTGTTTTACCACAAAATAAAGTCTTGCCCGGCCGGTTTCTATTATGCAAAATCAGAAAATCAATATTGTAATTTAAATCAGAGTATGATACAATGAGCAGGACTGAGGGCAATAAAGACGCCTTCTGTCGGCATGATAATGCCGCTCTGATTTCTTCCGCTACAAATTATAAGACATCCGGATTATAACACAAAGTTACAGGTCACGTTTGCGGAACGTTCCTAACCCCCGGAGGATACCATGAAGAAATATCTCTTGCTTCTTTTTTTAGTCCTGCTCATTATCTGTTCAGGTTGTAAGGTTGACAATCCCGTAAAAGACCCGGGCAACCCATCGGACACTATCGACACGACCGACATCCCGGCAAAAGACGTCCTCATTTTTTCGAGGGGCGAAATGCATGTCAGGCTTACCCGCCCCGATAAATGCACCGAAACCGAGACCGCTCAGTACAAAGCCATACGCAACAGACTGGAGTCTCTCTCGGGCGGCAGCCTCACCATCGACACCGACGCACAGTATAAAGGTCATACCTACGATGCCACGCTCCCCGAAATTCTGCTGGGGCATGTATCCTACCCCGAGTGCCATGAACTGCTCTCGGAGCTGGCATACAACGAATGCGGCTTCGGCGTGGTCGGGAACAAGGTGGTCATTACGGCTTGGGCCGACGAAGCACTCCCCTCGGCGGTATTTGCCTTCCTTGATTATGCCGAGAAAAACATGGCCGACGGAACTCTGACCATTCCGGCCGGATACCGTCAGATAGAGACCAGTAGAGTCTCCATGCTAAAACCGCTTGCAGGAGTCCCGGCCTTTCCGGGCGGGGTTGTTGAGGCAATTTCAGACTGTGCCGACGGCTTCACGCAGGTAACTATATCCGAAACAGACGCGACAATGCTTGACGATTACTGCACCCTGCTCGGCAACAGCGGATACAGCTTTTACAGTGAAAACAGGATGGCCGACGTAAGGTTTATCACATATACAAAAGACGAGAAGGCCGTCTACGCCTATTATGTTCCCCATTCGAAGACCACGCGAATTATTGCATTCTCGGATGCGCTGCTGCCGCCCAAAGACAGGCCGTCCTATTCAAAGGTGCGCGAATGCAGCATCACGCTTTTCGGGCTTGAGGTAGGAGGCAATGCGGGCGGGCTGGGGTTTATGATGCAGCTTGAGGACGGCAGCTTTGTCATAGTCGACGGCGGGCACAACACCGTCGCCGAAGCCTCCCAGATTCACAAAAAAATGACCGAGCTTGCGCCCGATCCGTCAAATATTGTTATCCGCGCATGGGTGATTGCTCACGCCCACGGCGACCATTACGGCGCCTTCGTCAGGTTTGCTTCTACTTATAGCACACTCAAAACAATAAAAATTGAGAGCTTTATTTTCAACTTCTGCGATACTAAAGAGCAAACCCAATATATGAGCGACGGTGCATCAAGCTGCTCCAAGGTCCGAAGCACGATAAATACTTATTATCCAAACGCCGACGTCTATAAATGCCTCACCGGGCAGGTATTTCATTTCCCGGGCGCCGACATGGAGATTCTCACCTGCATGTCGGACTTCATCCCGAAGGTCATCGGCCTTGAGGGAATGCCCGACACCGACCTTACACATGCCGACGGAAATATTCAGTCGATAGTCGTCCGCTTTATAACCACCGCCGAAGAATCGCAGTCGGTAATGGTCACCGGAGATGTCTCAAAGGTCAATGTCGACGAAATGTGCGCAAGATTCGGCGACTATCTCAAAAGCGATATCATGACGGTTCCGCACCACGGCTGGAACCAGAACCGCTACCGCGCCCGCAACGGGACTATATGGTTTTATTCTCTGGTCGACCCCTCGATTGTGCTGTGGCCCGACGGCGTCGAGGCGCAGGCCAAAAAGCTACAATGGAACGGCGTTCCCGGCTCGGACTGGGAGGCGAATTACTACTTGCTCAACTCGCTTAATGTAGTGCAGTGCATTGTCGCCGGAAGCACAACAGTTACTTTGACACTGCCGTATTATTACAAATAAATTTCGCCGGGGGATTTGTGACAATTCCCCCGGCTTTTTTGTTATCAATAGCGCAATATCACCGACCCAAACCGTATCCGGCCCCCCGCATCCCCGTATCTGCTAATATCTAGTATCGAATAACTATTAACTAATTTGGGCCGAACCCCACGCAGTTATTTCAACTCGGCGCGGCGGAGGATAAGCGAGCCGGCTGCAGCAGACAAGACAATATACGCCGCACTGCTGAGAAGCGAGGTAATTAACAGGTCGGTTGGTAACTTGTCTGAGGCGGTAAGCAGGGTTAACTGGTAGGCGGGGTTCAGTCGGGTGAGTTGTTCGAGCCATTCGGGGCAGTCGATCAGCATCATGGGGATAGAGCCGAGAATGGCGATAACCATTCCCAAAGCTATCTACAGCACGATGGTGATACCGATACTCCGGGTGGCTGCCGCAAAAAAGACGCCGATTGAGATCATCGCCGAGAACATCAGCGTACCCATGAGCAGCACCTTAAGGATATAAATTAACTCGCTTGAATTGAAGTCGCTCCCGTAGCCGAGCAGAAGGCTTCCCAAAGCCAGCATAAGCAACGAGTATATCAGAAAGAGAGTCGCGCCGATGCTCACCGCGGATATCAGCAAACTCAGGTATACCTGCAGCCTGCTGTGACCCGCGATGATTTTATTCCGCACCGTCCCGGTCGAGAAATCGCGGCAGACGAGAATACCCATGAGCACCGGCAGAATCAGGCCGATATTGTTTGTGACCGACAAAGTAGACATAAATACGAATTTCCCTGAGAACGCAATACCGAACCCCATCCCGCCAAGCTCGTCGAGGCTGTCTTCGATGAGTTTTTCGAGCAACAGGTACAGAGCCGGCGTCGAAAGGGCGAAAAACACGACCAGAATCAGCGCGATGAAAAGAATAATATCTTTTTTTATTTTATAATAATCAGCCCTGAGCAGATCAGACATCGGTCCTGCCTCCTGTTACTTTAAGATAATAGTCCTCAAGACTTTCCTCCCGGCTCCTGATACCCAGCACCGGGAAGCCGCCCTCCTCAAGAGCGGCTACAAGCCGGCCGATACCGACGTCGTCAAAGATGCGCAGCGTGCCGTTCTCGTGCGTGTAGTCCCTAATCCCAAGCTGACCGGCGAGATATTCGCCTGCCGCCGCCGGGTCATGCAGGTCTATGTCGATGCTTCTGCGGCACTGCCGATGAAGCTCGTCGTAGGTTATTTCCTTGACCAGCTTCCCGTCCGCGATAAAGCCGTACTTGTTTGCCACAAGTGACAGCTCACTCAGTATGTGGCTTGAAATGAGGAAGGTTATCCCCGATTCCCTGTTTAACTTCAGAATTAGGTTTCTCATGTCAAAAATCCCCTCGGGGTCAAGGCCGTTGAGCGGTTCGTCGAGTATCATGAATTCGGGATTGCCGCAGAGCGCCATGGCAATACCGAGCCGCTGACGCATACCCTGCGAAAAGTTGCCGGCTTTGCGGCTTGTAGCAGCCACCTTTGACAGGCCGACCGTCTCAAGGTGCTCGTCAACCCGGCTCGTGTCGGCTCCGAGAATTTTGCACTGCATATAAAGGTTTTCTTTTGCGGTCATGTTCCTGTAGATTGCCGGAGCCTCGACAATCGCCGAGGTGCGCCGACGCGCCGCCATGATTTCGGATGAACCGCTCGGGGCGCCGAAAAGTACAAATGAGCCCGAGGTGGGGATTGTGAGCCCGCAAATGACGCGGATAAGCGTAGTTTTGCCGGCGCCGTTGGCGCCTACAAAACCGTAAATGTCGCCGCGGGATACCGTCATGTTTACATTGTCAAGAGCAGTGACGGCGCGGTATTTTTTCGTGAGGTTTTGCGTTGTCAGTATTTCTTCCATGCTGTTCTCCGTTTCTTATTGTTTTTCTTCGGACAAACCGCTCGTTTTTTTACCATCGTCGGGCAGGTCAGAGCCGCGGCGCCATTTTTTTACACATTCGGTGAGCAGGTACTCAATCTGCCCGTTAAGTGAACGGAATTCGTCGGCAGCCCAGGCACTCAGCTCATTGAACAGTGAAGCCGAAAGGCGCAAAGGTATCTGCTTCTTTTCGGTGTCGGAATTTCTTTTTTTAATTGTGTCGGACATTGTCATCACTACCGTTAATAAAGCGAGCCGCTGTTGACTACCGGCTGAGCGTCACGATTACCGCAGAGTACAACCAGGAGGTTGCTTACCATTGCCGCCTTTCTTTCGTCGTCAAGCACCACGATATTGTTTTCGCTGAGCTTTGCAAGCGCCATCTCGACCATTCCGACCGCCCCGTCGACTATCATCTTGCGCGCGTCGATTATTGCCGTCGCCTGCTGCCGCTGGAGCATTGCGGCGGCGATTTCGGGAGCGTAGGCGAGGTAGGTAATCCGGGCCTCGATTATCTCAATGCCCGCAATATCGACCTTGCTCTGAAGATCTTCGCGTATCCTTTCACATATCTCCCGGCTTGAGCCGCGCAGCGATTTTTCGTCGCCTTCTGCCGATACATCATAAGGATACATGCGGACTATGTTGCGCAGGGCGGCGTCGGCCTGAATTGAGAGGTATTCCTTGTAGTTGTCGACATTGAAGACAGCCTTGGCGGTGTTGACCACCCGCCAGATGACGACAATGCCGATTTCAACCGGGTTGCCGAGCAGGTCGTTGATTTTTTGCTTTGCGTTGTTAAGCGATATCGCCTTGAGCGATATTTTGCGGTTGACAGCGATCTGATTTGACTTTGTGAATGTGGTTTTTGCTAAAATTGCTCCGCTTGATACATCGGTGTCGGGCGGTGCCACCGAGGAGACGAAGGGATTGACATAATAAAAGCCTTCCTCGCGCAGGGTGCCGATATAGCGCCCGAAAAGCGTGAGGACCATCGCCTCCTGCGGCTTGAGGATCTTAAGCCCCATAAAGGGAATCCAGCCAAGGCACAGATATACTATGCCCGTGACAAAAAAAATGATTCCGCCGACCGACGCCTCGTTTTCCTCCATCAGGATGCCGCCGTATATTACGGCCGCAAGGCCTGCAAGGTAGATCAGTATCAAGAGGATCATCATCGGCATTCCGGGCAGGGCGCGCGGACACTTTTCTTCAAACTGCAGTTTCTTTGCTTCCATAAAAAGCCTCCTGAATCAACATGATATCATTTTGATATCATTATCATACCATAAGTACCGCCGGTTGTCAACAGGTTTTTTATTGGGAGAAACTTCTTGAAAAAAGTTTCTCCCAAAACCTCTTCAAGAACTTTTCATACAATTATTTTGCTTCGCAAAATACTGCAGCTCGGGCCCCACATCCCGCGCCTGGCTTCGGTTTGGACACCGGATAACCCGGAGAGTCGCGGTGTTCTGTCACTGTCTTTGCGCAAAATGCCTTTGCCCCAACACCTCCAATAAAAGGACTTTTATAAAACCGCCGGGAGTCAGATGACATCCGGCGGTTGTTTAGGTTGCTATGTGCATCACAATTTCAAAAATAATATTGTTTAATACCCGGTTTATTTCATTCTGAGATGTGCAGCCGCGACAGTAGCCGTAGCCCTTCTCTGATCTCCGAATAAGTATAGCCATACCTCTGCATTGCGGCGACAATACGCTCGAGCACTTTCTTTTCGGTCGGGACACTGCTGCCGTACTTTTTCTTTATCATTTCAGCACAGCGGCGGTTGAAATCAACCTCGCCTAAAAGTTCCTTTACACCGGCTATCGCCTCGTCGGAAAAGCCCTTCTCATGCAGCATTGCAATAATCCTGCGGCTGCCGTAACCTTTTCTTAGGCCGGCTTCTGCCGTCGCCTCGGCGTCGGCTCTCTCGTTGATATAACCCCGGCTGCATATATATTCCGCCGCACATGCGGCGGTACCGGCCTCAATCCCGCGGGCGACCAGCTTTCGCACAAGCTCCCGCTTTGAGTTAGGACCGTACGAGAGCAGGACGAGACCTTTTTTCACGGCCATAAAAATTGATGCTGCCGCTTCAAGAGCATGGTACTCATCGGGGGTTATTTCCCTGCCCTGCCGAAGGTCGATATCCTGCCAGACTTCCTGCAAAACAACAAAACACTTTTTCTCGCTGTGCGCCCCGTCACTTAGCAATAACTCCACAGCCACACCGCCGTCATCAAGGGCGGCGGCGCGCTCAATTTTTATTCGGGTTTTCATCCTGTTTATGTTCACTCGTCATCCTGTATCAGGCTGATATCAAATTCCTCTTCCTTATCGCCTTCAGACTCGTCGAGCTCAAACTCATCTTCAAGGATATTAGCCTGAGCACTCATGGCGCGGATTTTCTCCTCAATTTCATCCATGACCCCCGGGTTGTCCTCAAGGTACTTCCTGGCATTATCCCTGCCCTGGCCTATCCGCTCGCCCTCATATGAGAACCATGTGCCGCTCTTCTTGATTATGTCGAGTTTGACGCCGAAATCGAGTATTTCACCGGCTCGGGAAATGCCCTTACCGTAAAGGATGTCAAACTCGGCGACACGGAAGGGCGGCGCGACCTTGTTTTTCACGATCTTGCACTTGACGCGGTTTCCGTATATCTCGGTTCCGCGCTTGAGCTGCTCTTTTTTACGGACATCAATCCTCACCGATGCATAGAATTTAAGCGCCCGCCCGCCGGTTGTGGTCTCGGGATTCCCGTAAACAACCCCCACCTTGTCGCGAAGCTGATTTATAAAAATGACGACGCAATTGCTCTTTGAAATGGCCGCCGACAGTTTTCGCAGTGCCTGCGACATCAGCCTTGCCTGCGCACCGACTGCCGAGGTCCCCATATCGCCCTCAATTTCCTGGCGCGGGACCAAAGCCGCGACCGAGTCGATTACTATTATATCGACCGCCCCCGAACGCACCAGCGCCTCGGTGATTTCAAGCGCGTCGTCGCCGCAGTCGGGCTGTGAGACAAGCAGGTTGTTTACATCCACCCCCAGCGCTTTGGCGTAAACCGGGTCGAGCGCGTGCTCGGCGTCAATAAAGGCGGCCTCTCCCCCTTCCTTCTGCACCTGGGCTATTACATGAAGCGCAACCGTGGTTTTACCCGAGGATTCGGGGCCGAATATTTCGGTTATCCTCCCGCGGGGCAGCCCGCCGATTCCGAGCGCAAAGTCAAGAGCGATAGACCCGGTGCGCACAGCCTGAACCTCCATGCGGGCATTCTCGCCGAGCTTCATTATGGTACCCTTCCCGAAGTCCTTTTCAAGCTGGGCAATGGCGGTTTCAAGTGCCTTGCGCTTTTCCTCCTTGTCTGCCTCGGGATTCGGCATCACAAGCTTTTTCTTGGCCTGCTTCATTTGTCGGCTCTCCTGTCTTTCTGTCATTTTGTTTAGTTAAATTATACAGTAACCCGCCGGCCTTGTCAATAGGTTAAATAAATAAATTATTCCGTTTCGGGAATATCACAGTGCGGTTTGCAAAGTTTTTATGCCATATTATGTATCGCTGATTCCGTTTTTGGTATTGATCTTACAAAAAGCCTCCCGCAAAAGGCGGGAGGCACCGCTCACAGGTCGTTATTGATGAGCTTTTCCATGAATTGCTCTTTTGTTATCAGCACCCGGCGGGGCTTGTTGCCGTCGGGGGCGCTGACGTATCCGAGCTTCTCCATCTGGTCGATAATTTTCGCTGCCCGGCCGTAGCCCACCTCCAGCCTGCGCTGCATGAGCGAGGTTGAGATCTTGCCGGTCTCGATTGCCAGCTCTATGGCATCACGCAGCTTCGGGTCAAATTCTTCCCCGCTGAGATCCTCGACATCAACCGGCTTGCTACCTTTCTTGTTCCCGCATTTGGCGGCCTCCTCTTCAACCCGCTTTAAGAACTCGTGGTCATACTGCGCGCCGCTGTTGTGGGCTTTTACATAGTCGACGATATTCTCAACCTCAAGCTCGCTGACATAAGCGCCCTGAACGCGGATCGGCTTTGCTGCCCCGACCGGAGAGAAGAGCATATCGCCGCGGCCGATAAGCTTTTCGGCCCCCGCCATGTCAATTATGGTGCGCGAGTCTATCTGAGAAGCCACCGTGAAGGCTATACGTGAGGGTATGTTTGCTTTTATAAGACCTGTAATGACGTCAACCGACGGCCGCTGGGTTCCGATTATCAGGTGTATGCCGGCCGCCCTTGCCTTTTGCGCCAGCCGGCAGATGCAGGTTTCCACATCGTCGGGCGCGGTCATCATCAGGTCGGCCAGCTCGTCGATGATTATCACAATCCTGGGCATCGGCATCAGCTCCGGGTCGTTCTCGGCAATGCGGTTGTAGTTGGTTATGTCGCGGACGTTGAGGTCCTCGATCATCTCAAAGCGACGCTCCATCTCGGCCACCGCGGTTGCAAGCACACCGGCCGCCTTTTTCGGATCGCTTACCACCGGCACATAGAGGTGAGGCATGTCCTTGTATACATTGAACTCGACCTTTTTCGGGTCGACGAGTATCAGCTTCACCTCGTCAGGCCGGGCTTTATATAGAATGCTGACAATTATGCTGTTAAAGCAAACCGATTTTCCCATGCCGGTGGCGCCGGCGATGAGCAGGTGCGGCATTTTGTCGATGTTGAAAAATATCGGCTTGCCGGCCACGTCCTGCCCGAGGCATACCGCCAGCTTGCTCGGGGTTTCCTGAAAGGTTTTGGATTCTATCAGGGTTCTGAGGAAAACAGTCGCTTGGGTTTTATTAGGTACCTCGACGCCGACCGCCGCCTTTCCGGGTATCGGCGCCTCAATGCGCACACCTGTCGTGGCAAGGCTCAGGGCGATGTCGTCTACAAGGTTGGCAATTGAGCGCACTCGCACGCCGGCATCGGGCTTGAGCTCGTAGCGCGTGATTGTCGGCCCGCGCGAGTAGGTGATCTCCTTAATCCGGACATTAAAGCTGCTGAGCGTGTCCATGAGCTTTTTTGCATTCGCGCGCAGCTCCTCTGAATAATCGGCCTCCTTGGGGTTGGTATCGGGCGCCAGCAGGTCAACAGGCGGGAAAATATATGTGGTGAGCTGCTTTGCCGGCGCGGGCGGCTCTTCCTCCTCACTTGAGACGAGGTCGGAAATATCTTCGGTGCTGACATTCAGTTTTATGTCGACCTCCTTTTTGTCGCCATCCTCCTTTTCGGGTGCGTCCTGTCCGGCGCTGTCGGATTTTCCGTTCAGCAGCTCACCGAGGTCGTTGTAATCCTCATCCTGCTCAAGCTGCTCGGTCAACGCGCTCACCCCGCCCGACCTGACAGGCTCTGAAATATCCACTTTGGGTTCGGTACCCTCTTTAACTTCGGGCTCGGTGGGCGTTGTTCCGCTTTCCGTGCCGGCAGCCGGCACGGCCATGCCTGCAGAATCGGGCTGGGGCACCTTTGAGGTGATATCGCCGATTATGGTCTTGTGTCCCTCGGTGAACACGGCATCGACAGAAGCGGCCGCATCGCTGTGCCCGAGCACCTCATGCCGGCGGCGCTTTTGCTCCTCTTTTTTGGCCTTCTTCCTCTCACGCGCAGCCCGGCGGCCCTTTTTCTTGCCGGTATCGTCGGTCTCGGCACTCAGATCGTCTGCATCCTCATCGTCCTCATTTTCGGACACATCATCTTCAGCCTCGGCCAAAAGCCGCCGGCGCTCGGCGCGTTCGCGCAGCAGGCGGGCGATATATAGCCGGATTCCGCGCGGCGTTGTACCGAAAAGAAACATGAAAAGCACTGCAATCAAGGGGCTGAGAATAATCAGCGAACCGACAATGCCGAGCGCCGAGAAGCATATCTCGCCCAGAATGCCCCCGAGGACGCCGCCGCCCATGAGGTTGATCCCGTCCCTCCATAGCCTGATTACATTAAAGCCGACACGCCCCGCGTTGTTGATAGTGACCACATGCACCAGCGCAGACGTCACAAGCAGAATAAGAAAGGAGAGCGACAGCTTGAGCCCCACCAGCTTCATATCGACATACTGACGCCAGAAAACCGCAAGATTGAGCAGGACAAGCGGCAAAAAATACGCCGGCCAGCCCAACAACCCGCAAAATACGTCGTTAAGAATGCTACCGGCCACCCCGACCGCCCCGCTGACCCCTGCGGCGACACACACAAAGCAGGCTGCAATAAAGAGGGTCAGCACAAAAAGCAGATACGGCATGAACTGGTGCACAAAGCCGGCCGAGGGCGGCGAGGCCGGCACCGCTTCTTTTATGGGCTCGCCGGAGCGCCGGGAATTACCCCGCTCGCCCGGTCCGGGCGGGAGCTCTTTTGGCGGCCTTTTTGCCTTTAGTTTTTTATTTTGTTGATTCTTGTTCTCTGGCATTTGTCGGTATCCTTTCATATCCGGGCTCAGCACAAGCTTCCGAACAGGCGTTTTTCAGTAAAAATATCCGGAAAATCCAGACAAGCGCCCCTGCTTTAAGGCTTATTCGAAAATGCTTCCCAGAAGAGAACGCTGCGAATTATCCGGCAGTTTTGAGCAGATAATAACCACATATAGAAGTCCCTAAACATCATTATTATATCATCGGTGGCTTTATATTTCAAGTAAATTTACAGATTTTCCGGAATATAACCTTCGTGCTGGTACACAGGTCGGGGGGAGGCGGTGAATTGCGTGAGTTGACAAAGGGAATGTTGCTGGCGGCCGCTGGCTTTGTCGCGGGGCTTGTCAACGGGCTGCTCGGTGCCGGCGGAGGAATTATAGTCGTGTTTGCGCTGAGCCGGCTTCTAGGCCGTCAGCTTGACGACGGCCGCGATGCCTTTTCAAATGCGCTGGCCGTGATGCTGCCGCTCTCTGTGGTCTCCGCCGTCGGGTATGCCCTGAGGGGTGTTGTTCCCGAAGAGAAGCTCGGCGTCCTTGTGATTCCGGCAGTGTTGGGCGGGCTTCTCGGCGGCATTTTGCTTTACTCTATTGAGGCCCGCTGGGTCAGGGTGCTGTTCTCGGCGATTGTCGTCTGGTCGGGGATATCGATGCTCACCGGGTAGAGTGACGGTATGAAAAAAGCTGCCTTCTTGTATGAATGACAGGAGAATATGCCGATTGATTGATGTAATTGTCGCTTTTTTGATTGCCGCGCTCTCTGGTATGGGAGTAGGCAGCGCCGGCTTACTTGTCGCCTGGCTGACCTCGGTAAGGGACTATCCCCAGCTTTCCGCGCAGGGGCTCAATCTTTATTTTTTCCTCTTCTCCTCCTCGGCCTCGCTTATGATACATCTCTGGCGCCGGAGGATTTTGTGGGGAGTAGTGCTGCTGATGGCCGGTTTCGGCGCTCTCGGCGCTCTTCTGGGTGTCTGGATTGCTTCATGTATAAACCCTTCTCTCCTGCGCCGGCTTTTCGGACTGATGTTGCTCGCCTCGGGCGGCGTGTCAATGGCAAAATCGCTCTTCCCACACAAGAGAAAAAAAACACAAGCCAAAATCCCAGATACGGAGGATAATGAATAGAACCGGAATATCCGCTTTTTTTCCTCAAATGCCTGAGCGAAATTATTCAAAAATGCCCTTTACAAGACATAATAGGTATGATATAATAACCTCACTAACATTGGCTCGGGCTCCGGACCAAGCCGCCGTGCGGCACTTCACCGACCGGAATCTGTGTCAATGCAATAATTTTGAAAGGTGAAAAATCATGACCAAAGAAGAAAAACAGGCAATTATTGCGGAATTCGCCACTCATGAGGGAGATACGGGCTCGCCCGAGGTACAGATAGCACTGATTACCTTCCGCATAAAAAACCTCACCGAGCACCTCAAAGCAAATCCGAAAGATCATCACAGCCGCCGCGGACTGCAGAAAATGGTCGGCCACAGGAGAAATCTGCTCAACTACCTCATGAAAACCGATATCGAGCGCTATCGTGCATTAATCGAGAAGCTCAGCTTGAGAAAGTAAACCCAGTAATTGTTTGGAGTGACGAGCGGGTATTTTCCGGCTCCTCACTCCTAACTATTATTTTCGACCCGGTAATTGCTGCCGGGCACCACGCGGCAGAATCGCCGCAGCAATCACAAAATAGCATCTCTCACGATGGGATTAGCAGTTAAATATGCGCCGTGCGCCTGTCCGACGTGTATTTAAGTGCTAAACCTCCGTGAGATATGCTAAATATATTTTACGGAGGACATGTTATTAATGTCGGAAACAGAAAAAATCAGCTCGCCTATCCAGTTTAAGAATCACAGGGTGTTTAATTACACGCTAGCCGGCAGGCCGCTTGTCGTCGAGGCCGGTAAATTTGCAGGACAGGCAAACGGTTCGGTAATGATCCGCTACGGCGAGACCGCGGTGCTCTGCTGCGCGACAGCCTCCCCGAAGCCGCGCGACGGCATCGATTTCCTTCCGCTGTCTGTCGATTATGAGGAAAAAATGTATGCAGCCGGTAAAATTCCCGGCGGATACCTCAGAAGAGAGGGACGCCCCTCCGAGAAGGCCGTTCTGGCCGCACGTTTGATAGACCGCCCCATCCGCCCGCTCTTCCCCAAGGACCTTCGCAACGATGTGGTGCTGACGCTTACCGTCATGTCTGTCGACCCCGAATGCCCGCCCGAAATCACCGCCATGATAGGCGCCTCTATTGCTCTGGCAATATCCGATATTCCGTGGAACGGGCCTGTCGGCGGCGTGCTCGTAGGGCTTGTTGACGGAAAGTTCATCATCAACCCCACGGAAGAAGAACAAAAGAAGTCTGAGCTTTCTCTCACCGTCGCGGGCACAAAGAAGAAAATCGTAATGATTGAAGCCGGGGCCAACCAGGTCGATGAAGACACCATGCTGGAGGCCATACAGTTCGCCCATAAGGAAATAAAAGATCTGCTCGACTTCATCTCTGCCATTGTCGATGAAATCGGCAAACCCAAGTTTGAGTATCCCTCCTGCGTGCTCGACCCCGAGATGTTCGAGAAGATTTTCAGCTTCTGCGAGCAGGACGTGATGTTCGCCCTCGACACCGACGACAAAAATATCCGCGAAGAGAGAATGCTCCCGATTACCGATGCAATTCTCGAGAAATTCGGCGAGGAGTACCCCGACCTTGAGGTGCTGTTGCCGGAGGTAATCTATAACATTCAGAAGAAAATCGTCCGCCGATGGCTGCTGGTCGACAAAAAGCGTGTTGACGGCCGCCGCATGGACGAAATCCGCCCGCTCGGCGCCGAAGTCGGCCTTCTGCCGAGAGCCCACGGATCTGGACTTTTCACAAGAGGACAAACCCAGGTTATCACCGCGGCCACGCTCGGCATGCTCTCTGAGGCGCAGATGCTCGACGGAATCGACAGCGATACTACAAAGCGCTATATGCATCATTACAACATGCCGGGATATTCGGTCGGCGAGGCAAAGCCCATCCGCGCCCCCGGCCGGCGTGAGATAGGCCACGGCGCGCTCGCCGAGCGCGCTCTTGTGCCGGTGCTGCCTTCAGAGGAGGAGTTCCCCTATGCAATCCGTCTGGTCTCGGATGTGATTTCCTCAAACGGCTCCACCTCACAGGCCGCAGTCTGCGCCTCGACCCTGGCACTGATGGACGCCGGAGTGCCGATAAAGGCTCCGGTCGCCGGAATCTCCTGCGGGCTCATTACCGCCGAGGACGGGAGCTGGGACACCATGCTCGACATACAGGGAGTCGAGGACTTCTTCGGCGATATGGACTTCAAGGTTGCCGGCACACACAAGGGCATCACCGCCATTCAGATGGATATCAAAATTGACGGCCTGACCTTTGATATCATAAAAAGAGCGCTTGCGGAAACCCGCCGTGCCCGCAAATATATAATCGACGAAGTACTGCTCAAGGCCATCCCCGCCCCCAGACCCGAGATTTCAAAGTATGCGCCCAAGCTGACCACCCTGCACATCGATCCCGAGAAGATTCGTGACGTCATAGGCAAGGGCGGCTCGGTGATTCAGAAAATTGTGGCCGACAGCGGCGCCAAAATCGACATCGAGGACGACGGAACCGTCATCATCGCCGCGGTCAACAGCGAGAGCGCCGAGCTGGCCAAGTCGGCAATTGAGGCCATCGTCTTTGAGCCGGTGGTGGGTGCGGTATACACCGGACGGGTCACAAGCATCAAGGAATTTGGCTGCTTCGTAGAATATGCCCCGGGCAAGGAAGGCATGGTGCATATCTCCAAAATAGCTCCCCGCCGCATTAACAAGGTTGAGGACGTGCTCAAGCCCGGTGACATCGTTAAAGTCAAATACATCGGCCTTGACAAGAAAGGCCGCATGGACTTCTCTATCAAGGACGCGAAGTAAGAATGAAAAAGGGGCTCCGCCCCCGGACCCCCGCCAAAGGAAACTTTTTGAAAAAAGTTTCCTTTGAAAACCTTCAAAAACTTTTCAAACAAACTCTACTCAATAAACCCGGCGGGAAATCCGTCAATTAAAGTGACGGTACGCAGTCAGCGACAGCCGACGAAATGACGTTTGTAATCTAAAACTATATAAAGCCCGGCGACCGCAAGCCGGGCAAAGGGTTATCCGCCCCTTGACTGTCCGATAAACAACTAAAATGTTTGCGGGGTCAAAGGGGTTTTTAATCCCCGCCCCGCCTGCCTGAAAGGAGTAAAAAGATGAACAGCCGCGAACCCGGTCAGGTGCCAAATCTCGGTTCAGGGCGTGCCGCCCGCCTGCGCCGCAGAAGAAGAAAAAGGATTGCCCTGTTTGCCTCATTTGTGGTAATAATCCTTTTGATTGTACTTGCCGTGGTGCTGCTGGCGCTTGAAATTGCCGACGCCTCGCAGGAGCTGAGAAACAAAGGTCAAGACACCTCAGAGCCTGGCGGAACCGACACCGCCGACCCGCTCTCCGATTATGTGCCGGCAAGCGGGACCCACAGCATCCACGAGGGTTTTTTGATTCTCGTCAATCAAAAAAACAAATATGTTTTTCCTGCGGACGAGTCGCGCATTGTCGATGTGCGCTCCAGCCGCACGATAAATGCCTCAGGGGATCCTTCCTATCAGTGCGATTACGAAAAACGCCTTGACAAGACGGCGCTTGCCGCCTTCAATAGGATGATGGACGCCTTTTATGCCGCCACAAACAACCCCTACGCGCTGGTCTCCGACGCCTACCGTACCGAAAAAGACCAGGAAGGAAAATCAATTCCTGTGGGGCACAGCGACCACCATACCGGATATCTGGTATCAGTCAAGTTCTACGACGACACAGGCATATACACTTCTGAAAATCCGAAATACAAAGACGCATATGAGTGGCTGAACTCTCACGCCGCAGAATACGGGTTTGTCGTGCGCTATCCCGCAAACAAAGCCTCTGTAACCGGTGTGAGCGATTATACTTACTGTTACAGGTATGTCGGCCCGGCGCACGCCGCTTACATGAGCGCAAACGACCTCTGTCTTGAGGAATATGTGGAGCTTCTGAGGACCTCTTATGTGTTCGGCGGCAATCACCTGAAAATCACCGACGCAAACGGCACAAACTACGAGGTCTATTACGTCCCCGCTACAGACGGCGATAACACGCCTATTTATGTCCCTGCAGCAAGCGGGGGATATGAGATTTCGGGCGACAACGAGTCAGGCTTTATCGTAACCGTTACTCTGAAATAAAGGCGGGCAGCCAATGGCAAAAACAAACCCGGCCGACGAGGTCACCTCGCGCTATCTTGAGATACAGGCAACGTCGGCTCCCCGCATGCGCGGCGCCGATATGCTGCTGGTTATCCTCTGTGCGGTCCTTTTTTCGGGATTCGGAATTTTAATATGGGTACTTCCCCACCAGTCCTTTTCGCCCGACGAGAACCGCAATCTCGCCCGGCTTCCCGAATTTTCAATTGAAGCGCTGACAAGCGGCAAATACACCAGAGAGGTCGGCAGCTTTTATGCCGACCAGTTCCCGCTGCGGCAGTATTTTGTCGGGCTAAAGGCGGTGTGTGAGCTGGCCTCGCTCAAAATGCAGAACAATAATGTCATCCCCTGTGCCGGCGGAAATCTTGTCAAGCGGCTCGAGTACACCGACTATTCCAAGGCCGAAAAAAACTTGGCCGCAATTGACAGATTCCGTGACGCGCTCATGCCCCAGGGGATTCCGGTTATCACGGCGGTCGCGCCGCGGCCTGTTGACGTGCTGCGTGCATCCCTGCCCCCTCTCTACGGCAGTGACAGGTCGGGCAGGATCTGGGAGGTAATAGCCGCCTCGGGTACAGATTCGGTTGATCTGCTCTCGCCAATAAGGTCGATTGCCGAGGACGGCGAGCATGTCTGGTACCGCACCGACCATCACTGGACAACGAGAGGCGCATATGCCGCATACCTTGAGCTTGCCAAAAAGCTCGGATATAGCCCGAAGCCCCTTTCGTTTTTTGAAATTGAGGTTGTTTCGGATGAATTTTACGGCACCACTTGGTCAAGCTCTGGCATGAGGTGGACTAAACCCGATACAATCGAGTTCTACCGCTACACCGAGGATGAGGAATATACCACCCTTAATGTGCTGACCGGCGAGATAACGCAGGGCTTCTACGCCACCGGTTATCTTGACACAAAGGACAAGTACGCCGCCTTCCTCGGAGGCAACAGCGCCCATGTCCGGGTCGCCAAAAACAATTCAACCGGCCGGCCCACGCTGCTTGTTGTAAAGGACAGCTATGCAAATGCGCTTGTGCCCTTCCTTGCCATTCATTTTGATCTTGAGATAATCGACCTGCGCTTCTATACCGGCTCGACGGCAGCGCTGGCAGTAGACACAAAAGCCGCGGCGGTCCTGATCCTTTGCGGGGCCGATACCATCGCGTCCTCGGATGAGCTGACCCTGCTCGGCTACGGGCTTTCTTCGTTAAATGGCAGGTAACCTGTATTATTGCACTCCCGATGAGCAATAATAAAACCAGCCTTAATGCCGCGCGCCGCCGGTACTTAAGGAATTAAACCGCTTTTGCGGTAGTTATGGGGGGTATTATGATAAAAACCAAGCTGAAAAAGCACGGGAAGCTCTCCCGCATCTTCAAAAAGCCTTATGTTCAGAACCGGATAACCTTCACCTCGCAGCTCTATCCCAACGCCAACTCGTCAAGGCCGGCGCTCACTGCCGGAGCCTCGGGCAGCTTCAGCATCAGACTCCTGCCGCTTCTGGCATGGCTGGGCGCCATGACCGCACTTTTTGTCGTGGCCTCCAAATTCAGATCCCGTTAAGTCCCCCTGCCGGGGCTATCGTCACACATGGGCGCAGGACCCCTCACATTCTAAAAGGCGGCAAAAACCCCCGCCGCAAAGGGCGGCAGCGCCGCCTTTTTTATTTCACACAAGGCTGTATTGTAATATTAACTAATAATTCAAGGCCACCGGAAAACCGGTAGCCTTGTTTTTTTAATCATCACTACGACGGCTCTGGTCGGCTGATGTCATCATAAATATGTAATATGGTATGGTCTTGTTGCTGTTCCCTATTACGTAGGCTATCAGCTTGTTTCTTGCAAAATTAATGTTCTGATTGAAAATATCATATAGTGCTATCCATACCACATACCCGTCTTTATATTTGGCATAATATGCCTCATCGAAGTCAAGCTGTCTTACCATCGTCATGGTACCGACGTTCATTTCGGCAAACCCGAAGTATATTTGATCCAGATGTTTTATATCTTCAAAATAGAGATACACATATAGGTCGACCGGTATTTCCCTGCCGTTCTCGTCATATTTCTTCTCGAAATCGTCGTAATAGTAGTCAGCATCGGAGAAGCCCGAGCAGGTTGCCTTTACGGTCTCGCCGCTGTAGATGCGTTGCACGCTTCTGGTCGCGGTGGTAGTCTTTTCGTCAACCGTCTTTTCAAGCAGCCACCACTGCATCTCGACGTATTTTTCAAACCACGCTTGCACGGTCATCTTGTTCTCAACAAGCTGGTTTACCCTCTCAATAGGTATGGCAAAATTCAGGTTCTGCCCGCCGACCCTTGTCAGCGTGTTGACGCCTATCACATACCCCTTATCGTTGACCAGCGGCCCCCCGCTGTTGCCGGGCGAGAGAGGCGCTGAAGTCTGAATATAAGACTGGCCCCTCTCCTCTATCTCGCGCGACACATACGACACCACTCCGGAGGTAAAAGTCCCTTCAAGCCCGAGCGCGCTGCCGATTGCGTAAACCTGCTCGCCCTTTTGGGCTGCTCGGGTGTAAATTCAAGATACGGGGTCTTGCGGTCAATTTTTAGAATTGCAAGGTCAAGCTCCTTGTCAAATGCAATAATCTCGACAACCGGGCAGACGGTGTTGTCGTCAAGCTGAACCTTTATCTCGTATGCGTCCTCGATGACGTGATAATTGGTGACCAGCGTCCCCGAGTCGTCGATGAAAAAGCCGGAGCCGGTGTTCCATTCAAGATTGTTGCGCCTGTATGTATTAACCTCTACTGTCGCCGGGCTTACAAGCTCCGCTATTTCAACGCTGCTCAGAACCCGGCGCTCCCAGATTGCGGTAACCTCAAGGTCTGAGGTAACTTTTGAGATATCCTTGTCCCAACCAGTAAGTGCCATGAGCGGCTTCTCGGCAGCCGGCGGTATCGCCGCCTCGCCCTCGACCACCGTTTGCACAAGCAGTTCGGTTTCCTTGGTCGTCCCTCCGTCAAGATTAAAGGTCACGGTACAGAGTTTCTTCCATTTCGCAGTTATCACTATGTCCTCGCTGACCGTCACAACCTCGGCATCCCAGCCGTCAAAGACATAGCCATCCCGCACCGGGTCCTCGGGGTAGACTACCGTCTCGCTCGAGGTCAGTGTCTGCGTGATGTTGTCGTCCTCGCGGTCGGGTATCGGGTCGAAGGTGACGGTATACAGCTTATCCCATACCGCATTTACGGTTATGTCGGCCTCTGGCCTTGAGAATTCCGCGTCCCAACCGACAAAGACATAGCCCTCGCGCGACACTACGAGCGCGGTCACCTCGGCTGTCCCGTCGTAGATTGCCGTCTCAACCCCCGAGACAATCACGCCGCCATCGGGGTTGAAAGTGACCATGACAATCACCCCATCTTCCTCGCAGCCTGACAGCAGAACAGCAGAAACGAGGGCGGTTATGACAAGCAAAAATACGGTAATGCTGCACTTTTTCATAATACACCTGTCATCAGAATTTTAAACTGCGCAAACAGGCGCTGCAAGCGCCAGCCTGCACCGCCAATTAATAATGCTTTGACAATTGTATTAATGGTACCATTTTTGTATCTGATTGTCAACAAATTTAATTGAAACACGCTAATTATATTCAGCTTATCTCGGATACGGCACCCGAGAACATCCTGTCAACCTCCTCGCGCAACCTCGGGCAGCTCTCAAGTTCGGGGTCGCGCCGAGCCAATGCCTGCGCGGCCTCCATGGCAGTGTTCATAAGCCCGGTGTCATCGCAGAGGTCGGCCAGCCTGAAGCGCAGCCCGCCGCTCTGCCTGACCGCGCCCGCCCCTCCGATAAAGTCACCCGGGCCTCGAAGTCTGAGGTCTGCCTCGGCAATCTGATATCCGTCATAGGTCGTGCGGATTGTCTCAAGCCGCGCCCGCGCAGCCTTGCCGGTAGCGTCGGAAATCAAAATGCAGTATGACTTGCGGTTTCCCCGACCAACTCTGCCGCGGAGCTGATGTAGCTGCGAGAGGCCGAAGCGCTCGGCGTTCTCTACTATCATAAGGCAGGCATTTGGCACGTTTACCCCGACTTCGATTACCGTGGTCGAAACCAGCACCTGAATTTCACCGGCCGCAAAGGCCTGCATAATTCTCTCCTTTTCGGCGGCCTTCAACCTCCCGTGCATAAGCTCGATCTTAACCCCGGGCAGCCGCTCCGACAGCTCGCGGGCATACACCTCGACCGCCTTGAGCGGCGGCTGGGTCTCGACGACCCTGCCGAGGTCGGTTAGAGTTATGTCCGACAGGCTGATTTCGTTGTCGACGTCGTCGGCCTCCTCGATGGCCGGGCAGACAATATACACCTGCCCGCCCTCGCCGGTCAGTTTCTTTATAAAGGCATCCACGCGGGCGCGGTAGCTCTCGTCGACTACAAAGGTGTCGACCCGCTGGCGCCCGGGCGGCATTTCGTCAATTCTTGAAATATCAAGGTCTCCATATAGGACCAGCACCGTGGACCTCGGTATCGGCGTCGCGCTCATGACCAGCACATGCGCCTTTTCGTTCTTGCCTGCCAGTGCCGCGCGCTGGTTCACCCCGAAGCGCTGCTGCTCGTCGGTCACCACCAACCCCGGCGCGGCAAACTCCACTCCGTCGGATATCAGCGCGTGAGTGCCTATTACTATATCGAGCCTGAACTCGGGCTCAACCGAGGCCAGCGCCTCATAAATCCGGCGCTTCTTTGCGGGCGGCGTCGCACCGACCAGCAGCTCGCAGCTGATGCCGAGCCGGGCAAAGAGCGGTGCCAGATCCTCATAATGCTGCCGGGCAAGTATCTCGGTCGGAGTCATCAGGGCCGCCTGACGCCCGCTCTGTACCGCAATAAGCATTGCCGCCGCAGCACAAATAGTCTTCCCGCAGCCGACGTCTCCTACAATAATCCGCCTCATCGGAACATCGCGCTCCATGTCGGCTCGGATTTCGTTTATAACACGAAGCTGGGCACCCGTCAGGCGATAGGGCAGCATTCTTATCAGCTTCGATATGTCGTTGTTCCTGCAGGGTACCGCCCCGCCCTGCCGCCGCTTCTTGCCGGCCAGCGCCAGCCCGAGCGAGTACATGAAGAGCTCGTCGAAAATAAGGCGGCGTTTGGCCGCCGCCAAGGCCGGGTAGCTCTCGGGCTCATGAATGTTTCTCAGGGCATAGGCCAGCGTGCAGAGCCGGTTTTCTTCGCGTATGTCCTCAGGCAGCCAGTCCTCAAGCTTGTCGGCGGCAAATGACAGCGCCGTTTTTATGTCCTTTGCCACCTGCTTTGCGGCAAGTCCCTCGGCCAGCCTGTAAACCGGAACCAGTTCGGGCAGCGGCATCCCCTCGACATACGGCTCGAATGCCGGGGAGCTCATGGCAAAGCCCCGACCGATTCTCTCAACCTTCCCCCAGAAGCGGTATGTCGAACCGAGCTTAAACTTGTCCTTCAGATAATCCTGATTGAAGTAGGTTATAACACAGGTGCCGCTCTCGTCATATGCGCGGAATTTAAAAAGGCTCATCCCCCGGCGTATTCTCGCCCCGCGGGGCTCAGTCGCGACAGTGAGGATCACCGCGCTTTTCCTGTCACTATCGGTCTCGGCGAGCAGTTTTATATCACCGCGGTTCTCATAGGCGCGCGGAAAGTAATACAGAAGGTCGAGAATGCTGTTTACCCCGGCTTTACGGTAGGCTGAGGCGCGCACCTCCCCTACGCCGTACAGCGACCTTACCGGTTTATCAAGCACCTCCCACACTCCGCACCTCCAAGGGGTTAATAATGCCATTATAAACCGCATATCCCCGGTTGTCAAGCACGGGAAGGCCGGCTTGGTGCGCCGGATTTATTTCTGTCCCGGGCAGGGTGCTCGGTACTCTGCCAACACCCGGATTTCTTTCGGGTTGACAGAACTATGTAAATTATGTATAATAAAACCAACACCAAGCCGGCGGTAGGATATTTCGCACCGGCTGCAGTATAATCCTGTCTGGTAGAGAGGAAATCAGGATGCCAAAAGGACTTATCGTGCTCGACCCGGGACACGGGCAGTTCGGCAACCCGCACACCACAAAAGCAGGCTTTTTTGAGGGAACCCAGAATTTTATACTTGCCTGCCTGCTTCGGGATGAGCTTGTTGCGCGTGGTTTTGAGGTTCTTTTGACCCGCCGGCGGGTCGAGGACAACCCCACACTTGAAGAGAGAGGCAGGCTGGCAGGAGAGTCGGGGGCGATTTTATTTCTGTCGCTGCACTCGAATGCACCCGGTACCGAGGCAACACCGGAGCGTTACCCGCGCATCAGAGGGGCTGAGACCTTCTATTCGGTTTCGGATGAGGCAGGCAACATTCCGATAGCACGGGCGCTCAACAATGTGGTCGTTGAGGTGATGAACACCGAGGATCGGGGTATCAAAACCCGCCGACATCCCGACAATCCCGAACAGGATTATTACGGAGTCCTTCGCTACAGCGCACAAAGCGGTTGCCGCCGGGCGTTCTTAATCGAGCACGGCTTTCATACAAATCCCGAGGATTCGGCCTTCCTGCAGGATACAGAATCGCTTGCAAGGCTGGCTGCAGCCGAGGCCGGGGTCATCGACCGCCTACTGCCCCTGATTAAAGTATAATTTTCCGGTCAAGAATACATCAAAAATAAAATCCATCGAAACACAGCTATTGACAATCAAAGCCGTGTAGGTTATAATAGTAAAGACATAATAGATATTTTGGCCGTCACGGCGGCTTGGAGGTAAGCATGAGGAAAATTGTTGCGTCGGCCCTGTTTGCTGCATTGCTCCTTACACTTGTTTCCTGTTCGGGAAAAACCAACCCGATTGTTATAGGCGGAAACAGCGAGGTTAAAGAAAATGTCTATGTGGTAACCGGAGAGAACGGGAAACAAAGCTTTGAATATGAAATCACGGAAAAAAACACAATTGCCATAACAGGTTACACCGGGAGCTTTGACAAGCATCAAGTTGTGATCCCCGACAGGATTGACAGCATTGAAGTCACCGAAATCGGCCCGAAAGCCTTCTACTATGACAACAGCATAACCACGGTAACCATTCCGGAAACAGTGACAAAAATAGGTGCCTGGGCGTTTGCCGGCTGCACATATCTTGAAAATATCAATATACCCGAGACCGTCACCGAAATCGGAGCCGGCGCTTTCTACAAGTGCACTTCCCTCTCGTCGATTGAACTACCCGGCTCGCTGGGTGAGATCAGCAACTACACATTCTACGGCTGTGACTTACTTGAAACAATAAATATCCCCGAGGGCGTAACCGCAATCGGAGACAGCGCCTTCTGGGGGTGCAACGCGTTGGTCTCGGTCACCGGCATGGAAGGCGTGAAGTCGATCGGCGCATATGCCTTCAACGATTGCAGCAAACTTGCCGATATTTCGATATCAGCTGCCACCGAGGAAATCGGGGAGCACGCCTTCAACGGCTGCGAGACGCTGGTCATTAAGGTGGTCGCAGGTTCCTTTGCAGAAACATATGTAATGTCATACGGATATAACTACACGAAATAAACAAAAAAACACCCGGCAGCCGGGTGTTTTTTTTTGCAAATTTGACTGTCAGTGTTTATTAAGCCTCCACACCGAGGAGACAATCGAGCATTTTGTGTCATCCTTTAAGCGTTGATAATATGCGGTCAGCAGGCTGCCGTCGCTCAGTTCGACGGTTGCAGGGTAACCGATATCCCAGTCCTGCGAGTCGTCTGTGATTACATACTCATCGGTCCAGCTCCGACCGTTGTCGTAGCTTATTACTGCCCGCTCGCCGTATGGCGGCTCACGCCGGGCAAAGCTGCAGATTACGGCGCCCGACGAGTGAAGCAAAAGGTGCGGGGGGAGACCCGATACCATTATGCACTCGGGGGTACTCCAACTCATGCCGCCGTTGGTCGAGCTACAGGTGAAGATACTCATCTCGGGTTTGTGTGGCAGCTTTTGCGCACGTATTGCCCCGAGCAGGCTTCGGTCGGGCAATTCCAGAACATGAGGCTCATGAAAATTGCTCCACTGATACCCCTCCGGCAGCGGCACATATCCCCGCCTGCTCCAGGTGTATCCGCCGTCTGTGCTCGCCCAGGCCACTATTCCCTCATCCGGCTCCTCGTCTGAGTACATCGGCTTGCCGAGGTAAATCAGCGTGCCGTCACGGCAGATATTGGGACCGTGCGGAGCCGATACCGGGACCTTTATCGGCTCAGACCAACTCATTCCCCGATCCTCTGAAATCATGACAAAAGAGCCGCCTGCCGCTTCTTCTGCTGGTATGTAGGGATAGGCCGCAAGCATACCGAGCAACGCCCCCGCTTCATGCCTTTTAGCCGAGTTTTTCATTGAATTATAATACCTGTTGATATAAACATGAGCAGGGTGCGAAAACCAGGTTACAAGCAGCCTGCCACCTCCTAAATGGAGGATACCGGCATCGCGATCATCGAGGATGCTGTCGTTAATGACAATAGGCGGGCTCCAAATTCTGCCCTCATCCCGGCTTATGAACATAACTGTTTTGCCGAAGGGACAGATATGCTGCATGCGGAATCCCGACGCGACTGCGTAAAGCGTCCCCTCTTCGTCGCGGCAGATACTGGGCCAGGCAAAATATCCGAAAATGCTGTTTTTCGCGCGGTACACAACAGAAGTTTTCTTTTCCGGGTAAATCAGCACATTTTCTCCTTTCCGGCTTACGATCCTGCCGGCCGGTTATCAATAACCCGGCTGAACGCTTTTCGGGGGTTGCCGTGTTTTTTGTCAGTCATACACAAAAGGTACTACACTCTTGATTCCGAGCACAGACCAGTCATACCTGACCGGGATGTAGCGGATTATAATTCTGCTGTTATCATTCTCGCGGTTTTTGATTATCGAAAATTCGTAAAGCAGTCTTCTACGGTCGGCAATCCGGCGGCATTCGTCAATTTCCGGGAAAGAACCCCGGTTCTCGGTCTCTGTCTCGATTTCTATCACCGGCTCGCCGTTAAGTATACCGATTTTTAGCTTTGCATCGCGGCAGAGGCCGGCACGCCCGCAGGCCAAGAGCGAGAGCAGGGTAAAGGCCGCAAATATATCGCCGTCGAACTTCCTTATCAGGTCAAACGGCCATGCATAGAAAACCTCTTCCTCGACAGAACACACGCACCTACAGCAGGCAATCTTAGCCAGTCCCCCGACCGCAGCAAGAATCCTGTCTACAATTTTACCTGCATTGTGCTGAATATCATCGCTACAAAAGCCGTAAAAGCCTTCCCGAACATACCCGTACATCCGCTCGGCCAGTGCCGTCTCATGCGGTTTAGCCTGCTCGTTTTTTCTGCGCCTGCTCCTGCCGCAATCGCCCGGCGGCAGCACCACCATGTCAAACACGCCCTTTTGGGCAAGGGCTTTTAGCGAGTCTGGCAAAAATTTCATAATAAACGCGGCACAGAGATTGGCAACAGGGGCCATACTGCGCACCACAAGCGCGCAGCCGGTCTCGGCAGTAATCATAAAAGGCGTGCGCGAAAAACCCGCCAGCATCCTCTGAACATATTCACTTCGTTCGCTTCCGCGAAACTCTCCGCTATACACACATTTTCCGACGCTGTCCAGCCTTTCGTGCGGGAAGCCTGATATTATCCTTCCGGTATCGTCGGCCCTGAACACCAACAGGTCATATCCCCGCTCGGCAATAAGGTCGTCCCTACTGCAGACAGTCACAGCATCGCACCCGGACACAATCATACTCAAACTGCCCCCACTTCAGTTTTTCGTATTTTTGCCGTATAGAAGTTTGACGCTGATCTTTATAAATAATATACTAACACATTATATCATATTTTTTCAAGTATGTTTTTCATTTTTGTGTCATATCTGTGATCCCGGCATATAAGACTGGCTTTTTCAATATTGATTTCACCGCACAACCGAAACGCCGGCCCATCACGGTAGTAAAAGCTTTCTCAACCGAGTGGTATTTTCCCTTACAATATCGCTATCCTCAAGCATTACCCGCAAGCGGTCCCTCGGAATTGATTGATATTTTAAATTTTATATATTGAAATATTCTGCTCGTGATGATATACTAAATAGGGGATTTTATTCCAGTGCACCGATATTACACATAGGAGGTCAGCATATGAAAACAAACCGGCTTGTTATACTATCGCTAATAACAGCCATAGCTCTGCTGCTCTGTGCCTGTGCTAAACCCGAAGAAGGCTCGTCGGACACGACGGTCACACAAACAAATCTCTCAGCCGATTCAGAAACCGAACTGGCCGAAACAGTGGATATGAATTATATCCCCGAGCTTCCGGAAAATTTATACTACGGTGGCCAAACCATTTCATTTTTGGTGGAGGGCCAGTCTTTTGCCGCCGACGAATTTTATGCACCAAACCAAAACGGTGAAATTGTAAATGACGCGGTCTACGAGCGCAACATGGCGGTCGAGGACAGACTCGGAGTGAAGCTTGACTTCACTGTTGCCAGCGCCAGCGACGTTTATGACGTCGGCAACAGAATCGAGATCTGCGTGAACTCCGGTGACACCTCCTTCAACATCACTACAATGCCTGGATACACTCATACCAGATACGTTCTTGCAGGCTGCTATTACAACCTTCTGAATATCGAAAACCTCAATCTCGACAAATACTACTGGACACAGGGATTTAACGAGGTGATGTCCAACGGCGAAAAGCAGTATGTAGCCTCGGGCATGTACTCGCTCTCGATGTTGCGCAATATGTACATAACCCTGTACAACAAAGACATCTTTGAGGCAAACAACCTTGAAGACCTGTACGACCTTGTGCTCAACGGTCAATGGACCATCACAAAACAAAGCGAGATGGTCCGCAACATATATAACGACGTCAACGGCAACGGGCAAAAAGACCAGCTTGACTCCTACGGCTTTGTCTCGGGCACAAGCACTTCCACCGACCCCTACTGGGTCGCATTCGGAATGCGCTTCCTCACCCCGAGAGACGGCATTTACATGCATGAAGTCAACACCGAAAAACTTATTGATTGCGTTGACAAGATACAGGACCTGCTCTTCCGCAACGAGGGTGTGTTCTGCGTAGACTCCGACAGCGCGTACAGCACGAATATAATCCGCATTTTCAGCGAAAACCGTGCCGCGATGTGCACCACCATGATCTATCAGATAGAAAACTTCCTGACCCCCAGCGGATTTGAAAGCGATTACGGCATTGCACCGATGCCGAAATATGACGAGGCCCAGGAAAACTACTATACACACATTCAGGACCAGCTCAGCGTCATGTCGATTGTTGCCACCGTCCCCGAAGACGACCTGCCGATGATGGGAGCCGTGATGGAGCTTATTTCGGCGATGAGCTACAAGTACGTCTACAACGCCTATTACAATACCGCGCTCTCATACAAATACCTGCAGAATCAGGAGTCGGTGATAATGCTCGACCTGGTGTACCGCAGCATTCGGATTGAGGCGACATTCATCTACTCCTCAAAATACGCCATGCTCGGAAAAATGCGCAGCGTTGTTTCAAGCGGCAGGAACACCATGGCCTCGGCATATAAGGGGTTCCAGAAGGTATGGGAGGCCGGCACCAAAGAGCTCAACGAGGGACTTGAGAAACTCAACCATTAAGGTTCACGTCACCGTGCGGCAGTATAAATACTGCCGCACGGTAAAACCGCGTCGAGCAAAAAAATCACCAAAGGGGTTGACAGCCCTGTTTGTCTGTGATATAATGTTAAGGCGAACCAAAGGGAGTCCGAATCCGAGGGAGTCTTGCAGGTTCTAACGGCGGTTCGCCGGAATGGCGGAACTGGCAGACGCCCGGGACTTAAAATCCCGTGATACGTGAGTATCGTACCGGTTCGAGCCCGGTTTCCGGCACCATAATACCGCGGAGTGGAGCAGTCTGGTAGCTCGTCGGGCTCATAACCCGGAGGCCGTGTGGTTCAAATCCCACCTCCGCAACCAAAGAAACGCCCTGTTTGGATGTATCCAAACAGGGCGTTTTTCGTTTCTGCTGAACGGGTGAAACACCTGCCGGCTTATTCAATAAAACATAGACCAGTACATTCCCGGAACGCTCGTGGGAGTACAGTCGTGCCACCGGGATCAACCTTCACAGTTTCCTCAGCGGTGTTGTTTAGATGCTTTTTTATTGGACAATATTATGACGTGGTCGGTTCCGTAAAAGATGAAGACCACTCGTAAGCTTCTTCGATAAACCCCATTATCTTCAGAGGCATCAAGCTGAAATTTGCCCGGCTCGGTACCGGCCAAATATTTATGATATCAAGCAGTATTCTTAGGAATTATCTTAAATACTTTAGCGCCGCCGGAGTGACAGACTACATATATTTCACCATTAACTACACTGATGTTTTCAGGTTCTATATTCCCGACATTTAATACAATTATCGTAACGAACCTCCCTTCCCAATCGTAGACCGTTATTACATTCTGATTATACAGCACAAAGTAAATAAAATCATTATCGCTTGATGCGCCCTGTGTTGTATAACCGGCTGTTTTGGTGGTTGCGACATGAACTTTTCCGACCACTTTAAAATCCGCGTCGAGAAATATGAAGTTTTGCCCGCCGCTTATGCCGACTACATACATATCCCTTTCTTCATTATATGTCATACAGTATATGTTCAGTGGCAGAGTGACGGTTCGGATAACTTCAAGAGTATCCGGATCAACGAGTGTGACTAAGCTTCGGTTCGGATTATTATGTACGACAAGCAGGGCATTAATCTTTGGATTGTACGTTATATCGTTTGCATGGTTGAGCGCTAAATCGCCGCTTATCTTAATTATTTTTCCGGTCTTTGCGTCAGATTTCACAATTCTTACCACATTGTTTGCTTCATTACTTGCCGTGTCTTTTTTTATAAATGCCTGATAAAAATAATTACCGTCCAAATATCCACCCTGTGTTACATTTATTCGGTTACCCGGAGCAGCAACTGTATATAAATATTCGCTCGTAGAGATGAATTTATCTTTGGTTCTAAGATATGCAAGCATAGGGCATTCACCAGGATTAGAAAGATATTCTATTCCGTCAGATACAAATAATATGACATTTCCCGAATTGTCTTTTGTGACTGACAAGCAATCACTGATAAAACGCTTAATGGCATATGGCAAAACAGAATCATTCTCGGCAACGATTACAATATGATTTCCTTGAGAAACAATTATATATTGGTTTTTTTCGAGTCCTATCATTGCATCAGCGCTCTCTTTATATGCTGTCGCGCCTATCATGATAAGTGGGTCATCCTCGTTGAGAGTCTCTCCGGGTTTTATGTTATCTGTTTTTAAATCAAACTGCTTACCGGTGAGCTTTTTGATTTCTGCATTAAGATCATCCACGCATTGGAGTGTTAACGGTGAGCATTTTTCCCCGTACATGATTGAAAAATACGGTGTGTTATTTTCAAATAGTATGAGTCTTCCGCCAGGGATGTCGACCCACGCCGGTGAGGTGGTGGTTTCATCATGGGTTGCACTATCAGCTGCAGTGTCTGTTGTATCTGGTACACCAGTGGCATCTGTGTCTTCTGTTGCATCAGTTATGTTTATTGAACCGGTTTTATCTGTTTCCAGAGGTGTCGATTGACACGAGGAAAAAAGACACGCTAATAAAAGGATAAACGCGATAAATTCAAGGTAAAGACTTTTATATTTATTGCAAAATAGAAACGGACAAAGTTGCAAAAAAAATTCCCCAGTTTTGCAACTATGAATTCCCCACTATTGCAAAAGGCCATTGAAGGCACCACACCAAAATAATATCCTTGTGATTGATGACAAAATCAGTTACAAGGAGGATTGGAGGATGCTATCAATGACCCAAATCAAGGATATCAGAAAAATGTATTTTGAGGAAGGGAAAAATATCAGCCAGATAGCCAGAGAAACCGGCCATGATCGCAAAACGGT
>JAAYHB010000019.1 GCA_012727435.1 Clostridiales bacterium | reverse complement strand
GCGGTAAGCCGTCTTGTACATGATTCCGGCCGACGGCCTTCCGGAATCACGTTCACCGCTCGCTGACGTTCATTCCCGGGCCGCGGTACTCCCGGGAGGAACGGGCTGCCTTATGGCAGCGGCACCGCTTACGCGGCCAGTGCGACTTTATCGTTCGCGTTTAATTTGTTTGGGCAGTTTAAGAGTTACCCGGCTCTACCCGCTTACCGTATCTCAGAATCCCCGTCGAAACCATTACGCCCCCATGTATATAATACGCAAACTTCTGTTAATATTTTAGGCACTCTAGCTGTCTTTCAATCGTTTTTTTTACAACCGCTGAATTTTGCAGGCGTGAATTGTAATATTGCTGTTTTGTCATTATCACTCCTCTTCCCCGGCAAAGGTCACGACCTCGTTTATCGGTTTTCTCGGCCGCTTGGGGGTGTCGGCCGCAGGCTCGCCCACCGGCACCAGCGCAACCGGCCGCCGGGAGTCGGGAATGTTAAGATACCTCCGGCATTCGTCCTCGTCAAAGGCACCGACAAAACAGCTCCCCAACCCCATCTCGGCCGCCATGAGCATCAGGTGGTCAATGGCGCAGGCGGTGTCCTGAATTGCAAAGAGATCCGCCCCCCGCCCGCCGAAGCGCGCCTCAAGCTGTCCGGCGTCGGTGCAGACCACGAAAACAACCGCCGCGCTGCGGAACCACTCGCCGCGGTAGATTTTCGGGACAAATCCGTTTATCTTCTCCCTGCCGCGCACGACATAGAAATGCCACGACTGGTAGTTGCAGGCGTTGGGCGCCGCCGTCGCAGCCTCAAGCAGTTTTGTAATTTCATCATCTGTCAACCGGCGCTCGGTAAATCCGCGGACAGAGCGCCTTTTGTTCATCAACTCATGAAAATTCATTTTCTGCAAGCCTCCAATTCAAGCCCGGATGACGAAAGTGTCGGTTGTTTTTCCTCCAGCCAATAGGCGGTACGGTCGGATTTGCGGTTCAAAAAACCTTTATCATACGGTTCGCGCCTGAGCATCGCCCAGTCCCCGTATGTATGCCACTGCATCAAAATCTGGTTGACTTCCTTTTCGTTGTAAATCCTGCCCGCCTCGAATTTTAAGGCAAGGCAGAACAGCGAGAGGATCTTATATTTCTGCCTGGCCGGATATATCTTCAGCCTTCCCTCGCCGTCCAGAAAATGTCATCCATCAGACATCCCGGCTCCGGTTCCGCATTCGCCGCTCGATTTCACGTTCGGCTTCTTTTTTTGCTATGGCCTCGCGCTTGTCGTAGAGCTTTTTTCCGCGACAGAGCCCGACCTCAAGTTTGACACGCGAGCCCGAAAAATACAGCGAGAGCGGCACAAGCGTGTATCCCTTCTGGTTGACCAGCCCCGCAAGCCTCATTATTTCTTTTTTGTGCATGAGCAGCTTTTTGTCGCGCAGGGGGTTGTGGTTGAATATATTTCCCTTTTCATACGGGCTGATATGCATCCCGACGGCGTAGAGCTCGCCGTTCTTTATCGTGCAGTAGGAATCCTTGAGGTTGACCGCACCGGCTCTGATGCTCTTGACCTCGGTACCGCAGAGCGCAATGCCGGCCTCGTAACTGTCGTCGACAAAATAATCGTGGCGGGCTTTTTTGTTCTGGGCAATAAGCTTGCCGCCTTTTTTAACCGACATAAACGCCCTCCCCTCAAAAGTTCTGCTTGCGGCACACCATGCCAGCGTAATTATAACATATAATCCGCAAAAAATCAAGCGGTACCTGACCCGGATCAATTCTCCCCCGGCTCCGATGCTCCGGCCGCGTCGGCGCCTTCTGTATCCCCGTCGGGTTGACCGCACTTAAGGCAGGCCCTCGACTTACCTGCCCTCATCGCTTCTTCGAGCGTCCCGCTCTCCACCGCCGAAGATCTTGCCAGCGAGCTGCAGGACTTATCATAATGCCAGACACCGCCGCTCTTTGTCCAGTAAACAACAATATTCCCCTCCACGTCGGTGTCGGGGGGCTTTGTCTCTTTTTCCGCCGAAGTTCCGGCCGTGGCTGCTATGCTCTCCGATATCTCGGCGAGCTTTTCGGGGGTGATGGTTTCTCCGGCGTAAAAGCCGCCGCCCGATGACGAATACTCCGAGCAGCCCGACAGCACCACGACGAGCAGGTAAAGCAAATGTGCCGCCAACGCAATCTTCCTCACCCGTCAGACCTCCGCCTCCGAGAACATTTTCTCAAGCAGGTTCAGCTTGCCGGCGGCATATTCATAAGCGCCCCGATAGTCGCCAATCTCCTTGGAACAGAGCTCAAGGTCATAAAAAACATTGTAATAAAAGGGCTTGGGTGCAGCGCTGCGTGAATTGAGGATCTCAAGCAGAAGCTCCCGCGCCTCATGATGCCTGCCCTCACGCACCGCCGCCTTTGACTTTATGTGTGCGGAATAGGGATTTTGGGTATCCTCGTAGCCGGGGTTTTTCAGCCCGCTCAGCTCCGCCCCTTCCATTAACCTCTCAAGCAAGACAACATAAACGCAAAAAGGGTCGCCGAAAGCCAGCCCGTCGCTCACCATTTGCCCGGGCAGCTCTCCCCCAAGTGTTTGTGAAATACGCCGCATATACCGAAGATATATGCCGGCCTCGGCAAGTATGGTCCCGCTTTCATATGCACTCCTGCCGGCATACTCGGCGGCCTCCTCAAACAGGCGCGCCGCCTGCCGGATCTTGCCGGCAGAAAACTTTTCCTTGGCTAGTCCCGCGCAGCACCTGGCCAGAATCAGGTTTATCTCGTCGTCGCCCTCAAGACCTGAGGAGAGGCATAAATCCCTGCAGATTTCAAGCTCTCCGCCCCTGAATGCCCGTCTGATGTTCTCGATCAGATACATCTTGCGGTACATCAGTTCGTCCTCCCCCTCGGCCAACAGGTAACCGGGGGAAACATTCAGCCGGCCGGCAATATACAGCAGCGTGTCGAGCGAGGGGGTGGCCGCACCGCTTTCAATCCGGCTGAGCATATTCCGCGTGATTTTCTCCCCCGCAAGCTGCTTTTGGGTCATGTCCTTTGCAGTGCGGATGTTTTTGATTTTCTCGCCAATACGCATATTCCGGCTCCTTTCTTTTGGGTTTGTGGACCGGGCGGCAGGCCCTTTCCGGATACTTCCAGCCTCCGGCCTTATTATACCAGATAAAGCCGGATTTATCAATTGTTTTCGATTTTTCAGAGAAAACACTTCAATACTTTGCGTTTTTGATGTATAATCAAAAAAAACAAGGAGGTACCCGGGCAAGGGGGGCGGGTTTCTGCCCGGCTGGCCCGGAAAGCAGATGAGCACGCTTGTACTTAAAATCATCGCCTGTCTTGCAATGCTTGGCGACCATGTCGGCTATTTTGCAAGGTACGGCTTTTCGGAATACGAAAACATCCTGCGGGGTTTCGGGAGAGTTGCCTTCCCGATTTACTGCTATCTCATCGCCTTTGGGTTCCGAAAGACAAGCAACAAATACAAATACCTTTTGCGGCTGCTGGTCCTCGGTATAATTTCGGAGGTGCCGTTTCACTACTGCTTTTTCGGGCGGGTGTCTTTTTTATCTTTCAACAACGTTTACTACACCCTTTCGCTCGGCCTGCTCAGCCTGATTCTGTTTGACCTGATATTACAATCCGGCGGGCCGAAATATCTCGCCCCGCTGCCGGTGGCGCTGGCGTCGCTTGCCGCGCAACAACTGGGAACCGATTACGGCGCCGAGGGCGTGCTCCTTATATTCTTCTTTTACCTTGCCGGGTCAAACAAACCGGCACTCTCGGCCTCTTGCCTTGTCTTTGCCTCGCGGAAATACATAATCGCCGCAGCAAACGGTCTATACCGCTCGCTTGTGAGTTCGCTCCCCTTCTCGTTGACCGTCCAGTCCTGGGAGCGGATGCAGCTTTTGGCCGCACTCGCACTGGTCCCCATACTCCTGTGCAACGGCAAGCGCGGATATACTCCGAAATCCCCCCTCGTGAAGAAAGTCATCCAGTATTCCTTCTATCTTTTCTATCCGGTGCACATACTTATAATCGGCCTGATTTTCAGGAACTTTATCATCAAATAAAGGCTCGGGCAGCCACAAAATGCGGCTGCCTGATTTTTTGAGACAGCCTGCCCGCGTAAAGCCTCAGTCTCCCTTCAGAATCACCGGCTTTGCCCGGGCAAGCTCCCCTGCCGGTGCCGGCGACTGCAGCATCAGTGTCCAGAGCGCATCGGCGCGCTCTGAGAGGTATCTCTGCCTTGCCGCCCCCTCACCCAGCGCCCGCACGTCCGCCGGCTTGGTTATAATGGGGATTTTGGTTTTCCCGCGTATTTTTTTCAGGTACTCAAGCCCCCGCCGGTTTGCGGCAAGCAGCAGGGTATAATCCGGCCAGCGCTTGAGGTCGGCTTTTTTAACGTCAGCAAGGCAAAAGAGCACCGCCCGGCGCAGCCTCGTGTCGGTGTAATTTTTTGCCGAGGCGCGGTCCAGCAACTCGTCAAGCCCGGCAGAGCAAAGCGCGGCTCTGTGCAGTCGGTCGCCCAGTCCGTCGGCACCCTCGGCGGTATCCCTGAGAGCCTCGGGGCTGCCGAGCCTTAAGTATGCGAGTATCGCCCGCTCGGCGTTATATATGTCGGCCGGCGCCGTCCCGCGCTCAAAGGCCGCGCCAAGCGGCCTTATTGCCGCCTCGGGTATATACCGGTTCACACTCCCTACCCCCGAGGTCAGTATCAGCTTCCGTATTGCGCTTGCCGACGGCATATCGCTGTCGACCTCACCGCTCCTGTAAGCCGAGCCTACCCGCTTTATTGTCTCAAAACAAAGCCCGGCGCCAGCCCGCCTTGCCGCCTTGATGTACTCAAGCCCTAAAATGTCGTTTGACCCCGACGGCATGTCATGCCCGGCCACCTCTCTGAAAGCCCGGAAGTAGGCCGCCGCCGCGCCCTCGCCCTCAAGGCAGCGTCGACGGTAACATTCTGCAAAATCCCTGCCCGCCACCACCCCGGCGGCCGCCAGCAGTGCCTCGATATCGCCGCACTCGCTGCCGAACCCCAGTGTGTTGACCCCGGTGGCCGAAAGGACGGCCACTCCCGCCGCAGCGAAGTATTCTGCGCTTGCCGCGCAGAACGGGAAAGGCAGCTCCAAAACGATATCCGCCCCGCACATGACCGCCATAGCGGCCCGGGTGTACTTATCTGCTATTGCCGGCTCCCCGCGCTGGACAAAGCTGCCGCTCATGGCGCAGACAATCAGCTCCGCCCCGCGCGAGCGCAGCGACTCAAGCAGATATTCGTGTCCTTTGTGAAAGGGGTTGAACTCGCAGATAACTCCGGTAATTTTCATAATTATTCCTTTTTTCGTCTTATGGCGCAGAATCATTTTAGATTTGCGGATTTTTTTATGTTTTCCTTGTAAAACTCAAATAAACGTGCTATAATATTTGCGGCATTTTAAGAGCCACCGCGCAGCGTCGGCTGCCATGGCAGAGCTTTGATTCTGCCTGATATTTTTTTGCAATTTTTCATCCGGAGGAACTCATAAAATGAAGGTTCTTGTAGTCAACGCGGGAAGCAGTTCTCTAAAATACCAGCTCATCGACACCAATACCGAGGTCGTGTTTTCAAAGGGGATTTGCGAGCGCATAGGGCAGGAAAACTCGGTAATCGACCACAGGCAGCTCGTCAAGGATATCCGCTATGAAAAGGAAATGTCGATGAGCAATCATGCCGACGCTATGCGTTTAGTTGTCGATATGCTGACCGACCCCGACGTCGGGTGCATCGGCTCTATGGAAGAGATCGAGGCGGTCGGACACCGCGTGGTTCACGGCGGGCCTTATTTTGTCGAAAGCGTGCTGGTAAACGACGAGGTTCTGGCAGTCCTTGAACAGTGCCACGATTTTGCCCCGCTTCACACCGAGGCACACTTAATGGGAATCAGAGGCTGCCTTGAGGTCATGCCGTCGGTTCCTCAAGTGCTGGTGTTCGACACGGCTTTCCACCAGACAATGCCTGATTATGCATATATTTATCCCATATCATACGATATGTATGAAAAATATAAAATCCGCCGCTACGGCGCCCACGGCACCAGCCACCGCTATGTTTCGGGGGTGATGCTCGACATACTCGCCAATGCCGGCAAGACCAAAGACACGAAAATTGTCACCTGCCATCTCGGGAACGGTTCGTCTATCTCGGCGATACGCGACGGGAAGGTAATCGACACCTCGATGGGATTCACCCCGCTTGAGGGCGTTGAAATGGGGACCCGCTGCGGCTCGATAGACCCCGCCATAGTTACATACATCATGGAAAAGAAGGGATATACTCCCGAAGAGATGAACGAATACATGAACAAGAAGTGCGGTTTCTACGGCATCACCGGGTTTTCCGACTCTCGTGACCTTGAACGTGCGGTTTATGCCGGCCCCAACGCTAAGCCCGACCCGGACAACCCCCGCCCCGATTATCATCGCGCAAGGCTTGCCTACTCGATACTCCACTATCAGATAAAGAAGTACATCGGGGCATATGCCGCCGCCATGGACGGGCTTGACGCCATCGTGTTTACTGCCGGGCTGGGCGAGAACAATGCGCTCACGCGTGAGGAGGTCTGCACCGGACTCACATTCCTCGGAGTCGAGATTGACAAGGAGGTCAACAAACGCGCCGTACGCCAGCCCAATATTGTCAGACTCTCGACAGGCAACTCCCGGGTGCTTGTCTACCTCATCCCCACAAACGAGGAAATCATCATCGCCCGCGACACCGCAAAAATCGTATCCGGACTTGCAAAATAATAAAATGCGGGACGGCTGTGCCGTCCCTTTTATTTTAGCATATTATGGCCGCCCCGGCAATTCATTTCGGGAAATATTTCTGACAGAACTCCCGGGTAAACGCCTCCTTTGCCTCAAAGTTCATGGCAGAGGTGTAGATTTCCTCAAGCTTAAAATGGCAGGCTCTGATCTCGTCCAGCACGTCGACCGCCCCCGCGAGCATGGCCGCCCGGCAGCGCTCGGCGTACTCGGCCCGGGCCCGCATTTTCTTGTCGGGTAGTGTGATAAACTCATCCATGCTGATATTTATAGATTCCCGCCCCAAACCCGGCTCGCCGACCACAACAGCCACCCGGTTGCCCTCGATAAAGAGCCCGTCAATCCGGTCTGCGTCTATCGGGTCATAGGAGACCATCACCGAAAGTTTTTTGGCTTGCGCCAGCCTTATCACCTCGCCGAGCAGTATGTGAGCCGTCATATGCCTGTCTTTTATTACCAAGAGGGTGGCGGCATTTCTTATAAAGTGCTCGGAGGACACGTTCCCCGACATTCCGACCGACGAAATCAAAGCCGGCCTGATGCTCCATTTCTCTCCGTCGGGTACCCCGGCAAGCAGCGCCTCGGCTCCCTCACGCACGGCTTCGAAGTCAAGGCAGGCGGCACCTATTGACTTTATCACCCCGCACATGTCAAGGCAGCCGGCAAGCCAGCGGTAGACCATGCGCCAGAGTTCGGCGCGCTTTTCGGTAAGCTTGCGTATCTGTTCGCCGGCCTCCCGGAGCTTTTCCGTATCCCAGAACTCGCCTAGATTTACTATCTCCTCCTTCACCCCCGGTAGCGCCGGCTCCCACGGGTGGGGTGGCGTGCCGTCGATTACCGCCACACATCTCCCCTCGTTGCAGAGCAGCACACCGTCAAGCGAGGCCGGGTCGGAGGAACAGTAGTAATACTCGGCACTCCAGCCGGCTCCTTCGGCATGCCCGGCGACATCATTCATAAACCGGCTTTTGCCGGTGCCCGGCCCGCCCTTGACCACAAATATCCTGTCGGCCCGACCGAATATCTGTTCATAATAATTTTTGAACCCCCTGCCGCTGTTTGAGGCGGCGAAAAACCCGGTTTCCGTAACCAATTCACTCCTTCCAGATAAAAAACGAAAAAACCGGAAGATTTTACTTCCGGTTTTTTGTGTACACAGCTTATTTCTTGGTTATCGTTATGTTAATTGGCTTGATACCCGTCTGGTCATAGACAATTTCGTTGATTATCGCGATATCCGCGGGAGTAAGGTTTTCGGCTTCGACCACTATGGTGGCCATGTCGCCGTTCACCACCGCCACGCACTGGGCAAAGCCTTTCGCGATTATCAGGGTCTCGATGTTGGCTTCGGCTTCCATATTCTTTGCTATCTTGCTGATATCTGCGAGCGCCTGATTCCTTGTCGCCTTGTCTGCCGCCGCATTTTCGACCACGCTCTGCAGCACCTCAAGCGCTTCGTCCCTTGCCCGCTGGCGGTTTATCTGGGTGGACGCAAAGTAGCTGTCAAGGTTTGCGTTGGTATCGGCGCCCGTGTTGGTATCCACGCCGTAGCTCGTATCCATTCCCGAGCTCTTGTCATACCCCGTATAACCGTCGTCGTTGTTTGCAAAGATCATCCAGTTGAGCCAGACCGCGACCCCGATGAGCAGCACCACCCCGATGATTATCAGGTTGCGCTTGCCTATCTTTTCAATGAATCTCCTCAGCGCCGGCTTTCTTACTTCTTCCTCGTAAACCATTTCAACTTACCTCCAAATAACCGGTATTCGGTGTTGTGTTACATTATATTTAAACTTTGCCCGCGGTATGCCATCTTAGGTGATTTTATGTCCCGGTTATATAAATTTTATTTGTCTTGATATTGTATGCCGTACTGACCAGCGCCATCAGCTTCTGCTGGATTGCCGGGTCTGAGCCCCCGCGGCAGACTATGCCGACCCCGGCTATTTCGGGCAGTTTTTCGGTGATATAGACCACCACCTCGCTGCTGCCGCTGCCGATTGTTATATACTTTATCTCTGTGCTGCCGTCGGGCCGCGTCTTCGAGTCGGTGGCATAAACATATTCAAAGCCGCTCGCAAGCGTCACCGCGACCCGCACGTCAGACACGCCCGCGACATTAGAGCAGAGATGCGCGATGCTGTCTTCAAGATTTTTGATATACTGCTCAAGCAGCTCGTGCTGGTCTGCCTTCTTCTGCCCTGTCGGCTTTTCGACGAATATCCCGCTGCCGTAGAGCAGCAGAATTATACCGAGCAAAATACAGCAACCGATAAACAAAAAATTCTGGTTTTTCTTTGAGAATAGCTTTTTGTCGGCTCCTTTGCCCACGCTACCCTGAACAGTCATGTTGCCAGCATCTCCCCCGTCATTTTACAATACATTCGCATCCAAGAAGGCTTGATATATAGGCTTCGATGGCATACGGGTCCCTGAGCACCGACCTGCCGGTCAAAACCACGGTCACCCGCACCACCTCAAGCTCTCGGTCACGCTCGCGCACCTCGGCAGTCACGGAAACCTCGCTCTCTGGGATTCCGAACTGCTCGCCGAGCAGCGCGACAATCCCCTCCTCTATGTTCTCCTTCCCCACAGAGAGAAGAAAATCCGAATACTTCTGGCTGTATTCCTCCCCGCTTTCCTCGAGCCACTCGGGCAACCTTCCCCGGGACAGCCTGGATAGCGCCTCGAGCACCTCTGCCGCCGGCGCAATCAGAATACAGAGGACACACAGCGAGCCGAGGAGCCCGACATACCTCTTCAGCCCCTCGCCGGCACTTGTCGGGACCATCATGCCGATCACTCCGACCAAAAGCGCGGCACCTATCACACTCATTAGATATTCACGCATTGATACTCCCCTCCCCGTCCTGCCGTACCCGCCTACCCGATTGCCGCCGAGGTCCTTGCCAGCAGCGTCAAGGCAAATATGAATAGCACCGAGCAGGAGCTGACGACGGCCAGCAGGTAGCCGTATATCTGGGTCAGCTCGCCGAGCAGATTTGACTCCTCGCTGCAGCCGAGCAGCTTTGACACCGTCCCTGCCGCCATGAAGGCCAGCCGGGTCGCGACAATCGAGAGGATTGTCGGCAGAAGCAGCAGTACTATAATAATGATGCCTCCCACCCCGACGCAGGCTCGGATATACTCGATGCTGCCGGCGACGGTTTTTAGGCTGTCTCCGACCGAGCCCCCGACCACCGGAATGAAGTTGCCGGCCATAAATTTCGCCGCCCGGGCGGCGACACTGTCACCCGCGGCAGTCAGGGTCGACTGCATGGCCAGCACGGTACCGAGCAGGGTCATGACAAATGCGATGATAAAGGTAAAGATTTTCTTGATTGTTGTCGCCAGTCCCCGCATGTCAATCGCCGGCGCGAAAACCGACACCAATGACAGCGCCAGGCAGAATGCCGTGACCGGAATTACCGTGCGGTTGCAGATGTTTTCGGTCACCGCCAGAAATACCATCATCGCGCTGTTGTTTGTCACCGCTGCCGAGACGTTGCCCCCCATGGCGTAAAGCGCTCCCATTATCGGGATCATGGAGTTTACCAGTAGGTTCAGCTGGTCGAGAAAGCGCGAGACCGCGCTGAGCATCTCGTACTGCACCGACACCGCCGCCGCGAGAGTCGCCGAAATGCTGCAGAGCGACACGGCCTGCGAGAGCGCCGGGGACTTGACCAGCTCGCGAACCGAGCGGAGCAGTGCCGAGAGCACCAGCAACCCGAGCAACAGGGCAAAGAGCCGCAGCGCGCTGCCGAGCCTGACGCCCGCGAGCGAAGCCACCGTCCTTAAAATATACGGAAAACCGCTTATCTCGCTGACCGCGCCGTAAATTTCCTCGGGGTTCTCGGAAAAAATCCCGTCGGGGAGCAGCTCCCTGATATCCTCGGGAATGCCGTCGAGCATCTCTTGGTATTCCTCGCCGAAATCTTCGTAATCCACCGCCGACAGCACCGATGTGAAGGCTGCAAGAAGAATAACCGCTAAGACAAGCGCCGCCGCAAATCTCATTTTCATGTCTGCCAGTTCAGTATCTCTGCCGCCGTCTCCATTATTGATAAAATAAGAGGGAGGCTCAGCAGAAGTATTTCAAGCTTTCCGGCAAGCTCGACATAAGAGGCTGCCGAGCTCTCCCCGCAGTCCCGGCAGACCTCGGCGGTGATATGCGTCAGCACGGCAATCCCCAGCGCCTTTATCAGTATCGCGGCATATTCAGAGAGGGCCGAGACTGAAATCAGCCGACCGAGGTACTCGAAAAGCGGTACTCCGATGCCGACGACAATTCCGAGCAAAACGAGGCTGCCGGCAAGCCTGACCGGAAGCGTAAACTCCGAGCGCAGTTGCCGGACGACCACAGCCGCCATGGTAAAGAGCAGAGCAACCCCGCAAATCTGCCAGCTTTCCATCAGAACCCGAAAATGTCCCTGACCGTGTCGAAAAGCTCGTCGATCTCGGGCAGCAGCATCAGCAACACCACAAGAAACCCGCCTAAAATGACATACGGTGAATATTCATCCCGGCTTTGTTTGGGCATCACCTGCAGCGCCGCAGAGACCAGCAGGCCGATACCCGCCACCTTCAGTATAATTGAAATGCCCATTTTAAAGTCCCCCTCCGCGCCGGGCTGTCGAGCCCTTTGGCTTGCGGTATTTTCTTAAACCGTTATATCATGATTAAGGCAACGCCGGCAAAGGCGCATATACAGATAGTCATAATCATTTTCCGCCGCGCCGGCAGCTCGGCCTGCAGCCGGTCGCGCTCGGCGCTGAGCTTTCCTATGTAATAATCGCAGATTTTAAGCTGCATGTCGCGGTAGCTTGTACCGAGCTCGCCCGCAAATTTCCGGAGCAGCTCCGCAGTCGCCTCGGAAACACACAATTCGCAGCAGTCGAGAAGTTCTGAAAAGCTCTTTATCTCTCGCAGGTCGGCGTCGGCCACAAGCCCGCATGCCATGAGGATCCCGGGGTCGCAGCCGGCGAGGATCCTGTCAACCGGCATGAGGTAGCAGTCTATCTGGTTGCGTATGTATTTGAGGAGCGCCACAAATCCCTCGGTCTGCAAAAGGCCGGCCTCGGCCCTCCGGCAGAGGGCTCGTCCGCATAAAACCCCGCCAAAAAGCAGCAGCAGAGCCCCGAGCACCTTATATAAGCTCATTTGCCGCCTCCCAGCCCGATATCTCGTAATTGTAGGCAAACAGCCGGCCGGATACCCGGCTCAGCCCCGCGTAGGCGCCGAAGCACCGGCTTTTGTGCAGGGTGAGGATGCCTGGCTTTTTTATCAGTTCGTCAAGCGAGGCGGCATGAGCCGACGCCAGCAGCGGCACGCCGCAGTTGTGCACCCTCATTATCGCCTCGGCTTCGCCGGTATCTCCAATCTCGTCGCAGACTATCACCTGCGCGCCGAGCGTCCGGGCGGCTATCTCAATCCCCTCGCCCCGCGGGTAGCCCGAAAGAATGTCTATTGTCATCATGGCCATGTCGAGCCCCGCGCAAAGCTCCCCGCGCGTGTCCACCACGGCGACACGCAGGGGACAGGAGCCCGACGCCAGCTTTGCCGCGGCGCCTCTGAGCACCGTCGTCTTGCCGACTCCCGGAGGAGAATAAACCAGTACCCCGCGTCCCCCCATAGATTTAATCAGCCTGCAGAGCTCTTCCCCCACTTCGGGCGCGCGGTGAGGCAGACGGAGCACTATCGACGAAACCTCGCTCACGCCGATTATTTTCCCCGAACTGGTCGCGGCCCTCCCGCATATCCCGGCGCGAACCCCGCCGGACAGGGTTATGTAACCGCGGCAGATTGTGTCGCTGAAGGCGTAAAGCGAGCCGCCGCAAAGCCGGTTGAGAACGCCCTCCATCTCCTCGCCGCCGAGCACCACGTCAAGGATTATATTCCGGCCTCCTGTGGTCACAGACGCGCATCTGCCGCGTCTGAGCCTGACTTCCTCGATAATCCCGACATCGGGCTGCTCCGCTGCCTTTCTAACCGCGTCCGTAAGACGGAAAGGCAGCATTTTCTCAAGGAAAGCGGGGATGGTTCTCTCCTCCTCGCGGTTAATTATTACCGTCCGCATCCTTTCCTTTGTCTCCTCCGTATCCGCGGAACCCGGGCGCCCTCAAAGGAGCTCCCTGCTCCCCTCCGGTACACTAAAGTATATTTGCCGCCCTGCCCCAGTAGACCTGTCCCGGACAAACTTTTTGTTTGCCTGCCTCACCGCTCGCCCGACACCTTCGGCATTGACAAGAGAAGCGGCGTATGTTATACTTAGATGTATAAATTTTCCGAATAACGAAAGGAAGCTGCCATGGACACCATTAAAATCCCCGATAAAAAGAACGTCAAGATGATCGCCCACCGGGGGCTTTCGGGTATCGAGCGCGAGAACACCAACTCGGCCTTTGTAGCCGCCGCAAACCGCAGCTACTACGGAATCGAAACCGACATCCGGCGCACGGGCGACGGTAAATTCGTCCTCTTCCACGACAAGACCACCGCCCGTGTGGGAATCGACAGCCTCACGGTCGAGCAGTCGACCTTCGACACTCTCCGCTCGCTGGTGCTGACCGAAATTGACGGGACAAGAGTACGGAGCGACCTGCGCATCCCGACGCTTGAGGAATACATACTGATAAACAAAAAGTACGGCAAGGTCGCCGTACTCGAGCTCAAGGGCGAGATGACCGAGGAAGAAATATACAGAATATGCGACACCATAGAGTCGCTCGGTTATCTTCAGAACGTGATTTTCATATCCTTCTCCTTTAACAACCTTGTATTGCTGCGCCAGAAGTACCCTGAACAGCCTGCCCAGTTCCTCACCTCAACCTATGACGACACGCTCATCGGGCGGCTGCTCGAGCACAAATTCGACCTTGATATCAACCACGAGGCGCTGAATGCCGAAAATACTGCCGCCATAAAGGCCGCCGGCATCACCCTCAACTGCTGGACGGTAAACGACCTCGCCCGGGCAGAAGAACTCATCGCCTTCGGCGTCGACATGATAACCACAAATATACTTGAATAGCTGCTCTCAGTAAAAAAACCAACAGCCGCAGGTGTAACCACCTGCGACTGTTGGTCCCGACTACCTATATCACCGAGACGCAAGACGCGCGTCCATGATACCGATGTGGATTACTGCGCTTCCTGCTGCGCTTTTCTTCTTTTCTCGAAGCAGGCGCTGCAGTATACGGGTCTGTCGCTCGAAGGCTGGAAGGTCACCTTGGCTTCCCCGCCGCAATCCGCACAGACGGTTGTAAAGTACTCACGAGGGGCCTTCCCCGCGTTTTTCCTTGCATCCCGGCAAACCTTGCAGCTCTTCGGCTTGTTCTGGAAGCCTTTTTGAGCATAGAACCGCTTCTCGCCGGCAGTGAACACGAACTCTTTCCCGCATTCCTTGCAAACGAGAGTCTCGTCCTCATACTCGGTCTCGTCGACGGTTCCAACCTTAACTTCTTCGTTCAACATCGCCTTTTGAACCTCGCTTTGAATATGGATTAATTACCCGGAGACGGATTTAAACCGACACCTTTGAAGCCTGTCAACGCTCTGTTTAAGCTATCCGGGCATATAGTCGAGATGTCCCGTGATGTTGTCCTTTGGCCGGCAATAAAGGAACTATGTCCTGTCATGCCGGCAGACACGTTGGAACCTTTTTTGACCGAAAATTTTAATCTACGATATCACATATGCCCGTTCTTCTCCAGAAGAGTGCGCAGCTTCCGCTTTATGCGGTAGAGCGCGTTGTCGATTGATTTTTCAGGCCGAGACAACCGTTTTGATATTTCAGCCGAGCTAAGACCCGATATGTAAAGGGTAAACACCCTGTTTTCATATTCAGAAAGATTCTGTTTGATAAACCTGCGCAGCGCCTTCTCGTTTTCCCTCTCTATAATCAGGCCGGCCGGATTGTCGCCCTCCGCACGGTATCTCGAATAATCGCTGTACTCAAGCGAGGCGACTGTGTTTCCCGCCCGGCGCCGTGCCGCGCGCGCCTGAGTTATCAGGGCGTTTGTAATACAGATTTTGGCATAGAGTCCGAACTCCACGCCCGGCTGCTCGGTGTCAAATGTCATAATTGCCCGGTAGAATACCGCCAGCGCTTCCTGATGGAGGTCCTCGGCGTCATTTTTGCCCCTGGCGAACTGAGCCACCGTTGACCGTATCATCGGCTCATAAAGTCGCAGCAGCCTGTCAAAAGCAGCCTGATCACCCTTTTTCACCTTGGCAACAAGCACCGACACCGCAGTCTTTTCCGGGTTGTTTTTTTGACTCATGCAACAGCCGCTTCCTGTAAAATCAGCAAAAAATCTTTGCCGCATCATTCCTTTTTGGCATTTTCATTATATCACCAAAATTAATTATGTCAAGCCCCATGCTGGAAATTATTTCTATATGGTAATAGGTGCATTTGCAACTTTCATGTACAATCGTTACAATATTTACCTATAAAAATTGCACATTTTGCCTAATTAAGTCGTGGTTTTAGCTGATATTTTCATGGCAGCATGCAAAAAAATTTACAATTTGTTCACAATTAACCCGCACACTTTATCGGAATCCGGCATATACTATCGCCCTTTCAGTCGAAAAGGTAATTCACATTCCCGGCAAGCAGGGCGAAAACCCCGCGGTAGATGACCTCTGGCCGGTTGATGAAGTTGTCCTTCATCCGCTTGGCGCGGTCAAACGAATCGACCACAAGCGATATTCTGAAGATCTTGTTGCGCTTTTCCTCAAAGGAGCAGTTAAAGTCATATCTGCCGTCCTCGCGCGGCTCAATGGTGCAGTTTGCTTCTATTCCCCGCCGGCTGAAGTCTATGTAGCGCAGCGCGCAGGCAAGCGACTTGTCGAGTATTGAGGGCAGGATATCGGATCTCAGTTCGCGGGCGACGCATCTCCCCTTTTCGGTCACCACGTATTCAGGATCGCCCACCCGGTTTTTCAGCTCTTCGATAAGCCCCGAGTCAAGCATTTCGTTGAAGCTCTCGGCAAAGTCAAGATACATCACATAATCGGTCTGCATAACTATGTCGTTTATCGTCACAAAATCAAGCGGGTATCCTATGTTCTCCATAAGATACAGCACAAAAATCTTGACATTGTTCTTGCTTCCGATCGGGGAACTCATTTTTGCTTCCTTTCGCCAAAAAAAGGTGTTTTGGTGATTAATTTTATCATATTTTTGGCTTTTTTTCAATACTTTTGTTTGCGCTGCGGAATAAAATATGTTATAATAGTTGCGTCTTTCAGCTTCTCATCGCAAGGACGGTATTGCAACATGATAAATATTGCACTGCTGGGATTCGGAAATATCGGCTCGGGCACGGTCGAGGTGCTCACAGAGAACAGAATCCAGATTGAGCGCTATGTCGGCTGCCCGGTCAATATCAAGTATATACTCGACCGCCGCGATTTTCCCGACAGTCCCTGGAAAAACCGCATAATCCGAAACTTCGATATTATCCTGAATGACCCCGAAATAAAAATAGTCGCCGAAATGCTCGGCGGCTCGCACCCGGCGTACGAATATACAAAGGCCGCGCTCATGGCCGGCAAGCATGTCGTGACCCCGAACAAGGAGGTTGTGGCTAAGTTCGGCGCCGAGCTGCTCGACATCGCCGCAAAAAACGGCGTGCGCTACCTGTTCGAGGGCAGCGTCGGGGGCGGAATCCCCATTATCCGCCCGCTCATCAACGACCTTGCCGCAAATGGCATAATATCGATCAGCGGCATTCTGAACGGCACCACGAACTATATTCTGACCCGCATGGGGCGCGATAATATCGGTTATTCAGAGGCTCTCGGCGAAGCACAGGCTTTGGGCTATGCCGAGGCCAATCCCGCAGACGATGTTAGCGGTGCCGATGCCGCCCGCAAGATTGTTATCCTTGCGGCGTTGGCCTTCGGGAAGCTGGTCAACCCGGATACCATCCATACCGAGGGTATAACCGGCATCACGCAGGAGGACATTAAGACCGCCGCCGGCTTCGGCTGTTCCATAAAGCTCATCGCACACACCGAGCTTGTGGACGGCAGGGTGCTTGCAATGGTGGCCCCGCACTTTGTCGGGCCGGAAAATCCGCTTTTCGGCGTCAACGACGTGTTCAACGGGATTCTCGTGGCAGGCGACCTGATAGGTCGGGTCATGTTCTACGGCCCGGGCGCCGGGCGGCTGCCTACCGCCAGCGCGGTGGTCGCCGATATCGCCGACATTGCCGTGAATATCGGCTCTTCGGCAAGAAAGCTGCACTGGGACCCCGCCAAAAGAGATGAAGTCGCTGATTTTGGTAACTATTCCTGCCGTTTTTGCTTTATCTTTTCCGACGTCCCGGGTAGTGTCGATATGCTCGGGCGCAGCTTCGGCAGTCTCGGCAATGTTCTGCGCGAAGAAGGCCGTATAGCCTTCATCTCGGAGCCCATGACCGAAAAAGAGGCCGGCGAAAAAGCAGCGGCCTCTGGTGTGTCTTTCATAAAGAGATTTCGGGTTTTGTAATTTTCCCGAAAACACTATCCAGGATCCCGTCTTGGCGGGTAAGTGTTTGCGCTTGATGCAGCACCCTTCGTGCTGCGTTTTTCAAGCCTTGCCCTGATATAATCACCCGTGAGCTTTACCACCTCCCCGCTCATAGGGCAGACGACGCAGAGATTGAGCAGGGTCATGGCCCCGAGAGCAAAGTCGGCAGCCCCCCATATCCCGCCCGGCTCGCTGACCGCCCCCCAGAGCATCGCCGCCGCGTATGCGGCAATAAAAAGATACCTTGTGATTTTCTTTTCGGATAAATACAGAATACATTCCATCCCGTAATGCGCCCAGCATATGACTGTGGCAAACCCGAAAAAAAGCACCATTACGCACATGCAATACTCCGACCAGCCGCCGAGCACCGACGAATAGGCTGCAAGTGTCATCATCATCGGGTCCTCGCCGTACGCGGCGGCCTTGTCATATCCAATCATAATGACTATCGCGGTCATCGTGCAGAGCAGTATGGTGTCGACAAATACCTCGAAAATTCCTAAAAACCCCTGCTCGCAGGGGTGGCGCGCGCTCGAGCCGGCGTGGGCTATCGGTGCGGTGCCGCAGCCGGCCTCGTTTGACATCAAACCGCGCATCACCCCGAACCTGATCGCCCGTGAAATCACATATCCCGCAGCCCCCCCGCCGGCGCTCCTGAGCGAGAAGGCTCCCGAGAAAATCCTGCCGAAGGCTGCCGGTACGTCTTGTGAGCGCTTGAGCATGACGGTGAGCGAGAGCACAACATAAAGCACCGTCATAAAGGGCACCAGCCGCTCGGTCAGCTCCGAGATTCCCTTCGCGCCGGTGACAATTACCGCCACTGCAAGGAAGGCAAAAACCCCGCCGCAAAGCGCGGTGTCTAGCCCCATCACGCCATAAAATGCGCGGGTGACCGCGTTGACCTGAATGACGCAGCCCATTGTCAGAGAGTCAATTATACACAAAAGGGCAAACAGTGAAGCCAGAAGCCTGCCGGAAAAGGCAAGGCCGCGCGAGCCGAAAAAATCCCTGATATAAAACATCGGGCCGCCGTGGTACTCGCCGTCGCGCCCGGAGCGCCGGTGATTTTGCGCGATTACCGTCTCGGCATACTTGAGGAGCATTGCCGCCAGCGCGCTTATCCACATCCAGAATACCGCGCCGGGGCCTCCGAGGTACACCGCAGAGGCGACGCCGACGATATTCCCCACACCGAGCGTCCCGGCCAGAGCCAGCGACAATGCGCGCAGCGGCGGCATGCCTGCCCCGGCGCCCCGGCCGAGCATACCGTAGATTATCAACCCGGGATGCCGGAGCCACAGCCGCCACAGTCGCAGCGCATAAAACACCCCTGCGGCAATCAGCGCCAGCGGCACCATGACCCCGAATATGTACCTGTTGAAAAATTCAAGCACGGGCTCCCTCCAATACCGAATGATGTATAAAATCACCTTTTACCAGTTAAAAATATCCTTAAGACAGGCTGCAGAGAATTTTTCTCTGGCACCTTGCGGAAAGGTCTGCTGAAGCTGCCGGCTGTATTTAATCGTGCGCATTCTTACCCGGCAGTTTATAGTTTTACTTTTCCAATTCTTATGACGCAGCACAGCCTGATATTCCTTTGCCGGTCGAATTTTAGCAGACCGAGAGGGTTATATTAAAAAAATGTTAACATTTTGTGAATATTCGCGTTTCGGTATTGATTTTTTTAAGGTTTTGTATTAAAATATGCACAGTCAATTAGCACTCATATATGTCGAGTGCCAAAACGGATAATAAATCACTATAACAACAGGAGGAACAGCAAAGATGAAAATTATTCCACTTGCCGACAGAGTTGTAATCAAGCCCTTTGAGGCCGAAGAAAAGACAAAGGCCGGAATCATCCTTACCGCGGCGGCAAAAGAAAAGCCCCAGGTTGCCGAAGTCGTTGCTGTTGGCCCGGGCGGCATGGTTGACGGGAAAGAAGTCCAGATGACCGTCAAGGTAGGCGACAAGGTCATCACATCCAAATATGCCGGAACCGAGGTCAAATGCGACGGCGTCGATTACACCATCGTACGTCAGAGCGATATTCTGGCTATCGTTGAATTCTGATTATTAAAATTGAGATATTAGGGAGGAAAAACAAACATGGCAAAGCAGCTACTCTACGGAATCGAAGCAAGGAACGCCCTGCTCCGCGGCGTCGATAAACTTGCCGATACGGTAAAAATCACCCTCGGGCCGAAGGGCAGGAACGTAATTCTCGATAAAAAATACGGGTCCCCGCTGGTGACAAACGACGGCGTGACAATCGCCAAGGAAATCGAGCTTGAAGACGAAGTTGAAAACATGGGCGCACAGATCATCAAGGAGGTCGCCACAAAGACCAACGATGTCGCCGGCGACGGCACGACCACCGCGACCCTGCTCGCCCAGGCATTCATCCGCGAGGGCATGAAGAACGTGACCGCCGGCGCCAACCCGATGATTCTCCGCAAGGGCATCAAGAAAGCGGTTGACCGTGCAGTCGAGTGCCTGGTTGCCAACTCCAAGCCGGTCAACGGCTCTGAGGATATTGCCAGAGTCGGTACAATTGCATCGTCCGACGAGGTCATAGGCAGGCTGATTGCCGACGCGATGCAGAAGGTGACCAACGACGGCGTTATCACTGTCGAGGAGTCAAAGTCGGCCGACACCTATTGCGAGGTTGTCGAGGGCATGCAGTTTGACCGCGGATACCTCTCGCCCTACATGGCCACCGACATGGAGAAAATGGAGGCCGTGCTTGACGACCCGCTGATTCTTATAACCGACAAGAAAATCTCAAATGTCCAGGAAATCCTCCCCTTGCTCGAGCAGGTTGTTCAGGCCGGCAAGAAACTGCTGATAATCGCCGAGGACGTCGAAGGTGAAGCCCTGACTACGCTGGTGCTCAACAAGCTGCGCGGAACATTTATCTGCGTTGCGGTCAAGGCCCCCGGCTTCGGCGACCGCCGCAAGGAAATGCTGCGTGACATCGCGGTCCTCACCGGCGGCGAGGTTATCTCCTCCGAGATTGGCCTTGAGCTCAAGGAAGCCAGAATTGAACAACTCGGCCGCGCAAGACAGGTCAAGGTCAATAAAGAAAACACGATTATTGTGGGTGGTGCCGGCGACCCGGCAGACATCAAGGCGCGTATTGCCCAGATCAAGGCCGCAATTGAAACCACAACCTCCGACTTTGACCGCGAAAAGCTTCAGGAGCGCTTAGCCAAGCTCTCGGGCGGCGTAGCCGTGATTAAGGTCGGTGCCGCGACCGAGGCCGAAATGAAGGAAAAGAAACTCCGCATCGAGGACGCTCTCAACGCTACCCGCGCTGCGGTTGAGGAGGGTATCGTCCCGGGCGGCGGAACCGCATACCTAAATATAATAAACGAAGTTGCCAAGCTTATCGACACCGTCGAGGGCGACGAGAAAACCGGCGTGAAGATTGTCGTACGGGCGCTTGAGGAGCCTGCACGCCAGATTGCCATCAACGCAGGCTTTGACGGCGGCGTTGTGGTCGACAAGATTATGAGCAGCGGCAAGGTGGGTTACGGCTTTGACGCTTACAACGAAACCTACTGCGACATGATGGCTGCCGGCATTGTCGACCCGACCAAGGTTGCCCGCTCGGCCCTGCAGAACGCGGCCTCGATTGCAAGCATCTTCCTCACCACCGAAGCGCTTGTAGCCGAGATAAAGGAAAAGAATCCCGCTCCCGCTCCCGGCGCCGGCATGAACGATATGTATTGATACCGCACAAAAAACACATAAAAACGTTCCCGGCCACACCGGGGGCGTTTTTATGCGCAAATCGTTTTTTTATGGTATTTTTATTTATTAAAATCTTATATAATATGTATGTCGTGTTGACGCAAACCGACCGAAAACAACCCGCGGGAAGGAGCTGCACTATGGAAAACTTCGAGAATCTCAGGCAATTACTTGACGAAAAAAAATATACAAGCCTCATGCACGAGCTTGACAAGCTCTACCCCGCCGACGCCGCCGAATTCCTCTCGCGCCTGCCGCTGTCGCAGCAGCCCGCGGTTTTCAGGATGCTCAAAAAGGACACCGCCGCCGAAATTTTCGCAGAGCTCGACAATGACGACAAAGAGCGGATAATCGCCGCGCTGACCGACAGCGAGCTAAATCAGATAACCGAGGAGCTGTTCACCGACGACGTGGTCGATATGCTCGAGGAGCTGCCGGCCAATGTGGTAAAGCGGGTGCTTCAGAACGTCTCGCCCGAAACCCGAGCCACTATCAACAGATTCTTAGCCTACCCCGAGGGCAGCGCCGGCAGTATCATGACTTCAGAGTACGCGACCCTTAAGGGCGAGATGACGGTGAACGAAGCAATAGCCCACATAAGGAAAACCGGTTACGACAAAGAAACGATCTACACTCTCTATGTCATAGACAACGGCAGAAAGCTGATAGGCATGCTTGAGCTCAGCGACCTGCTCTTCGGCGACCCGGAAGAAAAAATCAAAAACCTCATGGACCCCGACCCCGCCTCGGTGCTGACCACCGATGACCGGGAAACCGCCGCCATGCTCATAGCAAAATACGACCTTCTGGCCCTGCCGGTGGTCGACAGCGAGGGCAGGCTGGTCGGTATTGTGACGGTCGACGACGCTTTGGATGTGCTTGAAAACGAGGCTACCGAGGACATCGCAAAGATGGCGGCAGTCACCCCGGCGGACAAGCCGTATCTGAAAACCGGCGCAATATCAATATTCAAAAAGCGCATACCCTGGCTGCTGCTCCTAATGGTCTCGGCAATCTTTACCGGCAGGATAATCATGCACTACGAAAACGCGCTCGGGCTATACGCAATTCTCACCGCATTCATCCCGATGCTCATGGACACCGGCGGCAATGCCGGCTCGCAGGCTTCGGTGACAATTATCCGCAGTATATCGCTCGGTGAGGTCGAATTCAAGAATCTCTTCCCGGTGGTATGGAAGGAGATCCGGGTGTCGCTGCTCTGCGGTCTGGTGCTCTCGGCCGCCGCCTTTACAAAAGCGCTGCTGGTCGACAGGGTGCCGGTCAACATAGCCCTGATTGTGTCGCTGACGATTCTTCTGGTGGTCATCACCTCGAAACTGGTCGGGGCGGTGCTGCCGCTTTTGGCGAAGCTTGTCAGACTTGACCCTGCGGTGATGGCCAGCCCGCTGATTACCACAATCGTCGACGCGCTGGCGCTGCTTATTTATTTCGGTATTGCTTCTGCGATGCTTGGTATATAGTTTTGTCAGTTGAGGGGGTGTGGGGCAAAGCCCCCGTGCTGATAGTTTTCGGGGATTCTTAAACCCCTTTTTAAAAGGGGTTTAATCGGGGGGGGCGGGAGCGGCGCCCCCAATATGCAAAAGGCTCGGGCCGGACAGTTGTCCGGCCCGAGCCTTTTGGTTATATTCATTCAAGTTCAAATGCCCCGGTGTAGAGCTGGTAGTAGGTGCCTTTTTCGGCAATCAGCTTTTCGTGGCTGCCGCGCTCGATGATACGCCCGTTCTCAAGGACCATAATCACATCTGAGTTCATGACGGTAGATAACCGGTGGGCGATTACGAAGACCGTCCGCCCTTCCATGAGCTTATCCATTCCGCGCTGGACCGCCGCCTCGGTGCGGGTGTCAATTGAGGAGGTCGCCTCGTCGAGAATCATGACCGGCGGGTCGGCCACCGCGGCGCGGGCGATAGCAATAAGCTGCCGCTGCCCCTGTGAGAGATTTGCGCCGTTGTTTGTCAGCATGGTGTCGTACCCGTCGGGCAGGCGGGTTATAAAGTCGTCGGCACCCACGAGGGCTGCCGCGGCGCGGCACTCGTCGTCGGTGGCGTCAAGCCGCCCGTAGCGGATATTTTCCATAACTGTACCCGAGAAAAGGTCGGTATCCTGCAGGACTATGCCGAGCGAGCGGCGCAGGTCGGCCTTTTTTATCTTTTTGATGTCTATGCCGTCGTATGTTATTCGGCCGTCGGCCTCGTAGAAGCGGTTGAGCAGGTTGGTTATCGTGGTCTTTCCGGCACCGGTCGCGCCCACAAAGGCCACCTTCTGTCCTGGCCGGGCGTAAACCGACACCCCGTGCAACACCGGCTTGCCGGGCTCGTAGGCAAAATCCACGTTGACAAGCTCGACGTTCCCCTCGAGCTTTACATATTTTACGCTCCCGTCCTCCTGCGGGCACTTCCAAGCCCAGAGCCCTGTACGGGTCGGGGACTCGGTTATATTCCCGTCGCGGTCGATTTTGGCGTTGACCAGAGTGACCGACCCGTCATCTACCTCGGGAGCCTCGTCCATGAGGGTAAATACCCGGTCGGCCCCGGCCAGACCCATTATAATTGAGTTCAACTGCTGAGAGAGGGTATTAATGTTGCCGGTAAATTGCTTTGTCATGTTGAGGAAGGGCACAATAATGCTGATGCCTATCGGCATACCCGAGAAGCTGAAGTTAGGCACGTTCCCCAGCATGAGCAGGCCGCCCACAAGGGCCACAAGCACATACAGCACATTTCCGATATTGAAGATAATCGGCCCCAGCATGTTTGCGTATGCGTGCGCCCGGCGGCTGTCGAGGTACAGAGCTTCATTGACCTCGTCAAAGCCCTTTTTGCTCTCCTCTTCATGGCAGAAAACCTTGACCACGCGCTGTCCGTTCATCATCTCCTGAATGTAACCCTCGGTCCGGCCGAGCGCCGCCTGCTGCCGCACAAAGTAGCGGGCCGAACCGCCGCCCACCTTTCTTGACACTATGACCATTGCGACAACGCCGAGCAGCAAAAGCAGGGTCAGCCAGCCGCAGTAGTACATCATAATGCCAAGCAGCACCGAGACTATCATCCCCGACTGGAGAAGCTGCGGTAGCGATTGAGAGACAAGCTGGCGCAGCGTGTCGATGTCGTTTGTATAATGGCTCATGATGTCGCCGTGCTTGTGCGTGTCGAAGTACCGAACAGGCAGGCTCTGCATCCCGTCGAACATCGCGCGGCGAAGCTTGAAGAGAAAGCCCTGCGTGATATAGGCCATGAGCTGCGTGTAGAGCAACATCGAGAGCAGCGAGAGCAGGTAAAACGAGGCAAGAACCAATACCAGCGGGAGTATTTGCGAAAATGCGGTTTCCCAGTCACCCGAAGCATGGTTCTGCTCTATTATCTGGATTATCTTTTGCACAAAAAGCGAGGGGATGGCCGAGACCGTCGAAGAAAAGAGGATACAGACAATAGTCACCGGGAGCAGGACCGGATAGAATTTAAACAGCGTCTTTATAAGTCTCAGGAAGGTGCCCTTTTTGGCCTTCGGCCTTAAATGGTGCCTCGCATTTGGCATTGCCTTTGCCTCAGCCGGCATGATCCTCACCTCCCTTTATCTGCTGTGAGTAGATTTCACGGTAGATTTCGCTTGATCTGAGCAGCTCGTCATGCGTGCCGCAGGCTACAATCCTGCCGCCATCCATGACTATTATACGGTCGGCGTCCATGACCGACGCCACCCGCTGGGCGATTATTATTTTCGTGGTCTCGGGCATAAAATCCCTGAGGTTTTTGCGTATCTGCGCGTCGGTTCTCGTGTCGACGGCGCTGGTCGAGTCGTCGAGAATCAGGATTTTGGGGCGTTTGAGCAGCGCCCGTGCGATGCAAAGCCGCTGCCGCTGCCCGCCCGAGACGTTGGTCCCGCCCTGCTCGATAACAGTGTCATACCCCTGCGGGAAGGAGCTCACAAAACCGTCTGCCATGGCAAGCCGGCAGGCCTCGCGAAGCTCCTCGTCGGTGGCATTTTCGTTGCCCCAGCGCAGATTATCCTTGATTGTCCCCGAGAAGAGCAGGTTTTTCTGAAGCACCATCGAAACCTGCTCGCGCAGCGCGGTAATGTCGTACCGGCGCACGTCAATTCCCCCGACCTTAACACTTCCTTCGGTGACGTCGTAGAGGCGCGGGATTAGCTGCACCAGCGTCGATTTGCCCGAGCCGGTGCCGCCGAGGATGCCTATCGTCTCGCCGGATTTGATTTTGAGGTTTATGTCCGAGAGGGTAGGCCGCTCGGCGCGTTCGGAGTACTTAAAGATCACCCCGTCAAACTCAATCGAACCGTCGGACACCTCGGTTATCGGATTATCGGGGTTCTTCATCGCCGGCTCCTCGTCGAGCACCTCGGAAATCCGCCGTGCCGAGGCTGCCGATATGGTAATCATCACGTATATCATCGCCAGCGCCATGAGAGAAAAGAGAATCTGGGCGCCGTAGGTGAGCATGGCCGAGAGCTGGCCGACATCAATATACTGTCCCCGACTTGTAATCACAAGCCTTGAGCCAACCAAAAGGACAAATACCATGTTGAAATAAAAACAGACCTGCATGAGCGGGCTGGAGAGCGCCACAATCCGCTCGGCACGGGTGAAATCCCGCCGTATGCCCTCGGCGGCCGCGGCAAATTTCTGCTTTTCGTATTCCTCCCGCACAAAGCCCTTGACGGTGCGCGCCGCCCTGACATTCTCGGCAATAGATTCATTCAGTGCATCGTATTTGCCGAAAACCCGCCTGAAGGCCGGCATGGCGAACCTGGATATCAAAAAGAGCCCGAATCCGAGCAGCGGGACAACCACCACAAACATGGTCGCCAGCGCCCCGCCCATGATGTAGGCCATTATTATCGAGAAAATAAACATCAGCGGCGCGCGGACGGCAATCCTGATTATCATCATGAAAGCCATCTGGACATTGCTCACGTCGGTGGTCATGCGGGTGACCAGCGACGAGGCCGAAAATTTGTCTATGTTCTCAAATGTAAATGACTGCACGCGGTAGTATATGTCGCGCCGCAGGTTGCGGGCAAACCCCGCTGAGGCTCTGGCCGCGGTAAATCCGGCGGCGGCTCCGAAGAAAAGCGAGACGAGCGCCATGGCGAGCAGTATCCCGCCGTATTTCAGCAGGATCTCAAATTCGCAGCCTGCCTTAATCTGGTTTATCATCTCTGCCATGGTGTACGGAATCAGGCAGTCAATTATAGCCTCACCG
>JAAYHB010000004.1 GCA_012727435.1 Clostridiales bacterium | reverse complement strand
GCGCGAAGCTGTACTAAACACATAAAAAACTTACGGGAAAGTCACTGGGTTTACATAAAAATTCCCCACCGGTGCCTGGGGAAAAAATTTTGCAAAAGTGGGGAGATCTCACTTGCAAAAAACAGTGTGAGTGGAAGTTTATTATTCATAATTATTGCTCAGCTTTTAAATAATCTTTAATAATTATACAGCGTATAAAATATAATGTCAATCGATACATAATAGTGCCTTCGTTGATAATCCGCCAGACAGGAGAGTCGGATTCATGTCAGGTTCTTCGTTTGAAATATTTTGACGATCAAACAATGTATTTGTGTAAAGTGCCGAATTATTAATATTTTTATATGATACTTGAAATATTCGCCGATGTATGATAATATAACTTATCAGCAATTGATAGAGGCGCGGAAATCAATAGTAAGCCGGGACAAGCGGGTCATTCACCATCGGCCGAAAGGGGTTTTCGCCGAAGCTCGGTGTACCTGAATGAAGTCACCGATGCTGGGGTGGCGCAGAATATGCGTCAAACTGTCACGCAAGTGGAGCGCTATCATAGCAATATAGCACAATACATACAAAGTATTTTGGTGTTTATTGCCGTGGCAGGGCCTGTCACGGCCTTTATTTAATATCGGAAACACTAATTTTAAAGAAGGGGATAAAAAACATGAAAAGGACATTTTCAGCAATTCTCGCCACATTCATCCTCGCATTGACACTTGTCTCCTGCACACCCGGTGCCGGCGGAGCCGGCAATATTGCCGAAGCCAAATCCATAGCCGACCTTAAAGGCATGACAATCGGCGCACAGGCAGGTACCTTCCACGCGGAAGCGGCAAAACAGATAGAGGATGTCAAGCTCAAAACCTTCCCCGAGTTCGCAGATATGCTGGTCGCCCTCAAGGCCGGCACCATTGACGGCTATATAGCCGAGGAGCCTACCGCCCGCTCTGTATGCTCAAGCGACTCAAGTCTTGATTATCTGCACTTCGTGAATAACGAGACAGGATTTACAGTTACCGCCGCCGATGTCGGCATTGCGGTCGGTCTTAAGACCGGATCGGAGCTCAGAGAGCGCATTAACGAAGTGCTCGCCACCATCACCGACGAGGTTCGCGACAATCTCATGCTTGAAATGATAAGGCTCAGTGCAGGCGAAAAACTGACCTCTTATTCCCTTGTTTCCGAACCGCCTGCAACACCAAACGGCGTTCTCAAGGTTGCCATGGAGTGTGCCTACGAACCCTACAACTGGACCGAGACCTCGGATTTCTCATATGGAGCCGTAAGAATCGCCAATGACGAAGGGGCAAACTATTATGCTAACGGCTACGACGTCAGAATTGCCCAGTATATTGCCGACAAGCTCGGCATGAAGCTTGAGATTTACAAGTATGAGTGGGATTCACTTATTCCCGCAGTCCAGTCGGGCGCGGTTGACGCCATTATCGCAGGCATGAGCCCCACGGCCGAGCGCGAAGAACAGATCGATTTTACAGATGTTTACTACATGTCCACACTCGTGGTCATATATAAGAAAAAATAATGCAGTTTTTTCGTGATGTCGCAAACATAGCGATAAAATACTACCCCGACCTTCTGCGCGGGGTGGGTTTTACCCTGCTGATATCTCTTATCAGTACAGTCATCGGTCTTATTATCGGACTGCTTGCCGGAATAATCCGCACAGCCCCTGAGTCGAAAAACCGGTTTATCAAAACACTCCAAAGAATAATCAATATCATAATCGCGGCTTATGTCGAGATTTTCCGCGGCACACCGATGATGGTACAGGCAATGGTCATATACTGGGGCTATGCCTTCGCCACCGACGGCGTCACCCTGCCGCTTGTCCCGGCCGGTATCTTTATTGTCTCTATCAACACGGGCGCCTACATGGCAGAGATAGTCCGAGGAGGTATTATTTCTATTGACAAGGGACAGTTTGAAGGGGCTGCTGCCATCGGTATGACCCACTGGCAAACCATGTTCCATGTCGTAATTCCGCAGGTATTGCGCAATATCCTGCCCTCGGTCAGCAACGAATTTGTAATAAACATCAAGGATACTTCGGTTCTCAATGTCATTGGCGTCACCGAGCTTTATTACTTTGCGGGAATCATCAAGCGCCAGAACTTCCAGACCTTCCAGACCTACTTTGTAGTCTGCATACTTTACTTTATCATGACCTATACCATCACACGGCTTCTGCGACTTTTCGAGAAAAAGCTTGCGGGCAAGGACACCTATGTCATCTTCGGCTCCCAGACGGCGCCCGAGGCCGAAATACATATCGACAAAGGGGGAGCTGTGCCGAATGACTGAGCGGAATAACAGCCACAGCGGTCCGGTGATCGAGCTGCGCAATCTCCGCAAACGTTTCGGAGACCATGAGGTGCTCCTTGACATCAACCTCTCGGTCAACCGTGGCGAGGTGGTCACAATAATCGGGTCGTCGGGCTCCGGCAAAAGCACCATGCTCCGCTGCATCAACCTGCTCGAGACCCCGACCTCCGGCGAGATCCTGTACAACGGAAAAAACATTCAGACCGAGATTGACTCTTTATATCGCTACCGCGCCCGTGTGGGGATGGTTTTCCAGCAATTCAATCTTTTCAACAACATGACTGCTCTTGAAAACTGTGTCATCGGCCAGGTCAAGGTGCTGAAACGCTCACGCGATGAGGCCCGGGCCATTGCCATGGAGTACCTTGACAAAGTGGGTATGAAACAGTTTATAAACGCCAAGCCCGCCCAGCTCTCGGGCGGACAGAAACAGCGGGTTGCGATTGCCCGCAGCCTCTCAATGTCGCCCGAGGTAATGCTCTTTGACGAACCCACCTCAGCCCTTGACCCCGAAATGGTGGGCGAGGTGCTGTCGGTCATGAAGTCGCTTGCCCAGAGCGGCCTTACAATGCTGGTCGTCACCCACGAGATGAGCTTTGCACGCGATGTCTCCGACCGTGTGGTCTTTATGGATAAGGGAGTCATAGAAGAGGATAATACTCCCGAGGTGATCTTCAATCATCCCGAAAAAGAAAGGACCCGCGAATTTCTCGCACGTGTGCTGGGTAAATAATTATCAAATCGTCTGCTCGTGAAGGCTGACATCTAACCCGTATACTAAATAACCGGCATCAGACCTGTTCATATGTGCAAAAAGCCTTGATTTACAAGGCTTTTTTGCATGCTTATGCTCTTTGGTTTTTCGTCTGCGGCACCCGACTTTTCTGCACCTTTCAAATCATCTAACGATTCAAAAAAACTAATAAAAAATGCCTTTATCGCTTTACGGATAAAGGCATTTCGCTGGCGCGGCGTAAGGGACTCGAACCCCTGACCTATTGGTTCGTAGCCAATCACTCTATCCAGCTGAGCTAACGCCGCGTAGGCCTTTCGGCCTGCAACTTTGCACCCTGAAAATACCGGGCGCATTTTTGATTGCCTGATTATCATATCACATAAGGCTGGTTTTGTCAATATTAAAGTATTGTCTTTTTGCCGAATTTCACCGGCATGGCAAGGTCGTTTTTGTCAATAATCGGCGCCGGCCCGACTCACTCCGAGACCGGCGGAGTGGCGGTTTCTTTGACTTTCGGCAGATCTACGGCTTTGGAATTTATCGACTCGTATCTTCTTATTATCCAGCTGAAGAAGAAGAAATAAATAAGAAAGTAAAATGCCCCGACAACGGGTATCATTACCCAGCGCGTCCTGCCGTTCCCTTGAAGAATCCCGCAGAACAGCAAATCAAGAAGCCCGCCCGAGAAGGTTGTCCCCACCCCGGTCCGCAAAATAAAGGTTATCAGGTGCGATGCCCCGGCAAAAATGCAGTGAACCAAATAGAGTACCGGGGCAAAAAACAGGAAGGTGTACTCAAGCGGCTCGGTCACGCCTGCAATTATTGCGGCCAGCGAAGCGAAAAACAAAAAGCCCCCGGCAGCCTTTTTCCGCTTATCCGCCGAGCAATACAAGGCCAGTGCCCCGCCGGGCAGTCCGAACATGACAAAGGGGTACAGCCCGCTCATAAATCTTGTGGTAGTTGGCGATATCGCGGTTATCGAAGGCGAGGTGAGCTCGGCCGTAAAGATGTTCTCAAGACCGTGGTACTTCACCCCGTCAATCAGGGCTATTCCCCCCGTGCTTGTCTGCCGGAAGGGTTGCGTGAACACCCGCTCAAGCCCGAAGGGCATAAGCAGGCGATCAAGAAAACCGTAGAGCATGACCCCGCCGTTATCTGCCTTGACTGTCAGGCTTGCCAGCGAGTATGCCGCCTCGGCTGCCAGCGGCCAGACAAAAAAGGCAAGAATACCGATTGCGACATATACTCCAGCTGAAATCACCGGCACCGACCGCAAGCCGCCAAAAAAAGAGCGCGCACCTGACACCCCTGCACTATGATTGTTGTGCAGTCTTGCGACTCCCAGCCCGACAATAATTCCCCCGAAAATGCCCATGTCAAGAGTCTTAAGACCAAAAACTTCGGCAATCGACCCGTCGGGCAGCGAGCCGTCGGCAATACTGCCGCTGACCTGCAGCAGAACTCCAATAACACTGTGCATGACCAAAAAAGCCACCGCCGCAGAGAGCGCCGCGGTGCCCTTTTCTTCATCAGCCAGCCCCTGTGCAACACCTATGGCAAAAAGCAGCGGCAGATTCTCAAAGATTGCCGAGCCCACGCCGGCCATGACCGTGAAAATGGCATACCCCACGCTCCCCGGGGCGATTGCCGCCAGAAAGTCATAGCTCCCGATTACCGTGGTGTTGGTGAAAATCCTGCCGATACCAAGCAAAAGCCCGGCTGCCGGCAGAACGGCTATCGGCAACATAAGTGCGCGGCCTATTTTTCTCATCAGGCCACGCGGCGCGGCAGATGTTGAGTAAACCGTCATAATAATCCCTCTCTTTATGTTTGTTTATGGTCTTAGTCAACTCTGACACAGCTCCGTCGGAAAGTCGGTCTCCGGACATCTCGACGGCACACATCCTGATAACACAAGCAATTGTCGAGCGAAAAACAAAGCGCCCCCCTTCCCTGTGGCTGCCGGTCGGTCATTAATATTATTGTGGGAAGAAAAACCCAAAATATTCATCCTGCTTATCTGCAAAAAAAGAAAAGCGCCGCATTTGCGGCGCAAAATTTCCGGGCTGCCGACGGACGGCGGCAGCCCGGCAACTCATCAAAAATCTATAATCAAAACGGCAAATTGCCGTTATTGATACCTGCGGGGTTTTATGTTGATTCTATATTCATCCTTCAGGAGAAAGATTATTTCTGAGTTTGACTATGTTGCATAGTCGACGGCACGGCTCTCGCGGATCAGATTTATTTTTATCTGCCCGGGATATTTAACCTCGCCTTTGATTTTGTTTGCCATCTCACGCGCTATGACCTTCATAGCGTCATCGCTGACCTCTTCGGGCTTTACCATAACGCGAATTTCGCGACCGGCTTGAATTGCGTAAGCCTTCTCGATACCTTCAAAGCTGAGTGCTATTTCCTCCAGCTTTTCCAGCCGCTTTATATAGCTCTCAAGGTCCTCGCGGCGCGCGCCCGGTCTGGCAGCCGAGATCGCGTCTGCGGCCTGAACTATAACCGCGATTATCGTTTCGGGTTCCACATCGTTGTGGTGTGCCTCTATGGCGTGGATTACTTCCTTTGACTCCTTGAATTTCCTTGCCGCGTTAACACCTATCTGGACATGTGAACCTTCGACGTCATGCGGGAAGGCCTTGCCTATGTCGTGTAACAGCCCTGCGCGTCTGGCAGTAGTGCTGTCCACTCCCAGCTCATCGGCAATCATGCCGGCCAGGAAGGCAACCTCGACAGAGTGCTTTAGTACATTCTGTCCGTAGCTTGTTCTGTACTTCAGCCTGCCGAGCAGCTTAACAAGCTCGGGATTGATACCGTGGACTCCCACCTCGAATACTGCGCGTTCACCGGCCTGCTTGATGGCCGCGTCCACTTCTCTCTTGGCCTTATCCACCATCTCCTCGATGCGCGCCGGGTGAATCCGCCCGTCGGCAATCAGTTTTTCAAGCGCCAGTCTCGCCACCTCGCGCCGTACCGGGTCAAACCCCGAAAGGGTAATTGCTTCAGGTGTGTCGTCGATAATCAACTCGACGCCGGTAAGCGTTTCAAGCTTCTGTATGTTTCTGCCCTCACGCCCGATGATTCTTCCTTTCATCTCTTCTGTGGGCAGGGGCACCACCGAAATTGAAGCTTCGGCAACCTGGTCGGCTGCATAACGCTGTATGGCGAGTGAAATTATGTTTCTGGCCTTGGCGTCGGCATCCTCCTTGAATTGCTCCTCCATCTCGATCATTCTCTGACCGAGCTCATCCTTCATCTCAGCCTCAACACGTCTGAGCAGCTCTTCCCTGGCTTCGCTTGCGGTCAGCCCCGAAAGCTGTTCCAGCACCTGAACGTGTTTTACTTTCTCCTCCTCTATCTGCTCGCGCAGGGTATCGATCTCGTGCAGCTTTTTTTCAAGCAGTTCGGTTTTCCGCTCAAGGTTCTCGGTTTTCTTATCGAGAATTTCTTCCTTTTGAGTCAGTCGCCTTTCCATTCGGGCTACTTCTGCCCTGCGTTCCTTGAGATCGCGTTCGGATTCGTTTCTGAGGCGGAGGATTTCTTCTTTTGCTTCAAGTAAGGCTTCCTTCTTCAGAGTTTCGGCCTGCTTGGTCGCATCCTCGACAATCTTTTGGGCTTTGACCTCTGCAGAGCCGATGGTGGCTTCGGCCACTCTTTTTCGGTAGGCTATTCCAATGATGACTCCGAAAACTATCCCAAGCACAAGCGCAACACCGATGATTAAGCCTACCACTACAGGATCGTCCATATTACACCTCCTTTATTTTATATTCAGATTTCAAAGAACATTATACCCATTATCAGGCCGCCGGTATGCTGCCCGGACGGGTATATTGTTATTTTAACATATAAAAAATAGTCTTGTCAATAGAAACATTAAATATGCGACAGGCGGCCATGTATAAGTTACGGTTGGGATGAAATGAAGTTGATAGCAGCCATTGAAATGATCGACGTATTCTTATCACCCGAAGACAATTCAGCAGCCTTGAGAACATAAACCGGGGAGCATCTGCATGACCATGCTGCTTATATTTTTCTGTAAGTGGGTAATATTCTTATTTGAAATTGACTTTTATTTTTGCATATGCTAAAATAAGAATGAAATCTATACCATAACAGGTTTAATATTACCTGCTCAGCCCGCAAAAATAAAAAAAGAAGGGGTTTGATATGAGAAAAATCACTTCGTTTTTCCTTTTTCTGATTGTTTTGGCATCTATTTTTTCCTCCTGCGACAGGACGGGACCCGGGAACGATACCGACACGGGAACCAGCGAGGGCGAAATAATTGAAATCGACATATCAAAGTATACTCTCATCCGCCCCGAATTCCCCTCGGAAACCCTGCTTGCGGCGGTTGTCCAGATGAAAAAGGACATCGACAGCAAATTCGGCGTTTCCATCGGTATCAATGACGACTGGGTCAAGAGGGGGACCGAACCGGATGACGCGGCATATGAAATCTTGGTCGGGATGACCAACCGGCGCCAGTCGAGCGAAGTACTCTCACAGATAGAAGGAGCAGCCTTCAAAATTGCCGTGGTGGGTAACAAAATTGTGATTATCGGCACCAACGACGCGGCGACTGTTGACGGCGTTAAGTATTTCATGGAAAATTACATCACCCGGTCCGAGAGCGTCGTGATTTTTCTGCCCGAGAGTTATACCAGCGGACAATGCGACATGATAAGTCTTGTCTCCGGCAGGGAGTGCAAATACACGGTGATTTACAGGGAAGGGCTCGACAACACCTCGGGTACAAGCAACAATGACCGCTACGACTACGAAGTGCAGCTTGCTTTAGATATCCGCGAACGGATCAAGAAGCTGACCAGTGTTGACGCGCGTATCAACACCGACTGGTTAAAAGCTGGGGAAAGCGCCGCCGACAAATACGAAATCCTGATAGGCGACACCAACCGGCCCGAGACGGCTCAGGCAAAGGCCGTGATAGGTGTGGCAGACTGGTGCATAAAGATTATCGGCAATAAAATAGTGATCTGCGGCTGGAACGAAACCACCACGGGGCTTGCGGTGAATGCCTTCCTTACGCTGCTCGATGAGTCGGTGACCAAAGACAGCGAAGGGAATAAGGGCATTAGCTTTATCAATTTCGGAGAGATGACCGGGACATACTCCGAATGGATAACCGATATCCCCGAATATGAAGGCGGGCAGCTTTCTGGCTGTGTTGACGCCAACTTCGGCGAGCTTGAATACTACATTACGGGAACAACAGCGGCCGAATTCAAAGCCTACCGCACCAAGCTTGAGGCCGCGGGATATCAGCTTTACTTTGAAAACGAGGCTGCCGGCAACCTGTTTGCAACCTATACCGGCAGCGGGACAATGATACATACCTATTATGTCGCGTACCAAAACACTGCAAGGATTATCACCGGAAGGCTCGACGGTGAGATCAGCCTGCCTGTTGTCAAAGACGAGAACTATACAAAGATCACCGAGTCGTCAATAACACAGATGACCCTTGATTATGCTTCGGGCAACTTCGGAATGTGTTATGTCATCACGCTTGAGGACGGCAGCTTTATAATATTTGACGGCGGCGGGAGCACCGGCAACATAGACCACATAAGGCTGTATAATCTTCTGAAAAAGCTGAACAAGCGGCCTGACGGAAAAATCGTCATCGCGGCATGGATTCTGACCCACGAGCACTGGGATCATTACATGGTCTTCTATAACTTCTGCACTACCTACGGCCAGCAGGTCACAGTCGAGCAGTTTATCGCCAACACCCCCTCAAAGGTAGTCAGCTATAATTCTTATAACCCGGCTACATACATGGAAGATGGGCACTATAAAGCCGCGGCGATCGCGGTCGGGGGTTTTAAGCTCGTAAAACCGCATACCGGACAGGTGATTAAAATCCGCAACGCCGAAGTCGAGGTGCTGTTTACACAAGAGGACCTCTATCCGAAGAAGCTCTACTTCTTCAATGATTCAACTATGATTACCCGCATGAAAATCGCCGGGCAGACCATAATGTGGCTGGGCGATACCTGCGACGTCGCGTCTCCTATAGTCTGCAATATGTACGGCTCATACCTTAAGAGCGACATGGTTCAGGTGGCGCACCACGGGTACAACGGCGCGACACGTGAATTCTATGAGCTGATCGCCCCGAAGTTCGCCTTCTGGCCGACCTCTGAAGCCGAGTTCACAAATCAGACCAAAGGGACCAACAAGAGCGGGTATTATGGCGTCGACTACTTTGTGGCGCACGAGCTGGGCGTGCTTGAAATCTATTGCGCCAGCCCCGACAATATCTCAATAACCCTGCCCTATGAGCCGGGGAGCCGTAAGGCGGTAAAAATTGATGTGCCGGTAAGCTGAGCGCGAGAGCGAAGCCCCCTCGTCCCGCTTTACTTGCGGGGCTCTGCCCCGCATCCCGCTCAAGACCCTTTTGAAAAAAAGCTCCTGAGAATCTCCAAAAACTAATCGCAAAAAAGCAGCGCGGGTTTCATTACTCGCGCTTTGCTGATATCAGCCTTCTTTATTACTCCTCCAGTCCGAGGAGGGCGGCGCCGATGACCGTGCCGAACTGGGCGTTGTCGGGAACCAGAAAGGTTACGTTGAACGAGGGGCCGAGGCGGACTATTGTGTCTCTGATGGGGACAAAAGAGGTCAGGTTTCCGGTCAGCACGATTTTGTCTAATTTATGCATCCGGGCGGCGAAGATCGCTATCATGGCGATTGTCTCGGCTACCATGTTGGCAATACCGAGCGCAATGTCGTGCTGGTTGGCCATGTCGCTGAGCTTGCCGAAGTTTGAGGCGGTGAGCTCATGGTTTATGTTCGGAAAGAGCGAGGTGTCCGAAATATCCTTGACCCTCAAATCGACTTTGTTGAGGTCGCCGCCACGGCAGAGCTGCTCGATATGCTCTATTGTGTCCACTCCCAGAATCTTGCGCGACAGGCCTATGAGGGTGCCGCCGCCGATGCCGGTGCCTCCGAGATAATTGATTTCGGCAGTCCTTTTCCCGGTGCGCTTGGCGTGGATGACCGGCGTGCCGGTTCCCATGCTGACCACAATCGCCTCATCCAGCCCCGAGAGATAAAGCCCGCCGACCCCGATGCTGGTAAATTCGGGCACAGAGCGGCATTTGAGCGAGTATATTGGCTTTGTCACAAAGGTTGAGCCGACTCCGGTCATCATAACGCGGTCGATGTCGCGAAGCTCAAGGTTATTTGTGTCAAGAAAACGCCCGAAAGCGCCGTAAATCGAGGTTATCGGGTCTGTCGCCCGGACAATCTGCGGCTCGACAAGCTCTATTTTTTCATCTTCGTAAATACTAAAGCCTACAATTTTGGTCGTGCTGCCGCCGACGTCAATTCCGACGATAGTACGCATATTCAGTCACACCTTCCCTGATAATGAATAAAGTATAGCATACTCTTGCGAAAATTGCAATAAAATGATATAATAACTTCGCGTCAAAGCGCCCGCCGGGGCTTCCGGCAAAAAATAGGCTTATGAGGTTTTGCAATGAATTTTATTAACCCCGACCCGCGTGTTATGTCCGAAAAAAAACTCTACATTTTCGACATGGACGGCACTATTTATCTCGGTTACAGGCCGTTTGATTTTGCAATCAGGTTTATCAACAATCTCAGGAGAGCTGGAAAACGGATTTTGTTTTTCACAAACAACGCCTCCCACACCCCCGAATACTATATAAAAAAGCTCGAGAAGCTCGGCTTCTCGCCGGCTCGAGACGAGATTATGACCTCGGGGGATGTTACGATTGAATTTTTATTACGCCACCGGCCGGGCAAGAGCGTCTATCTTGTCGGCACCGATGAGCTGGTAGAGAGCTTTCGCAAGAGCGGAATAAATATTATCGGCGGTGACTCGCCGAGAGCCGATATAGTGGTGACCAGCTTTGACACGACGCTGACCTATCAGAAGCTAAGCGACGCCTGCCGGCTTATCAGGGGAGGCGCGGAGTACCTTTCCACGCATCCAGACTTCAACTGCCCGACGGAGGACGGCTTTATTCCCGACAGCGGGGCTATCGCCGCCTTTGTCACCGCCTCGACCGGAAAGGTGCCGACCTATTTCGGCAAACCCTACAAAGAGACCATCGACATGATAGGTGAGGCCACGGGCTTTGGCCTTGATGAAATGTGCATTTTCGGTGATCGGCTTTACACCGATATTGCCATGGGAAAAAAGTACGGTGTTACCGCGGTCCTTGTGCTCTCGGGGGAGACCCGGCCGGAGGACGTCGACAGGGCTGCGCCGGGGGAGCGGCCGGATTTTGTCTTCCCCTCGCTTGACGAAGTTGATAAAGTCATGTTCGGAAAATAAGCGCTTTTCCGCTTATACTGCACATGCGATTCCGGCACACTTATTGCTATAAAGCGACCGACGACACCGCTGAAATTCGTGTACATACGGTTCCGGCAAACTTAATGTCTTGGGATAATTCCGTTTTGAGATTGGTTTGAAAGTTTCTGGGGTTTCCAAAGGGGGATTTTTTTCAAAATCCCCCTTTGGCAGGGGTCCGGGGGCGGGGCCCCCGAGAAATCCATAATTGGGGGTGCGGGGGCAGAGCCCCCGCAAAAACAAATGGCATTTGATGCGGGAATGCTTGCCTGTGTGGTAAGCGAGCTGAAGCAGAGCGCGATAGGCGGGAGGGTGGAGAGGATTCACCAGCCCGGGCGCGATGAAATAGTAATACAGTTGCGGACGCCCTCGGGCGTGCGGCGGCTGCTGATCAACGCCGGCTCGCACAGCCCGCGCATCGGTTATACCTTGCTTTCAAAGGAGAATCCAGCCACGCCGCCGAACTTCTGCATGCTGCTCCGCAAGCACCTGGGGAGCGCGCGACTGAAGGAGGTAGTGCAGCAGGGCTTTGAGCGGGCGGTGTGGCTGGGCTTTGAGTGTCGGGACGAGCTGGGCTTTGACAGCAGAAAATACCTCATTGTGGAGGTTATGGGCAAGTACAGCAACCTGATACTCACCGACGCGAGCCTTAAGATAATAAACGCACTTCGCCCGGTGGACTTCACCACCAGCAGCCGCCGGCAGGTGCTTCCGGGGATGAAGTACGAGCTCCCGCCGCCGCAGGACAAGGCCGACCCGATGGTGACAAGCCGGGAGGAGTTTTTCGCTGCGGTGGCGGCGGCTTCGGGGGAGCAGAAGGCCGAGAGGTTTATTGCCGACACCTACATGGGCATATCGGCAACCGTGGCGCGCGAGATTGTGTTTCGGGCAAACCGGAGCATCGATACACCGCTGACAGCTTGCGACCCAGACCGGCTCTGGCAGGGCTTTTCGGAAATCATAGAATCGATACGCGCGGAGAGGTTCAACCCGACGCTGATAAACCTTGGGGGCGAGCCGGTCGAGTATTCGTATGTAGACCTGACGCACTACGGCGCGGGTGCCGAGCGGCGGCATTTTGAGAGCGCGGGAGAGCTGCTCGACGCATTTTACGGCGAGCGTGACCGCAGGTTCAGGATAAAACAGCAGGCTGCAGACATACTCAGGATTCTCAAGGCAGCCGAGAGCCGGATTTCGCGAAAGCTCGAGCGCCAGCGGGCTGAGCTGGCCGAATGCGCGCGGGGCGAGGACTTTCGGCGGAACGCCGACCTTATCACCGCAAATATTCATGCCATAAAAAAAGGCGACGAGGTCGCGCTTCTCACCGACTATTCGGACATGAGGGAAGACGGCAGCTTCGGGATGCGCAAGATAAAACTCGACCCGCAGCTCTCGCCTGCCGAAAATGCCCAGCGGCTCTATAAAAAATACAACAAGCTAAAGCATGGCAAGGTCGAGCTGACCCGCCAGATTGCGCTCGGCGAAGCCGAGCTCGAGTATATCGCCAGCGTGCTTGACTCGCTTGAGCGCGCCGAGACTTCGGACGACCTTGCCGGAATACGGGACGAGCTGATAAAGTCGGGGTATATTGCAAAGAACAAAAACAACACCCCGCAAAAGAAGCAGGAGTCCGGTATTATGACCTTCAGGACCGACGGGGGATTTATAGTGCTCTGCGGGCGGAACAACCTGCAGAACGAGCACTTAACCCACCGGCTCGCCTCAAAGGATGACTTTTGGTTCCATGTCAAGGAACGGCCGGGGTCGCATGTAGTGCTGGTCACCAATGGACGCGAGCCGGGGGAGGTTGACTTCACTCAGGCCGCGCGAATTGCGGCGCTCTACTCGAGCGCGAGGGACGGACAGAACGTGCCGGTCGATTATACGCCGGTAAAGAACCTGAAAAAGACGCCGGGCAGCCGGCCGGGGTTTGTGATCTACCACACCAACTGGACGGCTTACGTCACCCCCGATCCCGGGGAGGCAGAGCGGCTCAGGGTGAAAACCGAATAACAGCGGGGCTGTCACGATAACGGCAGCCCCGCCGTTTTTTTCTGTCAGTATTTCGCCGCGTTTGAAATATCGGCCGCCCTGCATCACATAATATAGTGCGTAGTGCAAAAAACCGGACTTTACCGGGCACACGTAAGGAGGGCGGCAAAATGGAAAAAACCGACTGGCAGAAGTGGGCGGCAATCATATTCTGTGCGGCTGCCGCGATACTTGCCGGCTGGCTTTTTGTAAAATACCTGCTCGGCATCTTCATACCTTTCCTCGTCGCCTGGGGGGTGGCGCTTCTCGTGGTCCCGGCCGCCGGGTGGGTATCAAAGAAAACAAAAATCCCGCAAAAACTATGCAGCTTTGTATTGCTTTTGGCCGTACTGGCAATAATTACTATAATACTGACACTTGTCACAAACCGCCTGATTTATGAACTGAAGCAGCTTGTCGGACGGATTTTGTCGGGCGAGGGTGGGCTGGGCGAGAGCATGAAGCGCATCGCCGGCTGGTTTCAGAATATTGAGGAAAAAATCCCCTTTTTGCGCGACCTGCGCGGTCAGGGCGGGTTTGAGTCCTTCGTTGAGAACTTAAATAACCTTCTTGTAAAATTTTTGACCGACCTGATATCAAATCTAAGCGCCATCCTGCCCTCGGTCATCTTCCGGACGGTGGCGAAACTGCCCGGGGCGCTCCTGATTCTCATTGTCACGGTCGTGGCCTGCTTTTATTTCTGCATGGACTTACAATCCATTCATGCCTCTCTGCTCCTGCTGCTGCCTAATAAGGCAGCCGACTATATGCCGACTTTAAAATCAAAAGTCTTCGACGCGGCGGGTAAGTGGCTCAAAGCCTATTTAATCCTTTTCGGGATTACATTTGCCGGGCTGTTTGTCGGCCTTATGATACTCGGCGTCGAGTACCCGCTTTTTATTGCACTTCTCGGGGCACTGGTGGATATACTGCCGGTGCTGGGGGTCGGGACGGTTCTCGTGCCCTGGGGGCTGTATGAGCTGATTACCAAGGACTTTGAGCTCGGCTTCGGACTTTTGATTCTCTACGCCGTCATGGTGATTGTGAGGCAGGTTGCCGAGCCGCGCGTGGTTGGGGATAGCTTCGGGATTCATCCCCTGGCTGCGCTGGTCGCAATGTACGCGGGGCTCAGGCTATTCGGGTTAGCGGGCATGATACTTTTACCGGCCTTTGTGATGCTGGTTTTCAGCATTATAAAACCGAAAGAGCCGGCCGGCAAAAAACCCGGCAGCTGAGCGCCTGCCTTCTATAATAAAGGTTTAAATTATTGTAAACATTTAGTTAACTCAGGAACATTCAAAGCCCGAAGAACGTCAAATGAAGCAAGAATTCAAAAAGAAAGGAAGGGCAGGCCTGAAAAATGCTGATTTTTGTATTGTTGGTCTGCATTATGCTGCTTGTATTTCTGGCATCGGACAGCCAGATACAAAGCGAAAATAATGTAGTCGACGGCGCACCGCAAATATTTCCCTCCCCGTCGGCCCTGCGCCCGGGTGCGCCGGTTGATTTTTCCGACCTGCCGGACGACTTCAGTTTTTCTTTGAGCTGGAATATAGACCTGCCGAACTCATACGACAGTGCAAAAGGAATTCTTAAATGGGGCGAGGGGTGCCGGGAGCTGATACTGAGCGACGAGAAGAAGCGGGCAATACGCGAAATACTGTCGAGCCTGAATGTGGCAGCTTTCCCCGACGCGGCAAAATCTGATGTTTGCAGCCCCGGTGAGCTGATACTAACCGTCCGCTGCGGCAGTGCCGAGAAGACAGTGGCCTGCTCCGGGAGCACACTCGAGGATAGCGCTGTTGCCCGGCTTGCCCAGGCCTGTTATGCCGTAATCGGCATTATCACCTCACTTGACGAGGACAGCGCACTTCCTGCGTAACTCTTGCGGGGGCACCGCCCTCACACCCCTGCTATTCATGCAGGGGCTTTGCCCCCGCACCCCCACTTAAGGGGCTTTATAAAAAACCCCTTTAAGAATCCCAAAAACTTCCCAACCCATATCACAAATAAAGTAGTGCGGGTAAATCTGCGCTGCTTCTGTTCACAGAAAAAAACCGGCTGCAACGCATTTGCGTTGCAGCCGTTAATTTTTGCAAGCGGCTTATGCCTTCCCGTCCGAGCCGAGGACATTTACAATCTTGTGGGCGACCATTTTCTTGACCTCGCTGCGCGCGACCGAAAGGTAAGAGCGGGGATCAAAGGCCGACGGGTCGGCGGCAAGCGCGCGGCGGATGGCAGCCGTCATCGCAAGGCGGATGTCCGAGTCTATGTTGATCTTGCAGACCGCCATTTTTGCGGCCTTCCTCAGCATTTCTTCCGGAATGCCTATGGCGTCGGGCATTTTGCCGCCCAGGGCGTTTATTTCGTTTACATATTCCTGCGGAACCGAGGATGCGCCGTGCAGCACGATAGGAAAGCCCGGTAGCCTTCTTGCGACCTCCTCAAGTATATCAAACCTCAGGCGCGGCTTTGTACCGGGTTTGAACTTGTAGGCGCCGTGCGAGGTGCCGATGGCTATTGCCAGCGAGTCCACCCCGGTTCTCCCGACGAATTCCTCGACCTCATTGGGGTTGGTGAACATGGCGTCCTCGGAGCCGACCTTCACGTCGTCCTCAATTCCTGCCAAAACTCCGAGCTCGCCCTCAACCACAACACCGTGCGCGTGGGCATAGTCGACTACCCGCTTGGTCAGCGCCACATTGACTTCAAAGGGATATTTCGAACCGTCTATCATAACCGAGGAAAAGCCCGAGTCGACACAACTCTTGACCTGATCAAATGCTCCGTCCGGGTCAAGGCCCGCGCCGCCGTGGTCAAGGTGAAGAACAAGGTCGAGGCCTGTATCCTCCATAGCCGCATTTACCAGTGCCATAAGGTAGGGCTGCTTTGCATACTTGCGGGCTCCGGCCGAGACCTGAAGGATTACCGGAGACTTAAGTTCCGCCGCTGCCTCGGTAATAGCCTGGATAATCTCCATGTTGTTGATATTGAAGGCGCCGATGGCGTATCCGCCGGCATATGCCTTTTTGAACATTTCGGTAGTGGTGACAAGTGCCATAGTGATTTTCTCCTTAAGGTACATTTATTCGTATATATTGTACCCCTTGGTGCGGTGAAAATCAAGAGGCCGGGGAAAAAATATGTTGATTTGTTGCGAAATAACCAACGGTGTACCCCGCCGGCCTTCATGCTATGACACTGCCCGGTTCGCCCTCTCCGCCAACCGGCTCTGTCACCGCCGCTGCGGCTTCGGTGGCCGTACCCAACACCCTTGCCGGGGCTGCAGGATTTTCGGGCTGAGTCACGGCAGCCGCTGCGGCCGGGGCGGTCTCATATGTCTCGGCGGCAGTCGCAGGAATGCCCTCAAGCCCGAAACTGATGGCAATTGCAGCGTTCACCTCGTTCATAATCGCATCGTCGAGATGCCCGATCTTTTCCTTGAGCCGCCGCTTGTCGAGTGTTCTTATCTGTTCGAGCAGGATAACCGAGTCCTTGGCCAGTCCGGCCTTTTCAGCGTAAATGTCAATATGTGTCGGAAGGCGTGTTTTGCCCATCCGCGAGGTAATGGCCGCGGCTATCACGGTCGGACTGTACTTGTTGCCGACATCATTTTGAATAATAAGTACCGGACGAAGCCCTCCCTGCTCGGAGCCGATGACAGGTGATAAGTCGGCGTAGAAAATATCTCCGCGTCTGACTATCATTACCCAGGTCCTCTCTTTTATTTTTGGCATCCGCGTCAAATCCTGTCGGTTTTCGCGGTGCCGTTTTGTTCTCCAAGTATATTTTTACCTTGTCCCTACTTTTTTTAATCATCCCGGGGATGATTTGCAGGGAGGAATTTTGTTCCACTATTATCATATTGCATCGGATGTCGAAATGTGTCGGGGCGGGCATAATAATTTTGGCTTGTCTGATGGTTGTACATAAAGGCGGCATAAAGAGAGTGTCTTGTCCGGAGCGGCTTTTTCGGGAATTTCGCGCTTGTAAGCAATTTACCGGAAATCGGGTTTTGAGCTTTTATACGGCTTTTTGATTGAATAATTCCTACAAAATGTTCATTATTTGTCTGAAAAACTATTGCAAATATACACAATAAAATGTTATAATATTTTTGTCCGTCAGGCGGCGGGCGTTGCTCGGGCCGCCGGAGAACAAATTAAAACACTTTATAGAAGAAAGGCATGGAACCTGCTGATGAACAAAGAGACAGACAAGACCTGCGCGGAATTTGACACGGCAGCCGCTCACGCCAAAATCCTTGCTGTAATTAACGAGATTGAGAAGGTCATCGTTGGCAAGCGCTCCGAAGTGATACTGCTGATGACCGCACTATTATCGGGCTGCCATGTGCTCATTGAAGACGTGCCGGGTACCGGCAAAACCTCGCTTGCCGCGTCGCTCGCCAAGGCGACCGGTCTGAGCTTTAAGAGAGCCCAGTTTACCCCCGACGTCATGGCCTCGGACATCACCGGCTTTAACATATACAACCGGCAGAAGGAGAGGTTTGAGTTCCGCGAGGGGCTTGTCATGTGCAATCTCCTTTTGGCCGACGAGGTAAACCGCGCCTCCCCAAAGACCCAGTCGGCGCTGCTCGAGGCGATGGAGGAGAACCGGGTGACGGTCGACGGAGTTACATACCAGTTACCCGACCCCTTTATGGTAGTAGCCACCCAAAACCCGGCCGGATATGTCGGCACATACCCGCTGCCTGAGGCGCAGCTCGACCGCTTTGCACTCAAAATCAGGATGGGGTATCCTTCCTCCGATGAGGAGATTGATATAATAAAGGCACGCCGCGGCGTGAATCCGCTTGACAATGTGAGCGAGGTTATCGGCATCGAGGAGATACGCGAGATTCGCAGGCATATTCCGGATATACACATAGATGATGAGCTCTACGGCTATATAGTCGCGCTGATTACCTCCACAAGGAAGCGCCCGCAACTTGCTCTCGGTGCCAGTCCGCGTGCCTCGGTAGTGCTGATGCACCTTGCACAGGCTTATGCTTTCATCCGCGGCCGCGACTATGTGCTGCCCGACGATATCGGCGCGCTCTTCCGCCCGGCGATAGGGCACAGGCTGATACTCCGTCAGGAAGCCAAGCTGTCGAACCAGTCGGCCGACAGCATTCTTAGCGAAATCCTGCGCTCGACAGACGTTCCGTACAAGGGAAAGAGATAAGCATGAATGCGATAGCACATGAGCCGGCCGGCGTAAAAGGGCCCGGTGCTGCAAGGTATTATCCTAAAATCTCGCTGACCGGCAATTTCATCATATATGTCATAGTCTTTATCGCCGCCCTTATTTTCACGCAGGCGCTGCGGTCCAAGGCATCAAATATATTTTTCACCTTCATATTCTTTTTACCGTGGGTCATGCTCATATATGCCCTGACCGCGCGTTCGACGCTCAAAACCTATATGCTCTCGGACTCCGCGACGATATACAAGCTCGAGCCCTACACCTACCGGCTGCGGATAATAAACGAGTCAATCATACCCTACCCCTTTATCGACGCAATTATGCACCTGCCGCAGTCAAGCAGCGTGCGCTGCACCGACCGCATGGTAAGCCTTGCCATGTCGCCGCTGGCTTCGTACACGATAAACAATACCGTGAAATTCCGTTTTCGCGGCACATATGAGATAGGCGTAAAATGTCTTTACGTATATGACTTTTTCAGAATGCTCAGGATTCGTGTCGATGTCGGCATGTACGACTCGGTGTCGGTGCTGCCGCGCCGGTTGGTTATGGGACAGAGCGAGGAGAGCGCGGTATCCGATTCGGCCCGGGAAACCAAAAAGGATCCCTATTCATACGAAAAGATTGAGATCAGCGACATTCGTGAATATGTGACCGGCGACCCTTTGAAAAGCATACACTGGAAGCTTTCCTCAAAAGCCGAGGATTTTCTGGTGCGTGATTATGACACCGGCTCCTCAAAGCAGACGCTCGTTTTCTGCGACCTCTCGGCGCGCTTTCCTACCGAGCCGCCCGAACGAACAGAAGAAAAAGCGCCCGCCAGGAATAAAAAGCCGGATAATCAGGCAGCAAACGGGGATTCTGAGGTGCAGAAGAAAGCACAAGGGGCAAACGGGGCCGACGGCCCTGCCGCCGGTGATGCCACAGCGGGCACACAAGAGCCGGATATCGGGACTGCTACAGTTGAAGATGAAACCCGCGACATGGCCCGCGGGCACCATGTCAAGAAGAAAACAAGGGCCGCCCGGCGCCGCAAGGGGGCTGAGGCCGGAGAATCGCAAAATAACGGCATACAGGTCGACATAAACGAGCTTGCCGACGACGCATACTACGACGACATGAACGAATACTGCGCCGACGGCGTGGTGGAGCTGACGGTTGCGGTTGTTTTGCGCGAGCTGCGCGACAACAACGTGTGTACCCTCTTCTGGTTTGACCGGCGGTCGGAGACGGGGGTATACAGCTTCACGCTGCGCGGCATTGAGGACTTCAATGCCATATACCGGCTGTTTGCCACCGCCCCGCTATGTTCTGCGGAGGAGACGGTCGCGCGGCTCTCAAGGATGGTAAAGGATACGCAGGACACAAAGCAGCTCTTCATCACCGCCGCCATAGACCCCGATTCGGTGCGCGAGCTCTGCTCGCTGCCGAATATCTCGGACGGTGCGGCATGGGGTGCGTCGGCGGTGATACTCTATAACCCCGAGGAAAGGTTTGCCCACATAAGCGAAAGAAAGCTCTATATCGAGAGCTGCCGCTCGCAGCTTATGTCAAGGGGACTGAGGCTCGTCGAGGGCAGGCTTGATAAGAAGCTGAGGCTGGAGTAACATGCAGAGTATTGAAGATAAATACACCCCACAGGATGCCGCGGGGAAGGTCGGCAAAAAGCCCGGCCGGAGCCGTAAGAAGAAAAATATTCCGACTCATCTGCGCCCGATAATCTGCCCGCCCGACAGGGCCGGCATGAGGCCGTGGTTGCGGATTTTGGGTTACATAGCCCGCGCTGCGGTGATCTTTGTCGCGGTTTTCGGGCTTGTCTTTTTCGTGCTTGACGCGCTGAAACTTGAGGCACAGGACATTAAGATCCCGGCCGGGTTTGTGGCACTTGTAAGCCTGGTCTCGGTTGCGGTCTTCTCGGCAATGCGCCTGTCAAAGTACGGATGTGTCGCAGGCTCGGTTGTGATTCTCGGCACCGGGGCTTGGGCGTTATTTTATGCCGGGAACATAATATCATTTGCCACAAAGGTATTTCTGACCGTCAAAAACGTGGTCCTGACCAGGCTCTACAATCTCGGGTATTACGCGGTTGTAAAGTATATGTCCGAGGTGACCTATACCCCGCCGCACACAAAAGAGGCGTGCTTTAAGTTCGGGGTGGCGGTCTTCACGGTTTTGATTTCTCTCATATTCACCTTCTCGATAATAAAGAAAGCGCGGCTCGCACTCCCGGCGGTGGTCAGCACGCTTGTGCTCGTCGTGGTCTTCACATACAACATTTCGCGCTCGAACTGGGGGGTCACGCTGATCATTACCTCCTTTGCCGCAATTCTGGTGATGGCCGCGTATGACAGGATTTTTGTAAAAAACCCCGATTCAAAGAAGTACGACACCGAAACCCTGCTCTTTGCCGACGCCGACCAAAACAGGCCGAGGATGCCCGATTTGCCGAAGTCACGGAAAGAGATCCGGCGCGAGGAAAAGCTGAGGCGGCGCGAGCTGAAAAAACAGCGCAAGAAAGAAAAAAGGCCTAAAAACGTCGACGAGGAGCTGACCGAGTATTTCAGCAGTCCGAAAAAGCCCAAGGCAGCCCGCAAAGAAAAGAAAAAGAAGCTGACCCTTGAGGAAAAGAAGGCGCTTTTGGCCGAGCGGCGCAAGATTAAGCGCCAAATCCGAGCGGTAAAGGAATACGACAGGGTCATCACCGACACAAGGCTGGCTCAGGGCGGCTTTGCGGCTTTCGGTGCCTTTGTGGTGATGATGCTGATACTCCTGATTCCGGCGCTTACGATCACCGGCAACTTTACCACAATCGAAGTCATCGACCGGCGGATGGAGTTTTATCGCGAATATGTCACCGCCCTGCTCATGGGCGACGACCCGATACTTGATTTGCTGGGATACCAGAACGATAAAAGCAACTTCGAACCTCATTCAACAGACGCGGTAAAGCAGAATTACACCGGTGCCCGGCTTTTCACGGTCGAAACCCAGTATAATACCGCGGTTTATATGCGGGGCTGGATTGGCGTGAATTACAAAGACGGTGCTTGGTACGCAGCCGACGACGACCAGCTTGAAAAATACCGCGGGCTCTACGGCACAACTCTTGACCCGGCCGAGACCATGTTCAACAACTTTTACAGAATAATGAATCCGGCGCTCATCGAGGCGAGAAATTTCCCGCAGCAGTACACCAGTAACACAAAATACGGTTTTGTGGTAATGCAGGTAAATGTCAAGCGGGTTGAAACCGGTGATGCGCTGGTCTACATGCCCTCGTTCTTGCGGTGTGACGAGCTGACCAGGAACAGGCGGGCCGAGTCAAAAGGGCTCTACGAATACGGCGCCGACACCCTCTCGGAGGTCACTTTCGTCAATTATTTCGACGGCCTTTACACCGGGCGGAAGTTCATGACAGAGCTTGAGTATGCTTCGGTTGCAAATGTCACAACCATGAAGAACTCCGACTGGTACCGGAATGTGGCCGACTATATTGCACAATTCAATAAAGGGTATCTTGGCGCCTACAATGAAATTGAAAAATATGCCGAGAGAAAGGCCAGGGGCAGGAACGCCTCGCTTGACGATGCAATAAGCCAGATGTTCTACGAGGAGCCCGAAAACCTTGTTTCGGTACTCATTGACGAGTCTACAGGGAACAAAATTATCTCGGTTCGCTACCCGCGCGGCGTCGGGGTGTATACCTACTCGGACAATGGCGAGCTGATAAGCAAAAAGGCTACCGACCTTAAAGTCGAGACTTATATCGACCCGCTGACCGGTGAGGAACAGTCTTATACCATCGCATTCGTGCCCCCCGATCTGCCGCTCGACATTCGCTTCCGAGAGCTTATGAACACAAGCGAGAAACGCGAGCTTGCATATGACTACTACTACCAACATGTGTACAGTAGTTTTGTATACGATACATATCTCGGCAAATCGAACAGTAAGGTTATATCCGAGTTGCTCAAAACAATCAAAGACTCGGCAATCAGAACTGTAAGAGAGGTTGACGACGAGGGTAATGTTACCGAGACCGAGGTCTTAAAGGATTTTTCAAAGGCCGCCGAACGCAACTCGGCCGATCCCGAGACCTACATTCAGCGCCATGAGCTGATAATGGAGATAGTCGATTACTTAAAAGAAAATTACACCTACACGCTTGAACCGACACGGCCTGCCGACGAAAATCTTGACGGCACCGAAAACTTCCTTGCCGTCACCAAGGAAGGCTATTGCGTGCAGTATGCTTCGGCGCTGACCCTCCTGCTCCGCGAGGCCGGAATCCCCGCGCGGTATGTTGAGGGCTATGTTGCAGGTGACTTCAGGCGCAATTATTCTGAAAATGCGGTCGGGCGCTATGTCGGCACGGTGCGCGACTACAACGCGCATGCTTGGGTGGAGGTCTGGTACGACGGAATCGGCTGGGTGCAGTACGAGGCCACACCGGTGTATTACAACGATATGTATGTCAAGGAGACCGGCGAGAGCAGCGGCGGCATAGTGCGGCCCTGGGACCCGGTGGAGGAGTACACCGAAGAAGAGATGCTGCTCGACAGCCTTAAGGCTTCAATAGACCTTGCCGCGCTGCAGATTGACAACATGAGAGCAGAGCTCGCCCTGCTTTTTGGCAACCGCGAAATCAAAAAATCACTTGATAACATCGAGATGCTGCTCAATAACTTCCGGAGCAGCTATGTAAAGCTGAGTGACTACTATGCCCAAAACAAGGACAGCGCTGAATATGACCAAGCCGATTTTATCGCCGCGCTCAACTCTTTTGCCGAATCGCTCAACACGAATGTTACCGAAGCGCTGTATTATCAGCAGGCAAGAATTAACGGGCTCAAAGCGCTGAACCGCATAATCTGGGTTTCTGTGGCAGTTACCCTGATCGTGATAACTTTGATTGTCGCCGGAATAGTCATAGACACCCTTGCTAAGAAGGCCGAGCAAAAGCGGGCCAAAACAGCTCAGCGGATTTTGGCAGGTGACTTTACCGACGAGGAGAGCAGGGTGCTTGCCCGCAGCATTATAGACTGGCTGACCGCCTTGCTCGCTGCTTACGGTTCGGCGCCCAAGAAAGGCGAGTTCCGCGACGAGTATGCCGAGCGGCTTGAAGCCGAGTATTCGGATGTGTTCGGCAGGCCGGTCGACTCGGATGCCGCGACCGACGACAAGCCCTCCAAGCGGATAAGCGACACCGACTTTAAGAAGATTTTCGCAGCAATTGCCGCCGAGGAGTTCGGCCATGGCATGACCCGCGAGGAGCTTTGCGAACTTGCGGTATTCTACCGCCGTATGCGCGCAGCGGCCGACAAGCGGCTGGGATACCTGCGCCGTATAAAATACCATTATTTCAAGTGGATTATTTAATCCCAAGGGCTCCGGCGGGATCGGCTGCCGGAACCTGATACTTAATGCGCCCGGTAAAACCGGCCCCGGCCGGTCTACCGGGCGCATATTAAATGTTTACCGGTTTGTCAATGATATGTCACACCAGAAGATATCAGTCAATTTCATATTTTGCTGTTGATATAATTGCTGTAATATGATAAAATATTGTATTATTACGCAGAACATATAAGGGAAGTTCAAATGAAACCGATTCTCACGCTGTCAGAAGCACTTGAGCTGAAGAAACAGTATCCTACCCCCTTTTATATTTACGATGAAAAGGGCATCAGGGAAAACCTTCGCGAATTCCTTGCGGCCTTTTCGTGGAATCCGGGCTTCCGCGAGTATTTTGCGGTAAAGGCCAATCCCAATCCGATTATCATAAAAATACTCAAGGAGGAGGGTTGCGGCGTCGACTGCTCGTCTTATACCGAGCTGATGCTTGCCGAGGCGCTGGGGCTGCGGGGCGACGATATTTTCTTCTCCTCAAATGACACACCGGCCGCCGACTTTGTGTACGCCAGAAAACTTGGCGCCCGGATAAACCTTGACGACATAACCCACATTGATTTTCTGGATTCGCTCGCCGGGCTTCCCGAGGAGGTCTGCTGCCGTTACAATCCGGGGGATGAATTTAAGATAAACAACAAAATCATGGACAACCCCGGCGAGGCGAAATACGGCTTTACCTACCCGCAACTTGTAGAAGGCTACAAAAAACTTCTGGCGCGCGGCGTAAAAAAGCTCGGTATCCACGCCTTCCTTGCCAGCAATTGCATTGAGGACGACTATTACCCCACGCTCTCTCGCACCCTCTTTGAGGTCGCGGTAAGGCTCAAGCGCGAGCACGGCATCACCCTCTCGGTAGTCAACCTCTCGGGCGGCATCGGCATTCCCTACCGGCCCGAGCAGAAACCGGTCGACATCCGCTATATCGGCGAGCAGGTCCGCCGGGCATATAACGAGATTCTGGTCCCCGCAGGGCTGGGCCATATTACCCTATGCAGCGAGCTGGGGCGGTATATAACCGGCCCCTACGGCCAGCTTGTGACCACCGCTATTCACAAAAAGGAAATATACAAAAATTACATCGGAGTTGACGCCTGCGCGGTCAACCTGATGCGGCCGGCAATGTACCGCGCCTACCACCATATCACGGTTCTGGGTAAAGAGGATCGCGAGTGCGACATGGTATACGACGTGGTGGGTTCGCTCTGCGAGAACAACGACAAATTCGCGATAAACCGCCCGCTGCCCAAAATCGACATCGGCGACATTCTGGTGATACACGACGCAGGCGCGCACGGCTACTCAATGGGCTACAATTACAACGGCAAGCTCCGCTGCGCCGAAATCCTGAAAAAAGCCGACGGCACATTTCAGTTAATCAGGCGCGCCGAGACCCCCGAAGATTACTTTGCAACCCTTGACATTCACCCCGACCTGTTTGCGAAAAAACAAAAACTTGCCTGCAGTATCGAGTGACCTCAGGCTGTTGGCTTGACACCTATATATACAGGTGGTATAATTCTGTCGCGCCGTACCTTTGGCCGCAGGCAGAGAAAACTTTTCCGAAAGGATATAATCCGAAATGCACTGGATGTCTCAAAACGAGCTTCGTGAGAGGTTCCTTTCCTTCTTTGAGTCGAAGGGCCATCTCCGCCTCCCCTCATTTTCGCTCATACCGCATAACGACAAATCGCTTCTCCTGATAAATTCGGGCATGGCGCCCATGAAGAAATACTTTACCGGCGAAGAAGTGCCTCCGCGCCGGCGGGTCGTCACCTGCCAGAAGTGCATCCGCACCCCCGACCTTGAGCGTGTGGGGCACACCGCGCGCCACGGCACCTTCTTTGAGATGCTCGGCAACTTCAGCTTCGGCGACTACTTCAAAAAAGAAGCCATTGTCTGGGCGTGGGAGTTCCTCACAAAAGACCTTGAGATTCCTGCCGAGCTGCTCTGGCCGTCTATATACGAAAAAGACGACGAGGCTTTTTCCATCTGGCGGGATATCGTCGGGGTTCCGGCCGAGCGCATTGTCCGGCTCGGCAAGGACAACAACTTCTGGGAGCACGGTCAGGGTCCCTGCGGCCCCTGCTCCGAGATTTACTTTGACCGCGGTGAAAAATACGGCTGCGGCAGCCCCGACTGCAAGCCCGGCTGCGACTGCGACCGTTACATGGAAATCTGGAACAACGTATTCTCGCAGTTCTACAACGACGGGCAGGGCAACTATTCCGAACTCAGGCAAAAGAACATTGACACCGGCATGGGGCTTGAGCGGCTGGCCTGCGTGATCCAGGGCGTCGACAACATGTTCGAGGTCGACAGCATCAGAAAGATCCTCGACAAGGTCTGCCAAATCTCGGGCAAAACATACAGCGCCGATAAAAACAGCGATATCTCGATCCGCGTCATCACCGACCACATAAAAAGTGCAATGTTCATGATATGCGACGGCGTCATCCCCTCGAACGAAGGCCGGGGGTACGTGCTGCGCCGCATAATCCGCCGCGCCTGCCGGCACGGCAAGCTGCTCGGCATAGAACGCCCCTTTTTGGCCGAGCTTTGCGATGTCGCTATTGCCGAAAATGTCGCCCCCTACCCCGAGCTTGGCGAGCGGGCCGAATATATAAAGAAGGTCATCTCAATCGAGGAGGAGCGCTTTAACGCCACCATCGACGCCGGGCTGGCAAAGCTCTCGGATCTCATAGCCGAGGCAAAGTCTGCCGGCAGGACTGAACTTTCGGGCGAGGAAGTGTTCAGGCTCTACGACACCTTCGGATTCCCGCTCGACCTGACCCGCGAGATTGCCGCTGAGGCGCAGCTCGGAGTCGACGAGGAAACCTTCCGCAGCCTCATGCAAAAACAGCGTGAGCGCGCAAGAGCCGCCCGCGGCAGTATCGGAGGCTGGAGCGACGACTCAATAAAGCTGCTTAAAAACCTCCCGAAAACCGAATTCTGCGGCTATTCTGCACCCGTCACAGACTCGAAGGTACTGGCTATTATCATTGAGGACGAGGAGGGCACCCGATTTGTCGACGAGGTCAGCGAGGGCGACTTTACCCTAATTCTCGACAAAACCCCCTTCTACGGCGAGGGCGGCGGTCAGGTCGGCGATACCGGCAGGATTTATGGCCCGGATGCCGAAGCCCAGGTAACCGACACCAAAAAGGCCGACGATGTGTATCTGCACATCGCCACAATTATAAGCGGCAGAATAAGGGTGGGCGACAGAGTCACGGCTCAGATCGACGAGGCACGCCGCCGGAACATAATGCGCAACCACTCGGCCTGCCACCTGCTCCAGTCGGCTCTGCGCAGGGTATTGGGCACACACGTCGAGCAGGCAGGCTCTTATGTCGACGATGCCCGCTTGCGCTTTGACTTCACCCACTTCGCCGCCCTCACGCCCGAGGAAATCGCCAAAGTCGAGGAGCTGGTGAACGATGAAATACTCAAGGGCGCGCCCGGCAGCATGACCGAAATGCCGCTCGACGAAGCCAAAAAGCTCGGCGCGTTGGCCTTCTTCGGCGAGAAATACGGCAATACCGTGCGCGTCGTGCGCATGGGCGACTGCTCAATCGAGCTCTGCGGCGGCACGCATGTCGACAATACCGCAAAAATCGGGCTGTTCAAAATACTCTCCGAGTCCTCTGTCGCCGCCGGCGTCCGCCGCATTGAGGCGACCACAGGCAAGGGAGTACTTGGTCTTATCGCCCGCGAGCGGCAGCTTATAAACGACACTGCCCGCGAACTCAAGGTCCAGAACCCCGCCGACATCGCAAAAAAAGCAGCGATGCTGCAGTCCGAGCTGCGCGACGCCCAGCGCGAAATCGAGAAGCTTAACTCGCAGCTTGCCGCTACCAAACTTGAAGAAATAATAAAATCTGCAATAAGCGTCGGTCCTGTCAGGCTGGTCACCGCGCGCTTTGACGGCATGGAGCTCGACGTTGCCCGCAGCCTTGCCGACGAAATAAAGGCGAGAAACCCCGATACCGTGGCAATTATCGCCACAAACAACAGCGGGAAGCTCAACTTCATCGCTATTGCCGGCGCTGAGGCCGTCTCCCGCGGCGCGCATGCCGGCAAGCTGGTGGGCAGCGTGAGTGCCATCACAGGCGGCAAGGGCGGCGGGAGGCCCGACAACGCCATGGCGGGCGGCCGGGATGCCTCAAAACTCGACGAAGCTCTTGCTTCCGCCCCTGCCACGCTCTCGGCAATGCTTCATTAGGATTTTTCACCGGGGTGCTGCCCCCGAACCCCCGCTCAAGGAACTTTTTGAAAAAAAGTTCCTTGAGAATCCATAAAAAACTTACTAAACTAATAGCAAAGAAGCACGGGTTTCATGGCCCGCGCTTCTTTGTTGTTAAATCTTAGACACAGTAGGTTCGAGACACAGAGGAGCGATACAGTGGGCGCCGTATCAATGCAGTAATTTAATAAATGAAGAAGCGAAATTTAAAGGGAAAGCCTCAAAGTGAGACTTTCCCTTAAATATAGGAATTGAATCAGCCTGTAATACCCGAGCGTTCGATCCCCTGAATAAGGAACTTCTGGCAGAACAGGAAGAGCACTACCAGCGGAGCTATAATCATAAGCCCGCAGGTGTTGCGGATTGCTGCATAATAGAGGTTCTGCCCCGCATAGTTTGTCTCAAGTGATTTCGGAATCCCGACTATCTTAGGCATCAGTATCGTCTTCGTGGTCGTGAAGAACAGGCCGGTGTAGAAGGAGTCGGTCCACTGCCACGAGAAGGCGAACAGGAACACCGTAATCATCATGGGTATCGACAGGGGGAGTATGATTGTGATAAATGTCCTGACCACGCCCGAACCGTCGATATAAGCTGATTCCTCAAGCTCATCAGGAACGCCGCGGAAGAACTGGCGCATCACGAAGATGTAAAGTCCGTTCTTGAAGGCCAGACCGGTGGCCGAGAGCAGCATCATCGGCCAGAAAGTGTTGGTTAGCGTCAGTCCGTACGGAAAGGGCAATATCTTAATCTTCGAGAGGATATTGTCAATCCACTCCACGCCGACCTTGGCGCCGCCGCTGAAGAATTTCAGAATGCCGAAAAGGTCAAAGTATCTGAAGTTCATGAAAAGCGAGAGCTGAAGGGTCTGGTGAGGCACGATCAGGGTCAGAATAACCAGCATCAGAAGGAGCTTGCCGCCCTTGAACCTGAACTTGGCAAGGCCGTACCCGATAAAGCAGCATATAAAGGTCTGCAGAATTGCGGTCGAGCCGGACAGAAGAAGGGTGTTGAGAAATGCCCTCGAATACTGCATCTCCCTGTAAATCGCTATGTAGGTTTTGAGCGTAAACTTTGTCGGGATAAGGCGGACCGTCACATTAACGAAGTCCTCCGGAGGCATGAACGAGCCGGCTATCTTGGTAAAGAAAGGGAAAAGTATGATATATGATATTCCTATCAGAAGAACCAGCCTGAAGATATACCAGATAAGGTTTGTCACAAAGTGCATGGAGACAAACTTCGCCTTGAGTCTTTCGAGCAGAGGAGTTCTCTCAAACTCAACCCTTATCTTGTTTTTGGTCTCCTTCAAGACTCTCGGTTTTTCAATGTTCTGAGAATTCATCTTTTGCCTCCTTATGCATCACGTCTCTGATAGAACACATATGCTGACATCAGACCGGCTACGGCTGCTATTATCAACATGACTATCAGGAAGTACATCCACGACATCGCCGAGCTCACCTCTTGGCCGTTGGGCTGCTGATATACCCTTGAGATGTACTGCATTACCTGGTTTGAGCCTGCCGTAAATGAATCAATAATCGTATAAACCGCGTTAACCAAAATCATCGGGCTTATCATCGGGAAGGTGATCTTCCAGAAGGTCTCCCAGCTTGTAGCGCCGTCTATCTGGCAGGACTCGTAAATTTTCGGGTCAATCGACTGAAGACCTGCAAGGAATATCAGCATCTGCACGCCGGCACGGTTGACTATGTCGTAAATATTGTTAATGGCTGCCGCGACATACTCCTCCATGCCGCTGAAAAACCTCATATTCCTGAACAGGTTTGAGATATCCATCGCCGTGACTATCTCGGCGGCGGTGCTCTGTCCTGTTCCGGTATTGATTCCCTCTTCCTCTTCCATGTACTCCGACAGGATGTTCTGGGAATCAATAGATGCCATAATGCCTGTGGCCAGGATAACCGGGACGAAGAATATCGCACGGAAAACTGCTCTTCCCGCCATCTTCTGGTTGAGCAAAACCGCCATGAACAGCGAGAACATGATAATTGCGGGAATGTCAAATACAAGTTGTCTTATACCGGTCAGCAAGGTCTGAACAAAGTTGGGGTCGACAAAAAGCGCTTCCCTGTAGTTCCCCCATCCGACCGGCTCAAGTGTGTATCCGCCACCGGTCAAAACCTGAATGTCATAAAAACTTAGCCTGATTGAGTCGAATATGACCGGCAGATAAATAACCAGAAAACCGATCACGAAAGGCAACACGAACAGCCAGCCCGCACGCGCCTTGCGCTTGTCAAGAGAGGCGTGGCGCTTTTTCTTCGCAGCACCCTTGTCACTGACGGTATTCTTAAGCTTTGCTTCGCTTGTCATTGCTAAACCTCTCTTTCGTTAATGATAGAACACAATATATCCTGAGGCGGGTATTGTGTATTTGACTCCTTCAATGACAACCGTCACGTCAAAGAAGTTGTAGTTGAGCACAAAGGTCTTGTACGCAAGATAGTAGCCGGCATTGTCCTGGTCGCCATAGGTCACCATTACGATGTTACCGTTGTCGTTGGTGTACTTGGTGTATACGTATTCTTCGCTTTCCTCCTCGCCGGGCTCGGGTTCAGTCGTCTGGTCGTCAGGAGTTTGATTGTCAGCAGGAGTCTCTTCAATCACAATATACTCCTTAACCAGCTCTGCCGCCTCGTTATACTTGGCGCTTGAAGACTCGACATATACACTCACCTCGACGGCTGCTTCCTCTGCCTTGGCATAGGCATCTGCAGCTGCAGCCTTGATAATTTCGCTGATGCCTTCGGTAGCGTTGAGCAGGGCGATGGCATCCGCGGCATCCTTGAGTGCCTTATCGATCGATTCAGCGGTCGCAAGCACGCTGTTCTTTGTATCCAGCGCTCTCTGGAGCGAGACACGTGTGGCGGTGAGTGCCGAGTTGACCGAGTTTGTCGCTTTGGTGGTGTTTGACTGCGCCGTAATGTAGTCTGCTTTTGCCATGTTCATCGCGGTACCGGCCGCGGTTGCGGCTTCTTTATCGTCCTGGGTTGCGGTCGGCAGGGCGGCCGCGGCTTTGGCCGCTTCATAAGCTACCAGCGCTTCCTCATATATCCGCAGCGCCTCGGCCTCGGCGGCGATGGCCTCCTCGCGCCTTGATACTGCAAGAAGCAGCGAGTCGTATTTGGTCTTGACGTCTGCCACTCTTGTATCGACAGATGTAGCCGTGCTCCTTGCGGTGGTTATCAGCGCCGCGACAGTCTTATCCGAGCTGATTGCTATAGCCGCCGCTGCATTGTTCCTGGCCTTGTTGGCATAACTCAATGCCTCTGCTGCAGCATTTTCGGCCTGGGTCGCGTAATCAAGCGCCGACTGTTTGATCTGTACGGTTGCGCTCTCTATCGTATTTACAAATTCTGCTGCGGCGCGGGCGTCTTTCGCAAGGACAGCTGCCTCGTTTGCTGCCTTTTCTGCGGCATCAACCGCATCTGTGCCGGCTTTAAGAACCGTCTCAAGATTCTTTGTCGCAACAGTATAATCGTTCTGCGCCTCCTTCACGGCGTTCTGCGCGTTGGTGTGAGCCTGTCTTGCCGCAGTTTCGGCCGCAGTGGCTGCTGTATACGCTTCTCTTGTGGAGTTGATCAGGTCGGTATCTCCGGTGGATAGGGCGTTCTGGTAGGCAGCTCTTGCCTCATCGGACGCAGCCCTAGCCGCGTCATAAGCTGCCTGAGCCTCTGCTTCGGCCGCGATTGCAGCTTCAATAGCTGCCTCGGCCTCGGGTATTGCCCGCAGCGCCTCCCCGATAGCTGCTATCGAGGCAAGGGCATCCTCTGCCGCTTTAATTGCCGTGGCGAGAAGCTCCTGATTTCTGGCCGCATTGTGCTTTGCGGTCATTCTGGCGTCGAGTATAGTCTGTACCGCTTTAGCCGCTGCCGCAGCTTCGGCATCCGACAGCTCTTTGCCGATTCTCTCCATCTCCTCGCGGATGTCGGCCTCAAGTTCGTCCTCGTCGGGGACACGCTCACCTATCAGGAATTTGTGGTCGATAATCAGCTTGGTTTGTACATCGGAGAGCAGGCTGTTGAGTTCGTTGTAGATTTCAACAAGCTCGTTGTACCAGATGTCATAGCGGACCGAATAGTATTTGCTGAAGTACCTGTCTTCCTTGAGCAGGGTCTGATTCTGATACGACAGTGTGAAGTAGGGAGCAGCACCGTTCTCGATTATCCTCAGCTTGGCATAACCGATGTTGCCCTCCATGTTGAGCGGAGTTCCGGCAAACTGGATTGAGCCGTGCAGCACCGTGCCGATAAAAGGAACCGAGTTGCTTGACCTGACATAGCGGCTGGAATCGAGCGACACGTTGAGAATGTAGTCTACATATTTCCATATGTAGGCGTTGCCGCCGCTGGTCATGATGCTGTCGTAATTGCTGTCGAGGTACTGGAAGGCCTCAATTGTGAAGGCCTTGGAGTCCTCGCGGTTATAGGGCTCTTTTTTGTCAAAGTCCGAGTTAAGGGCAGTGCCGAGCGTCGATACCGAAATCGAGGTTGCGCCGGTCTTTTTATAGTTGCTTGACAGCTTTTCATAGAAATGGCTGAAATAGGCGGGCGAGATGACCATGCTGTTGGAGAACGCGAACCTCTGCGTGAAGGTCTGATAGAGCGCACTGTATTCGCGTCTGTTGGCATACCTGTTGTCAATCGTCTTTGCGTAATGCTGCTTTTCGCTCAGGCCATCAAACAGCCCGTTAAGTCCGCTCCACGCATATGCAAAGTCGAAATCGGGATAAACTCCGAAGCCCCTCTCCTTTGCATATTCGACAAGCTCTTTGAAGCCTTCTTTGCCTCCGACCGCCTTCTCCCACTTGAGGTTATAAGGCATTGACGAGTACATGCCTCCGTTGGCGTATCCGGTGAGCTTAAAGTTGATGTTGGTAATGCCGTCTGCCGAGAGCTCGTCGTACATCGTTTTGATATCCTCAAACGAGGTCAGCGGAACCATCTTGTTGACCGGGATAGAAAGTATCCTCTCGATGGTTTCCATAGCCCCGAAGGTTTCGATGTATAGCGGGATGTCGGGCTTGACATCATCGTCTGTTAGTCTGTTAAGCACACCGGTCCTGGCAAGATACTCGCGGTAGGCGGTAGCCATTCCGATCCATGAGGTTTCGTAGTATTTAGTGATGCCCTTTTCCTTGGCGATATTGTCGTCGGTCAGCATGAAATACCTGATCTTATAGCTGCCCACATATTTTCTTGAGGAGACAACCGTCCAGGTAGTGTTCATACCGACAGAGATGGCATCTCTCATGTTATAGCTATCTTTCGGCCGGGGATAGACGCGCATCTCCATATAATTGTATTTGTGCAGCGGCGGTGCGTGATTGGTATAGATTTCTGTCAGCGCGTCGCCCTCCTCAATCACGGAAAGATACCCGCTGTCAACATTCACGTCCTGCAGCACCAGCGAAATCTTGCCGTCAACCTCGGTCCGGACATACTGAGAAATTATATTATTCGACACAATGCCGAACGCTGGGTACCTGATAATTTCCTGGTTGGAGCCGACAAGCGACTGGTAAGCATAGTCGGGTCCGTATACCTTTCCGGCTATTGTCGTGGTCGGCAGCGAGGCAAGCTTTTCAAACCTGAAAATCGAGCCCGAACCGTCCGGGAAGAAAGTATAGCCCGTCTGGACTTTTGTTTGGTCGGAACCCGAATAGCTTGCACCGGCGCCCATGAACGGAAGTATGCTTATGTACTCAAGCTTATACTGAGACTCGTCAAAGCGTATTCCATTTGCCGGGAGCCTGACGCTCAAACCATGCTCGTCAAGCGTGTACTCGAGCGCGAGCTTAAACAGCGCCGGCGCGCGGTCCGAGCCCTCATATTCGGTAATTTGATGGTCTTGATCAAGCATCTCGTATGTATACAGCGGGCAGTATGTCTTGATTATTTCCTCAACCTTGCGGATTTCGGTTTCGGAAGCCGTGGGGTCAAAGACGTAAACCGCCATCTTCCTTGTAATCGGGAAGGCTGCATACAGCTCCTGCTTTGCCCGTTCGGAAGTCTGCTCCTCGGGGTCCTTCAGCAGGTAGTAAGCGTCGAGCTTTTTAAATGTAAAGTTTTCTTCGCCGAGCTCGGCTGCAACGACACTGCGTATGAGGTTTTCATAACGGTCGCGCCGGATAAGCCTGGGAACCAGCATTCTGGTTTCCTCGCGGCCGAGCGTATACTCGACACGTATTCCGTTTTTAATGTTCTTGACTTTAATCTGGCCTCTGTAGGCCGCCTCAACAAAGCTGTAGAAAGATTTTTCGGTGTCATTGTCAACATATCTGACATGAATCTGGGACATAAGCTGCTCTTTTGTCGAGGCAGAGCCATGAGTGGTGGCTATATCATAGGGGTTTGTAAACAATATCTGCCCGGTTGCAAGGTTGACCCACGCGACCTCGCCGCTAAGCTTGTCGACCCAGAGCTGGTAGCCATCCTTCTCAAGCCTTTGCTCCATTGTGGCGAGCTTCGCCTCGGGAGTATCATACTTTTTCGTCAGGTAACCTTGAAGAATTTCCTTAATAGTCGGTCCTTCATCCTTATTACCTGAAGAAGTGGCAGATACTCCGATTACCGACAAGCACGACAAGCCGCCGAGCATAATAATTGCAGTCAAGAGCAGGGATATTGTTCTTATGAATTTTTTCATTATATTTCGCCTCTCTTTCCGCAACTCATATTCGGTAACCGATTTCTATGAAGATGTTGGTGACGAAGCTCACAAGCTTTCCGAAGAGGGTCGCAAACAAAATCCCGATGAACATTATAAACAGCATTCCGATAAGCGTTCCGACCGTCGTGGTGAATCCCTTGAAGAGTGAATAATCGTGAGTTACCATCATACCGAGGAATATCAGTACACCGGTCCAGACAACGCCGATTGTGGTAATCAACTGCAGGACGTTCACCTCTTCAACCGTCACGAAGTTCGACATGATCGTAGCCGGAATCTGAGTGAGAATCAACGGTACAAGAGAATATGAGATTGCTATAATGATATCCTTGAAGCTTCCCTCACCATCAAAGAGTGTTGTCAGGCACCAGTTTGCAATTGCAAACAGGAACATAGGCGCCAGCACACTGTTGATTGCAACCGACAGTATCGTGCTATAGTAGCCGTAGCGATTTACTATATAACCCGCGCCTATCGAGTCATAGTAATATGTCAGTACCGTAGCAAGTACGAGAACCACGGCCGCGCGCATTGAGCCGCGCTTTTCGTGCTTCAAATCCCAGAAACCGTCAAAGGGGTGAAAGATTACATGGAAGGCGTAAAGCAGCTCTTCCTTGAATGTGCGTTTGCCTCCGGCGGTGGCTGCACGCCTGTTGATTTTGGCTGCATACCGTATGAATTTGGTCCATGCCACAACAATGATAATAATTATCACCGGTATAAGCAGCACGAATTTTGAAATCCAGGCCTTGCGGACCTCCTTGTAGGCTTCCGAGTAGTTCTTGGTGTCGTAAGCTGCCTTGTAGTAGGCCATGGCCTTTTCGTACTCGCCGCTCCTGTAAAGCGCTTTTCCGATACCGATATAAGCTGCGTCGAAGTTGATGTTTCGCTTAAGTATCTCGGTCCAGTCGTCAACCGCTTTGCTGTAGCGGCGGGCGTTTTCGTTTGCCAGCGCTCTTATCAGGATATCGCCGTACTCGGTTCTCTGAAATACCGTGAAGCTGTTGAAGTTGCTGTCAAGAACCAAAAGCAAATCGCCCTGATATGCTATGGCCCTTATGGTTTTGATGTTTCCGAGCTGCGAGCCGTCGTTACCGAAGGCAAACAGCAGGTTGCCGTCAAAATCATAAGTGAATATTTTGCTTCTTTTTTCGTCTATAATCGACCAGGTCTTCTCGGGACCCACAGCGACGTCAACCAGCTTGGAAGGTCCGGTAACTGCATCCATGGTCATTCTCTGGAAGCTAATTTCACCAGCCGGCACCTGGAAGCCGTTCCGCCTCATAATCTCGTCGCCGGCGGCATTGAGCATCTTGACCGGCGAATACTTGCTGCTTCCACCGTTTATAAAGCTTCTGACCTGTGAGTCTGCTATCGACGAAATTGTAACATAGATAAAGCCGTCGTCTGTGATGGTTATGTTGTTGAACTCTGTGGGTACGAAGGCCGCGGTCAGGGCGCGCTGCTCGGCGGTCTGGAAGCGTCTCCACAAAATCTGCCATTGTGAAATGGTGACCGCCTGCGCACCGATAAAGCCGGTCATCTCGCCGTCGGAGGTCATGACTATGACGCCTTCGTATGTCGTCGAGGACACCACGAAGATTCTGCCGTACTGGTCGACGGCGACGGCAATCGGCTTGTAGACAGCGTCATTCTCGAAAAGGTTGCTCTCGGGCTGCGGGATAATCTTTTTGTAATTGCCGCTTCTGTCAAATGTGACAATCCGGTTTGCGTCTGTATCACAGACATAGATGGTATCCTTGGTGACAAACACGCCCGAAGGAGATGTGAACTCGTCGTCGATACCGAATTCGTTGATGAATTTGCTGATAATGAACTTGATCTTGTAATAGCGGTCAAGCACAATTATCCGGTTGTTCTTCGCGTCAGCGATGTATATGTTCATCCTGTCGTCGACAAAGATATCTCTCGGGTCGGAAATCGGTGTTTCAAGACCCATGTAGGTAGAGTCGATGACCATAAGCGGCGTATAAGCATCGGGCGAATACTGCGCGTAGGTGCTCGAAGGGGGGTCTGCGCTGTAGGTATAGGTTTGGTAGGGCTTTGCCGCACTTGCCGTTACCGAGAACAGCATGACAAGCACAAAGCAAAGGCAGAGAATTGATGCAGCTTTTTTCATTAATCTCACCTCCCCCTCAGTCTTTCATTCCGCTGGAGCCCATTGTCTCAATAATGTTAGACTGCGAGATTACGAAGACCGTAATAGGTACAACCATCATTACCACCGTAGCGGCGGCACCGGCTCCGGCACGCTTGATACCGCCCGCCATAACCTGTTGGATAGCATAGTTAAAGGATTTTAGCTGCTCAGAATGTATGTATATCGACGTGCCGGCGTTCCAGAGCCTCTCAAAGCAGTAAATAAGCAGCGTCAGCCACGCCGGCTTGACCATCGGCATCGCAATGACCCAGAAGGTCTTGAGCTCAGACGCACCGTCCATTCTGGCGCTCTCCAGCACCGAGTCGGTAACGTTTGACTCCATGAATTGCTTCATCAGATAAAGGCCGAGAGTGTAGGCCAGCGCCGGGAATATAATAGCCAGGTAGGTGTCAATCCAACGGAAGGCGCTCATTATCACGAAGCTGGTCACGGTGGTCACCGTCGCGTGGAACATGAGCGACATACGCACGGTTTTGAACATCGCCCTGCCGCCCGGCATGGGGATCTTAGCCATAGCGTATGCAGCCATTGACGCGACGAAAAGGTGTCCCGTAGTGCCCACCACCGATGTGAATAGGGTGTTGAACAGATATCTTGTAAAGGGCACCCAAGAGGTGTTCATAAGGACGAACAGGTCCTTGAAGTTTTTCAAAGTGGGCTTTGTAACGTAAAATCTCGGGGGAAATCTCCAGAGCTCATCCAGAGGTTTGAGAGACTGCATTATCACATAGAGCATCGGCAAAAACATAAATGCTCCGAGCAGCGTCAGCACTATCGTAATACCGGCGTCTCCGCCCACCGAACGGCTGAGAACTACCCTGTGCCTTCTTGTCCTTAGCTTTGCCATATTACTGTCCCACCTTTGAAATTAGTTTCGTTACCACGAGGTTTGCACCGACCATTATTGCGAAAAGCACAACCGCTATTGTCGATGAATAACCTATTTCAAGTCGTGAACTACCGTAGTCCTCAAGGTGGTGCATTATGGTATGCGCCGCATAGTTAACCGACGGGAAGCCGCACAGGTTGGTGACCACCGCTCCGAAACCGAATGAGTTGGTAATCGACATGATGGCGCCGAACATTAGCTGCGGCTTCATTTCGGGCAGGGTTATATACCACAATTCCTGCCAGCGGTTTCTGACACCGTCAACCGCCCCGGCCTCGTAAAGCTCACGCCGCACGCCCTGAAGGCCGGCGATAAAGGCCAGGAAGGCGGTGCCCAGCGAAAGCCAGAGCGCAACCACAATACACAGGGGCATGACATAATCTTCATCCTCGAAGAACTGTATTTCCTTGGTTATTATGTCGAGCCGCAGCAGCGTCGCATTGACCCAGCCGTACGAGTCGCCCGAAAAGAGGGTCTTCCAGATCATGTAGACTTCGCCCGAAATCGAGGGCGCATAGAATATAAGCGTTACCACCGCCCTTATCTTCGGAGGAAGCTCGTTTATAAACCAGGCGACAAGGAAGGACATCAGGTAGGATGCCGGGCCGACTATCGCCGCAAAAATGAAGGTGTTCTTTACGGCTATGAGGAAAATGTCATCATCGAGGAACAGGTTGATATAATTGTCGAGGAATACGAAATCAGGCCACTCAAGCATGTTGAAGTCGGTAAAGCTGATTAATATCGACAACAGCACGGGTATGACCGTGAATATCGTGAAGAGAATCATGTAAGGCGCAACCATGAAATAGCCCACTTTGTTGCGCTTCATTTCCTTCCAGGTCCACTGCCAGCGAGTCAAATCCTTGCGGGCAACAGCTCGTACTCCTCCCGTTTTCTGCGACATTGTTCTCTCTCCTTATGTAGAATTCAGTGATGCTCAGCGATTATATGAAATAAGCGCATTACCTGCTTCGTTCAGGAACTTCGCGGTGTAGTATACAAGGGTGGCAAAATCCTCTGTGTATTTGTAAACGTCATAAGCGAAGCAGTTCTTTGCCTTCTTGACTGCGTCTATCTCATTGGCAACTTTTTCTCCGGTCGGGTCAAGTGATTTCAGAATGTCGCTGATGGCCTTGGCCGACATAATCATCGCCGCGGGCTCGCCGCTCTCAATCGCGTAGCGCACACCGTATATTGCCTCGGCATAGCCGGCGGAGTATGACGACGACGCCTCAATCTTGTCAAGCAGCCACAGGACCTGGTCGATCCGCTTCCCGGCAAGTGTCTGCCCGAGTTCAAGGGTCTCAAGGTCAAATTCAAGCCGCTTTTTTGTTATTTCTTTATTAATAACCGTAATGTAGCTCAGAATTCTTTCGACCGGATCCTTGTTGTCGTTGTAAGCATCAAGGAAAGCAAACTTGACATAACGGCCGATGATGTATGAGCCGGGATAGTTGGGAATCGATGCGAGCCTGTTGAACTGAAGCTTGACGTTCCTGTATTCCTCGGTTGTCCAGGGAAGGCTCTCGAGCGCGTGGATGTTGGCGGTCGGATGCTTTGCCGAGTCACCGAGAATGGCGACCATTTCATTTGCATATGCGCTCTGACACTCTGCCCCGGCATGCCATTTCATGAACTCCCATGCCCCGGCTTCATTTTCGCATCCGGTAATCATGACTATTGCCGATACCGAGGACACCGCCGTGTTGTCTATATTGCCCTCCTCGTCTTCAAAGCCGGGCAGCGGTACGAACTGCCAGAGCCCCTTGATTTCGGTCGCATAAACCACAAGGAGGTTATATGTGCTGGTATACGGAGCAATTCCTATCGGCATTTCGCCGGTTCTGAAGCGGTTGGCTAAATTGTATTTGAAGGGGAACGAATACATCGTGAACATGTTGCACATTTTCTCGAAGGCATTGAGAGCAAGGTCCGAGTCGAGATTGATTCTCATGCCGTCGTCGGCAAACAGCGTTCCCCCCATCTGGTAGAGGAATATCTTGTAGTCAGGCGCCGGAGCGTTCGAACCGCTGAAGTTCGGTGACAGGCTTGAGTTCAGCCCTATCTGCATGTTATTCGCCTGGAGAATCGGAACAGCCTCAAGCAGGTCGTCCCAGGTCTTCGGAATATCTATATCGAGGTCGGCCAGAATGTCGGTCCTGATGAACATCATCGGGAAGGTCTGGGTCTCGGGGAGCCCGTAATAATGGTAAACCCCGTCGGCGTCTGTAATTCCGAGCACCAGCATCGCCGCCTCGTTGAATTCGCGGGTGTCTTCGTTTATGGCAAACTCATAGAAGCCCTCGTAGTTCTCGATATTCATCAGGGCTCCGCGTATGGCGTAGTTGATGACGCTGTCATCGCCAAGGCCGATGTATACATCCGGCCCGCTTCCCGCAAGAATCGAAGGCAAAAGAGTAGAGCCCGCGACCAGCTTAAGGTTGACCGGATAGCCGGTGGCCGGGGTGAAGTCATTGTTGATGAGGTTGCGGACAACCTGAGCCTGGTCACGACCGGTAGCAAGCCAGACCTCCACGGCCTCGGTGCTCTCGGAAAGCTCGGTCGCGCCCATGCGGTTGTAGTTGCGTATGAAGCTCATTATAAAGCTTGAGATCTCATGAGCAAAGGTCTCAAAAAAGTTCGGCTTTGCCTTCGGAATTTTCTCCTCGGGCGACTGGATTACCAGATAGTCAATCTGCAGCGGCTGGGTCTTGGCGTTGCTGAGCAGCGTACCCAGAGTGCCGAGATAGCTGTTTAAGTTGCTGAGGTTGCGGGCTACCTGGTCCTCAGACCCGTTCATGCGCAGAAGCAGCCAGACAATCTTGGTAAGGGTTGCAACATTTGTGCTCTTCACACCAGCGGTTGCCGCAAGCTCGTCGGCAATCTTCTGGAGTATCTGAGCCTGAACCTTCAGGTCAATGATGGTATCCGGCATTATGCGGTAAAATCCGTAATCGCGGTAGGGGTCGGGGTTTGCGCCGGTAAGCTTCAGAATCGAGAGGTAGTCGTTGTTGAGCGCAAGCAGCGCTTCGTTGAGCTGCCGGATAATCCTGCCCATCGACCCGAGCGTAACCTCGAACCTGAGCGTATAGGTCACGCCGCCCCTGAAATAGAGCTCTATGTCGCGGTATTCGGTTGTAAGATTGCCTTTTTCGTCCTCTATCTTTATCGGGTACTGCAGCGACCCCGACTGCCATTCTGTCGAATAGTTAAAGACCAGCTCGGTGGCTTCCTTGAAGGGGATTCCGTTGTAATAACCCTTCTCGCCCCCCTCGAGCCCCTCGCTGAAGATATACATCGTGCGGGAAGTGAAGATTCCGTCAAGAATATTCTGCCTGAATCTGAGCGCCACCCGGTATATGCCGTCGGCATTAGGACGGAATTTGAATTCAACCCACTGTCCGGAGGTCTGCCACTTGTCGCCGCCTATCGTGTTGAGAACAGTCCTTGAGGTATCGGTAGGCGAGTTGATGGCCCCGGCTCTGTCCTCGATCGGATAAATGGTCTGGGAGGAGATAGCCGAGGGGTATTCACCTTCTATTTTAATCTTGTCGGTACCATAGGGCTCATTGGCATAACGGCTTCTGTATTCCTCATAGGGAATCAGGTCTTTGTGGGGTACAAGCCTTATGGCTTTGAGGGCCATAGGCTCACTGACCGCCTCGAGCGAAATAATATGCTCGCCGGCGGTAAACACAAACTCAAAGCTCTCGGGATAAAAACCGTCGATGTCGCGCAGCTCAAGAGTGGACCACTTCGGAGCCTGGTACATGGTGTTGCGTATCTCGTTCCGGTCAATATCCAACCTGAAGAAACGAATTATTTTTTCATCTACAAGCTTTGACGACTCGGATGTCCAGTACTCGGGGAATGAGTAAAGTATGTAGGTCCCGTCTTCCCTTTCTTCGGCTCTGGCCTCAATTCCGGCCGCACTTGCAGCAGCGAGATAATCGGCCGCGCTCTCGTTCTTCCCGACCTTAACCTCGCCTTCAGTGTAATTATTTTTCCAGTTCTTTAAAATGGTTATGTAGCGCGACTCGGAAAACGGAATCCGGCCGTCAATTCTCAAAACACGCTGAATCGCGGTGGACTTGGACGCGATGGGATAATATTCGAATGCAATGCTGTATTTTGCAGTCTTGGGTATTGTGACCTTCCACGAAACCGTGCCGGTGTCGGGCAGATAAAGCGCCTCAACGCCCTCGAAGGTGTCGACATATACCTCGGCATTGGTATTTTCCTTGTCATAATCGGCACCCTCGATGACGATTTCACTCTCAGCCCTGCCGACATTGGCATACTTTGCGCTGTACTCGTCATACGAAATCGCGCTAAGCTGCTCTCTGACATCGTCAATTGTCTTGTCGGTAACCGATGTCGAAGTATCGTCTGCCGCGGCGGCCACCACACCGCCGGGTATCAGAAACGACAATGCGAGGAGAAAAGCGCATAGCTTTGTGAGTTTCTTTCTTTCCATCTGGGGATTCTTCCTCCTGCCATGATATTGGGATACGGTTTTGTCGCGCCGCACCACGGGTTCTGGATCCGGCTCTCAACAGCAACCAAATAACCATCTGCCGATCATCAATACCCTCCGGACCCGGAGCATCGACTCCCGGCTGATAAATGATAATTATTCATGTCATTTGGCATAATGCTTCAACTCCCGTGTACGCCGGGCATTTTATTCATTTGACACAATGCGGTATTATAAAGGATGCGTTTGTATAAAATGACTATCTGTTTTTGCCCGGAAACCCTGCAAAGGGATGCTTTTGCCTCATACCGGGGCAATCTGCCGGTTCAGTTGCGCACCAAACACATATCGCCCCAAATACACACAGTAATGATACCACACCGTTTTATTATTGTCAAGCACCGTTTTTTCTTATATTTATTACATATTACCGGATACAACCCGCAGTTCGACGGTTGGTTTTTCCACCGGCTTTTTCGGGTATTTTTGTTTAGTGCAAATTTAACATATGCTCAATTGAGATTACAATTTCGTAACTATTAGTTACCCTTTGAGCTCGTCACATAAGTTCGCCGACTATCAATCAGCCAATTTTGTAACATTATTTTTTCACAAAACATTAGGCACAAATAATAAGTAAATATATTTTACCTGTACTGTTTATTAATAATTGCGTTCGCAACCATGTTTTTTTAAGTCGTTTTATGCACGTTATACAAATTCGCGGGTTAATTTTCTACATCCGTACAGCTATTCAATCAAACCAAAACCATCAGGGAATCCGCGGTAGCCCGCACGGTTTTTATTGAGCGCGACAACCTCGACGCGCCACATACTTCCGCTCCCACATCCCCGCACTTACTCTTCTCCTATAACCAACTGCTCGTGACCCCGCGTTGCTTTCTCGCAATATATGCTAAAGAAGTTTTTGAGGATTCTTAAGGAACTTTTTTCAAAAAGTTCCTTCAGCGGGAGCTCGGGGGCAGCGCTCCCGCAACAAATTGTGATGCGTGGCGGAGTCACTGCAACAAACCCGGGGCGGCCGTTTCGACCACCCCGGGTTTATTTTATTATTTCTTGCGATCGCATTCGCGTTCGCAGCAGCTATGTTCTGAGAGTGTGAAATTCATTTCTATTCCCCGGCGCTTATAATAGTCGGCTATTGCCGCCTTGATCGCCTCCTCGGCCAGCACCGAGCAGTGAATTTTTACAGGAGGCAGTCCCTCGAGCGCCTCGACCACCGCGGCATTCGTGAGCTTTAAGGCCTCTTCGATGCTTTTGCCCTTGACCAGCTCGGTCGCCATTGAAGAGGTGGCGATAGCCGCGCCGCAGCCGAAGGTTTTGAATTTTACGTCCTCGATAATGCCCTTGTCATTCACCTTGATGAACATCTTCATGATATCGCCGCACTTCGGGTTTCCGACCGTGCCTACGCCGTCGGCATCGGGGATCTCGCCCACATTGCGAGGATTCATGAAGTGGTCCATTACCTTTTCACTGTATACCATTATCCTTTCCTTGCCTTTCTGTTGGAGTCGGGGTGTTTACGCCCCCGGATAAATCGGGCTCATCCGCCTGAGCTTTTCCACCACCTCGCGGGTTGCGGCGATGATATATTCCACATCCTCCTCAGTGTTTGCGTGAGAGAGCGAGAATCTCAGAGAGCCGTGTGCCATCTCAACCGGAAGACCTATTGCAAGCAGCACATGCGAGGGGTCAAGCGATTTTGACGAGCAGGCCGAACCGGTCGAGGCCGCAATTCCCATTTTGTCAAGCCAGAGAACCATGCTCTCGCCCTCGACATATTCAAACGAAACATTCACGTTCCCGGGCAGCCTCTTAGTCGGGTGACCGTTAAGGCGGGAGTGGGGTATTGAGAGCAGCCCTTCGATGAGCCTGTCGCGCAGGGCGGCAACCCGCCGCATGTCGCCCATCCTTTCCTGCGCAATCTCGAGCGCGCGGGCCAGCCCCACGATATAGGGCAGATTTTCGGTCCCGCTCCGCCTTCCCCGCTCGTGACCGCCGCCGTCGATAAGATTTTTGATTCTAACGCCTTTTTTTATATAAAGCGCGCCGATGCCCTTTGGAGCTCCGAACTTGTGGCCCGAGAGCGACAGCATATCGACGCCCAGTTCTTTTGCGTCAACCGGTATGCTCCCGACCGCCTGCACCGCGTCGGTAAAGCAGAGCGCCCCTGCTTTGTGCGCAATCTCGGCAATCTCGGAGATAGGCTGAATGGTTCCGATTTCATTGTTGGCCAGAATTATTGCCACAATCGCGGTTTTGTCGTCGACCTCGCGGCGCAGCTCGTCAAGGTCAAGAAGCCCGTCCTGATCGACGCCGATATATTTTACCTCAAAGCCCTCTTTTTCAAGCGCCTCACAGGTGCTCAGCACCGCGTGATGCTCGATTTTACTGGTGATTATTTTATTTCTCCTGCCTTTTGCAGCATATGCCGCGCCTTTTATCGCCCAGTTGTCGGACTCGGTCCCGCAGGAGGTGAAATATAACTCCTCCGGCTGGCAGCCGAGCACTCCCGCAGCCGTTGCGCGGGCAGTCTCAAGCGTCCTGGCGGCGCGCCGCCCCTCCTCATGCAGGCTCGAGGGATTTCCCCAGTTATCGTAAAAAATCGGCAGCATGGCCTCGACAACCTCGGGCAGCACCGGCGTTGTGGCGGCATTATCAGCATAAATCCTTCTTTTGTTATTTTCCTGCATATTAGCTCCGTACCGCGTGTCATGCGGCAAAATAAAAATCCGCGGAATCACCGCACTTAAATATTTTATACCATTTTGGCCTCTTTTGCAATAGTATATGCTAATTTTGTTGGCAACATCAAAAAACCGGGCATTTTCCCGCCCGGTCTGATCTGCAGCGCAAGATAAAATGCGGAACTTACATTCCGCATTCTGCTTTATATCAACTCATACCCCCAGCAGCGCGGCGCCTATTATCCCCGCGTCGTTACCCAGCTTTGCTATGCGGATGTCGGCATGGGCGACAATATCGCCGCCGTAACACTCGGCGGCAACCAGCGGCACCAGCGCATCAATTAGCATCTGACCTTCGTTTGAGATACCGCCGCCCAGCGAGATGACCTCGGGCTGGAATATGTTCACTATGTTGGTCAGCCCGCAGGCCAGATATTTGATATACGTGTCGCAGACCTCGCACGCCGGCACGTCCCCCTGCCGCGCGGCGTCAAAAGCGGTGCGCCCTGTGATTTTCCCGCTCTTTCGGGCAAGCTCGCTCATAAGCGTGCTCCGACCGGCCGCCTCGCACTCTGCGATTTTCTCGCGGGTCATCCTGATAAGCGCAGTGGCAGAGCTGTAAGACTCCCAGCAGCCCCGGCGCCCGCAGGTGCAGGGGTAACCGTCATACACGATGACTATATGCCCCAGTTCGGCCCCGGCGCAGTTTGAGCCGGTGTATATCTTGTTATCGATGATAACCCCGCCGCCGACGCCGGTTCCCAGCGTTATCATCACAGAATTGCTGGTACCCTTTGCCGCGCCGGCGACAGCTTCGCCCCATGCGGCGGCATTGGCGTCGTTTTCGACATAGATCTCATCCACATTGATACGCTCGCGCAGCAGCTCGGTTATCGGAAAACGGCGAAAGGGCAGGTTGTTGGCATACTCCACCCGGCCTGCGGCATTGTTTGCAATACCGGGGGTCGCAATACCCACAGACTTTATCTCGCCGGCCAGCACCCCGGCGTCGGCGCATACTTTCTTGCATAGGCAGGCTATGTCGTCGACAATCGCCTCACCCGGCCGCTCGGCACCGGTCGGCAGGGTGGATTTTGTCACAATATGACAGCTGTCGTCCACCAGCCCGACGGCTATGTTGGTCCCCCCAAGGTCAACTCCTATTCTGTACATGGTACTTCCTCCTTTTTGTCATACGCAAGAAGCTCCTCCCTCGGTCTTTGAGGGAAATATGTCTTCTATATCCCCCGGGTTTATTCTGACAAGCGCCAGTATGATATGCGCCGCGACGGCAACCGAGAGCAGGGCGGTAATTGCAATTGTCGCCGGGTCCCACTGGCCGCCCGACTTAAAGCCGCCGAGCGTCGGCACAAGCGTACCGCAGAAATTGTAAACCGCGTGAAGCAGCACACAAAGCCATATGTTCTTGGTTTTGAGCAGCACGACGGCGCACATGCCCCCGATGAGGAACGAATAGCCGATTTGAAAGATGACCGCGCCGGGCCCGGCGCCGGCAATCAGATTGAAAAGATGCACCCCGCCGAAAACTGCCGACGAGACCACCGTCGAGATAAAAATCTGCTTTTTCGTAGTCCGCCTGCCCTCAAGAATTATGAGGAAAAACACGCCCCGAAAGGCCAGCTCCTCAAACATGCCGACAAAAAGGCATTCAAGCGCAAAAAGCAGGACGGCTGCCGGGGGGTATGCAAGGTAAGCATTTCCCGAGGCAAGCGCGATTATCGGCAGGTTGTTGACTACCACCATCAGGCAGGGGAGGATAAAGAGCAGAGACCTGCCGCGGGGCTTTATTAATGGGTTTGTGATTCTATAACCCAGGCTGAAAACCAGTATAACGAACATGAGCGAGCCCAGCCCGCGGGTTATCACCATGTTTATGATGCCCGAGATTGTCTCATCGTCCGAAAAGCTGATTTTGGCAAGCTCAAAAAAGAGCATGGCCAGCGCAGAGACAATAACCGCCGCATACCCGGCGCTTATTCTTCTTTTTTTCATCATGCTTTTCCGCGATCCCCGACGACCCTGCCGGCTCCGGCGGCGCTTCTGCTCTCGGCATACCAGAAAACCAGCCCGCCGAGGATCAGTATTATCGCCGTGAGCTGCGAGGGGGAGAGGAAACTCACAAAGGTCGCCCCGCGCTCGTCGCCCCTGAGATATTCGATAAAGAAGCGCCAGATGCCGTAGGTTATCATATAGAGCGGGAAATTGTAGCTTTTGCCCTTCAGCACCCTTGTGACAAACCACACGGACAAGAGCGCCAGAAAGAGCGCTTCATAAAGCTGGGTTGGTATTGCCTTGTACCCCGGATAGGCCATGTATATCCCGAATGTCTCGGAGGCAATCCCGTGGCAGCAGCCGGCCATAAGGCAGCCCACCCTGCCCAGCGAGTGAGCGGTGGTGATGCAGCAGGCGGCAATCCCCGCGACACGATAAAACTCATCAACATGGAGCCTGTCGCGGAAGGCAAAATGACCTGCCACAAAATAAATCAGCAAAAACACCGCCGCACCCCCGATGAGCCCACCGTAAAAGGTGGTGCCGGTACTTGCGGTTATCTCGAATACCCCGGTGGCAGCATAATTATAAAAAGCCTGAAAAACCACCGACGAGCCGTAGCCTGAAATGATGGCTACAACGCCGGCGATAAGGCAGAAGTTGAACAGCCGGGTGTCGAGCCTGGTTTTGTCCGACAATACGCGAAATACCACCAGCGCAGAAATCACGCCGGCAGTGAGAAAAATCTCATACAGGGATAGCCCCAGAATAGTTGTGTCGGGAAACACTGTTTTTGCCCTTCCTTTTTTTGGTTTAAGCCGCCCGCGCCGCCGCGAAAGCCCCGGCAGACCGGGCTGCTGCCCGGGGTGATCCTCCCCGGACAGCACCAAATTATTGCCAACGGCAGTGCCGCTGGCAATAATAATCGGCAGTTTATATTGCGGCCATATGCCGGCTCAGTGCTTTTTCTTTTTGATTGCTATCGCGGCCGGGATGATAAATGCGAACACTCCAAGCCCTACAGCAGATTTGCAGCCTTTTTCTTTGGTCTCTTCTTTAGTGGTTACGGTTGGTTTAGAAGTTTCGGAGGGCTCTTTTGTGTCCTCGGTTTTCTTTGTGGTGGTCTCGGTGGTCGATTTTGAAGTTTCGGGCTGCTTTGAGGTTTCAGGCTCGGCAGTGGTGGTTACTTCGGGATATGTATATGCCAGCCATTCGGCCTCGCTTACAGCCTTCTGGTAATAGAAGCCCATGAAGTTGAGCCGGGAGGAGTTTGCCGGGGTAAAGGTCTCACCGCTGTAGGCCAGTGCATGGAACTCGAATGTGTGTTTTCCGGCGGTGAGGTCGGCAAACATATTATAATAGTATACCGGTTGGTAGTAATAAGAATTCACGCCGTTTGTGGTTTTGATTTCGGACTCCTTGAGTTCGGTGCTTGAATATTCATATTTATACTCCCTGAAAACACCAAGCGTGTCAGAAATGTTTACCTGATACATCGGGCCGCCGTCAATGCTGTAGCAGAAGCCGCGGTCCTTTTCATCCTTGTCAACATTTGCATCTGTTATCTGGGCGCAGCCGAGAACCACAAATTCATATCTTCCGGCTTCGCTGACCTCGATTTCGTATACAAGCGTGCCGTGGTCGTTCACGTCACTGCTGTCCAACGGGTTCTGCCACTGGACGTTATCGTAATAGAAAACACCGTCGCCGAGATTGAAGGGATCGTTGAAGAAATACGGGAAGTTCCAGTCTGTAAAGGTCACGGTCCTCTGTCCGCTGCCCGGAGCCTTTTGCACCGACAGTGCCGGGTTGTAATCCTTGGCATGTACGAAAACGGCATCAAGTCTCACAACCGGGAGCTTCAACGAATAAACATCATACACCGTCGACCACTTAATCTGGTCGGTGATATCAATCGGCACCGGGTCCATTCCCGCAATGCCAGCCACGGGAAGAGCTAGGACAAAAAGCGAGATAATCATTGCCGCAAGAATAGCAATTGATATGGCCTTTTTCATACCCATCTTTCCCTCCAAATAATATGATATTCTAATATTACAATTATTTGGGTGGTTTGTCAAGTGATTCTTCCCCGGCAGGTTGTTTTTTGTAATATTTATCTTAACAAGATTGTGCCTTTTTGTGATTCATGTATATTGTTGGTTCTTGACATCGGCATTACACCCGTCTGCTGAAGTAATAAAACCTCTCGTCCTCACCCCGGGGCTCCATGCAGGAGGAAAGCAACCGGTATGAGGCGATGTTTTCCTTGTAGCAATATGCGGTCACTTTGCTGAGCCCTATTTTGTAGAGGGCATACTCTACCGCGGCCGAGAAAGCCTCGCGGCCATACCCCGCCCCGGTGTATTCGGGCAAAATACGGATACCGATGTTGGCACTGCCTCGATAGTCAAATTCGTTTATCACCACCTCGCCGATAAGCTCTCCCTTGCGCCGTACTGCCAGCGTCAGACTCACTTTGCTCTCGTAGTCGGTCATGGCATCACGCCAGAAGTAATCGCGCGGCGGGGTGCCGGTGACATGCTCCCGGTAATCATAACCCCAGTATTTGTTGTGCTCGGTGTCAAGGCAAAGCCGGTTATAGGCGTCTATGTCTTGCTCGCCGATAAGGTCGAGCACCAGGCGCTCGGTCACGATCCGCGGCGGCTCGATCAGCCTTATAAGCTCGGTTTGGACATTAACCGAGATATATTCCTCGATTTTCAGCGGGTGATATTGCAGCTTTGACCTGCGCAGGCCGGGCGTGCCGACATCGTCCTCGCGGTTTACATATCTGCACCCCGTGCCGTATGTTTTAACAAAGCCGCTGAACATGAACTGATACGCGCCGTCATAGCTGACAAGCGCTTTTTCAATGTGGATTATCAGCATTTGGCCGACTGTCTCGCCATAGCAGACCGCGATAATCTCCCCGCCCTCCTCGACGCAGGCGAAATGCCCGCCGTATATATCGGGGTTTGCAAATGCTTCCTTTGATTTCTCCAGTTCAACCAGCGCCAACGGTGTATCGGCTTTAAACCCGGTCTCATACCTCTCCCAGAAGCGCGCCAGCTTTTTATGGTCGGCATCAGGATCGTATTCGCGCAGAACGGCATCAGGATAGCGCTTTTTGAATCTGCCGAGCTGGTTTCTCCCGCCGCATATTTCCTGCCGGCAAAACTTTTCATGTCCTCGGCGGCATAAATATAGTCGCTCTCGTTCCGGTTGACCGAAAACGACAGGTTTGTATAGCGCAGCGCAAGCCGCGGCAGCTCGTCGCGCGGCACGGCGTAAAACGAAAGGGGTATGCTGTTCTTTGACGTGTATTTCTCAATAGCCGAAAGCGCGGTGTCAATATCTCCGTCCTCTGTACAGGCAAAGGGGAATAAAAACTGCACTTTGTTGTTGATTGTCACTTTGATGATAACACACCCCGAATAAAGTGTGTAGGCCGCGTTGTAGTAATGCTTCCACATGAGAAGCACCCCTGCCGAATAACATGCCAACAGGTAGGGGCAACTTTGGCTGAGTTTTCTGTACTCTCCGATGTTCTCGGGGCTAATTTCGGTAAAGTTCAGCGTGGCCGGGTCGCGGCCGGCCGCGGAGTTTGTCAGCGTTTGTTCTTTCTGCTCAGTGTCTTTCATTATTATGGCTCACCGCCAGTTCCTCATTTTTTGCTTGCGATTTTGTCCGGTCGGGGCAAATTACTGCAGGCCCGCTCGGCCATGTATGAGCTTCGCACCAGCGGCCCCGACTCGACATGCAAAAACCCCATGTCAAGGGCGCGCTTTTTGTATTCGTCGAACACCTCCGGCCGGACATATTCGGCAACCGGGTAATTCCTGCGCGAGGGCGCAAGATACTGCCCTACCGTCAGAAGTTCGCAGCCGGCCTCGCGCAGGTCGGCAAACACGCCGAGCACCTCGTCAAAGGTCTCGCCGAGGCCGACCATGATGCCCGACTTGGTCAGAATAGCCGGATTTTCCTCCTTAACCCTGCCGAGCAGCTCAAGCGAGCGCCGGTAATCAGCCTCCGGTCGGACCGCCGGGTATAGCCGCGGTACGGTCTCGATGTTGTGGTTTATTATGTCGGGCAGCGCGGCTGCAACAGTCATCAGCGCCTCATAATCTCCCTTGAAGTCGGGAATAAGCACCTCAATGTGCGGGGGATTGCTTCTCATCCTCTGCTTTATGGCTCTTATCACCGCGGCAAAGTGAGCCGCGCCCCCGTCGGGCAGGTCGTCCCTCGTTACCGAGGTAATGACCACATGCCCGAGCCCCAGCAGCCCGACCGCACGGGCGACATTTTCGGGTTCATCTGCATCGACCGGGGGTGGATTTCCCTTCTCGACGCAGCAGAAGCGGCAGCCACGGGTGCAGACCCTGCCGAGTATCATAAAGGCCGCGCATCCCCGTCCGAAACACTCGCCGAGGTTCGGGCAGCCGGCTTCCTCGCAGACGGTATTAAGTCCGAGTTCCCGGAGCATACCGGCAACCCTGCCGCCGTCCTGCCCTCCGCTGACCCTTATTTTAAGCCACCCGGGCTTTTTTACAAGCTTCTCTTTCATATCAGATCATCCAGAGCGGCGTTGACCGGCTCGCACCCGACAGCCGCCGCAAAATAACAGGCGACCATATCCCGCACCGCCTCCATGTCCTGTTCCCTGCCGGTCAAATTTTTCAGCGAGGTGACGCCGGCCGACAGCCCGCAGGGGTTTATCCAGCCGAAATGCTCAAGATTTGTGTTGACATTAAAGGCAAAGCCGTGCATTGTGACCCAGCGCCGTATTGCAATTCCTACGGCGGTTATCTTCTCATCGCCCACCCACACGCCGGCGTATTTATCGGTCCTGTATTCTGCAGCAATACCGTATTTTTCACCGAGCAAATCAACGAAGGTTTGTCCAATGTTCCGGATAAACTTCCGGATATCGCTGCCGAGGCTCCTGAGGTCTACTATCGGGTATCCCACAAGCTGCCCCGGGCCGTGATAGGTGACATCTCCGCCCCGCTCGACCCTGAAAACCTTCACGCCACGGCTCTCAAGCTCCTCGGCGGTCAGATATACATTAGCGGGGTCACCGCGGGTACCTAATGTCAGCACCGGCGGATGCTCAAGCAGAAGCAGGGTGTTGTCAATCTCGCCTGCAATCCTCCGCTCAAGCAGGCGGCGCTGGATTTCAAGTGCCCTGCCGTACTCAACCGTACCAAGCCTGACTATATTTATCCTCACGGCAATTATCCCCGCTCCCGCCTGATTTTGCCGGCTCAAGGCCGTGTCACCGGTCTCTGACACGTTATTATTATACCACTTATAATTCGACAAGACAAGACAAAATCATAAAAGCCCCCGCCACCCTCTCTGCCTAACCAACCTCATTGCCTCTACTAATGTCTAATATCCAGTGCCCGGCAACTAAAAGGCGCCCGCCCGTGTCTTTCACGGGCAGGCACTTTGCGTTCCGGAGTTATACCCTGATATCAACTTTGATTCCGAGCTCGTCGCGGTTGGCGTCAAGCAGCGGCCGCACATACTCGGCCAAAAATTCCTCGGTCTGCCCGGCGGCCCGGCCTACAAACCCGCCACCCATGAGAATCGCGTCAAGCTCAGGCTTTGTCAGCCCGAACACCGGATCGCCCAGTATCCGGTCGAGCAGGTCGTTGTAGCCGCCCTCGAGCTTGATTTTCTTTGCGGCGGCCACCGAATGGCGCCTGATTGCCTCATGCAGCACCTGCCGGTTACCACCCTTGCTGACACAGTACATCAGGATGTTTTCGGTCGCCATAAAGGGCATTTCCTCGTCAAGGTGCCGTTTCATCATGTTGGGATAGAGGGTTCCGTTCGAAATAATGTTGTAGTAAAGCGAGAGTATCGCGTCGGTGGCCAAAAAGGCCTCGGGGATTGTTATGCGGCGGTTGGCAGAGTCGTCGAGGGTGCGCTCAAACCACTGGGTCGCGGCGGTTATCGCCGGGCTCTGGGCGATTGTGATGACATAGCGCGCCAGCGAGGCAATCCGCTCGCTCCTCATCGGGTTGCGCTTGTAGGCCATCGCAGAGGAGCCGACCTGCCCCGGCTCAAAGGGCTCGTCGAACTCTTTTAAGTGCGAGAGCAGCCTTATGTCGTTTGAAAACTTCGCCGCGCTCTGGGCGATACCCGAGAGCACAGAGATGACGTTGTAATCTACCTTGCGCGAATAGGTCTGGCCAGACACCGGGACGGTCGCCTCAAAACCCATCTTCTCGGCAATAAGCCGGTCAAGCTTCTTTACCTTCTCGTGGTCGCCGCCGAAAAGCTCAAGAAAGCTTGCGGCCGTGCCGGTAGTCCCCTTGCAGCCCAAAAGTTTGAGGTCTGACAGTTCGAAATCCAGCCTATTGAGGTCCGAGATAAGGTCGTTGATCCAGAGGGTTGCGCGCTTTCCGGCAGTGGTCGGCTGGGCGGGCTGAAAATGCGTGTAGGCCAGAGTCGGTGTGTCCTTGTGTTTTTCGGCAAAATCCGCGGCGGCGGCAATGCAGTTAATCAGCTTCCGGCGCACGATCCTCAGCGCCTCGCGCATGACGATGATGTCGGTGTTGTCGCCGACATAGCAGGAGGTGGCTCCGAGGTGGATTATCCCTCCCGCCGTCGGACATTTGTCGGCATACGCGCGGATATGCGCCATGACGTCATGCCGCAGCTCCGACTCATACGCAGCCGCCCTGTCGTAGTCTATATCGTCGGCCGCCGCCCTCAGTTCGGCAATCTGTTGCTCTGTTATCGGCAGGCCGAGCTCGCGCTCGGCTTCGGCGAGGGCAATCCAGAGCCGGCGCCAGGTTTTGAACTTTACGTCGTCCGAAAATACATGCTTCATTTCTTCGCTCGCGTAGCGGACGCAAAGCGGATTTTCATAGACATCGTGCATTCTCAATGTCTCCTCTTTGTCGCAAGGTAATCGGCAATGCGCTCCATAGCCTCCTCAAGCTGGACAATATCGGGCAGGAAAACAATGCGGAAATGGTCATGAGTTTTCAGATTGAAGCTGGTACCCCGCGTGATGAGCACCTTCTTCTGGCGCAGAAGTTCGAAGGCAAATTCCTCATCGTTTTCAATATTATAATAGTCGGTATCGATTTTCGGGAAAATGTAAAAGGCGGCGTCGGGCCTGACGGCCGAGAGCCCCGGAATTTCGCTTATCGCCTTGCATATGTATTCGCGCTGCTCGTATATGCGCCCGCCCGGCCGCAGATATTCGTCGCAGGACTGGTACCCGCCGAGCGCAGTCTGAATAATGCTCTGTCCCGGGACATTCGAGCAGAGCCTCATTGAAGCAAGCAGGTTAATCCCCTCGATATACCCCTGCGCGTGGCTCTTGTCGCCGGCAAGGCACATCCAGCCGACGCGGAAGCCGGCTACGCGGTGGGATTTTGAAAGGCCGTTTAAGCACACCGTAAGCAGGTCGGGGGCAAGCGAGGCCAGCGCGACATGCTCCTTGCCGTCCATGACCATCCGGTCGTAGATTTCATCGGCAAAAAGAATAAGCCCGTGCTGGCGCGCAAGCTCAACTATGCCCTCGAGTATTTCGCGGGGGTAGAGCGCGCCTGTCGGGTTGTTCGGGTTGATCACCACAATCCCCTTGGTCTTCGGGGTGATCTTTTTGCGCATGTCGTCAAGGTCGGGGTGCCAACAGTTCGACTCGTCGCAGACATAATGGACCGGGGTACCGCCGGCAAGCGTCACCGCCGCGGTCCAGAGGGGATAATCGGGCACCGGTATCAGAACCTCGTCGCCGTTGTCGAGCAGCCCCTGCATAGACATGGTTATCAGCTCGCTGACCCCGTTCCCGGTGTATATATCTTCAAGCCCGACATTCGGGATATTTTTGAGCTGGCAGTACTGCATGATAGCCTTGCGCGCCGGGAAGATTCCCTTTGATTCGGAGTAGCCCTCGGAGGAACGCAGGTTGTAGATCATGTCGACAATGATTTCGTCGGGCGCCTTGAAACCGTAGGGCGCCGGGTTGCCGATGTTCAGCTTTATGATATGGATGCCGTCTGCCTCCATGCGGGCGGCCTCCTCAAGCTCCTTGCCGCGAATATCGTAGCATACGTTGTCAAGCTTTTTTGACTTATGAAAAACCTTCATGTCGGCTCCTTATATTAAAAGGTTGTTAGATACTATCGCAAAACGAAAAACAATACCGGATGTAAGATACTAAAATATTTATTTTGGTTTAAGTTTTTGGGGATTCTTAAGGGACTTTTTCAAAAAGTCCCTTAAGCGGGGCGTGGGGCAGAGCCCCACAATTATATTACTGCTTACCCCGAAGCGCGCTGCCGACAAAGCCCAAAAAAAGCGGGTGGGGCTTGTTGGGACGGCTTTTGAATTCGGGATGATACTGCACGCCCACAAAGAAGGGGTGGTCACGCAGCTCTATGGTTTCTACCAGCCTGCCGTCGGGGGAGGTACCGCTGACAACCAGCCCGGCTGACAACAACTGTTCGCGGAACTCGTTGTTCAGTTCGTAGCGGTGGCGATGGCGTTCGTAAATCAGGTTCTTTCCCTTGCCATAGCAGGCCTCAAGCGTGGTCCCGGGGGCTATCACGCAGGGGTATGCGCCAAGGCGGAGGGTGCCGCCCTTGTCGATTTCGCCGTGCTGCCCCGGCATGAAATCTATCACCTTATGGGTTGAATTTTCGTCAAACTCGCTTGAGTTTGCGTCGCTCCAGCCGAGCACATTCCGCGCAAACTCAACAACCGCCACCTGCATCCCGAGGCAGAGGCCGAGATAAGGGATTTTATGCTCTCGCGCGTACCTTACCGCACAGATTTTCCCCTCAATGCCGCGGACTCCGAAACCGCCGGGTACTAAGATTCCGTCGACGTCAGAGAAAAACTCATCGCAGCTGCAGGGATTGACTGTCTCGGAGTCAATCCACTTTATTGATACCCGGCAGCCGTGTTCATACCCGGCGTGCTTTAAGGCTTCAACCACCGAGAGATAGGCATCGTGCAGCTGCACATACTTGCCGACAAGCGCGATGTTTACCTGTTTTGTCCTGCTACGGATTTTATCAATCAGCGCCTGCCACTCTGAAAGGTCGGGAGGCGGCGCGTTTATGTTCAGCTTATTGCAGACAATGTCCGACATGCCCTTTTTCTCAAGCAACAGCGGGACCTCGTAGAGCACCGGGATGGTCAGATTTTCAATGACGCACTCGGGTCTGACATTGCAGAACCCGGCAATCTTGCGGAATATGCTCTCGTCCTCGATAGGCTCGTCGCAGCGCAGGACTATAATGTCGGGCGAGATACCCATCCCCTGCAGCTCTTTGACCGAATGCTGGGTGGGCTTCGACTTGTGCTCACCCGACGCCTTGAGATAAGGCACGAGGGTAACATGTATATAGAGCGAATTCCCGCGCCCGACCTCAAGGCCTATTTGCCTTATCGCCTCAAGGAATATCTGGCTTTCAATGTCGCCGGTGGTCCCGCCTATTTCGGTTATTACCACATCGGCGCCGGTCTTGTCCCCGACGCGGTAGATGAACCGTTTGATCTCGTCGGTGACATGCGGGATATACTGCACCGTGCTGCCGAGAAACTCGCCCCGCCGCTCCTTTGCCAGGATGTTTGCAAAGACCTTGCCGGTCGTGAGGTTTGAGAATTTGTTCAGATCCTCGTCGATAAAGCGCTCGTAATGCCCCAGGTCAAGGTCGGTTTCGGCGCCGTCCTCGGTGACGTAGACCTCGCCGTGCTGATAGGGGCTCATTGTCCCCGGGTCTACGTTGACATACGGGTCGAGCTTTTGCGCGACCACCTTCAGCCCGCGCGACTTGAGCAGGCGCCCGAGCGACGCCGCGGTTATTCCCTTACCCAGACCGGACACAACCCCTCCGGTCACAAAAATATATTTCGCCATCTCAAACCTCACCGCGCTCAACATCTTTGATATTGTCTGCGTTCCGGGGCATTGTAAACTTATGCCCCTCTTTTAAAATCCTGAAATTATATGTCTTCGAATAATTTTATTCGGTTCACTCCCACTCGATTGTGGCCGGGGGCTTGGAGGTGATATCGTAAACCACGCGGTTAATCCCGCTTACTTCATTTGTTATTCTCGACGATATGCGCGAGAGCAGGCTGTGCGGCAGCTGAGCGTATTCGCAGGTCATAAAATTGGCCGTGCACACCGCGCGGACAGCGAGCACATACTCGTATGTGCGGAAGTCGCCCTTGACTCCGACGCTTTTGGTGTCGGTCAGCACCGCAAAATACTGGTCGACCTTCTCGTGCGAGTTCTCGATCTCCTCCCGGACTATATAGTCGGCCTCGCGCAGGATATTGAGCTTCTCCTCGGTGACCTCGCCGATGATTCTCACGGCAAGGCCGGGGCCCGGAAAGGGCTGGCGGTTGACCAGCCGGCCGGGCAGCCCGAGCATGGCGCCAAGCTTTCTCACCTCGTCCTTGAAGAGGCCCGAGAGCGGCTCGATAATGCCCTCAAATCCCAGGTTAGCAGGCAGCCCGCCGACATTGTGGTGGCTCTTTATGACCGCAGATTTATTCTTGCCCGACTCGACTATATCGGGGTATATGGTGCCCTGCGCGAGGAATTCGGGGCGGCCGAGCCGCCTTGCCTCCTCCTCAAATACGCGGACAAACTCCCGTCCGATAATCTTGCGCTTTTCCTCGGGGTCGGTGACCCCGGCAAGCTTTGAGAGGAAGCGCGCCTTTGCGTCGACCATGACCAGCTCGAGATTGCGCTTGCCGAACACCTCTTTGATTTCCTCGGGCTCGCCTTTTCTCATGCAACCGTGGTCGACAAAGACGCAGACAAGCTGCCCCGGCACCGCCTCGGACAGCAGGGCGGCGCAGACCGACGAATCGACGCCTCCCGACAGTGCGAGAAGGACCCGCTTGTTCCCAACCTGTTCGCGGATCTTCTTAATTTGTTCCTGAATATAATCCTGCATTGAATAATTTCCGTCGGCACGGCAAATCCCAAAGAGGAAATTGCTCAATATCGCCTTTCCTTTCCTTGTGTTTTCAACTTCGGGATGAAATTGTACCCCGTATATTTTCCGCCCGGCATTTTCTATTGCGGCATTCGGGCAAAGACTGGTGCGGGCAATGGCGTGAAAGCCCTCCGGCAGCTCGACTACCATGTCGGTGTGGCTCATGAGAACCTGCTCCACACACTCAAGCCCTGCAAAGAGCGCCGAGGAGGTGTCTATCCCGGCGTCAAGTGTGCCGTATTCGCTGCACCGGCAGGGACCGACCCGACCGCCGAGCATATGGCAGATAAGGTGCATACCGTAACATATGCCGAGTATCGGGACCCCAAGCTCAAATACCGCAGGGTCGCAGACCGGCGCCCCTTGGCGGTAAACGCTGTCGGGCCCGCCGGTGAAGATTATGCCGACAGGCTCGAGCGCCAATAGTTCGGAGAGCGGTATGTCATGGGGCAGTATGACCGAATAGACGCCGAGTTCCCTGACCCGGCGCGCGATAAGCTCCTTATACTGTCCTCCGAAATCAAGTATTACGACAGTCTGCCTCGACATATACCCTCCGAGCAAGCTAAAAAACAATCGGCGGCGGCTTCACTGCCCCAGCTTTACAGCGAACCACCGTCCGTCCTTCACTTATTGTTCCGGCAGGCCGGGATGAAGGTTCGCTTTGTCAATGCGCAAAGGTTTCCGGCCGCCGCTTTAATAAAATAAATATATCACAACTTGCAGTCGGTGTCAATAAAATTGATAACTGCGCTCAAACTTCTTGCGAAATTTACATTTTTTGATTTTTTTAGTTTTAGGTTTTAGGTTATTGTTATAACCCTCATGCCTCTGACTTAAGGCCCGAATAAGCCGAAAGCGCTTTATTGCGGCAAGTATAAAAACCTCAATAAAGCGCTTTTTGTGCCGAAGTAATCAGAAAACCAGCCCGAGAGCCGTCATCCTTCTTTTCAGCTCGTTCATCATCTCAATTTCTTCCCGCTCATCCGCCGCCGAGTAGGTCACCGAGAACCTCAGGTACCCGCCGCAGTCGTCCCACGGGACCACAGAAATATTGGCATTCATTATAAGATACTCGGCCGCCTCCTGCGCGCTGGCGAAAACCCGCCCGTCGGCAAGGCCTCGCGGCATTTCGACGTAGCAATAAAAGGTTCCCTTCGAAGGCTCGGCGTCAAAGCCTATATCGCGCAGCGTCCGCGCCAAAAGGTTCATTCTCCGCTCGTACTTGACACGGATTCTTTCGGTTATCTCGGGATGCTCAAGCGCGTATATGCCGGCTTTCTGTATAGCCCTGAACTGGCCCGAGTCGGTGTTGTCCTTGACCGTGCCATAGAGCGAGACCACCTTCTCGTTCCCGGCGATGAAGCCGAGACGCCAGCCGGTCATGTTGAAGGCCTTCGAGAGCGACTGCACCTCGACGCCGACCTCAATCGCTCCGGGCACCGACAGGAAACTGAGCGGCTTTGTGTCTCCAAAAGTGAGCGCAGCGTATGCGGCGTCGTGGACTACCACAATGTTGTTGGCCCGGGCGAACTCGACCACCCGCTCAAAAAACTCCCGGGTTGCCGCCTGGCCGGTGGGATTGTTCGGATAGTTGATGTACAGCAGCTTGCTGCGGTGAAGTATGTCGGCCGGGATGCTGTCAAGGTCGGGGAAAAACCCGTTTTCCTTTTTCAGCGGCAGGTTGTAAACCTCGCCGCCGCAGTATTTTGTGTATGTGCCGAGCACCGGATAGCCCGGAACCGTCACAAGCGACACGTCCCCGCTGTTGATAAAGCAGAGCGGCAGCATGGCAAGTATCGGCTTCGTACCGATTCCGTGAATTATGTTCTTGCCGGCACAAAGGCCCTTCACACCGTAGATACGTTCCATGTACCTTGCAGCGGCTTCCTGAAACTCGATTATTCCGTTGTCGGCGTAAAACCTGTTCTCAGGCTTGCCGCACTCTGCCCGGAGCACCTCCGCGACGCTTTCGTCGGCAGGCTGGTCGGGCTCACCGACCCCCATGTCGATAAGCGGCAGGTCAGGGAATTTCTTTGCAGCCTCGGCCTTGAGCGCCTTGATGCGCGCAAATTTGTAAACCGTATTGGCCTTGCCGAAATTCCGCCCGCCCAACCGGTCGGCGATAATCTCCTGAATGTAGTTGTCCGAATTCATAAAAACCCTCATATACCAATAACTTTTTGCCTTAATATATCATATCAAGCGGTCTTTGTCAACTGTGCTTCGCGGGGCGCTGCACCAGCTTTACTTGTGGGGGCGCTGCCCTCGACCCCCGCTTAAGACGCGAGCGGGGCTCTGCCCCGCACCCCGCTTAAGGAACTTTTTTTGAAAAAAAGTTCCTTAAGAATCCTCAAAAAACTTCACATATAGTATCGCAGGCCACACAGCCCTTGCTCTTCTCATTATCAAGCCCGCCAACCACATTGAGAAACAGCGCGAAGCCCCGGCGCGCCGGATAGTCTCGCTGTTGCGCGCGACGAGCGTGTTTTTTTGCACACGCGAAGAAATGAACAGAAAATAAGTCTTTACAGCCGCTATGTCGTGCCGGTTGTTTTCTCTCCTTTTGAGCCGTCCGGCAGCTTCTTAGGAAGGCGGCCCCTGCTGATTACTCTATAAATCTTCAGGCTCCCGAACAGCAGAATGCCAAGCATCAGCAAAAGCATGATTATGGCTATCGCGTACTGCAGCGGCGCGTTGCCGGAAGCAGCCGAGTCGTCAGTTCCCTCTTGATCCGGGTCGCCGCACCCCTTGAAGGGCGAATTCTGCTCGGTCATCCCAATCGTCTCGCCCTCAAGATACCCCCTCCCCTGTGTCACGGTTATCCTGCCGTTTTTTACCGATACATCATAACCATCAAGGCTCTCAGGTGTGCCGTCGGGGTTTATCAATTCAACAGAAAAATCGGACAGGGTAATACCGCAGCTCTGACCGATTTTTGAGTCGTCGGGTACAAGAAAGTATAGTATAATAACAGGCCCCCGAAACCACATGCCGGTCGTGGAATAGGCCGAAAAGTTGATTCTGTTCCCTTCGAGCACAGGAGTATACCATACGATATTCCGCTGTGAGTCCTTTTCGACGCCCTCCGCCACATCGTATGCAAAAATCTGCTCGTTGTCGATATTCGTATTGTAAAGCTCCAGCACACCCGCCTCAAACTCAAGCGAAAAATCAATTTTTGAGTAATGCAGCGTTTTGTATTCGTCAAGATAAATAGAATATCTTATAAATCTCGTGTCCCCGATCCTTACCATGGACTCGCCGGATTTGATGTCCGGCGCGGTGAGAATTATGTATTTCCCGTCAGGCACAGCGTCCGACGCCGACGCGGGGACAATTAAGGCGACAAGAACTAAAAACAGGCAAAGCAGTGCCGCGGGGAACCCCCGGGAACGCTTATATCCTGTTTTCATCCGTCCACCTCCTTTACGCAACGGGGGGAGCTATCATGCCCGCTCCCCCGAATTAGGTTTTTTATTTTATCGGGCTCTGACCGTTGAAAGCTCAATACCTTTGCATCGCGCCGCCCCGGTTGAGAAAATCGATATAATCATTAAGCGTCAAGGGTTTTGAGTATAAATATCCCTGAATCACGTCGCAGCCGTATTTTTCAAGCCGCTCCAGCGCGTCAAGAGTTTCCACGCCCTCCTGGACTACCTTCATCCCGAAGCTCTTGGCAAGCCGGATAATCGTTTTGAGCAGCTCGTCGTCGCGCTCCTGCGAAAACCCCTTCGTGATGAAGAAACGGTCGAGCTTGAGTTCGTCCATCTCAAGCTCTTTCAGAATATTGTATGACGAATATCCCGAACCGAAGTCGTCAATCGAGCAGCGGATTCCGTTTGCCCTGAGCTTCCCTATGATATGCTTGAAAATGTCATAATTTTCATAGGCAATGCTTTCAGTAAACTCAAGGGTTAGAAAATTATCGGCAATATTGTATTTTCTTTTGGTGCGCACATAAAAATCGACAAACCCCTCCTGCGTCGCGGTCACCCGGGAGACGTTTACCGACACCGGCACCACCTTAAGCCCCCGCTCAACCGCCTCGCTTAGGTACTTGCAGACCTCGACATATACGAATTTGTCTATTTTATCAATAAAGCCGGATGCCTCGAAAATCGGCACGAATTCCTCGGGATTGCGGAAAGTGTTGGTCTCGGAATCATACCAGCGCACCAGCGCCTCGGCGCCGTCCGGGCGGTTCTGCTGAATATTGTATTTCGGCTGGTAGAAAATCTTAAATTCATTGTCGGTCAGCGCTGCCTCTTTGCGCGCTTCAATCTCGGCCTCGCGCATGAAGCTTGATTTGACCCTCTCGTCATAAATGTTTATCTGCTCTGAGGTAGTGTGTATATTTGACTTTTGCGCTATCACCGCGCGGTCGAGCATTTTCTGAATCGGCTCCTTTTCTGCGCGGTTTATGCAGTATACACCCATGGAGAGCTTTAAGTTGGATTTGTGCTTTTTGAGCTCGGGGTAATTGAAGGCTACGGCCAAGATTATGCGCAGCCTGTTCATCAGGTCCTTCTCGTCGCTGTAATGGAGCAACAGCACGAACTTGTCGTCGCTGATATGGCCGAAGGTTTCCTCCTGCAAAAGGCTCATCCCGAACACCTTGGCAAGGAAGCGCAGCACCTCGTCGGCATTTATATTCTCATATTTCTCGGTAATAAAGCGGAACTGGTCGATTTCGGTATATACCAGCGCGAATTTGGTTATTTTGTTTTTCTCGAGGATTGCTTCGGCGTCAATGCAGAATTTTTTGTAGGTGTTGCACTTGAGAAGCGGGTCGATAGTGTCGTAGCTCTTGATTTTCTCAAGGCTGCGCAGGTGCAGCAGCACAAGATAGGTAATACCGGCAGCCACAACAAGCAGAAGTATTATCAGCGCCACGCTTATGTTCGCCACAAAGTCGTAGCCGGCCTCGTGCAGCTCTGACGCCTTGTATATATTGGCGATATAGAGCGTGTTGTCGGAGGCCGGGGAGCAAGCGACTGCCAGCGCATAGGTCTCGCCGCCGATCTTAAAGGAGCAGTTTCCCAACCCTTCGTTTGTGACTATCATGGCGAACTGGTCGACTACCGCCCTGTCATTCGCCACCTCGCGTATGCTTCTGTAAATGTTGGTGAGTCCCTTTGACGGGAAGGAATCCGACCGGACCTCAAGTATAATTGTTCCGTCAATCGTGCACACGCCGAGGTATTCGGATTTTCTGGCCGAGTCGGTCCGGAACGAGACCATATCGTCAAACAATTGTGTGACCATGCAGTATGAAACCACACTGTCTATCAGGTCATTGCCGCTTATCGGGGCGTAAAAGGCTATGAACGACATGCTGATGTAGCTGCTGTGGTCATATATGAGCCCCGCACAACCGGCTTTATTGCTGTTAACAAGCCGCATAATGCTCTCGGGCTCCCGGGTCTTGATTTCCTGCCCGCTGCTGTCGTATTCCCGGCCATCGTAAAAAAAGCGGATAAAGGCAATCGGCGTATTTGTGCTTTGCGAGACGGCATTGAAATAACGCAGAATTTCGGCCTCGCTGGTCATGGTTCCGGCGACAGCGGCTATTTCTTCTGTCTGCCGCAGCGCGGCGCCGACTCTCGAGTTTATCTCCGAGATAAAATCTATCGAAGCGGTCAGTGCCATATCCTCGGTCTGCTCGGCAAGACTTGTATGATACGCAACCAGAAGATACGCAACAAAGGCCAGCATTACCACAAAAAAAATTATTAAAAGTGTAATAATGTAGCCTTCAAGACCTGCCTGTTTTTTGTTTTTTTTCATATGCGCCGGGCTCCTTTAAGGATTCGCTGCGGCGTAACTTTTCATCAGAGTTCCTCGAGTTGCGCCTGTATCTCCTGCAAGCGTTTTCGGATTTCGTTTATCTGTGAGGTGTAATTGTTAAAATAATCGACGTCGGTATCGCTGGGCGTGGTGTGCGTGAGAATAGCCTCGAGCAGAGCCGCCTGCGAGCGGGCTCTCTTTTTCTCGAGAATCTCAATCTGTGCCTTGTAGGTTTTGATTTTCCTTTTCAGCTTGAGTTTTTTAAACATAAATTCCTGTCCTTTCTCGCTCGGGGTGGTTTTATACTGTCGACCGGCAAACCGCGCCGGAATTATTTATCGGCATCCCGGTTTCCCCGGCCGGGGTTTTGTTTTTTCTCGTTTTCCCTAAGCCTTGCGACCTCCTCGGACACCCTGCGCTCGATTTCGGCCACCCGTGCGTCGGCTTTTCTCCTGCGGGCCGACGGGATGAGGACCGCCGCCATGTAAATCAAAAGAAACAGGATGACCGCCACATAGCCATAAGGTGAGATGATCAGCTTTGCAACATACGACAGAATCGGCAGATTGCGTACATATTTCCCGACCAACCGCTCACCCCGCACATTGTAGGCGTCGGGCAGCGGGTTGTTGTCGCCCTTTGTCTGAAACTCGATTCCGTCAATGCTGCTGATAACGCTCTGCACGCGGTGGGTATTGAGGCTGCCGGCTATTGCCGGGTCATCGGAATAGAAGGTTATTATATCACCGACCATAATGTCCTCGGGCTCGGCCCGGGTAATGAGTATGCAGGAACGGGCGGGTATTGCAGGCTCCATGCTCCCGGTAGCGATAATAATCACCGCATGGTCAAAAATGAAGGTGACACGGTTGTTCAGCCGGTCTACCACAAAAACCGCCGCCACCAGAATCATCAGCACAAGAATAAGGTTGAATATTATCGAAAAAATTCTCGGTCTTCTCTTTTTTCTTGCGTTGGCCATTTATATGAATATCCTTTCCGGGAGCCGGGCAGCCGCGCTGCCCTCGTATTTATCGCTTTTTGCGTCTTTGTTTTTTTATCCCAAGCCAGAAGCGGCGGCGTCTTTTGCGGCCGTATATCCCGGCGGCGCGCTCGGCCTGAATCTGCCGGGCCCGCTCGATGATTTTTGCCGCCCGGGCCAGCTGCTCCTCGCGAAGCTGACGGACCTCTTCCTCAAGCCGCTCGAGTTCGGCGCGCTTTGCCGCCTCGATAAATTCGCTGTCAGCCTCGGTGTCGTAGCCTACGCTTTCGAGGTCTGTGAAGACTGCTTCGTTCGTTTGAACCTCCTCGACCGCTCGGGCCTCCTCGGCCAACCGCGCTTCTTCGGC
>JAAYHB010000018.1 GCA_012727435.1 Clostridiales bacterium | reverse complement strand
TTTCAATCCACACCCTCCGGGTGGAGGGTGACGGCTTGCTTGCAGATATTTATATTTGCGAAGATCTTATTTCAATCCACACCCTCCGGGTGGAGGGTGACCGATCTGAATCGTGACTTCTTGAATGGTTTTGACATTTCAATCCACACCCTCCGGGTGGAGGGTGACAGCAAATGTACACAATAAGTCAGGTCATTATTTGTGTACATCCTATAAAAATTCAGTGCAAACACGGCTTTCAGGGCAGGGAAACAGGCAAATTCATAGTTTTCCCGTCCCAAAATGCCGAAAATACGACGCGAATGCGCTTGTGCTTTTATGTTCACTTCCGCTTCGCGGTCAGATGACCAATGGGTTATTTACATCAAACGAAGGCTTTGCCCCGATATGCTTTACTTTGGTTTCATACTTGTTTCCAAGGTAGTAAAAACGCAGGCTGTCGTGTTCGGGGTCGATGATTTTTATCAGGCGCTCCTCTATCTCCCGCATTTTTGCTGCATCCGCGTGGCACTCAAACACTGAATTCTGTACGCGCTGCGCATAGTTTACGCATTGTTTGGCGACCATTCGAAGCCTCTTTTTCCCGGCCGGCGTTTCGGTGTTGACATCATATGTAATTAAAACAAACATCGCTCACCTCCATAAAAACGGCGGGTATGCGTCGAGATCCCCGCGCAGCCAGCGGGCCAGCAGTTGTGCCTGAACCAGCGGGAGCACGCCCCATTCGGCTTTTTCACCGAGGAAGGGATGGACAATAACCTCCTGCTTGCGTTTCTGCCAGGCGGCAAGGATTTTACGGCGGGTATTGTCGTCCATGATTACCGCCTGATTTTCCTTATGCAAAAAGCCCGACCCGTCAATCTGGCGGGTGTTGATCAGCGATAAAACAAATCTGTCGCAGACCGGCGCGCGGAATTCTTCCATTAAGTCAAGCGCGAGCGACCGGCGGCCCGGACGGTCGCGATGAAGGAACCCGGCATAGCTGTCAAGCCCCACCGCCTCAAGCGCCGAAGTGCAATCGTTCATGAGCAGGCTGTAACAGAAGGACAGGAGTGCATTTAGATTGTCGGTCGGGGGACGGCGGCTGCGCCCGCGCCAGAAAAAATCTTTTTTGTTCTGCAGAATAAGAGAATCGAACACACCGAAATAAGAGCTGGCAGCCTCGCCCTCAATCCCCCGCAACTCCTCAAGCGTCATGCACTCTTTGACCATCGGAATCGCCCTTGCAATCCTGTCGGCGGCGTCGCGCAGCATATCGCAATCAAGCTGCATTGAATGGTCGCGCAGCGCACGGAGCAGCACCGCGCGCTCATTATAAAGCTTGCCGCAGATAAAATATTTTGCCGCCTCAAGCGACCGGCTCTCATCATCTGACACCCGGTACTGCTCTTTTCTCAGCAGGATATTTCCGCGCGTCTCGCCCTCAACACGGCAAAGGAAACGCCCCTGCGCGCTGAAAAAGGTCAGAGCAATTCCAAGCTCCACGCAGTGGCGCATTAATGCGGGGCTGGCACCCGTGTAGCCGAAGGTGATGATTGCTTCAAGGTTGTGCAGCGGAATTCGCTTTACTTCCTTTTCTTTTTCAAGGACGACCACATTCTCGCCGTCAAGCGCAAGGTATGCTTCGGGGAGAGTTACATATAAGGTGTTTTTCAGTTTTACCACAACGAATCACCCTCCCCGCCGAAAAGCTCACGTGCAAGATATGCTCTTGCCGACGGCTGCTTTGAAATCCCGGGAAGACAAATTTCCTTCAGTGAGCAGGACGCGCAACTTCTTTGTTTCTTCACGGTGGGAGTGTGCCCTCTCCGGAAGATCTCGTACATTTCGCGCGCCGTAGTCTCGACCCTTGAGCGCAGCTCGTCTGTCAGCGGGATGTCGACTCGCCGGCGCAGTTCCCCGTAATAAAGCGAGGCGCATTCAATACGGCGGCAGCAAAGCATTTCCTCAAGGCAGATCGCCTGTGCACAGAGTTGCAGCGAATCGGCTTCAAGCGAGCCGCCGCTTCCGCGCTTGTATTCCACCGGTCTTGGCTGCCAGAGTCCCTCGCGCCCGAACAGCGGTACACCTTCAGGGTCGGCGAGGAACTCCACAACATCACATTCACCGGTAAGATGCAGGCGCTCCGACCTTACCGGAACAGCCCGGCTCACTATCCGCGTGCCCCGCTTTTCGGTAAAAAAGGGGTCGTGCGTCCGGTCGTGCATAATGCTACCATCGACCGTGAAGTAATTGTCGGCCCATTGCTGCTCGATGTAGATGAGGGCCCACTGACGCCGGCAAAAGGTGAAGTGTTGGATACCCGAGAGCAGCATGTAGTCGTTTTCGAGGCTCATTGTCCGTCGATTTCTTCCACAGTTATTCCGTCTAGTTGAGTCAGCTGATATGACCCGTCGGGATTTACTTTCAGGCTTCTATGTACCTTGGCCGAGGACAATATTTTGTCGGCATGGGTCCACCATATAACCTTTATGACCTCCATGCTGCCGGCCGGCCGGGCGGATGACTCGTCGTTTTCAAATATCTTTGGCAGCACTTCTTTAAGCATTTCAGCATCCTGGTCGGAAAAACCTGTCTTTTCCGCCAGTTGCCTGTTGATGCTGCCGAAGGTGACGTATATCCCCTTGTCCACCCGGTGTTTCATTCCCATTGTGTCTCCGGACTTCTGAGACGGGTCTTTTACATTTGTGGTCAGATTTACGCTCTTTACAATCTGGTTACTCGTTACATCAACCGGTTCAACGCTAAAGGCGCTTTGAATGGTGACCGGTCCGCGGATTGCAATAGACGCGCTGGTATCGTCAACACCTGCCAGAACCTGTCCGAAGGCGCGGACATCATACCACTGCTCGCAGGCGACCTTTGCCTTTTTTTCACCGTCTTTATCTTTGGCAAGCTTCTTTATTTCTTCGTTTGCATCATAGCGATCTTTAATGCTGCGGTGCCCGTCTTTCCTGTAATCGTCGGATTGGACAAGTATCGGCAGGCCGGCGTCAAGCAGACGGTTCCGGATCTTGCGTTTTAAGCACACATCGCTGATTTCACCAAATCCTTCATAATTCACACGCGGGCGGTTTCCGTTTAGCGGGTCTCCGTTCGGGTTGGCGTTTTTTACGCTGATAATAACGGCAAAATCAATTTTCTTCGACAGACTCATCTTTTTGTTCCTCCTTGTCTTTGTTGTAAAGTTTTCTGCGCTGGTGTGAATAGCCGAGCAGGTACCTGCCGTCAAGCGGTTTGTCGCTCTCAAAATCCCCTTCTTTGAATTTGCTCATGATTTCGTCAATCTGCTGCTGGTACCATTCCGCTCCGTTAAGGCGCTGTATTGAGGGATTGATCATGCCGAAGATCAGGGTCCAGGTGCGGAAGGGTTTGGCTGCAAATGCAGACATGTAGCGCACCGCATTGGTCGGGCGCTTATCGGTGTCGTCTTTGCCGGTCTACAGAAATCGTGCATGGCTCTCAATTTTGTCTGCAATTGCAAGCAGTCTGCCGTAAAGATAGCTTCGGTCACGGCAATTCTTGTCTAGTTCCAATGAAAATACCTCCTTTTTATCAATGTAATATTTTCTTGTCATAGCGCAGGCTACGCCTGTCGCGTTTTCCCATTTTGACTTGTCCCAGCCGCCGTCTGCCTTACTGTATGAAAACGGATTTGAAACGCGGTTTACCGCGGCGTTTATCCAGCCACGGTCTATTTGCTCTCCGCGGATAATCACATGAAGCATGCGTTCCCGGGCTTGTTTTTGAATTTTTTTGTATCCCTCTCCCTTTGGTTCTCCGTATACCGCTTCGATGATTCTGTCAACCTTTGGCGCGGATATGTATTCGTACTTGCCCTTTCTGAACCACCAGCGGCATTCTTCATGCCACCGTACAATACGCTCGATGTACTCGTTTTCCCGCATGTGCTGGTAGAACGTAACACTCATGCGTCCGGTTGTTGCCGCGTCGACAGCGATGACAGCAACCTGCCGTGTGACATCACGGAGTTCGTTGGCATTGCCAAGGCCGCACAATGCATCTCTTAGCTTTTTTGCGTAATCGGTCGCCAGGGTTCCCCGGGCTTTGATAAGCACATCGGTGTCGGTTGTTTGAGTATCATCTTCCCCCAACAGTTCATCAGAAGCTGCAAAAGGATTGAGAGCAGGCTTGCCGTTGTCGATTGACCATGCGACTATTGCCTGTGTGTCGCATTTATAGCCTTGTGTTGCAATTAAGTATTTGAGCATTGCATGCGCTTTTCCGCTTGCTTCGGTGCTGATGGCGTTTGCCTGTTCGGCTTCAGTAAACCTGCCGCGATATGTATAATTCGTTTCATCGTTGCAACTGATAAGTTTTGCCCCATAGGTAGAAGAATTTATACCTTTCGGGTGCTTGAAGGTCAATGTGCTTTCCTTGCCCGTTACGTAACACGGTCCGAAAACGCCTCCCCCTTTCTCGGCCAGATAGTTTTGCCATGCCTCGGCGACTGTGGCATCATCCCAGAGGTGAGGTGTCAGGTCATCCGGTATTTCCACCGAAAACCGGACGAATTGCTTGTAAAGCTCATTTTGTAGTTCCTTGTCGGCCTTCTTTTGTCCATTGTTTTTTAATGGATTCAGCTTTTCTTTATCAACAATAATCCCCGATTTCCGCAAATCTTCCAGCAGTGTTCCCTTGATTAAATAATTGTAAACCGCCCGGACTTTGGGATGCCGGTCATGCCAATCTTCCAGCAGTTTAAAATATTCAGTGCGTTTTTTTTCATCATAGCATAAGTATCCGAGTTCATCATGCAGAGGGTGAGGGAAAACAGCGGTACCTGAACGCGACGCTGAATCTTCCGTGCAGGGGATAACAATTTCTTTGGGGCTATATTCAGCGTGTCTGAAATTGCCATTGCCGTCGATTATAGCAATAATGTCGGTTTTTTTGGTCATATGACCTGCCGGCAGAAGGACATTTCCTTTCTCATCGGGAACCCCGATAATGTCCTTTACGTTGTCATATGTCAGAGCTAAGTTGCCAAACCAGTTCAAACAGAATCACCCTCTTCCGCTTCTTTGAAATTAATGCCATTAACAAAGCGCTTGAAGCCGTATTCCGGCCCGTATTGGCGTACGGCACGGCAGAGCTCAACTTTTTCGGGGGGAGGGAATTCAATTATTCCGTCCTTCATTGTCTGTCTCCAGAGCCGCACCACCAGCTCGTTCTTCCCGGTCTCATCAGGATAGCCGAAGCTGTGGAGCATTATGCCGAAATCAAGCGGGCCGTAATTGTCATAAAACCCCGCTCCTTCGCCGAAATCACAGGGCTCAACGTATGCCTGACACTCTCTTGTCCCTAAAAAGACGTCGCGCCTGCCGCCCTGCTCGATGCAGCGCTTTGCAACATTGTGATGCTTGTGTTCATTGCGGTCAACAGCCAGATCTGCGCGCTGTTCGTTCCATTCAAAATGAGCCAGGACCTGATATTCAACATCGTGCAGGTACGTGTAGTATGCGAGGTCGTTGCCGCCGTTCATTTTTAAGGTCCGTATACCCTTGCTCTCGGTCTGAATTTTTTTAATGACACGAACCGCATCGACATACCAGATAAAGGTCGGTTTCCAGTATATGCTCTCGAGAATTCCCTTCAGGGCCTGATATGTGGGAACCTGATAGGAGAATTTTTCTCCTCCCGGGCGGGTGAGGGGGTCTGAAAACAATGCATACCTGCCGTAAACCTTAAAGCTTACCGAATTTCTTTTTACTTCCATAATCAAACCTCATACACTCAAAAATGTGTGGCTGCCTGCGATGTCAATGCCCAGTTCGTCATCATAAAAGCCGTCAGCAAGTATTGTCAGTCCGTTGTCTGATGAAAGTGCCCCGCGCGCCACAAGCTCGTCTGTCTGGAATTTGTAGAGCGAGACCATATAGCGCTCAAGACGGCGGAGCAGCTTTTTCTTTTCGGCCAGATCTGTTTCGGTGCGGTATTCCTCCAGCAGTTTATGGCTGTCACCATAGTTGGTCAGCACCTCGATCTGACCCGGGGCAATGACATAGAATTCATCTGCGGCCGACCTTATCGCGCAGGTCAGAAATAACTGTGTTTTCTCGCTGTTTGCATATGTTGCATATGCATTTCTGCCCTGACGGTTTTTTGTCAGCAAATCATAAATCGAACCTCCTCCCTTTGTCGGGTAATCCATCTGGTTTCTGCGTTCGTAAAAATAATGTTTATAGTAAGTGTTGATATCCAATTGCCCGTCTAAAAAAAGCCTTCTGGTTTTATCGGCTCCAATTTTTATGTCTTCGAGCCGGCTCAGGTTCTCATCCGCGATATTTACTACAAACACTTTTTTAATTTCGCCGAATTCGCCGTGCCTGTTGCAGCGCCCGGCAGCCTGATATATGCTGTCCAGCCCGGCCAGGTCGCGTATTACACACTCGAATGAAATATCAACGCCGGCCTCAATGAGCTGTGTGGAAACACAGATTACCTTCTCGCCTCGTGAAAGCATGCAGCGCAGGTCTGAAATAACCTTGTCACGATGGGCGGGACACATGTTTGTGCTCAGATGCAGGACATTTTTTTCGCGGGACTTCAGTTGCAGATAGAGTGACTTGGCTGCGGCTTTGGTATTGACGACAATCAAGGTTGAGGTATTATGCTTTTCAAGGACGAAATCGGCTAATTCTTCGTATGAATAGCCTTGAGGGCGGAGTTCGAACACGATTTCGGTGCGTTTCGGGATTTTCCTGCAAACCGCGATTGACGGATGTTCGGATAAAAGCACAGGACGCTGCACCTTGTCAAGCAGAGGCCGGGTTGCCGTGCATAAGAGAATGGTCGTGCCGCATACTTTGTTTAAGAAGTTTAAAACACTGTTGAACAAATGGACGCACTTTACCGGCAGAGTTTGGATTTCATCAAAAATTATTACGCTTCTTGCCATGTTGTGCAGTTTCCTCAGGGCGCCGGCTTTGGCGGAGAACACGCTTTCAAGAAACTGTACCTGGGTGGTCAGAATTATCGGTGAATCCCAGCGGTCGGTGTGCAGCTTGTAATACTCCGGGTCATCCGGCAGGACATTTGAATGATGCTCGAGGACAGTCTCTGCGTCAGTATTCAGCGCCCTGCGTATTTCAATTGCGGTTTGGGATAAAATCGAAAGGTAAGGTATCACATATATAATCCGGTCAAGATTGTGCTCACTCACATGTTCAAGTGCAAACCGCAAGCCCGACAATGTCTTGCCGCCACCCGTAGGCACTTCCAGCGTATAGATACCTATTTCCCGCCGGCCTGCTTCGGCGCATTGTCTGGAAATGTCATTACGCAATTCAATTATTGTCTTGTCCGACTTATTGTTACCGGCAGTCAATTTTTTAAGATGTTTATTGAGTTCATTCAGCATTTTCTCCCAGTCAGGTTGTTTCGGAACATATTCCTCAGCGCGCTCAAAAAGGTATGCGTCCATCCTGTCGGCATCTACCACACAGGAATATAACAGCTTTACAAGCATCATAATACCGAAGGTTTTGTCCGGCAATGTGCCCAGTACTGCCTTAAGCTCGTCAAACAATACATCAGGACTTATTTTCCGATTATTTTCCATTACCGGCGGCTTTGAGGACGACGTAAGTTCCGATACAAGCGGAGTGCTGCCGTCGGGGGATAAAAAGTCGCGCAGGCTCCCGTGGTGGGATGCAATTACATTTGCAAGCATCTCGGCGATCGGCAGGGAACTGAAATAATCATCATAAGCTGCTCTCGCGCCATATATGCTGTGGGGGACAGTTCCTTCCTTTTGTTCTTCGGCAAACAGGTAGTTTTGAAACTCAGCAGTAGCCTTCCCGGCATCATGATATAAGGCTGCCGTGCCTGCAAGTCCCGATAACCCGAAGAGCTCGGCCCACTTTGATGATAATTCAACAACTTTATTTAAATGTTCAATGAGAAGTTGTTTCCGGCCGTCGTTTGTCTTACGTGCGTAATACACCATAATCGTCCTCCGGCACCGCCGCCTTGTTTTGCTGCATATATTGTAAAAATTATATCACATTGAACCAGTAAAGTAAATATATATATGTAACAAATTGTTGAAAATACCAGATTAATTGTTGATTTGCACAATAAAAGCCGGCGTATCGGTTTTCCGATATGCCGGCTGATCATAAAATTGGCTCTGTATGCTCAAATGAAAAACAGCGTCCCGGCGTCAAAGAGCCCGCCCTCGCCGAGCGACACCGCCTTTTTGCCATGTGCCGAGCAAAAGCTGCGTATCGGCTCCCCGTCGGGATGGGTGTCGAGGCTGCCGCAGAAAAATACCTTGTCGGAGCAGGTGCCCGAGGCGCCGCCGATAAAGCCGGAGTCGTATCCGTCAAGTCGCACGTGCCCCGGACGCACCAAGAGCAGGTCAATGCCGCATTTCTGCGCGCATTTGGCGATACCGCGGTCCTGTGTGATTATCGCGCTCTCGCCGACAATTACTGTCGAACAGCGGGTATAACCTTGTCTCACATCAACAATCTGAGCACCTGTTTGAACCGCGATTTCTGATATGTGACGCGACAAGCTGTCCGCCCGCCCGAAAACAAACCTGCCGACCGGCGCCGCGTTAAAGAGAACGTCTTGCGGGTATTTGTCGCCGACCGGCTCGTCGGACAGCACAAGCTCAAGCCGACCGGCAGATTTGATTTGATCTATTTCGCGTTTTGCAATCTTGTAGTAATCACGGTGGGTGAGCAGCATTCCCCCGAGAATGAAAAGCAGCATATCGGGGTGAGAGGCGACCGGTGCGGGGAGCGCGGGGAAGGGCGGGAGAGGCAGGATCTCAAATCCCAGTTCCCGGAGCGAGCTTCGGCAGTCCCCGGGCAGCCGGCAGTCCGCCACGGCAAGCATCAGGTCACCTCCTTGTGTCTTGATAATCAGAGATTAAGTTAATGAAAACCGGCCTGAAGTCAGGCCGGTTGACCGTCAGTCGTAGTTTTCGCGCTTTTTCTTTCTGACAGCATGGAATACAAGATATCCTGCGACAAGCACTATCACAACAGCGCAGCTTACATATATTGCGGTGCCGACCGAGCTCTTGATCTTGAGTTCCTCCCAGAGGCTGTTGAGCAACTCAAGTTTCTCGGGGGGCAGGTTTTTAAAGAATTGTGTCCTGACCTCCGCGGCATCAGAGTAAAGAATGTCCATCGCGTCCTCGTGGACCGAGCTGATATACTCGATATATTCGGGCGAGGAGGTGACCAAAGTGTTGGGCGAGGCGTAATAGGTGTATTCGGCGTTGGCAATCGCTATTTCTTCGGAGAGCATGAAGTTGATGTAGCGCTCGGCAATCAGTTTGTTTTTGGAAGAGGCCGGAATGCACATCGCGTCGACAAAGATGTTGGTGCCCTCCTTCGGGTAATAAAACGCAAGCTTGTCGTTATCATTGTACATGGTCAGAAAGTCACCTGCGTAATAAGGAGCGATGGCGGCCGAGCCGCTTATCATTTTGTTGTATATCTCGTCCATGACATATCCCTGGACGATTGATTTCTGCTGTTTGAGCAGGTCAAGCGCCTCCCGCCACTGTTCCTCTGTCGCCTCATTGACGTCATAGCCGAGGTAATAGAGCGCCGTGCCGAAGGCGTCGCGCGAATTGTTGAACTGCAGGATGTAGCCCGAGTATTTCTCGTTCCACAACAGCGCCCAGCTGCCGAGGGTTTCTTCTTCCGGGTCTACAAGCTCGGTGTTGTAGATTATACCGACCATTCCGTAGGTATAAGGAACCGAATACTCGTTCGTCGGGTCATAGTAGGCATTCTCGCCTAAGAACCTCTCGTCGATGTACTTAATGTTCGGAATATTGGAGAAGTCAAGCTTGGCAAGCAGGCCTTCGGAAATCAGACGTTCGACCATATAGTCGGAAGGGAAGATGACGTCGTAATTTGCCGCCCCGCTGCTCAGTTTGGCATACATCGATTCATTGCTCGAGAAGGTAGAATAATTGACCTTCACCCTCTCGCCGTAGGTTTCGTAGTAATACTTCTCGAAGGCGGCATTGACATCGAGCGAGCCCTCGGAGCCGTCCGAGATGTATTCGCCCCAGTTGTAGACATAAAGTGTCGTGACACCTGACTCCTGACCGCAGCCGGCAAGGCCGGTGCAGGCAAACAGAATTACCGCTAAAAGCAGCATAAATGTTCTTTTCAACCCCTCGACTCCTTTCTTATTTTATTTTTGTTGTTGTTTTCGCCGAAGGCACCGGCAAAATTAATGATGAGCAGCAGTAAGAGTATTGACAGAATTATCAGCGTGCTGAGCGCGTACATGCTGAATTTTACCTGATGCGCCGTCTGGTTGTAAATATAAAGCGGAAGGGTCTGGAAATCCGGAGAACTGACGAAATGGCTTATCACAAAGTCATCGAGCGAGAGCGTGAATCCCATTATCAGCCCTGATACGATACCCGGCGTTATGAAGGGAAGCTCGACCTTGAAGAAAGCGCGGGCCGGGGTGCAGCCGAGGTCGAGCGCGGCTTCGGTCAGGCTCCTGTCCATCTGCAAAAAGCGAGGCCTCACCGAGAGAATTACATATGGAATATTGAAGGTGGTATGCGCGATCAACATGGTAATACGGCCGAGCGGGGAACCAAGCCCGATGATTGAGGCGGTTGCCACAAAGAAAAGCATCATCGAGACACCGGTCACGATGTCGGGATTCATCATCGGAATGTTGGTTACCGACATTATTATATTCCTTAAATGGCGCCGGCGCATGCGGTCAAGCCCCAGTGCCGCAAATGTGCCGATGACCGTCGCCAGTGCCGATGAGGTGACCGCCAGAAAAAGCGAGTTTTTAAGCGACTCAAAAGCCCTTTTATTTCTGAAAATCTGCTTGTACCAGTAGAACGAGAAACGGGAAAATGAGCCGAGCTCCCCGGATTCGTTGAAGGAGTAAATCACCAGCACCAGAATCGGGGCATAGAGCAGGGCGAATATCAGCCCCATATAAATCCTTGAGAAAGTCTTCATACCACAAACCCCCCGCTGTTGCTGTCAGAGAAGCGGTTCATAATGGCTACCGAGATGATTATCAGGATCATCATGACCAGAGATATCGCCGCTCCGGTGTGGTAGGTGGAGGGGTGTTGGAATTGCCGCTCTATCGTGTCTCCGATGAGGTCAAAGGCACCGCCGCCCAGCTTTTGCGATATATAAAAGGTGCTGATGGAAGGAACAAATACCATTGTTATACCAGATATCACCCCGGGGAGCGAGAGGGGTATGATTACCTTGCCGAGTACCTGCAGGCTGTTGCATCCGAGATCTGCGGCGGCCTCTATATAGCGCGGGTCGAGCTTGGTCAGGACGGTATATATCGGGAGCACCATATAGGGCAGGAAATCATATATCATGCCGAGGATGACCGCCCCGCCGGTACCTATTATCCTTATCCGCCCAAACCCAAGCGAGACAAGCAGGGAATTGAGCAGCCCGCCGTTGTCAAGCAGGGCCATGAGCGAATAGGTCCGGATGAGCAGGCTGATCCACATCGGCAGCATCAGCAGCAAAAGCAGCACGCGCCGGGTTGTTTTGCCCGTCCTTGACATAAAATATGCGAGCGGATAACCGATAAGCAGGCAGATAATCGTGGCAATAAGCGCGAAGCTTACCGAGAGCAGAAAGATATTCGAGTAATCGGTAAGCGACGCTAAATTATTAAGGGTGATGTGGCCCTCGGCGTCGGTTATGGCAAAGTAAAGGACAAAGAACAGCGGAGCGACTATAAAAAGGATTGACCAGACCATATGGGGGGCTGCCGCCGCACGTTCAAGCAACGAGCGGTACCTAACGTTACTCCGCATATCGCTCCTCCGCCGGCTCCTCGCGAATTTCGTCGACGTCAGAAAGGCGCTCCAATTCCTCGCTGTATGAGGAGTAATCACCGATAAGGCTCGAGTATTTCGATTTTTTCATGACGTGGATCGCGTCGGGCTCTATATAAATCCCGATTGTCGCCTCGGGGGCAACGTAATCGGTGGTTTGTATCATCCATTTATAATCGTCAACATCGACAATTACCTCGTAATGAACGCCCTTGAAGGTGACATTGACGACCTTGCCGACAAGCATTCCGCGCTCGACCGGCACAACGTCTACGTCCTCGGGGCGTATCACGATGTCGACCGGTTCATTTTTTTCAAACCCAAAATCAAGGCAGTCGAAGACCTTGCCCGAGAATTTAGCCTTATAATCCTCAAGCATCACGCCGTCGATGATGTTGCTCTCGCCGATAAAGTCGGCGCTAAATGCATTGACCGGCTCGTTGTATATGTCGACCGGAGAGCCGATTTGCTGTATCCGGCCTTCGGCCATGACAACAACAGTGTCCGACATCGTGAGGGCTTCTTCCTGATCGTGGGTCACATAAATGAAGGTGATGTGGGTCTTTTTCTGGATATTCTTCAGTTCGTTCTGCATGTCCTTGCGGAGCTTTAAGTCGAGTGCGGCCAGCGGCTCGTCGAGCAGGAGCACCTTGGGATTGTTGACCAGCGCGCGGGCGATGGCGACCCGCTGCTGCTGCCCTCCCGAGAGGGTTGACACATGGCGCTTCTCAAAACCGCGCAGGTTGACCAGCTCCAGCATTTCTTTGACCCGGGTTCTGATTTCCTTCTCGCTGAGCTTTTTAATGCGCAGCCCGAAGGCAATGTTTTCAAAGACATTCAAATGCGGGAAAAGTGCATACCGCTGAAATACCGTGTTGACCTGCCGGCGGTATGGGGGCAGGTCGTTTATACGTTTGCCTTCAAAAAAAACATCGCCCGAATCGGGTGTCTCAAAACCACCGATGATTCTCAGTGTTGTGGTCTTTCCGCAGCCCGACGGACCAAGCAGTGTGATGAATTCCTCGTCGTGGATATCAAGGTCAATATTGTCGAGAACAGTCTCACCGTCAAATGACTTACTGATACCCTTGAGGCGGATGAGAACGGGTTTTTCCATTTAACATAAAGACTCCTCTGCTTAATGAAAAACTTGGTATTTTGGAGCGAAAACAGACAACCTCAAAGCATCATCTACACAGGTTTTTCGCTTTATTTACCTTGAACCACATTATATCAGAAAATCACAAAAAATCAATATCTTTTTATAAAAATAAAAAAACGGGCCGGCGGCCCGGGATGATACAATTTTTTAAGAAAAATCCCCGGAGTCCAAAAACAATTCGGCAAATATAGCCGTGGAAAACACAAAAAGCGCCAGTGACGACCCGACCCGCAGCATCAGATACAGTGACATCACCCAGAGCAACAGCACAAAGACAAAGGAGAGGGCGCCGGTGAGCTTTTCGGCGGCATAAATGCCGGCCAGCGGCGCCATGATGCAGAGCAGCATCCTGCCGCCGTCAAAATTCTTTATCGGAAGGAGGTTGAGCCCCGCAAGAAAGAACGAGGCTATTGCAAAAAACAGCACGAACCTCTGACTCTCGGGCTTGCCTGAAAAATAATATATGTAGTAGGCTATGCCGCCGGTCAGAAGGTTCATTGCCGGGCCGGCGGCCGAGAGCAGCCATTCGCGGCGGTATGAATAGAGCGGGGCGGCAACCCCGAGCTTCGCGCCGAACAAATCGACCGAGAGGCTCCCAATTCTGATTTTCAGCAGCGCGGCGGCTGCTACATGCGCGAGCTCATGCACCGCCGCCGCCGCAAGCGCGATTATGGTATACACCCTGTCGTCGCCGAAAATCAGGACAAGGAGCATCAGGACGCCGAAAATGCTGACGCGCAGTTTGATTTTCAGTACATTGTACCCGCGTAAACGCATCCGACATACAAGAGGGGGTCGACAGGCTTATCGTCAACCCGGATTTCAAAATGAAGGTGGGGTCCGGTCGAGCGCCCGGTGCTGCCTGCCGTGGCAATAAAATCACCGGCCTGCACCTTATCGCCGACCGAACAGTTGAAGGACTGGCAATGCGCGTAAAGCGAAACAAAGTTGTCGTGGTCTATCACGAGGTAATAGCCGTAGCTTGAGTCATATCCGGTGAATACCACCTCGCCGTCAGCACAGGCGAGAATATCCCGGCTCTTTGCAGCCGATATGTCTATGCCCTGGTGAAATTCATACGTCGGCTCCTCGCCGCTTGCAGGGTCGTGGAAGGGGTCTGGTCTGTATGCGTAAACCGAGGTGATTTTGCCGTCGAGCGGAAAAACAATTGCCGGGCGCTCCTGAACGGCAGGCAGGGCGCTTTCGGTTTCTGTCCCGGCATATGTTTCGGATGTCGGGATTCGTATACCCTCGGACGACAGGGTAGTTGTCTCCTGCGCGCCTGTGCCGGGAGGATTATGTGCAGATACGACCGATATGCAGTAAACTATGGTTATCAGAATAACGAGAACGGATATGAAGCCGTACAGATAATCATTGTCAGTAAACCGGTCTTTTTCTGGCATAGACTGTTTTCTCCTTGTATATACTCATAACGCTTACTATTTATATGCAAAAAATGCACAAACAATACATTATAGCGCACTTGATTAATAAGACGCGGCGTGATATAATGTAAATATCCGGATAAGTGCCGGTGTCGCTTCTGCTGTCGGGCGGCAGTCAGAAAAATTTTTGATAAAAACAGTTGAACCCTATTGACAGTCACATGACCGTGTGATATAATCGAAGCATAAAGGCACACGGTGCCGGCAGGGAGGGTTGATTGTGATTATCAGGATGAATTTAAAGCTGATTCCCGGTACAGTGCTTGACAGGCAGAAAATGGGAAATGTTACCGGGCTGGCCTTTCTGCGGAAAATTTTCTACATCACCGACGGAATAATGCTCTCTCAGGTCAGGGAAATCTCAGGAATTGACGGCTCGACGCTGCAGAACTGGACCAAGCGCGGCTGGGTTGAGAACCCTAAAAAGAAAAGATACAATATTGACCAGCTTGCGCACATATTGATAATCAATATGCTGCGCTCCTGCATGCAGCTTGACGGGATTGCCTTTCTTATTAAATATATAAACGGAAGGGCGAGTGAGCCGGCCGACGACATTATTAGCTATTCGGAACTTTACGACTATATCTGCCTCATACTTGACCGGGTTGAGGCGAGCGAAGACACCTCAAGTCTGCAGGAGTGCATCGAGGAGGTCACCTCGGGATATGAGGAAAAGTACTCGGGCGCAAAGAAAAGGCTCTGCACAGCGCTTGAGATAATAATTACCGCCTATTATGCCTCGCTGGTGAAAAAAAGAGCCGATGACATGCTTTGTGCCATCATGAAAAAAAGATGATTATGCGACCTCGTCAAACTCAGCATAAACATTTGAGCCGCCCTGCGGCGGCATGGAGGTTATAATATGATAAACTGGTGGAATTCGCTGACAACCACTCAGCAGATTTTCGCTTTGATTGCAATATCTTCGACCGTCGTTATCATCATCCAGACCATACTGCTGCTTATCGGCCTCGGTGACGGCGGCGACGCCGACGTAGACGGCGACGGCGTGGTCGACGATGTTGACGGCGACGGGCTGGCCCTCTTTTCAATCAGGGGTATTATGACCATGCTTGCGGTCATGGGCTGGAGCGGAATGGCACTGCTTGAGACTTCGCTGCCCGAGGGTGTCTCGATTTTCATTGCAATTCTGCTCGGGCTTGTCATGCTGGTGCTCATGGCCTATATAATGAAGCTGATATCAAAGCTGCAGTCCTCGGGAAATATTGATGTGGGAAACACAATAGGCAAGGTGGCTCAGGTGTATATACCGATAGCCCCGAACGGCCAAAAGGCCGGAAAGGTAACACTTACGGTTCAGGAAAAGTACACCGAATTTGATGCCATAACCACCTCAAACCAGACTCTGAAGACCGGGGCGTATGTCAGGGTGGTGGCGGTCGACGATTCGGGCACGCTTGTGGTTGAGCCTATCGGCGGCGGGAATACCGAAAAATGAGGAAGGGCGATTTGCTGGCCAACTCGCTGGCATGGATAGTATATCTTTTCCTGGCAAGCCTGACCTCTATGGTCACCTCGGCATTTATAACTTTTATCATAAACAAAATAGTCGGGCTTGAATATCCCGCGCGGGCGGGAATGCTGGCGGTTTCAAATGCGGTTATAGCCGGGATAATCCTGTATATTCTGGCTTTCAGAGAAGGATATAAAGCAGCGGAATATAATCATAAAACCATAATATTGCCACTTATTGCGGCAATAATTGTTCATTTTGTGATATCAATTGCGCTTTCATTTACTCAGGTGATCGCCGGCGGGGTGAGATATGCGGCCGGACTCATGTCGCTCGGCGGGGACTTTCAGGCCGACGACGGTGTCAAAGTCATCGGATACGGCGCCTTGATTGCGTCATACCTTATCCATGCTGTGGTTTATGCCGCGGTTATTAACTGCGCATATTATACCGGCTGCAAGAAGCGCTGTGCCGACCGAGCCGAGCTTACCGGCGGGCAGAGCGGAGAAAAACCGAAGGGATAAAACTTTAATTGAGGCATAAAATAATACATAAGAAAGGACGGAACATCATGCCTAGAAACGTTTTGCTTGAAAACGGAGGAATTTCTCCATCTCTTGTGTGGCTTTTCATTGTAATCGCGATAGTCGTGTTCATGCTGTTTATTGTGATCATATCGCGGTACAAGAAATGCCCGTCCGACAAAATCATGGTCATCTACGGTAAGGTAGGCTCGAGCAAGGACGGCACGCAGCGCTCCTCAAGATGCATTCACGGCGGTGCCGCATTTGTCTGGCCGGTCATTCAGGGCTATGAATTCCTTGACCTGACGCCTATATCGATTCAGGTCGACCTGACAAACGCGCTCTCCCACCAGAATATCCGTGTGGACGTACCTTCACGGTTCACGGTCGGCATATCCACCGAGGTCGGCGTAATGCAGAACGCCGCAGAGCGCCTCTTGGGACTTAAGCTGGTCGAGATCCAGGAGCTGGCGAAGGACATCATTTTCGGTCAGCTACGTCTGGTCATCGCCACGATGAACATCGAGGAAATCAACTCCGACCGCGACAAGTTTCTTGACGCCGTTTCGAGTAATGTCGAGTCCGAGCTTAAGAAAATCGGTCTGCGCCTTATCAATGTCAACGTAACCGATATAAACGACGAATCGGGATATATCGCCGCGCTCGGTAAAGAGGCCGCAGCCAAGGCGATTAACGAAGCAAAGGTATCGGTGGCAAGGGCCGACCGTGACGGCGCGGTGGGGGCTGCCGATGCCGAGCGCGAGCAGAGAATAAAGGTTGCCAAGTTCAACTCGGAAGCCATAATCGGCGAGAACGAAGCAAAAATCATAATTGCCGAGTCGGAGGCAAAACGCAGGGAACGCGAAGCCGAATTTTTAAAACGCGCAACCGCGGCCGAGAATATTCAGGCGGCCAAGGCAAAGGAAGAATCCTACGCCGCCGAGAGAGATGCCGAAAATGCCAGAGCCGCGCTTGAGATGGCCAGACAAGAGGCCGACATCATCGTCAAAGCCGAGATCAAGAAAAGAGAGGTTGAGCTTGAGGCCGAGGCTCAGGCCGAGCAGATAAGGCGCATAGCGCGCGGCGAAGCCGATGCAACCCTGATGAAAATGGAAGCCCAGGCTAAGGGTATGCGCGAGATCCTCATCAAACAGGCCGAAGGTTTCGAGCAGCTTGTCAAAGCAGCAGGCGGCGAGGCGAACGACGCCATACGCTACATGGTGGCCGAGAAGCTCGAAGAACTCATCAAAATCCAGGTTGAGGCCATTCAGAATCTTAAGATTGACAAGATTACCGTCTGGGACAGCGGCGGCGCGGGGAGTGCCGACGGCAAGACCACAACTGCAAACTTTCTCTCGGGCATCATAAAGGCGGTCCCGCCGCTGAGCGAAATGTTCGACATGGCCGGTATGAAGCTGCCCGACTACCTCGGGAAAAAGACGGATGATACCGGGACCGAAACAAAAACCGAATAAAAATCCGGGGGTGCCATGCGGCACCCCCGGATTTTTTTGCAGACATACACGGGGAGGATCTTTTTCTCCCCGTGTATGTCAATTCGCTTTGCTAAGGGCTTCGTTTACCTCTTCTATCTGTTTCAGTGCGACTTTTTCGATCGTCTTATACTGAGAAGCTAAGGTGTTGCTGGTTCTCATGGTCTGGTAATAACTTATCATAATCTGGCTTATATCGCCGAATTTATAATACATGCCGACGTCGTAAACGCGCGTTGCGAAAATGATGTCGAGCATATCGGCGCTCTCCTCGTCGCGTATCATTTTGCCGTAGAGATTTTTTTCGTAATAGGCGGGGGTTACGTATTTCTGCCCGAGGTAGGCCATATATTCAAGCACCACGCTGATTTGCTCGATGTCGTTGTGTACCAGGGGTATGCAGATAAAGGCACAGCCGTAAGGATGTATGGTGGAGTGGTAGCTGTCCTGATTTTCTTCATACAACGGATAGGGGAGTATACCGAAATCGGTATCCATATCGCGGAAAACCGGGATTATGTTTATGTAGCGGGTGTAGAAGAGCGACTGCCCTGCCATGAACATAACCTGCGCGTCGGCGGTGATTGAGGTACTTGTGCTCTCAAGGTGGAAGGCTGCCTTGTCATTTATCAGGTTGATAAACTTATCAAGAATCCCGAGCGTTTTTTCAGAGTAGAAGGTCAGCTCGATTTTTCCGTTGTTGTTTATCCGGCAGACCCGCCCTCCGGTGCCGGTGAAAAAGCCCAGCACACAGTCGTCCCAACCGAGCATACCGTACATATCCTGGTTGGTATACTTTCCGTCGCCGTTTTTATCTTCGCTGATGCTCTTGACAAGCTCGATATACTTATCATAAGTCCATTGTTTGTTCTTAACAAGGTCATAAAGATTGGGGACCGAGTAGTCCTCGGCTACCTGTTTGTTAAAGAGCAGACAGTAGGTACAGTTGTTGTCAAGGACACTAATCTCGCCGGTCGTGTAGAACAACTTGCCGCTTATCATCAAATCCTCGGTCGCGCGGAAGTCCCACCAGGGCACTTCGAGGTCTATGTAGGGCGTCGACGCAAGGTCGGTCAGATATCCAATATAGGTGAGATGGCTGACATCGTAGGTGCCTATCATGCAGGCGTCAAATTCTGCGGAGCCTGCTGTAACGTCGGTGTAAACCCGCTTGTATCCGATCCCGGTGTTGCCCGAGGAAGTCGCGCTGTAATCCTTGATAATATTCAGTTTTAAGTTGAGAGTTTCTTCAAGGACGGTGGTGCGTTCATACTGGGCGTCGTTGAGCGGGTCACCGTTCATGGTGTCGGCGTCAAACTCATTATTTTGCCAGTTGCCGGCCATAAAAAATGAAAACTCATAACCATCAAGGCTGTATCCGTCGGGTATATCGGGTGTCATTTCTGTGTTTTCCGCATCGCCTTCACCGGCATCACTGGATGTGGTGATTACAGCATTCGTATCGTCTGTCGTGTCCTTTGTGTCGGAGCAGCCAAAAGCGGAGAGGGTGACAATCATCATCGCGAGCGATAATGCGGCGATTTTGAGTTTCATCACAAGGTACCTCCTTTAATTACAACTATATATTTGGATTGGTAATCCTAAAACCTCTGTTCCCGATGAGGGCTGAGGCTATTGCACATTTACAATATAACATAAATTATACAGAGTTGTAAAGTCAAGCGTAAGGATTTATTATAAAAAACCGTTATGGGATACAGAGCACAATATCATTAATATTTGACTCAGTATCCAATATATAATCGTGACAAAGCATCCTGTCTTGTTTTTCAGCATGCAAATTGGTTTGTCGGCACAGGAATACCCCTCCCACAAGTCATATCTTTTTCCGCGTATTGACAAAAACAGTATGCGGGATTATAATTAAGTGTATCCGGGACGCATAAAAGGAGTAGAAATGATACCGGCCGAAGCAGAAAAAGAATACCGCGGCACAATGCTGCGTATCGGGGCTGTAATGCTGCTCTTTTTGCTGCTGTTCAGCTCTCTCAACTACGTGTTTTATTTGGTTGATGGCCTTCTTTCGTTATTTCTGAATGCGAAAAGCGAGGAAATTGTAAGCTCGCTGCTTTATGCTGCGGTTTATTTGTTCTCATTTCTCTTTCCCGCGGCGTTTTTCTATATGATAACCAAAAAGCAAGAGGAACAGCGGATACTTTTTGAGGTGAAGCTCGGCAGGGCTTTTCCGCTGATGCTTTTTGCTTCGCTGGCTGCAATTTTCACGGCGGCGCACCTCAACAGCGATATGGTGGGGATATTCGATTTTTTCGAGGTATTCCCGTATGAGGTGGAATTGGACTACAATTACCAGCTTGTGCTCGAAATAATATCCACGGCGATAGTCCCGGCTTTCTGCGAAGAAATTTTGTTCAGAGGGGCGATTCTGACCAACCTGCTCCCCTACGGCAAGACCACAGCCATCCTTGGCAGCGCATTTCTCTTTGCGCTCATGCACCAGAATCCCGCCCAGCTCTTTTATACCTTTGTCGCCGGAGTTGTGCTCGGTCTTGTTTATGTCTACACCCGCTCTATCTGGGGCGGAATTATCATTCATTTTTTCAACAATTTACTCGGGATCATCGAAGCGCTCCTGTTTGAAAGGCTAAATGCCGAAATAGCTTCAAAGGTCGCCACGATCATCGAGGCCGTCCTGTTTGCGGCCGGTATTATCTCGGCAATTCTGCTTTTTTTACGGGCAGGAAAGAAAAAGAGGGATTTTTCCGAGAGCGGGTTCGGAAGGGTCTTTGAGGCAGATGTCGATTATGTAGAAAAGCCGCTCGATGGTCGGCGCGCCGCAAGGCTCTTTTTTGCACCGACCGTAATTGCCTTTACCTGCATTGTCGGCATTGAGATGGCTATAATGCTTATCGCAGCAATCACAAACATGTCATGACAAGGGACGAGGAATTCATGAGCGCCGCGCTTGAACTGGCGCAAAAGGCAAAGGAGGCCGGAGAAGTGCCGGTCGGCGCCGTGGTGGTTTACGATAACAGGATCATCGCCTCGGCTTACAACCGGCGCGAGGGCGACAGGTGCGCTATCGCTCACGCCGAGCTGCTTGCAATCGAGCAGGCCTGTGCATATCGCGGCGGCTGGCGGCTGTTTGGCTGCAAGCTTTATGTGACACTCGAACCCTGCGTGATGTGCGCCGGGGCGGCTATAAACGCCCGGCTCGACCGCGTGGTGTTCGGCGCGCCCGACCTGCGCTTCGGCGCGCTCGGCAGCCTTACCGATATAAACTCGCTCGGGCTCAACCACAAGCTTAAAGTGACCGGCGGGGTTCTCGAGGAGGAGTGCCGTGCGCTGCTTCAAGAGTTCTTCCGGGAGCGGCGCTGAGCCGTATAGAACCCGCCGGGGCGAATATAACCGCCGCGCTACGTGCGTCAAGGAGACAGGATGAATTTACAGGAAATAAAAATATCCGATTCGGCCAGGCTTTTGGTAGTCGAAACCGACAAGTTCAAGAAGAATATTTTATCGATGTCGGCAATCCTGCCGCTCGGACCGGGAACAACCCCGCTTGATCTGCTTTTTCCGAAGGTTCTCTTACGCGGGACTGCCAGCTGTCCGACCAATGCAAGTCTGAAGAAAAGGCTTGAAGAACTTTACGACGCTCGGATTGTCGAGAGCGGCAGTTATTTCGGCAATAGCCTTAAAATCGGTTTTACGGCCGACTTTTTAAGCGACCGGGCGGTTGGCAGTCCGGTGCTTGAGGGAGTCATAAAACTGCTCGCTGACATCTGGCAGCGGCCGGCGGTCGATGAGTCCGGGCTTCTGCGCGGAAACGAGGTAAATCTAGCCAAACGCGCCATGCGTGACGCAATCAGGGCTGAGATAAACAACACCGCCGTGTATGCCGCAAACCGCTGCAGGGAGCTCGTATGCGCCGGCGAGCCTCACGGCTACAGCGTAACCGAGGCCGAGGTCGAGGAGATAACTGCGGCCGGTCTTACAGAAAGATATAAAAAGGTCAGGGACAGCGCGTATTTGACCTTTTTCTATATAGGGCCGAAACCGGCCGGCAAAGTCGCGGAGCTTTTGGCTGGCGCCTTCCCGCCGGCATCCTGCTGCACGGGGATGCAGCGGCCAGACATCACACCGTCACCCGACGGAGTGCCGGAGTATAAGGAGGCAAGCATGCCTGTGTCGCAGGCCAAGCTTGTCATGGGATTTACCACCGGCGGCATGGTTTTCTCGGACAGCCCCGAATATTACGCCATGTGCCTTGCTGCTGAAATTTTCGGCGGCACGCCTTCGTCCAAGCTTTTCGTGAACCTCCGCGAGCGTCTCAGCCTCTGCTACTATTGCGGCGCGTATTATGAAAATTTGAAAGGCATAATTTATGTGTCAAGCGGCATTGATACAAAAAGCAGAGAGGCCGCACGGGCCGAGGTGCTCGCGCAGCTCGACGAGCTTCGGGCAGGTCACATAACCACCGCCGAGCTTGACGCGGCGCTGCTCTCGGTGGTCAACAGCTACCGGCAGATTGAGGACAGCCCCTACTCGATTTTGTCGTTCTGCTTCGGCAGGGGGATGCTCGGGCTTGACTGCTCGCCCGAAAACTTTATAAAGAGAATTAAGCAGGTGACGATTGACGACATAAAGAAGGCGGCCGAGCGAATCAGGCTTCGGGCCGAGTATTTTCTGGCGGCCCGGGGCGGCGGGGAGGCAGAGTGCGATGAGTGAAGTAAAATGGTTTGAGTCGCCCACGCTCGGCGAGAGGTACTGCAAGATAACCTCCCCCCGGCGGCCGGCCATATATGTTTTCCCGAAAGATCTGACAAACACATACGCGCTTGTCGCCGTAAAGTACGGCTCTGTTGACCGGAAGTTCAAACCCGACGGCAAGGCCGACTTTATCGAGGTCCCCGACGGGGTCGCCCACTTCCTTGAGCACCGGATGTTTACCGACGAGGACGGCAACGACATCTTTGAGCATTTCGCCGCTCTCGGTGCCGATGCAAACGCCTATACTTCATACGACCGGACTGTTTATTATTTCAACTGCACCGAGAATTTCGAGGAAGCTTTCGGGTTGCTTCTGCACATGGTCGCCCACCCATGTTTTACCGACGAGCAGGTAAGCCGGGAGCAGGGAATAATCGAGCAGGAAATCAGGATGTACGACGACGAGCCCGAGGATGTCTGCTATCAGAACCTGCTTGCCGCCATGTATCATGTACACCCGGTGAGGGTCAATGTCTGCGGCACCGTCGCCTCAATTGCCAAAATCACGCCGGGGTTGCTGTATGACTGTCACAGGACCTTCTACAGTGCCGGGAATATGGTGATAATAATCTGCGGCCGGGTGGACTACGGGAGGGTAGCCGAAATTGTCGATGCCAATATCCCGCTCTCGGGGGCTGCCGAGCCTTTGCGGTTTGCATATGAGGAACCCGCGGAGGTGGTTTTGCGGCGTGTGACCGCGCGGCGGCAGGTGTCAAAGCCGGTATTTGCCATAGGGATAAAAAATACCGACATCAGCCCCGACCCCGTGGCAAGGCTGAGGGAACATCTTTTGCAACGGGTACTCACCCGCATGATATTTGCGACATCGGGCGAACTCTACAACAGCCTCTACGACAAAGAGTTAATCACCGCCCCGTTTGCCTACAGCTACGACGCCGTGCCCTCGGGCAGCTTTTCGCATGTGATAGCAAGCGGCTCGGCCGAGAACCCCGACAAGGTTTTTGAGCGGACGGCGGAATACATTACGGCGCTTTGCAGGAGAGGCATTGACAAGGCCGACTTTGAGCGCTGCCGGCGGGTGGTGCTCTCGCGGATAATCGGCCGGTTTGATTCGACCGAGCGGATAGCCCATTCCATGATTGACCCGGCCTTCAGGGGAATTGACATTTTCGAGGAACAGCCGGTCCTTGAAGGGCTGACCAAGGAGGACGCCGAAATGCTCCTTTGCAGATTCTATAAGGAAGATAAATTTGTTTTGTCGGTGGTCCTACCGAAGGGGGACCATTCCTGACACAAACCGCAGAAAGGATAATGAAAACAAATGACGACAGTATCTTTTCCGGGTTTCGGAATCGGCGAGTTTTCGATGAATCCCACCGCATTTGCCTTCACCCTGTTCGGCAGGCAAATCGAGATCCGCTGGTACGGAATTCTAATTGCAACAGGCTTTGTGCTCGCGATTCTTTACGCGGCATGGCGGGCCCGCGGCGAGGGTATAATTCTCGACGACCTGCTTGATATAGGGATTTTTACGATTATTTTCGGTGTCATCGGCGCGAGGCTCTTTTATGTGCTCACATACGGGGTCTCAAACTTCGTGGTAAAGACAGGTACCGGTGATGCGGCACGGGTGGATGTCTGGAGGACATTCGTCAGCCTGATTGCCACATGGGAAGGCGGGCTGGCTATTTACGGGGGTATAATCGCCGGGACACTTACGATTCTTATTGTCTGCAGGCGCAAAAAAATAAACGTGCTCAAGGCCTTTGATGCCATAGCGCCGGGGGTGATGATCGGCCAGATAATCGGGCGCTTGGGAAACTTCATAAACGGTGAGGCCTACGGTTATGAGGTCCCGGCCAACAGCCCGCTTTATGTTTTTCGCATGGGGCTCTTGCCGAACATCGACAGCTCGACGGTGATGCACTACTACCACCCGACCTTTCTTTATGAGTCGCTCTGGAACACACTCGGCTTTATCTTGATTAACATTTTCTACAAAAAGAAAAAGTTTGACGGCCAGATTGCCCTGTTATATTTTACATGGTATGGTTTTGGCCGGATGTTTATTGAGGGGCTCAGGACCGACAGCCTTTATGCCGGCGTGTTCCGCATATCTCAGGTAATCGGTTTTGTCTGCTTTATTGCGGGTTCGGCCCTGATGATCAGGGGGCTGCTGAAGGCAAAAAAAGCGGCGTATGAGGCCGCCGATTACGAGCCGGTTTACCCGTTGTTTCACAAAAAAGTCCGCACAACCACTGTACCGGGGGGCAGCGGGAGCACAGCCGTCCAACAGGAAACAGCGCCGGCAAAAGAGGATGACACAAACTCTCGGGATGAAACCGGGCTCGTCAGAGAACAGGTTGAGAAGATCCGGGGCGGCGAGTATGCAGAAAATCAGAATGAAACCGAGCCGGCAGGCCGACTTGATGAGGATAACAGCCCGGAAGATAATAGCGCTGTGACACAAGACGAAGGCGGGCCAGCCGGCGGGCAGGGTGATGAGAACGAGGCCGGCAACCCGGACAACCAAGAGGAGCACGAGAATGGCGACAATAATTGACGGCAGGGCGGTAGCTCGGCAGATGCGGCAGAAAATCGCGGCCGAAGCACAAAAACTTTTTGCCGAGCGCGGCATTGTTCCCGGCCTTGCCGTCGTTATCGTCGGGGACGACCCGGCTTCGCATATTTATGTGCGCAACAAAAAGCGGGCCTGCATTGATGTCGGCTTTTACTCCGAGGTTATTGAGCTGCCGCAGGACACGACCATGGATGAGCTCAAGGCGGTTGTGGAGCGACTCAACCGAAATGAAGCTGTTCACGGGATTCTGGTCCAGTTGCCGCTCCCGCCGCAGCTTGACGACAGGGAAATAATTCAGACAATCGACCCGAAAAAGGATGTCGACGCCTTCAGCCCGGTAAATGCCGGGCGCGTGCTTGCCGGGAAATATGATTTTCTGCCCTGTACTCCGGCCGGAATCATGGCGCTGCTCAAAGCATACAATATTGAAGTCGAGGGCAGGGAATGTGTTGTGGTCGGCAGGTCGAATATTGTCGGCAAGCCCATGGCGCTGCTGCTGCTTGAGGCAAACGGCACCGTGACGATCTGCCACAGCCGCACAAAAAACCTTGAGGAGCACTGCCGGCGCGCCGACATACTGGTGAGCGCTGTCGGCAAGCCCGGACTCATCAGGGGGGACATGGTAAAGCCCGGAGCCGTGGTCATCGACGTCGGTACGACCCGCCTGCCCGACGGAAAGCTTGTCGGCGATACTGTTTTTGACGAGGTGGCAAGCGTCGCCTCGTATATCACGCCGGTCTCCGGCGGAGTTGGGCCGATGACAATAACCATGCTGCTTCAAAACACGCTCACTGCGGCAAGGCTGCAAAGCGGGGCAAAATAATGAAGCCGGGGAGAGCTCCCCGGCAGACTCGTATTGCTTGTTTTTTCGTATGGTTGTACCACGTCTAAAGCCCGGCAAATACACTACACTTTGTCGGGTTTGTCGAGGTATTCTTGATATGCTTTCTTAATCATCTCAAATGAAGTGTCGCTCAGTACATGTTCAATCCGGCAGGCGTCATTGCGCGCCGTTTCCTCGTCCACGCCGAGCTTCATGAGTATCTGGGTCAGGAGGGTGTAGCGCTCGTACATGCGGGAGGCGATTTTCATCCCGGTCTCGGTTAAGGTTATCCGCCCGTCCTCGCCCACCGTGATGTAGCGGTTTTCCTTGAGCAGCTTCATCGCCACGCTCACGCTGGGCTTGGAAAAACCGAGCGAATTGGCGATATCGACCGAGCGCACATACCCGTTCTGCATCTGAAGGATGAGAATCGATTCCAGGTAGTTCTCGGCCGATGCGTGAATTTTCATTCCGACACCTCCTGTCCCGCGGTAATCGCACCGAATAGGTGTATGTATAATAATACCATAGATCCGGACATAAATCAAGAGCAAACTTGTTGTCAAGGAGAATTATAATGGTTTTTGGCTCCGCCGAGTGGATCTGGCGGGACGCTGTCCCCGGAGAAGACGAGTATGTTGACTTTTTATGCTGCTTTCCGGGAAGCGTGGGCGGCGAGTGGAGGCTCAGGATTGCCGCAGATTCAAATTATACCGCATATCTCAACGGGCAACTGGCCGCCTTCGGGCAGTACCCCGACTACCCCGACTATAAAGTATATGACGACATAGACATCAGCTGGATGATAAGGGCGGGTGAGAACCGGCTGGTCATCACCGTCTGGTATTACGGCCGCAGCTCGCAGACCTACATAAAAGGAGAGGCCGGGCTGATTTTTGAGGTAGTCAGGGACGGGCGTGCGGTTGCCTTTTCGTCGGCTGAAACCCTCTCGCGGCTCTCACGCGACTATGTATCGGGCCGCTGCAGGAACATTACATACCAGCTCGGCTTTACATATACCTGTGATTTAACCCGGGACGACGGGTATATTATCCGGGGTACCGACGGATTTAAGAGAAGCCGGGTTGTCACCGGGATTTCAAGAAATCTGACACTGAGGCCGGTAAAAAAGCTCGAGCTCTGTTCCCGCATGCCGGCATTTGCCGTTAAATACGGCTCCTTCAGCTACACAGATTCTGCCGCGCCCCCCGAGGTGAGAATGCAGAAGGCAGAAATAACAGATCTGGGCAGAGCACAATTCCCGCTGAAAATAAAAAGAGAGCCCGGCCGGGACGGCGTATATGTCATCGCGGACTTAGGGAAGGAGACCGCCGGGTTTCTTGACCTTGACATAGAGTTGCCGGCGCCCTGCGAGGTTGATATAGGCTACGGCGAGCACCTGACCGACGGCAGGTGCCGGACATCAATCGGGAACCGGAGCTTCACCGCGCAGGTTATCTGCCGTGCCGGGGCAAACGTGTACATGAACACATTCCGGCGTTTTGGCTGTCGGTATGTCCAGCTTTTTGTGCCGGCAGAAGAAATCACGATTAACTATCTAGGGATACGCCCGACAGTCTATCCCGTGAAAGTGAATGAATATAAAGGCAAAAACGCATGGCGCCGGCGGATTTGGGAGGTTTGTGTCAACACGCTGCGCCAGTGCATGCACGAACATTACGAGGACTGCCCCTGGCGCGAGCAGGCGCTATACACCATGGATTCGCGCAACCAGATGCTATGCGGCTACTTTGCCTTCGAGGAATATGAGTTTGCGTGGGCGTCGCTGGTCCTGATCTCAAAGGGCGTGCGCCCCGACGGGCTGCTCTCGCTATGCTATCCCGTGGGCATTGATTATCCCATACCCTCGTTCTCGCTGGTTTATTTCCTGCAGGTAAACGAATATATCAAATATTCAGGTGACCTGACGCTTGCCGCGGAACTGTACGGAATGTTGCAAGATCTCATGCAGGTTTTCCTCTCGCGCATTGACGAGACCGGGCTGATAAAGAGTTTTGCCGGCTGCTGGAACTTTTACGAATGGTCGCGCGGCATGAGCGGTAAGATGGTTGAGGACAGCCCGGACTACGAGGCGCCGCTTAATGCATTTTTGGCACTCGGCCTTCGGTCCATGGCCGAAATTTCGGAGGCGCTCGGTCACATAAAAGACGCGGAATACTATCGCAAAACAGCCGACGAGGTAGCGAAGGCAATCGGCAGGCGTTTTTACAATCACAAGACCCGGCTTTTTGAGTCATACGACAACAGGGACCGCGGGCAATACAGCGTGCTGACCAACTCGTTATGCCTGCTCTGCGGAGCTGCCGAGGGATATGACAAGAGTCACATACTGAGAATAATGGCCTCAAACGGAGCAGATAATTGCGGATATGTGACTATACCCAACACGCTCAGCATGAACAGCTTCAGGTTTGACGCCCTGCTTGCCCACGACCCGAAAAAGTATGCCCCGGTAATTCTCGCCGAACTTGACCGCGATTACGGGTATATGCTGGAGCGCGGAGCCACCTCTTTTTGGGAGACCATCGAGGGAGAGGAGGCCTTCAAGGGGGCGGGCAGCCTTTGCCACGGCTGGTCTGCGCTGCCGATATACTATTATTCGATACTTGAGAATTATGAGCAGAATATTTGACAAACCGCGGCTCAAATGGTATAATATGTCCTGATAGCAAAGCAAAACCGGGCGGGAGGACAGGCAAATGAACAGGAGCACAAGGCAGAGCATATATTTCGCAGTTGCCGCCTTTACGGCTTTGCTTTTGGCAGTGCTCGGCATCTGGGCGGCGGCCGGTGACGACTCGGCCGCAAAGCGCGGACTGCTTTATGCCTGCTCGGTGCTCTTAATGGTGCTTGCCGCTCTGTATGTCTATATCATCTTTTTGTCGTACGACAGGGAGCCGAACTACTTCTTGTACGATAAAATAACAAGCCGGAACATCCCGCTCTCCGAGCTTAGCTGGAGCATGGTAAACGAGCGGGTCGGAAGGTTTGTCACCGAGCAGTTCGGTGGCAGGTACTTCCTCTGGTCGGGCAGCACGCTTTCCGACGAGCAGAAATTCGGACCGGGGGGCATCATGAGGCCGCTTGTGGCATATAAAATGCTCTGCGATATTGCGGTAGACGAAAAAGAGGGCGGCCTTGGCGACTGTTTTAAATTTTTCGAACACGCCGACCTGACTGTTATCAGAACTCTTTGCCGCATACTTGAGTCGGCCGGTGAGGGCGAGATGGCGAGGGCCATTCTGACTTATAAAACAAAAGGCGGCTCGCCGGTGAATTTCAGGTGCTATCTCGGCTCAAACGCGAAGTACCTGCAGGGCCGGATGCTTGCCTACGTCAGGCGCAACATTGAGCGCTTTTACTGAGTCATGTTTATAATAGAAATAGCCGGGCTTCATATTGCGGTCGACCACATATACGGCCGCGTTGCCCGGCTTTGTCATAATTATATTGCCTCCGGCAGTACATACGACTTTATGGTGCGCGCGGGCGAGGAGGATATTTCAGGTGAGATAAAGGCCGCCGGACGAAAAATATCCCCGGCAGTTGCCGAGACGGCCTGCATATACCGCGCGATATGCGAGCGCCTGCCGGAATACGGCGCCTATATGCTTCACGCGGCGGCAGTCGAGTACGGCGGGCGCGCCTATGCTATTGCGGCGGCAAGCGGGACCGGGAAATCCACGCACGCCAGAATGTGGACGCTGGCCTTCGGCAAGGCAGCCCGGATAATCAACGGCGACAAGCCGATTGTGCGCTGGTCGGAGTCGGGCGCGCGGATATACGGCACACCCTGGTGCGGCAAAGAAGGACTCGGGCTCAACACAAGCGCGCCTCTTGCCGGCATATGCTATCTTCAGCGCGGTGAGGATAACGAAATTTGGCCGGCAGGGAGCCATGAGAGCCTCAAGAGGCTGATAAGGCAGGTTTATATCCCGCGCAGCCCGGGGAGGGCCGCGCTTCTTTTGTCGCTGCTCGACCGCACGGTGCGCGAAATACCTGCATGGGTACTTGCCTGCAACATCTCGCCCGAGGCGGCGATAACCGCATACGAGGCCATGAAAAATCGTGCTGCGGAACTTTAACTTCTCTTGGCCGCTGCTGCCACGACCTCGCCGTTTGCGCACCTGTTGCCCCAGGCGTCAATCAGCTTGCCGTCTCTGAAAAAGCAGATTATCTCGCAGTTGTTGGGGCACCTGCTACACTCAACCCCCGAGGTCTCAAAATTGGCCTTGCAGATGTCAAAGCTGAATTTGCCACCCCCGCCGCCCTGCTTTTTTGCAAGAATCGCCGCTCCCAGCGCACCCATGAGGTGCGAGTCGGGGGCGACCAAAATCCTCTCCTGCGTTATTTCCTCAAAGGCACGGACAACACCCTCGTTTTTGCTTACCCCGCCCTGAAAAACGATAGGTGGCCTGATGCTTTTTCCTTTGCCCACGTTGTTCAGATAGTTCAATGCGACCGCCCTGCAGAGCCCGGCTATGATGTCCTCCTTTTTGTGCCCGGCCTGCGCCTTGTGGACAAGGTCCGACTCGGCAAAAACCGTACACCTTGCGGCGATTTTAGTAGGATTCTTTGAGGTCAGCGCGATTTTGCCGAAGTCCTCAACTGCAACACCCAGCCGCTTTGCCTGTGAGGACAAAAAAGACCCGGTCCCCGCGGCGCAAAGGGTGTTCATGGCATAGTCCACCACAATGCCGTTGTCGATTATTATGATTTTTGAGTCCTGCCCGCCTATCTCGAAAATCGTTCTGACATCGGGATAGACCGAGAGGGTGCCTATTGCGTGGGCGGTTATCTCGTTTTTCACGATGTCGGCACCCATCATCGCGCTGATCAGCCGCCGCGCCGAGCCTGTTGCGCCCGATGCTTTTATTTCGACCTCCCCGCCGGTTTTCTCATACAACGCCCGGATGACCCGTATTGCCGCGGCTGTCGGGTTGCCCTCGGTCCAGAGATATTCGGAAGCGATAATTTTATTGTTCTCGTCAATTATCACACCCTTGGTTGAAATCGAGCCGGTGTCAATGCCGAGATAACCTGGTTTCATGTCGACACTTCCTTTCGCATCATGAGCATATCATAAAAGGCCTCAAGCCGGGTTTTGACGCCCAGCTCCGAGGTCTGGGAGTCAAAGCTGAAATAAAGAATGGGGATTTTGTAGTCCCGGCTGATGTTTTGCAGGACCGGCATGGCGTTGATTTCGGGTATGCAGCCGAAGGGCTTTATGTGGATCAGGCCGTCGTACCCGCGCTCGGCCAGCGCCATGCTGCGCTCGACGCTGTCGGTTCCGTCCGCCCCGAGGTGATATTTGAGGTATTTGCCCGCCGCCGCAAGGATTTTCGGTCTGAGTTTCGGTTTGTCAAACAACAAAAAAGTGGCGGTTATATACCTGCTCACCTGTATTCTGTTTTTAGCAAGCTCCCGCTCGATGAAGTAGTTGCTGAAGGGTTCCATCAGGGTATACAGCTCACCCACAAGGCCGACCTTAAGGCAATCCTGCGGCTTGTCCACTTTGAGGTCTTTGAATTTTCTCAGGTAATCCCTGTAAACCACGTTCAGCTGCCTGAAATTGTCGACATCTTTAAGACTTTGCAAAAAGGCCTTGTGCAGCCTCTCAAAGCTTCCCGGGACTACCTCAAAACCGATGTTCTCCCTGATATATGCCTCGATTAAGTCCAATTTCCGGACCATTTGAGTGGCAAGCAGGACATAATACGCCACCCCTAAAATACTGAGATTGGTCCCGTATCTTTTTGCGGTTCTGTACAGCGTTCTGGCGTTCATATCCTTGGCAAAAAGCCTTATGAAATCAAACTCATATCCGAGGTCGCGGAGGATCTGCTCCTGTATTTCGGCATAATAGCCGTACCTGCACCCGCCGCCCGACTGGAGCAGGACATTGGCTCCGGCCTCGAGCGCCTCGATAAAATTGCCGAGGTTGTATTTGAAGGGTACGCAGACAAAGTCGGGGCTGTACTTGCTGCCCAGCTCAAGCGTCTTTTTCGTGATGGCCGGCGGGACCAGGATTTTGTGGTTTTTGAAGATATGCCGAAGCATATTCTCGATCACAACACAGTAATTTCCGACATGCGGAAAGCTGAAAACTCTTGTTTGTGACAACTTAATTCTCCTTTTTAGATTTATCAGCCGCTTTTTCCGGCCCTTTCCTTTACGATATCCATGAAGCTCTCGATCCGGGTATGGAGCCCAGCCTCGCCCTGAAGCTCGTCGATTATAAGGTTGATGGTCGGAATGTTTTTGACCTTTCTGATTATAAGCTCGTTGACAAGCGAGTCGGGCCCGCAGGGGAAGGCGGTCAGGAGTATGATTCCGTCGATTTTGTCCTCAAGCAACTTTATTGAACCGACAAGCTCCCGGTTGTAAAGCCAGTAAAGTGTCTCCGAGATGGCGCCCGACGCCCCGGCGCACTCGTCTTTGTCGGCCGCCTCGGCATAAACCGGCAGTCCCCCGAGGGATCTGACATAGTCGGATATAGGATGCCCTATCAGTTTGTCGTAGATATTGTAGGCATGTGAAACAATCAGGATTTTCGGTCCGGAGATGCCGAGTGCCTTCTGCTGCAGTGAAATTTTCTGCCGCTCGCTCTCCTTATGTGCTTTTTTGGCTTTACTGTAGGCGGCAAGCGACCTGAGCCGGCTGAAGCCTAGGGCTTTTCCCATTCCGACAAAGCCGCCCGGCTCCCGGCAACCGTTCGGGATGTCGATGTTGTAGTCGAGGAACTTTATATTCTCAAAGGTATTTCTTGCAATATCATAGAGCGCGTTGAACTTGACACACACGTCCTTGTTTTTTCCGTAGCTCGCAACTCTTGGGACTAAAATGTAGTCGCATTTTCCGACCAGCGAGAAGACGTGGCCCAAAAAGATTTTTGAGGGCAGGCAGCACTCGTCGATCGAGTATTTGATGCCGCACTCAAGTATTTCTCGGTCGGTCTCCCGGCTTGTCAGGGTCTCGCAGCCCAGCTCCCGGAAAAAGGTTTCCCACAGGACACCGTATCTGTAATAGAGCATCGCCCGGGGGAGTCCGATTGTCATTTTTTATCGCTTCCTTTCGATGGCTTGATTTCGTATTTATTATTTTCACATCGGGTCTTATTTTTATTCACCGATAGTCGTCTTGCGAATTGGTTTGAAATAAACAAACGGCGAATAATAATAAAATCATTTACATTTTCCATTTAATATGATATAATCTATTATCGAAAAGCAGTCATTCCGGGTAGTGAACTGCAACAGGTCCCGGGAGCAGATTTGACAGGATAAATCATACAACGTTGATTATTTTGAGTTAAGATAAACAAGTGTGACGATTAGATTTTATCAAATTCATTTCACCAATACACCAAACAATATAAAAATAAAAAATGCTTTATAATAAAAGGCGATTCGAGCTTTTATTATTCCACATACACACCATATCTCAGCCTGAATTTTAACTACAAATAAGCAAAACTATGAGCCAAAGTATGTATAAAGATAAGTTCATTACAGAGGGAGAGATATTGTAATGAAGTTATCTTGATAAAGTCAGGGTTGAGTTATTATTTCCGAAGCACACGGGGTTTTGTCTATGTACAAGCATTTCCTCAAGA
>JAAYHB010000017.1 GCA_012727435.1 Clostridiales bacterium | reverse complement strand
TCTGGAATCAATGTCAAAGATTACATCGATAAATGAATTTACATTGACACCAGTAGCTTTATTACATAAATGAGGTGAAAAAATGATAAAGTAGAAATCATTTTACACCACTTGACAAGACACTATCATTGTGATATAATATCTCCGCCGTTGAATGGCCCCTTGGTCAAGCGGCTAAGACGACGCCCTCTCACGGCGTAAACATGGGTTCGATTCCCGTAGGGGTCACCAAAAAAAGCAGTCATGTGCTCAGCATGACTGCTTTTTTGTTATTTTAAAACCACCGGCCGTGCCGGTGGTTATGACTTCACCCTGAACCGCCAGAGTCTTGCCTGGTCCTCGGGGCTTGCATATCCGATGCCGACACGGGTCAGCGCCTCATATTCGGGGCGGGCGCCGTCGTCCTCGAGCCAGAGCCCGTGCTCTGGGTCGAGCGGTAGGCGGTTGTGGTCGCGGGTGATGCCGAGATACCGGGTGGCGCGCCCGGGGCCGGGAGCGCCTTCAACTCCGCGAATCAGCACGGCCTCGGGGTGTCCTTCCGGTCCGGTGACAATATTAAAAAGGTCATACATACCGTAGCAGAGGTAGACATACGCCACGCCGCCCGCAGAGTAGAGCACCTCGGTGCGCGGGGTCCTGCCCCGGCTGGCGTGGCAGGCGGTATCCTCCTCGCCGTAGTAGCATTCGGTTTCGGTTATCCTGGCGCGGATAATTGCATTTTGCGGAGTCCTGACGCATATTATTTTGCCGAGCAGCTCCGGTGCAAGAAGCGTCGCCGGGGACGAGAAATATTCCTTTACAAGTACCAATTATGCCTCCGGAATAAATAAAAGTTGGCTATTTCTGCGGATAATTATCGGGATTGTGACACTAATCCAGCTTTGTTCAAAGCCTTATTCCCTTGAGCCGCATAAATTCCTCAACCTCTCCGGCACTCGGCAGCGAGGTATACGCGCCGGCGCGGCTGACCGTAATCGCCCCGACGACATTTCCGAATTTGGTAGCGCGCTCGATGTCGCCCGAGCGCAGGTACTCGAGCGTGAGCGCGGCGGTGAAGGCGTCTCCGGCGGCGGTCGTATCTGTTGCTTTGACGTCATAGGGCGGGATGCAGTGATAGTAGAGCCCGTCGTATACATACGCACCGCGCCCGCCGAGTTTTAGCACGTAATAGTGCGCATTTACGATTTTCGAGAGGGCAATTGCCGCACGCAGGCAGTTGTCGGGCGAGTTCGGCGAGATGCCTGTGAAAATCTCGGTTTCGGTCTCATTCGGCGAGAAAACCTCAAGCGGCGGCAGACGGTCTAATGGAAAGTATCTGTTGGCCGGCCCGGCGTCGATGAAAATCGGTATGCCGGCTTTTGCCGCGCATTCGGCGGCATAGATAACCGCCTCCTCGTTGATTTCAAGCTGCAACAGCAGCGCGTCGGGATATGAGGTCATGGCATTGTCGATATCGTCGCGCGAGAGGGCAAGATTTGCGCCGGGATATACGACAATCCGGTTTGTCCCGTTGTCCTCGACCATTACAGCGCCAAGCCCGGTGGGCCGCTTTTTGTCGAAGGAGATAAAGCGGGTGTCGATTCCTTCCTTTTCATATATATTCTTCAGAATCGCGCCGTTAGCGTCATTGCCGAGCCGTGCACAGAAAACGCAGTCACCTCCCAGCCGCTGAACGGTGACTGCCGAGTTTGCTCCCTTGCCGCCCGGCACAAAGCTGTACGAGCCGCTCTCTACCAGCGTCTGACCCGCAGAGGGGAGGGTGTGCATATTCATGACAAAATCCATGTTGGTCGAGCTTACGACAAGTATTCTTTTTTTAACGTTTGCCATTTTCGCTCCTTTTCGTGTCTTGTGCAGGTTCTTACAACATGCCGCCATGCCAAAAAACAGGGCCAAAAACCCCGAAACCGGGCAGGGAATCAGCCTTTTTTTACATTATAACTCAATTATAATTTTAAATCAATATCTTGTCCGGGAATTTTCGGAAATATTGAATCCAAAAGAAATACGCAAAAAGGGGTTGACAAACCGGAACAAAAGTGTTAGTATACTAAGGCTGCCGAAAAAGGCGGTCTGCACAGAACCGGAAATCCCCAAAATGCTTTTGAAAAAAGTTAAAAAAGGGGGTTGACAAATCCGGCCGGCTGTGCTAAAATATCCGAGCCGCCCGAAAGAGGGGGCGGCGAGCGGTCCTTGAAAATTGGGCAACACACTTTTGGTAGGAACCAAAGGGCGAGACAGGGACGAGGCAGGTATAGGATAGCGGTAGTAGTTATTCTGTACCGAG
>JAAYHB010000016.1 GCA_012727435.1 Clostridiales bacterium | reverse complement strand
GGAGACGGCAGCCTTGAAAAGAAGCTGACCGTCAGGGCGGCATCCTTCTCGGCAAGCGCTAAGGAAAAGATAATGGCATCAGGCGGGAAAATCGAGGAGGTATAAGGATGTTTCAAACAATAAAGAATGCGTGGAATATCCCGGAGCTTCGCAAAAGGATACTTTTCACGCTTCTCATAATACTCCTGTACCGTCTGGGTGCCAATATTCCGGTGCCCTATATCAGCCCGGACGTGCTGAGCTCTTTCAACAAAGTAGCAGCCGGCTCGATTTTCCAGTTTATAAACATTATCTCGGGTAACGCCTTCGGCAAGGCGACCCTCTTTGCGCTCTCGGTGCAGCCCTACATTACCGCGTCGATAGTCATTCAGCTTCTCACCGTTGCGATCCCGGCGCTCGAGAGGATGTCCAAGGATGAGGACGGCAAGAAAAAGCTGACCAATGCAACGCGCTGGGTGACCGTGGCCATCGGCCTTGTTATGGCATACGGATATGCGATGCTGCTGAGCAGCTATAATATGCTCATCTTCACCTCAACCGATAAGCAAAGGTTTTTCAAGTACGCGGTCATCGTAGCCTGCTACTGCGCCGGCACAGCGCTTATCATGTGGCTGGGCGAGAAAATCAACGAGCATGGTATCGGGAACGGCATTTCGATTATCCTCTTCGCCAATATTATCTCAAGAGGACCGGCCATGATAACAACCCTCTGGGGACTGATGTTTAATGACGAGGGCAGATTCAGCGTTCTTGGCCTTCTGTTTGCAATTCTGGCGGCTGCGGCTATTATCGCGGTCGTGGGGCTGGTCGTGTGGTTTACGAACAGCGAGCGGCGAATCCCGATTCAGTACGCGAAGCGGGTCGTCGGGCGCAAGATGTACGGCGGTCAGACCTCCCACCTGCCGCTCAAACTCAACATGTCGGGAGTTATGCCTATAATCTTCGCAAGCTCGATAGTCGCCATACCGGCAACCATTGCTTCCTTTTTCCCGAGGGTAAAGTGGCTGCAATGGATTAACGATAACTTCAACTACTACACATGGCCCTATCTGGTCGTCTTCCTGCTGCTCATCATAGCATTTTCCTTTTTCTACGCAACAATATCGTTCAACCCGGTTGAGGTTGCGAATAACATCAAAACAAACGGCGGTGCGGTTCCCGGAATACGCCCCGGAAAACCGACTGCCCAGTATATCCAGAAGATACTCAACCGCATAACCTTAATCGGCGGAATATTCCTGTGCTTTGTTGCCGGACTCCCGATGCTGATAACCATAATAGACTACGCCGTCCACAACGGCTCGCTGACCTTCAGCGGACTTGCCTTCGGCGGCAGCTCATTGCTCATTGTGGTGGGAGTCGCCCTTGAGACGGTGCGCGAGCTTGAGGCTCAGATAACCCTGCGCAACTACAAGGGATTCCTTGACTGAGGCCGGCAATGAACCTGATAATAATGGGAGCCCCCGGCGCGGGAAAGGGTACACAGGCACAGATTATTACGGATAAGCTCGGTATTCCGGCAATATCAACCGGCGACATCCTTCGGGGTGCGATAAAAGAAGGGACCGAGCTCGGCAGGGCCGCCAGGTCATATATGGACCGCGGAGAGCTGGTGCCCGACGATATCGTCATCGGTATGGTGAAGCAGTACCTCTCGTCAGAGCGCTGCAAAAACGGGTTTCTGCTTGACGGATTCCCGCGCTCGATAGAGCAGGCCGAGTCCCTTGCGAGGCTTGGGGTGAAAATAGACGCGGTGCTCGCCATTGAAGTCGACGACGAAAAAATAGTCGAGCGGATGAGCGGGCGCAGGGTCTGCCCGGGCTGCGGAGCTTCATATCACTTAAAATACAACCCCCCGAAGACACCAGGCAGGTGCGACAGGTGCTCGGCCGAGCTGTATGCCCGCAGCGACGACAACCCCGAAACCGTCAGAACCCGGCTTGCCACCTACCACAGGCAGACCGAGCCGGTAAAGAAATACTACGCCGGGCAGGGACTTCTGATAACCGTCGACGGAAATCAGGCGATTGAGGAAATATCGAAAATTATTCTTGACGCACTGAGCCGTCTTGGTAGCAAAAATGATACGGATAAAAAATAAAGAGCAGCTTTCCCTTATGAAGCAGGCCGGCCGAATTGTCGGCGAGGCGCTGCTGCTGGCCCGCGAGTCGGTCCGGGAGGGGATAAGCACATGGGAGCTTGACCGGATCATCCGTGAGTTTATAGAAAAATCAGGGGCGGTGCCGTCCTTCCTTAATTACAACGGCTTTCCGGCATCCACCTGTATAAGCATAAACGATGAGGTTATCCACGGCATTCCCTCGAAAAAAAGGATTCTTGAGGTAGGGGACATTGTGTCAATCGATGTCGGGGCAAAATTCCGGGGCTTCCACGGAGACGCCGCAAGGACAATACCCGTAGGTCAGGTAAGCCGGGAAGCCTTACGCCTGATTGATGTCGCGCGCAGGAGCTTCTTTGAGGGCATTGACAAGGCGGTTGTCGGCAACCGCATAGGCGATATCGGACATGCGATTCAAAACTTTGTAGAGGGCGAAGGTTTTTCGGTGGTAAGGACCTACATCGGCCACGGGGTCGGGCAGGAACTACACGAGCAGCCTGACGTGCCGAATTACGGCCTGCCCGGACGGGGAGTGCGGCTGTGCGCCGGCATGACGCTGGCCATCGAGCCGATGATAAACGCAGGAGGGTATGAGGTTGTAACAGACCCCGGCGGGTGGACCGTGAGAACCGCAGACCGGAGCCTGTCTGCACATTACGAAAACACGGTCGCTATCACCGAGGACGGTCCTTGTGTGTTCACCTTGTGTGACCCGGATTGGTGAATAAATGATACCTCATGAGAAAAAGAATACGGAGGAGGGATTATTCTGCCAAAGGACGATGTAGTTGAATTCGAAGGCACGGTTATTGAAGCGCTTCCGAACGCAACCTTTAAGGTAAAGCTCCCGAACGGCCACATCGTGATGGCCCATATATCGGGCAAACTCAGGATGAACTATATACGTATACTACCGGGTGACAGGGTGACCGTCGAGGTCTCGGTCTACGACCTCACCAAAGGCAGGATAACCTGGCGCTCTAAATAGAGCAAAGGGACATAATGTTATGAAGGGAACGGCACAAGCACATGAAAGTCAAACCATCGGTTAAGAAGATCTGCGAAAAGTGCAAGATTATCAGGAGACATGGCCGGATAAGGGTCATCTGTGAGAATCCGAAGCACAAGCAGAGACAGGGCTGATAGAAGCTTATCACAATGCGGCAATACTCGGCTTCCGTTATGGGACCGGCGTGATACCGCCAGTAAAATCAATATTAAACCGATACAGAGAGGTAAAAAGAATGGCTCGTATAGCAGGCGTTGACATTCCGAATCAGAAGCGGATTGAAATTGCCCTCACCTATATTTATGGCATAGGCCGCAGCACCGCCCAGAAAATCCTTGCGGCGACAGGTATAAATCCCGATACGCGCGCCAAGGATCTGACAGATGACGATATTGCGAAACTTCGTGAGGAGATCGAAGCGCATTATCATGTCGAGGGAGATCTGCGCCGTGAGGTCGCCATGAATATCAAGCGTTTGCAGGAAATCAACTGCTACCGCGGGATACGGCACAGAAAGGGTCTGCCGGTCAGGGGTCAGAGAACGAGGACTAATGCCCGGACCAGAAAAGGCCCGGCGAAGACAATCGCGAACAAGAAGAAATAAAGGAGCAGCACATAAGATGGCAGCAGCAAGTACAGGTAAAAAGGTTGTCAAAAGGCGCCGCGAGAAGAAGAATGTTCCCGAGGGTGCTGTTCACATCAAAGCAACCTTCAACAACACCATAGTTACAATTACCGACAAGTTTGGAAATACAATATCCTGGGCATCGGCCGGCGAGCTGGGATTCAAGGGCTCAAGGAAATCCACCCCCTTTGCGGCCCAATCGGCCTCAGAGGCTGCGGCAAGGGCGGCGGTTGAACACGGGATGAAGACTGTCGAGGTCTATGTCAAGGGGCCGGGCTCGGGCAGAGAAGCGGCTATCCGCGCGCTTGAAACTGCAGGGCTTCAGGTTACCATGATCAAGGATGTTACGCCGATACCCCACAACGGGTGCAGACCGCCCAAGCGCAGACGTATCTAAACATAATTCGGAGGTATTATAGGTAATATGGCAAGATATACCGGTCCCGTATGCAAACTTTGCCGCAGGGAAGGCACGAAGCTGTTTCTGAAGGGCGATCGCTGCACTACAAAGTGCACGCTTGACACAAGACATGGCAGTACGGCACCTGGCCAGCACGGGGCAATTTCAAAGAAGCAGAAGGAATACGGAATTCATCTCCGCGAAAAGCAGAAGGTCCGCAGGTATTACGGAGTGCTTGAGAGGCAGTTTGTCAATTACTTTGAAAAGGCTGCCCGCTCCAAGGGCATGACCGGCGAGAACCTGCTTGTCCTGCTTGAGAGGCGGCTTGACAACGTGGTTTACAGAATGGGCCTGGCTACTTCCCGCAAAGAAGCGCGCCAGCTTGTTTTGCACGGCCATATTCTGGTCAACGGCAAAAAAGCCGATGTAACCTCAATGCTCCTCAAGGCCGGTGATGAGGTTTCGGTCAACGAGAGGTTTAAAAACTCGAAAAAATTCCTCGGAACCCAAAAGGTTGTCGGAGAAAAAGAGCACAAAATACCCGGGCTTCTTGATAACTTCAGGAGCGCGATAGTTCCGAAGTGGCTTGTGACCGACAAGGATAAAATTTCGGCCAAGCTGATTTCGCTGCCGACGAGGAAAGATATCGATCTGGACATCAACGAGCGGCTGATTGTCGAGTTCTATTCCAAGTAATATTCCAAGGGGAGCCGTTTGTATCCGCTTGGTTATTGCGGAGTAGACGGCAAGACGACCATTGTAACTGAGGCGCCCGAAAATTTTAATCGGAGGATTTATTTGGAATGATAGAAATAGAAAAACCGAACATTACCATCGTTGATCTCAGCGAGGACGGAAGGTTCGGCAAGTTTGTAGTTGAACCGCTGGAGCGCGGCTACGGCATCACGCTCGGCAATTCGCTTCGCAGGGTACTGCTCAGCTCGCTTCCCGGAGTCGCAGTCACCAGTGTCAAAATTGACGGTGTGCTCCATGAATACTCAACGATTCCCGGGGTCCGCGAGGATGTCACGGAAATCATCCTTAATGTCAAAGGAATTACCGCAAAGCTGCACACAAACGCGCCGAAGACCGTCATCATCGACGTTACCGGCGAGCGTGAAGTAAAGGCCAGCGATATCAAGCACGACGCCGATATCGAAATTCTCAATCCCGACCATCATATCGCCACCATCGGGGAAAACGAGCGCTTTTACATGGAGCTCACCTTTGACCACGGCCGCGGATATGTATCGCAGGAGCGCAACAAGCTGCTTCACAGTGCGCAGCTCGGTCCAAATGTAAGCCCGCCAATCGGCTTAATATACACCGATTCTATTTACACCCCGGTTTACAGTGTGAACTATACGGTTGAGAACACCCGTGTCGGCAACATTACCGACCTTGATAAGCTGACGCTTGAAGTCCTCACGAACGGAACTATATCCGCAAAGGAAGCGGTTTCGCTAGGAGCCAAGATCCTCAACGAGCATCTCAACTTGTTTGTGGATTTGTCGGATGAAGCAAAGAAGGCTGAGATAATGGTCGAGCGGGAAGAGACCATTAAGGAAAAGGTACTTGAGATGACCATTGAGGAACTTGACTTGTCGGTACGCAGCTTCAACTGCTTAAAGCGCGCCGGCATCGATACGGTCCAAGACCTGGTAAACCGCACCTTGTCGGACATGATAAAGGTCCGCAACCTCGGAAAGAAGTCGCTTGAGGAGGTTGAGCAGAAGCTGCGTTCGCTCGGCCTCGAATTCAAGAAGGAAGAAGAATAAATCTTCCCGAAATTAAGAAAAATACCATCCCGCAAGGTAAAATCTCCAAAGGAGGGAACCCGAAATGCCCACCAGAAAACTCGGCAGGACGAGCTCGCAAAGACGCGCGATGCTCCGCGGTCTTGTAACCCTGCTGCTTGAAAACCGACAGGTCGAAACCACGCTGGCAAGAGCAAAAGAAGTTCGTTCGGCGGCCGAAAAAATGATAACCCTCGGCAAACAGAACACGCTTGCCGCCCGTCGCGCAGCAATGGCATATATAACAAAAGAAGACGTTGTCACAAAGCTTTTCAACGAGATAGCGCCCTCATACGCTGACAGAAACGGCGGATACACCCAAATCTACAAGATTGGTCCCCGCCGCGGCGACGGAGCCGAAATGGCTATCATTCGTCTTGTTGATTGACGGATAAGTCAGAATAAGAAAGACATAGAGGCAGGCTTTCCTGATAATCAGGCGGTATGCAGCCTCGTATGTCTTAACGCAGCCCCCGGGAGAGTCGGTGTATTATCACCGGCTCTCCCGGGGTTTTTTGGCTTTATTTTGCCAGCCCCTTTACTGCTTTCCAGAGTGCTTCGGTATCTCCTTTGGTATTGTAAATTCCGAAGCTCGCCCTGATAGCACCATTGGGCGGGGTTTTCAGGGTTGCGTGGCCGAGCGGCGAGCAATGAAAGCCCGCACGCACGCATATGCCGGTCTTGTCAAGCTCGCGTGTTGCGGTGTCGGATGGTATATCCCGCACATTAAAGAGCATTACCGCCCCTGCATGTGCCGGCGCATATATGGTTACCCCCTCGACCGACGAGAGCATATCGAAGAGCGTGTGGTAGAGCAGGTTGGTGTGTGCCCTGATGTTGATGATGCCGTAGGAAGTTACGGTTTTAATTCCTTCGCAAAGCCCGGCGATAGCGGGCACCGGCAGAGTGCCGGCCTCATATCTTTCAGGCGGGGATTCGGGCATATTCCCTTCAAGCGAGTTGACACCACTGCCGCCTTCGGTCAGTGTGTTCAGTGTGACACCGTCCCTCAATGCTAGAATCCCGCAGCCCTGAGGGCCGAGCAGCCCCTTGTGCCCCGGAGCGCAGAGGGCGTCGATATTCATTTTCTTCATGTCAATGAGAAGATGTCCAGCTGATTGGGCTGCATCGACGGCAAAAAACACCCCCCGACGACGGCACAAGGCCCCGATCTCCCGCAGCGGGAGCACGCGGGAGCAGATATTTGAGCTGTGGCAGCAGATGAGCATCCGGGTATTCGGCCTCATCAGGCGTGAAATATGTGAACAGACAAGCAGAGGTGAAGGAAACCAGCCCTCAAGTGTCAGTGAAGGGAAAATATCATACTCGATTATCCCCTCCTGTGCCAGTCTCCAGATAGGACGGAAGACCGAATTGTGTTCAAGATCGCTCAGCAGCACATGGTCCCCGGGCCGGAGCACGCCTTTTATCACAATATTCAGGGCGTGTGTGGTATTCAGAGTAAATATTATATTTTCAGGCTCGCACCCAAAAAGTGCGGCGGCATTCTCACGGCATTCATAAACCTTTTCGGCGGCGGCAAGAGACAATGAGTGAGCCCCACGGCCGGGATTGCCGCAGTAGTTTTCAAGGCACCTCAAAACTTCTTTGCATACGCATGACGGCTTCGGGAAGCTTGTCGCCGCGTTGTCAAGATAAATCACATATAACCGCCTCCTCTCACAATGCGGCTGATGCATATCCCAGAGGCGTTCATGATTGCTTTGACGTTAGCTTCCTGAATACAGTCATATTCAACACCGTAAGCGCAGCCCCTTTTCGTGACCGACGAATCAAGCTTGACGACATTTGCCCTGACGGCGGCGACGGCAAGTGCCTTCTGCGCCTTCATGGCAGTGGTCATCGAGCCGATGACGGCTGTGCAGTTAACCATATAACAGGACCTCCCCTCAGTTAACCGAATAGGTTCTAATGTCAATATATGTCGAGGAGAGGCTTTTTGTGTATCTCTCAGCCGGCTTTTCTGCGACTAACTGCAATTCCGGCGGCAAAAACAAGCAAAACCGCAATTATATATGTCGATGTCAATCTGACCGCGGCAGCAGGTTGAGCTGTGCTCACGTCCGGCGGCAGCATAATGCCGGGAAAAAGTTTCAAAACCACATATGTTAGAATTGAATTGAGCAGCCCTGAAATTAGCTTTGCTGCAAAATACCCTTTATAGCTCAGCCCCCGGCCCGAGCAGGCCGAGATGACCTGAAAATGAACCGACAGCCCCGACCAGCCGATTATAAAGGCGCAAAGGCAGATACCGGCGATATCCGGCCCGAGAGCCGACGCGGTGGAGACTCCGCCGGAGAGCTCAAGTATGCCGTAAAGCAGGGCGACAGCCACGGCCGGGAAATTCAGTCCCGAGATAATGTCAGCAAGACAACCGACAAGTGAAGAGAAAAACACGATATATGCGCAGATGATAAGCATACTCTCGGCGGCATGTGTCACGGATAAAGTAAAAGCGCTGATGCCACCTGGGTATTTTTTTATATCGTGACTATTGTTTTCATCCTGACTTATAGAAAAAAAACGCTGTGAAAATCCGATGAGAAAGGCATTGAAAAGGGTTATTGCATACAGCACGATGCCAACTTTACGGTTTGAAAAAAGCGAAACTCCGACCGCGTTGATTATGAAGGCCGGGCTCGGATTGTTGCAGAAGGTCAGAAGCCTCAAGGCTTCTTTTTTTGTTATGCAGCCCCGGTCGAGCAATGTCGCGGTAGTTTTTGCGCCGACCGGAAAACCGCAGATAGCCCCAAGGATCACCGCACAGGCCGAGGCTCCCGATATACCGAAAAGCCGCCTGAGCGGACGGCTGAGATATTTTCCGGCAAGTTCGCCGAGCCCGCTGGCCACCACAAGCTCGGAAATCACCATGAATGGGAAAAGCGAAGGGATTACCGTGCGGACACACAAGACAAGCCCGCCTTTTATGTATTCGATTGCCGGTTCGGGATTCTTCAAAATCAAAACAAGCATAAAGCCGTACATTATGAAGAAGAACATCTGCCCGGGCGCGGGGAGCCTTTGCTGCACACCTTCACTTCGGCTGGTCATGAAAGCCTCTACCTCCGGCATAAAATATACAGATACCGGCCATAAATAACCCTGTTCAATATTATGCGGAATAATGCCAATACTATGAAAACTTCGCTTTTTCAAAGGCTATATTGGCGTCAGGTGCCGGCAGCGCGCCGGAGGGTGGCAATCAGATAAATTTGTTGGGGACGGTCAGAGGTATGAAGCCGAAAAAGGACGACACTAAAAAAGCAAATCGGATGAGCATGATTCAGCGGCTTGGGCAGAAGCTTGATATACCGGCAGACGTGATAAACGGGGTGCATATAGAGCTCAGAGGCAGAAATAACCTGACTATAAGAGGCTGCCGGAAGATTCTTCTGTATACCGAAACCGAAATAAGGGTGCGCCTTTTCGGCGACACCCTTCAGGTCTGCGGCTCTGGCCTTTACTGCACCGCATATCACAGCGGGGTAATCGAAATCGATGGTAAAATTGATTCGATTTGCTTTATCGGTCAGGCGGGGAGAGCAATATGAAGCTTGTCTACTTTTTTTGCGGAGGGATGAAGCTCTGCGCCGACCGCGAGGATGCCGAGAAAATCCTCAATCTTTGCCTTGAATGCGGCTTTGTATACAAAGACATGAGGCTTGGTCCCGGCGGCTTTACGCTCGAGTGCTCGATGTACACCGGCGAGCTGCTCAGACAGGCCTGCTCAAGGCGCGGAATATGCATCAGGGTTATCGAAAAATACGGATTGCCCGACATTATATACCGCTACAAAAAGCGGGTGGGTGTGTTTATTGGACTGATAATCGCGGCGTCGCTGGTTTTCTGGTCCGAGAGGTTTGTCTGGGATATTCGCATCACAGGATGTGAAAACATTGAAAAAAAATCGGTGATTTCACAGCTATGTGAGCAGGGGTTCGGGATAGGCAGCTATATTCCCGGACTTGATGTGGATGTGATTGAAAACCGCCTGCTGATTAATTCGGACGATATTGCGTGGATTTCGATAAACCTAAAGGGCAGCGTGGCATATGTTGAGATAAGGGAGAAGATTAAGAAGCCCGGGGAAAAAAGCAATACTCCCGCAAACCTGATAGCCGCGCGCGACGGTCAAATAGAGTCAATAGAGGCTGCATCGGGAAGGCCGGTAGTCAGGGTCGGAGACCATGTCCGAAAAGGCGATCTTTTGGTCAGCGGGATATACGACAGCGGGGTCTGGGGATACCGCTATACCCGCGCCGAAGGCGTAGTTTACGCGCGGACGGTTAGGGAAATCCGCGTGGAGATACCGCTCACCCATGAAGTCAAGCGCTATACCGGAGAGGAGCATGTCGAAACCGCGCTTATTTTCTTTTCAAAAGAAATAAAACTTTACAGAAATACTGGATTTTTAAGCGGTAAATATGATAAAATATGTAGCGTGGAGGACATATGCCTTTTCGACGGCACCCGCTTGCCGCTCTCGCTTGCACGGACTGTTTACAGATGGTACATAACAGAGACGGCGACCCGTAGTGCCGAGGAAGCGGCCGGACTTGCATATGACGAGCTGGACAGGCAGATAGCCGAGCTTACCCGCGCAGGAACACAGCTTTTACGAAAGAACATCTCATGGTCGCTGACCGAAGATTCATATTGTCTAGACTGCAGCCTAACTGTGATAGAAAACATTGCGCTCACCTGTGAGTTTGAGGTGGCCGAGTAACAGGAGACCTGATGAAGCAGAAAACATTGTTATTTGAAACTAACGAGCAGACCGCCCGGGTTTTCGGACCCTTTGATGAAAATATCAGGGCTATTGAGAAGGAATTCGGCGTTGACGTGAGCAATCACCCTGCAGAAGGCGGCGACGCCGTGAGCGTGAGCGGTGCCGACGACGAGGCCGTCACAATGGCGGCAAAGGTGATTTCGTTTCTGCGCCGCATGGCCGAATACGAGGAGACAATATCCGAGCAGTCGGTGCGCTACATTATAGAAACCGTAAAGTCCGGCAACGTGGCCGAGCTCTCGGATTTCGGCGACGACTGCCTTTGCGTGACCACCCGTGGCCGGCCGATAAAGGCCAAGACCGCGGGGCAGAAGCAGTATGTCGAGAAAATCAGGAAAAACACTATAACCTTAGGGGTGGGGCCGGCCGGCACCGGCAAGACCTTCCTTGCCGTAGCCATGGCTGTCAAAGCCCTGCGGGACAAGCAGGTGTCGCGCATAATACTTACTCGCCCGGCAATTGAGGCCGGCGAAAAGCTTGGATATCTGCCCGGCGACCTGCAGAGCAAAATCGACCCCTACCTGCGGCCGCTTTACGACGCGCTCTATGAGATGATAGGATCCGAAAACTATGCCCGGCTGCACGAAAAGCAGACTATCGAGGTGGCGCCGCTTGCGTATATGCGGGGGCGCACGCTCGACGATTCCTTTATAATTCTTGACGAGGCGCAGAACGCCACGCCCGAGCAGATGAAAATGTTTCTGACCCGTCTCGGCTTCAACTCCAAGGCGGTTGTCACCGGCGACCTCACCCAGACCGACCTTCCACGCGGGCAGAAAAGCGGGCTCGCGCAGGTGGTAAAGCTGCTTGACGGAATCGAGGATATCGCCATACACACCTTTACCGAACGCGACGTCGTGCGCCACAGGCTGGTACAGAAAATAATTCTTGCCTACGAAAAATACGACAGGGAGCAGCGGGAACCTTCACAGCCCAATGCAAGATACCGGAAGCTAAGGGGTGTTGTCAAGAAATGAAAACACCGAAGATCAGGATTTACTTTGACAACCTTCAGGACAAGCTGCCGGCGGGTTACCGTATCAGGCACCTTATGCGGCAGACCGTCGAGGCGGCGCTTCTCACCGAGGGTGTCGGGCGAGATACCGAGGTTTCTATTACCTTTGCCGACGACGCCTGGATGAGGGCGCTGAACAAAAAATATCGCGATATCGACAAGGCTACCGACGTGCTGTCCTTCCCGCTTGAGGATAAACCGCTGAATCCCGACGAGCCGCTGGTGCTCGGGGATATTGTGATCTCACTTGAACGGGCGCGCCGGCAGGCCGAGGAATACGGCCATAGCTACGAGCGCGAGGTGGCCTTTCTCTGCGCGCACGGCATGCTGCACCTCTTGGGATACGACCACGAAAGAAGCGAGGAGGCCGACCTTGACATGCGTCGGCGCCAGCGCAGAATTCTGGAACATATCGGGTTCGGGAGGCCGGCCGGAGCATGAAAAAAACAGGTTTCATAGCCATAGTGGGGAGACCGAACGTCGGGAAATCGACGCTGCTCAACGCCATTCTCGGCGAGAAGATTTCAATTATATCAAGCAAGCCCCAGACCACCCGCAACCGGATAACCGGGATTCATACCGTGGGCGAGTGTCAGTTTGTCTTCCTCGACACCCCGGGAATGATAAAGCCCAGAAACCCTCTGGGTGATTATATGGTTAGGACCGCCGACCGCTCGATGCGGGAGGCCGACGCGGTAATACTGGTAGCCGACGTCAACAGGCCGATATCGGTTGCCGAAGAGAATGTTATCGCATACCTTAAGGAATCGGGGACCGGCTCGATTCTGGCACTCAACAAAATTGACCTCTGTGACAGGGTAAAACTTGCAGAGATGATAGCGGCTTATGCAAAACTCCACAGCTTTGACGCGACGGTTCCTGTCAGCGCCAGAAAGGGCAAGAATATCGACATCCTGCTCGACGAATGCAAGCGGTTTTTGATCGAGCACGAATGGTTTTTCCCCGAGGATATGCTGACCGACCAACCCGAGCGGCAGATAGCTGCCGAGGTTATCCGCGAAAAGCTGCTGCAAACACTCAGTCAGGAGGTGCCGCACGGGATTGCGGTTGTAGTCGAGGAATTCAAAGATACCGAGCGGCTGATCAGCATCCGCGCCGAAATTTTCTGCGAGCGCGAATCGCACAAGAAAATAATTATCGGAAAGGGCGGGGAGACGCTTAAACTCGTCGGCACCCGCGCGCGTGAGGAGCTCGAGCAGTTTTTCGGCACGAAGGTGTATCTTGATCTTTGGGTAAAGGTCAAGGAAAACTGGCGTGAGAGTGCCGCCATGGTGAGGAATTTCGGCTACCGCGATGAATAAACAGGCGCCAAAGGAGGGTGGCATATGTTGTTTTCAACCGATGCGCTGGTGCTCAGATGTTTGGACACCGGCGACTATGACCGCATATTGACCCTCCTGACCCCCGAGAAGGGCAGAATCAGCGTCATAGCCAAGGGCGTGCGCTCGCCGAGGAGTAAATTCGCCCCGGCATCGCAGCCCTATACTTACGGGAATTACGAAATATACCGCAAGGGCGACACCAACTGGCTGCGCTCAGGCTCGGTCACCGAATTTTTCAGCGATATACGCGCCGACATTGAAAAGCTGGCGCTCTCTGCCTATATTTGCGACGTCGCCGCCGAGGTGACCGGAGAACAGGTCCCGGCGGTCGACATACTGAGAATGACCTTAAATACGCTTTACGCGATAGCCAAGGAAATCCGGCCGGCCGCCGACATAAAGGCCGTATATGAGTTCAGAACCGTAGGGTATGCCGGCTATATGCCGGATGTGTCGCGCTGCGCCTTCTGCCATGACCCGGGCACCGGGGCTGTATACCTTGACGTCATGAACGGCCGGCTGATCTGCCCGGGCTGTCTCAACAGGCGGCCGGCGGAGCAAATCCGTGATGAGGCCTCCGACCCTGTCTACGAGCGCAGTGTTCTGATGCCCCTATCGTCACCCGCGCTGGCCGCCGTGCGCTATGCGCTTGCCGCCCTGCCCGAGCGGATGTTTTCCTTCAGAATAACCGACCCCGGCGCAGGCCGTGAGTTCCATAAGGCCGCCGAAACATATCTGCTGAACCACCTTGAGCGGGGATTTGATTCTCTCGATTTTTACAAGTCAGTTGCAAAGTAGCACCCGGCGGGGCTCCGCCCCCGGCCCCCGCTTAAGGGGCTTTTTTGAAAAAAAGTCCCTTAAGATCCAAAAAACTTAAACAATATGTCACCAAAGAATTATAGAATAATCGGGATGTTATATTAATTATTAAATTGTGATATAAACTTACAATGTGATATAAACTTACAAAGACGATAAACAAAATTCGGCTTGAGGATAAAAATGCAGATTTCCGAAAAAACTCTCAAAACACTTGAATTTGATAAAATCCGCGCCATGCTTGCCGCCTGCGCGCCGACCGAAGGCGCTCGCGAACAAGCCACGTCGCTCACCCCGAGCGCCGATGTCGCCGAAGTCCTGCGCCGGCTGCGGCATACAAGCGACGCCAAGCGGCTCATTGAAGCCAAGGGAATGCCCTCTTTCGGAAATGTCAAGGATATGTCAAAGATCCTCGAGCGCGCGAAGCTCGGGGCGATACTCACCACCCGCGAGCTGCTCGACGTGGCAAACCTTCTGCGCACCACCCGCTCCTTGCTTGAATATATCAGGACGAACAAGCTCTTTGAAACCTCGCTCGATGAAATCTTCGCAAACCTCACCCCGCAGCGGCAGGTCGAGGAACATATCACGAGCGCAATTCTTGCCGAGGACCAGATTGCCGACAACGCAAGCCCGCAGCTATCGGACATCCGCAGGAAAATCAGGGCGGCAAACAACAAAATCAAGGACCTGCTCTCAAAGTACACCGGCGGGGCATATTCAAAATACCTTCAGGAAAATATCGTGACCCAGCGGAGCGGCCGGTATGTCATACCGGTAAAAATCGAGTGCAAAAATGACATCAAGGGTTTAATTCACGACACCTCTGCGTCGGGTGCCACAATTTTTGTCGAGCCGTATGACGTGGTTGAGGCAAATAACGAGCTGCGCGAGCTTGAGTCAGCCGAGGTGCATGAAATTGAAAGAATACTCGCAAGTCTTTCGTCCGAGGTCGACGGCATCTCGGAATTTATCCGGCAAAATTACCGGAATATCACCGAGCTTGCCTTTATTTTTGCCTGCGGCGAGCTTTCCTTTCGGATGAAAGGCATCGCCCCGGCAATATCGGAGGAGAAGTCTATCTTCCTGCGCCGCGCAAGGCACCCGTTGATTGACAAGGATAAGGTCGTGCCTGTTGACATTGAAATCGGCAGGGGGCGCGACACCCTTATAATCACCGGCCCCAATACCGGCGGCAAGACGGTATCGCTCAAAACCCTGGGGCTTCTGACTCTCATGGCTCAGGCCGGGCTTCACATCCCGGTCGACGAGTCTTCCGAGATATGCGTCTTTGACAACGTACTGGCCGACATCGGGGACGAGCAGAGCATCGAGCAGTCGCTCTCAACCTTCTCCGCGCATATGGTGAATATCGTATCAATGATTAAACAAATAACCGACAGGTCGCTGGTGCTCTTTGACGAGATTGGCGTCGGCACCGACCCCATCGAGGGCGCGGCGCTGGCTGTTGCTATCATCGAGGCTGTGCGCGTGAAGGGGGCAATCTGCGCCGCCACCACTCACTACGCCGAACTGAAAGCCTACGCGCTTGAGACCGAGGGGGTTGACAACGCTTCCTGTGAGTTCGACATTGAAACTCTGCGGCCGACTTACCGGCTGATAATCGGAACCCCCGGCAAGTCCAATGCCTTTGCGATCTCCGAAAAACTCGGCCTGCCTGCCGAGATAATCGAGCGAGCCAAGCGCTTGGTTAGCCCCGACAGCCGGCGCTTTGAAAATGTGATTGAAAAGCTCGAGTGTAGCCGGATCGAAATGGAGCGCGACCGCGAGGAGATAGCAAGGATGCGCGCCGAATACGAAAAATTCAAAGCCGAGGCCGAGAAAAAGCTCATGGAACGCCAGAAGCAGGCCGAAGCCGAGCTTGAGCGGGCAAGGGCAAGGGCAAGGGCTATGGTCGAGAGCGCCCGGGCGTCGAGCGATTTTATTTTTGCCCGGCTCGAGAAAGCAAAAAAGGAGTACGAAAGCGAGCGGTCGGGGCAGGCGCTTGAACGCGCGCGGCAGGAGATAAAGGCGCACCTGCGTGCCGCGGCCGACAAATACGACCCGGTAGACAAACCCGACGACGAGGACTACAGGCTTCCGCGGCCGCTCGGGAAGGGCGACTTGGTTTACCTGCGCAATCTCGGGTCGAGCGGCAGGGTGGTTGAGCTACCCGATAAATCGGGCAGCGTTATGGTTGAGGTCGGCACGGCGCGCATCAGGACAAATATTAAGAACCTGAAGCTGATTGAGGAAGGTGACGACATATCATCCGGGCAGGATATGCGGCAGCCTCAGACCGGCGGGCATAATCCGAATCTCCCGAGGGAATTCAGCCCCGAAATTGACCTGCGCGGCATGACCGGCGAGGAGGCGTGGTGTGTTGTGGACAGGTACATCGACGAGGCTATAATGTTCGGCGTCGGCTCGGTGAGGCTGATTCACGGAAAAGGCACCGGTGCGCTGAAAAACGCGCTCTGGCGCTTTCTCAGGGGCGACAAGCGCGTTGCCAACTTCAGGCTCGGAACCTACGGCGAAGGCGACTCGGGAGTTACCGTACTTGAATTAAAGTAAGGAGGCATAATAATGAGCAGGGCAAAGAACTATCTTGCAATCGATCTGGGCGGCTCGAGCGGAAGGGGGATTGTCGGGAGCTTTGACGGTGAGAAAATCAGGCTCCGCGAGATTACACGGTTTGCCAATGAGCCGGTAATGCTATCAGACCGGCTTTACTGGGATTTTTTGCGGCTCTTCCATGAGGCCAAAAACTCGATCCGCCGCTGCGTGCTCGAAGGCGAGTTGGACAGCATCGGAATAGACACCTGGGGGGTAGATTACGGCCTTGTTGACAAGCAGGGGCGGCTCATGTCAAACCCGGTGCATTACCGCGACAGACGCTGTGACGGGATAACCGATTACATAAAGCAGGAATACGGCATTGACACCGACGAGATTTATTCGATTACCGGAATTCAGTTGATGCTTCAAAACACCCTGTTTCAGCTTGTATCCGACAACCGCTGGGACCCGGGCATACTCTGTCGGGCCGGCCGGGTGCTTTTTATGCCCGACCTGTTCAATTACTTTCTGACCGGCGTTATGGTTTCTGAGTATACGATAGCCTCAACCGGTGCGATTTTCCCGGCCGGAGAGGACCGGCTGGCGCATGAGCTGCTCGCCCGGCTGGAAATACCTTCCGACCTTTTCCCGCCTGTTGTAAAGCCGGCAAACAAGCTTGGTACGCTGCTGCCCTCGGTGCAGCTTGATACCGGCAACACCAAAGCGCAGGTGATAAACGTCGCCTCGCACGACACCGCCAGCGCGGTCATATCGGTGCCGGCGGTGGGCACTGGCGACTTTATATACATAAGCAGCGGCACATGGTCGCTCATGGGAACCGAGCTGTCCGGGCCGCTGGTCAGTAAGGATAGCTGCCGCCTGAACTTCACCAACGAGGGCGGAGCCGGAGGCAAGATAAGATTTTTGAAGAATATCATGGGGCTGTGGATTGTTCAGGAGTCAAGGCGCCAGTGGCAGCGTGAGGGCAGGGAATTCAGCTTCTCCGAGCTTGAGAAGATGGCGAGCGAAGCCAGACCCTTTGCCTGCTTTATCAACCCCGACGACCAGGTCTTTGCACCTCCCGGCGACATGCCCCGGCGGATTGCCGAATACTGCTCGAAGACCGGGCAGTATGTACCGCAGACCCCCGGCGAGATAGTCCGCTGCATTTACGAGAGTCTAGCGCTTAAATACCGCATGACAATGGAGCAGCTCTGCCGGCTGACCGGGATAAAGCCGGCTGCCCTAAACATTGTTGGCGGCGGCTCACAGGCTGCCCTGCTCAACCGGATGACGGCTGACGCTTGCGGCCTGCCGGTGATAGCCGGGCCGGTCGAGGCGACCGCAACCGGTAATATTGCCGTTCAGCTGATAGCGGCAGGCGAGGTGCGTGACTATGCCGAGGCAAGGGAGATTATCGCCGCCTCATTCCCGACTACATACTTTGAGCCCGGAGATACCGAAGCATGGAACGAGGCTTATGTAAAATTTGAAAATCTGACGGAGGGGGCAGGCGCATAACTGATGCACAGTCAGGCGGTTTTGCAGCCGTTATAACATGTGGGATAATTTTTTATACAGCATCAATGTAATACTGCCGGTTTTTATACTGGTGACGCTCGGATATATCCTCAAACGCCTGAACTATTTTACCGATGGTTTTTTGACTACTTCCGACAAGCTGGTTTTTAATCTGTTTCTGCCGAGCCTGATGTTTCTCGGGACCGCCGGGAGCAGGATTGAGGAGAGCGCCGAGAGGATGCCGCTTATCCTTTTTGCCTGTGCCGGGATAACGATCAGCTTCGTATTGAGCAGCCTTGTAATTCCGCTGTTTGTCAGGGAAAATGAAAAGCGCGGCGCCATGATACAGGGCTCGTTTCGGGCAAACTTTTCGATTCTGGGGATGCCGCTGGCCGCCGCCTTGTTCGGGCAGAACGGGATGACAATGATGGTTATGATGACGCCATTTGTCATGATTTTGTATAATATATACTCGGTGGTCGCACTGAGCATTTTTGTGCCACGCGAAAAAAAGCCGGGATTTGCCGGTACCGCCGGCAATATAATTGTCAGAACATTTAGAAACCCGCTGATAATTGCGGTCGTGCTCGGCCTGCCCTTTATGATTTGGGAGATCCCGCTGCCGGGTTTTGCCGGGGATTCGCTCGGCTACCTTGCCGACGCGACCTTTGCGGTCTCGCTTATCAGTCTCGGCGCGAATATCAGCGGAATGAAAATATCGGGTAAAATAAAGTATTCGCTTGCGGTGTCGCTTGTCAAGGTCGTGATTCTCCCGATAATCATGGTGGTTTCGGCTTATTTGCTGGGTTTTCGCGGCGAGGAATTGGGGCTTGTTTTTGTGCTCTTCGGCTCGCCTGCCGCCGTTGCAAGCTACATTATGGCCAAAAACATGGGGAGCGACGGCGAGCTGGCCGGGCAGATTCTGCTCATCACATCGATGCTCTGCCCGGTTACGGTTTTTTTGGGAGTTTTTATTTTGCGGAGCCTCGGGTGGTTATAATAATATAAAAAGAATTGATTGTCCACCGGCAGATTATCTATTCCGCCAAAACGGCTCCGGTCAGGTCGGAAATGAACGAAATGTCTTTTCAAAGCACTTTTTGTGTGATATAATATACTTGATATGACAAGCGTACAAAAGGTGTGTAAAAAATCAGGAGGGCATATGAACGATACGATTTTCGGCGAGCTCGGTGTAATTGCAATGAAGGGGTGTGAGGAGTTCGGCGCGCAGGTGGACTATTACCTCAAAGACTGGAGGGGGCGCCCGCAGGACGAAACCTTCCTCGTTAAGCACGAATGCCCGCGTTTTGGTTCGGGTGAGGGAAAGGGCATTATTTATCAGTCGATGCGCGGACACGATCTTTATATCATTTGTGATGTCTTCAATCACGGTGTGACCTACGAGATGTTCGGGAAAACCGTCCCTATGAGCCCCGACGACCATTTTGCTGACCTCAAAAGAATTATATCGGCAATAGCCGGAAAGGCAAGACGTGTATCGGTGATAATGCCCATGCTTTATGAGGGCAGGCAGGACAAGCGGCAGTCGCGTGAGTCGCTTGACTGCGCGATGATGCTGCAGGAACTTTATGCAATGGGTGTCGCCAATATTATCACCTTTGACGCGCACGATTCAAGGGTCCAGAATGCAATTCCGCTTTGCGGGTTTGACAGTGTCCGCCCGGCGTATCAGATGATCAAAGCCTTGGTCAGAAATGTGCCCGACATTTTGATAGACAAAAACAATCTCATGATAATCTCCCCCGACGAGGGCGCTATGGGGCGCTGCATTTATTATGCCTCGGTGCTCGGAATCGACGTCGGAATGTTCCACAAGCGCCGTGATTATACAAGAGTCGTCAACGGGCGCAACCCGATCATATCCCACGAGTACCTCGGCACAGACCCGGCGGGAATGGATGTCATAATTGTTGACGACATTATTTCCTCGGGCGACTCGCTCATTGAGGTGGCGCAACAAATCAAGGCCAAGGGTGCGAAGCGCATCTTTGCTTTTGTGACCTTCGGCCTGTTTACCGACGGAATTGAAAAAATCAATCGTGCTTATCAAATTGGGCTGATTGACAAGATATTCACCACAAATCTGGTCTACCGCACCCCCGAGCTGCTTGCCGCGCCGTGGTATTGTGAGGTCAATATGTGCAAATATGTAGCGTACATAATTGATACGCTAAACCACGACGGCTCAATAAGCAATCTGCTCAACCCGGTGCAGCGCATTCACAATTTAGTCGAAAGGCATATGTCTTCAATCGAAGGCAGCCAGATGACCATGAAATTCGAGCCGTAACAAGGAGAATTTTAATTGACCGTGAGTAAAAACGAGTCCTGTCGGACGGTCTGCATAAAAAAGAAAACCACGATAGGCGGCCAGGCGCTCATTGAAGGAATAATGATGCGCGGGCCGAAAAAGATCTCGATGGCGGTGCGGAACCCGCAGCACGAGATGGTTGTCGAGACCTGGAACTACGACATGTCCGGAAAGCCGAGGTTCTTCCGCTGGCCTTTTTTGCGCGGGATATTCGGCTATATAGATTCTATGCGATTCGGCTACAAGTGCTTAATGCGCTCGGCCGAGATAGCCGGTCTCGACGAAGTCGAGGACGACAAGGATAAAGGCAAGGCTGAAGAAAGCCGACCTGACGTGTCAGTAGAAAATGTTGAGAACAGCGGGTCTGCCGAAGCTGGCGGTGTAGTGCCGCTCGACGGCAGGCAGGATCTGTCGTCGGCAGGCAAAAACGAGAAAAAAGACTCAAGCGGCATGATGACCGCAATCATGATTGTAGCTTCAATTCTCGGCGTTGCCTTGGCGCTTTTTTTATTCAAAGTCCTGCCCGAGACGCTCTACGAGCTGCTAAAAAAGCTCTTTCCGGCCCTGTCGGGCACCGGGTATTGGCATCAGTTTGTAAGGTCGCTGTTTGTCGGCATACTTAAAATTGCAATTCTTGTGGGATATATGGCGCTGGTAGCCCTGATGAAGGATATAAGGCGCACCTTTGCGTATCACGGCGCCGAGCATAAGGCAGTGGCATGTTATGAAGCCGGGCTTGAGCTTACCGTTGAGAACGTGAGAGCTCAGAAGCGCTTTCACCCGAGGTGCGGGACTTCGTTTTTAATTATCATGGTTATCGTTAGCATATTCATCACCATGTTCATACCGACAACGCTAAGCGAGAACGGTGTGCTCAACGTATTGCTCAGGACCATTATCGGCATCGGCCTTCTGCCGGTGATGATGAGCCTCGGCTACGAGCTTATCAGAATTGCAGGGAAGCACGATAACTTTTTTGTAAAAATTATCTCCGCCCCCGGACTCTGGCTGCAGCGGATTACCACCAAAGAGCCAGACGACGACATGATAGAGTGCGCCATCGTGGCGCTGAAAAACGTCATCCCCGACGACCGGAGCGACGACTGGAAGTAAATTATAACACGGGGGCTCTGCTCCGGACCCCCGCTCAAGATCCTTTTTGAAAAAAGGGTCTTGAGAATCCCCGAAACCTTATAACACGTGGGGCTGCGCCCCACGCCCCGGGCGCGGTAATTTATATCTCCGCGCTCTTTTGTTTTTGCTTACCAACTTGAGAAAGTAGCGCGAGGTACCGGCGCTCGGGTATCCCCCTGAGCGCATTTTTGGTTACTTTCTTTGTTCGTGCAAAGAAAGCAACATAATATAAAAAATATAAAAAAGCGCGGGATAACAACCCGCGCTTTTTTTATATCCCTGCCGGACGGCACCAAATCAGATTCCGGTTTGCCCGGAATTCTCCCCGACTATAAAATCCTTGCTGTTCAGCAAAATCATAACATACAGCATAAACAGATATGCGCAGAACCCGAGCAAAAGGGCGGTGAGATAGTTGAAAATCATCCAGAAAAGATCTGTCAAATCTGTCGGCGGGCCGATTTGAACATCGAGCATAATAAGATATTCAATCCTGAACAGTGCAAAAACGCCCGACATCCAGGCAATTGTTTTCTGCAGCGGGTTGTTTTTATCAAAGAGTTTTTTTATGGGGAAAAAGAGGGCTCTCTCGTCAAAATTATAGTTCGGCAGCCGGGCTTCAAGCTCCTTTTGAAATCTGACATGTGACGAAACCTTCCGGTATACCAGATAAATTATGAAGAGAAGGATGGCAAGAAGCAGAAATTCGATCAGCGCCGGGACGGCCAAGTTTGCCATGAGAAAATTGAAAATATCATCCGCAAAAAGCGCTTTGCCTTCCATGGCATATGCTGTCAGGATTTTCATAATGTATTTATACATGGTCAGCAGCATAGAAACGGCGACAAACCCCCAGGCGCTCTTGATGTCAAACTTGAAGGCTGAAAAAATAATAAAAGCCCATCCCAATAGTATCCCGCAAATCTCGGTCAGGTCAAAGGCATAGGGTACGATGTCTGCCAGTACCGGAATCATAAACGCGATGTCGGTTGTGGTCTTGATATATAAAATATTTAGCAAAACCGAATACACAAAAAATATGACAGCCACCCACAGCACCATTGAAGCGATAAGCTTTCTTCTAAGCTGCGGGTCACGGGGAGTTTGCATACCACTACCTCGCTTTGTGTTGTTTTATCCGCATACCCTGCCGGCGCCCGGGAAATAAGCGCTCCTTGCCTGCATTATTCGGGAAGTAAACTCATAATATTGAATAAAAAGATTGCATCAAGGAGAAGCACGATGAACTCAAATAGTCCGGGAATTGACAAGGATAAAAGAATTCTTGACTATGAACGCGCAATATGCCCCGAGGAGCTCAGGGAATATCTTGATATACTCACCGAAAGATATGGCATTAACGTGACTTCGGTCGGGCTTACCGTGCTCGGCAGAAGCATACCCATGATATCGCTCGGCAGCGGGAAAAAGGAAATCCTCTATATCGGCTGCATTCACGGCTGTGACTATATAACCGCCTCAATGCTGATGCGCTTTATAAACGAATACTGCGAGCTGCGAAAAAACAACCGCAGGATTTACAACCTGAGCCTCTCGAGCCTGGAGCAGACGCGCACCATACATATAATCCCGATGCTAAATCCCGACGGGGTGTCCTATTCCGTGAGGGGGATAGGCGAGGACAATCCGCTCGCCGCGCGGCTGCTTGACATGAACGGCTCTCTGGATTTCAGCCGGTGGCGGGCAAACGCCCGCGGGGTCGACCTTGAGCGGAACTTCGGGGTCGAATATGCCGAGTACAAAAAACGCAGCTCAAACCGTGACTGCGGCGCGCCGCGCGACTATGCGGGGCTGCACCCCGAATCCGAGCCCGAATCAAGCGCCCTCTGCGGTTACTTAAAGTACAACGACAAAATTAGGCTGGTTCTGAATTTCAGGTGCGGCGCCGACTGCGTATCCTATGTCGGCAGCAGCCAGATACCAAGAAACAGGAGCATCGCCCAGTCGCTGTCAAGAATCAGCTCAAAGCCGCTCTGCGAAGCGCCCGCCGACAAGGTGATGGGCAGCCTTGCCGGCTGGTGTTCACTCGTCATGAATATCCCGGCATACGACATCTTCTGCGGGGCTGATGAAAATAGGAGCGACTGGTTTTTGAAATACGCGGGGATACGCGAGCTGCTTTTTACCGCACCGCTGCTTGTCTGACTTATTCCTCGATTCTGATCTGCTCGCCGGCCGGATCCTTCCCGCACCAGGGCAGGCCGAGATGTTCATATGCCAGCCGCGTGGTGCAGCGCCCCCGCGGGGTCCTTGACAGAAAGCCTATCTGCAAGAGATATGGCTCATAGACGTCCTCAATCGTCCCCGCCTCCTCGCCGATTGTGGCGGCAAGCGTGTCGATCCCGACCGGGCCGCCGCCATAGATGGTTATTATGGTGGTGAGCATCCGCCTGTCAAGGGAGTCAAGCCCCAGATTGTCTATCTCAAGGCGCTCAAGCGCGTATTTGACGATATCAGAAGTGATCGAACCGTCCCCGACCACCTGTGCGAAGTCGCGCACGCGCTTGAGCAGCCGGTTGGCGATACGCGGCGTGCTGCGCGAGCGCGAGGCAATCTCATAGGCGCCTGAATCATCTATTTTGAGTTTCAGTATGCTCGCGCTGCGGTTAACGATCTGCATCAGTTCTTCCGGAGTGTAGAACTCAAGTCTGAGGATGACGCCGAAGCGGTCACGGAGCGGCGGCGCAAGCTGCCCGGCTCTTGTCGTCGCGCCTATCAGCGTAAAGCGCGGCAGGTCAAGCCTGATACTCCTTGCCGACGGCCCTTTGCCTATGATAATGTCGAGCGCGTAGTCCTCCATTGCGGGGTAGAGAATCTCCTCCACCGGTGTGGCAAGCCGGTGGATTTCGTCTATGAAAAGAATATCTCCCTCCGAGAGGTTGGTGAGAATCGCGGCCAGGTCGCCCTGCTTCTCGATAGCCGGCCCGGAGGTTATTCTGATGTTGACTCCCATCTCGTTGGCAATGATGCCCGAGAGCGTGGTCTTGCCCAGCCCCGGCGGGCCGTAGAGCAGCACGTGGTCGAGCACATCACCCCGCTTGAGCGCCGCTTCGATGTAGACCCGCAGGTTTTCCTTTGCCTTTTCCTGACCTATATACTCGTCAAGCCGCCTCGGGCGCAGCGAGAAGTCTGTCTCGTTGTCCTCGGGAATATATGCTCCTGTCACAAGCCGGCTCTCAAAATCCATTTCTTCGTTCATTTATTTCTCCCGATTACTTAATCAGCTTTTTCAGCGCCAGCCGTATTATCTCCTCAAGCGGAAGCGAGACAATGTCGATATCCTTCAGCGCGCGCTGTGTCTCGGAGCGCGAATAGCCGAGAACCATAAGCGCCTCGACCGCATCGCTTGCGTTGCTGTGCCCGGAGGCAGTCTCCGGCACTTCTGTCTGCCCGCCGTCTGCGGCAAGCTCTGTCGAGGCAAGCTTGTCCTTTAGCTCGAGGATTATCCGTGCGGCGGTCTTCGGCCCGATGCCGGGAGCCTGCGATATCGCCTTTTTGTCCTCGCTCAGCACGGCCAGCGCGAACTTTTCGGGGCTGAGCACCGAGAGCAGCGAGAGCGCTACTTTCGGCCCGACTCCCGAGACCGTAATCAGCATTTTAAATGCCGACAGCTCCTCGACCGACGCAAAGCCGTACAGCTCGATACCGTCCTCGCGCACCGAAAGATAAGTGTAGAGCGTCACCCGCTGCTCCTGCCGGGCTTTCGGCAGGGTCCCGTAGGTCGTGTGGCTGATTGACATCCTGTAGGCCACGCCCCCGGCGTCAATTACCGCTACACCCGGCTCGAGCAGGACCAGATTACCGCTGATATAATAAAACATAGGTCGGAACCCTCACATATGGCTGTTTTGCTGCCGTTTACCGGCGTCCTGAATATCTACGGTACTTGCGAGGCTTTGACGGGTTTAACCTGTATTTTCGGCAGGTTGTTTTCACCTTTACGGCTTTTGAAAAACTGTCATCCTGCCCGTTGATTTCGGGAGCTGCCAGTTCGGCACTGAATTCTGCATCCGGCGGCATTTCACCAAACGGATTATCCGGGCTCCCGGCGTCAATATCTTTAGAGTTTTCGCCGACCGGGAAATCTCCGGCTATATCATTTGTTTCACCCTCATTACCTGCAGGGTTGTCGGATGCCGCCGGTTTTCTTATTATGATTTTCTTATTAAGCACAAAGAGCAGTATGCCGAGCAGCACCGAGAAGACCGTAATTGCAAACCCTAAGACAAACAGGTCGGGCAGGTACTTCATTTCAATGGTATGCTCGCCGGCGTCCACCCTGAAGGCGACAAGCGCGTCGAGGGTTTCGAATATTTCTACCTTCTGCCCGTCAACATAGATCTTCCATCCCTCATCAAAGGGAAGTGTGGTCTGGATTATCTGGTTGTCGCGGGGGGAGGTCAGGGTGCCCTTGAAGCTGCGCTCGGTATACTCGACAATATTGTACTGTACCTGGGCAAGCCGGCTCATCGCATCCTCAAAGGCCGCCCAGTCGATATAATAGAGGCAGTCGTAACCGTTTTTGACATAAAGGTCATTGTTGACCAGCGTCATGGTGATTACGACCGTCTCGCCCTCGTTGAACTTACCGAGCGAGACTATCCGGGAGGTGTCGCTGCCGTAAAATGAACCTTTTGACATGCCGTTGACCTTCAGGCTGACCTCGCGCGGGTAATCACTTGGGAGATAGAAGAAGACTTCGCGGTCATTCGGGGCAGTGAAGGTATAATAGACAAGGGCTGCCGCATCCTCGGAGGCTTTGGCGTATTTATGATGCCCGGCGATATATGACCTCTGGCACAGCGGGCTGGTCGTGACATTTTCAACTTCGATGGGGACGAAAATCTCGATTATTTCCTCCTCGCCGAGCATTGCCGAGACCAGCGCGTTGAGGTAATCGCAGGGGGCCTCGTAATCGTTGGCTACAATTCCGGTTATCTTGTCGTCAACCCCGTAGGCAATCGAGAGCGCATAACGGTTGTACCATGCCGTAAAGCCGCCCTCTGCATAAGCGCGCGTGTAGTAATCCGACAAATCCTCGTTAGCCGGGGTAATAATATACTTGAGCCCGAGCAGTGAGTCGTTCACAGGGGTGCCACCGGCATATTTGCCCCAGTGAGACAACGAGCAGTAGCCCATGCGGTTGAGGAAGGCTATTGTGGAGGAGTTGAGCGTAGAGGTTGAGTTTGACAGCCCGCGGATTTTCAGCGCCATGTTGTCGTTTGTCTTGCGGTGTATTGTTTTTTCCATCCGGTAGAAGGAGGTGTCGTTTTCCTGGACAAGCCTCACTATCGGGCGGAGCTGGGCCATGAAGTTTGTGTAGCTGCTGTACTTCGAATAAACCACGTCGCGGTTGAGGTCGACCACGTTTGTCAGCCCGTTTGCAAACAGCTCGAAGCTGACAAAAAAGGTGATGATAAGCAGGATGTTATCGCGGAATTTCGTAACCTTGAGTATGCAGATGAGCACAAGGTATGACGCAATGCAGGCCAGCGAGAACCAGATTGTCTCAAGGTCGCTGACATATTCCCGGTCAAGCGTCTGGATGAATACCACGAGCGCGGCCAGCGACGTGCAAATTGCAAATATCGTTTTCGAGCTTACCGATTTAAGCTCCGAGAAGGCGCTGCAGGCAAGCATCAGGACCAAGAAGCAGAGCATGAAGCTGTAGCGGTAGTTGAGCCAGTTGGGGCGCTGAAAACCGTGCCAGACAAGGTCAACCGTTGAAATCGAAAAGCTCAGGACAAAGAAGGCGATAACCGCTCCGGCGGCCACCTTCTCGCGTACCGTGAATTTCGACGACAAAAAGTAGACCGGGAGCAGGATTATGGTCAGCATACCGCAGTAAACGAAGGGAAGCCCCTCGGGGCGCACCGTGTCGTAGGAGCCGGGCAAGAACTTTATCAGAAGGTCGATAAGGTCGAATTTGAAATTAAACGCCCAACTCGGGTTTGTAAAGGTGGTCTTGCCGAAGGTCAGCGAATAGTATGCCGAGAGGAGAATCACCGCCGCGACTCCCACCGAGAGCAGCGAGTATCCTCCGAATCTCACAAACGACTTGATAAAATGCCGCTTCTCGCAGAGAGGATTGTTGAGGTTGTCGCGGTTGTAGGCAAAGTAATAATAGAAGAAATAAGCAATCACATAGTAGCAGACCATGTACCCGATGTAGAAGTTGCTCATTAAGGTGAGCGAGAGGAATATCACGTACATCCTGAACTTGCCGTACTTTATTAGTTGCTCGATGGCATATGAAATTATCGGCAGCCACATGACGGCGTCAATCCACATCGAGTTGTGCTGCTGCACGACGGCGTACGCCGAGAGTGCGTACATCATTGAAAAGATTACCGTCGCTATCCTGCTCTTGCTCCGGCCGGTCTTGTGGATGAAAAAGCCGAAGGTAAAGCCGCAGAGCCCGGTTTTCAGCAGGAATATGAGAAGCAGTGCGTCAAGGATTTTTTCCTGTGGGAAAAGACAGACTATATATGAAAAAGGACTTGCGATATAGTATGCGTATATCCCCATGAAGTCGCCGCCCAACGAACGGAAGAAGGAATAGAGCAGGCTTGTGTCTCCGTCGCAGACGAAGTGGCGCAGCGCCTCATAGAAATACACATACTGCCCGTTGAGATCAAGAACCAGTACCGAGCCGTCGCCGAAGGGGTGTATCTCCATGGCGAGATATATCAGGTACATGATGACAACAGGAATAAAAAACGCAAATCCGAGATACGCCATAGACCGCCATTCCTGCCGGTGTTCGGTCATTATGCCTGCCCCGGCCGATTTTGCGTTTGGATCGGTATATCGCTTAGCCATTTTTCTCCTTTTCCTTTTCTTCTTTGGTGATTACTTTTTTTATTGCTTTCTCGAGCTTTATCCGGTCGAGCGTCAGGTCCCGGCCGCAGCCCGAGCAGACAATCCGCACTTCCGAGCCCACCCGAAGGACGCGAAAGAGCTTTGAGCCGCAGGGATGGGGTTTTTTCAGTTCAAGTATGTCGTCAGGATAAAACCTGACAATCCTCATGCCATATCCTCCGTTCTGAAAACACCATAAAGCAGGCGGCATACCGGAAACCGGAATACACAAAACCTGCCTGTATTGCCGAAGTAAATTATATCATACAAATCCGAGCTTGTAAACATCGCACAAGGCATTTATTGGGTTAAAATAATTGACTTCCCGCATGATATGTGGTATACTAACTCAGTATCAGATTATCCGGAGGCAGGGAGGGGGTGCAGCAGATTGATTATACTTGGAATTGACCCCGGACTTGCCACTGTGGGCTGGGGAGCCGTTGACTATCGCGGCAACCGGTTCCGCACCCTCGGCTTCGGCGCAGTTACAACCCCGACCGGCAAAAAGACCGCCGACAGGCTGATTATAATATACGACCGGCTGAAGGAGATAATAGAGAGATACCGGCCTGATGCAATAGCCGTTGAGGAGCTGTTCTGGAACACCAACCAGACCACCGGTATCCGCGTCGCGCAGGCGCGGGGAGTGATACTGCTCTGCGCCGCGCAGCACGGCATTTCGGTTGCCGAATACACGCCGCTTCAGGTAAAGCAGGCGGTGGTCGGCTACGGCCGGGCAGACAAGCACCAGGTCATTTCAATGGTCACGGTGCTGCTCGGGCTTTCAAGCCCTCCCGCGCCCGACGACACTGCCGACGCGCTTGCGGTGGCTGTCTGCCATGCGCACACCGGCTGCTCGAGAATTGCACAACTCTCACACAGGGATAGCTGAAATGTTTATTGCCGACAAGTGGAAGGAATATGAGCTGCTCGACGCGTCGGACGGCGAGCGGCTTGAACGCTGGGGAAAGCATATCTTAATACGCCCCGACCCGCAGATCATCTGGAAAAACGACAAAACCTCACCCGGCTGGCAGAGTGCCGACGGTATATACAGACGCTCAAGGGAGGGCGGGGGTTCCTGGATAAAGCGCGATTTGCCCGATATGTGGGTTGTCTCGTATAAAAACCTCCGCTTCCAGCTCCGCCCGATGGGGTTCAAGCACACCGGCCTGTTCCCCGAGCAGGCGGCAAACTGGGACTGGTTTTCGCAGTTGATTAAGGAGGCCGGATGACCGGTATCGGTGCTAAACCTCTTTGCCTACACCGGCGGGGCAACGCTTGCCGCGGCGGCGGCCGGGGCGTCTGTCTGCCATGTCGACGCCTCGCGCGGGATGGTGAGGCAGGCTAAGGAGAACGCCGCGATAAGCGGGCTTGGCGGGGCGCCGGTGCGCTATATTGTCGACGACTGCATTAAGTTTGTCGAGCGTGAAATCCGGCGCGGCTCGAAGTATGACGCGATCATCATGGACCCGCCCTCCTACGGCCGCGGCCCGGGCGGCGAGATCTGGAAGCTTGAGGACTGCATAGACCGGCTGGTTGAGCTCTGTGTGAGGGTGCTTGCCAAAAGGCCGCTTTTTTTCCTTATCAATTCATATACAACAGGCCTCTCTCCGCTGACAATGAAGTATATACTCGACCTGCGCCTCACATCGAAGGTTGGCGGCAGGTCCGTTGCCGGGGAGCTGGCGCTCCCGGTCAAAGCTACCGGCGGACATCTGCCCTGCGGGGCATCGGTGCGCTGGACGGCGGGATAACCTCGCCTAGCATGAACCGGCAACTTTTCACGTCGGGCTGCCGGGCAGAAAAAACAAAGAAAGACAACAAACAAAGATGGATGAATACTTCATCAGGACAGAGCATCTGTATTGCAACTACAAGGATGAAAACGGCCGCGAGGCGCCGGCTCTTATCGATATAAACCTGAATATAAAAAAAGGTGAGTATATCGCTGTTATCGGGCGGAACGGCTCGGGGAAATCGACTCTGGCAAAGCTTCTCAACATGATACTCGTGCCGGCCTCGGGTAAAATATACATCGACGGCAGGGACATTACCTCGGGCGATCTTACCGATTCCGATATTCTCGACATCCGCCGCAAGGTGGGCATGGTCTTTCAGAACCCCGACAACCAGCTGGTGGCCACGATAGTCGAAGAGGATATCGCCTTCGGCCCAGAAAACCTAGGCGTGCCCACGCCCGAAATCAGGCGGCGGGTCGACTTTGCCCTTGAGACGGTGGGGATGCGGGGCTATGAGAAGCACGAACCCCACAGGCTCTCGGGTGGTCAGAAGCAGCGCATAGCCATCGCCGGGGTGTTGGCAATGGAGCCTGAATGCATAATCCTCGACGAGGCGACCTCAATGCTCGACCCGCGTGGCCGGGCCGAGGTGATAAGCACAATCGAGCGTCTGAACCGCGAGAGAGGGATAACCGTAATCATGATAACCCACTATATGAACGAGGCGGTGCGGGCCGACAGGGTCATAGTGCTCAGCGACGGCAGGCTAATACGCGACTGCACGCCGAGGCAGCTCTTCTCCGATCCCGACTTCCTTCGCAGGCAGGGGCTGGATGTCCCGCAGTCGGTTGAGCTGATTGACGAGCTGCGCCGGCAGGGAATAGCAATTTCAGGCGTGCCTGTTACCCAAGACGAGTGCGCCGAGGCGATAATGAAGTGTCTGAAAAATAAACGCAAAAAGGCTGAAAATGGCAAAGATCAGGCTTGAAAAAATAAATTATGTCTACAGCCCCGGCACCCCATTTGAAACCCGGGCGCTGCGTGACGTCGACCTTGAAATCAAGGAGGGCATCGTCACCGGGATAATCGGGCATACCGGGTCGGGTAAATCCACCATGGTTATGCTGCTCAACGGGCTTGAGAAGCCCACATCGGGGCGCGTGCTGCTCGACGGCGTCGATATCTGGGAGAAGCCGAAGGAAATTTCAAAGGTACGCTTCAGAGTCGGGCTGGTGATGCAGTACCCCGAATATCAGCTCTTTGAGGAGACTGTGGCCAAGGATATAGCCTTCGGGCCGAGGAACATGGGACTGTCCGAAGAAGAAATCGCCGCACGGGTCCGCGAGGCGGCCGGGATAGTCGGGCTTGCCCCCGAGTTGCTAGAAAAATCCCCTTTTGAACTCTCGGGCGGCGAGAAAAGGCGAGCGGCGATAGCCGGAATTATTGCAATGAAGCCCGAGGTGTTGGTGCTCGACGAACCGGCGGCGGGGCTTGACCCGGCCGGCCGGGAAAGAATACTCGCCACGATAAGAAAATACAGGGAACAGACCGGCGGAACCGTTATCATCGTCAGCCACAGCATGGAGGACATGGCCGAGATCTGCGATGAAATTGTCGTTATGCTTGAGGGCAGCATATTCATGAGCGGGAGCACCGCCGAAGTATTCTCAAAGGCCGGGGAGCTGCGCCGCATCGGGCTTGACGTGCCCGAGATCACCGGGCTGATGCTGAAACTCCGCGATATGGGCGTCGAAATTGACACGATACCATATACGGTAAGCGACGCGGTCCCAAAACTCATGAAGCTGTTGAAATAGGACAAGCGCCGCGCGTGCTGCAAGTGAGCCGTGCGGCGGGAAAGGCATACCCCCGAAGATGAACAACATCTCATTCGGTCAGTATTATCCGGCAGATTCGCTGATTCACAGCCTTGACGCAAGATTCAAGGTAATCTGCGCGTTTTTATATATCGTCTGCTCTTTTTTGTGCAAAAATATACTGAGTTTTGCGGCGTTGCTCGCCTCTGCGGTGATTCTTGTCGCGGTCTCAGGCATTCCGATGAGAATTCTGCTCAGGGCGCTCAGACCAATAATTTTCATACTCCTCTTTACGGTTGTGATAAACATGTTCTGGACGACCGGCGAGACCCTCCTTTTTTCGTGGTGGAAAATCAGGGTTTACTACGAGGGCATCATGAACGCCCTGTTTATTGCAGTTAGAATTGTGGTTTTAATTATCGGGACAAGCATTTTCATGACCTACACCACAACGCCGATCGCCCTCACCGACGCGCTTGAGAGCCTGCTCTCTCCGCTGAAGGTAGTCAAAGCCCCGGTGCACGAATTTGCAATGATGATAACAATTGCCCTGCGTTTTATCCCCACCCTGACCGAGGAGACAAACCGGATAATGGCGGCGCAGAAGGCGCGGGGCGCCGATTTCACCTCGGGCAGTGTTTTCAAGCGGGCGCGCGCGCTGATTCCGGTTCTGGTACCGCTTTTCGTGTCGGCCTTCAGGCGCGCCGACGAGCTGGCGACCGCCATGGAATGCCGGTGTTATCATGGCGGCGAGGGCCGGACCCGGCTGAATGTCCCGCATTGCCGCCCGCGCGACTTTGTAATGCTCTTTGTCATAATCGCCTTCGGAGCCGGACTTATCCTAATAAACATATACGGTGTAGGGTACACGATGAAATGAAGCTTGTGCTGAGAATTGCCTATCTCGGAACCAACTACTGCGGCTGGCAGGTTCAGCCGAACGGAGTCAGCATTCAGCAGAAGCTGGGCGAAGCGGCCGCGCGGCTTTTCTGCCGCGAGTGCGACATCGTCGGCTGCAGCCGGACCGACAGCGGTACCCACGCACATGACTTCTGCCTCTCTATAAGCGAAAAGGGAAAGCCGGGGCTTGAGACAAATATCGACACCGACAGCATCGTGCGCGCCCTGAACACATATCTTCCCGAAGACATCGCGGTGAAATCAGCCGAGTGGCGGGAGGATAACTTTCATCCCCGCTACGACGTAAAATGCAAAGAGTATATCTACCGGTTTTACAACGCCCGGGTGCGCTCGCCCTTTGAGGCGCAAAGGTCATTCTTCTATCCTTACCCGCTCTCAGGTGAGCAGCTTGAGAATATGAGCCGCGCCGCGGCGCACTTTGTCGGCAGGCATGACTTCGCGGCCTTCATGGCCTCGGGTTCTGACATCACAGACACGGAAAGATCGGTAATAAAATCCGATATATTTAAGATTGGTGACATCATATTGTATAGTGTCGCGGCTGACGGCTTTTTATACAACATGGTCAGGATCATGGCCGGCACACTGCTTGAGGTCGCCGAGGGCAAAATCAAGCCCGACGAAATTCCGGAGATTATCGCCTCGCGCGACCGCAGACGCGCCGGGCGAACCCTGCCGGCCTGCGGACTCTACCTCAACCGTGTGGTTTACTGAAGCGGAGTGCAGGCATGAGGTGATGCCATGAAACTGAAACCTGATATTTTTGGCCGGATAAAGAAGCGTCTGGGTATCGGCGGCGGGGCAAAAGATGAAATCTATCTTGACAGCGACGACCTAGCGGGTCTATGCAACCCCCATTACGCCCGGGCGGCCGACACCTTTCAGCTTTTGGGGTATGCGGCATATGCGCTCTTAATCCTCTTTATACTCGGCACGGTGCTGCTTAACATCAGGGACGTCACCTATGAAAATTTCTATTACTTTATAAAGGATTTTGGCGCCGTATCCGCCTTGCGGGACTATGGCGACTCACCGGTAATCTACAGCTGCGCCGAGGGCCGCAAATATGCAGGTTACAAGGGCGGTATTGTGACTTCGGGTGACGGGACGGTTACGGTATTTTCGGCGACCGGCCGGAAAACCGCCGAGTTTTATACCGGATATTCAAACCCCGTCATCTGTACTTCGTCAAAATACATACTTGTCTACAACTTCGGCGGCGGGGAATACTCGATATACAATTCATTCGTGCGGCTGCACACCGGAAGGCTTGAGACCCCCATATACTCGGCAGTGATGAGCGACAACGGCAGTTTCGCGCTTCTTGGCTCCGAGGGCGAATACAAGTCGGTGATATACCGCTACAATTCGAAATTTGAAAAATCAGCCGCGTATTATTATAATGATTATGTGACATCAATGTCGCTCTCGTCCGACGGCAGGTATCTTCTGGTCTCGCCTGTTGGCACAAGCTCGGTTCAGCTCTCCTCGCGCCTGCTTTTATACGGGGAGAGGAGCAAGGAGCCTGTCGTGCTTGACGGCGACATTTCAGGGCTGGTGCTCTCCTGCGGGGTTGAGTGTGAAACCTCAATCGGCGGCGAGTCGGTTTTCTACTACTACGCAACCGCCGACACGATATTTGTGAAGGGCAGGGGAGATACCCCGCAGAAGATGCTGCTCGGAGATGCGGAGTTGGTTTTCCTCGATTCTGATGCAGGCGGGATTGCCGCCGTGGTATACGACCAAAACGGTTATATCCTGCATATCCGTCCGTACAAGGGCGAGCCGACTGACCTTCGGCTTGACGTGAAAGTGCTGAAAATTAAAAAATCAAACAATACCGTCTTTCTGCTTTTTCCGGACAAGGTTTGGCGGTATGATATAAAAAAAGGACAGTCAAAGACCCTGCCTTCTCCTGCCGGAGCGGAGGATATAGTGGTTTCTTCCGGCGATTACATATATATCACCTGCGCCTCAAGGGCTGTGAGCGTCAGGTTTGATTGATACGGAGGTCTGTATGAATTACGCACTTGATCTTGCGGTAATACTTATCGCAATCGGCACGGTCATAACCTACTATAGAAAAGGCTTTATCAAGGCGGTCCTCGGATTCGGAAAGGTTATACTTGCCGCCCTGATTTCCTCCTTGCTTGGCCTAAAACTTGGTGTTATAATAGATGAGAGGTTCATGAACGCCAGGGTGACCGACTCGGTATTCAACTCGATTTCCAAAATGTACGACAGTGGGACCTCGGTATTCGACCTCTCAAAGCTGACCGAAAAAATCCCTGCCTCGCTGGCTGTGCTTGCCGAGAAATGCGGGCTTGATATAAACGAGCTTGCATCGGGGTACGCCGGCGACACCGCGGCGGGCAGCGAGCGGTTGCGTGAGGTTGCGGCCTCAATTGCCGCGCCTATTTCGGCGATGATCTCAAAAATTGTCGGCTATGTCCTGGTTTTCGTGGCGGCATATCTGGTGCTGATGATTGTAGCCTTTATAATTGAGAAGGTCGCCGAACTGCCGGTCCTCCGTTCGGTCAACAAATTCCTCGGACTCCTGCTCGGCATAGTGTGCGCCATAATTTACACATTCCTGTTTGTTTTCATCACAAACGCGGTAATATATTTCGTGGTTGCCTCAAAAGACGAGTCTGCTGCACTCGAAATCGTCAATAAAACCTATATATTTAAACTCATAGCTGGTATATTATGAGTATTGAATTTAAAAGGGAGAACATCCCGAATTATCTCTGCGTCTTCCGGATACTTCTGATATTTGTTTTCCTGTTTTTCATGTTTTTTGACTTTCCGCGATACCGCTATGCCGCCGCCGGGACATATCTTGCCGCATGTGCCACCGACATACTTGACGGCTGGCTGGCCAGACGGTTTGGGTGGGTATCACGTATCGGAAAGATTCTTGACCCGCTGGCTGACAAGCTCTTTCATATGACCGTCCTTATCAGCTTTGCTATAAAGCAGCTTCTCCCGCCGTGGCTTGTAATCCCGTTTATCGCGAAAGAACTGCTTCAGCTCACGCTCGCTTATCTGATGATAAAGAAGCGCAATGTGGTGGTCAGAAGCAGCTGGTACGGCAAGATTGCCAGCGGAGCGCTCTGCCTTGCCGGGCTGTTTGCTCTCATTATGGCCGACAATATCGAAAAATACAGGTTGACCCTAAATACGATTTACACCACGGTCCTTATTCTTATGCTGCTTGTCATTGTTTTGTATGTGGCAAAATATAAAAACGTCAAATCAGAAGAACCATAAAAGGCTGGATATCGACATGGCCCGAAAGCGGTCGGTCGTGAAAATAGATTAACGTGAAATTAAACGATTTTCGGTTTTAAATTAAAGAAAGTGAAGAAGAACTCATGGTATTGTGTTCAAAATGCAAAAAAAGGATCGCCGCAATTTTTGTGACGAAGGTAGAAAACGGCGAGAAGGTCACCGAGGGACTATGTCTTAAATGTGCCAAAGAACTCGGACTTCCGGTCGACAATGTGCTGGGCGACATTATGGGCAAGCTCGGAATCACCCCCGAGCAGCTCGAAAACATGGAAAAGGATGTCACCGAGCTTATAAAAAGCGAGGGCGGGCTTCCCTCGGACGCCGACGACACCGAGGACGGCGGGGCACCGGCAATAGATTTTCCGAAGCTGTTCAGGGACAGCGGGCTTTTTGGCGACGCGAAGGACAAGAATCAGGAAAAAGAGCGCAAAAAAGAAGCTAATGGCAAATCAAAACCCGAGAAAAAGTATAAATTTCTCGACACATATTGCCGGAATTTGACCAAGCTCGCGGCAGAGGGCAAGCTCGACCGCATTGTCGGGCGCGAGCGCGAGCTGGCGCGCGTGATTCAGATTCTCTGCCGCCGCCAGAAGAACAATCCCTGCCTTATCGGCGAGCCCGGCGTGGGTAAAACAGCCATTGCCGAGGCGCTGGCACAGCGCATTGCTGATGGCGACGTCCCCTACAAGCTTCTGGGCAGGGAGCTGTATCTCGTGGATATGACCGCGCTTGTTGCCGGCACGCAGTTCCGCGGCCAGTTTGAGTCGAGGATTCTCGGCCTTCTCTCCGAGGTGAGGGAGTCGGGCAGGGTTATTTTATTCATCGACGAGGTACACAACATTGTCGGGGCGGGGGACGCCGAGGGCAGCATGAATGCCGCCAATATCCTAAAGCCCGCCCTCTCACGCGGCGAGGTTCAGGTGATCGGCGCGACGACCCTCAACGAGTACCGGAAATATATCGAAAAGGACTCGGCACTCGAACGCCGCTTCCAGCCGGTGATGGTCAACGAGCCCTCGGTCGAGGATACCGTCAAGATGCTGCAGGGAATCAAGCATTACTACGAGCAGTTCCATTCAATTAAGATTTCGGACGATATCCTGCGGCTGACCGTCAAGCTGTCGGAGCGATATATCACCGACCGCTACCTGCCCGACAAGGCCATTGACCTGCTCGACGAGGCCGCCTCGCAGGTTTCGCTCTCAAGCGCACCGCTCAACGAGTGCTATATAATCAGGGACAAACTCCTTGAGCTGAAAAGCCAGCGCGAGAATTTAGAAAATATGGACGCAGGGAATGGTGTACCGAATGACGAAAAGAGATACGAGCTTATCGCCAAAATCAAGGCCGAAGAAATAAAACTTGCCGAAAAACTCCGCAAGAACGAAGAGCTGTCCGAAAATATCCAACTTACCCCCGACGACCTGGCACGGGTCATCGAAATTTGGACGGGCATTCCGGCCGCCTCCATCACAGAAAACGAGTTCGAGCGCATCGACCACCTCGGCGAGCGCCTCCGCAAGCGGATTGTCGGTCAGGACGAGGCGGTAGATGCGGTGGTCCGCGCCATAAAGCGTAACCGCGCCGGGGTCTCGCCTAAGCGTAAACCGGTTTCCTTCATTTTTGCCGGGCCGACCGGTGTAGGCAAGACCGAACTGGTGAAGGTCCTCGCGGCCGATTTGTTCGACTCGCCCGAGACCTTAATCAGGCTCGACATGTCGGAGTTCATGGAAAAACATTCGGTATCAAGGATAATCGGTGCGCCGCCGGGCTATGTCGGATACGATGAGGCCGGCCAGCTAACCGAGAAAATCCGCCGTCGCCCCTATTCGGTGGTGCTGTTTGACGAAATCGAAAAAGCCCACCCCGATGTCCTCAATATACTGCTCCAGATACTTGACGACGGACGTATTACCGACGCACACGGCAAGACCGTGAACTTTGAGAATACCATACTTGTCATGACCACAAACGCCGGCTCGGAGAGCAGCATGACCCCGATAGGCTATCAGAAAAGCACATTTGAGGCATCAAAGGAGAAAACCGAGCGGGCGCTCTCGGCCTTCCTGCGCCCCGAGTTTATCAACCGCGTGGACGAGATTATCACCTTCAGGCAGCTTGACATCGAGGACTTCAAAAAAATCGCCTGCATTATGCTGGACGAGCTCAAGGCCACTCTTGAGGAAAAGAGTATCCGCCTCACATATACCGAGGATGCTGCCGCGCTGATAGCCAAGAAAGCCTTCTCGATAAAATACGGGGCCCGCAACCTGAGAAGATATATCCAGACCGAGGTCGAAGATAAGCTCGCTGAGATTATCATATCCGATTACAACAAAACCTGCACGCAGGCCTCTGTGACCGTATGTGACGGTGAATTAAAGGTAAACTGTCTCTGAAATTCTCGCGCGACGCCGTCAAAAGCCCGGCTTTTGACGGCGCTTTTATCTGCCTGCTGAATTGCTGCCGTCCTGACCCCGCCACCGGTGTTCGGGGCATATCACATTTTGCAAAAACCGCTCAGGCAGGGAATAACCGAAAATAAAACCGCACAGAATACAATATCCGCGCCCTGACATATAATGAAATGAGTATATTTTTTAAGGGGGACTGCGGTATGCGCGTGTGCAGCACTGCCGAGCTTCGCCGGAAGGAAATAATCAATCTCTGCGACGGCTCCCGGCTCGGATATGCCTGCGATTTTGAGTTTGATGCCGACGAGGGCAAAATATTAGCCCTTATTATCAGCGGGCAGGACGGCTTTTTCGGGTTCGGAAAATGTGCCGACATACTCATCGGCTGGGAGAGGATTCAGTGCATTGGTGAGGACACAATCCTGGTGAAAATTCCGACCGGTGAGTTCGCCTGCTGCGAGCGGCCAAGAAAAAGAGGCGCATGGTTCAGGTGAATTTGTAAACAATTTGTGAACAATGCATGCGGCTCTTGCATGGCAAATGCGACCATGATATAATACAGTTTGGCTGTTTATTTTCAGCCCCGAAAACACACACACCGGATGGGCATGCCGGTGCTTGCCGAGTCGCAAGCTGCATCGCCCGGGCCGGTGTGGCGGAAAAACCAAAAAGGAGAATAAAAAACATGCCTGTTGTGACAATCAAGCAGCTTCTTGAAGCCGGCGTCCATTTCGGACACCACACAAGAAGATGGAACCCGAAGATGGCCGAGTACATCTTCACCGAAAGAAACGGTATCTACATCATCGACCTGCAGAAGACCGTCAAAAAGTTTGATGAAGCCTACATGTTCGTGCGTGATCTTGCGGCAAACGGCGGCACTATCCTCTTTGTGGGGACCAAGAAACAGGCTGCCGACGCCATCCGCGAAGAGGCAACGCGCTGCGGCATGTTCTATGTCAACGTCAGATGGCCGGGCGGAATGCTCACCAACTTCAAGACCATAAGACGCTCTATCCAGCGGCTTGACCACCTCCTCGCAATGCAGGAGGACGGCACTTTCGACCAACTTCCGAAAAAGGAAGTAACCTCAAAATTAAAGCAGATTTACAACCTCCAGAAGAACTACGGCGGCATCAAAAACATGGAGAAGCTGCCTGACGCCGTCTTTATAGTCGACACAAAGAAGGAAAGAAACGCGGTGCTTGAAGCCAAGAAGCTCGGCATCCCGGTAATAGCAATCATCGACACCAACTGCGATCCTGACGACGCCGATTATATAATTCCCGGAAACGACGACGCAATCCGGGCTATCAGGCTGGTTTCGGCCACGCTTGCCAATGCGGTTATCGAAGGCAGACAGGGCGAGCAGACGACCGAGGAAGCCGCGGCCCCGGCAGAGGAAGCCCCGGCCGCAGAGGCTCAGGCTCCGGCAGATGGAACCCCTGCTGAGGAGACCGCCGGGGAGGCGGCTCCTGTAGAGGATACCGCAGAGTAAGCTTATAACCAAAAAGCACGGGAGTATGGAAAAATGGCAAATATCACAGCAAAAGATGTAGCCGACCTGCGCGCAAAGACAAATGCAGGCATTATGGAATGTAAAAAGGCGCTGGTGGATGCCGGCGGGGATATGGAAAAGGCGATAAAGCTGCTGCGCGAAAGAGGCCTTGTGGCTCAGGCAAAGAAAGAATCGAGAATCGCGGCCGACGGGCTTGTCAGCATTCGCAAGGAAGGCGATGTCGCCGCCATGATCGAGGTCAACACCGAGACCGACTTTGTCGCCAAGAACGACATATTCAGGGCTTATGTCGACAATCTCCTTGGCATCATCATTGAAAAGAGGCCGGCAGATGTGGCGGAATTGCTCACGCTGCCTTATCCCGAGAGCGACTTCACTGTCGAGACCAAGCTGCAGGACCTCATTCTTGTCATCAAAGAAAAGATAACAATCCGCCGGTTTGTCATAGTTGAGGGAATCACCAGCACCTATACCCACGGAATGGGCGCGATCGGAGTCATAGTAAAGTTTGACGCCGACAAGAATGTGGCCGAGAGACCCGAATTCGAGGAGTTCGCCAAGAACATCGCGCTTCAGGTATGCGCCTATCCGGTAGCATATCTCGACCGGGATTCGGTTCCCGCGGATGTGCTTGAAGAGGAAAAGACCATACTCATGACACAGATAAAGAACGACCCGGCAAACTTAAAGAAGCCTCCGCAGGTAATCGAGAAAATGGTGCTCGGACGGCTGGGGAAATTCTTTGAGAACAACTGCCTGCTCGAGCAGGCCTATGTCAAGGATGATGCCTTGAAGGTCAGTCAGTATGTCGAGGCCACGGCAAGGGAACTCGGCGGAAGTATCAAGGTCACCGGATTCTGGCGTTACGAGAAGGGCGAAGGAATCCAGAAGCGCGAGGACAACTTTGCCGACGAAGTAGCAAAGCTTACAGGTCAGCAATAAAGTCAAAACCACCGGCCCGGCCGGTGGTTTTGATTTGCCCCGCGGCATGAAGATTCCTTGCGGGGCTTTTTCTTAAATACGGTCACCAGACCGGTGACACCTGTATAAAGCTGATTGCAAAGGTTCTGACAGCCTGTGCAGAGCAGGCTTCAGGCGATGCATTGTCAACTGATGATTTCATTAATGACACCGATAAAGCTTTGCATATGGCAAAGGGAAGATGCAGTTGTTCGGTATTTGCCATGTGGCAGTAAATTAAGTAATGTTGCTTTGAATTGAAATACATCCTCAACCGCCAAAGCCGGCGGTTTTTTATTCCTGTGCTGGCTTGGGAAATCAGCCCGTCAGGATGAAAAAACATCAGGTATAACAAGCAAATCGGAGCTTTTCGAATAGCGGCGGGCAGAACTTTTTCGGAAAAAGAGGTTTACAAATTGCGCCTTATGCTGTAAAATATATATAAACTCACGAAAGAGGCATCTCGGATGGAAAAGCCAAAGTACAAAAGGGTTCTGGTCAAGCTCTCGGGCGAGGCCATGCAGGGAAAGGACGGCCAAATACTCGATTTCGGGCTTCTCGAGAGAATCGCAGACGCCCTGATACTCTGCACCAAGGAAAGAATTGAGGTTGCGGTCATGACAGGTGCCGGGAACATCTGGCGGGGGGCAAAGCAGGGTGTCGGTATGGACCGCTGCCGGGCAGATCAGATGGGGATGCTGGCGACGGTTATCAACTCAATAGCACTCAAAGACGTAATAGAACGGCGGGGCGGCAGGGCAATCGTGATGACCGCGGCCGACATGCCCGATTTTGCAGAAAGATACCAGCCCGAGGCCGCCGACGCGTACCTGCGCGAGGGCAGAATTGTAATTCTCGGGTGCGGGACCGGAAATTCCTACTTTTCCACCGATACCGGCGCAGTGCTGAGAGCCGCACAGCTGGGTGCCGATATCGTGCTCATGGCAAAGAATGTCGACGGCATATACGACCGCGACCCGAGGGTATACCCCGATGCCAAGAAATACGATACCGTGACCTACGACGAGATTCTCAGCAAAAAGCTTGCCGCGTATGACCTTACCGCAACAGCTTTCTGCGCGGCAAACGGTATAAAAACCTATGCTTTCGCCCTGCGCGACCCGATGGACATTTATCGTGCAGCTTGTGGCGAGAATATCGGGACGCTTACCTGCGTTTAAAAAAATAAAAGAAAGGAGACCGGTTATACCGGGGAAGCAGACTATGAAACTCGACACGAAGGAATACGAAGCGAAAATGCAGAAAACCATAGCCGCATATGAGGCCAATCTGGCGACTATCAGGGCCGGACAGGCCAACCCCTTGGTACTCTTGAGGGTTACTTTCGAATATTACGGAACACCCATGCCGATAAATACAATGGCCGACATCCGCGTTGTCGACCCCAAGACAATTACCATTACTCCCTATGACGGTTCAACTCTGAAAGCAATGGAAAAGGCCATTCTGGCCTCCGATATAGGAATTACGCCGGTCAACGACGGCAAGGTCATAAAGCTTGTTTTCCCGCAGCCCACCGAGGAGCGCAGACGCGAGCTGACAAAGCAGATACAAAAGCTCGGCGAGGAAGCCAAGGTGGCAATCCGGAATATAAGGCGTGACGCAAACGAGCAGTGTAAAAAAATGAAAAAGAACGGTGAGATGACCGAGGATGAACAGAAAGCCTCCGAGAAGGCGATTCAGGATATCACCGACAAGTATATTAAGAACATAGATATCATAACCGAGAAAAAGAACAAAGAAATAATGCAGATATAAAAAATACGGGTGGGACCTCGGTGCCACCCGATAAAATAAAGGAGAAGAGATGAGCGCCGAGACAACCGGCGAGAAAAACCTGTACGGCCTGAGGCACATAGCCTTTATTATGGACGGCAACCGCCGGTGGGCGGCAAGGCACGGCCTGCCGAAGGAGCAGGGACACCGCGCCGGGGCAAAAGCCTTCCACCGGGTGGTGAAATACTGCCGGGATATCGGGATCAGATATGTCACGGTCTACGCCCTGTCCACCGAAAACCTCAAAAACCGGCCGGCGCATGAGCTTGACGCTATCATGCGCCTGCTTGACGACTATCTTTCAGAGTGCATCAAGGAGACGAAGGACCAGAAGGTTTCCTTTAGATTCTTGGGGAACATTGAGGTTTTCGATGACAAGTTGAAGGAAAAAATCAGACAAGTTGCCAAGCGGACGTCCGGAAACGAATATGTGCTCAACATCGCCCTCAACTACGGCGGCCGCGCCGAACTGGTGCGGGCTTTCAATATTCTCTTTGCTGCAGGTAAAAGCGAGATAACCGAGGAGGATATCTCGGGAGCCTTGTATACCGCCGGTTGCCCCGACCCCGACCTTATTATCAGGACCGCCGGGGAGTGCCGCATCTCCAACTTCCTGCTCTGGCAGGCGTCCTATTCGGAATTTTACTTCACCGACGTGCTGTGGCCGGATTTCGGCCCGCGCGAAGTTGATATGGCAATCGAGGAGTTCGGCCGGCGCCAGCGCAGGTATGGAGGCAGCTGACCGAAAACTCAAGAAATCTGTGACAGGGGGAAAGATATTTTATATCAATATAGCTTTATGTTAAAAAGAAGCCTGACCACGGTGGTCAGCATAATATTGCTGATACCGGTGCTGCTCTTCTCTCACACGGCCTTTTTTCCGTTTGCAATGGCGGTGCTGACACTCGTTGCCCTCTTTGAGATGTTCGGCTGCATAAAGGTTGAGAAAAACCTGCTGTTGACCATACCCCTATATGCTGCGGGGGCGCTTTTGCCCTTTATTGTCAGATATCTGCCGGACACCTCAAAAATCAGCCTCGGCGAGACGGCAGTGTTGATTTTTATTTTTCTTATGCTCTACATTCTGGCGCTGTTGGTCTTCACAAAGAAAAAAACAACCTGCGCCGACGCCGGGTGTGTCTTTCTTTTTGCCATATACATTATTTTCGGTTTCTCGGGAATTGTTTACCTGAGAGACCTTGAAAACCCGCACATATACCTTCTGATTCTTATCGGCGCGTGGAGCACCGATGTCTTTGCTTATCTTTTCGGAGTTTGGCTCGGCCGACACAAGCTCATCCCCGATATAAGCCCGAAAAAGACAATCGAGGGCAGCATAGGGGGGAGCATAGCCGGCGCCGGCGCCTTTGTGCTGACCTCATACCTAATAGATATCACCTATATCGGCTGGGGCTATATCATTGCCGGCGGCATACTCGTCACGCTTGTCGCCCAGTTGGGCGACCTTGCCATGTCGGCGATAAAGCGTCAGTACGGTATCAAAGACTTCGGCTGGATTTTCCCGGGGCACGGCGGGGTGCTCGACAGGTTCGACTCGGTGCTGGCCGTCTCCTCGGTCATGACCATACTATTCGCGCTGATAAACATTCTTCGGTAAACGGAACTGAAATGGAACAAAGCAAGTCTGTTGTAATACTAGGTTCGACCGGCTCGATAGGCCGACAGGCGCTCGGCATAGCAGAGGCCGAGGGGTGGCGCGTCATGGCGCTTGCCGCCGGCTCGGATTATGTCACAATCGAAAAACAAGCGCGCAAATTCAGGCCGGTATTGTGCGTTCTTGATGATGTCAACGCAGCAAGGCAGCTTAAAACCGCACTTTCGGATACGGATATTAAGGTCCTCGCAGGTCGGGAGGGAATCGGGCAGATAATAAACGAAGTGCCCTGCGACGTGATAATAAACGCCATCACCGGGGCAGCCGGCCTTTTCCCGACGCTTGAGACCGTGAGGTCCGGCAGGCGGCTGGCGCTGGCCAATAAAGAGTCGCTGGTCATGGCGGGTGGCTTTATTATGGCCGAGGCAAGAACCCGAGGTGCCGAAATTATCCCGGTGGACAGCGAGCACAGCACGATATTCCGCTGCCTTGCCGGGCGGGCTCCACATGAAATAAAGAAGATAATTCTCACGGCATCGGGAGGCCCTTTTTACGGATACACCCTCAAGATGCTGAAAAATGTAACCTTGGAGCAGGCGCTGGCCCACCCCACGTGGGCGATGGGAAAGCGCATTACAATCGACAGCGCCACGCTCATGAACAAAGGTTTTGAGGTTATCGAAGCCTCATACCTTTTCGGCGTCGGGCCCGAAAGAATCGAGGTTTTAATCCAGCGGGAGAGTATAATTCATTCGCTGGTTGAATATTTTGATAACAGCATCACAGCCGGGTTGTCGGTGCCTGATATGCGGCTTTGCATCCAGTTTGCCGTAAATTACCCGGAAATAAAGCCCGCGGTGATTGAGCCGCTGGATTTGGCGGCCATCGGCAGGCTGACCTTCGGTCGGCCCGATACAGGAGCCTTCCCGCTGCTGCGCGCCGCGTTTGATTGCCTTGCCGAGGGCGGTGCGATGCCGGCAGCGCTCAATGCCGCCGACGAGGTTGCCGTCTCGGCTTTCCTTGAGGGGAAAATCGGATTTCTTGACATACCGGCGACAGTTCTTCAGACGCTTGAGCATTTCTCGGGCAGGGCGTTCTCGGGCAGCATCGAGGAAGTACTTGAATTTGACAGACTCGCGCGCGAGTACGCCGGGCGCATACTCGACAGGTCAAAAGGAGGATAAACTTATTACCGCACTGTATATATTGCTGGCACTGTTTATTTTCGGGGTCATGATACTAGTTCACGAACTCGGCCATTATACCACCGCCCGGCTCTGCGGCGTCGGGGTGAAGGAATTTTCGATAGGCATGGGGCCGAGAATACTGTCAAGGACCTCAAAGAAAAACAATATCAGATATTCGCTGCGCCTTCTGCCGATAGGCGGCTCTGTCAGCATGGTCGGCGAGGACGAGGAGAGCGACGCCGAGGACGCCTTTGACAAAATCAGCGTCCCGCGTCGCATGCTTATCATTGTCTCAGGGGCCGTCATGAACCTGCTTCTCGGCTTTTTGATTATGTTTGTTATCGTGCTCTCGTCTACACAGCAGCTTTCCTCAAATGTCGTCGCACAGTTCCAGGACGGGGCGATGAGCTCCGAGTCGGGACTTATGGTCGGCGACAGGATTGTCAGGGTCGGCAGGGTAAGGGTGCACACCGGATATGATCTGGCTTATGAAATTATGAACCAGGGCAGCCGGCCGGTGGACCTGACTGTCATCCGCCAGGGCGAGAAGATTGTGCTTCGGGAGGTCATTTTCCCCGGGTTTACCGAGGGGAATGCCGCCTTCGGCGACGTGGATTTTTATGTCTTTGGCGAGGCAAAAACCTTCGGCTCGGTTATAAAGCACACATGGTATCGCTCGATATTCACCATAAAGATGGTCTGGGACTCGCTTATCGGCCTTATCGGCGGCAGATACGGCTTTGAGATGGTTTCGGGTCCGGTGGGGATAACCAAAGAAATCGAGGACGCCGCAAGAACCGGGATAATAAATCTGATGTTCATCTGTGCCATGATAAGCATAAACCTTGGCGTAGTAAACCTGCTCCCGCTCCCGGCGCTTGACGGGGGGAGGCTGGTGTTCCTGTTTATTGAAGCGATCCGCGGCAAGCCGGTAAACAAGAACGTTGAGGCATATATTCACTTTATCGGGATAATCCTGCTCTTTGCACTGATGTTTATCATAACCATGAAGGACGTTCGGAGCATTTTTAGGCAATGGTATACAACAAGATAAGAGCCCCGAGGCGAGAAGTGAAAATCGGCCGGGTCACCATAGGCGGAGGGAATAAAATCGCCATCCAGTCGATGACCAACACCAAAACCGAGGACCGCGAGGCCACTCTGCGGCAGGTCAGGGCGCTTGAGGAGGCCGGTTGCGACATCATACGCGTCTCTGTCCCCTGCGCCGAGGCTGCCCGTACAATCGGGTACCTGAAAGAGAAGGGGATCACAACCCCGATTGTCGCCGACATACACTTCGACCACCGGTTCGCCGTACTTGCGGTCGAGCAGGGCGCCGACAAAATCAGAATTAACCCCGGCAACATCGGCGGCAAAGAAGCCCTCGGGGAGGTCTGCCGCGCCTGCCGGGTACGGGGCATTCCGATAAGAATCGGGGTCAACAGCGGTTCGCTTGAGCGGGAGATTTTAAGTAAGTACGGTGCACCGAGTGCCGAGGCGCTCTGCGAGTCGGCGCTGAACAATATTGCCCTGCTTGAAAGATTTGACTTTTTTGACATTGTTGTGTCAATCAAAGCATCAGACGTCAAGACCATGATTGACGCAAACATCCTGCTATCCGAGAGGTCTGCCTGCCCGCTTCACCTCGGGGTGACCGAGGCCGGCGCCGGCAGGACAGGGCTTATCAAGAGCGCGGTGGGCATCGGGGCGCTGCTCTGCCGCGGAATCGGCGACACTATAAGAATCTCGCTGACCGACGGCCCATTGAATGAGGTGAGCGCGGCGCGCGAACTGCTGACAGCTCTCGGTATCGAAGGCCAGCGAGGGCTGAACATCATAAGCTGTCCCACCTGCGGCCGGACCTCTGTTGATTTAATCAGGCTCTGCCGGGAATTTGAAGCCGCAGCCCGACGCGAAGGACTGCTGGACAAGCCCCTGACCGTGGCGCTCATGGGATGTGCGGTAAACGGTCCGGGCGAGGCAAGAGAGGCCGATATCGGAATTGCCGGCGGAGTCGGCGAGGCGCTGCTGTTCAAGCGCGGCAGGATTGTCGGGAAAATCAAGGAAGAAGATATCATCAACACGCTTATTAAAGAAATAAAGGACATCACGATATAAAAAATGTCGAGTACGTTTTTTGATATTTTTACAAAATATGAGCCGGACGACGCAGTTGTTGGATGTTTGAAGAAAGCCGGCGGGTGTGCGGTCAGATGCGACCGCGAGCGGCGGCTGCTTGAGATTGAGCTTGAATTTACTGAAATCATCCCGAAGTCATTGCTCTATACGATTGAGGCGCAGCTTATGTCGACCTACCGGATGCGGGGCGTGAGAATAATTCCGAAACACCCTGCCGGGCTGCTGACCGAAGATTATATACCCGAAATACTGAAAGAAGCCGAGCGCACGGGCACTGTGGCACGCGGTTTCTTTTCTAATTGCAGCTACAGCTTCGACGGCGAGGAATTAATTATCGACATTGCAACCCCACCGGCAGGAGTTGACCTGCTTGAAGACTTTGATACACCGCGGATTATTGAAAATATCATCAGGCAAGAGTTCGGTATCGGGGTGAAGGTCAGCTTTGTGAGCAGTTCAAACGGAGAGGATTATTCCGAGAGCATGCTTCAGAAGCTCGAGGAGATTGACCGCGAGCTTTATTTCGCCGACAGGGAATACGAGGAGTATCAGTCGCGCAACGGCTTTTCGCGGGGTAATGAACGCGCCGGGACTGATAGTGACGGGCAGCCATCCTTCAGGCGCGTGACGACGCTCTACCCCGAAGTTGAGATAGAGCAGGTAAGAGGAATTTACAATTCGGGTTGCAGAAAATTCGACATCTCAAACCCGGAATTTGTGTATGGCGGGGAATTCGAGGTCACGCCGACGAGGATTTCCGAAATCACGGCGCCGATAAAAAATATCGTTATTGCCGGCGATGTTTTCGGTTTTGAAAAAACCGAAACTAAGTCGGGCGACAGAGTAAACATATCCTTTTCAATTACCGATTACAATTCCTCAATAGACGTCCGTTGCTTTGGCCTAGACCCCGACGAGGCCGACGAGATCTCGGCTTTTGTAAGCGACGGCACCGCACTTGCCCTCCACGGTTCTGTAAAGCGCGAGCGGCGCCGCGGGGGCGGGGCGGGGGATGAGCTGTATATGTCCTTCAGCCACGCCGCCAGAATAAAGCGCATCGAGCGCACCGACACCGCCATAAACAAGCGGGTCGAGCTGCATGTGCACACCTCGATGTCGACAATGGACGCGCTGATTTCCCCACAGGACCTGATTAAGACCGCTAAAAAGTGGGGTTACAAGGCGATAGCCGTCACCGACCACGCCAACCTGCAGGCCTACCCCGAAATCATGCTCGCCGCAAAAGAGCAGGGGGTAAAGCCGATCTACGGTGTCGAGTGCTATTTTGTCAACGACACGCCGAGCGCGGTATTCGGCCAGGCGCCGGAGTTTGACGGAGAATTTGTTGTCTTTGATATCGAGACAACCGGACTTTCGGCCCAAAACTGCAAGATTATTGAAATCGGCGCCGTGCTTGTCTCGGGCGGCAAAATCGGCGACAGGTTTCACACATTTGTCGACCCCGAGGAGCCGATATCAAATGAAATTACCCGGCTGACCGGGATTGACGACTCAATGGTTACCGGCGCACCGTCCCAGACAGAAGCGGTGGCAGCATTTCTTGAGTTTGCCGGGGACCGGACGCTGGTCGCGCACAACGCCGACTTTGACGTTGGTTTTGTCAGAATTGCCTGCGAGCGCGCCGGGATGCCCTTTGAAAACTCCTACCTCGACACGCTTGCGCTCTCAAGATACATAAACACCGATCTGAAAAATCATCGGCTTGACACTCTGGCAGATTACTTCGGTCTGGGAAGTTTCAGACATCACAGAGCGCATGAAGACGCCGAGATTCTGGCCGGAATTTTTCTTCGAATGACAGAAAAAATGCGCTCGCTCGGCATCGGCGGCTTTGGTGAGCTCGTGCGCGAGATGGGCGAGAATTCCGACCCGCTTAAACTTAAAACCTATCACCAGGTAATCCTTGTCAAAAACCAGACCGGGCTCAAAAACCTCTACCGGTTAATATCCGAGAGCTATCTGAATTACTTTTACCGGACTCCGAGAATCCCCAAAACCCTGCTCGAAAAATACCGCGAGGGCCTGATTGTCGGCTCGGCCTGCAGCTCTGGTGAGCTCTTTTCGGCAATTCTTGAAAACAAGCCGGATGCCGAGATTGAAAAAATAGCCGCGTTTTACGATTATCTTGAAATCCAGCCGGTATCCAACAGCCGGTTTTTGATAGAGGAAGAAGTGCTGCGCGACGAGGATGCCATACGGGAAATCAACAGGAAGATTTATAACCTCGGAAAAAAGCTCGGCAAGCCGGTGGTAGCGACCTGTGACGCGCACTTTTTAAACGAGGACGAGGAAATTTTCCGAAAAATCCTGCTCGCCGGCATGAAATTCAAGGACGCCGACCGCGAGACCAAACTTTACCTGCGCACCACCGAGGAGTTGCTCAAGGAGTTTTCATATCTCGGAGATGAGGCGGCATATGAGGTGGTGGTAAAGAACACCAACCAAATCGCCGACATGATTGAGGATGTCCGCCCTATCCCCGAGGGTTTCTACACCCCGAGCATGGAGGGCGCCGAGGAGGAACTGCAGCGGATCTGCTATGAGACGGCCCGTAGCATATACGGCGACGAACTGCCGCCGATTGTGGCCGCACGGCTTGAAAAGGAGCTGAATGCCATCATCAGGCACGGCTTTGCGGTACTCTACATTATTGCCCAGCGGCTGGTGAAATATAGCGAAGACGAAGGGTATCTTGTCGGCTCGCGCGGCTCGGTCGGCTCTTCTTTTGTGGCTACCATGGCCGGTATATCCGAGGTAAACCCGCTGCCCCCGCATTACTGGTGCCCGAACTGCCACTACAGCGAATTTGTCACCGACGGCTCGGTGGGCTCGGGTTTCGACCTGCCCGAAAAACTCTGCCCGAGCTGCTCGCACAAGCTGAATGCCGACGGGCAGGATATCCCGTTTGAAACCTTCCTCGGGTTTCACGGCGACAAGTTCCCGGATATCGACCTCAATTTTTCCGGCGAGGTTCAGGGAAAGGTACATAAATACACCGAAGAACTTTTCGGTGCCGACAACGTATTTCGTGCCGGGACAATTGGCACGCTGGGTGACAAAACCGCCTTCGGGTTTGTAAAAAAATATCTCGAATCAAAAGAAATATCGCTGCCGAAGGCCGAAATTAACCGTCTTGTGATGAATTGCGTCGGTGTGAAGCGCACTACCGGCCAGCACCCCGGCGGGCTTATTGTCATCCCGCGCCTGTTTGATGTATATGACTTCACGCCTGTTCAGCATCCGGCAGACGACCCGAAATCAGACATCATAACCACCCATTTTGCCTTTACATATCTGCATGAAACTGTTCTTAAAATCGACGCGCTCGGGCACGATATTCCCACAAAATACTGGTGGCTTGAACATCTGACCGGAACAAAAATTGAGGATGTCCCGATGAACGACCCCGCGGTCTACGAGCTCTTTCTCTCGACCAAATCGCTCGGCGTCAGCCCCGATGACATAGACTGCAAACTCGGCACCTTCGGGCTGCCCGAGATGGGCACGCGGTTCATCCAGCAGGTGCTGCTCGACGCCAAGCCGAAAAACTTTGCCGACCTCGTGCAGATATCAGGACTCACTCACGGAACCAATGTCTGGCTCGGGAACGCGCAGGAGCTAATCCAGAACAATATCTGCGACATTTCACAGGTTGTAGGAACACGCGACGGCATCATGCTCACGCTTATGCGCTACGGCCTTGAGAGCCGCGACGCGTTCAACATCATGGAATTTGTACGGAAAAACAAGCGTGGCAAGCCGCTCGGCGAGGACATGGTGCGGCTTATGCGCGAGCACAACGTTCCGGAATGGTATATCGACTCGCTCCGGAAAATCAGGTATATGTTCCCCAAGGCGCACGCCGCCGCGTATGTCATGTCGGCAATCCGGATAGGATGGTACAAGGTCCACCGGCCGCTTGAGTTTTACTGCACCATGTTCACGGTTGCCCCGACAGGATTTGACGCCGAATTGGTCATGAAAGGAAAGAAGGCGGTTGCCGAGACCCTGCGGGACATTGAGAGCCGCGGCAAGGATGCCTCGCCGAAAGAGCAGGGGATGATCCCGACTCTCCAGCTGATAAATGAGTGTTACGCGCGCAGAATCAGGTTCCTTAAGGTTGACCTGAACAAGTCCGACGCCTTCGCATTTCTGCCCGAGAACGGGTCTATCAGGCTGCCCTTCTGCTCGCTGAGCGGGTTGGGCGAAACTGCCGCGCAGAACATAGTCGCCGAGAGGAAGAAACAGCCCTTCTCCTCGGTCGAGGACCTGAGGGTGCGCGCAGGGCTTAATAAGAGCGTGATTGAAATCCTGCGTAATCACGGCGTGCTCGACGGGCTTGACGAAACCGACCAGCTCACCTTCAGCTTCGCGTAGGCGCGGTATGTTAAAAATTCTTTAAAAATAAAGCGATTTTTGCAGGAAATTTAAAATTTGCTATTGCAATTTTGCCGCCGTTATGGTATAATGGCGGCGTTGCGGAGGCATAGCTCAGTTGGTCAGAGCGCACGGTTCACATCCGTGAGGTCGCAGGTTCGAGCCCTGCTGTCTCCACCAGTCCGAATACCGGACGGTATGCAACCGAAAAAGCCGGGTTTCCGGCAAGAATTTTCCCGGGGCATTAGCGCAGTTGGGAGCGCACAACACTGGCAGTGTTGGGGTCAGGGGTTCGAGTCCCCTATGCTCCACCAAACAATCTACCATCTATTGATAAAAAGTAATTTATCAGCAGGTGGTTTTATTTTTACCAAAAAGCCCAGCAATAAAGCCGTTCCTGCTATTTTAGAGGAGCGGCTTTTAACATTTACAGGGGTCTATTTCTGCGGTCACAAGAAACAACCCCTGCATTATACCATGAAGCATACAGGGGTTATCGTTGAAAGTTAGCAGGGGTGTGCATTGCCAGCAGATAATCGTTAAAAAATTAAAACTTTCGTTAAAAACTTGGCTAGTTCTTAAATAAGAAATTAAAGCAGAACCTGTAAATATGTTATCTCTTTAATTCAATCCAAGAAGGCGCTGATGGACTGCAACCCATCCCGTTCAATCCTTTCCCCAATTTTAGTAAGGCCGAACACCATGAGGGCACGGGCATAAAGATAAGGAGTGTTCATGCTGGGATAGAGAGCTCTTAAAAGAGCAGCTATCTGACCATCGCTGTCGATACTACCAACGTTGTAGTTATTACCTTCACTATCCGGTATGGGATAGGTTTCCGGGTTAATCTCATCGAAATGATTCTTTAAAGCATAAGCTAATGCAAATTTGGCTGCTGTAGTTGCATAGTCAAAATATCCTGTTGCAACTAGCTGGTCTGCCACCTCGTTGGCTCCCTTTGATAAACGAATATTCACCAGATCTGTGGCCATAATCATCACCTCCATTAATTAGGCTCGATGCGTGTATGGAAGGAAGTTTGCCGTGTCAGGCGGTATTCCTTCTTCAATGACGCACCAAGCGTTGCTCTTGCCCCTTGCTCATCAATTTCATGGGTATAAGCAAGAAGTACTATTTGCTCAGACAAGGAGGGTAGAGCTTTTGTTATGTTTGCCTTATGAGTAGGGTCAAGACGTCCAAAAGGTGAATCCATAATGACGGGTCCACGAAGCGGGGCATTCTTATGGAGTGCCCCAATCAGGGAGAGGGCAACCACATGTTCAAAACCCGCTGACCTTAAAGGAACTACCTCCCCCGTTTTGTGAACCATAAATAGCCCATAGTTTTCATTAATTACGAGTTTCTCATAATCTGGATCATTGCTAATTTGCACAAACAGGTCAGTGGCGTCTTTTTCTACATCACCTTTAAGTTTATCTCGATAAGCGCCAATACCTTCCTCAAAAATTGCATGAATCTGTTCGCAAAGCTCCACCCGCCGTCTTGCTAGTACCATATCGGTGCCAGTTGCAGTGCGGTCTAGCTTTGCATTCAATGTTGCCAGTGTGCTTCTAGCACTTGTGATCTTCTCGTTCTCCAGGCGTCTGCCTTCCTCTAGATTTTCAATTTTCTTTAAGACCTTGGACAATTCTTTCACTCGCTCTTGCATACCTGTAGCTAATTCTTCAATGTCCCCATGCCGCTCTAATTCTTCCTTGATAGTTTTAAGTTTGCGCTCGTCATCACTGATTTCCACCTTAACAGCCGAAAGCTGTTGCTCCAGAACTTCTAACCTATCTTTGCTGCTTGGAAATTGCATGGTTTCCAGAATGGCTCTGCGGTTTTGTAAGCTGCGTAATTGTTCAGCCTCTTCCATTGAAAGACCACCGTATTCGTTTTCAGCATTTCGTATCCGATCTTCCATTTTTGTAATCAGCATATCGTCAATATCCTGATCACATAGCTGACAGTGTTTCTTTTCTACAGCCGCTTTCATGTCATCCAGAAAGCGCTTAGCTACCTTTTGAGTATTTTCTTTGTCTTCCAAGGTTTTAACTTGTTCTTGCACCCCTGATAGGACAGTGTTGACCCTGGAACCAACTAAGCCTTTCCAGGCATCTTTTGTTACTACACAAATAGCAGAAAGCAACGCATCCCGTCTTGCTTTCTTTTCACCAATAGAGGTCTCTAGAGCCTTCATATCTCCCAGAAGCCCTTTCACATGCTCGTTCTGATCCAGTTCGCCTTCCAGTTGATTTCGCTTGACCTGCTCCTGAGTCAACTCTTCACGCATTCGTTCTAGTTCAGCTGTATGTTCCTGAATTTCCGCTTCGATAACGGCAATCTGAGAGCCCAACTGTTCGGTCTGCTTATTGCTTTGAGCCACCTTAGTTTTGGCTTTCTGATAGTCGTCTAAAACTACTTCGGCATCGGTAGCGCCATTTGTCAAAACAGGGACACCCAAGATTTTCTCAATGGACTCCTTTATCTTGGCACCAATATCGGTGCCCTCCATTAAAAGCTCCTCATATTCCTGCAACAACTCACCATCGAACAGGAAGAAACGAGAGACCTGTTCGGGCATTATGAGCTTTAGGATATGTTCGGATTCGGACCCAGAAAGGATGGAAGTACCTCTCTTTAAATAAACTGTTTGCTCATAGTCATCGTTTTTAGTAGGACGGGCAACTCCTGCACGGACTTTAAATTGTCGAGTAAGTTCATATTGTTCGCCGTCATTGTTCATGCGAAGTACAACCTTAAATCCGAAACGGCCCTCGGAGCGACTCTCAATATTGGAAAGTCTAGTCAAATCAACGACTGCACCACGACGATTTTGGAACTTACCGTATAAGGCATATCTAAATACATTGAGTAAGGTAGTCTTACCACGTCCGTTGTTTCCCCAGATAAATGTGACGCCGTCTTCATTTGTAAAATCGATGGTTTGAGTTCCTTTGAAGGGGCCGAAGTCTTCCACGGTTAAGCTTATAAAGCGAAGCATAAAATTCCTCCTTTCATTAGCTCTCTGTAACAGCTTGTTTTAGGAAATCGTCGATGAGCTTTTTGGTATCTCGATATCCCTGTGTTCGGTTAAACTGTCCCCCTTGTCAAGACACAAATTTCAGATTTATCATGACACCTCGTACTTTGAATTTTCCAAACGTAACGGAGCGTAGCGGAGTGGAGTTTGGAAAATTTCGCGCCGCCGGGCGAGGGG
>JAAYHB010000003.1 GCA_012727435.1 Clostridiales bacterium | reverse complement strand
GGGATTTGAACCCGCGGCCTCTTGGTCCCGAACCAAGCGCTCTACCAATCTGAGCCACACCCCGGTTATATTTGGGTCTTTAAATCTCCGCCAAGCAAAGCCGGCCCGGCTCTGCTGCAATACGTAAGAAATATAACACAGCACGGGGCATTTGTCAATACCCTTCGGACAATTCACCGGTCGCCTTCAATAATCCGACACGATTTGTTTACCAATTATTTTCTTGCATCATATAGTGGGGTATGATATACTTATGCCACGCCGGTAGAAATTCCGGCCGAATTTATTGCCAGAGGCCGGGAATGGATGATTTATTTACAATTAGTTCACACAAAACTAATGCAACATTCAAAATATTAGTGTAAAATCATATCACAAATCTAAAACAGGAGGCAATGTATGTTTAGAAACAAGAAAACCAGCATCAAGTTCTTCTCGCTCGCTCTTGTTTTGCTCATGATGGCGTCGATATTCGCCGGATGCAACAACAAGGCGCTGCAGGAAGCTATTGATGCTGCAAAGGCTCAGGCTGATGCAGCAAATCAAGTTGCCGCAAACGCTCAGGCGGCAGCAGATGCAGCATCAAAGCTGGCGGAACAGCTCCAGAAACAGCTCGAAGAAGCAAATGCTCAGATTGACGAGCAAAAGAAAGCCAATGAGCAGTTGCAGAATGAGCTGGAGGATGCTAAGTCGAAGCTCGACTCTATCGAGAATGAGCCCGACCCCGAGCCTGTTGATCCCGGTGACTGGTGGGATGAAGTCAAGGGCGTGGTCACCGAAGAGGTGCTCGCGGAATTATCCCAGCTGAAGGTCAAGTACCTCACGCTCCGTCAGCTCTGGTACACCGAGGATAACTACTACAAGCTTGCCAAGGTGTTTGACAATGCTTACACCGATCTTTACAAGGCCACGACAGCCGAAGGTGTAAACGAAGTCATGACAAATCTTGCCGCCGAAATTGCCAAGATCCCCAACATCATGTCTGATGGCGAGGCGATTCAGGCGATTATCAGGAGCTTCGGCGATGTCGACACCGACCTCTTCCTGACACACGAGGAAATTGTGAAGAAGGCCCGTGAAGATTACATAGCCTGGCTCACGACCTATTCACAATACTTCACAAGTGTCGGCTTCGACGTTAACCTGTATGTCAGCGACACTGCAACCCCGGTCTACAAAAGCGCGCTTGACGGCTATGTAATGAACACCTTCAACATCGCCACCAGCACGCTCCGTTATGCCGAAACCAAAATCGAAGTTCTGAGAGATTACGCCGACAAGGTTGCCGAGGCAGCTTACGATGCGGTTAAGACCATACTCGACAACCCGACCTTTGCCAATGTCAAGACCGAGAGCAGCGCTATCGAGGCTGCATATGCGCTCTACAAGATCTTTATGGTGGCCAACGGAGGCGACGATTCTCCGATTCAGAAGCTGGATCCCAACGACGACAAGAAGGTCCTGCTCACCGGCGAAGAATTCGTCAAGAACTACGTCCTCGTTCTCTATGATAACTGGTTCCATCAGTATCAGTCGCAGGCCAAGGCATTACTCGACTCGCTGCCCAAGTTCTTTATGAACAACGCGCCGGCTACAGGCGAGCTTGCCAACCTTAACGCGGCATACCTCGGTGCTTATCTCAACGCAGCAATACTTGATGATTATACAGTAGCCTACGGTAATCTGACACAGTGCAAATCCAGCGACCAGCTGATTCTCAACGAGTTTGAAAGAATTGCCACCCTCAATGCCGCCGATTTCCTCAAGCTCACCTACAGCTCAAGCTTCAAGGGCACACTGAGCATTGAAGAAGCCTACGACGTGGTTGACGCTGCCGTGGCGAAGGCGGTTGCCGAAATGGCACAGGTGTACTACAACAAAATAGTAGTACCCAACCTCGAGAACACAGTCGCGGGATTCAAAGACAAGACCGATAAATATGTTACAAATCCAGAAACCGACACTGTATACAAAGATTTTGATGAGAAATTCATAAAAGCGATTGCCGCCAAGGTTGACACATACGTTGACGGACTGAAGCAGTTCAAAGTGCCGACCTACGCCGAGCTCGACAACAGAGCGACCGCGTCTAACGGTCTGACAAACATCAGCAATCTTAAAGTGTTCAACCGTACGGTTAATGCCAATGGTGACGTTTCGCTGACCCTCAACAAAGACACCGATACCTCGGCTTTCATTGCGGTACTGCAGGCTCTGAACGACACCGTCAAAGCAGCAGCCAAATATTATGCCACCGGTGAGGTTGAGCTTAACGACAACATCAAATTCTACGACTTCAAGAAAACGCTCAGCAAAGAGATTGAGAAATTCGCCAGCAATGTCATCGGCAAAACAGACGGCACACTCGTAACCAAGGCCAATGACACCCGCGTAGCGCAGGGCGGAGATTCCGCAAAACTGTCCAACGACGACAAGAGCAATTACAACAAGGCGATTGTTGCACTTGCAAGCTCGGCTCGCGACGCTATCATGGCGCTTGATTACGACACCTACACCGCCACGACATACCAGGCTTTGAACAGCAGCAGCAAAGCGCTCTACTATAAGGACGACGGTACACTTTCCACAGACTCCAAGGATAAACAGCTGACAATTGTGGTTGACAAACTGGTTGTGGCCAAAGACGCTGCTGTCGATATCGCAAAGCAGTATGCCGACCAGATGTTCAACAAGCTGCTAGACCTCTGCAGGTCGCAGGTTACTGCCCATATCAACGCCGCCAAGTCCGCTTATGCCGTCTACTTGAGCGACGATGATTCGCTCAACCTGGCAAAAGACATAGGCGACTATGTCGATAAGCTCACAAGTTACACCACGATCAGCGCCGTAGCCGACTTCAAGAGCGAAAACTTCAGCAACAAGAACAACAAGATAGACACAAGCAAATATTCGACACTTGCGGCCCTCACCGCTGCCGGCACCGATTATTACCTTGAAACAGTCGGCACAAATGAGTATCTTGTCCACATAAGAGACCACAGCGTTGCAGCGGACACTATTATCAACGGCAGCACCGCCTCAAAGAGCTATGAAAAACTCGCCACCGACAAGTTCAATGAAGTCTGCAACATAGTGCTGTATGACAAGGATGCAAACCCTGATACAGACGGTGCATATCAGTGCCTTGAGAAGGTAAGACTCCTTGCCTATTCCAAGGATGACGCCATTGTCAAGCTCAACAAGATCAGAGAAACCTTTAAGGGTGTCTGGGATTCGAGCAAGGGCGAATGGAAAACCATTACAGCAGTGGTTTGGATGGATACCGCTGATTATGGTGCTGATCCTGATGCTGAGCCGGATTACCAATGGGTTACTGGAACATTAACCAGGCCTTATCTCACCTACGAGCGCACCTCGAGCCGCGCTGCGCGCTACCTCCAGGAGCTCGACGCCGTTTACGAGAGAGTTGTCTTGAAGATTAAGGCTGTGACAATACTCAACTCCGATAATGATTTCGACAAAGCTACCGGTAAAGTTGATGTAATCCTGCAAAAGCTCTTCTCGGGTCAGGACAACAAGAAAGCTTCCGAGTCCGACGACGACTACAGCTTCAAGGTAGCCTATGACCGCTACTATGCATTAAATCCTGACGGCTCATCGGCATACGACTGGTCAAAGTACAACGCATAAGCACAGCAATAACCCGCCCCCTCCCGTCCGGGAGGGGGCATTTTATTGTTCCTGACGCATATTATGATACTAAAAACCGGCCGGCCGAGCGGGGCATCAGTCCTCAGCGGCCAAGCCATCTTCCACACCGAATGTAAGGAGCGTCTATGCGCGACATCAAAAAAAACAGGCGGGTACTGTGCATCAGGGAAGGCCGGTGCGAGCTGCTCTCCGTGAAAATCGAGCTGCCCGAATACGACCGGGAAGATGCCAAGCTTTTCAATGAATACTACCGCAAAATCGGGATTTTTGCCGAGGACTGGGCCGGCAAATTTGCCGGAGAAATAAAAAAAGAATACGAGGCGCTCGGCGAGCGCGACCGAAAATTCAGGTTCAGAAGGTATGAGTACCGCATTTCCTCAAGGGTTGAGCCGGCAGGGGAGGGTTGCATATCTGTTGAGTGTGTTTTCAGGCTTTCTCAAAACCGCAATATTCTGTTTGAAAAGAAGATTTGCGACCTCTGGAGCACCGGCTCGCTCCTCATGCTCCGGAAAAAGCCGCCCGGGAAATTGCCCCGTGTTATGGATAAGGCTTGTTTAATGCGATGAAAATGTATTGTTGCTCTTGAAATATTCCGCAATATAGTGTATTATATATACAAACATTTTTTCAGTACATAGCTGTGTTTTCGCGGAATACCGCCCTCCACGGTTGGTTTTAAGTGTACCGGTTAATTACCGATATTAACCGAGTTAAATCATTATGGATGCCGGAAAGACTAATACCGCGCGGTGCGGCAGGACGGCTTTGAGTTTTGAAAGGTAAAGCAAATGTCAAATGAGGCTGTGAGGATTATACGAGAAACCGAAGAGCGGGCGGCTGCTATCAGAAAAGAGGCGGCCGATACGGCGAAAAAGCTGGTTGCGGACGCCCGGGCGCAGGGCGAGGCAGATTGCAAGAAGGCCGAAGCCGAGGCCCGCGCCGAGGCACAACGAAAAATAAATGAAGCAACTCAGAAGTCGCTTGAATTGACGGAAAAGACGACAGCCGAGGCAAAGGCTAAGGCTGATGGGATTTCGGCGGCTGCAAGGTCAAGAATGGAGCAGGCCGAGAATATCATCATACGGGAGCTGATGAAAAAATGTCGATTGCCCGGATGAAAAAGCTGTCGCTGCTGCTCCCGCAGGGCGATGTCGACAGGATGATTACAAAGCTGATGTACCTGCGCTGTGTCGACGTGGAACAAGTTCGGGACGACGAGGAGGCAGGACTGAAGACCTTCCGAGACGAGGCCGAAGTGGCCGGGCTGCGCCGCAGACTCCTTGAGGTTGAGTCGGCCATAAAGGCGCTTACAAGATTTGAAGCACAGAAAAAAGTTTTTGGTGCTAAAAGGACTGCGGTTGACCTCAGAAAATTCAGTTCGAGTCCGGGATACCGGGCGGCGCTTGAGCTGGCAGGCGAGGTCAACGGCATAGTAGAGAAAATCGAGACGGCAAGGGCCGAGGAAGCCCGCTGTAGAGAGAAAATAAAGGAACTTGAGCCTTGGATATCATACGACCTGCCGCTGGGCTTCACAGGCACCGAATACACCCTCGCCATGCTCGGCTCCTTTCCGGCTAACATATCCGAGGAGCGTGTTGTTGCCGGGATTCTTGAGGCCGGAGGGGCGGTCGAACTTCTCGGCCGGGACGGAAGCGCAAGCTATGTGAGCATTATCTGCCACAGATCCGACGAGGACAAGCTCGCGCGGGTGATGGCAAGGCTGGGCTTTGTCAAGGCTGCATTCAGGGATATTGACAAAACCCCTGCCGCAGCGCTTGAGGAATATAAAAGAGCCGCCGGGAACGCACTGAAAGCCTGCAACGAATATGAGGCAGAGCTGAGAGAGCGCGCCGCGCGGCTCGGCGAGCTTGAAATTCTTTACGATGCGGTCTCAACCGAGCTGAGGGCCGCCGAGACCAAGCTGCGGCTTGCCTCAACCGAGAACTGCGCATATCTCTCCGGCTGGGTGCCCGAGAAAAACGAAGCGCGGGTTGTGTCGGTCCTTGACAAATGCGACTGTGCCTATGAGCTTACCGAGCCGGCCGAGGGCGACGAGCCCCCGATACTACTTGTCAACAACAGTTTTGCCAAAAACTTCGAGTGGGTAATCGGGATGTACTCCTACCCAAAATACGGGAGCTACGACCCCTCCTTTATTATGGGCATATTCTACTGCCTTATATTCGGCCTGATGTTTGCCGATGTTATTTACGGCCTTATCATGGTCGCCGTATGCTTTGGCGGGGTAAAGCTGCTCAGACCCCGCGAGGGGACGCGGCGTTTTCTTCTCATGTTCGGGTACTGCGGAATTGCCTGCACCGTCATGGGGGTTCTGTTCGGCGGGTACATGAGCGACCTTGTGCAGCAGATTATGACGAATTTCATGGGGATTGAAAACCCTCCGAGCCTGGCGCTGCTTGTCGACCCGCTTCAGAACCCGGTGGGGCTGCTTGTCGTCGCGCTGATTGTGGGCGGCGTGCACCTGATAGCCGGCATGGCGGTGAAGATGTACATCACCTGGCGCGACGGGCACCCGCTCGACGCCATACTTGACACTCTCCCCTGGTGGGTTCTCTTTGCAGGGCTGATTCTCCTTTACTTTATGCCTGATATCGGGCGATGGGTGGCGCTGGCGGGTGTCGCCTCGCTGGTGCTCACGCAGGGCCGCAAGAACAAAAATATTGTGACGAAATTTCTGGGAGGCGTATTCAGCCTCTACAACCTGATTAATTTTGCCTCGGACCTTGTGTCCTATTCGCGCATCATGGCGCTGGGGCTTGCCTCGGCGGTGCTCGGGCAGGTCATGAACATACTCGGAATTATGCTCGGCAAAGGCCCCATAGGCTTTATCTTTATGATTCTGGTATTTGTCGCCGGACACGGACTTAATATGGCGCTCAATATACTCGGCTCCTTCGTCCACACCAGCCGCCTGCAGTATATTGAATTCTTCGGGAAATTTTTCGAGGACGGCGGCAGGGCCTTTACCCCGGTGCTCCCGGCAGACAAATACACCGCAGACAGCACAGAATAAATTTAAATAAGGAGTTATATTATGGAAAACCTTCTGTTGACCATCACGGCCGTGGCAGAAAACGAAGAGGTCAGATACAGGTTCATGGACTTTATCCGCGAACTGACCTCAGGGGTCAATATTGCCCTTCTGGGTGCTGCGATAGCCGTTATTTTGTCGGGAATCGGCTCGGCGATAGCCGTCGGCAAGGTCGGCGAAGCGGTCTCGGGACTGATGACCGAGAACCCCAACCTTTTCGGCAAGGCGCTGGTTCTGCAGGCGCTTCCCGGAACACAGGGGCTTTACGGATTTATCATCGCGTTCATGGTCCTTCTCAGACTCGGCATTCTGGGCGGCAATATCCCAGACCTCAGCTTTGCCAGCGGCATGTATTATGTGTTTGCCTGCCTCCCGGTGGCAATAGGCGGCTATTTCTCGGCCTTAAGACAGGGCAGGGTGGCGGCCAGCGGCGTCATGCTGCTCTCAAAGCAGCCCGACGCGGCCGGCAAGGCAATCACCTCAGCGGGTCTTGTTGAGCTTTACGCGATTTTCGCACTGATTATTTCGCTGCTTTTCGTCCTGCAGGCTCCGGTAGCCTGATTATTGACGGCTACACCCGAGAAAGGAAGCCTTAAAATGACCGGTCTTGAGAAAATCACCTCGCGGATTATTGCCGACGCCGAGGCAGATGCCAAGGCAATTCTGGCCGAAGCCGAAAAAAAATCTTCGGCTATTCTGGCCGAATATGCGGCCAGGGCAAATGAAATCCGGGAGCAGATAGGGGCAGAGGCTGAGCGCAATTGTGCCGGGATTATGTCGCGGGCAGAGTCTACGGCGGCAATGCAGGCGCGCAATATCCTGCTCTCAGAGAAAAGCACGCTGATAGACGCCGCCTTTGACGGTGCCCTGTCGCGGATTCTTTCAATGCCTGACGGGGAATACCTTGAACTTCTCGCAGGGCTGCTCTTCTCGGCGATGCTTGAGCAGCTTGAGACCGAGCGGGTTAACCGCGAGCTCTACGGCGAGGTCGACCTGCCGGACATAGGTAGTTATGAGGTCATTCTGAGTGCAAAAGACCGCGAGCGTTGCGGGAATGACCTTGTCGCGCGCGTGCGCGGGCTTCTGAGTGACAAGTCAGGTCTTGACGTGGCGGAGAAGCTGGTGCTTTCGGCCGATACCGCCGATATTGAGGGCGGCCTGATACTCAGGTACGGCGACGTCGCTCTAAACTGCTCATTATCAATGCTGATTAACTCAATCAGAAGCTCGGTTGAAGCCGAGGTATATAAGGTTTTGTTTGACACCGATCAGGCAAGCTGAACTAATGTTGTCTTTTGTGTCCGAAAAATAACCGCAACAAGGCTGCAGGGAGTGTTTTATGCCGGCAAGTTACAGGGATACCGATTATATGTACAGCTCGGCCAGACTTCGCGCACTCGAGACTAAAATGCTCGGACGCGAGGGCTGCGAGAGGCTGCTTATGGCCGGGAGCGCCGACGAGATGATTGAGCAGCTGGCCGAGTTTGGCTACAGGCCGTCAAAAAAACAGGAATCGGCAGGCAGGGTCGACCGCGATGCGACTCTGCTCTCTGCGCTCTCGGATGCCTTTGCCGATGTTGCCGAAATGCTTCCGCAGCCGCATATAGTAAGAGTTTTTCAATATAAATACGACTGCAACAACATAAAGGCCGCATTAAAGGCGCGCGCCCGCGGGATTGACCCGCGCGGCATGATACTCCCGCTCGGGACGCTTGACCCCGGGGTTGTAACTCAGGCAGTTGAAGCCGGGGACTTTAGCGCGCTGCCGGAGCACATGGCAAAGGCCGCCGGAGAGGCCGCCGATGCCTATCTTAAAACCAAAAATCCGCAGAAAATCGACATAATACTCGACCGCGCCTGCTTTGCCGATATGCTCGATGCCGCAAAAGCGTCGGGGGTTCCTTTTGTCATAAGATATGTAAAGGTTAAAATTGACCTCACAAACATACTCATGTGTATAAGGCTTTGGCGCATGAATGCCGGAGACACCGGCAGGGCGCTTTTCGAGGACTCTATTATCGACGGCGGCGAGCTTGAACGGGAATTTTTACTCGGGCTGTATGACCGTGGCGAGTCCCGGCTGGCAGAGGCGCTTGCCGCGACGGCCTATTCTTCCTTTGCCGCGGCAATCCCCGCCGGAGCCCCAACATCACACATCGAGCGAGAGGCCGACAGATTTATCATGAACATGGTCCGCGAGGTCAGGTGGCTGCCCTTCGGCGCCGAAATTGCGGCGGCCTATCTGATTGCGCATGAGTATGGCCTGATGAATGTCCGCATAATCATGGCCGGCAAAGAGGCCGGGCTTGCCGAGAGCGCGATACGCGAAAGGATGCGGGAGATGTATGTATAAAATCGGGATTATTGGCGAGCGCGACAGCGTGCTCGGGTTTATGTCGCTGGGGTTTTCGGTTCACGAGGTGTCGGATGCCGGCGAGGCCGCCGGGGTGCTGCACAAACTCGTGAACTCTGGTGAATATGCCATTATATTTATTGTCGAAAACCTTGCCGAGCGGCTGGCCGGCGAGATTGAGGCCGCAAAGTACCACGAGCTGACGCTGCCGGCGATAATCTCGCTGCCCGGCAATTCTGCGAACACCGGCTACGGCATGAGCGCGATAAAGAACGCGGTCAAGCGGGCGGTCGGTGCCGATATTATTTTCAATAAAGACTGAATGCTGAGAAATGCCGCCCGAAGCGGGCGGCGCTCCGGAGGGGACGGATATGGTTGAAGGCAAAATAGTCAAGGTCTCGGGGCCGCTGGTCGTCGCCGAGGGCATGAGAGCTGCCAATATGTTCGACGTGGTGCGGGTGGGTGAGCAAAACCTAATCGGCGAGATAATAGAAATGCACGGCGACAAAGCCTCGATTCAGGTATATGAGGAGACCGCCGGACTTGGGCGCGGCGACAGAGTGGTGTCCACCGGAGCGCCGCTCTCGGTTGAGCTCGGCCCCGGGCTGGTCACAAGCATATATGACGGCATACAGCGACCGCTTGAGGTGATGAGGGATAAAATAGGCCCGAATCTGGCGCGGGGCATCGACGAGCCGGCACTTGACAGGGAAAAGAAGTGGCATTTTGAGGCCACAAAAAAGCCGGGAGACAGGGTGTCTGCCGGTGATGTGTACGGTTATGTTCAGGAAACCGAGGTCATCCGCCACAAAATAATGGTTCACCCGAAAAAATCGGGGACAATAATAGAGATCAGCTCGGGTGACTTCACGGTCACCGAGCCGATTGGCAGGCTCAGGCTCGACGACGGCAGCGAGGAGGACATCACTCTTATGCAGAAGTGGCCGGTACGCGTGGCGCGTCCCTACCGCGAAAAGCTGCCGCCGACCGAACCGATGATTACCGGCCAGAGAACTATCGACTCGTTCTTTCCAATAGCCCGCGGCGGCACCGCCTGCATACCCGGCCCCTTCGGCTCGGGCAAAACAGTGACGCAGCACCAGCTTGCCAAGTGGAGCGACGTCGACCTTGTGGTCTATATCGGTTGCGGCGAGCGCGGGAACGAGATGACCGACGTTCTTCGCGAGTTTCCTGAACTTATCGACCCGAGAACCGGGAAATCGCTGATGCAGCGTACGGTATTGATCGCAAACACATCGGATATGCCGGTTGCCGCGCGCGAGGCGTCGGTTTACACCGGCATCACGATTGCCGAATATTACAGGGACATGGGGTATGCCGTGGCGGTTATCGCCGACTCGACCTCGCGCTGGGCTGAAGCGTTGCGTGAGATGTCTGGGCGGCTTGAGGAAATGCCCGGCGAGGAGGGCTATCCCGCGTATCTGACCACCCGCATGGCCCAGTTCTACGAGCGCGCCGGCAAGGTTGTCTGTCTTGGAGAAGATGGGCGGCAGGGCGCGCTGTCGGCCATCGGCGCAGTGTCCCCGCAGGGCGGCGACTTTTCCGAGCCGGTCACACAGGCGACCCTGCGCATAGTCAAGGTTTTCTGGGGGCTTGACTCCCAACTTGCCTACCGCCGGCACTTCCCGGCCATAAACTGGCTCAACTCCTATTCGCTCTACCGTGACCGGCTCGAGAGCTGGTTTTCAGAGAACGTCGCGGCAGACTGGAACAACAACATCGCGCGCTGCATGACTCTTTTGCAGGAGGAGAGCCGGCTTTCCGAGATAGTCAGGCTGGTAGGCATCGACGCGCTATCTGCCGATGACAGGCTGACGCTCGAGGTGGCGCGGTCAATCCGCGAGGATTTTCTGCAGCAGGACGCCACAAGCGAGGTTGACAGCTACTGCCCGCTTGAGAAGCAGCATAACCTCATCAGGCTGATTTTGACCTTTGAGGACAAGGCGCACGAAGCGATACAGAAAGGCGCAGACATACAGAAGCTCTCCGAGTTGCCGGTGCGCGAGAAAATCGGGCGCGCAAAGGATATCCCGGCGGAAGAACACAAGGCAGAGTATGAAAAAATCGAGCGGATGATAACCGAGGAAATAGAGGCGCTGATACCCGGGGGAGCCGAGACCGAATAAGCCGAAAGGAAGTTCTGATATGATAAGGGAATACAAAACCATAGAGGAAGTAGCAGGGCCGCTTATGCTTGTGCGGCAGGTCGAAGGCGTGAAATATGACGAGCTGGGCGAAATTGAACTGCCGAACGGTGAGATTCGCCGTTGCCGCGTGCTTGAGGTCGATGGCCGCAACGTGCTTGTGCAGCTCTTTGAATCAGCCGCCGGCATAAATCTGGCGCAAAGCAAGGTGAGGTTTACCGGGCACGGCGTGCAGCTCCCGGTGTCCGAGGCGATGCTCGGCCGGGTGTTCAACGGCATGGGTGAGCCGATTGACGGGGGTCCCCGCATTATTCCCGACAAGCTGCTCAATATCAGCGGCACCCCGATAAACCCCTCCGCAAGGTATTATCCCTCCGAGTTTATCCAGACCGGCATATCGACAATTGACGGGCTGAATACATTGGTACGTGGTCAGAAGCTGCCGATTTTTTCGGGCTCGGGCCTGCCTCACGCCCAGCTTGCCGCCCAGATCGCGCGTCAGGCAAAGGTCCGGGGGACGGATACAAAGTTCGCTGTCGTGTTTGCCGCTGTGGGCATTACGTTTGAAGAGGCCGACTTTTTTATAACCGACTTCAAGCGCACCGGCGCCATTGAGCGCACCGTGCTCTTTATGAATCTGGCCTCCGACCCGGCCATTGAGCGGATTACCACCCCGCGTATGGCGCTGACCGCAGCCGAGTATCTGGCCTTTGACTGCAATATGCATGTGCTGGTCATAATAACGGATATTACAAACTACGCCGAGGCGCTGCGCGAGGTCTCGGCTGCCCGCAAGGAAATACCCGGACGCCGCGGTTATCCCGGATATCTTTATACAGACCTTGCCTCAATGTTCGAGCGCGCCGGCCGGAAGATGGGCTCGGACGGCTCGATTACCTTAATTCCGATCCTCGCAATGCCCGAGGACGACAAAACCCACCCGGTCCCCGACCTCACCGGCTATATCACCGAAGGGCAGATTATACTCTCGCGCGAACTGTACCGCAAGGGCTACCTGCCGCCGGTCGATGTGCTGCTCTCGCTCTCAAGGCTGAAGGACAAGGGAATCGGCCCGGGCAAGACCCGCGAGGACCACGCAAACACGATGAACCAGCTTTTCTCCTGCTATGCCAGAGGGAAAGAAGCCAAGGAGCTGATGGTGGTGCTCGGCGAGTCGGCGTTGACGCCGCTCGACAGGCTCTACGCAAAATTCTCCGATGAGTTCGAGGCGCGGTATGTCAATCAGGGCTTTAACGAAAACCGTACAATAGAAGAAACCCTCGACCTCGGCTGGGAGCTTTTGCGAATACTTCCCAAGTCCGAAATGAAGCGCATTAAACCCGAAATACTCGATAAGTACTGGGATAATAAGTGATTTTTTGCGGGGCTCCGCCCCGCACCCCGCCCGAACCCTTTCCCAAAAAGGATTCGGGACTCCCAAAAACTTTTCTACCCTTTACTTTACCATTTGGCGTGTGTTTGCTGTCATATAGTTCTCTGTAACCACATTGGTTTCAGTTTACAATGGTTTATAGTAAAAGGCGGTAAAGTTTTTGGAGATTCATAAGAACCTTTTTTCAAAAAGGTTCTTATGCGGGGGTTCGGGGGTGAAACCCCCGGAAAAAGAAAGGATGAACACATGGCGCAGTTGAGAGTAAATCCCACGCGGATGGAGCTGAAGAAAATACAGGCGCGCTACGACACGGCGCGCCGGGGTCACAAGCTGCTCAAGGACAAGCGCGACGAGCTCATGAAGAAGTTCCTTGACATTGTCCGGGAGGACAAGGTCCTCCGGGAGCGGGTTGAGGCCGGACTTGCCGGGATTTACCGTAGCTTTGCGGTTGCCAGCGCGGTTACCGGCCACGAGATAATGGTGGAGTCGCTCATTATGCCCGGCCGTGAGGTAGCGCTTGACGTGGGGTATAAGAATCTTATGAGCGTGACCGTCCCCGAATTTAGGGCCGAGATACTCGGCGACGGCGGCGCGGCGGTATTCAACTATGGTCTGGCCTTCACTTCGGGGGAGCTTGACGCATCGCTTCGGGAGCTGGCGGCGCTGCTCCCCTACCTGATACGAATGGCCGAGCTTGAAAAGGCGGCGCAGCTTCTTGCCGGGGAAATAGAAAAGACCCGCCGGCGGGTCAACGCGCTTGAATATATAATTATCCCGCAGTACCTTGAGACCATGAAGTCAATCAGAATGAAGCTCGAGGAAAACGAGCGCGGCAACACCACCCGCCTCATGAAGGTCAAGGACATGATGATAGAAAAAAAGATCATGTCAAAGCGCAGAGATGCCGAGGAAGAATAAAAAATACAACCCCAGAATCAGGGTTGTATTTTTTATTCCCGGGGGCTTTGCACTGATTTTTCCGGGGCTCCGCCCCCGAGTCTCCGAATATGAACCCAAAAACTTCCACAAAATTTTATTATCCGATTGCAGGCTCAAGCCAGCCTCTGAATATTTTAAGCGATAAAGCTAAATCTTCCTGACAATATTGCCGCGGCTTTTCATTATGCTGTCAGGCGGCACGATGCCGCGGACCGAGGTGAGAGGGTAGATGGTGCTGTTCCTGCCGATGATACACCCGGGGTTGAGCACGCAGCCCGCGCCCACCTCGACCATGTCGCCGAGAATCGCCCCGAACTTGTAGAGTCCGGTCTCGATGACGCGGTCGCCGTCGCGCAGGGTTACCAGCGACTTGTCGCATTTGACGTTTGAGGTAATGGCGCCGGCACCCAGATGGGCCCCCCAGCCGAGAATCGAGTCGCCGACGTAGCTGAAGTGCGGGACCTTGACCTCGTCAAACAAAATGCAGTTTTTCAGCTCGCACGAATTCCCCACCACGGCGCCGCACCCGACTATGACACTGCCGCGGATATAGGCCGAGTGGCGTATCTCGGCGCCCTGACAGACAATCAGCGGGCCGGCAATTGAGGCTGTGGGGGCGACCTTTGCGGTCCTGGCAATCCAGACATTCGGGAGGGGATTGTCATATTCGTCGGGGTTTAGGGTCACGCCCAGCGAGACGACAAACACCTTGATTTTAGGAAGCACTTCCCACGGGAAGCTGCAGCCCTCAAAAACCGGCGCCGCAATTGTGCGGGTCAGGTCAAGCAGCCTGTCTACCTTCAAATCCTGCATTGGTATTCTTCTCTCCCGATGAATTTCATATGCTCACTCAAAGGCACGGGTATCAGTTATTATCAAGCGTCTCTATATATTCTTCAAGACAAAGACCGGTCTCATGCATGGCCGCGGCATGGTACTGGCCGACAAAGCGGTAATGCCAGGGTTCGTACACATACCCGGTGATATCGGTCTTACCCTCGGAATAGCGGAGAACAAAGCCGAATTTGTACGAGTTTTCGACCAGCCACTTGTATACCGGGTGGCTTGCAAAGCTGTTGTCGGGTTCATTCATGCCGTAAACAATCAAATCGACGCAAAGGCCGCTCTGGTGTTCGCTGTAGCCCGGCGGGGCTGAGTATGTTTTGACCTTTTCGGTTGCCTGCACAAGGGTGAGCGAACTGTCGTTTTTCATCTCTTGCTCAACATAGCTGTTAAAGAGCGACGACTGGTAGCTGTACGAGCGGTAGCCGCTTGAAACATATACGTCGTCAAATCCGGCGGCGCGCAGCTCGGCGAACATGGCCTCCAGCGAACGCCTTGCAAACTTTTCAAGCCGGATTTCCTTGCCGTAGAGCGTGATATTGCTGTCGAGCGTCTCGAGCGGGGAGGGGACATAGTCCTGCCCGAGCGGGTTTTCCGGGTTAACCAGCAGGAGATATTTGCTGTCAGCCGGGTCGAGGTATGCGAGCACCGAGCTGACATCTGTCAAAAACTCATATGAGCTTATCATCTCACGGATTCTCTCCTCAAGGCTCGGCTTCTCCGCGCTGAAGGTAACATCGACGTATACCGGTTTTCCGGGCTTTGAGCCCTCGGCTTCTTCCCGTGTGACTGTAATCTTGTTTTTTTCGCGGTCAATTGTGACATTAACGCCCCTGAAGGTTGAAATGATAAAATCGCAGGGCAGCCAGAGCCCATTGCCGTCAAGAATGGCCGGCGCCGGCATGGCGATATCGGCGCCGTTGACCTTGGCGGTGCTTTTGTCCGGGACAAAAACAGCCGAGTCGCCCGAGTTTGAGGTGAGCTTGAGCTTGTCATAACTGCCGGATACGGTCATGCGGCAGAAATACGCGAGCTCTGTGGCATTGAGGTAGACCACTCCGTCTCTGACTATATCGGTATACGGAACAGTGCGCTTTGATTCCATTATTACAATAAAATCACTTGTGTTTTCCTTGTGGGTGCAGGCGCGGGCGACAAGGGCGATTATTATCGAGAGAAAAAGAATAAAAACAGCGGCGGCGGTGGCAATCAGCTTTCTTTCCTTTTTACGCCGCGCCGCCTCAATCGGATGTATTCTCGGCCGACTTGAGCTGCCCGATCCGCTCCCCCGGCGTTCTTTTGCCGCGTCGCCTCTGCCACGGCGCGTTCCGGGGTATATCCGCCCGGGGCGGTTTTCATTCTGATTCATTTGTACTGCCGCCTTTCATTATACCTGTGGTATTCTGCGGCTTTTTGCTCTTCTCGGGTTCGGCATGCAAATCGGAGCGTAAAAACTTCACCGCCCGCTCTACGGCGTCCTTTGAGTCGTACCAGGGCTCGCCGTCATAGCGGTAGTCGAATTTTTTGCAGAACCAGTCTATATCATTTCTGAGCTTGTCGAAATAGGGCTCGACCACGCCGGCGCAGGCACGCACAAAATCGGGGTATTTTTTCTTTGAAAGCCGCCGCCGGCCCTCCATGAGCAGCAGCCGGTAGTGCGGCAGGCAGAAACAGGGCTGGGCGGCGAGTTTTCCCGGGAAATTTTCGTCCGAGTCCCAAAGAAAGACTATCGTTTCGACCATGCGGCCAAAATGATATTCAACCTTCCGGCATACATAACAGCTACCGACAAGCGAGTTTATGCGCTGCACCGCCCTGGCTGCCGGGTCGCCGAAAACGGCGCCGACCGTAGTTTCACCACGCAACTCGTCAAGGTGGCTCTGAAGGGTTAGTGCCATGCCGAGCCGGTTTTTGCGGGCGAGCATCATGTCGTAATGCGCCCGGCAGAAGCCTTCCCTGTTGGTTTTGATGCGCACGTCGGGCTCCATCATTGACGCGCCGAGTATCAGCTCAAGCTCATGGTCCTCGAGTCTGTTGTAGAGCGCGCAGAGCGGGCAGCCGAGCGCGGGGTCGGCTGCCGCGGCGTCGAAGGCTTCATTTACCGGGATTGTATATATCTGTTCCATGCCTGTCCTTTCGGCTATTGTAAATTCAGCGCCTTTATTGTATAATATACTAGTGCATATAGCACGGCGATGCTTTTATTATACCATAATAAGGCGCATATTCAAGCATAAATACAGGTTTTCATAATGGACTTTAACACATATGATATAGAATACCATCCGGTAAGTCCGGATAATCCGGCGGAGTATATCAAACTCTGTGGCGTAGCCGACTTCGATATAAAAAAAACCTTTGACTGCGGCCAGTGCTTCCGCTTTGAGCCGGTCGGGGGCACGCCGCACGAGATCGAATTTGCAGGGGTCGCCCACGGGAAGCTGATATCGCTCGCCTCTGAGGGGGATACCCTTTACATATACAACACAAACCCGGATGAATACCTGCGCCTTTGGCGCCGGTATCTCGGGCTTGACACCGATTATGAGGCTGTATGCCGGGACATACTCTCGCGCTCCGACAACCCTGCGCTCGCCCGGGCGGTCTCGGCAGGGCGGGGAATACGGATACTCCGGCAGGACCCCTGGGAGACCCTCTGCTCGTTTGTCATCTCGCAGAACAACAATATTGCAAGAATCAAGAAAATCATTTCATCTCTATGCAAAAGACTCGGCGAGAGGATTGACTGCCGCGGCATGGAGGCGCACGGCGGGGATGTCGGGCAGTATACCTTCCCGACGCCGCTGGCTCTCGCCGCCGCGGGAACTGAGGTTTTGCGCGAGCTTAAAGTCGGATTTCGCGCCGAGTATCTGGCAGATGCCGCCGCCCGGGTGCTCAGAGGCGAGCTTGATTTTGACTGTATCGAATCGACAAAAGACACCGCCGCCTGCGCCGCGCGGCTTAAGACCGTGAAGGGGGTCGGCGACAAGGTCGCGGCCTGTATACTGCTTTTTGCCTTCGGCAGGTATGACGCCTTTCCGGTCGATGTCTGGATAGGCCGGGTGATTGAGAAATACTTCGGCGGCTGCCGCGACGCCTGCCTCGGCCCCTATGCCGGAATTGCCCAGCAGTACCTGTATTACTATGAGAGATATCTTAAGGGAGAGTAATTTTTGACATTCAGATAATTTTGTGATATAATAATAAATCACTCTGAACTTCCCCGAGGTGAATAAAGTGGTCAAAATTACCGAAATAACCCCCGGCTCGCCGGCGGCTGCTGCCGGAATCAGAGCAGGAGATTTTCTGGTGTCGATAAACCGGCACAAAATCCGTGACCTGCTCGATTACGGGTTTTATCTGACCGACAGTCGGGTGGAGCTTGAGTGTCAGCGCGACGGGGAAGGCTACAGGGTAGTGATAAACAAGGGCGAATATGACGACATCGGCCTTGGTTTTGAGACCCCGCTCATGGACAAAAAGCGCTCCTGCGCCAACAAGTGCATATTCTGCTTTATAGACCAGCTGCCGCGCGGCATGCGGGAGTCGCTGTATTTTAAGGACGACGACTCGCGGCTTTCCTTTTTGCACGGCAATTATATAACGCTTACAAATCTTTATGACCGCGACATCGACAGGATAATTAAGATGAGGCTCTCGCCGTTGCGGGTGTCGGTGCACACAACGAACCCCGAGCTGCGGGTGATGATGATGAACAACCGCCGGGCCGGCAGGGTGCTGTCCTACCTGCGCCGCGTGGCCGACGCCGGGATAGACATTGACGCGCAGGTAGTGCTCTGCCGGGGAATAAACGACGGCGCCGAGCTTGACCGTACCCTGCGTGACCTGCTTGCCTACTATCCTGCGCTCAGAAGCGTGTCAATAGTGCCGGCGGGGCTGACCCGCTACCGCGAGGGGCTCTATCCGCTCTCGCCGTATACTAAAGAGGAATGCAGGGCCATAATAAGGCAGGTGGACACCTTCGGGGAAGAGTGCAAAAAAAAGTTCGGCACGCGCATATTCTATCTTGCCGACGAGTTCTATATCAGAGCCGGGCTGCCTATGCCTGAGTATGACTATTACGAGGACTTCCCCCAGATTGAAAACGGCGTGGGTCTGGTCGCTTCGCTGCGCGATGAGTTTTTACATGAACTTGAGAATACCGACCTGCCAAAGAGCTTGGCGCGCAGAATCTCGGTCGGCACCTCTGAGGCGGCCTGCGGGCTGATATCGGAGCTTGCCGGGCGGCTGTGCGGGGAAGTCGCGGGGTTTGAGGTTTTGGTCTACCCGATAAAAAACAACTTTTTCGGTCCCGAAGTCACTGTCGCCGGGCTTCTTACCGGGGCCGATTTTGCAGAGCAGCTGAGGGGCCGCGACCTCGGGGACGAGTTGCTCATACCTGCCGCGGCACTTCGTCAGGGCGACGATATTTTTCTTGACGATATGACGATTGACGAGCTGTCCGTGACACTCGGCGTGCCGATAAGGGCGATTGCAAACAACGGCTCCGAACTGCTGCACGCCATGCTGGGCAGCTAAAAAACAAAAAAGTACAATAATTGCGGCCAAGACGGCCGGACGGAGAGAGATGGCACCTATTGTTGCGATTGTGGGGCGCCCGAATGTCGGGAAAAGCACGCTTTTCAATAAACTCATAGGCCAGCGCCGGGCGATAGTCGATGACACGCCGGGTGTTACCCGCGACCGCATTTACGGCGAGACCGAGTGGTGCGGGCGCCGGCTGGTGCTGGTCGACACCGGCGGAATCGAGCCTGACACAAAGGATATCCTGCTGCGCCAGATGCGCATGCAGGCCGAAATCGCAATAAGCACCGCGGATGCTATAATATTCCTTTGTGATGTGCGGACCGGGCTTGTGGCAGACGACCGCGAGATTGCTCTAATGCTCAAAAAAAGCGGCAAGCCGGTAATCCCCTGCGTGAACAAGTGCGACAGCATCGGCGCGCTGCCCCCCGAATTTTACGAGTTTTACGAACTCGGCTTTGAGCACGAGCCTGTGGCCATATCCTCGATTCACGGTACCGGCAGCGGGGATCTGCTCGACAAACTGCTCTCGGTGCTGCCCGAGCATACCGATGAAGAAGAGGACAGCGACCGCATAAAAGTAGCGGTCATCGGCAAACCGAATACCGGCAAATCCTCGCTTGTCAACAAAATGACCGGCGAGGAGCGCTCCATAGTGTCTGATATAGCCGGGACAACCCGCGACGCAATTGACACCGAATTTGAAAACGAGTACGGCAAATTTACGCTTATCGACACCGCCGGCATCCGCCGCTCGGCAAGGGTGAAGGACGTTATCGAAAAATACAGCGTGCTGCGGGCAAGGACGGCGGTCGAGCGCGCCGACGTCTGCCTTATCATGATTGACGCCACCGAGGGCATTACCGAGCAGGACGAAAAAATCGCCGGGATCGCCCACGAGGCCGGCAAGGCGTCTTTAGTGGTGGTGAACAAATGGGACATAATTGAAAAGGATAACGACACCGCCAAAAAGTTTACCGAGCGGGTGCAGGCTGCGCTCTCGTTTATGCCATATGCGCCGATAATCTTTGTGTCGGCCAAAACAGGCTTGAGGGTTAACAGGATTTTCGAGCAAATCGTCTCTGTCTTCGGTCAGGCGTGTCTGCGTGTGCCGACCGGAACGCTCAACGAAGTGCTTGGCGACGCGATAATGCGCAGCCAGCCGCCCTCAGACAAGGGCCGGCGCCTGAAAATCTACTACATGACCCAGACCGGGGTAAAGCCGCCGACCTTCGTTATCTTTTGCAACAGCGCCGAGTTATTTCATTATTCCTACCGGCGCTATATTGAAAATTGCCTGCGCGAGGCCTTCGGATTTTTTGGTACTCCGATAAAGCTGATAATCCGCGAGAGGGGAGACGAGGGGCCGTGACAGACTTTGACAGGGTGGTTGAGGTACTCCACGGAGTGAGAAATATTGTCCTCGACCCGGCGCTCAGCTCAAGGGTGACTGTCAAGAACCCGGCCGACTATGTGACCGGGACAGATTATGCAGTGCAGGAATACCTGCGGGTGGCCCTTGCCGGCATATACCCCGGGGCGGCGCTCGTTTCGGAGGAAAACCCTCAAAACAATTATGGCAGCCGGGCGGTCTGGATTCTCGACCCGATTGACGGCACCACCAACCTGATTCACGGCTATGGAAAGAGCGCGGTGTCACTCGCGCTGGTTGCCGACGGCGAAGGAGTCTTCGGAGCGGTCTACAACCCTTTTTCCGACGAGATGTTCACCGCACGGCGGGGCGGGGGCGCATATCTTAACGGCAGGCCGATACACTGTGCCGAACGCCGGAGCTTGTCCGAGTGCCTTGCCAACACAGAGACCTCGCCATATTACAAAGAGAGCTCGGAGGTCAGTTTTGAGATTTTAAGGCGGCTTTTTCTGCGTTGTCAGGACATAAGAGTGCTGGGTTCTGCGGCGCTCGGGCTGGCATATGTCGCCGCCGGGCGTGCCGATTTATTCATGTCAAGGAACCTCAAACCCTGGGACCACGCCGCCACCGGAATTATCATAAAAGAAGCCGGCGGGTGTATTTCAGATTTTTCGGGCAGGCCGCTGGGATATGAGGGGGTCGAGTGCGTTATTGCCGGTGCCCCCGGCATCTGGGACGAGCTGCGTGAGTTCGCGGCGGAGTTTAAATCTAAAACGGAATGGTCGGAAAATGTTTATTGATAAAGTGGATATCTATGTAAAGGCCGGCGATGGCGGGGCCGGGGCGGTGTCCTTCCGCCGGGAGAAATATGTGCCCTACGGCGGGCCGGATGGCGGTGACGGCGGGCGGGGCGGCAACATCGTCTTTGTTGCCGACCCGAGCATGAATACCCTGCTTGCCTTCAGGTACAAGAAAAAATTTATCGCCCAGAACGGCGAGTGTGGCCGGGGGTCGAAGTGCCACGGCAAAAACGGCGAGGACCTCATAATCAGGGTACCCTACGGAACGCTGATTATAGATAAGGCGACCGGGAAAATCATAAAGGATATGTCGGACGACAAACCCTTTGTACTCTGCCGGGGCGGGCGGGGCGGCTGGGGTAACCGGCGCTTTGCCACCCCGACCCGGCAGGTTCCGAACTTTGCCAAGTCGGGTACCAAGGGCGAGGAACGTGAGATAACGCTTGAGCTGAAAATGCTTGCCGACGTCGGGCTTGTTGGCTATCCGAGCGTCGGGAAGTCCTCTATACTTGCACGAATCAGCGCGGCGCGGCCTAAAATCGCCGATTATCACTTCACCACCCTTACCCCGAATCTCGGCGTGGTGAGCACCGGCGAGGACAGCGGTTTTGTCGCGGCAGACATCCCCGGCCTGATTGAGGGCGCCGCCGAGGGTGCGGGGCTGGGGCATGAGTTTTTGCGCCACATTGAGCGCTGCCGCCTGCTCCTCCATGTGGTCGACATATCGGGCTCCGAGGGCAGGGACCCGGTCGAGGACATCAAGAAAATCAACCGAGAGCTGGCCGAGTACTCGGCGGAGCTGGCCACCCGCCCGCAGATAATTGTTGCAAACAAGGTTGACCTGATTGACCGCAAGTCGGCAGACCTTGACAGGTTTGAAGCCTTTGTCGCGGAACTTGGAGTCGGGCTGATTTATATTTCGGCCGCCACCGGCGAGAATATCGGGCGGCTTGTGAGGATGACCGCCGAGAAACTCAAGGAATTGCCCCCGCCCAAAATTTACGAGAGCGAAATTGAGCCGGCCGATTTTGTCGGGAGAAAAACCAAGGAAACAGTTGTGCGGCGCGAGAACAAAAAGTTTATCGTTGAAGGCGAGTGGCTTGTCAACCTTCTGGGGCAGGTGAACCTCTCGGACTGGGAGTCGCTGAATTACTTCCAGCGCGTGCTGAGAAGAAGCGGGGTTTTTGAGATGCTTGAGGAGGCCGGCTGTCGGGACGGCGACACCGTCTCGATTTACGGCTATGAATTTGACTACGTCAAGTAATGGAGAAAGGGAAAAGCAAATGAATATATGGCACAATATCAACCCGGAGCTGATCACCCCCGACGACTTCACGGCTCTTGTTGAGATCCCGATGGGCAGCAAATGCAAATACGAGTTAGATAAGGACACCGGGCTGATTAAACTCGACCGAGTGCTCTATACCTCGACCCACTATCCCCAGAACTACGGCTTTATCCCTCGCACATATGCCGAGGACGGCGACCCGCTTGACGTTTTGATTATCATGTCGACACCTGTTTATCCGATGACGCTGATCCGCTGCTATCCTATTGGTGTTATGCGCATGACCGACGCCGGCGAACTTGACGATAAAATCATAGCCATCCCCTTCTCGGACCCGACATACAGGGGGGTCAGCTCGCTTGAGGGGCTGCCGGCACATGTTTTCGACGAAATTATGCACTTTTTCACGGTTTACAAGCAGCTTGAGGGCAAAACGACCGCGGTCAACTCGCTGCTCGGCAGAAAAGAGGCCAGGGCGATAATAGCACAGGCAATAGAGGACTACAAGAAAAAATTCCCTGATATGTGATATTATAATATTATGAAACCCCCGGCACGTGCGCTTTTGCTTGACAAATACGCCTTCTTATGATATAAATATTGACGTGTTCAGGCGGCATGTGAGGGCAATTCCGCTCATCCCGTCGCGGGATTTGCGGAAACAACCCACACATATATGCGGGTATGGCGGAATCGGAAGACGCGCCGGATTTAGGATCCGGTGGGAAACCGTACAGGTTCGACCCCTGTTACCCGCACCACGACAAAGATGATAATTAAACCACCCCGTGCGGGGTGGTTTTGCTATTAAATGCCGTTTTTTTGTGCAGGGAATCGGGGTAAAAATGCTGTTGTTTTTTCACAATATACAGCAAAAAATTGCAGCAAAAAGGATAGACACAGGATAATTGTCATATTTAGTAACACAGGGTAATTTTATTGAATAAATTCTATTATTGTGTTATAATTGATTTGGTAATGCCCGGCAATATTTAATAAAAAACATGCAACTGTTTTGCCCGTAATATTGCATATAGCAGGCAAATGGAGCATGAACAGGGGAGTATCATGCTTGCGTTATATTTGGCTCTGCTTGATGACGAGCAGTCCCGGTGCAGATTTGAAGGCCTCTATAACAAATACCGCAAACAAATGCTGACTTTAGCCCTGTCGATACTGTATAACACGCATGATGCCGAAGATGCTGTTCACGAGGCTTTTCTGTGTATTGCGCGCAATATGGCCGTGATTGATAAAATCACAAATGAAACCGACGTGAGAAACTATCTTCTGAAAACAGCGAAGAATGCCTCACTCAATATCCTGTCTCAAAAAAAGAAGCGGGAGCGCTTGGTTGGTCTGGAGTCTGTAAGCGATATTCCCGACGACTCCTTTATGCAGGCACTTGCCGACAAATTCTCATACGATGATCTGGTTGAGGTGCTTCGTGAGATAAACAGGGATTATTTTGATGTTTTGTATTATCATTATGTAATGGAATTAACCCTCCCTGAGGTGGCGGAACTGCTTGGTCGCAAGCTCTGCACCGTAAAACAACAGCTTGTAAGAGGCAAAAAGCTTGCCGCTGCTAAAATTCTGGCAAGAGAATTGAGCTGATATTATGAGCATGAGTATCTGCGATGTAAAGGCCGCTTTTCGTCAGGTGGCCACCGAGGAATTCAAAGATATCCCCGGGGAGGACATGATCGAATGGCGCTTTTCAAATCAATTTGAGAAGAAGATGTCAAAGCTGATCCACAAAGAAAAAAGCTTTGCATGGAAACATGTCAACACTGCAAAAAAACGTCTGGTTGTAGCTGCATTGATTATTGTCGCGCTTTGTGCCGCCGCCTGTGGCGTCAGTCCTTTAAGGACAAGAGTGGTGAATTTCTTCAGAAGAGTATACGAAACATCAATTTATATCACCTTTATGGGTGATAAGGTCGATTCTATTGGACATAAATACACTTTTTCATATGTGCCCGAGGGGTTTGCCAAAGTATGTGAATATTCGGATAATGCAAGGTATTTTGTTAAATGGAAGGATAATAATAATAATGTGATTCAACTGACGCAATCTATCACCAGAGAAACAGACGCCTATATAGATAACGAAACTATCAATCAACAGAAAATAAAAATAGACGGAAAAATAATTGAGGTTTATACCTTTGATGGTTTTACACTTGCCGAATGGACAGAACATCGATATTATTTCTGTATTTATATTACAGGGAAATGCACAATGCCTGTGCTGAAAGAAATAATCGGATCTTTGGAGTAATTTATATTTTTTGTATCCTTTTTGGACTTTTATTTTGTTGTATAAATCAGGACCCAAATAAAAAAATGAAAGAAGGGAACAAAAAATGCAAAAAACAAGGATTGTTTCATTTCTTCTTACTGTACTTCTGATGTCCACGCTTCTCACGGTGTCATCTTCGGCAGATTACTCGGTTTGCTTTAACAACACTGTATATGCTTCTACATCCGCAAATGTTACAGAGACAGGTTTATTAACAGCTTCCAACAGGCTTATTGGTTTTCCGGACGTCATGACACACGCGTTTATAACGACATATGTAGAAAAAAGATTTTTACTTTTATTCTGGACCAGAGTAGACATCGGAGAACCAAATAACCAATGGGTTGACTATGTTTATGAGGATACATATATAGGCGCTCATGTTGTTCAGCTGGATTCAAAAGGTACATACAGGGTAACCGCAGTGTTTGAGGTCTTTGGCTCCGGCGGCCCGGTAGATGTCATTACCTGCCAGCCTGTGGTTCAGTATTGATTAATCGAGTTGAAACACAGCCACAGGATAATGTAATTGCATTTTTCCGCAGCGATCGCGGAAAAATGTGTGGGATTTAATCCTCAGTTTTTCGCTGGAGTAACAAAATGAAATCAACGGTTAAGATCCGTCAGGTCGACGACCTCGGCAGGTTTGTTTTGCCAAAAAAACTTCGCAAAGCTTACAACATAAGCCCGAATGATACTTTGAGCATATACACCGAGAATGACAGAATCATCCTGCAGAAGTATGTGCCCCCGTGCGTATTCTGCAGCAGCACCGAAAACATCACATGCTTCATGGAAAAACGTATTTGCGGCGAGTGTTTAAAAAAGTTAAAATCCATGCTGTAGGGCGCTGGATCTCAGTAAAACGGCAGGTCAATATGGCCTGCTGTTTTTTGCTGACATAATATCTTTTTAACACCTTGAAATTAACTAGATTGTGTATTAAAATTATAAATGCGAAGGCATGTAAAATCTGCCGCGGTATCAGTTCGGGTTATCAGTCCGGAGTTCGGGTATTCAGCTTATCAAAAAATTACAGAGAGGAGATTTTATCATGGACCGGGAAATCAGGATTGGCGTGTTCGGAACCTGGAGGGGTCGGGCGTACATGAAGTCGCTCAAACTAATTGACGGGGTGCGGGTGACGGCACTCTGCGACAAGATGCCTCAGCGTATTGAGGAAGCCAAAGCGCTGTGCGATGGCGATGTTGCGATCTATGACAATTTTGATGAATTTATCAACTCCGGGAAATTTGACGCAGTACTTCTCTGCTATTACTTCCACGAGCATGCCCAGTATGCAATACCGGCACTCGAGCGCGGAATTCATGTATTCAGCGAGACCATGGCAGCCTCAACCATGGCGCTTTGCGTCGCGCTCTGCCGTGCAGTCGAGAAGAGCGGCTGCATATACATGCTGGGCGAGAACTACCCCTTCTCGCGCGGCTGCCTTGAGATGAAGCGGCAATATGAGGGCGGGACTCTCGGCAAGGTCCTGTTTGCCGAGGGCGAGTATGTACATCCCATGAGCCCGGAGGAAAGCTGGAGATACAACAATCCCGAGGTCCACGGGCAATATCACTGGCGGCGGTATCTGCCGGTGACCTATTACTCCTCGCACGCGCTGGCTCCGCTGATGTATATGACGGGTGCCCTGCCACGCTATGTGGTGGGGATGGCGGCGCCCGATACCGAGGAGAATATCAGAAAATACAAGAAGTTGAAAACCGACGCGGTCGGGGTCATGCTGGTCCAGATGGACAACGGCGCGATTTTCCGGGTCAACGGCTCGTCAAATATCGGGCCGAAGGGCAACTGGTACCGCCTCGGCTGCACCTTCGGCGGGGTCGAAACGGTCAGAGGCAATGAAAAGTGCGTGCGGCTGGCATATAACCCCTGGTCGGCTCCCGAGGGTGTTGAGGTCTCAAAGATTTACGAAGCTCAGTGGGAAAGCGACGCTGACAAGGCTGAGCAGGCCGGACACGGCGGCGGCGACTATTGGGTGGTGAAGGAATTCATAGATGCGATAAGGTCGGGCAGGCCAAATGAGCGGCTTGACGTATACCATGCCGTGGCGATATCCGCGGTGGCGATCCTCGGCTGGCGAAGCGTGCTGCAGAAATCCAAGCGGTTTGAAATACCCGACTTTACCAAGGAGCGCGCGAGAAAAAAGTGGGAAAACGACAATCTCACACCCTTTCGGTCTGAGGACGCCCCGAATACCCTGCCGTTCAACAGTCCGAATACAGCAAAGAGCAAGTGATAAGCCGAAAAGAGGGAAAGATGTCCAAAACTATTCGTTTTGCATTAATCGGATGCGGGCTCATGGGGCGGGAGTTTGCATCGGCCGCGGCGAGATGGTGCCACCTTGCCAAAGATATCCCGAGACCCGAGATTGTGGGGGCGTGCGATATCAACCCCGAGGCGCGTGCATGGTTTGAGCGGCATTTCAGTACCATAAAGTACAGCACCGACAACTATCGGGAGCTGATTGATAAGCCCGACATAGACGCGGTATACTGTGCGGTCCCCCACAACCTGCATGCACGATTTTATGTTGATATAATAAACGCCGGCAAGCACCTGCTCGGCGAGAAACCCTTCGGAATTGATAAGGCCGCCAACGATTTGATAATCGAGGCGGTGCGGGCACGCCCCGAGGTGATTGTCAGGTGCTCGAGCGAATTCCCGTTTTTCCCGGCCTGTCAGGAGCTTATAAAATGGATAAAGGAAGGCCGTTTCGGCAGGATAATTGAGGTCAGGTCGGCTTTCCGCCATTCGAGCGACCTTGACATAAACAAGCCGATTAACTGGAAGCGCCAAATTGAGTACAACGGTGAGTACGGCTGCATGGGCGACCTCGGGCTGCACACACAGCACGTGCCTTTCAGGGCAGGCTGGCTGCCTTTGAATGTCTACGCAAACCTTTCCAAAATTGTCACCGAGCGCCCCGACGGTCGCGGGGGAGTTGCCCCCTGCCTCACCTGGGACAACGCAACCCTCATCTGCGAGGCGCGCGACACCGGCGGGGGCCTCTTTCCCCTCATATTTGAGACCAAGCGTATGTCTCCCGGTTCGACAAATGAATGGGAGCTCACGGTGCTGGGGATGGGAGCCTCTGCAAAGTTCAGTACAAACGACCCTAATGCCTTTTGGTTTACCGAGAACTGCGGCAGGGAACAGGCCTGGTGCCGGGTGAACATCGGCTACAAGCCGATGATACCGGCCATCACCGGCGGCATATTCGAATTCGGCTTTCCCGACGCCATTCTCCAGATGATAGCGGCCTTTGTCTGCGAGGTTTCTGGCATTAAAATTCCCTTCGGCTGTGTGAGGCCCGAGGAGACGGCGCTCTCGCACAGGCTGCTGAGCGCGGCGCTTTTGTCATATAAGGAAAAAAGAGCAGTTGCGATTGAATATTGAGGTGACAAATGTTCTGCAACGTAAGAATGTCGCTGTCCGACATAACCGGTTGTGACTATACCGAAAAGGCAGCCGCGGCGGCCGCGGCTCTCGGGGGTATCGGTTACGACGAGGCAATAAAAATCGCCAATGAAAAGGTGGACTTTTACCCCGAGACCGAGCAAAGGCGGAATGACGCCCTGCTGGATAGAGTCGGGGCAGTGCTGCTGCCGCCCTTTGAGAATTCAAACGACGGCGCTCCGACCGACTCCTTCAGGCTTGCAACCCATAAAGCCGCGGCGCCTCTGTCGGGTTTCGGATGCTTCAGGGTCGGCGAGGACGGAAAGCTTTACCTGCTGGGAAAAAGCGAGCATTATCACACCTCGCTCGGCCACAGCTTCGGGGGTTACCGGCTGGTCGACAATGCGCGCCGGCTGGGCATTCCCAATGCCACACACAACAACACGCGCGGGTACATAACAAGGCTCTGCGAGCGCCGGATAATTCAAAGCATCAATGGCATAGATTGGGAAGATGACACCAAAACCGATGAAATTATAGCCTCCGATAAGCCAAAAGTTCTCAACCGGGTCATTAACCTTGAAACCGGGTCGCTGGCGGTCGAGGCCGGCGTGAAAATGATGCTGGCAAGGTTTTACCGGCTCTCGCCCGAGTTCCCCGAGCCGAAATACTCGGGAAGAATACCCGTCTTTCTGGTGGTCGCCGACCATGCCGGGGAGAAAACCGGGAATTATCACGGCACAACGGTCCTGACCCAGACCTTCAGAGGGCTCTGGGGAGAATTTTACGAGGCGGCGGAGGCCGCCGGGCTCTACAAGGTCGTGTCGGTGAAGATCAACAACATATCGGATTTTGCCGAAAAAGTCAATAAATACAACAGCGGGCGGTACAAGACAGCGGGTTTTCTGCATGAAATCATCCTGATGAATTACGGGGGCATACGCCTTACCGCCGGATATTTACAGGATGCCTACAGGCTGTGCGGGCAGACCGACACCCCGGTGCTGGTTGATGAGATACAGTCCTGCATGTGGTATGGCGGGATGTTCCTTTTCCGCAAGTACGGTCTGAATCCCGATTTTGTCGCGCTCGGCAAGGGCTTCCCGGGCGGCGAATACCCGGCAAGCAGGATAGTCACCACTGCCGAGTACGACAACTTAAACCAGTTCGGAGCGCTGGTCACAAACGGGCAGGAGGAGCTGGCGTCGCTCTCATATCTGATCACAATGGCCTTTGCCCGGGCTAACACCGGCGAAATTGACCGGCTTGGCTCAAGGTTTTTCGAAGGACTTACACGGCTAAAAGAAAAGCACCCGTCAAAAATTGTCGCGGTCGAGGGGCTCGGACACCTTGCGGCGCTTCATTTCAAGACAACGGGTGAGGCAGCGGGATTTGCAAATGCGCTCAACGCAAGTTGTGTGGACGCCAGCGCACAGCTTTACAAGCCCAACTGCCTGCCGGCCGTGCTCTTCAAGCCGCCGATAATAGCCTCCGACGCGGTGATTGACAGGCTGCTCGAAATTATTGACGGGCTTCTGGAGAAGGCATGATTTTTGTAGGGCTTGACGTAGGCAGCACCGCGGTCAAGGCGGTGGCTGTCAACGAGCGCGGGAGCATTCTTTCAAGAAGCAGGCAAACATACCCGACCGAGACCACCTCGGGTTCATATTCGACCCAGGACCCCGGTGAGTGGTGGCGGGCCGCGGTCGGCGCGCTGAGGCAGGTCGTCGGCGCGCTGCCTGACCCCGCCTGGGTCTGCGCCATAAGCGTCTCGGCTCAGGGCGGGAGCATATTTGCGCTCGACCATGACTTCTGTCCCCTGACAGAAGCCATAACCTGGATGGACAGGCGGGCTGTCGCCGAAGCTGAGGAAATAAGCCGGGTTTTCGGCGATAAGATTTACAAAAGCTGCGGCTGGCCGACCTCGCCGGCCGACTGCGCCTCCAAGCTGCTCTGGCTGAAACGCAACCGGCCCGGGGTTTTCAGCAGGGCCGCAAGGTTCATGACCACCGGGGAGTATATTAATTATAAGCTCACCGGCCGGGCGGTGACCGACCCCACGGGTGCTGCCATCACCCGGCTTTACGACATAAACAGGCTTTGCTGGAATGATGATTTACTGAACTATCTCGGCATCGGCGGGGAAATGCTGCCCGAGGTGCTGCCCTGCGGCAGTATAGTCGGCAGGCTAAAAACATCGGCCGCACGCGAACTGGGGCTCGGTGAGCATGTAGTGGTTTTTTGCGGCGCACATGACCAGTACTGCGCCTCACTCGGGAGCGGTGTCGTTAACCCCGGCGAAATCCTGCTTGCAACCGGCACCGCGTGGGTGATGTTCGGGGTTTCGGAGAGCCTGAAATTTGTCAACAAGCACATAGCACCGGGAATACACCCGGCAGTGGAGAGATTCGGCGTCATGACCTCGCTCGGCGGCATCGGGGCTGCAATAGAAAGCCACGCAAACCGCTGTAGCCTCTCCCTGAAGGATATTGACAGGGTCGCCGAAGGCCGGCGCGGGGAGGCTGCCGAGCTTTTGTTATGCCCGCTTAGCTCGGGCAGCGGGCTTATTCCTCATCGCCGGACAGGTTTAATTGACGCCCGGCAATACGATGAATACGACATTGCCTTAGCCATCATGGAGGGCGCGGCCTTTGAGGTTCGGCTGATACTTGATAAATTCAGAGAGTTGGGAGTAATGCCGGGCAGCGGCGGGGCGCTTACCATGTCGGGCGGCGCCGCAAAAAGCCGCCTCTGGAGCTCGATTGTTGCCGCGGTCTGCGATTGTGAGCTGCTGCTCACCGAGGAGCCCGACACCCCGGCGCTGGGCGCTGCCATGATTGCCGCGGTGGGCTCGGGCGCGTTTTCAGATTATGCCGGTTGCCTTGATTTTTTTGTCAGGAAAAAACCGCTTTTCCCGCAACCCGGGCAGGTTGACTTTTACCGCGGAAAATTCGGTCGATACGTTAGCTGTTTTATACAATAATTCAAGGAGTATTGGGTATGTTTGGAGTGAATCTTACCGACTACGACAAAAAGGTCTACCGTGAGCAGCTCATGGACTTTCTCCCGCCGAAGTTTATCGATGTCCATGTGCATCTCTGGGAACCGGGGACAAAGAGGCCGGGGCAGAAGGGCGCCGCCCGCTGGCCTTCGCTTATGGCCGACTCGCAGACATTTGAGGACATGGAGCTGTCTTTTGAGCAGCTTTTTCCCGGCAAGAAGGTAGCCAAGGTGGTTTTCGGCTCACCCTCCTGCCGGCTTGATGTTGTAAATTCATATGTGCTGAAAAACATACAGGAACACCGGGTCCGTGCGCTATATTGCACAAACTGGGACACCACCCCCGCCGAAATAAAAAAAGCGCTTGACGCGGGCTTTGTCGGCATAAAACCTTATCTGAATAATTCACCGCCGTACATACCGGCGGCCGAGGTCCGGATTTTTGATTTTCTGACCCATGAGCAGCTGAAATTCATGGACGAGGCCGGTGGCATAGTAATGCTCCACATTCCGCGTGCCGGGCGGCTGCGCGACCCGGTCAATCTGGCACAGCTTGTCGAGATAGATAAAAAATACCCCCGTGCCAAGGTCATTGTCGCCCATGTGGGGCGGGCCTATTGCCCCGAGGATATCGGCGAGGCCTTCGGGGTGCTTAGGAACACAAAAAATCTTGTCTTCGACTTTTCGGCAAACACGCTTGATCTGGCAATCGAGAAGTGCGTCGAGGCGGTCGGCGTGGGAAGGGTGATGTTCGGCTCTGATATGCCCTACACCAAAATGCGCATGTACCGGATATGCGAGGGCGGGAACTATGTCAATGTGGTGCCCCGCGGGTTGTACGGCGACGTGTCGGGAGACAGCCACATGCGCGAGACCGACAAGACCGATATAACGCTCTTTATGTATGAGGAGCTGCTTGCCTTCAGGCGCGCGGCAGAGCGGCTCGGCCTCACGCGTAACGAAATAAACGACATAATGTACAAAAACGCATCTGAATATTTTAACATCGAACTGTGAACGCCCCGGCGGCAGAAAGGAAGGCGGCTTATGAGCGGCAAAAAAATAAAAATCGGTTTTCTTCCTTTTTACATTAAGCTCTATGACGATGTTGGCACCGGGGCAAGGGCCCGGGGCAGGCTTTCTGCGTTTTATGAAATTCTGGTAGCAAGATTTGAAGAGCTCGGATTTGAGGTTGTCCGCTCGGAATTTTGCAGGGTTGCCTCCGAGTTCAAAGCGGCAATAGAGCGTTTCGAGCGAGAGAGTGTTGATTGCATTGTTACCTGGCACGCGGCATACTCCCCTTCGCTTGAGTGTATTGACGCGCTGAGCGCGACAGACCTGCCGGTAGTGGTGCTTGACACCACCGAAACCTACGATTTCGGCAGCACACAGGACCCGGGCGAGATCAGCTATTGCCACGGTATACACGGGGTCATGGATATGTGCAACCTGCTTTTGCGATATGGCAAGAAATTTGCCGTCGCCGCGGGGCACCATGCCGAATCCGATGTGATGCAGAGGGCGGCGGGATTTGTGCGCGCCGCCGTCGCCGCCCAGGCGCTGCGCGGCAGCAGGGTAGGGAGTATCGGCGGCAGTTTTGAGGGGATGGGGGACTTTTTTGTCACCGACGAGGAGATGGAATCACATTTTGGGGTGACTGTGGTATACCCCGGGGAAAGCGAGCTTGCCTCAATCCTTGATGGTATCAGCAACGAGGAGGCGGCGCGCGAGGTTGAGCACGACCGGGAAAACTGCTATGAAATTGAGCCTGTCGACCCGGCAGTTCATTTGAGGACCGCCAAAAACTGCCTTGCCGTGCGGCACTGGATAAAGAGGCACAAGCTCTTTGCCTTCACCGTAAATTTCAGGACCGTAGCCTCCACGGGACTCACTGTCATGCCCTTTATGGAAGCCTGCAAGGCCATGGCGCGCAGCATAGGCTACGCAGGAGAGGGCGACGTGCTCACCGCCTCGCTGCTCGGTGCGCTGCTGCAGGGTTTCCCTGGCAGCAGCTTTGTCGAGATTTTTTGCCCCGACTGGAAGGGGAACACCCTGCTGCTCAGCCACATGGGCGAGTATAACCCCAACCTGATTTGCCGGCGGGCCGGGATGAAGGAGATGAACTTCATTTTCGGAGAGGGTGAAAATCCGGTGGTCTCATACGGCTGCTACCGCGGCGGGGATGCGGTGTTCGTAAACCTTCACCGCACGGCCGGGGGATTTCGGCTGCTGGCCTCGCCGGTTGAAATGCTTGAGGTGCCCGAGGACAATTTTGAGACAAAAGTGCGCGGCTGGATGAAGCCGCAAATGCCGATCCCGGAGTTTTTGGAGGCTTTGAGCTATGCCGGGGCAACACACCACAGTGTGCTTGTCTACGGTACAAAGCCCGAGCAGATTGAGTTTTTCGCCTCGCTGTGCGGGCTGCCGTGTGATATTATTTGAGTACAGAGCAGCCTGTCGAGCCAATTCATAAGTTGGCCCAAAACACCCGATGTTGGGAATCATTTGTTTAGGAGAAACCATGATGATGACGCTTTCTGCTTCCACCTGGCTGATGAGCCGCATTCCCGGCACTAAAAGCCGCTATACAATTGAGCAGTGCCTGAGTGCCATGAAGGCCGCCGGGTTTGATTATGCCGATGCAAACCTGTGGAGTCTGGGCGGCCGCGACGCTCCTCTCGGTCAGGACAACTGGCTCGAGTGGGCAGAGAATACCCGCGCTTTTGCCGATTCAATAAGAGTATCCTTCCGCCAGACACATGGCCAGACCCTGTCCGGGCAACAGTGGGACGACCCGAACTATGCCGACGCCGAATTCGTGTGGGCCATAAACTACCGCTGCATCGAGGCTACAAGAATTCTGGGGGCACAATGGATGGTGATGCACCCCTGGAACCTGCCGCACGACCCGCTTTACAGCCGCCAAAAGGCCAAGGAGGCCAATTTCAGGTATCTTGCGCCATATATCGAAGCGGCAAAGAAGGCAGGCATCGGAATTGCAATTGAAAACATGGTGGACTTCAGAGGCAATCGCCGCCGATATTGCGGCGGGGACCCGGAGGAGCTTCTTGAACTGGCCGATGCAATAAATGATCCTTCCGTGGGCATCTGCATTGATACCGGGCATGCACACTTCAGCGGCATCCATGTGGGGTCCTTCATCCGCATGGCAGGGTCGCGTGTAAAGTGCACGCATATAAGTGACAACAACCGCGATGGCGACAGGCACCTGCCTCCGTTTATGGGCTCTATTGATTGGGCCGACACCATGAAGGCCTTTGCCGATATCGGTTATACCGGTGACTTTTCGTTGGAACTGGGCTCTCATAACTTCCCCGATTCCACAAGGGCTCCCTGGTGCAGGTTTGTTCACGACCTGGGAGAGGCCCTTCTGGCAATGGCCAAATAAAGGGGTGACAATATGCAACAACTGCCCCGCGGCTACTATGCCATTCAAAGTGATTTTGACAATTCACCCCGAGACAGTTTTACTTTCCGGGGTGTGACCTATGCGGTCTGCGAGGGGGTCAATTTATTTGCCTCGATTGGTGAAGCAAACGAACATGCAACCGAAATTCCGCAGGAGGTGCTCGAGGGTCTGCCGTATGAGTCATTTACCACGCCGGTTTTGCTGTTTTCGGCCGGCAGGCACTGTATCGACAGGTTTGCATTTACAAAGTCGCTGACCCTGCTCGGGCAGGGTGCGGGTATCAGCCCGAATATACCGTCGGATAACCCGCTTGAGCCGCCGGCGCTGAACCCCGCGCGGACTGAAGGTGAGTCGGTACTGTACGGCTCCTACTGGCGTGGCAGGACGACATTAACCGAGCCGGCGGTCGAGACCCTGATTGTCGACGGCTTTTCCTCGGAATATGTCCGCTTTCATGATATGCGTTTGGACGGCGGCCGGGCATATGTGGCCTTCCGCAATATCATACATATCAGCCCGTGCGGAAAAACCCTATACCTGTTTTCGCCTCCCGCGCAAGACAGCACGCTTGACCGTGAAGTGCTGCTGCAGAATATCCGGGTTGCCAATTATGATGACCTCGATTACGGCGGCAACTTTACACTGCTCAACGCCCGCCGCGCTGTTTTGGACGGCATTTGCTTCGATACGTCGACACAGATATTCGGTCTGACAAGCATTACGCGCGACTTTTCCAACTGTGCTGCAAATTCAAAGACAAGCCAATATATAATTAAAAACTCCTATTTTCGAAATCTGAAAGGCGAGAACGGCATCTGTACCGGCTGCCGCGACGCGGGGGACCGCGCCGTCTGCCTTTTTGTCACAGATTCGGTGTTCGTCAACACCAGCCGGGAGAATGAGGCGGTGATAAGGCCCCACCTTGCAAATGATAATTGCAGGCTTTATGTTGCCCGCTGCACCTTTTCGGACAGCCGGGGTAACAGCGGCACTGCTTTTTCTGTCATGGGGCCGGGTTCAAATGTCGAGATTATCGACTGTAGCTTTGAAGGCTTTGCCGGGGAGTTGAGTCATGAGCCTCCTGTCCCCAGACACGCCCCCGAATACATCAAAAACATGGCCGGGGGGTTTGTAACCGAAACCTCAGACCCTCACCGGATACTCGGAGTTGACCGAGCCGATTTTTCGGTTCTTGACTCTCTTTATGTGGGGACAAGGGCCTACTATGGCGATCTTCATGTGCACACAAACTGCGGAGGAAAAAGCGACGGCACCCTGCCCATGTCAGAGTGGCCGGCAAGGATGGACGAGAAAAAGCTGGACTTTGCCGCGGTAGTCGACCACCGCCAGATGCGCGGCTTTTTCCTGCCCGAGTGGGACGAGGAGAGATTTATCATCGGCACCGAACCGGGGACGTCGATTATTGACCTTAACGCCTGCCGCCAAAATCAGCGCTCGGTTCATTACAACATGCTCTTCCCCCATAAGTACGGTCTGGCAATGGTTTTGGCCAACTTCCCGGAGTTTGAATTTCGGGGGGACGAGCTGACAGGCTCCTTTATCTATCCCAAATTTACCAAGGAGCGTTTTTATAAGCTGACCCGTTATGTCCAGTCAATAGGCGGCATAATGGTGCACCCGCACCCCAAGACCATGCTGTCCTCCGACGACCCGCTTGACTACTACTTCGGCGAGCATACCTTCATTGAGACGATCTACGAGCATTATTCAAGCCATGCCTCTATCAGAAATTATGATTTATGGGTGGCGCTTCTGGCGCTCGGCAAGCGTGTCTATGCCTCGGGGGGCTCGGATACGCACGGGGATGTCAGCAACAGCGCGGTATCCACCTTTTACACGGGCGAAAAATCGGGGAGGGCCTTTTTCAATAAGATGCGCTCCGGCGATTTTACAGTTGGGGCTGTCGGCATAAAAATGTGCATTGACGGGCACCCCATGGGTTCGGAAGTCGCGTACAGCGAAGGAATGGAGCTGACCCTCCGCCTCGATGATTTCTATCCTCCCGCATGGCAGGAGGACACTGCCTACGAGCTTCGCATCTATACAGACCGGGGGCTGGCTTATGCCTCAATGTACAGCGGTAAAATGCCCCAGGCCTTGGCGCTCGAGGTAAAACAACGGGCCTTCTACCGGGCTGAGGTTTTCGACCTTACACACGGATATCGTGTTGCAATCGGCAATCCCATCTGGCTTGACTGAAAGCACAGAGACCCTTGTTTCGGGCAGCATATGACTGTTAAATCGCACAATTTATGGTAGCCGGATTTGTACAAGATACACAATACAAGTGACATGTTTTGTGTATAACGAGGAATGCTCATATTTTGTTTACAAAATAGCCATAATATCAAAAAATATCCTTGACAAGATATAGAGCCGGTGCTATAATTACGGCAACCATTTCTCCAGAGAGACAGAGAGGAAAGGAACGTAAAATGAAAAAACTCACGGCTTATTTGCTTGTCCTGACGACACTGTTGATGCTGACGTTTACATATAATGTCGGCACCACGGCAGCTGCTTGGGACGGAATGACAATCGACACCTCATGGTACAACACGACCGACACCGAGTTCACGCTGACTACGGCTGCCCAGTTGGCCGGACTTGCAGCTATCGTCAACGGTAAGGCAACCGGAATCGCCGCCGATGACTTCGACGGAAAAACCATAAAACTCGGGGCCGATGTTGACCTGGGCGGATATGACTGGACGCCTATTGGTACCCAAAAAGGTTCTTCAGGTACAAACGGGTTTAGGGGAACCTTTGACGGCCAGCAGCACAGCATCAGCAATCTCTCGTATTATGTGGATTCTGGCAGGAAGAATCTTGACGGTGCATATTTCGGATTCTTCGGAATACTCAGCGGCACAGCGAAGAACATAAACTTTGTAAGTGCCGCTGTCATCAACACGGTACCCCTTAATGCAGCGATTATTGCCGGCAAAATGGACGGGACATTGTCCCAGTGTACTGTTGATGCCGATTCTTATTACGAAAGCCATACCAACGCGGTCGGTATGCTTACAGGGCGGGTTACCGGCACAATTGAAAACTGCATAAACTACGGTACGCTTTTCGCATATGGCAACTCCACCCAAAACCTGATTGCCGGTGCAATTGCAGGAATTGCAGAGAGTGGCGCGACTGTTAAAAATTGCGTAAATTACGGCGATGTAATCGGAAGAGTCAGGGACACGAACCCCGGTCAGGCAGGTATTGGAGGTATTGTAGCATTTCTCAACGGCTCAAAAATTGAAGATTGTGTTAATTACGGGAAGATTTCACTTGCCGATCTTACCCTGAATGATAAAAGCGGAGTCGGCGGTATTGTCGGCAAATTCCACACAACAGCAGATGTGTCGGAAGTAAAAAACTGCTATAACTTCGGTCCTGTTGAAGGTAAGGACGGCGACACCACGCACACCGGACTTATCCTTGGCTTGCCGCGGTGACAGGCAAACTTATAGGATGCTATTCAATACCGGTTGGAGAACTTGACGTTGCAGGCTCAAAAGATAATTCGAGAATAACCAACACCGACACAAGTATAGTCAAGAAGACCAACGCAAAATATGCTACGATTGTGGACGAGGCACTTGATATTGAGAATGCGATTAATATCGTTGACCTGCCGAGAATAACCGACGGCTTTGGCAATCCTTTAATTAATTTAAAGGAAATCGCAACCCCCGCCGTATCATTTGCCGATGAGGAAAGCCACCCCAGATTCTTGAATGACGGCACCAGAGCGCGCTGGAGTGCAGCCGGCTACACCGGCGAAGATAAGCCCTGGGTGCAGTACGAGTTCCCCTGCAAGTTGACAATCAGAGGATGCGTCTTCGACTGGTATGACGACGGCAGCGGCAGCAAGGAGCCGAAGGAAATCGACATCCAGTACTGGAACGGCAGCGAGTTCGTATCTGTCAAGCCAACCACTGACGTTATAAGTATCTACAGATTTGATCCGGTCGACACCACCATTCTCCGTGTTGTCTTAACCCCAGCCGGCAAGCTCGGCGGTGACGGCACAGGAATGCCCGGCATTGTCGAATGGAGTGTTTTAGGTTCGCTGGCTGCGGGGTCGGTGATTCCGAAGCCTCAGTTGACCAGCATTTCGGGCATTGCGGTGCCCACTGCGACGTTTGCCTCCAAGACCGACTTCGTATTTAATCTGAACGACAAAACCGACGCCCATTGGAGTGCGTACGGCTACACCGACGTCGACAATCTGTGGGTGCAGTATAAGTTCCCGGCTGAAATATCGGTGAACAGCTGCGTGGTCAGGTGGTATGACGACGGTGAAAATATTAGGGTGCCGAAGTCAATCGACATTCAGTACTGGGACGGCAGCAAGTTTGTATCGGTCAAGAAGATCGGAGCATACTCCTATGTCCCGAATCAGGACAACACCTACAAGTTTGAAAGCGTCAACACAAAAATGCTCCGAATTGTCATCACCCCGACCGGCACGCTCGGCGGCGACGGCAAGGGCATGCCCGGCATTGTCGAGTGGGATGTTTTAGGTTTCCTGCTCATGGAATACAAGCAGGCTGATCTTGAGAACGCCTATACTGCCTCTCCCAACAAGGAGCCCGCTACCGGCGATGCCACAATTTATGCTGTAATAGCAATGGCGGTCTCTTCTGTCTCGCTTGCAGCCCTGATTTTCGTGAACCGCAGAAAGCAGCGTTCCCAGGCCAAATAAGCAGATAAAAAACTGACCGGCAAGCTGCCGGTCAGTTTTGAACAAACAGGAAAAGGCACCGTGCGGTGCCTTTTCTTGTTGTACTTTTGATGTCAGTCCAGAGAATTCGGGTCAAATGAGCTGAATAGCCCGACAAGCGAATTAATAACGGCCCTCATTTGATTTGTAACCGGCCGGCTTGCCAGACGGGCGACCGAGAAATTTCTTGTGTTATGCTTTGTGTTGATTTTCAAAAAAATCGGGGTGTTCTTCTTCGGCAGGGAAAAGATTGATATGCGCGGCAGAAAACCTATGCCGGCTCCCTGGGCTATCATCGCGCAGGCCGTTTCCCAGTTTGAAAAATTGTATACGACCTTGGGTGTAAATCCCGCGTCTGCACAGATTTTCTGGCAAAGCTCATTGAAGGTGTTTTTGTTTTTCATAAGGACAAAAGGCGCATCCCTAAACAAGCTGATATCGACCGGTTTTGTAATGTCTATGCTGCGGAGCATGTAATCGCTCGGCACGGCAAGGAATATCTCTTCGCGGTACAGCAAATCGTAAACGATGTCCTTGTCGTCGGACCGCTCAACAAAAATACCGAGGTCGATATGCTCGTGCAGAATCATGGTCCGAAGAGTTTCGGCAACATCCTCTACTATATCCAGCTTTATCTCAGGGTGTGTTTTTTTAAGGTGTGAGGTGATCATCGGCAGATAGAAGCTGCTGTAGTAAGGAGTAATCCCGAGAGACACGGCCGTTTTTTTATCTTTGGAGATTTTCTCGATAAGCTGGCAGAATTCATTGTATTCGTTGAATACCTGACAGGCTTTGTTGTATATCGCGGTACCCTCCGGAGTCAGCTCGACCGAGTTTTTTCTGCGCGTAAATATCTGAATGCCGATGTCCTTTTCAAGCCTTATTATCGCCTGACTGAGCGCCGGCTGGCTGATATACAAACTCTCGGCCGCCTTGGTGAAGTTTTTGCACTTTGCTATCTCGATTATATACTGCATTTCTTTTATGGTCATTCTGAACCTCCGGTTTTTTGTCCGCCCGGTATTTAAGATGATTATATAACATATAATAACCGGTGTCAATTATTTGTGAAATCTGTAAGCTGCATGGCGGTATCATAACAATAATATATTTAATACCGATAAATATAATTGAAATGTTATAGGTATTATAAATAAAATGTATTTGACAATAGTATTTCTGCATGCTTAAATTATGTTGAGGCATTTATATGCTGATATCCAGTTTTAAAAAATCGGCAGATTCTGCTAAAAAAGAGAGGTACAAGCATGAAACGCGCCCGTAAAATCATCTCGGCAGTTATTATTACAGTGTTGATGCTGTCTACGGTATTCAGCCTTGCAGCAGATGCAGAAGTGCTGACAACCACCACAGCAGCCAACAATGCTTCGGTATGGGACGGGACCTTCCCGACCCCGGTAAATACCCCGACCTTCAGTGGCGGGAGCGGAACCGAGAATGATCCGTGGCTTATCTCAAGCGCTGCCGATCTGGCAATGCTCTCTGAGGTTGTCAGAGCCGGAATCAAGAATTTTAGGGGTGAGTATGTAAAGCTTACGGTCGATATTTATCTGAACGACACGGAAGGCTGGCAGAACTGGGGGACGAATCCTCCGGCAAATGTATGGCGTCCTATCGGTGCCGATTTTGCATCCAAAGCCGATGAAAATCTCTTTGCAGGCACATTTGACGGTGACGGACATGCCATATACGGCATGTACTGCTATGGCGACGGTCAGAACGGAGTCGACGACGAGGCCTTCGGCCTGTTCAGCATACTGAACGGAACCGTGAAAAACCTTGCAGTGCTTGACTCCTATGTGTATGCAACAAACAGGTATGTAGGGGCTATTGCCGGACACACCTCTTACACAGATGTTACGGGAGATATTATCAACTGTCTGTCGAATGCAATCTGCGTTTCCGACACGCTTGTCGGCGGACTTTGCGGCATGGTCGGCGGTGAGATCTCAAACTGCCTGTTTGTCGGTAAGGTCATCGGCGGAACCTCGCAGATAGGCGGAATCGCCGGGCAGATAGGCAGCGGATATGCAAGCGGTACAGGGTCGAACTGCGTGATGAGGGGAACCGTAACCTCTACCTCGCCGCTGCCGACAAGAATAGGCTCGGTGTATGGCTATCTGCGGGTCGCCAGCTCGCCAAAGCCGTTTGCCGGAACCGTGACAAACAACTATTATGTAAAGGACAACAACACATTCGGCGGAGCTGAGGATGCCGATATTGCCGGCGGTGCTGAGGGCAAGACTCTGGCGGAGATCAACAGCCCGACTGCGGTCGATGACCTCAAGCTCGACCCCGACTTCTGGGTATATGACGCGGTTGAGGGGCTTACGCTCAAGACCTTCCTCGGCAAGCTGCCGCCGGCAAACGATACGGAGGAAACCACAACCGCAGCACCCGAGGAGACAACCGCACCCGGGCCGCAGGATACGACCAAAGGCCCGACCGAGACTTCCGGTACTGAAGACACCACAGAAGGTAAAGTAGAAACGACAACCGGCAAGAGCGAAGACAAAGAGAAGAAGAGCTGCAAATCTGTGGTTTCGGCAAATCTGGTGTGGTTTGCCCTACCCGCCCTCTTTGTGTTGAAAAAAGGAAAGAAGCATTAAAGCCGATTTCCGGATTAACCTTGAAAGCATCTGTTAATACAGAGCTTTAAATACCCCCACACAATTACAACTGCTGGCTTTTTCTCGGCTTACGGGTTTGAATATGATTTGAGCCTGTCAGGGCAGAGAAAAAGCCAGCATCCTCAATTCGGGTTGTTTTTGATCACAGTTACTTATTGCCCCGGGCATATGCGAGAGTTCAGGCTTTTTCAAAGTGGCAGCTCCCGCAATAATATTGGAAAGGAGCACTGTAATGAGAAAGTTCGTAATTTTTCTGCTGCTCTTGGCGGTCCTGATGCTTGTGGCGGCTTGCGGGCCGAACGACGGCGATGAAAACAGCACTACTCCCGCCGGCTCAAATACAGACAACGGGACAGAAACACAGCCCCTGTGGGCCAATCTGCCTGATATAAAGCTCAGTGGCTACGAGTTTAGAATTTTTGAGGCCACGCCGTCCTCGGTAACCGGCATCGATACCCCGCAGGGCGATGTCGCAACCATGACAGGGGATATAATAAACGACGCCATATACAACCGGAACCGGCAGGTCGAGGAGAGGTTTGACGTCGCTATTTCAACACAGCAGTTTGAAAGCTCGTCTGCCGTTGCAAAGGTCATTCAAAACAGCGTAAGCTCAGGCGATGATGTTTGTGCCCTTGCCCTGACCGACCCGGCGCGCATGGTAACGCTTTCGCTTAGCGGTTACTTGTATAATTTATGGGATATCGAGTATCTTGATTTGACGCAGCCGTGGTACAGCCAGCAGCAGGTCAACGACTTTACAATATATGACAAGCTGTACCTGCTAATGGGCGATTTTGCATATTCCACATACCTCTTCGGCGCTGCACTGGTTTATAATGTCGACCTTGCCGACGAGTTAAGTCTTCCCGACCTGTACGAAATTGTTAAGACCAACCAGTGGACGCTCGACAAAATGTATGAGGTGACCGAAAACGTGCCCGACGACCTAAACGGCGACGGGAAATTCGTTGAGGATGATGACCGCTTTGCCTTCGCAATCCGCAACACCAACAACCTCATGAACTTCCAATACTGCAGCGGCCTGAGCATTGTCAAATTCAACAAGGCAACCAATAACTATGAATTGGACTTCAATGCCGAAAAGATGCAGACGGTACTCGAAAAGGTAAATGCCCTGTTTGCCAAGAACCGCACCATAGTGGCGGAAAATTATATTGATCTTTTCAACTCGGGCAGGCTGCTAATGAGGACAACATATATAGGCGGGCTTTTTGAGCATCATTCTATGAATGATAACTTCAGGCCGATCCCCTATCCGAAATTTGACACCCAGCAGGAAAAATACCTCTCCATGATGACCGCGTCGGTGCTTGTTATGGGTATGCCGAAGTCGGTTCAGGATACCTCCTCGGCAGGTCTGATTCTTGAGGCGATGTCCGAGAAGAGCTACGGCGAGCTTAAAGAAGGCGTGTACGAGCAGGTACTCTCCTACCAGACAATGCGCGATGAAAAATCGCTTGAAATGCTGCGCCTCATCGGCGACGGGCTGATTATTGATTTCGGATACCTCACAGATACCGGAAGCATTGTCAGGTACATTATCGGCGATTGTGTCGCATCGGGTTCAACTTCGGTGGCTTCTTATTATGCCTCGAAGGAGAAAAGCCTCAAGACCTTTTATGACAGATTGTTTGACACATACTCAAAGCTGTCCTGATGTATTTCGACTCTGAAAGGAATCCAAAATGAAGGTTTGCATCATTCAGCCCCCGTATCCCTATACAATAAACGAAGCCGACGCCGCGGTGCAGTTTATCATTGATGAACTGAACAAATGCGGGGAGGATATCGACCTGATACTCACCCCCGAATACTCCAATGCGCCGACAGTCTATCCCAAGGGAGAATGCATACCCTACGCGAAGGCACATACCGAACCACTCATATCGGCCGCGCGGGCGGCGGCTGTGCGCTGCAATGCGGTTGTTGCGGTCAACTATGCGGCAGATATTGACGGAAAGTACCGCAATACCACGCGGGTTTTCAGGCCAGACGGGTCGGTTGCCGGCGATTATTACAAGCAGCACTTACCCCCGTCGGAGGTTTTGGTCAAGGGGATGGACGGGAGCTATACTTACGAGTACAGGACCCCCACGGTCGTCGAGGTCGACGGGATAAGATACGGCTTTCTTACCTGCTACGACTGCTACTTCAACGAGTATATCCAGCACCTGGCAAAAATGAAGCTTGATATTATTCTGGTATCCTCCCACCAGAGGTCTGAACGCTGGGACATACTCGACGCCACAAGTATTACCACCGCATTTTATTGCAACGCTTTTGTCGTTCGCTCCTCGGTAGATATGGGGGCGGGCGCAGACACCGGCGGGTCCTCGATGGTTGTCGATCCGTCGGGGAAGATACTTGCCAAACTGAGGCAGGGGTCCGGCAGCCTTGTCTGCGACATAGGCGACCCGAAGAAAAAATATGCCCGCCCTTACTGTTTCGGCGGAGCAAACATCTCAAATGTAGAATTTGTGGAGCGCGGCCGGGTCCCGTGGGTCTACCGGCCGGCCGGAAGCGCGGTCAAACCCAGCGACGAGCAGACTCCCTATCCCAGAGTCTGCGCGCACCGCGGGTTCAACACAATAGCCCCCGAAAACTCGCTGCCGGCATTCGGCGCAGCTGTCGCGCTGGGGGCCGACGAGATTGAGTTTGACGTTAACGTGTCGGCCGACGGAGAGCTGATTGTCATCCATGACAAGAATGTCGGGCGTGTAACCGACGGGAGCGGGCTTATCTCCGGGATGACCCTGGCCGAGATAAAGCAGCTTGATGCGGGCATAAAATATTCGCCGCACTTTCGGGGGCTTAGACTTTGCACGCTTGAGGAGGTCTTGAGAGTCTTCCCGCGTCAGACCATAATCAACCTGCACATAAAGTCGCCCAAAAACGAGGTTTATGACCCGGCGGTGTTGCTCAGGATCCGCGACCTCCTTGACAAATACGATTGCCTGGAGCATGTTTATTTCATGGCAAAGCCGGATATACTCGAGCTTGCGCTTGAGTACACCCCCGAGATCGCGCGCTGCTGTTCGTCGAAGCCCGATCCGATGAATATCGTATCAAGGGCCGTCAAATATAAGTGCCGGAAGGTTCAGCTCATACACGAAAACTGCACCGAGGAGATAATAGCCGCGGCTCATGACGAGGGTATAAAATGCAATTTATTCTGGTGCGATGACCCGGTAGAGGCAAAGAAATACCTTGACATGGGTGTCGATACGATACTGACAAACGACTATCTGAGGGTTTCACTGGCGGTCAAGGAGTGGATTGCCGAAAACGGGGTAAAAAACTGAGTGCCTTTGGCGGAGGATATGATGCAGTCGATAAAGGATATCTATAAAATCGGGGTGGGGCCGTCGAGCTCTCACACGCTCGGCCCCGAGAAGGCTGCAAGGCTTTTCCGCCAAGAACACCCCGAAGCCGACAGCATCAGAGTAATACTCTACGGCTCGCTTGCCAAAACCGGCGTCGGCCACCATACCGATGGAGCGATAGCAAAGGCGCTGGGCGGCGTTTTGACCGAGATTGTCTTTGACACCGAAACTACATGTCTCCCACACGAGAATACGATTGACTTTATCGCATACAGGGCGGGCGCCGAGTGCGGCAGGATGCGGGTTATGAGCATCGGCGGCGGGGATATTTCAATTGAAGGCCGGGCTGAGATGAGGCCGCCCGAGGTTTATGCCGAAAACAGCTTCTGCAAAATTGCAGAGGTCTGCCGTACCCGAGGCATACGGCTCTCTGATTATGTTTACTTAAATGAAGGCGAGACTATAAAAGAGCACCTTTTGGCTGTAAAGCAGGCTATGTGGGACTCGATATCCGAGGGCATCTCAAAGGACGGCATACTTGAGGGCGGGCTCGGCGTTTTGCGAAAGGCAAAGCTCCTGTATCAAGGGAGTTACATAGACGAGAGCGAATCAAAGCGCGAGAACCGGCTTGTATGCTCGTATGCCTTAGCGGTAGGTGAACAGAATGCCTCGGGAGGCAGGATTGTAACCGCTCCGACCTGTGGTGCTGCGGGCGTTGTGCCGGCAGTCCTCAGATATATGCAGGAAAAAGAGGGGTTTTCGGACGAGAAAATCATCGACGCACTTGCTGTCGGCGGTATTATCGGCAATATTATAAAGCAAAATGCCTCAATCAGCGGGGCTGAGTGCGGCTGTCAGGCCGAGATAGGAAGCGCCTGCGCGATGGCTGCCGCCGCGCTCTGCGAGCTGTTTGACATGGACCTTGACAGAATCGAGTATGCCGCCGAAATATCTCTCGAACACCACCTGGGGCTTACCTGCGACCCTGTCGGGGGGCTTGTCCAGATCCCCTGCATCGAACGCGGGGCGATTGCCGCAATGCGCGCCATCAATGCAATGTACCTGTCAGAGCATATAGCAAACACAAGGAAGATAAAATTTGACACCGTCGTGCGGACGATGTATGAGACCGGCAAGGACCTGCTGAGCCTGTACAGGGAAACCGCCGAGGGCGGGCTGGCCAAAATGTATAAAATTTCACCATGCTGCTGAGGGAGGGGATTTTTTGCTCGGCGTTCGTGCTGCTTCTCTTTTTGTTGCCTTGATTTTATTGTTTTTGTGCGCCGGCTGCCGGCCGGAGACCGGCCTGCCGGATGACCGATCAACTTCCGAAACGCAGCAGGCATCAGAACCGGAAGATACGACAGAGGCACCAAAACCAATAATAGGCAAAGACCTGCCTTCATACACCATTGTTGTAAGCAAAACAGCCGCAGATACCGTCAGGAGTGCCGCGGCGTATCTTGGCAGTGAAATTGAAAGACTTACCGGCATAAAGCTTGAGGTGGCAGACGACGGTACGGCTCCATCAAACCGTGAAATTATCGTAGGCAAGACCAACAGGGAAGAGTCGGCAAAGTTTGGGTGTCTTGGGGCCACAGAGTATGCAATAAGTGCGTCCGAGGACGCTGAGAAGATCGTGCTTACCGGCGGCTCGTCTGTCAGTACGTTTATAGCGGTGGGACTGTTTCTCACAAGATACTCCTTCGTCACGGACAAATCACTGATGATGTCTGATAATCTGCCGGGAGTGGGGGATTATACCGACCCCGACACATATCAGGACATGCCCGAAGACCATGAGATCGGATATCCGAGGACCTGCGCACACCGCGGCTGCAATGACTTCGCCCCCGAGAACACCTTGCCGGCCTTTGCGCTGGCGGTGGCTCTCGGCGCCGAGGAAATAGAGCTTGACATCCGCGTGTCAGCCGACGGCGAATATATCATCATTCACGATGATTCTGTCGAGAAAACCTCAAACGGCAAAGGGCTGATCTCACAGATGAGACTTTCGACAATCAAGGGGCTTGACGCCGGCTCGTGGTTCTCGGAGGAGTTCAAGGGGCTGAAATATAGTACCTTTGCAGAGATTCTTGAGGTTTTTGCCGGCAAGGTAATCATAAACATTCATGTGAAGTCCTCGGGGACCGATGCCATTGATCCTTCTGTTCTTCGTGGTATCCTTGATACAATTGACCGGTACAACTGCCGGGGGCAGGTTTACATTGCCGCAAGGAACGATATAATAGAAGCCCTGCAGGGCATGAACGAGGACATCACCTTATGCCTTCTGGCCGGCGTTTTTTCGACATCTCTGGACCAGATAAATTATGCAATAGAACACAAGATTCCGAAAGTGCAGCTTGCCAAAACCGATATTTCAGGTGAGCTGCTGCGGCTCGGCAAGGAGGCCGGCATAATCTATACCTATGCGACAATCGACAGCCAGAGAAATGCGCAAAGTCTCCTTAACATGGGTGTTGACGTGATTCTGACCAACAGGTTCACTCTGATAAAGCCGGTAGTCAAATCTGCAGGCTGGATTTAGAAAAGATAAATCCTCGCGTCAGACTGACCGAGGATTTATTTTTATTCCATTTTATGCCCGACGGCAGTTGCATTCTTCTTGCTTTGATGCTACAATTAATTCAGAACGAAAGGCACTCATTTTCCGGGTGCCTTGTCTGTTCATGACTGCTGCCCGCTTTCGGTATTGTAATACTCCTTTACGATTCTGCGTATGCCCTCGGCAAAATCATAGGCCACGGTGTAGCTGATAACCACGGGTTGATCCGGGTTCTCCTCAAACAGCTTGAAGTGGGATTTTATGAAATTGCCGAGATTTTCATCATTTAATTCCTCGGGAATCTCAAGGCCCTTAGATTTGACAAACTCAATGCATTCTTCTTCGCTCATCTCCGAGAGTATTGCCTTGTCCTGGCTTTGGCAGGCACAGAGCAGCGACAGCATGAGTATCGCGCAGAAAAAGCATATCGTTCTTTTCATATCGAATCCCCGCTTGCTGTTGTTGCTTTAACCAAAATTATATATCGCCAAATGCTGTTTGTCAACCCTGAGCAAGCTAAAAAATACTTGCGGTCATTATAATGAAATATACGAACATAATACAGGTGAGGTGATGGGAAGTGGACTATCGGGGACTTGAAGCATATTTTCGGTCGCTGGATCGTTCGTTTTTCCTTGAAGATGACATGAAGGAATATGCGGCTTATGACTCGCCGCTGCCTATAGGCTTCGGGCAGACAATCTCACAGCCGAGCCTTGTGCTCGAGATGACAAAGCTGCTTGCCCCCGAGCATGACAGCAAGGTACTCGAGATAGGGACAGGCTCGGGATTTCAGACGGCCCTGCTCGCCAAAATGTCAGGGAAGGTTTTCACTGTTGAGAGAATTGCGGAATTATCGCAGAAAGCCGAAGAAAGGCTTAATTCAATGAATTTCACAAACATTTTTTATAAGGTGGGCGACGGGAGTCTGGGCTGGGCGGAGCACGCCCCGTATGACAGGATTATGGTCACGGCCGCGGCGCGCGTGGTGCCCGACGAGCTTATAAGTCAGCTTGCCCCCGGCGGCAGGATGGTGATACCGGTCGGCCCGCCGGATGTCCAGGAGCTTCGGGTAATTACAAAAGCGGCTGACGGCAGGTTGCAGGTTGAATCCGCCGGGATGGTCAGGTTTGTCGAGCTCAAAGGGCGGTATGGCTGGGGAGAATAAAAAGCCGGAAGGGAATGTGCTCACTATCGAGGAAAGCAGGGTTATTTCTCCTTGTTTCGGGAAAGCTATTGAAACAAACCGTTCGGGCAGGTATAATATAATTATGTTTTTCATAGCGTTTTTCGGAATAGAGGACAAAGAAAAAATCACAGGGACATACAAAGGCGGTATATGTCCTTCCTGCGGGGCGGCGACAGAATACGAGATCGGCAAGTCCTACAGGTATTTTCATGTGTTTTTTGTCCCGCTTGCAAGATGGAATGTCAGGTATTTTGTAAGGACTTCATGCTGCGGTCGTATCTACGAGCTTGACGGCGCCCTCGGCAGGGAATTTGAGAAAAATCCCAACATTGAAATCAGAAAGGAAGACCTGCGGCCTGTCGACGGCTATTCCCCCTTTGGGCATTGTCCGAACTGCAGGGCTGAAGTACCGGCAGACTTTAAATACTGCCCCTATTGCGGCGCGAAGCTGTAACTTGCCGGACAACAAGCGAAAGGAGGTTTGCCGATGCGTCACAGAATTCAGACCACAAAACCCCAGCAGTTCATCAACATAACCCAGAGGGTCGCCGACGAGGTCAGAGGCAGCAATGTTGAGAACGGCATCGCCGTCATATATGTGCCCCATACAACCGCCGGGATAACGATAAATGAAAACGCCGACCCCGATGTCGTGCGGAACATGATTTATGCACTGAACAGGGCATTTCCTGTTGAGGGAGAATATCTCCACATAGAAGGAAATTCACATGCCCACATAAAGGCCTCGCTCATGGGTTCCTCCTGCACCGTGATAATCAGGGACAAGCGGCTTATGCTCGGCACCTGGCAGGGAATTTACTTCTGCGAATTTGACGGGCCGAGGGACAGGGAATTTTTTGTGAAGATAATTGAAGGCTGACGGTCGGACAAGCAAAAACGGCGCCATACCACCCGAGGGTATGGCGCCGCATGAAGGTCAGCCTACTATAACCGACACCCCGTCGGGGATTGCCGTGATCTTGGCATCGGGTTTCCCTATGATGCGCCGGGCCATGTCGAGCGCTTCTTCAATCGAGTGTGCGGGTATCATGTGCATGGCGCGTACCATGTCGTCGGGAGCGTCTGAAATGTATATTACCCGTGCCCGTTTTAAAATCCGGATAAATATCTGCGACTGCCACTGGTCGGGGACGGTTTCCTCCCGGCCGCGGCTTAAAAACTCGGCTTCGGTTTTCAGAATATCAGGCTCGTCTGCCAGCTGGTGATAAAAATCCTCTCCGCCGTGCCCGTCCTCGGATTCTGCCAGCATTATTATAACCCCGCCCTCGTTTACCGTAGCCTCGGCGGCCGTCATGCCCTTGACCGCCTGATAGATATTCTGGTCGAGCGGATACCCGCCGTTTGAGGTGATGACGATGTCCGAGAATACCGGCTCAACCCGGCAGAGGCCCGACAAAAACCTGCACCCGGTAAGGTGGGCGGTTTCGGTGTTGCCGGCGACGGCGTAAATGACTTCTTTTTTTGAGTTTATCACCACATTGACGATAAAGGCAAGCCCGGCCTGCTTTGCCGCCCATAGCATGTCGGCGTGAATGGGGTTGTTCTCAAGGTTTCCGGTGCGGGCATATTTTGAATTTATAAACTCCGAGCAGTGGTTTGCCAGCACGGTCCTGCGCGCCGCGATGCCCGAGAGCACGCTCTTGCGCCCGCCCGAGAAGCCGGCAAAGAAATGCGGCTCGATAAAACCTTCGGAAACAAGCAGGTCGGCCTCGTATGCCAGCCGGTTGATGATACACCTGCCGCCCGAGGGCAGCCTGCCGATATCCACAAGGTTTGCCGTGTCGTCGCAGTCGTGTATTACTATTCTCTCGCGCTCAACGATATCCTCACCGAATTTCCGGACAAGCTCCTCCCGGGTGGTTTCCCTGTGGCAGCCGGTGGAGATCAGAATGGTGATTTCGGCATGCGGGTTTCCCGCGCGTATTTCCTCGAGCATCGGGGGGATGATTACTTTGCTCGGCACCGGCCGGGTGTGGTCGCTGGCGATTATCACCACCTTGTTTTTTCCGCGGGAGAGCTCCGAGAGGCACGGCGAGTCAATCGGGTTTTTGAGTGCCTCCCGTACCAGTTCGACCTCGGGGGCAGCGGGGCTGAAATCGTGAATTTTCGACCGAAGAACGGCGTTTAAATGCTTTTCGTTCACAGTAAGCCGTACTGTCCTGTGCCCGTAGGGGAAGGAAATGGTTTTCAACATTGTCATACCCTGTTTTATCAATGAATATCGTTATAATTTTAAAGGATATACCGCATTCTGTCAACATGACGATGTAGGTTTGTGCGGGATAAGGAGCAGGTGGTTTTTGTAACTCTCGAAGGTGGCGACGGCCACCTCTTGACACCCCCGATGAGTGGTTCAAGGATGAATACCGCAAAATGCGGGCGATACGCGAGCTCACGCACCTGCGCAAATGTATTCTGGCAGGTATCGGCGAGGATATAGAATTTTAAACCGATAAAAAAAGCTGCCGCAGGATTGCGACAGCCCTCGTGGCGGAGGAAGAGGGATTCGAACCCCCGTGAGATTGCTCTCAAACGGTTTTCAAGACCGCCGCGTTATGACCACTTCGCTATTCCTCCGTATCTTTTTGCCAGCTTCCGGCTAAAACCCGTCCTCCGGCTTCATTATATTATCATAAAGCTCCCGGGATGTCAAGATGATTCGCCCCTCTTTCATTATTTTCATTTTTGCTATTGCATTTTTCATGGGATTGTGTTAAAATAACATGCATGTTATGCGGTTTATTACGGTATTGATTCGGGGATTTTTTCACGGAGGATAATATAATGGAAACACTCGAGCTTGTTGTCGGCATAATCATTCTTGTCATGAGCGTGTTAATAACAATTCTGGTTCTGCTGCAGACCGGCAAGGAAAAGAAACTCGGCACCATTACCGGCGGGGCAGACACATTTTTCTCAAAGCAAAGGACCGGCACAAAAGACAGGCTGCTTGCAAGGATAACTCCGCCGATTGCGATTATATTCACGCTGCTGGTGGTGTTTGCATATCTTGTTGTCGCCTGAATAAAAGCGTCCGGGAGACACTTGTCACCCGGCGCTTTTTTTGTTAGTTGGACAATGGCGGTTTTGCCTTGGGATTACTTGGAAGCAACTCGATTCCATGCTTGTATTGCGAACCATATTGACATTTGGCAATTTCTTATATAGAATATAATCAATTACGATAGGAGGTGTGATGTGGCGGAGTATGATATTGCGGTCTGCGGCGGTGGGCCGGCCGGAATAATTGCGGCGGTGGCCGCGGCACGGAACGGGGCAAAAACCATACTTATTGAAAGATACGGATTTCTCGGGGGAATGGCCACCCTTTCTCTGGTCAGCCCTATCAGCGTCTTTAACAAAAAGGGCAAAAGAATCATCGCCGGCATACCACTTGAGTTTGCCGAGGAAATGGAGAGACTGGGGGGAGCCGACACCAGCTTCCCCAGCGGAAACATCCACTTCGACCCCGAAATCTACAAACTCGCAGCCCAGAGAATGGTCCTCGGTTCGGGAGCGACGCTGCTGCTCCATTCATATATAACCGACTGCAAGAGGGAGGACGGCAGGGTAACTTGCATTACGCTTGAGAACAAAAGCGGGCGCCAGACACTTGAGGCGGGGTATTTTATCGACTGCACCGGCGACGCCGATCTGGTAAAATACGCGGGATTCCCATTCAGAATAGGCGATGAGGAGCGTCGGGAGCTGCAGCCAATGACGCTTTGGTTCAGGCTCGGCGGGGTAGACACCGACAGGCTTGAGAACATGGAAATGCGCGAGAGCAACAGAAGACATGTCAACATGCGCGTGCGCGAGAAACTCCTCTCGCTGGACAAAGATGTCCCCAAGTTCGGCGGCCCCTGGATGCTGACAACCTTCAGACGCGGGGAGGTTTCTATCAATATGTCGCGTTTTGCCGGCGACGGAACCGATGTACTCAGCCTTACCGAGGCCGAGTGCCGGCTGCGTGAGGATGTTTTCAGGCTGGTAGCGCTCCTTAAAGAGAATTTCGAGGAATTCAAAAACTGCTATATAATCGACACCGGCACCCAGGCGGGCATACGCGAGACACGCAGGATTGACGGGCTGTATGAAATGACCGCAGACGACATACTCAGCCCGAAGGACTTCCCCGACACGATTGCCAAGGGCGGGCATCCGATTGACATACATAAGCCCGACAGCCGGGAACAGGACCTCAGGAGAGTGGACGAGGGTTACAATATCCCATACCGGACGCTTATACCGAAGGGCTCGGAAAACCTTCTGGTCGCGGGGAGGACGATTTCTGCAACAAGGGAGGCAATCGCTTCAATCCGGGTTCAGGCCACCTGCATGGCTCTCGGGCAGGCCGCGGGCACGGCGGCGGCCATATGCGCCGAAAAAAATCTTCCGGTCGACAAGATAAATATTGCCGAGCTGCAGAAGGCCCTGAAAACTCAAGGAGCAATAATATAATGCGCCCGGATAAAAAAGGCGAACAACTATACGGAAGTGAGACTGCTGTAGTGCAACCCAAAAGATATCTTATAGCCTTCGACCTTGACTGCACCGTGCTGCCCAAGGTCGACGAGATTGACGAGAGGACTATAAAGGCCTTCCGCATGGCGCGCGAGCAGGGGCATATCCCGGTGATAGCCTCGGCAAGGCATTTTAATATGATGCGGTGGGTTTATGAGGCCATGGGGCTTGACTCCCCGGTCTGTGCCCTCAACGGCGCCCATGTGTTTCACCCGTATGACGAGTCCTTCGCTCCCTCGGAATGCAGCATCAGCCCAATGATGACAAGGCGCATAATTGAGGCTGCCTTTGAGTACGAAAGTCATATACCAATGTATGTCGAATATAAAAACGCCCTGTGGTATACAGAAGGACATCACGGGAAATATTACAGGGAGAGGATGAACACCTCAGAGCCGGCGACAATTTTCGACAAAAGCAGTATTCCCGACACACCGGCCTCACGAATTATTATAACGCCGCCCGACAATGAGGCAGTGCGGGCGATAGAGGATATGGTTGCGGCCGCCGGACAGGATGAGGTGATAGCCGCCTCATGGGATTTCATGCCGGCAACCGAGGATGTAAGCCACATCCGCATGAGCCTCTGTTCGGCCGGGGCTGACAAATGGTATGCGATTGAGCGGATAGCAAGGTTTTACGGCATACCGAATGAGGATATCTATGCCTTTGGCGATATGTGGAACGATTTTATGATGATCGAGAACGCCGGGCACGGCTATGCGCTGCTCGGCAGCGAAGCCGCGCAAAAATCGAAGGCAAAAAACATCACCAGATATACCTGTGAAGAGTGCGGTGTCGCCGACATCATTGAACGCGAGATACTAAGATAGCTGCCAAACCTATTGTAACAGCAGGCATATAAGTTTTTTGGGTATTCTTAAGACCCATTTTAAGAAGGGTCTTAAGCGGGGGTTTGGAGGCAGCGCCCCCACAAAGAGGTGATTGTAGATGGGCATTATCAATGCAGTCATGGCTCCTCATCCGCCGATAATAATACCCGGCGTCGGGCGCGGGGAGGAGAAGAAAATTCAGGCGACCACAGATGCATATTATGAGGCCGCCGGGTTTGTCGCCGAGTCCCGTCCCGACACCATTGTCATTATTTCGCCGCACAGCGTAATTTACGCCGACTGGTTTCACATTTCGCCGGGGGCCGGCGGCCGGGGCAGCTTTGCGGCCTTTGGCGATGCCACCTCTATATCGGTTGACTACGACGAGGAGTTTGTCCGCGAGCTTGCCGACCTTGCCCGCGGCAACAGTTTTCCGGCCGGCACAGAGGGTGAGCGGAGCCCTGAGATTGACCACGGGGCGCTGGTGCCGCTTTATTTCCTCGGAAATGCCTACGGCGGCGCAAAGCTCCCGCCGGTCGTGCGGATCGGCCTTTCGGGTCTCTCGCTTGCCGAGCATTACCGGCTCGGAATGATAATCAAGGAGGTTGCGGAGACGCTCGGCCGCCGGGTCTCGGTTGTCGCCAGCGGCGACCTCTCGCATTATCTCACCCGCAGCGGGCCGTACGGATACCGAAAGGAAGGCCCGCAGTATGACAGGCAGATAATGGACATTATGGGCAAGGGCGATTTCGGCAGCCTGCTTAAAATGAACGAATCTTTCTGCAGTGCCGCCGGTGAGTGCGGCCACCGCTCATTTACAATGATGGCCGGCTGCTTTGACGGGGTTGCGGTTAGAGCCCGAAGACTGTCATACGAGGGGCCCTTCGGCGTGGGATATGGTGTCTGCATATTTGAGCCTGGCGACCCAGACCCCGGGCGCCGCTATCTCGACGCGCTGCGGCCTCAAAGGCCTGCCGCCGACGAGGAGGATCCGTATGTGCGCTTGGCGCGCCTGACCGTCGAAACATATGTGAAGACCGGCAAGAAGATATCACCCCCGGCCAACCTGCCCGGGGAGATGACAAAAAACCGGGCCGGCGTGTTTGTGACCCTGCACCTCTATGGCCGGCTGCGCGGTTGTATCGGCACGACGGAGCCTACAACCCCGAGCATCGCCCACGAAATTATTCAGAACGGCGTCAGTTCCTGTTCGCGTGACCCCCGCTTTATGCCGGTCCGCGAGGACGAGCTCCCGCTGCTCGAATACAGCGTCGACGTGCTCGGCAAACCCGAGGATATATCCTCCCCCTACGAGCTTGACGTCAAGCGCTACGGCGTAATTGTCTCCTGCGGCTACCGCCGCGGGCTGCTTCTCCCCGACCTTGAGGGAGTGGACACGGTCGAGGAGCAGATATCGATTGCAATGAAAAAGGCCGGGATATATCCCGGCGAGCGGGATAAAATCAGGCTGCAGCGCTTTGAGGTTGTGCGGCATGTCTGACGAGAGCAAGGGTACCGTCACCTGTCAGGTGTGCTTCAGGCACTGCCGCCTGCGCGAGGGGCAGATCGGGTTCTGCCGCGCGCGCAGAAACGAGGGCGGGGCGAGCGTCTGTATCAATTACGGCAAAATTACCTCAATGGCTTTTGACCCGATAGAAAAAAAGCCGCTCGCAAGGTTTTGCCCCGGCACATATATTTTATCTGTGGGCAGCTTCGGGTGCAATCTCGACTGCCCGTTCTGCCAGAACCACCAGATTTCCTGCGCCGACGAGCAGTCGGTACAGTGGGAATATTACCCGCCCGACCTGCTCGCCTCGCTTGCCGAGTCACAGCGCAAATACCGGAATATCGGAGTTGCCTACACCTACAACGAGCCGCTTGTGGGCTGGGAATATGTGCGGGATACGGCGGCTGAGGTGCGGCGGCGGGGCATGAAAAACGTGGTGGTCACAAACGGTTCAATCACCCTGCCGCATCTTGAGCAGATACTGCCCTATATCGACGCCTTCAATATCGACCTAAAGGGGTTCACCCGCGAATGGTATAAAAAGCTCGGCGGGGATCTTGATATCGTGCTTGATTTCATCAGGACTGCCGCAAAATGTTCTCATGTCGAGCTGACTACCCTGATTGTCCCCGGCGGAAACGATTCGCCCGACGAGATGCGGGAGCTCTCTGAATGGGTGGCATCGGTCGACCGCAAAATACCCCTGCATATCACGCGTTTCTTCCCCCGCCGCAAAATGGCCGGCAGCACCCCGACCGATATTTCGCTTCTCTACCGCCTTGTAGCGGTGGCAAAAGAATACCTTGAGACGGTTATCGTGGGGAATGTATAATATGCTTTTGGGGGCTCTGCCCCCACACTCCCGCTTTATAACAATAAAGGTGCGCATATGGACATCAGGGGATGCGGGCATGCAAGAACGGGGCTGCGCAAACAATTGCAGCAGCCCCTAATTTAAGCGTTAACCTTCACCGTTGGAGTTGTCTTCCCCGCCCGGGCCGTCCCGGCGCTCGCGGTTATCGCTTTCATACCTGAGCCCGGTTGATGCCCATTGGTTGTTTGTCGCGCTTTTCTTGTTCTTCCCGGGGTCATTTTCCGGGGGCTTTTTGTCTGTGTCCGGCGGGATGAAATTTATTGATTTAAAGTCCTTTCCCATTCGTTTTGCTTCCTTTCCGGCCCTCTGGCCTTTTTCAATAGTATGTCCATGTTAAACATTAAGTATCTGTGGGATTGTATCCGAAAATTGTTGACAAAGTCCGGTGCATGCAGTAGTATTAATTATGGTGACAAAAATTAAGGAGGAAAGAATAAAATGTCTGACAAGTCAAGACTTCTGGCTGCATTGCTCTGCTTTTTCCTCGGATACCTCGGAATACACAGGTTTTATGTGGGAAAAATAGGGACCGGAATACTCTGGCTGCTGACCGGAGGGCTTTTGGGATTCGGTGCGCTGATTGACCTTATTGTTATACTATGCGGATACTTCAAGGATAAAGAGGGAAAATACTTAAAGAGATGGTGAATACAGCCCGCCCCGTGCCGGGGCGGGCTTTTTTGTAGCAAACCGCCTTTGCTTATTAACATATTTTTTTAGTTCATTAATAAAAAAATTAAAAAAACGGATTATTGATATTTTACATTCATACTGATATAATACTGCAATGCATTCAGCCGGCATACAACCGGCTTCAATGTTGAGGTGATTTTCCAATGGAACTGTATTCGATCCTGCTGCCGCTGGCGCTGATCATGATAATATCAAAAATCTTAATGAAGCTGTGCGGGAGGATAAGGATACCGGGTGTCGTCGGAATGCTTTTGACCGGCATTCTGATAGGGCTTATAAATTATGTGCCGGATCAGACGCTGCTGACTCCGCTTGGCCGCGAAGGCATCAGTATTTTCGCCAAGGTCGGAGTAGTGCTGCTTTTGTTTTCGGCCGGACTTGAAACAGACCTTTACAAAATCAAGCGCATCGGCGGCCGGGTTGTGCTAATTACAATTGCCGGCATTGTGGTGCCGCTGGCCTTAGGATTTCTTGTCGCCACGCTCTGCAACGGCGGCTTTGGCGCGCTCTCGACCGGGAATATAATTAAAAACCTGTTTTACGGTACAATTCTCACGGCCACATCGGTCAGTGTCAGCGTCGCCACGTTGCGCGAGGCCGGCAAACTTGACACGAAGGTAGGCGCAACTGTTGTTGCCGCAGCAATTATCGATGATATACTCGGCATTATTGTACTCTCTCTTGTTCTGGCGCTCAGCGACAACGCGGCCGCTTCCCCTCTGACCGTAATACTGCAAGTGCTGGTATATTTTGTTGTGATCGCGGTTATCGCGTTCTTTGCCGACAAACTGTTCAGATTTCTTGACAAAAAGTATCCGCACCACCGCCTGATTCCTATTTTCGGCATCGCCCTCTGTTTTCTTGTCGCCTACGCGAGCGAGAAGTGGTTCGGGGTTGCCGACATAATCGGCGCATACATCGTCGGGCTCACCCTGTCAATCAATCACGAGAAGGAATATATCAACCGCAAGGCGGATATTCTGGAATATATGATTTTTGTTCCGGTATTCTTCGCCAACATCGGGATTTCCTTGAAACCGGACGGGTTTGATACCCGAATGATTGTGTTTGGCCTGCTCTTTGTCGTGGCCGGCCTGCTCGGCAAGCTTGTAGGATGCGGGGTGACGGCGGCTTGCTGCGGGTACAGCCTCAGGGATTCCTTTCGGGTCGGTGTGGCCATGATGGTGCGCGCGGAGGTGGCGCTTGTCACGGCTCAGAAGGGCGTGGAATACGGGCTTGTCGACGCCTCGATTATGCCTTTTATCGTGCTCCTGATTATTGTTACCAGCCTGATAGCTCCGATAATACTACAAAAATCATTTCAAAAAGAAGCCGGACTTCTGAATGTGCAGTAAATCCGAAAAAGCGCAGCGACGGGCGCTGCGCTTTTTGCCGGGCAAACAAAGCCTTTTTTAGTTTTGAGGAAGTTTTTTGAAGATTCTCAAGGAACTTTTTTTCAAAAAAGTTCCTTGAGCGGGGTGTGGGGCAGAGCCCCACAAAATTTTAATCAAGAATTTCGCCTTCGGTCGAGAGGGTGACCACCTGCCAGGGAATGAACTTACCGCTTCGGCGAAGAGCGGCTTTTGCGGCCTCCTCGATACCGCCGCAGCAGGGCACTTCCATCCGCACGACGGTAAGGCTTTTTATGTTGTTGTATTTAAGAATCTCGGTCAGCTTTTCGGAGTAATCCACCATATCGAGCTTCGGGCAGCCGATTATGGTTATTTTGTTGTTCATGAAGTCGGAGTGAAAGCTCGCGCGGGCATAGGCTGCGCAGTCGGCAGCGATGAGCAGGTTCGCGCCGTCAAAATACGGGGCGTTGACAGGCACCAGTTTTATCTGCACCGGCCATTGTGCCAGCATGCTGGGGCCGGGCGCCGCCCCGCGCGGCTCTTTGTCGGGCTGATTTCTGATTATCTGACTTGACCGAGTTCCGGGACAGCCGCAGGGCAGGGGATTGTCTGCCTTTTTGCTCTGCTTGTTTGCAAGCACGGCGGCCTCGTTGAAGGGCGCCGCCTCGCGCTCGACGAAGCTGATAGCGCCGGTCGGGCAGGCCGGCAGACAGTTGCCCAGCCCGTCGCAGTAATCGTCGCGGAGCAGTCTGGCTTTGCCGTTCACAAGGCCGATTGCCCCCTCGTGGCAGGCCGTAACACAGGCGCCGCAGCCGTTGCACTTCTCCTCGTCGATCTGAATTATCTTTCTTTTCATATTTTGTATTCTCCTTCTTTAGGACTGTTGACTTTTCGGCTATATTATAATATAATAAATATAACAAATCTGTTGTTATAACAACAATAGGAGATTTTTCATGACCAGCAAAGACATCGCGGTAATAAAAAAATCGCAGCTCTTTTTGGGTATGGAGGACAACGAGGTTGACCACTTGCTCGGCTGTCTGAGCGCTGCGGGGCGGGACTATAAGAAAAACCAAATAATCCTGCATTCCGGCGACTCGACAAACTCGATAGGTATGGTTATCTCGGGCCGCGTACATATACTCAAAGAGGATTTCTGGGGAAACCGCAACATAATAACCGAAGCGCTGCCCGGCGACGTATTTGCCGAGGGCTACGCCTGCACTCAGGGTACAGAGCTTGAGATAAGCGTGGTGCCCGCCGAGGATTCGAGGATTCTCTTCCTTGAGGTGAGGCGGCTCATAACCACCTGTCCGAATTCCTGCGCCTTTCATGTCAAGCTTGTCCGCAATCTGCTCTCGGTGATGGCCCGGAAGAACCTTATGATGGACGAAAAGCTCACGCATCTGACCAAGCGGACCACAAGGGAGAAGCTTCTGTCTTATCTTTCAAGCGAATCAAGGCGGCAGGGGAGCGCATCGTTTGAAATCCCGTATAACCGTCAGCAGCTTGCCGACTATCTCTCGGTCGACAGGAGCGCCATGACCAGCGAGCTTAGCCGCATGCGCGACGAAGGGCTGCTGACCTTTGAAAAAAACCGATTTCGGCTGCTGATATGAATAACGGGGAGCTTCATTTGCGAAGCTCCCCTGCGGTATGTGCATTAAGGTCTTGACTTTCCGCCCGAGATATTTATCGTGACTCCGTGGATGTAGCCCGAGCGCTCGCTGGCAAGGAAGGCGACGGTGTTTGCCACCTCGCTAAGCTTTCCGGCCCGGTTGAGCGGAATGGTGCTGGTCTTGGCGTAATTTGCGCGAAGCTGCTCGACCGTGATACCCCTTGTATATGCCAGCGCCGATTCATACTCAAGTGTGCGCAGCCCGGTGGCCTCCATGATGCCGGGGGCAACTCCGACCACGCGGATTCCCTTCTTGCCGAGCTCCTTGGCCCATGAGCGGGTGAGCAGGTTTACCGCGCCCTTTGAGGCCGCATACACGCTCTGCCCCTCGGAGCCCTCGGACCCCGACTCGGAAGACATGTTGATGATAACGCCGCTCTTCTGCTTTATCATCACCCTTGCCGCCGCCTGAGAGCAGAAGAACACGCCCTTTACGTTGACGTTCATCACCTTGTCCCAGATTTCCTCGGTCAGCTCCTGCTGTCCGGCCTCGTCGACGAGCAGGCGCGGGATGTTGATTCCTGCATTGTTTACCAAAACGTCTATCCGGCCAAAGGTTTCGAGTACTTTGGCAATCATGTTGTCAACGCTTTTTTTGTCCGAGACATCGGTTTGAACATACAGGTATTTACCGGACGAAACGTCAAATTCCGGGGCCCTTGGTGCTATATCGCAAACCGTGACATAAGCGCCGTCGTAGAGCAATTCCTGAGCGGTCGCATATCCGATGCCCGATGCGCCACCGGTGACGATAATCGATTTTCCCTCAAGATTCAGCCATGATTTTTCCACTGATTCGTATCCCCTTTGTCGAAATTTTCTCAAACGTCATTATATCAGAACCTCCGGTGGTTGTCAATGGGATATGGTCCAAGTCCGTCAACCCCGGCCCCGCTGTTTTGCGGGGCCGGGGAAAACCGGTAATGCTGCTTATCCTACGGGACTATTCCTGCAAGCCCGGTCGGGGTAAGGGGGGTCAGACGCCTTCCTTGCAGCGGTGTGCCTTGCAGGCAAAGCAGAGTAAAAATCCGACCGTTTCGGTCAGCATCAGAGCATAGAAGAAGGCCACAAGCGCCACGGCTATTGCGGAACTGACAAGACCGGGCACAATCAGAATCGACATTGCGATTGTACCGGCCACTATTGTGCCGATGATACCGGCCAGAAGGCAGGCAGCGTGTCTGCACAGGCATCTTGAGAGAAAATAGCTTGGATTTTTCTCGGAGATATATGCTCCGACAAACAGGAGGACCAGCAGAACAACCGCCAGTTCCAGCGCTATGGCTATGCCGGCTAACGCCTCGGGGATAAGGCCGAAGAAGAAGAGTATCCCGAAAATGACGGCGGCGATAACCCCGAGCACAAGACCAAGGCAGCAGGTGCTGAGTCCACAGCTTTCATTGTTATAGCTGCTCATAAATCCCATATCCATCCTTTCCTGAATATTGAGGGTTTTTCCTGCTACCATAATATGATTTTCACCAGTAATATGTGACAGAATGCACGCTTTTTCGATGGTTTTCGTCAATTCATATCCCTGCCAAAGCAAGAAAAAAGCTCCGTTTCACATGAAACGAAGCAATAAAGCTATGCAAAAAGGTCAGATTTCGGCCTCATATCCGTCGTTGACGACAATCAGCTCATAGGGCGGGTTCGAATCTGTTAGCGCTTTGATGCCCTCTGTGCGGCGTGGCGCGATGTGGTTTAGATATATGCGCTTTGTGCGGCACTTCTCAAATGTCGGGGCGGCCGCCTCAACCGTGAAATGCGCGGCTTCGCAGATAATGGCGTCACAGTCTAGCTCAAAGCAGACCGCGGGGAAATCCTTATCGGGGCCGGCAAGGTCGCCGGTGAAGACCACCCGGCACTCGCCGGTTTCAAGAAGGAAAGCATATGACAGGCCGGTATGTTGGGTTTTTATCGCGCTGACCCGCAGGGTGCCGTCATTGTAGATTATCCCCTCCTCGTATGCAATGTAATTGAGGAGGCGGGGCTCCCGCCCGTGGACTACCGTGTTCCAGAGCCGCAGAGCGTCAATTCCGCGCGGGTCGGGCAGGTAAATAGAGGGTACGGCGGCCTTGAAATACCAGGATATCAGGTCGGTAAAGGCCGGCAGCCCGTTTGTGTGGTCGCCGTGCATATGCGTGACGAATATGGCGGCGATATCGGCAGGGTCAACTCCCCTGCGTATCAAGAGATCCATGACCGGCCCGCCGGCATCGACCAGATATTTCCGGCCGCCGGTTTCGACCAGCGTACAGGAGCAGTACCTGTCGGCTTCGGGTACTCCGTGGCTTGTCCCGAGAAATGTGAGTTTCATTTTTATTAACCTTCCGTTTATGAATTGGCAGGGTAATCGGTTTTTTTGGTCGCATAAATGCTGCTCAAATTATTATATCACAGCAGAAATGCCGGTTCAATCGTAGATATTTACAAAAAATAAATGGCAGAGACCCCGGCCTCTGTCATTTATTTTGCATTTGGGAAGGTGTCTGGCGTACCGCGGAAGCGGTATGCTGCGTGCTGACAGATACCCGGCAGGTCAATTCAGGCAAAGGGGACCGGCTCGTCGGGGTCGGCGACAAGTATGCGCACCTCATTGTCGGGCACCGCGGCGCGCACGGTTGCACGGGCAAGCTCGGGGCGGTTGTTTTCGCGGCTGAGATGGGCGAGCAGGATATGCCGGGCGCCGGCCTCAGCCAGCTTTGCCGAGAGCGCCGCACAGTCGTCGTTTGAGAGATGGCCGTACCTTGAGAGTATGCGGGCCTTGAGATACTCGGGGTAGGGGCCGCGCCTGAGCATTTTTATGTCGTGATTGGACTCAAGAACCACAGCCTCGCAGCCCCAAAGTCCCTCGACAATATGTCTTGTGACGCAACCGGTGTCGGTCAGGCAGCCGAGGGCGCGCAAGATGCCGCCGTCGTAAAACTCAATCCGGTAGCCGACACAGCAGGCGCTGTCGTGCGAGGTGGGGAAGGAGGTTACACTGAGCCCGCCAAGAGACACCAAAAACTCGGTCGGATGTGTGGTGAGCAGTCCGTCCAGAAAGGCATGGCAGCTCGGCAGGACACGGGCGGCAGACGCTTCTGTCATATGTACGGGTATGCGGTACTTCTTTGAGAGGGTCTCGAGCGCGCCGATGTGGTCGGTGTGCTCATGCGTGATGAAAATCGCATCGATTTTTTGAATGTCCGAGCCTACCGCACAAAGTGACCGGCAGAGCGTGCGGGCGCTCTTGCCGGCATCTATCAGAATATTGGCTCCTCCGGCGCAAATAAGCAGCGAATTGCCGCCCGAGCCCGAATAAAGAGATATGATTCTGTATGTCATCTTAAATCTTCAGCTAAACAATCTGAACAATTGGTCGCCGACAAACAGTTCCAGAACATCATAGATGAAGGTGAAAATAAACGGAAACAGCAGGGTCAGCATCCACTTGGATTTTTTCATCCGCCGCTCGCCGTCGTCGATGAAAGCCTGCTTTTCTTCATCGGTCATCGTGTCGGGCAGCATGTCTTTGGTCACCCCCCGGCGCGAAAAACCGCGGTTGTAGACGACATAGCCGATCGCTAAGGCCGAGGTTGCCGCCATGTAAGCCCACATAACATAAAAATAATATTTCTGGGTTATCGCAAAGCGGTAAAACCCGAATATGACGGTTGTGTTCAGTATCAGAATTAAAAGCAGTTTCCAGTTGATTTTGCCGGAGCCCTCCGGCCGGTTGCGGTCATCGCCGTGCTTTGTTTTCATAATTTTTCTCTCTTTGATTTTATTAGGAGGTCATGCACATATCAGCAGAGGCGAATAGCTCCCTGCTGGCGTATGTTAAGCACCGAGCATGCCCCGCGTCCGAACACCCCGTCCATGAGCTGCCTGAACCCTTCGACATCGTCTGATTTTACATATGCCTGAATCGAGCCGGCAAAGCCCCCGCCGTGAACCCGCCATGCGGCGGTCTTTCCGGCAAGGTATCCCTCGGCAAGGCAGAGGGCCAATGACAGCCCCTGTTCCTTTATGTTTTTGGGGGTGAATACATTCTGAAGGTAGCAGAAGGACGAGCGTCCCGAGGCAATGACACAGGCAAAATAACGGCCGAGGTCGCCCCCGCGCAGCGCCTGCTTTTGCTCGGCAACCCGCTTGTTTTCCTCCATGAAGTGCAGCGCACGCAGGACGGCACGGTCGCCGTATTTTTCTCTGAGTTCCGGTATAGCCGCCATGAGTTCTCTTTCGTCGACCTCGCGCAGGCAGGTCCGCCCGAAGTGAGAAGCCACTTCCTTCATTTCGCCGGGGATTGCGGCGTATTCGTCGGTCAGCCCGGCGTGGCTGCCCCGGGTGTCGACAATGCAGAGGTTGTAGCCCCTTGAGGTCAGGTCGAAGTCCAGTTTTTCGATCAGAGGATTTTCAGGGCTGGCAAAGTCGATAGCCACAATTCCCCCGACGGCGCAGGCTATCTGGTCCATGAGCCCGCAGGGCTTGCCGAAAAATTCGTTTTCGGCATACTGAGCGATTTTTGCGATTTCGACATTATCGACTTTCCCGCCATTGTAGAAGTGGTTCAGAATTGTCCCGACCATCACCTCAAAAGCGGCGGAAGAAGAAAGCCCTGTCCCTTTGGGGATTTTTGAGGTGGTGTATGCGTCAAACCCGCCGACAGAATATCCGGACTTTGCGAACCCGGTACACATGCCGGCGATGAGCGAGGCTGAGTTGCCGAATTTCGCCGGATCGGGCTTGGTGTATCGGTCTATATCGACGCTGTTCTGCGGCAGCCCCTCGCTCTTGAGCCTTATCTGCCGGTCAGTGCGGGGAGAGGCTATGGCTATTATGTCGAGGTCGACAGACGAGGCAATGACGCAGCCGCGGTTGTGGTCGGTGTGGTTGCCCGACAGCTCGCTGCGCCCCGGTACCGAAAAGAGCATTACCTCCCGCCCCGGGCCGAACATGCCGAGGAAGTTTTTTGCCGCGTCAAGATAGCGGGTACGCACGTCGAGGATATCTGCTCCGGGGTAAAGAGAGGCAAATATGTCGTCAAGTCCGCCGGTCTCGATTGTTTTTATCAGACAGTTGATGTTCATTTTGTCTCCAAAAACCGAAAAACTAAAGTTGCCGTACCACTCAAATACTGCCATTGTAATTATAGCATAAAAAAACACACCCTGCAATACGGTTTGTCGAGAAATACTTGAAATGAGGCTTTCTGTATGATAGAATAAATCCGAAAAGTTCAAAGCTTGCTATGGGTAGTCGCAACCGGTGCTGAGCACGGTATATGTCCTGAGGCAAAAAGCCGGTATGACTTGACAACCGGGGCATATGTCTTTAGCATAAAACAGTCACCTTTGCCCGGCGTGGGTGACGGTACCGGAGGTCGTTTTGAAATACTGCAAGAGATTCACCGAAGGGTTTGGGTATTTTGTGTGCTTTCTCATATTGCTTTTTATTTTATATTCATACTTCACGTTCGGAGACCCTGTTGTCGATGAGGAAACCGGGGAGGTTCAGACCGTTCTCACCAATGTCAAGGGCTTTCGCGAGTATCTGGTGCTTTTCGGGGTTTTTCTGGTAAGCTCGGTTATCTGCGCGGCGACCGACCGTCTGCCCTTTATCGGTATTGTCGTCTCGGCGGTTCCGGTTTACTATGTCTTAAGGCTTTATTTTGACCAAACGCTTGTGTACATGCCTATGATAATAATAGTCTTGGCGCTCTTTTTCTTTGCGGGGGAGATTATCGCGACTATTCAATGGGCATCTGAAAAACTTAAAACAAACCGCGATGATGCTTAGATAAAATCAGCGAGTGAGCTTATGGCAGCAAGGCGCGGGTTGTGGGGACCGCGCATGCAGTATAAGCGATATAGGTTTGAAAAGTTTTGAGGATTCTTAAGGAACTTTTTTTAAAAAAGTTCCTTAAGCGGGGGTGTGGGGACAGCGCCCCCACATAAACCCCGAAAAAAACATAACGGCAGGCCGCACTGTGCGGCCCGCCGTTATATTTTGGGAGATGCCGAAATAGAATATTAGAGCATAGTCTTCAGCTTTTCGAGACACTCGGTGCAAATGCGCTTGCCGTTGAAGAATATGACCTGATCGGCATTTCCACAGAAAATACACGCAGGCAGATATTTTGACAGAATAATCCTGTCGCCGTCGGTGAATATTTCTACCGAATCCTTCGGATTGATGTCGAAGGTTGTGCGTATTTCCTTCGGCAGAACTATCCGCCCCAACTCATCCACCGGACGTACCATTCCTGTAGATTTCATTGGCTTTTACAACTCCTTTCATAGAGCACAATAATCCCCTACGGGACAGTTCCGTAGTATTTATGCCATTATTATACACCATTTTTTTGAGTTTGTCAATACCATATAATGGTTATTTTTGTTGGTTTGTGACTTATTTTTTTAAGAAATGTCACAATACCGTAGATTATGTCGAATACTGTTATATCGGGAGGATAAAAAATGCTCGGGTGGGTGTTTGGTATCATCTGTCTGATCTCACTTGTTTTTGCCATAGCGACAGGAAATACGGCCGGCCTTTCTAACGCGGTGCTTGACGGTGCGGCACAGGCGGTGGAGCTTGTACTTACCCTCGTCGGAATCATGTGCCTGTGGTGCGGGATTATGCAGGTTCTCGAGGATGCCGGGCTGATAAGGCGCTTATCGGCGCTTATGTCTCCGTTTTTACGGGTCTTTTTCCCGACCGCCTACAGGACCCGGCAGGGTGCGGAGGAAATCGCCGCCAACATCAGCGCAAACCTGCTCGGGCTCGGAAACGCCGCCACCCCGCTCGGCATACGCGCGATGCAGAAAATGCAGGCGGCAAATCCCGACCCGTCCCGCGCCTCGGACGACATGATAACACTTGCCGTACTCAACACCGCGTCGATGTCGATCCTGCCCTCGACGGTGATTGCCCTGCGGCGTGCCGCGGGCTCGGCGCAGCCCTTTATAATTGTGGTCCCGGTCTGGATTTGCTCGGCCTCTTGTGCAGTCTTTGCCCTCTTGCTCTCAAGGGCAGCTGCGGCGGCAGGGAGGGGGCCGGCGGGCAGAAAGCCCAGAACCGGTAATGTGGTTTCCGGAGCGGCGGCAGCCGCGACGGGCAAAACTGCCGGGGGTGCAGCCTCGGGAGCCGCGACAGCTTCGCCGGGGAGTCGTGGAGGATAGTTGTGGCCGGGTTTTTTTCCTCGCTTATAATTCCGGTCATAGTGTGTGCCGCCGGGCTTATTATGATTGCAGGCGGCAGCCGGTTTTTCGACAGCTTTATCAAGGGTGCGAAAACAGGACTTGATACCGCCGTGGGGCTGCTCCCCACGCTTGTCGCGCTGGTATGCGCGGTCAGCATGCTAAATGCCTCGGGAGCGGTGGATTTTGTCTGCGAAAAAATCGCGCCGGCCGCCGCAGTACTCGGAATACCCGAAGGGCTGCTCCCGCTGTTGCTCACCCGCCCGGTTTCTGGGAGCGCTTCGACCGCGGTTTTTTCGGCGCTGCTTGAAAAATACGGCGCCGACAGCTTTGAAGCCTTCTGCGCCTCGGTGATAATGGGCAGCACCGATACCCTGATTTATGTCATTACCGTTTACTTTTCGGCCGCCGGCGTCAGACGGAGCAGGCATGCCTTTCCGGTAGCCATAGCAGTCATGATTTTCGGCATATTCTTCTCGTGCCTTGTCTGTCGTTTGTTTTTCCCCCGTGTTTAGAGCTTCCTTCCCCGGGAAATAATAGGAGTGTACATATCGTCTGTTCCCGGCAAAAGGCTCGGCAACCTTTCGGGAAGCATTAATAAGTTTGAGCATCCTGACGCAGATTCAGGATGCCGGAGCATTTCGGAAGGAGGAAAAACAATGGCAATCAAGGGCTGTTCAAGGCAAATGATCGTGCTCAACGGAACCGGAAGCAGCATGTTTGAAACCGCATATTTTATTGTCAAACCCGACGCCGACATAAGGCCGCACACGCACAGCGACCTGCTTCGCGAAGCCAACCGGATAGTTGAAGAAAACAGCTTTTCGTCTTGCGACAGCAAGCGAGGAGCTCCGGGCCCGGCTATGCGGGTATGGCTCTTTGTTGCCGGACTGCTCAGCGGGTCATTTGTCACCGGGCTGGCATGGTTGCTGTCGGCTGTTATACACTGAAACCTGCCGCTGCAGGTATGAGGCCGGCCCGGGAAACCTGTGCTCGAAAAATGAGTTGACAAAATTTACAATGTGATATATAATAAATCAGTTTGTGTGGCCGCTTTTTTGCTTTAGCCTCACGCACCCCGCGGGTGGTCGTTGCCGCAGGGTAAGGGGAGGCTGTGTTTGCATGCCTTGATAAAAAAACAGCTTAATAAACAGGGACACTAATACGAAAGGATAATTTATGGATAAAAAAGAAAACGGAAAACTGCTTCATGCCACAAGGGTCAGAAAGCCCGGCCGGCCGGGCAGGGGAGAGCGGGAATCCTCAAAGCTGCGGGTAATCCCGCTCGGCGGGGTGAATGAAATCGGGAAAAACATGACGGTGCTCGAGTACGGCCACGACATTATAGTCATCGACTGCGGGCTCAGCTTTCCCGATGAGGACATGCTCGGGATTGACCTTGTCATCCCCGACATAACCTACCTTGAGGAGCGGCGCGACAAGATACGCGGGATACTCCTCACGCACGGTCACGAGGACCATATCGGAGCCATGCCCTATGTGCTGCGCTCGATAAACCCGCCTGTCTACGGCACCAAGCTCACGCTCGGAATTTTGAAAAACAAGCTCAGGGAATTCAAGCTGCCCTGGGAGCCGAATCTTATCTGTGTGAGCGCCGGGGATACGATAAAGCTCGGTGTCTTTACAGTCGAATTTATAAGGGTAAATCACTCGATTGCCGACGCCTGCTGCCTCGCTATCACCACACCGCGCGGCGTGGTCATACATTCGGGCGACTTCAAGCTCGACACCTCGCCCTATGACGGCGAGATGATGGATCTCACGCGCCTGGGCGAGCTGGGGCGCAAAGGGGTACTGCTCCTCATGTGTGATTCGACCAACGCCGAGCGCCCGGGATACACCCCCTCCGAGAGCAAGGTAGGGAAATCGCTTGAATACATCTTCACGGTAAACAACGACAAAAGGATAATCATCGCCACCTTTTCCTCAAACGTTCACCGCGTCAAGCAGATTATTGACATCAGCGCGCGCCGCGGGCGCAAGGTGGCAATAACCGGGCGGAGCATGCTAAATATCGTCGGGGCTGCGACCGAGCTCGGGTATATGAATATTCCCCCCGGGGTGCTTATCGACATTAGCGAAATCAAGCGTTATTCCCCCGAGCAGCTCACGCTGATAACTACCGGAACCCAGGGCGAGCCGATGTCGGCGCTCTACCGTATGGCCTTCTCGGACCACAATCAGGTCACGCTCGGCCCCGGGGATCTGGTGGTGCTCTCGTCGAGCGCAATCCCGGGGAACGAAAAGCTCATCGGCCGGGTGATAAACGAGCTCTGCCGCAACGGCGTGAAGGTGCTTCACGACAGCATTTTCGAGGTCCATGTGTCGGGACACGCATGTCAGGAGGAGCTCAAGCTCATTCAAGCGCTGGTAAAGCCGAAATACTTCATGCCGGTTCACGGCGAATACCGTCATCTGTATGCCAACCGCGAGCTTGCCCTCTCGCTGGGCATGGACAGCGCAAATATCTTCATACCCGAACTCGGGCGGGTGCTTGAAATCGGCAGCCGGGGGGCGGCGCTGACCGAGACCGTGCAGGCCGGGAAGGTGCTGGTCGACGGCAACAGCGTGGGAGACATCGGAAATATCGTGTTGCGCGACCGCAGGCATCTGGCGCAGGACGGGCTGGTCGTGGTGGTGGCCTCGATTGACCCCGACGAGCGGCTGCTGCTCTCGGGGCCGGATATCGTTTCCCGCGGGTTTGTGTATGTCCGCGAGTCGGACGAGCTCATGGAGCAACTTCGGGAGGTTGCCACAAACGCCCTTTTTGCCGGCATTAACACAAGGGGGAAAATCGACAACGTCTCACTTAAGGGAAGGGTAAGGGACGACATATCGAAGTTCCTGTACGCCAAGACCAAGCGCCGTCCGATGGTTCTCCCGGTAATTATGTATATCTGACACTGCAAAGCTTCAAAACTAAGAAAAGTTTGTATTAAGTTCATATTATGTTCATATAACTATCAAGGTTACAGGATATAATATAAGCTACCGTTTTTTAGAATCGGGATATTCCCGCACCATATTACAGCTAAAGGAAGTCATTCTTATGGGAAAAGGCAGCAGAGAAAAACTCAGAAAAACACAACAGCTGGCCGAGAGCTCGGCAGGCAATAGCTTATATGTCCCCAAAAAGCGGAAAAAGCAGACCCCCACATGGGTATGGACGCTCACTGTCGTACTTATCCTTACCCTTTTGGTTGTGCTCGTAGTGCTCAGCGCCTTGTCTGACAGCGGGTATTTGCTCCGCTGGTCGACCGTGGCGAGAAGCGAGAACTATTCGATAAACGGCACGGAAATGTCGTATTATTTCTATGCCAATTACAACAGCTTCCTCAACATTTACGGGAGTTACGCGCGATATCTTGGGCTTGACACAAGCAAGTCCCTCAAGGCTCAGGAGTATGACGAGGGTATAACCTGGTTTGATTATTTCATGGATGCCACCCTTGAGCAGGTTAAGGGAATGATGGTGTACTGCGAGGAGGCGCGCGCTCGTGGAATCACGCTTGACGATGAGGATTATCAGCTCATCGACGAGAACATCGAGACCCTGAAGTCCAAGGCCGCCGAAGAAGGATATCCGATTAATACCTTTACCACCCTGATGTACGGTCCCGGCGTGAGAATCAAGGATATCCGCCGGGCGCTTGAGATGTCTCAGCTTGCCGCCAAATGCGCCAAAATAATCGGGGAGGAAATTTCGGACGCGATAACCGACGGCGATGTCGATGCCTATTACGAGGAGCACAAGACCGATTTCTGGACCGCCGATTTCCTCTCATACACCTTCTCGGCATCAAAGGTAAGTGATGACCCCTCATATGATTTTGATGCTGAAAAGGCCAAAGCAGAAGAATATGCAAATGAACTTTTGGCCTGCACAACCGGGGAGGCCTTCAGGCGGTATGTCGCCGAGCATGAGGCCGACACATACTTTGATACTCTTTACGAAAAGAAGGCAGAGGAATACAGTGAAGACCTGCTCCCCGACGAGGCAGAGCTGAATACCCGCAAGGCTGCGGTGGTTGCCGATGCCGTCGAGAAGGCGCTTGCCGGGGAAACAGTAGAGCCGCCCGGTAGCTCCGATACACTTGATAAAATATTCAACTCGATTGAAATTGACCTTGTAAGCTATCTTACCACAAAACTTGAAGGACTGAAGACTAAATACTATCCTTACAGCGATCCGACCGCCGAGGGTGCCTCCGACGAGGTAAAGTGGCTCTGCGACAGCTCAAGGGCAACCGGCGATATGACCAAAATCGAGAAGAGCGACGACAACGGCTATTCGGTCACGGTCTATTACATGCTTTCCCCCATGGGCCGCGATGAGCAGATAACCAGAAATGTCGGGCATATCCTCTTCAAGCATGATAACCACGATGACCCCGAGGCAGAGGCCGAGCGCGTGCTTGACCTGTATAAGAGCGGCGAGATGACAAAAGAGGCCTTCGAAGCGCTTGCCGACGAGTACAACGAGGACTCAAACAACTTCTACACCGGCGTCGTCCGCGGTCAGATGGTCAAGGAGTTCGAAGAGTGGCTCTTTGACGAATCGCGGAAGGTCGGGGATGTCGGTATTGTCGAGACAGATTACGGCTTCCATATCATGTATTACGACGGCGAGGGCAAACCGGCGTGGTATGTCAGCGTCAAGAACGAAATTATCTTTGAGAGAACCGAGAGTTGGGTGACCGAAAAGACCGAGCAGTATGGTGTCACCATAAACGAAAAAGCCGCAAACAAGGTAAAGGCGTAAACAAAGCGGGTGTATCCACACCCGCTTGTATCTCCAAAGTTAAGATCAGCTCATCGGGTCCCGTAGAAGATAAGGCAGCCAAAAATTAACTTAAGAAAGGCTTTTGGTCATGAAAACTTATGCAAGGCTTTTGTGTGTCCTGCTTGCGCTCTGCTGTATCTTTGCCCTTGCTTCCTGCAAGGACGGCGATAAGGGTGATAATGACACAGACAGGACAGAAGACACCGGGGACACGACAGAGAAAGGGCTAAAGTTCAAGGCTTCGGAGGGACTGCTTGTCTATTACATCTACAAGGCGGCCTATGAGTTTACCGAGGAGGATTTAATCGAGCATAATTTCGACGCCGAAAAATCGCTCAAAGACCAGATGTACGACGACCAGCACACCTGGTACGACATACTCGTCGTGCGGGCGACCGACATACTGACCTCACTTCTTATATGGTGCAACGCTGCCGCGGACGACGGAGTGGAGCTCGACTCGGAAGACCTTCGGTCAATTGAGGATACGCTGGTCCAGCACCGGATAGTCGCCGCAACCGACGGATATTCGCTCGACGATTATCTGGCCCAGATTTATAACAATACATACATCACCGAGGCGGTGCTGCAGGCTGCCTACGAGCTTGAGAGTCTCTCGCGCAAGTATTCCGAGGTGCTTGAGGAAAGGTTTTTAGGCTCGGTTACCGATGAGATGATTCAGGCGCAGATAAAGCAGGATGGCAGCACAGACACCACGCCGACCAGGAATATCGGAGTTATTGTGCTGTCCCCGGAAAAATACGCCTCTCCCGAGGATGCGGCGGCTGCGGCCGAGAGCATTTTGAATCGGCTCAGAGCCGAGGAACAGGTGATATATGGGGTTTTTGAGAGGTATGCCGCCGAGCATTCCGACAGCGGTAAGATTTATTATGAGAATGTGGCAAAGGGCGATATGCGCTCCGAGATAGACGGCTGGCTTTACGGTGCCGAGGCACGCAAAGTAGGAGATATGGCCGTAATTTCCTCGAACTATGGCGCATACATTGTCTATTACGAGTCTGACGGCGACCCGGTTAACGTTGTAAATGCAAAGCTTGCTCTTGTCGACAAAATGTTCGAAGACTGGTTCAGTCAGATGAAGGAGAAATACGGTACCCTTGTTTCCGAGGAGCTTATTGAAGGGCTTGAGCTTGATTTTTAACCCGGCTTAACAAGGCAGGCCTGCGGACAAGCCTGCACACATCAGAGCGGCAATTTCAGGCAATAATATCATTATAGATTTTATATCTGCAAAATGCCTCTGCCCGCGGCTTGACTTATTGCATCAGGCACCCGTGAGTCATATACTGGTAGCAGGCTGCCGGCCGCCGGCGCAGCCAAACAAGCCAAAATGAAGGGTGAAGCTTTCATGCTCTGATTATCATTTCCCGGTATGAATCCGACCGGGAATACCGCGGGCGCACGCCCGGGGTATCGGGAAAGGGATGGATACAACATATGGTTCTTGATTCAAAACAGACTACCGTCGCTTACCGCTGTCCTTACTGCGGGGCCGGTATACTGAGCGCTGTAGGTCTGTTTTCACTATCTGCAGACATAATAAAGCTAAAATGCGACTGCGGGCACAGCGAAATGTCGGTTGCCTACTCAAAGGACGGAAAGGTGAGGCTGACAGTGCCCTGCATATTCTGCCCGAGACCCCATAATTTCACGATAAGTTCAACCTTGTTCTTCGGGCGGGATTTGTTTGCGCTGGCCTGCCCTTACTCTGACATCAACATCAGTTTTACCGGCGACGCCGAACGCATACGGGCCGAGCTGGCACGGTCCGAGCTCGAGCTGCTCGATATTCTTCGGGCAAACGGTATCAGCAGTTTTGCCTCGCTGCACGGCGAGGAGGAAAAAATCCTCTCCGACCCGCAGATATTCGATATAATAATGTTCGTCATTCACGACCTTGAGGCCGAAAACAAAATTTTCTGCCGCTGCAAACCCGGAGACGGCGAATATTCTGCCGAGGTGCTCGACGATGCAATACGCATAAGCTGCAAGAAGTGCGGTGCTGTGCGCGATGTGCCGACCGACTCGCTGCTGGGAGCACACGCCTTTCTCAATTGCGATAGCCTGCATCTTGAATAACCAAACGGGAGCCCGGCCGGGCTCCCCTTTTTTCGCGGGGCTCCGCCCCGCTTTTCTTAAGGGGCTCTGCCCCCGAACCCCCGCTTAAGACCCTTTTTGAAAAAAGGGTCTTAAGAATTCCCAAAAACTTTATGCCAAATTATTAATTATGTTATGAAATGTTTAGTAAGCCGCATGGCTGTGATGTGCTGCCCGCGCGTTTCCAAGCATCCACTGATACTAATAACTATATCTACACAAACCCCCATTGTGCGCCGTGATTTTACAATTTACTCCTTGTAAATATCACATTCTGACTTTTCCCGCATAATATGATACCGAGGAGCAAGCTTCAGCAATCCTCGTGAAAAGATTCGGGCAAGGAGCCACGGCGCCCGGAAGGGAGGTCATGTAATGAACTGCTTATGCAATATTTTCGATGATGAGTGCATTTGGATCATCATCATTGCGCTCCTGATAATTTGCTGCTGCTGTGGTGGCAGATAAAGTATACGTACAAAAAACGGGAGTAAACAATAAAGAGGGGGCCGGGCGGCCCCCTCGGCTGCGCTATGCCGGGAAATAAAAAAACTCTATTGTGAAAATGCCTGTTTTGTTATATAATAAATTGAATTGTTCGGGACACCCCCCTTGACTAAAACGCAGGATACTCAAAGGAGGTCAAATGGATAAGACCGCCCGGCAAAAGCGCATACGGAATTTCTCGATTATTGCCCACATCGACCACGGCAAGTCGACGCTTGCCGACCGGCTGCTTGAGGCAACCTCTACTGTCTCAAAGCGCGAGATAAAGGAGCAGCTGCTCGACAGCATGGACCTTGAGCGCGAGCGCGGGATAACAATCAAGGCGCACGCCGTGAGGCTTAACTATACCGCACCAGACGGCGAGGTTTATACCCTCAACCTGATAGACACCCCGGGGCATGTCGACTTCAACTACGAGGTATCGCGCTCGCTAAATGCCTGCGAGGGCGCGCTTTTGGTTGTCGACGCCACGCAGGGAGTAGAGGCACAGACCCTGGCAAACGCCTATCTTGCAATCGATGCAAATCTTGAAATCGTGCCGGTGATAAACAAAATCGACCTGCCGGCCGCCGATATTGAGCGGGTAAGGAACGAGATAGAAGAAATTATCGGCATACCTGCCGCAGACTGCCCGGCGATTTCGGCAAAGCTGGGAGCGGGTATAGATCAGGTGCTCGAGCGGATAGTCAGGGACATCCCGCCGCCCGGCGGAGATGAGGACGCTCCGCTCCGCTGCCTGATTTTCGACTCTTACTACGACAGCTACCTCGGGGTGGTGGTTTACGTCCGGGTGATGGACGGCTGCGTGCGCCCGGGGGACAGGATAATGATGATGTCCAGCAGGAAAACCTTTGAGGTGGTCGACGTCGGGATTATGGAGCCCTTCGGTCTGGAGAAGCGTGACTGCCTTGCGGCGGGCGATGTAGGGTACATTACTGCTTCAATAAAAAATGTCGGCGACACGCGGGTAGGCGATACCATAACCTCGGCCGACCGGCCCTGCGCCGAGCCGTTGCCGGGTTTCAAGAAGGTCAACCCGATGGTTTTCGCCGGCATATATCCTGCCGACGGCGCCAGATACGAAGACCTGCGCGAAGCGCTTGAGAAGCTCAGGCTCAACGACGCCTCGTTGGTCTTTGAGCCCGAGAGCTCGGTGGCGCTGGGATCCGGATTTCGCTGCGGTTTCCTCGGTCTGCTCCATATGGAAATCATCGAGGAGCGGCTCGAGCGCGAGTTCAATCTTGACCTGATAACCACCGCGCCGAGCGTTATCTATGAGGTAGAGTGCAAAAACCGGGGCAGGATAAAGATAGACAACCCGACCGACTTCCCGTCGGCAGACGAAATCGAGAAGGCATACGAGCCGATAGTCAAAGCCGGGATAATCACGCCGAGCGAATATGTCGGCGGGCTGATGGAGCTCTGTCAGGAGCGGCGGGGGGTGTTTATCGATATGAAATACCTCGACCCCACACGGGTAGAACTTGTCTACCGGTTGCCGCTCTCCGAGATTGTATTTGATTTTTTCGACGCCCTCAAGAGCCGCTCTCGGGGATATGCCTCGCTTGATTACGAGTTTGACGGTTATGCCGAGAGCAATCTGGTCAAGCTTGATTTCCTGATAAACGGCGAACAGGTCGACGCGCTCACATTTATCGTACATGAGGACAAGGTCTATTCCATGGCGCGCAGGATTGCCGAAAAGCTCAAGGAAAACATACCCCGCCAGCTTTTCGAGGTGCCTATACAGGCGGCGGTAGGCAGGCGCATTATCGCGCGCGAGACCGTCAAGGCGCTGCGTAAGGACGTGCTTGCAAAATGCTACGGCGGTGACATAACACGGAAGAAAAAGCTTCTTGAAAAGCAGAAGGAAGGCAAAAAGAGGATGCGTCAGCTCGGCTCGGTTCAGATTGAACCCGAGGCTTTCATGGCGGTCTTCAGGCTGAACGACGAAGACTAAACGGGCTTATCAGAATTTACAAAGCTTTTGTGCAGGTTATACAATAACAACAGGCTGCCCGGCTGGCGCCGGGACAGGATTTTTCATAAAATGAAAAAGAAACTCGGCATATATATACACATACCCTTCTGCCGGAGCAGGTGCCCCTACTGCGATTTTTACTCCAATGCCGGCTGCCAAAAGGAGGAAATCAGCCGGTATGCCGCGGCGGTGGCGGGGCAGCTAAGGGTTTGGAGCCGTATGTGCAGGGAGCACACCGTCGACACGGTGTATTTCGGCGGCGGCACGCCGACCTTGCTTTCACTGCGCGATTTCGGGCTGCTTTTTGAGGCGCTGCATGGCAATTATGACATTGCCCCCGATGCCGAGGTATCCTGCGAGTGCAACCCGGCGACGGCTGATGCCGGGTACCTGCGCGGCCTGCGGACGCTGGGGGTCAACCGTCTGAGCATCGGCGCGCAGAGCCTTGATGACGGCGAACTGCTCTCTCTCGGCAGAATCCACACCGTGTCGGATTTTTTTAGAACCTATCACGACGCGCGCGACGCGGGGTTTGGAAATATCAGCGCCGATATCATGATAGGAATCCCGGGCCAGAGCACAAAAAGCCTGTTAAATACTCTCAAGCGGCTCTCGGATCTGGAGCCCGAGCATGTCTCGGCCTACTGCCTTAAAATCGAGGAGGGCACGCCCTTCGGGAAGACGGCCGGCCGGCCGGAGCTGCCCGGCGAGGACGAGGTTGCCGAAATGTATCTCGGCACAATAGAGTTTTTGGCCGGGAGCGGATTTTATCAATACGAAATCAGCAATTTTGCTCGGCCCGGGTATGAATGCCGGCACAACATAAAATACTGGAGCTGTGACGAATACCTTGGCTTCGGGGCGTCTGCCCACTCCTGCTTCGGCGGCGAGCGCTTTGCCTGCCCCGCAAGCCTTGAGCGGTTCTGCCGTGGTGAATATGTGGATAAGGCCAGCCGGATAAAACTGACCGACGCCGACCTTGAGACCGAATATGTCATGCTTACCATGCGCCGCACGACCGGGCTTGTCGCCGGCGAGTATGCAAGGCGCTTCGGGTCTGACCCGCATAAAAAGTACGATGCAAGGTTCCGTGAATTCATGGACCTCGGGCTTGTCATCGCAGATGATTCAGGTTACAGGTTCACCCCGCGCGGCATGCTTGTCAGCAACTCGGTTTTGTCAAGCGTGCTCGACCTCTGACCTCCCGACATACTCCGAGCCGACCAGACATGATTCGCCGCGTGAGAATTATCAGCCGCGATTATGGGCCCGGTTACAGAAAAAGTAAATAATTTCTTTGCGTTTTTGTATTGACTTTTTGTGAGCGATAAGATACAATAAAATCAGCAAAGCGAATCCCTACAGGATTCACTGAAAGGACTTTATAATATGGAATTTGGTGACGAAATCTACACGCTGACAGACGAGGAAGGCAATGAATATCAGTTCGAGTTGATCGGGCGCTGCGAGCTTGACGGAAATGTTTATTACGCCCTGATGCCGGTTGACGACATGGAAGGCGATGAGGAATATGCCGAGTATACCATACTCAAGGAGATAATCGGAGAGGACGGTGTACCCGAATGGGTCACCATCGAAGATGACGACGAATTCGAAGACGTCGCCGATTACTTTGATGACCTCTTTTCCCGGGAAATAGACTTTGACAACCCGGACGCCGAGGGTGAAGAAGAATAATTCATTAACATATCGTAATTCCTGCGTGGTGCGTGATACCGTGCGTTAAGACCCACAACAGAATAAAGGAGTCCGAAATAAATTCCGAAGGGTTTGCAGACCTCCCTCCCCTCGCCTCGATTGACTTGTCTCGACACGGGGGGCAGGACGCTGGGAGCAGAAAAACGGAGGATAGGACACCGCCCTTGCAGAGAGCAGGGTTTCTAAATGCCGGTACACGGCCAGGCGGGGTATATAAAAGGGGCAGAGGCCCCTTTTATGTTTTCGTTTTTTGGGGGCGCTGCCCCCAACTCCCGCTAAAACCCCTTTTGAGAAAAGGGGTTTTAGAATCCCCAAAAACTATCAAACCAAATCGCTAGTTAATGCCATCGGCCCGCTGGTCGACTAAGAGAATGCGCGCGGTGCATGCCTCGAATCATACTTTACAGGTAGATATCCCGGCGCGCCTTCTTTTGCAATGAACTTCTCAATTTTGGCAAAGCTATTGATTATCATCTCTCCGCGGGTTATAATTACATATAATAAGCTTTTTTTGTGTTTGCTTGAAGTTATTGAGGATTTCAAAGGAACCTTTTTCAAAAAAGTTCCTTTGGCGGGGGTCCGGGGGCAATGCCCCGGGAAGTTGCATGAACCAATATAGAAAACTGATGTCGGACACCATAATACTCGGCATCGGGACCTTCGCGTCGAAGGCCCTGGTGCTTTTGCTCATGCCGCTGTATACTGCTTGTCTTTTGCCGGAGCAATACAACACCGCCGAGCTCATCTCGCAGACCGCAAACCTGCTCATCCCGCTGGCCTGCCTCGGGGTCACCGACGGAGTGTTCCGCTTTGCGCTCGACTCGAGGGCAGACAAGCCGACGGTACTGAGAACCGGGGCCGGGGCGCTGGCCGCCGCATCGGCGGGTTTTCTGATTCTGTCGCCTCTGCTTTTTCTGGTCGATTATTTTACCGGTTATGTCTGGCTGATAATTCTATATGTGCTCGCGTCGAATTTCCACTCGGTCTGCGCCCAGTATGTCCGTGCAAACGACCGCCCGAAGCTCTTTGCGGCGCAGGGGATAATCAACACCGCATTGGTTATCTGCTTCAACCTTTTGTTCCTGCTCCTTTTTGACATGGGAGTTGTCGGCTTCGTGCTCTCTGTGGTGGTCGCCGACTTCATGGTCGGGGTTATGCTGCTGATATACGCCGGACTGTACCGCGACCTTGCCCGGGGCAGACTTGACCGCGGGCTCATGCGCGAGCTGCTGCGCTACAGCCTGCCGTTGATACCCACCACGATTTTCTGGTGGATTACCAACGTGTCCGACCGCTATTTTGTGACCTGGCTCTGCGGCGACAGCATAAGCGGGCTTTATGCTGCCGCCTACAAAATCCCGACCCTGCTGACGCTCGTCTGCATGGTCTTTTATGAGGCATGGCAGTTTTCGGCGGTCAGGGATGCGGAGGAGAAGGCGCAGTCCGAATTTTTCGGCAGGGTGTTCGGGTATTATTCGGGGCTGATGTTCCTTGTCGGCGCGGGCGTCGCGCTTTTATGCCGCGTGTTTGTCAGGCTGTTGTTTGCGTCAAGCTATGCCGGCTCATGGGTATATATCCCTGTGCTGACAGCGGCAGCGGTAGCCTCGGCGCTGACCATGTTCATGGGCAGCGTGTATATGGTCAAGAAAAAAACCCGGCTATCCTTCCTGACCTCAATGTTCGGGGCACTAGCAAATCTTGCGCTCAACTTTTCGCTGATCCCGCCTCTGGGTGCGCAGGGTGCGGCGATAGCGACACTGCTCAGCTACCTTTTGGTGTTTGTAATCCGTACCGTGACCGTCCAGAAGTATATCCGCTTTAAGGTCGATTATCTGAAGCTTTCGGCCAACGCATTGTTGCTTGCGGGAATCTGCGCCGTGACGGTGGCCGCTGTTCCTTTCTGGTGGGCGTTTGGTGCGGGTCTCATGCTGCTCATGCTGCTGGCAAACCGGCGGGAGCTGTACGACTGCCTTGTCGGTGCACTCGGGCAGCTTGGTGTGCTAAAGACGCGGCAGAATAGAAATTAAGCTGCGTGTTCGATAAATGTTCGATAAAATTCCATAAGACCAGCAATATTGCTGGTTGCAATAAAAAGTAAAAAAGCCCTTATCTCTTTATGGATAAAGGCTTTTTTCATGGTGGGCCATCAGGGACTCGAACCCCGGACCAACCGGTTATGAGCCGGTAGCTCTGACCAACTGAGCTAATGGCCCGACTTTTGAGCCTTAACATTATATCCCGAAAATGTCGGGTTGTCAATACCTTTCATGATATTTTACATACATCCCGGCCGGCAATTTTATACTGCGGCAGGCATACCTGCGGTTTAGCGTATGGTCAGGTGCTCAATTTTGCGGAAAAAATGAAAAATGTTATTGACAAGCGTTTTGAGTGATGATATAATACATCACAAATTAAATGCGATGACCGGGAAGAAGTAAGTCAGCCCGGAGCCGGGGCAGAGAGCCGCCGGGCGGTGCGAGGCGGCGGGGACAGGTTGACCGAATACATCCCGAGAGCAGCGGCCTGAAAGTACCCGGATAGTAACGGGGTATCAGTAGGGTGCGACGGGACCGCCCGTTAGCGCGGAAGGGTATAATGAACTCTGGTTCACGTACCCGGTGAGGTTGCAGTCGTGAGGCTGCAGCGAATTGAGGTGGTAACACGGCACTTTGCTTCTGTGTCGTCCTCTGTATCAAGCGATACGGAGGACTTTTTTTATGGTCCTCCGTTCCCCGGAACCAGACTTCGGGAAAAATTGACGCACAGCGTCAAGAAAGGAAGGAGACTGTATGTCAAACGAGGTTGCAATGATTGTGAAGCTCTCGATGGTGGTAGTGTTCTTTGCCGTAATGGTCTATGTCGGCGTGCGCTGCCGCCGCAATTCGGTTGATGTCAACAGGTTTGTGTTGGGCGGGCGCATGGTCGGCCCCTGGATTACTGCCCTGTCATACGGTTCGACCTATTTTTCGGCGGTTATCTTTGTGGGTTATGCCGGACAGTTCGGATGGAAATTCGGACTTTCGGCGGTCTGGGTGGGAGTCGGCAACGCTGTTATCGGCTCGCTGCTTGCCTGGATGATCCTCGGCCGCAGGACCCGCATTATGACCCAGCAGCTTGACTCAAGGACCATGCCCGAATTCTTCGGCAAGCGTCTTGCGAGCAAGAGTCTTAAAATCGGGGCTTCGATAATAGTTTTTATTTTCCTCATTCCCTATTCCGCCTCGCTCTACAACGGGCTGTCCCGCCTGTTCGGCATGGCCTTCGGCATCGACTATGTCTGGTGCATTATCCTTATGTCGGCCCTCACCTGCGTGTATGTGGTGCTCGGGGGATATATGGCGCAGGTTATCAACGATTCGATACAGGCAACAATCATGCTGGGCGGCATTATCGCGGTTGTGTCCGCGGTGCTCAAATCCCGTGGCGGGCTTGTCGAGGCGGTCTCAAAGATGTCTGAAATCACTGCCGAGGGTGCTGAGCCCGGAGCCTTTGCGTCGGTGTTCGGGCCCGACCCCAAAGCACTTCTCTTTGTCGTCCTTCTGACCTCGCTCGGCACCTGGGGTCTGCCTCAGATGGTCAACAAATTCTACTCGATAAGGGATGAAGGCGCCATAAAAAGAGGGGCAGTCATCTCTACCGTGTTTGCCCTTTTCGTTGCCGGCGGCTGCTATTTTCTCGGCGGCTTCGGGCGCCTGTTCGATATCGAGGTCGGTCCCGACGGCAACCCGGTTGCCGGATTCGATTCGATAGTCCCGACCATGCTCAGCAACTTCGGCCCGGTGCTAATCGGCGTCGTGGTGATCCTTGTGCTCTCGGCCTCGATGTCTACCCTCTCGTCTCTTGTTATGGCCTCGAGCTCTACCGTGACTATCGACCTTATTAAGGGAAATCTAAAAAAGCACATGAGCGAGCGACAGCAGATAGGAATCATGCGCCTGTTGATAGTCGTGTTCATTTCATTGTCAGCCGCGATAGCGATACTTCAGTACAGGTATAATTTCGAGCACATAGCTCAGCTAATGGGTATTTCATGGGGCGCGCTCGCCGGCTCGTTTTTGGCGCCCTTCCTCTTCTGCCTCTACTGGAAGCGCACCACCAAGGCCGCCGCATGGTCATCCTTCGGTTTTGCGGTCGGCATAATGGTGCTCAATATGCTCTTCAGAAACTATTTCCCGGCCCTGCTCAGGTCTCCCATTAATTGCGGCGTGTTTGCCATGCTCGCCGGCCTCTTAATTGTGCCGGTGGTAAGCCTTCTGACCGGAGCGCCCGACAAGGCGGTGGTCGAGTCGGCCTTTGCAGGATACGTGAGCGCCCCAAGAGCCACAGGAAATACTGTTAAAACCAACACCTAAGCCAAGGAAGGATGGAGAGATGCCTATAACCGAACTGCTGGCGCAGAATGCTGCGCTCTACCGCGACGAGGTGGCGCTTGTCGAGATTAACCCCGCGCTGCCTGAGGAAAAACAGGTAACATGGAAGGAATATTCGCTGATTGAAGCGAGTTTCTACCGCCCCTTCCGCACCGAACTTACCTGGGGGGAATTTGAGCGGCGGGCAAACCGCTTTGCAAACCTGTTGCTCTCGCGCGGAATAAAAAAAGGCGACAAGGTGGCGCTTCTGCTCATGAACTGCCTTGAGTGGCTGCCTATATATTTCGGGATTCTCAAGACCGGGGCGTTTGCCGTGCCGATGAACTTCCGTTATACCGCCGAGGAAATCAAATACTGCGCCGAGCTTGCCGACGTCGACGTGCTGGTTTTCGGCCCCGAGTTTGTCGGGCGGATTGAGCAGATCTGCGACAGCCTGACACGTGTCAAATACCGTTTTTATGTCGGCGACGACTGCCCGACCTTTGCAGAGAGCTACAACAAGCTCATCACCTACACGACCTCCCGCGCGCCCGACATAAAGCTCTCGGACGACGACCTGGCGGCGATTTACTTTTCCTCTGGTACTACCGGGTTCCCCAAAGCCATACTGCACACCCATCGGGCGCTGATGCATGCCTGCCTCACCGAGCAGGCGCACCACGGCCAGACCCACGAGGATGTTTTCCTCTGCATCCCGCCGCTCTATCATACAGGCGCCAAAATGCACTGGTTCGGCAGCCTGCTTGTCGGGGGGCGTTCGGTGCTGCTCAAAGGGGTCAAGCCCGAGTGGATTATACGCACGGTTTCCGAGGAGAAGTGTACCATCGTCTGGCTGCTTGTGCCCTGGGCGCAGGACATACTCGACAGCATTGAGAGCGGGCAGATAAAGCTTGAGGACTACACACTATCTCATTGGCGCCTGATGCACATCGGCGCCCAGCCGGTGCCGCCCTCGCTTATCAAGCGCTGGAAGCGGCATTTCCCGAACCACGATTACGATACAAATTATGGCCTCTCGGAGTCTACCGGTCCGGGCTGCGTACATCTCGGAATCGAGAATATACACAAAGTCGGCGCTATTGGCAAGGCCGGGTACGGCTGGGAAACCAAAATCATAGACAGCAGCGGCAACATCCTGCCGAAAGGGGAAATCGGCGAGCTCTGCGTGAAAGGCCCGGGCGTTATGGTCTGCTATTACAAGAATCAGGCCGCCACAGACGAGGTGCTGAAGGACGGCTGGCTGCTGACCGGGGACATGGCCTTCGAGGACGAGGACGGCTTTATTTTCCTTGTCGACCGCAAGAAAGACGTCATCATCACGGGAGGCGAGAATATCTACCCGGTTGAACTCGAAAACTACATCCGAAGGCACGACGCCGTCAAGGACGTGGCGGTGATCGGGCTTCCCGACCACAGGCTGGGCGAGATTGCCGCGGCGATTGTCGAGGCAAAGCCGGGCTGCTGTCTTACCGAAGCCGAGCTGAACAGATTCTGCCTGAGTCTGCCGAGGTATAAGCGCCCGAGAAAGATAATCTTCGATAAGGTCCCGCGCAACCCGACCGGAAAAATTGAAAAGCCCAAGCTGCGCGAAAAATACTGCGGCAAGAGCATCGTCGCGGCCCAGATTGAGCTTGAATGAAAATGCCGGGAAACTTTGGCCGGGGGAAACTTTTTAAAAAGTTTCCCCCGGCTCTCTTCAAAAACTTTTTTTAGCCTTTGAATAGTAAAATCAAAGTTCACCGTTCAGTCGCCGGCAGACCTCACATTCCACCGGCGGCTGATTGATTGTGCTCATATTAGTTTTGTTTTGCAATCATCTTCAGATAAGCGTTGATAAAACCGTCTATTTCACCGTCCATTACTGCGTTTATATCAGCTTCCTCGTATCCGGTGCGTGTATCCTTGACCAGCGTGTAGGGCATAAACACATATGAGCGTATCTGATTGCCCCACTCGATATTGGTTTTGACACCGCGGATATCCTCAATAGTCTCCAGCCGCTCGCGTATCTTGATTTCCATCAGCCTTGCCTTGAGCATCCGCAGCGCGGTTTCCCTGTTCTGAAGCTGCGAGCGCTCGGTCTGACAGGTCACGACAATCCCGGTGGGGATATGGGTTATCCGGACTGCCGAGCTGACCTTGTTGACATTCTGCCCGCCGGCGCCGCTCGAGTGGAATGTGGCAAAATCAATGTCCTCGTCGCGTATGACTATATCGTCGAGCTCGTCAAACTCGGGGATTACCTCAATCGAGGCAAACGAGGTATGCCTGCGTCCCGAGGCATCAAAGGGCGAGACCCTGACCAGCCTGTGAATGCCGTGCTCGCTTTTCAAATACCCGTAGGCGTTCGGCCCTTCGACTAGAATAGTCGCGCTCTTGAGCCCGGCCTCCTCACCGTCAAGCCAGTCTGTGAGCTTGACTTTGTAATTATGGCGTTCGGCCCAGCGGCAGATCATACGGTAGAGCATCTGCGCCCAGTCCTGCGCCTCTGTACCGCCGGCGCCGGGATGGAAAGAGACAATGGCGTTGTTCCTGTCGTATTCGCCCGAAAGGAGCACCTCAATCCGCTTTTGCTCACACTCGCGCTCGATTGCGCGAAGTTCGCCGAGCACATCTTCCACTGAACCCTCGTCATTTTCCTCTATTGCCATCTCGCAGAGCGCGACAGTGTCCTCAAGCCGGGCGCAGAGCGAATCGTAACCCTCAATCCGGTCTTTTTTCTGCTTTATTGACCGCAGCACGCTTGAGGAATTTTCCTTGCTCGTCCAGAAATCTTGTTTTAGGGTTTCTTTCTCAAGTTCAGCGACCTCGGCCCTCAGCTCGTCAATCCGCAGTGCCGAGCCGAGATCCTTCAGCTCGTCTCGCAGCGCCTCAAGCTTGTATTTTGCTTCTTCAAGCGCAATAATCATGGTTTATGTTAAATCCTTTGCATAAATTTCATAAAGATATGCCGGTTAATTATGTCGTTGAGGCAGAATAATAATCGAGTTACCGGAGTTTTTGGTCTGCCAGTGTTTCATTATACCATATGCCGCCCCGGCTTTGCAATAGTTTTTCTTATATACTTCAGGTACTATGTATGTAAGCTTTCTGTTGACAATCGACCCTTTTGGATTTATAATGTTAATTGGAAATAAATATAAAGGAGATAGATTATCATGCAGGTAACCAAGGATTCGCTGATAGGGGATGTCCTCGACCATGACATCAAGACGGCAAAATTTTTCTTTGAGATCGGAATGCACTGTCTGGGCTGCCCGGCCTCACGCGGCGAGAGCATTGCCGAGGCCTGCGAGGTCCACGGCACCGACCCCGACGAGCTGGTAAAGAAAATCAACGAATATCTGGCAGAAGCCGAAAAGAAATGAACCCTGATATCCCGATGACGCCGCCGAAGCCCGACGGGCGGCTCATGAGTGCCGCCCCGTTCGTGCGGGGCGGCGTTATAGCAGATATTGGGACCGACCACGCCTACCTTCCGGTCTGGCTGCTGCTCACCGGCAGGGTTCAAGGTGCCGTGGCTACCGACATCAGGGAGGGCCCGCTGCGTACAGCCGCCAGAACGGTTGAGAGATACGGCTTATCCGGTAAAATATCTTTGATTTTGGCCGACGGTCTTGCGGGAATTGAAAAATATCACCCGGACGATATCATAATTTTCGGCATGGGCGGCGAGCTCATAGCCTCGATTATCGAGAAGGCCAAGTGGGTCAGAGATCCTCAAATCCGCCTGATACTCCAGCCCATGACACGGCGCGCCGAGTTGCGCGAATACCTGCTCGGTCATGGTTTTAACGTAATTGATGAGGCCACAAGCGAGGCTGCCGGGCGGATTTACCAGACAATCTGTGCCGAATACGATGGCTGCGGGGGCATATATAACACCGCCGAGCTTCTTTTAGGCAGGCACAACATCGTGCGCGGTGATGAGCTGACCCGCCGGTATGCCGGGCAGCTTAAAGCAAAATACAGACGCCGCAAATCCGGCAAAGCAAAGGCGGGACTTGACACATCCGAGGAAGATGAGGTGCTCGCCGCTCTCGACTCGCTTGGATTTTGAACAGAAGGGTTCAACTTGTGCGTTTTTGAGGTTTATATGAATATCAAGGAACTATACAGTTATCTCGACAAAATAATACCCCCGTCATACACGCTCGAGGGCGACCGCGACGGGCTGATGGTTTGCCCTGACCCGGGACGCGAGGTGCGGCGGGTGCTTGTCGCGCTCGACGTCACCGACGAGGTGGCAGACAGTGCAATCAAAGGGGACTTTGACCTCATTGTCACTCACCATCCGCTCATCTTCAGGCCGCTTGGCGCAATCACGCCCGACGACACGACCGCCGCAAAGGTGATAAAGCTCACCCGCGCCGGGATTTCGGTCATGTCCTTCCACACGCGGCTTGACGCAATCCCCGGCGGGGTTAACGATACACTCGCCGGCCTGCTGGGGCTCTCCGACATCACACCCTTCGGACTTGAGAACGACAACCTCGGGAGGATAGGCAAAACAGAGCATCCTGTTGAGCTTGAGGTTTTTGCCGAGAGGGTCAAATCGACGCTTTTCGCCCCGGCGGTGCTGGTCTCGGGCTGCGGGCGGCCGGTGTCAAAGGTTGCCGTGGTCGGCGGCAGCGGCGGGGACTACATCCCGGCGGCTCTCGCTGCGGGGGCCGACACGCTTGTCAGCGGCCGGATAGGCTACCATGAGATGATGGCAGCCGGGGAGGTCGGGCTGAACCTCATCGAAGCCGGACATTTTTACACCGAAGACCCGGTCTGCCGCCGGCTTGCCGGGCTTATATCACAGGCCGACGACACCATTCAGACGGTTTACATGAAAAGCTGCCGGATTGAGCTGATATAGCCCGCCGGCCTGACAGGGAAAAGAAAGGAATTCTTATGACCTACCTTACGGCTAACCTTCACGGGTGTTATTCCGAATTTATGGAGCTGCTCCGACAGATTAAGTTCAAAAGCAGTGATGTTTTGTATGTACTGGGGGATATTGTCGACTACGGCGAGGAGCCGATCGAGCTTATCTGCGACCTGAGCATGAGATACAATGTTTATGCCATTGCCGGAGAACACGACTACACCGCAGCGCGGCTGCTCTCGAATTTTGAGAAGTTGATTCAACAGGGTAAAACTCCCGATCCGGCCTTTGTCAGGCAGATGAACGACTGGGTGGCCGACGGCGGCAAGCCCACGCTTGACGGCTACCGAAGACTTGACAGTGAGATGAAGGAGGGTGTTCTGGACTATCTCTCGGATATGCTGCTCTACGACAACATCGAGGTCAGGGGCCGGGAATATCTGCTGGTCCATGCCGGGCTGGGCAGCCTTGCCTCGGGAGGTCAGCCCACACCCGACGAGATGTTTTCGGACCCGCTTGACTGGAATAAAAAATACTTCGACAACAAGATTATAGTCGCCGGGCATGTGCCGACCGAAAAAATCCCGGGGGCGGTCCCGGGAAAAATATTCAAGACCGAAGGCTGCATCGCGCTTGACTGCGGCGCGGCGCGGGGCGGAAGAGTCGGCTGCCTGCGGCTTGAGGACGGCGCGGAGTTTTATGTGTGAGCTGAGAAAAAACGATATCATACCGCTTGAGATAACCGACATGAACAATCTGGGTTGCGGCATCGGGCGGTACTCCGGCGTTGTTGTATTTGTGCGCGGCGCTGTTACGGGGGATGTGATTGAGTGCCGGATTATCAAGGTGAATAAAAGCTACTGCGTGGGGCGGTGCGAGAAAATAATCACCCGCTCGCCGCACAGGGCAAACCGCGACTTTCGCAGAGCGCCTGCGGGCTGCGGGGGCTGCGTTTACAGGAATATTACCTATGAGTATGAGCTCGAGTTAAAACGCGACTTTGTGGCAAGCTGCTTTCGGCGTGCCGGGCTGCCCGAGGTCAGGGTGGAAGAAGTGCGTCCGGCCGGGTCAATAACCGGATACCGCAACAAGGCGCAGTATCCGGTCGGCGCGACCCCTGACGGCAGGCTGTTTGCCGGATTTTACGCGACCGGAACCCACCGGATAGCCGGGAGGGCCGACTGCCCGCTGCAGCCGGCTGTCTTTGCCGATATTGCAGACAGAATATGCAGCTTCGGGACGAAGCACCGAATCACCGCATATGACGAGACGACCGGAAAGGGGATTCTTCGGCATATATACCTGCGTTTGGCCGAGGCTACCGGCGAGATTATGGTCTGCCTTGTTATTAATCAGGACTTTTTTCCGGGTGCCGAAGAGCTGGCGGCAGGGCTTTTGGCCGAATTTCCGGGCATTGTCGGGGTGCTGCTCAATATCAACAAAGAGCGCACCAATGTCGTTCTGGGCGAAAAATTCGTAACTGTCGTCGGGCGGGATTATATTGAGGATATACTATGCGGGCTGCGTTTTCGGATTGCGCCCGATTCTTTTTATCAGGTAAACCATGCGGGGGCCGAGCTGCTATACACGATTGCCCGGGAGAAGGTGACCGGAGCAAAGGGCTATAACCGTGGCACCCTGCTCGACCTATATTGCGGTGCGGGGACTATCGGGCTTGTGATGGCAGACGATTTTGATGAGGTAATCGGGATTGAAATTGTGCCCTCGGCGGTTGGCTGTGCTAGACTCAACGCAAAGCTCAACGGTATTGAGAATGCCTCGTTTTACTGTGGCGACGCGGCCGATGCAGGGGGACTTCTCGGCGCGGCCGAGCGTGAGCTGGGGCGGAAAATCGAGGGGGACATGACCGCAATTCTTGACCCGCCACGAAAGGGTGTGGCTCCTCGACTGATTGAATATTTGGCCGGCCGCGGTATCGGCCGGGTGGTTTATGTCTCCTGCGCCCCCGACACACTGGCCAGAGATTGCGCACTTTTCGCCAGACTCGGATATCAAATAGGAGAGGTTACCCCGGTCGACATGTTCCCAAGAACGGGGCATGTTGAGTGCGTAGTATTGATTACAAGGCTGTAAGCCTTGATTTTACTGGGTTTGCGGGATTAGATCTAAGTTATCTACCCGTCCTAAGGAGGTAAAATGAGTACATGGTAACATGTCGATGGTATATTTTTATGCGAAAAATAAGCCTGAAATTAGATAGGGT
>JAAYHB010000015.1 GCA_012727435.1 Clostridiales bacterium | reverse complement strand
TACGAGTCGAAACCAAACGGGATGTCCTACATTATCCGCACGCCGACCGGCAGCTTTATTGTGATCGACGGCGGCTGGGACGGCCAGGGCGAGGCCGAGAAAATACTGAACCTGCTGAAAGAGCAGAATACCCGCGGCGGGAAGCCCGAGGTTGCGGCATGGATTCTGACCCACCCGCACTCCGACCATATCGGCGCGATATCCGAGTTTGCCAAGCTGTATTATAACCAAATAGAGCTGAAAAGGATTATCTACAACTTCGTCAACGACGAGGTCATGAAAGCCTCGGATTCCGAGAAAATGATAACCAATTCCAACAGCTACTACGCCATCCTGCGCCGGGCACTGGCCAACAAGTCGATCTGGGGAAATGTCCTGCAGGTAAAGCCGCACACCGGGCAGACCCTGACCTTTGACGGGGTGAGCATTACCATCACGGGCACGCATGAGGATGTTTTCCCGGCGCTCGACAAGCTTCAATCCATGAACGCAAGTTCGATGTCATTTATAGTTGAGACGGCCGGCAACCGTATTTTCTTCCTCGGGGACAGCACCGCTACTGTTACAGACAAGCTCGCCAAAAGATACGGCAAGTGGCTCAAATGCGACTATCTGCAGCCCACCCACCACGGCACGACCGGCGGCAATCTGAATCTTTATTCTTATGTCTCGCCTCAAGTCTGTCTGTGGTGTGTGCCCCCGTCGCGGTTTGAAGAGTACAAGAACAGCGACTTTAACCAGTATCTACTCAAAAATGTCAAGACCCATTATTTCGACGAGGGTACGGTTACCCTGACGATTTCTCCGAAATAAAAAAAGAGAGCCGGGCAATTTGCCCGGCTCTTTTAGGATTACTCCCTTTTCTTTCTTGAGAGCACAAGGACCGCCAAAAGGAAGAATACTGCCGCCGCACCAAGCAACACCGCGATGCAGAATGCTTCGCTTGCCTCGGTTTCTCCGAAGTTCAGCACAACCCCGAGCTTCATCTTGAACTTCTCGACGTACTCTGCCGGCACGCCGGCAAAGCCGGCACTCATCGACTCGGCCATCATGGTCTGACGTATCAGCACGGCGGCATATGAGGGCGGAAAAAGCTTGACCATCCACTGTACCGCTTCGGGGAGCTGGCCTATCGGGATATAAATGCCTGTGAGAAAGCCGATTACCGTGCCGACCACGGTTGATACCGTTGCAAAGGCGTTCGGGCTGCTGAAAAATGTAGTTAAAAAGAACATTATCGAGGTGTTCGAGAGGGCGGAGAGCAAAATCAGCGCCGTCACTTTGAGAAACGCCGGCAGGCTGACAAGACTGCCGCAGGAGATAAAAATGTAAATTTCGGCAACCACGAAGGTGATGAAGGTTACAATTGACCCGATAATAAAAGCGCTGAGCACATAGCCAGCGGCAAGCTTCCTGCGGCTTATCGGCGAGACGTACAGATCGCGGTCGATCTTTGAAGCCCTGTCGTCTACCATGACCCCGAAGCCGCCGAGGGTCGTGGTCGCGGTGTTGGCGGCAATCATGCCCGCCATAATCCAGTTGGTCATGATCTCACGGGCGTTGGGGACCATATCATGAAATTCCGAGATAAGGATATTGCCCAAAAACAATATGTAAATACCAAGGATCATCAGCGTCGAGAGCAGCGAAAAGAATACCGCGGCCCTGTCCTTGAAAAATACTAAAAGATTACGCTTTAAAAACTCTCTCACTGCCGCAGCTCCTTTCCGGTTATTCCGATAAATGCGTCGTCCATCGTGCCGAGCATGACCTCAAAGCCGCTGACATACGGCTTGAACTGCTCGATAAGCGGCAGGGCGTCAAGTGTGCTCTTGATAGGTATGAAGATACGCCCGGCAATTCTGGTGTGCGGAATACCCTGCGCGGCAAGCCTGGCCAGCACCTCCGCGGGACTGGTACAAATCAGGCTCAGCCTGTCGCTGGCATAACTCTCACGCAGTTCAGAAGGTGTTCCTTTCGCGGCGATTTTGCCGTTGTCGATCACTATCACAAAGTCGGCGTCAGCCGCCTCTTCCATGTAATGCGTGGTGAGAAAGGCAGTCACTCCCGCTTCGCGCTGCAGCCTGCGTATGGTTTCCCACACCAGCTTTCGGGTCTGGGGGTCAAGGCCGGTGGTCGGCTCGTCGAGAAAGAGTATTTCGGGGGTATTGAGCAGGGCGCGGGCGATGTCGCAGCGGCGGCGCTGACCGCCCGACAGCTTGCCGTAGGGGCGCTGTGCCAGCTCGGTTATCTCAACCTCGGCCATCGCGCGCTTTACGGCGTCGCCAAGCGCGCGCCCCGAGAGGCCGTAGAGCGCGCCGCGGCAGCGCAGGTTTTCCTCGACCGTGAGCAGGTTGTCGAGCAGGTTGTCCTGAAACACGACGCCGATTGACCTGCGGATGGCGTTGTCGTCCCTGCCCAGAAGGTAACCGCTGATGCTGACCCTGCCCGAGTCGGGTTTGAGAAAGGTGCAGAGGACATTTATCGTGGTGGATTTCCCGGCGCCGTTCGGCCCGAGAAAGGCAAAAAGCCCCCCGGTCTCGACGTAAAAGCTGATGCCTCCGACCGCTACAATATTGCCGTAGGATTTTCTGAGGTCCTCGACTTCAATAATGTGATTCATGTGTCCTCCCTTTTTTGGGGAATACTCGGAAAATTTTTACTCCATCATTATAAACTCACGTGCATAAAAAATCAAGTTAATAAACCCAAAGCTACGAAGTTTTATTGTATAAGATGTTTTACTGTAATGCTTGTAATTGACCGGGGGGCAGGGCAGAGGCTTTTTATTGCAAACAGACCGGTTTTATAGTATAATTGATTGGTATAATCAATCGCGGAAGGCAGGTTGCAGCCGGGAATGGACGAGCTTGGAAGGCGTTATCTCGCCGCAAAGCGGCGGATTTTTGATAAATACTATTCGGATTTAAACCCCGAACAGCGGCGGGCGGTTTTTACAATCAACAAGCCGCTGCTTATTCTGGCGGGCGCCGGCAGCGGCAAGACGACCGTGCTGGTGCGCCGGATTGCCTACATTATACGCTACGGCAACGCATATATGAGCGATAAAATCCCGGAGGACCTCACGGAGGCGCGGGTCTTGCAGCTTGAGGCGGCGGCCTCGCTGCCCAGAGAACAGCTTGCCGATATCCTGCCGGAGTTCATTGAGTCGCCCTGCCCGCCTTACCGTATGCTTGCGATTACCTTTACCAACAAGGCCGCAAACGAAATAAAGAGCCGGCTTGCGGCAGAGCTCGGCGAGGAGTATGCAAACGACATCTGGGCGGGGACGTTTCACTCGATCTGCATGAGAATCCTCCGCACATACCCCGAGGCGGCGGGGCTTGCGCCGGGGTTTTCAATTTATGATACCGAGGACACAAAGCGCGCGCTGGCCGCCGCGATGAGGCGCCTGAATATCGACGAGAAGACCCTGCCGGTCGGGGGCGTGATGAACGAGATAAGCCGCGCAAAGGACAAGCTGATAGAGCCGGAGGATTACTCAGATGAGGGCGATTTCCGCAAAAAGCAGATAGGACGGGTATACAAAGAATACCAGAGCCTGCTCAAAGCCGCCAACGCGCTTGACTTTGACGACATAATACTCAGAACGGTAAAACTCCTGCGGGGCAACCAAGAGGTAAGGCGAAGGTACCAGTCGCGCTTTCTTTATGTGAGCGTGGACGAATATCAGGATACAAACGAAGCGCAGTTCGTGCTCACCGAGCTGCTCTCGGGTATGCACCGCAATATTATGGTGGTCGGGGACGACGACCAGAGCATTTACCGCTTCCGCGGGGCGACGATTGCCAATATTCTCGGCTTTGACCGGCACTACCCCGATGCGGAGGTCATAAAGCTTGAGCAAAACTACCGTTCTACCGGGAACATTCTCGGCGCGGCAAATAGCATCATCTCGAACAACCGCATGCGGCGGGGAAAAGCACTCTGGACCGACAAGCCTGCCGGTGAGTCGGTATCGGTGTGTGAGCTGGCAAATGAAAATGACGAGGCAAGATTCATAGTTGAGACGATAAGTCGGCAGGTCCATCTGCTCGGGCGGCATTTTGGCGATTTTGCGGTGCTCTACCGCATGAACGCCCAGTCGCGTGTGATCGAGGAAACCTTCGCGAAGGCCGGCCTGCCCTACCGGACGATAGGGTCAATCAGGTTTTTCGACAGGAAGGAAATCCGCGACATTGTCGCATACCTTAATGTTCTGATTAACCGAAACGACTCGGAGAGACTGAAACGCATAATAAACGAACCGAAGCGCAAGATAGGCGAGCGGACCATCGGGGAAATCGAGCGGCTGGCGTTGGCCGAGGGCTGCGGCATGTTCGATATAATTGAAAATGCCTCAAGGTATATTGAGCTCTCGCGCGCCGCAACACAGCTGAGTGAGTTTGCAAACCTGATAAAGAGGCTGGCCGAGTCGGCCAAAACCCTTCGGGTTGCCGACCTTATTAAAGAAGTGGTCGATAAAAGCGGATACCGGGACATGCTGCTTGCCGCGGGTGATGAGGGCAGGGAACGGCTCGAGAACATCGAAGAGCTGATTTCGGGCGCGATTGAATACCAGAACAAAAACGAGGACGCGACACTCTCGGGCTACCTTGAGGAGATAGCGCTGGTCTCGGATATCGACAAATACGACGAGACCGCCGACGCGGTGGTGCTGATGACGGTCCACAGCGCCAAGGGACTTGAGTTCCCGGTGGTTTTTCTGGCCGGAATGGAGGAGGGAATATTCCCGGGAATGCAGGCGATAAATGGCGGTGAAGCCGAGATTGAGGAGGAGAGACGGCTTGCCTATGTCGCGGTGACAAGGGCCAAGGAAAAACTGTATATACTGCATGCAACCGTCCGCACGCTCTTCGGCGGGACCAGGCATAATCCGCCTTCAAGGTTTGTTGACGAGATACCGCCGCAGTATATCGAGCGCGCAGACACAAAAAAAGGCCCGGCAAGAAGGCCGGGCGGCAGGGTTTATTATTCGGAGACCTCATACTCCGTAAGGGCGAATGACATCACCGTCAACAAACCGCTGGTGAAGCGGCAGAATCGAGCCGACCTCGACGGTATCACAGAGGGCGACAGGGTGCGTCACCGCATTTTCGGAGAGGGAGAGGTGCTGTCGGTCCGGAATATGGGGGTGGATGTGCTGTATGAGGTGGCCTTCGACCGCGTCGGGACTAAGAAGATTATGGCGTCATACGCCAAACTTGAGAAGATAGAATGAAGCCAGCCGTAGTCTGACGGCAGCAAAGAGCGGGATACGGACTCCCGCGCTTGGGGCGTGGGGCGGAGCCTCACACAAGTGTAGTCCGTCACTAACCGAACACCGTTTCGATAACGCGCTGCGAGCAGGCCGGCGAATAGAGCCAGCGGTCGATATGCTTTATGCGGTTGGTATCAATGAAGTATTCGGGCTGCGAGGGCGGGACCCGTCCTTTGTGGGTATCTATCAATACGAGTTTGACTTTCATCCGCTCGGGGATAATGCTTTTTATGTAAACCGCCGCCCATTGGCCGGGTGCGACCGGGCAGTGGAGCGTGCTGGCCTCGCGGAGTTCGGCAAGGCCGGCAAGGTTTGGCGTGAGCTCGACGAATATGCCGTACTGCTCGATGCTGCGGATAATCCCCGCCACGGTTTGTCCCGGCGCAAACCGCGCGGCGTTTTCCTCCCATGTGCCGAGCAGTTCGCGGTGGGTGACGTATATTCTGCCGATGTCGTAGTCGATGCTTTTGACTGCCGTCATGATGTTCATGCCGCACAAGAGGCGGTCGGAGGGGTGGGATATCCGCGATACCGAAATGCAGTCGACCGACAAAAGCGACGGTATGCCGCAGCCGATATCCACAAAGGCTCCGAAGTTCTCAAGGTGCGTGACCCTTGCCGGGATAATATCGCCGGGTACCAGGTTGAGAAGATAATTCTCATAACATTCGTCCTGCGCGGCACGTCTTGAAAGATTCGCGCGGATTTTCCCGCCGTGATTCTCAAATCCCTTTATTTTAAAGCAGACCGGCTTTCCCACCCGTGTTATAATTGCGATATCCTTAATTCCCGAGCCGTCCCGGTTTGCGGCGACCTCGTCGCGCCGGATTATGCCTTCGATTTCGCCGAGACTGACATGCAGGTCATACCTGCTGTCACAAAGCATGGCCATACCCTCAAGGATTATGTCATGCTGCATTGCGTATTCAAGCCCCGGGAGCGAGGAGATCAGCTCGGCGTTTTTCTTTGTTTCAATTAAATATCCTTCGGGTTTATATGTTTTCTGCATTGTTCCGGCTCCTTTGTTTTTCTGTTACTAAATGATATTTTTCCCGGCCGGAATTTATGCCTGTATGTCCGGTACGGACCTTGAATAAACGTGTATGGCGCACGAGAAAACAGTGTAATCAACCGAGATTAGTCGAGCTGATGCGAGTAAAATACCCTCTAAATTAAAAATATCCGGATTTTTTATAAAAAACCCTTGACAGGCCTTTTTTTGCATGGTATAATTGGCAGGCTTATGAGCAACACCAAGTGAAAAAATCAAGGAGACAAGCGAAATGTCCACATACATGGCTAAACCCGGGACCATTGAGCGAAAGTGGTATGTCATCGACGCTGCCGGAAAGCCTCTGGGCAGAACCGCCGCCGCGGCAGCCAGCATACTCCGCGGCAAGCATCGTGCCACCTTCACACCCCATGTAGACTGCGGTGATTTTGTGATTATCATCAACGCAAAGGACGCCGTGCTTACCGGCAGAAAGCTCGAGCAGAAATACTACCGGCGTCATTCGGGATACATCGGCGGGCTCAAGGAAATTCAGTACAAGCAGCTCATGAAAACCCGCCCCGAGCTGGCAATGGAAAAGGCGGTTTGGGGAATGCTGCCTAAGAACAGCATCGGCAGAAAGGCAATACAGAGGCTCAAGGTTTATGCCGGAGACACCCACAAGCAGGCCGCGCAGAAGCCTGTACCCTACGAGGTTTAACAGGAAAGGATGGCAGATACAATGGCAGTCGATTATACAAGCGCAAAGCCTTACTTCTACGGGACCGGAAGAAGAAAGAAGTCGGTTGCCCGCGTCCGCATATATCCGGGCGGCGGGAACATCACCATAAACGGTCGCGACATAGACGATTATTTCGGGCTTGAAACCTTAAAGCTGATAGTAAACCAGCCTTTCGGCGTTACCGGAACGGCCGGCAAATTTGATGTTGTTGCCCGTGTCAACGGCGGCGGAATTTCGGGTCAGGCCGGCGCGATTCGTCACGGCATCGCACGCGCGCTGGCTCTTGTAGATGAGAGCTACAAACCGCTTCTGAAGTCGGCAGGCTTCCTCACACGCGACCCTCGTATGAAGGAAAGAAAGAAATACGGACTCAAGGCCGCACGCCGCGCGCCGCAGTTCTCAAAGAGATAAGCGGAAAACTCTGTCAAGCCCCTGTAACCTCGTTACGGGGCTTTGTTCATGGAGGCTGTGCGCCAAGTTCGGTGCTCACATAAGCATAGATTCTTTTCGATAAACCTACCGCCATTTGGAATTGTGATTGACTTTAGCGTGCTTATGTGATATTATAATGAAAGAAACGGAGGAATGGCGGGATGGCCGACAAGAAGGAAGAACGCAGGCTTGTTGAGGGCAAGTACCTCATGTACAAAAACAGGCCGCTGGTGCGGGAAGGGAACACCATATGTTACGGCGACATGAGCGAGAAATGCATCCTCGTTCTTGAGATAATATCCTACAAGAAGGTCGACGGGCATGAGGTTCCCGATACCATACTGATACAGATAATCGATTCCAAGGACCCGACGAGAATAATCAAGCAGGGCACGAAGGAAGGGCTGTACGACGCCTTTTCGATGGGAGTTGTGTGGCTTGATGTGGCGCTGAGACAGGCAGACTGACACTGTTTGCGCCGAAATGATATAAAACTATTGACATATAATTATATGTTGTGGTATAATGTACTGCCGCTTAATGCAGGCTGAAAGTGCGTATGCCGCCTGCCTTAGCGAGACTGTTTTGAAAGAGAGGTGCTTTTCGTGCTGGCGTTTGCGGTAATAGAGACCGGCGGAAAGCAGTACAAGGTTAAAGAGGGCGACGTTATCTTCGTCGAGAAGCTCGACGCCGCCGAGGGCGAGACGGTTACATTCGATACGGTTTTGGCCCTCTCGGACGGAGAGACCTTTGAGGTCGGCACCCCCAATGTCAGCGGGGTGGCGGTCACCGCCAGTGTGCTGAAGAACGGCAAGGGCAAGAAAATCTACGTGTTCCGCTACAAGGCAAAGAAGAACTACAAGAAAAAGCAGGGACACCGGCAGCCCTACACCAAACTGCAGATTCAGTCCATAACAAGAGCGTAAGATGACAAAAATCACTTTTTTCAGGAGCGGCGGAGTCTTTTACGGGTTCGAGGAGACCGGGCATACCGGCTATGGCGAGAGCGGCGAGGATACGCTCTGCGCAGCGCTCTCGGCCATGACGATGCTCATCGTCAACGCGATTGAAGTGGCATACTCATCAAGAGTCGATTACACAGTCGACGAGGGGGCGACCCGCATTGTGGTAAAGTCCAAGGCGGCGCTACCCGAGTTCTGCGATGATGCCATGATTCGCTATGCCGTCTCGGGCATATTTATGGCTTATTATTGCCAGATTTGCGATATGCTTGAGGATTATTACGACTTCCTTGAGGTTGAGATTGTCGACCGCAACTACGAGTGACACCGGGACGCGTCATCTGGGGAAGAAAAATTACGGAGGATAAAGCCATGTTTAGAATAAGCTTGCAGTTTTTTGCCCACAAGAAGGGCGTCGGCTCGACCAAGAACGGGCGCGACAGCGAGTCCAAACGGCTGGGCGTAAAGAAGGCTGACGGGCAGTATGTGCTTGCCGGTAATATAATCGTGCGCCAGAGAGGTACCGCAATCCACCCCGGCAAGAATGTCGGTATGGGCAAGGACCACACCCTGTTTGCGCTTATTGACGGCAAGGTGAAGTTCGAGCACATGACAAAGGACAAAAAACAGGTCAGCGTTTACAGCCTGAACTGAACAAAAGAAAGCGGCGGCGCCTTCATATCAGGCGCCGCCGCTTTTTTATTGACAGCAATGATTTATGCATTCAGTCCGACATCAGCTCTCGACCCAGCCTCGGGCGCGCTCCACCGCACGTCGCCAGCCGCGCAGCTTTTCCTCGCGGACCCCGGTACTCATTGAGGGCGAGAACCCCCGGTCGACCTGCCAGCGCTCCTGTATTTCCTCAAGCGAGGAATACGCGCCGGCGGCAAGACCGGCAAGGTTTGCCGCCCCGAGGGCCGTGGTCTCAATACATCTCGGGCGGATTATCGGAAGGTTTAAGATATCCGACTGGAACTGGAGCAGGAGGTTGTTGGCCGACGCACCCCCGTCAACCTTCAGCGAGGTTATCGGGAAACCTGCCTCCTTTTCCATGACCCCCAGCACGTCGGCGGTCTGATAGGCCATTGATTCGAGCACCGCGCGGATTATGTGGTTTTTGGTGGTCGCGCGGGTAATGCCGAGGATTGCACCGCGGGCGTAGGGGTCCCAGTATGGCGCGCCGAGCCCGACAAAGGCCGGCACGACATAGACGCCGCCGGTGTCGGGAACCGCTTTTGCGGCCACCTCGCTCTGCGAGGATTTTTCGATGACCCCGAGACCGTCGCGCAGCCACTGGACCGCCGCCCCGCAGATAAATACCGAGCCTTCGAGCACGTAATTGACTTCATTTCCGATACCCCATGCCACCGAGGCGAGCAGGCCGTCCTTTGATATTACCGGCCCGGTGCCGGTGTTCATCAGCAAAAAACCGCCGGTGCCGTATGTGTTTTTGACGCTCCCGGGCTCAAAGCAGCACTGGCCGAAGAGCGCGGCCTGCTGGTCGCCGGCAACCCCGCTTATCGCGATGCTGCCGCCGAATAGCTCGGGGGAGGTATATCCGAACAAGCCTGCCGAGGGGAGGGCCGCCGGCATCATCGAGGCGGGGATGTCAAAGAGCTCAAGCAGCTCATGGTCCCAGTCAAGCGTGTTGATGTTGAAGAGCATGGTCCGCGCGGCATTTGAGTAATCGGTGGCATGAACCCTGCCGCCAGTGAGATTGTATATAAGCCAGCAGTCTATTGTGCCGAACAGCAGTTTGCCTGCCTTCGCGCGCTCGCGTGCGCCCGGGACATTGTCGAGAATCCATTTGATTTTTGTCGCCGAGAAGTAGGAGTCGATGAGAAGACCGGTCTTTTTTTGTATCATGTCGGTATAGCCCGCTTTTTTCAGGTCCCGGCAGTAATCGGCGGTGCGGCGGCACTGCCATACTATGGCGTTATATATCGGCCTGCCGGTGTCCCTGTCCCAGACGACCGTGGTCTCGCGCTGGTTGGTAATTCCTATTGCGATAATGTCAGACGCGACAGCGCCGACCTTTTCCATTGCCTTTTTGCTGACCTGAATCTGCGTGTCGAGAATCTCGCCGGCGTCATGCTCGACCCAGCCCTCGCGGGGGAAAATCTGGGTGAATTCCTGCTGCGCAACCGCGGCAATCTGCCCGCAGAGGTCAAATAAAATGCATCTTGAACTTGTCGTACCCTGGTCGAGGGCCATAAGATATTTTCCCATGTTTTCACCTCTTGCTCTTTTTGCCGCACAAGGCTGTCAGATCTGCTGGGCCGCCTTTTGCTACTTTTATTTTATCATACAGGAAAAACTAAATCAAGTAATAGCGCTGAATTTCGGAGGAGCGACGCCCCGCGCGCTTTATGCTTTCGGGCCGGACTGAAATCTCAGCGCGTCGATCCCCGCAACAAAAGCGCGGGGCAGATCATATGTAAATAACCGGGTCTGAAGGTTCTCGACAGCATCCGTGAGCCGCGCCAGATATGCCGGGATGGTCGAGTCATGGAAGGTGACGATCTTCTCAGACACCTCAAGGCAGCACGAGGCGAGCAGGCCGGCTTTGTCCGAAAAATCAAGGTAATCCCCGCCGGGCAGCGCAGCAGCCTTTTGGCAGAGGTCCGAGACCGAGGTGACAAGGCCGGCAAGCCTGCCGGGCAACGGTGTGCGGCTTGCTTCAAAAAGTGCGGCGATATACCGCCGGCAGAGCACCTCGGCGCTGCCTGCGTCCAGCCCTGCAGTCCTGTCAATATAGCTCACGGTAAGCTTTCTTAAGGAAAGTAAATACCCGGCAGCATCCTCGCATATACCGTGCAATCGTCGTTCATATTCGTTCAGCAACCAGAAAAGCTCAACTTTTTCCATGTTTTTTCTTGGGAATCTTCTTGAAAGAAGTTTCCCCAAACCCTCTTCAAGAACTTTTATGCAAAATAAAAAGAGCAGCATGAAAACTGCTCTTTTCAAAACTATCGAATCTCGACATTCACCCGCTTGCCGCAGGTGTTGCCGGCCGCCTTCATCACGGTGCGTATCGCTCGGGCAATTCTGCCATTTCTGCCGATTACCATGCCCATGTCGTCGGGAGACACGCTGAGCACAAAATTTATGCTGTCCACGGTCTCGGATTCGACGACGACGGTCACGTCGTCGGGATTATCAACTATAGCTCTGGCCAAATCATATAGAGTTGCCTTCAGATCCGCCATAGCAATTCTCCCGGCCCGCATCACTCGACGATACCTGTTTTCTTAAACAGGGACCTGACGGTATCAGTGGGCTGCGCACCGTTTTTCAGCCATTTTTTTGCCTTTTCGGTGTCGATTTTAATATCGGCGGGGTCGACCAGCGGGTTGTAATAGCCGATATCCTCGATAAACCTGCCGTCACGGGGTGAACGGTTGTCGGCCACAACCACGCGGTAGGTGGGATTTTTCTTCGCGCCGATTCTTCTGAGTCTGATTTTTACTGCCATTTTTCTTTTCCTCCGAAAAAGTTGGGTGGATTTTTTATAATTCAGAATCCGTCAAAGCGGGAATTTCAGCTTTCCTTTTCCGAACCTGCCTGTCTTTGAGGGATTCGAGAATTGTCTGAGCAGCTTTTTAATCTGCTCGAACTGCCGCAGCAGCCGGTTGACTTCCTCGACGCTGGTTCCGCTGCCCCTGGCAATCCGCCGCTTGCGCGAGGCGCCGATTATCTCGGGTTTCTCGCGTTCCTCCTTTGTCATCGACTTGATAATCGCTTCCTGGCGGGCGAGCATTTTTTCGTCGATTTTAAGGTCCTTCACAGTTCCCGGCCCGACTCCGGGCATCATGCCGGCAAGCTGCTCGAGGTTGCCCATGTTCTTTAACTGGGAGAACTGTTCGAGATAATCCTCGAGCGTGAAGGCCTGCTGGCGGATTTTCTTTTCGAGTTCTGCCGCCTTTTTGCTGTCATATGCCGCCTCGGCTTTCTCGATAAGCGAGAGTACGTCTCCCATGCCGAGGATTCTCGAGGCCATCCTGTCGGAGTGGAAGGACTCTATGGCGTCGAGCTTCTCGCCGACACCGATAAACTTTATCGGCTTGCCGGTCACATATCTTATCGAGAGCGCGGCGCCCCCGCGCGTGTCGCCGTCAAGCTTGGTGAGGATAACGCCGGTGATATCGAGCAGGTTGTTGAAGCTCTCAGCCACATTGACCGCGTCCTGACCTATCATGGCGTCGACCGTGAGGAGTATCTCGGTCGGCTCTACCTTGGCCTTTATCGCCTTGAGTTCATTCATGAGCTCTTCGTCGATATGCAGCCGCCCGGCGGTGTCGATAAAGACCATGTCGTGGCCTTCTCGTCTGGCGAAGGCAATACTCTCCTCGGCAATCTTTACCGGGGACACCTTGTCGCCCATCGAAAAGACGGGTATGCCTAGCTTCTCGCCGACAACCTCAAGCTGCTTTATCGCCGCGGGGCGGTAGATGTCGCAGGCGACGAGCAGCGGGCGTTTTCCCTGCTTTTTGTACATTCCGGCAAGCTTTCCGGCGTGCGTGGTTTTGCCGGCGCCCTGAAGGCCGACTAACATGACTATAGTCGGGGGCTTTGAGGAAATTGTCAGCTTCGACTGGGTCCGGCCCATGATGTTTGTAAGCTCGTCGTTGACAATCTTGACAATCTGCTGCGCCGGCAGGAGCGACTCGAGCACCTCGCTGCCGAGGGCACGGGCTGAGATCGAGTTTACGAATTCACGAACCACCTTATAGTTGACGTCAGCCTCAAGCAGCGCCAGTTTTATCTCGCGCATTCCGGCCTTGATGTCGGCTTCGGTGAGCTTGCCCTTGTTCCGGAATTTCTTAAATGCATTATTAAGCTTCTCGCTGAGGTTCTGGAACATTGTTCCTCCTTCTGAAAAAACGCCGGTTCTATACCAGTGAGGAGAGGTGCTCTATTTCGCGGCGGAGTTCCTCGGGCAAATCACACTGCCGGCTCATGGCGCAAATCCTGTCGGCGGTTTCTCTGAGTTCCCTGAAGCGCCCGGCGAGCCCGAGCTTTTCCTCGTAAAAAAGCAGTTCATCCCCGGCTTTTTTGATGATATTGCGCACACCCTGCCGTGATATTCCCATGACCTCGGCTATCTCGGAGAGCGATAGGTCCTCGTTGAAATACATCGAGAGCGCCTCGCGCTTGTGCTCGCCCAGCAGATCACCGTAAAAATCGAGCAAAAAGCCGATATACAAATCCTTCTCAAACACCTTGGCAATAACCCTTCGGATTGCGTAATAAACTGCCCGGCATAAAAAACTGTGTAAAGCAAAATGCTTTACACAGTATATCACAGCGGAAGCGGTTTGTCAAGAGCAGATACTCATTTTTTGAACAAACTGTATTATTCTTCGTCCTCGTCTTCTTCCTCGGGCGGCTTGACCAGCACCATCACCTTGGTGACGCGCATATCGTCCATACCCGAGACAACCACGAGCAGGTTCTTGTAGGAAAAGGTGTCCCCGATGTGCGGGTCGGCATTGAGCGCTTCAATTGCCCAGCCTCCGACCGTCGAATAATCGCATTCAAAGCCCTTTGAGGGAATGTCGAGGTATTCGAACAGGTCGTCGATATTCATGTCGCCGTTGACCTCGTATGTCGACTCGCCGGTCTTGGTTATCATGTCGACAACCTCGTCGCTCTCATCCCAGATGTCCCCGACCAGCTCCTCAAGAATGTCCTCCATGGTGACGATACCCAGCGTGCCACCGAACTCGTCGATGACAATCGCCAGATGAGTCTGCTTTTCGCGCAGCACGTTGAGGGCGGCCGGCAGGCGCATGGTCTTGTGGATGAAGCAGGGCGGAATCAGTATATCATGCAGCGCGGCCTTGTTTTCGCGCACTGCGTTTTTATAGTAGTGGTTGAGGTAGAGCACGCCGATGATGTTGTCAATCGAATCCTCGTACACCGGAATACGCGAGAAGCGTGATTTTTCGATGGTCCCCGAGATAACTTCGGGCTCGTCGTTGATGTCGATTGTGACAAGGTCGATTCTCGGGGTCATAATCTCCTCGACCGTGGTATCTTTGAAGGTGAGCGTCGACTGGAGCAGCTCGCTTTTATCCTCGTCGATGACCCCCTCCTCCTCGACCGTGTCGATAATCGAGGAGAGATCCTCCTCGGTAACCGTCGGCTGCTCGCCGCCGTTGTCTTTCCCCCAAAGACGGCGCAACAGGTTCACCGGCAGCATGATTATGAATATGACGGGGTAGAGAATGATTGTAAGTATCCGGATAGGATATGCGACCCAGCGCACCACCACGTCGGCATGCTGCTTTCCGAGGACCTTCGGGACGATTTCCCCGAAGATAAGGATAATAATGGTCATTACAAAGGTGGCGATGAGCGAGGCCAGCGTGTCGGACCCTTTCCCGAGCCCGAGCGCCAGCAGCAGGTTTACGGTGATGACCGTCGTTATTGCCGAGGCGCCGAGGTTGACCAGGTTGTTCCCGATAAGAATCGTCGAGAGCGCCGTGGTGAAGTTTTCGCTGATCCTATATGCCATGGCCGCGGTTTTCTCGCCGGCCTCGGCTCTTTTTTTCAGGCGCAGCTTGTTTGAGGTGTTGAAGGCTATTTCAGACCCCGAAAAGAAGGCTGACAGCACAATCATCACTACTATTGCAATATACGGCCACATATCAGACACTCCCCCCATGTGCCGGCTGCATGCACTCGCCGCCCGGAGTGCCGTGTGCGGGCCTGCTCTCGGCATCTACCTTGATTATTACGTTGCTTATTTTGCCGTCCTCAATTTCCTCGACCGAGACCTCAAGGTTGTTGTACCTGAAGCTGTCCTCCTCCTCGGGGAACCTGCCGAAGGATTCAAGAACCCAGGAAATGACCGGCTGCGAGGCCATTTCGGTGCTGGGGCAGGAGAGGCCCATTTTGGCGAAGGCTTCGCCGACCGGCAGGTTGGTGCTGACCTGATACCGGTTGCCGCCGAGCTTTACAAAGTTCGAATCCACAACGTCGTCCTCGTCCCATATCTCGCCGACCAGCTCCTCAAGAAAGTCCTCGATGGTGACGATCCCGAGCACCCGGTTTTCTTCGTCGGTGACAAAGGCAAGATAAATCTTCTTTTGCCTCATTGTCGAGAGCAGATCGTCAATTTTGGCGTTGTCGCGCACGAAGTAAGGCTCGGTCAGCTGCTTTTTGATGTCGACCTTGGGGTTCTTCATATATGCCTTGAGAAAGTTCCTTATCTGAAGGGTGCCGACGATATTGTCGAGGCTCCCCTTGTAGACCGGGATGCGCGAGTACTTGGTCTCAAGGATTTTTTTGACAATCTCCTCGTTCGGCGTGCTGATGTCAATGGCATAAATATCGTCACGAACGGTCATTATATCGGCGGCCGTGATGTCCGAAAACTCGAGCGCCGATTTGAGAAGGTCGCTCTGTTCCTCGTCCATGACACCCTCTTCCTCGGCGGTGTCTATGATGTCATAAAGCTCATCCTCGGTGATTGAGGGAGTCTTCTCGACTGCAAAGATTTTTGAGACTGCTTTTGTGATTAAAGAGAAAAAAGCCACAAGCGGTGTAAATATCTTCATTAAAAAGCGCAATGAACCGGCGCAGGCACGGGACATCGTGTCGCTGCGGTCGTTGGCAAAAGCCTTCGGTATCATTTCGCCGAAGAGAAATACAATCGCCGTGGTTATTACGGTTGTGAGGGCCGTCATCGCATCGTTGTCGATGTTACCGAATCTTCCGGCGCTGAGCAGTCGCAATGTCAGCACCGTCGCGATAGATGAGGCGGCTATTTTTGATATGTTGTTGCCTATCAGAATAGTGGTGATGGCATCCTCGAAATTGTTGACGATATACAGGGCTTTCTTGGCCTTTTTGTCGCCGTCGTCCGCGCGGTTTTTCATGCGGATTTTGTTCATGGCCGAAAAAGCGCTTTCGGTGCCCGCAAAATACGCGCAGAAAACCACAAATGTAATAAAAGCCAGTATTAATCGCCAACTACCGTCGCCGTCCATTTAGACGTATCATCTCCTCTTGTTAAACCTGAGCGGTTGTTATTTATGTTAATAAGTATAACGGACTCATGAGGTTTTGTCAAGGGGTAGGGCCTTTTTCGGGAGCCCTCGGCATAAGACCGGGGTTTATTGTGTGTCTTTTCAGATGCGCGAAAGTGTGCTATAATAATTACATAAAATTCTGCGGGGAACCGGAAATTGAAAAACGAATCACAAATGAGCAATAAATACCCGATACTTAGCACGATTAACTCGCCATGTGACATAAAAAAACTGACCCAGCCCGAGCTGAAATCGCTTGCGGCCGAGATACGCGGCTTTTTGGTCGAGAATGTCAGCAAAACCGGCGGGCATCTTGCCTCAAATCTCGGGGTGATTGAGCTTAGCATTGCACTGCACCGCGTCTTTGATTCGCCGCGCGACCATATTATATGGGATGTCGGACACCAGAGTTATGTGCATAAAATCCTGACCGGAAGGCGCGAGCGATTTGCGACTCTGCGGCAGGGCGGCGGCCTGTCGGGATTTACCTCGCGCGACGAAAGCGAGCACGACTGCTTCGGCGCGGGGCACAGCTCAACCTCGCTATCCGCCGCGCTGGGGTTCGCCGAGGCCGAGAAGTTAAACGGTTCTGACGCCTATACCGTCGCGGTGGTTGGGGACGGCGCCTATACCGGCGGGATGATTCACGAAGCGCTCAACAACTGCGAGCGGGACCTGAGGCTTATTATCGTCATCAACGAAAACGAGATGTCGATATCAAAAAACACCGGAAGGTTCGCGCGCTGCCTTGTTAAGCTGCGCTCAAAGCCGGGGTACTTTCAGACAAAGCTGACAACCGGGCGGATTATCAAAAGAATCCCGTTTGTCGGCCGGCGGCTTTTTGAGCTGATAAGGGACACAAAAAAACTGCTGAAGAACATAATGTACGGCAGCAATTATTTTGAGGATCTGGGGCTTTATTATCTCGGCCCGGCCGACGGGCATGACGAGGAGCAGGTCGAGACCCTTTTGCGCGAGGCCAAGAAGCTGGGCGAGAGCGTGATTCTCCACATAAAAACAAAAAAGGGCAAGGGCTATCCTCCGGCCGAGGCCGAGCCGCTGCTCTATCATAACCTGCCGCCGGCCAGCGAGACCCCGCCGGGTGCGACATATTCGACCGAGTGCGGCAGAATCCTTTGCTCTCTTGCGAAAGCCGACCAAAGAATCACGGCAATTACCGCCGCGATGAGCTACGGTACCGGACTGGAAGCCTTCAGAAAAGCCTGTCCCGAGAGGTTTTTTGACGTCGGGATAGCCGAGGCGCACGCCCTGACCTTTGCCGCCGGGCTTGCGGCAGCCGGGAAAATCCCGGTGGTCGCCATATATTCGACCTTTCTGCAACGCGGTTTTGACAGCATAATCCACGACATCGCCCTGCAGCGGCTGCCGGTGATAATGTGCATCGACCGGGCAGGGCTCAACCCGGCAGACGGGGTGACGCATGCCGGGGTGTTCGACGTGGCTTTTTTGTCTGGGCTGCCGGGCGTGAGAATCTATACCCCGGCGACCTTCGAAGCGCTCGAGCGGGCGCTGAAAGAGGCGGTTGCCGCCGGCTGTCCCTGTGCGGTGAGGTACCCGGCAGGCGGCGAGGACCCGAGAATAATCGGCGAGTTCTATTCAGGACAGCCTGCCGGCCGGCATATTGTCACTGGCCGCTCAATGCCGAAGGACCCTGAGGTCGTGATTGTATCCCACGGAAGAATTGCCGCCGAAGCAGTGGGGGCCTGCCGGATACTAAAAAATGCCGGTATAAAGGCCGGTACTGTACTGCTCGAGCGGCTGACACCCTATGACGAGATAGCGGCCGGGCTGGCAGAAGCAATCAGCGGCAAGCCCCGGATAATCGTGTTTCTTGAAGAAGAAATCCGCGCCGGCGGCATGGGGATATTGCTCTCGGACGCCATAAGACGGCAGGGGTATTTTAACAATTCGGAGCATCTTATAATAGCGCTGGACAACCCCTTTGCAAGGCAAACCTCCCCCCGGCCGATTTTCGAGTTCTTCGGCATTGACGCCGAATCTGTGGCGAGAAAAATTATGGATAGTTAAGGGGGCCCCGCCTGCGGGCCCCTAAAAATTTTTAGACAGAAAAGTAAAGCGCAAGAATTATTGACAAAACTTCCTCCGGACACTTCTGAGGCATTTGCAAGGCAGGCGGTTAAGAAGCTTTTCAGAATTTCCTTATCCCACTTGCTGACAAAGAGTGTTTAAGAAATCCCTTTAGCGGGGTGGTGCCGGAGTCCCGGATGAATTGAAGTTAATTGATGATTTTTGCAAAATCCTCGTAAAGTATGTCTATTGACTTTTGCCACACCTTTGAATTTGCCTTTACAAGCGTGGCTATGCTCTTGGTGCCGTCCCTTACGTGTGTTCCGAGCGTGGAATAAATGAGGTTAATTGAGTTGGTGTATATTGCGGCAAACTCAAATGTCATGGTGTCGCGGATGAGGTCAAGCATCTGCATGGCTACCGGGTCGCTCAAGTACTTGTATTTTAAAGTTGTCTCATAATATGCCGGTGTAATTTTCTGATAACCGTACATGCACAGTGCCTCGGTTATCGTCCCGACCATATCGGGCCGGGTTATGTCGACAAGAATCAGGATTGCCGTCATGAAGTCGCGCGCCGAAGATATGTAATTTTCCTGCTGCTCGTCGTATTTGGGAATCGGCAGTATCCCGTATTCCGACTGCATATCCTTCATTGTGGCGGCGTTCCGTAGGGTTTCGGTATAAAAGAGCAATTGGTCGTTTATAAACATGTTGGTTTGGATAACCGAACCCTCGTCGGCAAAGAAGACGTTTTCCTTATGGTTGTGCACGAGGTCGAAGAGCGTTTCGTAAATTGCATAATATTTTTCGTTGGGCAGATTTATTGCATGCTTGCCGTCGCTGCCCAGCACGGTTATTTTGGCATCCCAGAAGGTGGCGGTCATCCGGCAGAAGTGGTTGTTAATGCCGAGGCCGAAGCGGTCTTTTTCGTTGTAAATTCCGTTGCCGTCAAGGTCTTGGCCGACAAGGAAGGCGTATTGCTTGAGCTTTTCAAGTGTCCAGGTTCCGTTCTGGACAAGCTCATACAGGTCGGGCAAATCGACGCTTTCAGCCAGCGATTTATTGAAAAATACGCAGGACATATACGCATAGAGTGTGTAGCAGATATCTCCCATGGCGGTGTAATAGCGGCCGTACATCGAGGCATTGTCGACATATTTGCGGCACCACCACTTTTTGTCGAAGTTAATATTGTCAAGCAGACTCATATCGTAGCCGCAGCCTTTGGCCGCAATATTGACGATATAGGCCGAATGGGTGAGCACAAGGTCATAGTCATGGAGGCCGGAGGCGACGTTGTTTTGGACGGCCGCCATGAATCCGTCGCGGTCACCCCAGTCGCCGGGGAGCTCAATAATATTGAATTGAACATTAAAGCGGTCTTCGATGGTTACATTGCGGTCATAAACGGCGTCGGGCACAAGGTCGCCGATTATCTGGTCGCTTTTAATCTCGTAGGAGGTGCTTTTCCTGGTTAGAATATTAAAGACAGCGTTGTTGAAGTCGGGATTTCCGAGGTCATCGGCTTCGTTGGGGGAGGCGGTCTCTTCGGTGGAATCTGTCCCGTCCTGTTCCCCGACGGTAGTGGAGTCGGCCGGGGTATTGTCGCTCGGTTTGGCGCAGGCCACGATCGGGACAATCAGAAGAAGAACAAGCAGAAAAATGACTATTCTTTTCATAGCAGACTCCTTTTGCTTAGAAGCTTGCGCTTCTGTGTAAAATATGTTGACTTTTTCCGTGTTTTGTCATGACATATAGGAATCGGCGCTGCATACACATTTAATATAACATTGTCTATTAAAATTGTCAAGGTTATCCGATATCATTTTGAGCCGGTAGGCTTTCTTTTTTTATGCTAAAATGAGTGAAGCGACTATTTTCAAGAATTACATATAATTTACCATTATTAAGAAATTTCCTATCGAATTTCTATCTTTTTTATCCCTTGCACTTGATATAATAATCAAAGAAGCAAAAAAAAGACGGCAGACATTTCCGATGTCTGCCGTCCCTTCGGCTGAAACCATAATATATTCAGGCGCGGCTTACTTTGCCTGAACGCAGGCAGCGAGCACAAACCTTGACGGTCATAGGGGTTCCGTCAACGATTGCTCTGACTTTGCGGATATTGGGTTTCCAAGCTCTGTTGGTCTTGCGGTTTGAGTGGGAGACGTTTTGACCGAAGGTCACGCCTTTTCCGCAAACACAGCACTTTGCCATTCTAACACCTCCCCGGTGCACACAGATGCACATGATGAATTGAAAAAGCACACAGCAGGAGCTATTATAGCACACGCATATTCAAAATGCAAGGGTTTTTGCAAAAAACATGACGTCATATGCTGATATACCCGCCTGCCGGCTTTGTTTTCCCGAGGCGGACGCCTTCAAGCAGGGCGTCTGACTCGATTATTATGCCGCCCGGCATGGGCTTTTGCAACAAATCAGTGTTATCAGCCGGCTCGAATACGACATCCCCGCTCATCGCGCGTATTGCCCCGGCTGCCCCGTCAGCGCCAATGGCTGCCGCTGAGCTGACAAGACCAGCCCGGCCGATATCCGCAACATATCTCCATATGCGGCGCAGTTCCTCATAGTCGGGCAGACCGTCTGGCCTCGTGGCAGGTGACAGGAGATAAACCCTGCTGCCGGGCTTTCTGAAGGTGGCGGGGATTAATTTGCCTTCAGGCAGGGCGGCAGCGGCAGCGGTAAAACTGAAGCCCTGCTCCGAAAAGGTGTAGAGGCTCCCGGCGTCGGGCAGGCAGTATTCAATCTGTGCGCGGTAGGCTCCGAGGATGAGCGCGAGTATGTCGCCCCGCGCCTGCGGCTCCGAACACTCGGCGGGGATACTGCCGCACAGCGAGAGCGAAACCCCGGTAAAGTCGGCGCCGCCGGCCACGCATCCGGCAACCGCCGTCAAGACGGTGTCATGCGACATGAAAAACGGATCACAGTTCCCCGGAGAGTGAGCTGTTGCAAGAAGCAGACCCGAGGCGGGGTCATGGCAGCGTGAGGTGACAATATTGCTGATTTCGGCTCGCTTTTGCTCTCTCACGATGTATTTTTCGGCAGGGTAGCGGGCAGGTTTGTAGATTAAATCCATGCTGAGCGACACCGGGATACTCAGGCTGTATTTGACCATGAGCTTGTTGTTATAGAGGATGCCGCCTGCCGTCGCCGCCGGCAGGTTTTCTGCTGCGGCAGCCGCAAGTATGCTGCCCGAGCGTGAAGGCTCAGTAGCAATCAGCACGGCGCCGTGCGCCGATCCGCAGAGCTCCTCAAGCTCACAGGGAGCCGACAATCCAGGAATGGCCATGAGGTTGACATGCGCACCTTCAAAAAGCCCGGCGACGGCACCGGCTATGCCGGCTCTGCCGACAACCGCGCCGCGCGGCAGGCCGACCCCCGACGCCTGCAGGACCCTGACGACCGCCGCCGTGAAAACTCCCCGGGTCATGCCCGGAGCGGGGCAGAGAATTATCAGTATGTTCCCCGGTTTGGGCTCTGGCAGCTGCAAAAATCCTGCCGCGCCATAGTCGGTGACAGCCATGGGGTGCACACCCCCCAGTATCAGGCGGAGCTCGGTGTCCTCCCCGGCGGCAATTACGACGCGCCGGTCAAGGTCGGGTCGTCTGCCCGAACGCTCGAGATACCGCCCTACGATACGAGAAGCCATATCCGGTGTGAGGGGTGTCATGTTCCGGTTTATTGAGTCGCGCTTGGCAAGGAGGTCGGCATAGGTTTCGGCTATATACTGTTCGTTTGTAAGCAACTCCGAGACCGGAATATCGCCGGCGCGGCGTGTAGCGAGATACCTGTCGAGAAAATACAGCTCGTCGTAGAGCGGCTCGCGCCTCTCGTTGCTCTGATAATGGCGCTGAAGTTGCCTGAGTATGTGGACCGGCATATCAAGCCCGGCGTCAAGTCTTAAGCGCTCAAGAAACCCTTCGGGCAGATTTGCAAAGTCTCTGACCGGCCCGCGTTTTCTTGCGGCTTGAGTGTTTTCTGTTTGATTATCCATCAGCACAACCGTTCCTTCTCAATTACTTTTCGGATATGCAACAAAAAAGAACCTCGGAAACCTGAAAATAACATCCCCGTTTTTTTGTCTGGGATATCTTTGAACTAAAATTTTCATCAGCTCGTTTTCAAATTCTGCTTTTTTGACATCAGGCAGGGCACTGAGGTAAGGCCTCAAGCCGGTACCCCGATACCATTCCAGAATATCATTATGGGATTTCATAATATGATAATAAACCGTTTCCCAAACACAAAATTCTTCGGATATTTCGGATAACAGATCGTAGTATTCGCTCTGACCGAGCGTATAGAAAATCCGGGGGTTCGGGAAGTATTTTCTCCATTTTTGTGAGGTCGCAAGCTCATCAAGGGCTTGCTGGATAGGCTCGCTAAGATTCATCGGAATCTGAACTGCCAGGACACCGTCTTTTTTCAAAAGATTTAACAAATTCTCCAGAAGCTTTTGATGGTCTGGCACCCACTGAATACATGCATTTGAGAAAACAATATCAAAATCGTCATCAAGTTGTGACAGGTCTTTTGTGACGTCACATATTCTGAAATCGAGGTTCGGGCAATTAGTTTTTGCAGCTCTTATCATTTCCTCGGATTTGTCAACTCCGAGGATATAGGCATCCGGATATTTATTGTACAGAACCTCGGTACTGTTTCCGGGACCGCAACCCACATCCAGAATTTTTTTTGGACTGGCCAAATTGATGCGGTTTACCAGATCTATTGCCGGCTGCGTGCGCTCGGCTTTGAATTTAAGATATTGTTCGGAATTCCAGTTCATATAGGAGTCCTTGTTTCTTGCCATTTTTGGCGACTGTTAATTTTCATTCCGCAAGGCTGCCGAAGCATATCAGCCCGTCGTGGCGCTCGAGCTTCACGCGGCGAAGCGGATTATTGCCGGGCAGGGGGCCGGGTACGCTTACTCCGATAAAGGATGCCGTGTGCCCGAAGACCTCTTTCTCATCAGGGTTCTCAAACAATACCTCCTGATAAGGCGAGTTTGCGATGATTTCGTCAAGTATACCCCGCCGGATTTCGCCCTGAAGCCTGTCAAGCGCTTTCCAGCGCTGTTTTTTTACGGCTGCCGGCACCTGCCCGGGGAAGAGGGCGGCATCGGTCCCCGGCCGGCGGGAATAGGGGAACACGTGAATTGATAGGAATTTAGCCGACCTGACAAAGTCGAGGGTCTCCTCAAAATCCGAGTCGGTTTCGCCGGGAAACCCGATTATCATGTCGGCGGTAAACTGCACCTCCGGGAAGGCCGACCGTATATCGGCCATTGCCCGGCTTGCCGTTTTGGTGTTGTATTTCCGGCGCATCAGCGCCAGCACCCGGTCGCATCCGCTCTGCATCGAGAGGTGGAAATGCGAGGCCAGCGAGCGCAGTTTTGAAATCCGCTCGATAAAGCGCGGCCTGAGCAGGGCGGGGTCGAGCGAGCCCAACCTCACCCGCGTGATACCTTCGATGCGGTCTATTTCCTCGAGCAGCGAAGCCAGGTCGGTACCGATATCCCGCCCGTAGGCCGCGGTTTCAATCCCGGTGAGCACCACTTCGTAGCAGCCTGCCCCGGCGAGTGCTATGACCTCGCTAATAACCTCGGCCGGGGGCTTTGAGCGTACTTTCCCGCGCGCCGCGGGAATAATGCAATAAGCGCAGTTTGAGTCGCAGCCGTCCTCAATCTTCAGAAAAGCGCGCGTGCGCCCGAAGCTTTTGATACGCATAGGCTCAAATCCGGCGGCCCTGACGTCAGAGACGTAAATTTCGGGCACAAGTCTCTTTTCCCTTTCATTCAGCAAGTCGACCACCGCCTCGGCTGCCACTAGCTTGTTTGTGTTGCCGCAAACATAGTCCACGCCCGGGATTTGGGCCACGGTTTCTGGGTTGAGCTGCGAGAAGCAGCCGGTGACGATGATCACGGCCTCGGGGTTCTGTGATATCGCGCGGCGTATATATTGGCGCGCCTTTCGGTCGGCCTCGCCGGTCACGGTGCAGGTGTTTATTATATAGGCGTCGCATTTTTCTTCGGGAGGCAGCACTAAAAGGCCGAGCGCCTCGCACTTCTCGGCTATCGCCTGGCTTTCATACTGATTTACTTTGCAACCGAGGGTGTATATCCCGACCGTATGCTTCTCCGACATAAAAAACCGCCTTTCTTATACAACAAAATAATTGTATCATCCTTTTTTTGTGTTGTAAAGAAGTATCGCGCAAAACCCGGTTTTTTATGGCTTTTAAGTGCGGATTTTATGTATATTCAAAAACAAGCAGGAAAGCGGCAAATAGAAGTTGAGTGCGCAAATTTACGATAGACCTCCACATTTTAGCACATATCACTGATGAATATTGTATTCTACCGCAATTTATGGTATTATGTCTTAGAAAACTAACTCGGAGGTCCCTGTATGCCGAGAAAAAGAGGCCGATTTATCCGAAAAGCCCGCAGACTTCTGCCACCGGTTATAGTGATTGCCATATTGCTGGTTGCAGCATATATGGCATTCCCTCATATACTGCGGAAGGACACGACGCCGGCTGCGATTGTCTCCGGTTCAATTGAGGTCCACTTTATCAACGTGGGGCAGGGCGACAGCATCCTAATTCGGACAGACAGCGGCAATATGCTGGTCGACGCGGGGCCGGGCGCCGCCGAGGAGACGCTTTCGGATTACCTTGAACGGCTTGGAGTGACTGGCTTTGAATACGCTGTCTTCACTCACCCGCACGAGGACCATATAGGGGGCGCCGACATGATTCTAACCGATTTCACGGTCGGCAGTGTCATTTTGCCCGACTGTACATATAACAGCGCGACTTACAACCGGATGATGGAAGCCATTGACGAGTCGGGTGCCGAGGTGATTGTAGCTGAAACCGGCGCAAAATTCACTCTCGGCGAAATTAAGGCGACAATCCTTGCCCCGAATTCCCCGGATTACAAGAACACAAACGACAACAGCATTGTCCTGAAAATTGAGTACGGACAAACCTCGTTTCTTCTGACCGGCGACGCCGAGACTGTCTCCGAGGCTGAAATACTTGCCACATATGGCAACGATATGCTCAAATGTGACCTGCTCAAAGTCGGGCACCACGGCTCGGACACCTCAACCTCCCCGGAATTTCTCACCGCAGTCTCGCCGAAATATGCCGTCATCTCCTGCGGCCGGGGCAACAGCTACGGCCACCCGCACGCCGTCACCCTGCAAAAGCTCATGAATGCGGGGGTGACGGTATTTAGAACCGACGAGCCGGGGGGTGGGAGCATTGTTTTTGTATCCGACGGGGTCATCGTGACCCCGAAAAGCGGGTAAACTATTATTCAGGAAGGTATAACAAAATGAAGAGAGTTTTGATAACCGGCGGCTCGCGGGGCATCGGAGCCGGGTGTGTAATAAAATTTTCCGCCTCGGGCTGGCGGGTGGCGTTTATTTATAAAGAAAGCAAAATAGAGGCGGCCTGCCTTGCGCAAAGGACCGGCGCCACTCCGATCCAAGCCGACATATCCGACCCCGAAGCGGCTTCCCGTGCGGTAACCGAGGCTGTCGAAATCCTCGGCGGAATTGACGTGCTGGTCAACAATGCCGGGGTTGCCCGCTCCGGCCTTTTCACCGAGCTATCCGACCGGGACTGGAATATGCTCTGCGGCACAAACCTTTCGGGCACAATATATGTCACCCGCGTGGCAGCCCGGCACATGATCTCACAGCACTACGGGCGGATTATCAATATCGGCTCTGTCTGGGGGCGTGCGGGCGGGTCCTGTGAGGTCGCCTACTCGGCGACCAAATCGGCGCTGCGCGGGTTCACCCGGGCGCTGGCAAAAGAGCTCGGGCCCTCGGGCATCACGGTCAACTGCATTGAGCCGGGGGTCATCGACACCGACATGAACGCCGAGCTCCCGGCGTCGGCCTGCCGATCGCTGATTGACGAGACCCCGCTCGGCCGGCTGGGGGCCCCCGCCGACGTCGCGGCCGCGGTGTTCTTTCTCGCCTCCGACGACGCGGCGTTTATCACCGCGCAGATTCTCGGTGTCGACGGGGGGTTTGGTGTATAGTTTTACGGGGGCTCTGCCCCCGTGCCTCCGCTTAAGGACACGCGCGGGGCGCTGCCCTACACCCCGATATAGCTACAACTAATATTATCGCAAATTAAGTAGCGCGGGCTCCATCTCCCGCGCTATTTGTTTTGTGAAGTTTTTGGAGGATTCTCAATGAGCTTTTAAAAAAAGTTCCTTGAGCGGGGGCAGAGCCCCGCAAAAAGCGGCAAGAGGCAGAAAAGCGCCGCGGCGGCGACTATTATGTTCCCGACCCTCATGTAGAGCGTCATATTATCTCTGACACCCACCTGGGCGACGATATAGCCCCCTACAAGCGGCCTGAGAATCTGAGTTGCCTGTCCCGACGGCGTTATTACCGCCGAGATTCCGGTATTTGCCGCCCGCAGCACCCAGCGCCGGCTCTCGACGGCGCGCAGCTTGGCCTGCGAAAGATGCATCCGCCCGGCGGCCGAATCGTAGAACCACGAGTCATTGGTCGAAAGCACCAGAATCTGCGCACCGTCGCGCAGAGTCTCGATTGTAAGGCTCTCGTATATAGAATCAAAGCAGATAAACGGGCCCAGCACCACACCGCCCGACTCTATCAGGCCGCTGTCCCGCCCGGGGTAAACGTCCTCCTCAAGCATGGCAATTTCGGTCAGCGGCGGAATCAGAAAGGTGAAAAAGCTGCGCCAGGGGATAAACTCGGCAAAGGGCACAAGCCGGCGCTTTGAATAAACCTGCTCGCCGTAACTCCCGTCTGGCTCAAACAGCACGAGCGAGTTGTAATCGCGCCCCTTCTCGTCCTCGGTAAACATCCCGACAAGAACAGGAATCCCGCACTCAACCGACATCTCGGACAGCCGCCGGGTGGTATTGGGGCTGGTCTGGAGCACGACCGGTACCGCCGTCTCCGGCCAGATTATCAAATCCGGGTTGGATACCGCAGCTTCGAGGGTATAACTCTCGCAGATATCGACTATCTCGGAGAGCTCAATGTCCCATTTGTCGGCCGAGCCGATATTCGGCTGAATCACGGCGGCGGTAATTATCTCCTCGGGCTTTTTGGCGTCAAGATAATTCAGCAGCCCGCCCATGCCGGCGTTGAATACAAACATCCCGACGGCAAGCGATATGCAGAGCCCGGCTTTTGGCTTTTCATACAGCGCTGTGGCAAGAGAAAAATTCACCGCAACAAGAAAGAAGGTTATCAAATACGATCCCAAAAGCGAGGCCGTCCCTATCATTGCCGGCATATTGCACTGTCCTATGGCAAGCCTTCCCCAGGGCACTCCGGACCAGTATTGGGTCTGGCTCCATTCAAAAATCACCCACAAGGAGGCCGCAAGGAAGGGAATCATTGTCGGATGTTTTCTCACCATTCTGGTCCTGCCGAGCAACACCGTCATGACAAAAACCAGCCCGCCGCAAAGCGACTGCAAGAGAGGCATGCCCACCGAACCGGTCAGCACAACGATTGCCGCCGAGATGCGGCTCATGCCGGTGAACTCGAGCGGGTAGAGATAGATGAACCAGTGGTAAATAACAAGGTAAAAGCTCATGAAAAAAACAAATCCGTACCCGTATGAGGATTTGAGCTTTGTATCCTGGCGCCGCGCAAGATCGACCAGCACATAAGCCGCCGGAACCAGCATCAGCCACTCGAAAAGACCCACTTCGTTGAAAATCAGCGTCAGTCCGGTCAGAGCACCGCCCAAAAACAGCAAAAGCAGCCGTCCCGCACGGCCCCCGGCAAACTTTTTCAGGCTGTCTACGAAAAATCCTTCAGAAACCATATCTCCTCCCCGGGCAGCGAAAACTCCCTGCCGCGAAGGTATTTCAGAATACCATCGTAATCTTTTGCAAAATTAAAGCGGATACGCCACGCATAAAGGGCCTGATGCTTGTACCCTCTTCTTTTGTCCTCGCGGTTTTTTGCATACTTTCCCTCTCCGAGCAGCGGGCAGCCGATATGCGAGAGTTGCGCGCGGATCTGGTGGGTCCGCCCTGTAATCAGCTCGACCTCAAGCAACGAGTCACCGCCCCGGCTGGCAATCACACGGTATTTGGTAATAATCTCCCTGCTGCCCGGAATTTTTGTGTCGGATATCGTGACTATATTTCGCTCGCTGTCCTTTCTGAGCCAGGCGCGGAGTGTTGCGGCCGGTCGGGGCGGTGTGCCGTGAACCGCACAGATATAATATTTGCCGACCTCACCGAGCCTGATTCTCTCGTTCATCTCGCGCAGGGCGGCGGCGTTCTTGGCGGCAATGACGATGCCGCCGGTATTGCGGTCTATGCGGTTGCAGAGCGCCGGGGTGAACGACAGCTCGGCCGCCGGGTCATACTCGCCCTTCTGGTATAGGTATGCCCATATGTGCATGATAAGCGTATTGGTATTGCCCCCGGCGTCCTCGTGCACCAGCACCCCCGGCCGCTTGTTGAGAAGCATGATATTGTCGTCTTCATATATAACCGAGAGCTTCGGCACAATCGAGCCGAGCGTCATGGCATTACGCTCCGGCGGGCTGAAAAACTCGTCTTTTATATAGAGCTGGACCTCGTCGCCCTCGGCAAGAATATAGCCCTGCTCACAGCGGGCATTATTGACCTTTATTTTCTTGGTCCTGATATACTTGTACATAAGAGAGGCCGGAAGCCCGCTCACTGCTTTGGCAAGGAACTTGTCAAGCCTCTGTCCGGCGTCGTTGCGCGTTATTTTCAGTGTGCGCATGTTTACTCCCGCGCCGTCACCGGGCGCTTGTTTTGTGTAATTATATGAAGGGAGGGCAACGTAAATCGCCCTCCACTCGTCTATTCGGGTTTCTCATTTTGTGCCGAAAATTCTGTCGCCGGCGTCTCCCAGTCCCGGGACTATATATGCGTGGTCATTCAGATAGTCGTCAAGGGCGGCCGCGTATATATCGACGTCGGGATGATCGGTCTGAATTCTCGCCACGCCCTCGGGAGCCGCCACGATGCACATCACCCGGATATGCGTGCAGCCGCGGCTCTTTATCATCGAAATGGCTTCTGACGCCGAGCCGCCTGTGGCCAGCATGGGATCAACAAGAATTACTATTCTCTGTTCTATATCATATGGAAGCTTGCAGTAGTAATCGACCGGCTTGTGCGTCTCGGGGTCACGGTAGAGCCCGATATGTCCTATCTTTGCCACCGGCACCAGCGACATCAATCCGTCGACCATCCCGAGGCCGGCGCGAAGTATCGGAACAATGGCAAGCTTTTTGCCCGAAATCATCTTGGCCTTTGTCTTGGTTATCGGGGTCTCGATTGTAACTTCCTCAAGCGGCAGGTCGCGCGTCAGCTCATAGCCCATAAGCAGCGAAATCTCATTGAGCAGTTCGCGGAAATCCTTCGAGCCCGTCTTTTTATTTCTCATGATTGTCAGCTTATGAGTTATCAGCGGATGGTCGATAAGATGAAACTGGCCCATGGTAGCTCTCCTTAAACTTCGTTTGCCAGTATATTATACTCCCCCATGTCCGAATTTTCAAGGGATATTTTCAAATTTACGCCCAAAAACCACAAAAAAACCGGATTTTGCGCGTATGTATATACCGATGTATAATAGCAGATTATAAATCCGTGCGCGGGAATTTTGCAGGCACACTAATTTTGACAAAATCATAATTGCAAAAACAGGGAAAAAGTGTTATAATGTTATCACTACAAAAAAAGGGGGAGAATGGCGATGGGTATTAGATTCACGGCATTTCTTATTTTGCTGTTGATTTGCGTCTCGGTGGTCTCCTGCACCAAACCGGTTGAAAACGACACCGAGACCACGCCTTCGGTCTCTGGTAACGAGACCGAAGCCCCGGGCGAGGAAACCTATGAGAAGGATAATCTGCCCGAGGGGTTAGACTTCAACTCGGATGTGAGGATACTTCACTGGACAGAAGTCAAGCGGGTTGAGTTTTTCACCGATAAAGAGACCGGTGATGTGGCAAACGACGCGGTTTTTGCCCGCAATCTCAACATCGAGGAGCGGCTGGGGGTAAAGCTTGTCTGGTACGGTGAGCCGGGAGATGTCAGCAATACGTCACACTTTGTAAGTGTGGTTCAGAAAAGTTATACGGCCGGCGAGCGGGCATATGATATAATTGCGACCTACAGCCGCACGGCCGGCCTTCTGGCGGTTGACGGCTATCTTGCCGACATCAATAAAATCGAGGACTCATATCTTGACTTCTCAAAGCCCTGGTGGCCCGACAATATGCTTGAAACCGTGACCATCGGGGACTCGGTTTACTTTATAACCGGCGATGCGGCGACCAGCGTTCTGCATTACATGACGGCGATATTCTACAATAAAAAGCTGCTCGACGAGCGCGGCATTCAGTATCCCTCCACCGATGTGCAGAACAACACCTGGACGCTTGACCGCCTGATTGAGATCACTTCAAACCAGTATCAGGATCTAGACGGCAACGGCAAGCAGTCTGACGACGACTTCTACGGGTTTACCACAATATACTATAATGCCGACGCCTTCTATACAGGCTCGGGAATGTGGCTAGTCGAGCATGATCCCGACGGTCTGCTCAAAATCTCCGACGATTTTGTCAGCGAGCGGGCGGTTAACCTTGTCGACAAGCTGGGCAGATGGCTTACCACCGATACCTGCTATGTGAGCAAGTCCGGGGCTGCGCTTGACTATTACGTGCCCTTCGCCAACGGGACCGCGCTGGCCTGCCAGCTCCGTACCTTCATGATTGATCCGGCCGGCCCCTGCAGCCTTACCAATGTCGACTGGGATTTCGGTATCGTGCCGAACCCGAAATACGATCAAAACCAGGAAAACTATGCGACAATAATCGGCAATCCCTTCACGCTCTTTGCCATCATGAAGGATGCCGACGATGATACCCAGATCATGTGCTCTGCGGTGCTCGAGTGCTGGGGCAGCGAGGCATACCGGCTTACCACCCCGGCGGTCTTTGAGGTCTGCATGAAGCTCAAGTATTCGGCAACCGAAACCGAGTCCGAAATGTTCGACGTGGTGCGCGGCTCGATTGTCTTTGACCTAGGCAGAATCTTTTCGGAGGATTTGAACAGGATAAGCGAGATGCCGAGCAAGGCGATGACCACCGGCGTCTCATGGGCGACCGTCAGCAAAACATACAAGAAGACACTTGATACAAAAATAAAGAATATCAATGAAGCTCTGTCAAAGCAGAATTAACCAATCCGGTGTGGGGCTTTGCCCCACACCCCGCTTTTTTCATGGAAACTCCGTCCCGGGCTTGCTTTCTCGGCTTTGCCCATATTTGATATCAAAGATAACCGGGTAATTGTACCTGAGGATGCTTTTGCGAAAGACAGAGGAAGCTATCAGACACATGTGATGTGGGTGATTGATTGAGTAAATAAGGCCGTAATTTCAAGTGATTCTTCTGCGGAAACGCGCCTGACACATCCGGAGCTGTTTCCGCTTTTTTTGTTGTAATTCTGAAAGGCACCAACCGAGGGGAAATAATCGTTGATTTTTTTATTATCATATGGTAAAATCATTACTCAAGTTGTAAAAAAGCCGGAAGGAAATACGCATGTCTCGGGATTACGTTGAATTCACAAAGCAAATGAAAAAAGAATACACCATACTGGCGCCCGACATGCTGCCTATACATATGCGCCTTTTGTCCGGTATTTTCGCCCAGTACGGCTACCGTCTTCACATACTCAAATATACCGGGAAAAAGGTGCTTGACACCGGCCTGAAATACGTGCACAACGATATGTGCTACCCGGCAATCTGCACGCTGGGACAGCTTCTCTATGCCATTACCTGCGGGGATTACGACCCGCATCGTGTCGCGCTTATGCACTTTCAGACCGGCGGCGGCTGCCGCGCTTCCAATTACCTGAAGCTTTTGCGCAAGTCGCTGCGCAGCATGGGGATGGATTATGTGCCGGTCATTTCGCTGAATTTCAAAGGCTTGGAGAGGCATAGCGGCTTTAAAATAACTCCGATGATGGTGCTCAAGGGGATGGTGTCGCTGCTATATGGCGACTTGCTGATGCTGCTCAAAAATCAGGTAGAGCCCTATGAGATACATAAAGGTGATGCACAACGAGTTGTCGACTGTTGGGTAGACGAGCTCAACCGGCAGTTTGAGCGCAACCGCGGGCTGCGCGGCAGGAGGCTTCAGCAGAATCTTGACAGAATAGCCCGGGACTTCAGTATGATTGAAGTTGTGCGCGAGAAGAAAGTCAAGGTCGGTATTGTCGGTGAGATATATGTCAAATACGCGCCCTTGGGAAACAACGGCCTTGAAGCATTTCTTCGGTCCGAGGGTTGCGAATACATGGTGCCGGGCGTGCTCGGCTTTTTTCAGTACAGCTTTTCAAACCCCGAAACCGACAGGAAGCTCTACGGCGGCGGGCTGCTCCGGGCGCTGTTCAGCAGGGTTTGCCAGAGGGCGCTGCGGGGGATGGAAAAGAAAATGCTCGACACGCTCGGCAATTACCCTCAGTTTGTCGCGCCTTCCCCCTTTAGCGGGCTCTGCAAAAAAACAGAAGTTTTGGTCAGCCGGGGGGTTAAAATGGGCGAGGGGTGGCTTTTGCCCGCAGAGATGGCCGAGCTTATCGAGCTTGGGTACTCCAACATCATCTGTGCTCAGCCCTTCGGTTGCCTTCCAAACCACATTGTGGGCAAGGGCGTGGTGCGGCATATCAGGGAATTGTATCCCGACGCCAACATATGTCAGGTTGATTACGATACCGGCGCCTCTCAGGTCAATCAGGAAAACCGCATAAAGCTCATGCTTGCGGTGGCAAGAGAAAACCTTGAGCGTGAGAGCGCCGGCCGGGAGGACTCGGCACCACAGCCCGAAGATATGCGCAGGATAGTTACGGTATGAAAAGAATAGGACTTGATATAGGCTCCACGACCCTCAAATGCGTGGTCACCGAGGGTAGTGAAATATTATTTTCGGAATACGCGCGGCATTTCTCACGGGTCTCAGAGATGACCGCCGAAATGCTCGGGCGTATCTCACAGCGTTTCCCCGGGGAGAGAATGGCGCTGACCCTCTCGGGCTCGGCCGGAATCGGCATGGCCTATGACCTAAAAATCCCCTTCGTGCAGGAAGTATACGCCACCAAAATTGCCGCCGAGCGGCTTTTGCCCGGGACCGACACGATTATCGAGCTCGGGGGAGAGGACGCCAAAATCCTCTTTCTTACCAACGGGCTTGAGGTGCGGATGAACGGTTCCTGTGCCGGCGGCACCGGGGCATTTATTGACCAGATGGCCTACCTGATGAATGTGCCGGTCGAGGAGCTTGACGAGCTGGCGGCGGCGCACGAGAAAACCTACGCGGTGGCCTCAAGGTGCGGCGTCTTCGCCAAATCCGACATACAGCCGCTGATAAATCAAGGGGCAAAGCTCCCGGACATCGCGGCGAGTATTTTTTATGCCGTTGTAAACCAGACTGTATGCGGGCTGGCGCAGGGGCGCGAGATCGGCGGGCAGGTGCTCTACCTCGGCGGGCCGCTGACCTTTTTCTCCGAGCTGCGCCGCTGCTTTGACAGGACGCTGGGGCTACGCGGAATATGCCCCGAGCACTCGCTTTATTACGTGGCGCTCGGCGCTGCATATTCGGCGGCATATGAAATATATGATATTGCGGAGCTTTCGCGCCAAATACGCGAATACTCCTCGATGTCGGGATATACTGCCTGCCGGCCGTTGTTTGCCTCTGCCGCCGAGTATGAGGAATTTAAAGAGCGCCATTCTCATGACTCCGACAACATCAGGTTGATTGACAAGCCTGCCGGTGCCATGTATCTCGGTATAGACGCCGGCTCGACGACCGTCAAGGCGGTGCTCTGCGACAAGGCAGGTAATATACTCGACTATATGTACCGGCCCAACAACGCGCACCCCGTCGAGATTGTCAGGGAATATCTTGATTCAATATACCGCAGGTATCCGGATATCAATATTGTCTCCTCAGCGGTCACCGGCTACGGAGAGGAGCTGATACGCCATGCCTTTCATGTCGACTACGGTGTTGTTGAGACCATAGCCCACTTCACGGCGGCAAAGAAGTTCATGCCGGACGTCGATTTTATCATAGACATCGGCGGGCAGGACATCAAGTGCTTTAAGATTCACAACGGCGCCATCGACAATATTTTCCTCAACGAAGCCTGTTCCTCGGGTTGCGGCTCCTTTCTCCAGACCTTTGCCGGAGCGCTCGGTTACGAGGTCGGCGAGTTTGCAAGGCTCGGAATTTTTGCCAACCGGCCGGTGAATCTCGGCTCGCGCTGCACTGTTTTTATGAACAGCGCGGTAAAGCAGGCGCAGAAGGACGGGGCATCGATTGAAAACATCTCGGCCGGGCTGTCGATAAGCATTGTCAAAAACGCCCTTTACAAGGTCATACGCTGCGCCTCACCCGACTCGCTCGGGAAGAACATCGTAGTGCAGGGCGGCACGTTCTTGAACGATGCAGTGCTCCGAGCCTTTGAGCAGGAGGTGGGCAGGGAAGTAATCCGCCCCTCGATTGCCGGATTGATGGGTGCTCTGGGTGCCGCGCTGCGGGCTGCCGAACTCTCAGACGAGGGCAGCAAAAGCAGCATACTCAGCCCGAAACAGCTTGCCGGGTTTTTGCACACGGTGAAGGTGACAAGCTGCTCGGGTTGCAGCAACCTCTGCCAGCTCACCATCAACAGCTTCGGCGGGGGTGAGCGCTATATTGCCGGGAACCGCTGCGGCAGGCCGCTGAAAATCCGCGAAAGGCAGCGCTATAACCTCTACGAATACAAGAACGAACTGCTCTCGGCCTACCGCAAGAATGAAATAATACCGGGCAGGCCTGCAATCGGCATTCCGATGGGGCTCAACATGTACGAACTGCTGCCCTTCTGGAAGACCCTTTTCTGCGAGTTGGGGTTCAATGTCGTAGTCTCCCCGGCCAGCGACAGGGAACTCTATATATCGGGGCAGCACACAATCCCTTCCGACACAGTCTGCTTCCCGGCAAAGCTTTTGCACGGGCATATCGAAGCATTGTTGCAGTCCGGCGTGGATGCGATTTTTTATCCCTCGATGAGTTACAATTTTGACGAGGGGCTGGGCGACAACCACTACAACTGTCCGGTGGTCGCCTATTATCCTCAGGTTATTAAATACAACGTCAAGGAGCTCAAAAAGGTAAAGTATATCAGCGATTTCCTCGGCCCACACAACCGGTTGGCCTTCCCCGACAGGTTCACGGATGTGCTCAACAAGTATTTCGGGGATTTCACCCGGCGGCAGGTGAGGTCGGCGGCGAAGGCGGCATATGCCGCATACGAGGCGCATATGCGCGCGATAAGGCAGAAGGCCGACGAATATCTGGCGATTGCCAAAGAGCAGGGGCTGCCGGTGATTGTGCTGGCCGGCCGACCGTATCATATCGACCCCGAAATAAGCCACGGCATTGACCGTCTGGCCTGCGAGCTCGGCGCGGTGGTGCTCTCCGAGGACGGCGTGAGCCGGCGGGTGAAGAAGTTTAAAACCGGGGTGCTCAATCAGTGGACCTATCATGCCCGGCTTTATGCGGCTGCAAAGTTCGTCGCCCGAAGCCGGGAGAACATACACCTCGTGCAGCTTGTTTCCTTCGGTTGCGGGGTGGATGCCGTTACCTCCGATGAAGTGCGAGCAATCCTCGAGTCGGCAGGGAAAATATATACCCAAATAAAAATCGATGAAATCACAAACATAGGTGCCGCAAAAATCCGCCTGCGCAGCCTCTTTGCCGCAGCCGGGATTGAGGAGAAGTAAGCGCGGGGACTTCGCCCCACACCCCCCCAAAAAAAAACAAAAAATGGGGCACGCCACCGGCGCGCCCTGCTTTTATCAGCCCTCAAGAAGTGCGAGGGCATTTTTATATAATATTTTTTCGGTCAGGTCATCTCTAAGCTTTGCCGAATGTATGAATTTCAGCTCTTCCGCAGCATATGACCACGGGGTGTCCGAGGCAAATAGCAGCCTGTCGGGTGAATGGTTTTTCAGTATATACACAAGGTTGTCATATTCATCAGGCCGCTGAGAGGACATCGAGGTGTCAAGCCATATGTCCTTGCCGAGCAGGTGTTCGATAACCTCCCCCGAGCGGAGATAACCGCCCATGTGTGCGGCGATCAGCTTCAGCCCGGGATAGCGAGCGGCGACTGTGGCTATCATCCCGGGGCTTGCATGTACATGCCCGGGCGACACCGGGTCAAACCCGGCATGCATGAGGACAAAGAAGCCGAGTTCCGAACAAAGTTCAAATATTTCGTAATACGCCGGATCTGTGATGTCAATGCCGATATAGTCGGGATGTATTTTTATCCCGCGTATGCCGGCCTCCCTGAGCCGGAGCAGCTCGCCTCGTTTGTCCTCGCCATGTGGGTGCAGCGAGCCAAGCGAATACAGGGTTTTGCTGCTTTTTGCAATGCTTATGGCAAAGCTGTTTACGTTATGTTGCTGTCTTGAGTTGGTGGCGATATTGCAGACCACGGCATAGTCGACACCCTGGGACGCGATATGTGCCTCTGTTCCCGACTGTGTGCCGTCGGTGCAGGGAAAGCCTTCTGCCTGCACATGCTCGCTCAGCGCGGCAAGGGCGCGGGGGGCGAGCGTGTCGGGGAAGCAGTGGACGTGAAAATCAATAACCATCGCTCAGTATGCTCCGAGTTCCTCGTTTTTCATGAGTTTCACCAGCGCGCTTGTGCCGAGACGCGAGGCTCCCAGCCTGATGAATTCTTCCGCGGCCTCGAAGCTGCGTATTCCGCCCGCCGCCTTGATTTTCAACCCGCTCGGGACATGCCTGGCAAAGAGCGCGACATCCTCAAAGGTCGCGCCGCCGGTTGAAAACCCGGTAGAGGTCTTGATATAATCGGCGCCCGATTTTGAGACAACCTCGCACATTCTGATTTTTTCTTCTTCGGTGAGCAGACAGGTCTCAATAATCACTTTGAGTATGTGGTCACCGACTACTTCTCTTACCGCCTTTATGTCATCGATCACCATGTCGTACTTTCCTTCTTTGATGCGGCATATGTTGGCGACCATGTCAAACTCGGTGGCGCCGTCGGCCAGCGCCTTCTTTGCCTCCGCGCACTTCACCTCGGTGACATTGTAGCCGAGAGGGAAGCCGATTGTCGCTCCTATTTTAACTTTGCCCTCGACATACTCGGCGGCAAAGCGGATGTGTGTGTTGGGAATGCAGACTGCGGCGCAGCCGTATTTTATCGCGTCGTCGCAGACCGCCTTAATCTGCTCCTCGGTGGCCGTGGGGGCAAGTAGCGTGTGGTCAACGTATTTCAATATTTCGTACTTGGTCATATTTATTGCTCCTTTATCTGCCGAATAGAAATATAAGAGCGTATGTGGCGATGCTTCCGAGCATGAGCAGGGCGAGTACCGCGCAGATGATGCGGGTAATCAGCATTCTCTTGGAGTCCTTTTTTGGCTCGCGCATGAAAATATCCTCCGTTTTTTGCCTTTTATTCGCTGATTTTAAGCTGCATGGCTGCTATATCCTTTTCGGCAAGCAGCATGCCGGTCGCGGGGAGCTTTAGCTTGCGGTAGCCCTTGAGGTCGCCGAACTTCTCGCCGGGGTTGGCTATAGCCGAGACTACCTTCTGACCTTTTTTCAGGTTTATTATCAGATTGCCGTTTGATGTGCGAGTGGCTTTTTCTGCTATCAGCGAGGATTTGAAAACTATTGCCCGGTCGGCATCTGTGATTATCATGATGTCAAAGGGCTGTCCTTTGTGCTCGTAGAAAGCGGCGACTATCGGCGAGGCGGCGGAATATGCCCCGGTCAGCTTGCGCCGGTTGCTCCTTGTCCGGTAGGCCGAGACCGGTACCCGTACCGCGCGGCCGTTCTCAAATATAAAGACCATGTGGTCGCCCTCAGGGAAATCGCACTCGGGCGAGACAAGCATGAGAATCGGCTTCTCACCGCTGTCCATCCCAAGCTTGGTCGGAATGTAGTCGCCCATGACCGACGCCTTCACGCATTCAAAGTCCGAGAGCTTTGCCCGATAGACCTGTGCGCGGTCGGTGAAGAAGACGATGTCGGAGCGGTTTTCCGAGTCAAGCTCCTGGATTATTTCGTCGCCTTCCTTTAGAGTGTGGTTGTCGCTTGCCCGCAGGGAGAGCAGCGTGATTTTCTTGAAATAGCCCTCTTTTGTCAGCACGAGGTGGACATTGAAGTTTTCGATATGGTCCTCCTCGCTGTACTCGGTTATCGCCTCGGCCCCGATTATCAGCGATCTGCGCGGCTTGCCGTATTTCTTTTTTATTTCTTTGAGCTGCTCGGCGATATATGCCTTGATTTTAAGCTCGTCGGACAAAAGATCCTCAATCTCGGCAATCTCGCGCTTTAGGTTCTCGATTTCGCTGACGCGGTTGAGTATATACTCGCGGTTGAGATGCCGCAGCTTGATTTCGGCTATATACTCGGCCTGCACCTCGTCGATGTCAAAGCCACGCATCAGGCGGGGGACCACGTCCTCCTCGCGTTCGGTCTGGCGGATGATGCTTATCGCCTTGTCGATGTCAAGCAGGATTTTTGCAAGACCGAGCAAGAGGTGCAGCTTTTCCTTCTTTTGGTTAAGGTCAAATGCCAGCTCGCGGCTGACGCACCTTATCCTGAACTTTATCCATTTGCTTAAAATCTCGATAATGCCGAGCTGGCGCGGAACCGAGTCGATAAGCACCGTGAAGTTGCACTTAAAGCTGTCCTCGAGCGGAGTGAGCTTGAAGAGCTTGTCCATCAGCTTGTCGGGGTCGGTTCCCCGGCGGATGTCAATGGTGAGCTTGAAGCCCGACAGGTCAATTTCGTCCCGGAAATCGGTGATTTCCTTGAGTTTGCCCTCCTTGACCATATCGGTAATTCTCTTCATTATCAGCTCGATGGTGGTCGAGTAGGGAATCTCAAGGATTTCTATGCAGTTGTTCTTTTTGTCATAGGTATAGCGCGAGCGGATTTTAATCGAGCCCTGACCGGTTTTGTAAATTTCGCGCATCTCATCCCTGTCGTATATTATCAGGCCGCCCGACGGGAAATCGGGCGCTTTGATAATTTCAAGAATTTTGTCAAGCGAAGTGTTGGGGTTTTTCAGCAGTGCGATTGTCGCGTCGCAGACCTCGGCGAGATTGAAGGAGCATATGTTTGAAGCCATGCCGACCGCAATTCCGGTATTCGGCATGACCAGAATATTCGGGAAGGTGGTAGGCAGCAGGGTAGGCTCCTTCATGGTGTTGTCGTAGTTGTCTACGAAATCGACCGCGTTTTTGTCGATGCCCCTGAAAAACTCGGCGCAGATGGGGTCGAGCTTGACCTCGGTGTATCGCGCCGCCGCATATTTCATGTCCGAGGAATACTGTTTGCCGAAGCTGCCTTTGGAGTCAATCAAAGGGTGCAGCAGGGTCTCCTTACCGCGGGTCAGGCGCACCAGCGTCTCGTATATCGACATATCGCCGTGAGGGCTGAGCTTCATGGTCTGCCCCACCACGTTTGCGCTCTTGGTGCGGTTACCGGTCAGAAGCCCCATTTTGTACATGGTATAGAGCAGCTTGCGGTGTGCCGGCTTGAGCCCGTCTATCTCGGGAATGGCTCGCGAGATAATGACGCTCATCGCGTAGGGCATGAAGTTTTTCTCTATAGTCTCGGTTATCAGCTGCGGCAAGGCCGGAGCCGGTGTGAGCTCTTTTTGTGTCGTCTGGTTTTTGCTTTTTCTCGCCATTAGGTCATCTCCTGCGGTATTTTGATGTGCGGGACTTAAATTTTCACCACCGTGTGCGCCGCGGCGCGGATCAGCCGGTTGTAGAGCGCGAGCCCGAGGCCGTCGGCCCGGGGCTTGCGGGCATAGATGACATCGCAGCCCAGTTTGTCGGCCTCGCGCAGGGCAGAGAAAAGGCGTCTTGCCTGTGCGGGGTAGTCGTCATTATCGCCGGTGAGCACGAGATTTTCCCCTCCGATAGCGCGGGCCTCCTCCGGTGAGCAGATGACCGCGCAGTTTTCCGTGAGGCGTTTTTGCTTGATGTAACATATAAAGGCTTCGTCCGGGCCGTCGAGCAGTACCAGCGGGGAGGAGGGGGCGTAGTGCCGGTATTTCATGCCGGGGGCAAGCGGCCTGTCGTCGGCTGTCATCTCCCCCATGGCGGCCGGCGAGATTTCTACCCTCTCAAGAACGCAGCAGAGCGCGTCGTATGTCACGGCGCCCGGGCGGAGCAGGAGCGCGCCGTCGCGGTTCAGCGATATGATGGTCGACTCAAGGCCGATTTCGCAGTCGCCGCCGTCGATTATCATATCAACCCTGCCCGAGAGGTCCTCGATTGCGTACCTTGCATTGGTGGGAGAGGGACGCCCCGAAATGTTGGCCGAGGGCGCGGCGATCGGCAACCCGGCGGCTTCAATTAAGGCATGGGCCACCGGGTGCGAAGGGCAGCGCAACGCGACGCTGGGAAGGCCGCCGGTCACCCGGTCGGGAACTGTTGGCTTTTTCGGAAGTATGATAGTCAGCGGACCCGGCATGAAGGCCGCGGCGAGCCGGTAGTAATTCTCGTTGGTTACAGCGTAGCTCTCGGCATCCGAGGGCTGCGCCAGGTGCAGTATGAGCGGGTTGTCTGACGGCCTGCCCTTTGCCTCGTAGATTTTTGTGGCGGCGGCCGGGTCGGTGCCGTTGCCCCCGAGGCCGTAGACCGTCTCGGTGGGGAAGACCACCAGCCCGCCGGCTCTGATTATGGAAGCCGCGCGCTCGATGTCGGGATATGATTCGGTGGGATTAATTATTTTTATGATTTCGGTTTTCAAAACTAGCCTCTTAGAATAATGCCATTTCATCTTGTTTTGGTGTCATTTTTGTTTGGCTTTTCATCAAAAACAATCTGTTATATTGGTCATATTCAGGAAAATAAATTTCTTTGTATTCAGAATACTGAAATATTTCTCCAACAATTCGGTCCATTCTTCGGTAGACTGATTCCACAAATACAATCGGTCGTCAAGAAAATTCTTCTCAATGATTTTAATATTCCATCCCATAATCTGATTGTCCGTTAGGTAAGGGTTTAATTTCACCAATACTTTTCCGCCTGGCTTAAGAATGCGCCGTGTTTCTGTCAGAACTATTATTGTATCTTGCGGGAGCAGATTGTCGATTATATTAGAAAGAATAATTCCATCAAAGGCCTGATCGACCGTGGCCTCCAGCTTTTCCACTCCACCTGTTGTAAAAAGTAAAATCACCTTTTCCACTCAGCTTTTGAATTTCCATGGCGGCTTTTATCGCTTCCTCTGAAATATCAATGCCTCGATGAATTTTCGTTCCTCTCAGACAACACTTCAGCAACAAAACGCCATTGCCGCAGCCGAAACCGAAGATGGATTCTGAATTGTGACAAAGCCAGTCCAATGCCTTGTCCAAATCTTTCTGGCCTGTACTTGCCGTCCTGACAGGGCTTCTGGCGATTTCTCGGAAAACCTTATCCCAATATTCAGAGATTCTGACATAGCATGGCATTAAAATACTTCCTGACTGATATGACTTTATCCCGGCATCGACTGCATAGAACCTGTATTGCTTTGGCGAAATGTTTTTTCGGCAAGCAGCTTGAAATTCCTGTTATATTTCCGAACGGTTTTTTTGAAAGCCCATTCAAACAGCAATTTATCAAGCAATACCCCGAAGAACCAACCCGGCAGCCTGTAATCCATCACCCAGTCGACACGGGTCGTATGTTCATCGACCTGCCGCATGGTTGTGCAGGATCTGAAACGGCCTCCCAGCGGTGTTTTTCCGGTAGTTTCAATAGTGAGGTTTTCGGGCTCAAAGCGGGTAACTTCCGCCGGGCTGCCCAGATGAAGCCCCGCTTTCTTATAGACTAAGGTGTATTTGGTTCCCGCATTGTCAATAGGGCCGCTGATACCTTCTACTGCAACAACGTCAAACTGCCACCGGGGAATCATCTCGGCTTTCAGTCCGAAATTCCAGACATGTTCAACCGGGGCCTCAACTGTAAAATCTAGCTTCATCAGTCCCATTCACACCTCACCCCCATATACTGAACTATTATTACTTTCACTGACATCCCGGGAGCGGCGGGGAGTCTTGTCATATTTCCCCGCTTTTCAGCCTCTCGGCGGCGTCGGCGGTAGCCAGAGCGTCGATCATTTCTTGGATGTTCCCGTCAAGAAAGCTGTCAAGCGAATAGAGGGTCAGCCCGATGCGGTGGTCGGTGACCCGGTTCTGCGGGAAGTTGTAGGTCCGGATCTTCTCGCTCCTGTCGCCCCTTCCCACCTGTGTCTTGCGGGTCGCGGCAATCTGCTCCTCCAACTCGGCCCGCTTTATCTCGTAGAGCTTGGCGAGCAGCATTTTCATCGCCCGCTCTCTGTTCTGGAACTGACTGCGCTCGGTCTGGCACTCGACGACAATGCCGGTGGGCTTGTGAGTGAGCCTGACAGCCGACTCGGTCTTGTTCACATACTGACCGCCCGCCCCGCTCGACTTACAGGTCTCAAAAATAAGGTCGGCGGGGTTTATCTCGACCTCGACCTCTTCGGCTTCGGGCAGCACCGCGACGGTGACGGTGGAGGTCTGAATCCGCCCCTGCGACTCGGTCACCGGGACGCGCTGGACGCGGTGGACGCCGCCCTCAAACTTAAAACGCGAGTACGCGCCGTCGCCCTCAACCATAAACGAGACCTCTTTGAAGCCGCCGAGCTCGGTTTCATTGGCATAGAGCAGGGTAACCTCAAAACCGGCCGAGGCGGCGTACATGTTGTACATCCGGTAGAGCTCGTAAGCAAAGAGCGCTGCCTCCTCGCCGCCCGCCCCCGCGCGGATTTCTATGATTACGTTCCGGTCGTCATTAGGGTCGCGGGGCAGCAGCAGGAGCCTCAGCTCCTCGTACAGCCGCTCGGACAATTCCCGGCAGGTTTTGTATTCCTCGGCGGCAAGCTCGCGCAGTTCGGGCTCTGTGGTGTCGCCGAGCAGTGCCTGCGCCGACTCCATGTCGGCTGTCGCCTTTTTGTATTCGCGGAATTTTGTGATTATAGGGGTCAGCGCGCTGTATTCTTTTATCAGCCGCTGATATTCCCTTTGGTCGGAATAGATTTCAGGAAGAGAGAGCAGCCGCTCAAACTCGCAGTATTTTTCTTCGGCGGCAACAAGCTTGTCTATCATCTATACTTCTTGGCCAATGAATTATCATCAAAAACAACAAAACCGGCGTCCCCCGCCAAAAGCTTTCCTTGTCTGCCGGAATAATACAGCTTTTCATATGTTATGACGGCCTTTTTGGTCAGCGTGACAAACCTGCGGGTCTCGTCGTAGGGAATATAGGTCAGCTTCCCGGTCTCATCGGAATACCGGCGGTCCTCAAGCCAGCCGTTGACCGTTCCGACCCCGGCATTATAGGTAGCAAAGACGGTTTCCCAGTCGCCGTAGTAGTCATGGAGCCACGCTAGCAGGCAGGTGCCGTATCTGATGTTTGTTTTGGGGTCGTATATCATTGAGGCGTCAAGCCGCTCGCCGAGCACATCGTCGCTGATCCACCTGAAGGTCGTGGGCATGAGCTGCATTAGGCCGACAGCTCCAGCCCCTGACACCGCGTTTGCGTCAAAATTGCTCTCGGACCTGATAACCGCAAACAAAATCTGCTCGGGAACTCCGAACTCCTTTGAGCTGGCCTCGACATATTCGTAAAATTCGCGCGGGTAAACCGACCTGAGGTAAGCGGTGTACATGAGGCTGTAGATATAGCCGAAAATGAGCGCCGCTATGAGTATGAGCACAACTCTCAGCGCCCGCGATGTCTTTTTACCGGGAGCTTTTTTCATGTTAATATGCCCTCGCGCCGCATAATTTCAAGCAATGCGGCTGCAAGCTCCTCGGAGGAGCCGTCGTTTCTTATTGTGTAGTCCGAGCGTGAGGTGTAGAAATCCTCGGGGGGCTGGCCGTCTATCCGCCGCTCTGCGGCGGCGCGGTCAAGCCCGTCGCGCTGCATGATCCGCCTGATTCGTGACTCCCGCCCGGCGGTGATTGTTATCGTGAAATCACATTTTGCGTCAAACCCCGACTCAAAAAGTGCCGGCGCGTCGACAATCACGGCCCCGGCGCCGCGGCGCGCCCGGTAGGCGATTCGCTTTTTCACCCTTGCAAGAATATACTTATGCGTGACCGAGTTCAGCAGCGAGAGTTTGGCCTTGTCAGAAAAAACAATGGCTGCAAGAGCCTTTCGGTCAAGCGTGCCGTCTGGGCGGATTACCGAGTCCCCGAAGTTGGCCCTGATTTCGTCAAGGCAGGGGGAGGGCGGAATCAGAATCTTTCGGTAAAGCCTGTCGGTGTCGATGGTCGGTATGCCGTGTTTTTTCAGCAAAAGGCCTGCGGTGCCCTTGCCGCTGCCGCTCGGCCCCGTAAGTCCGATTACCTTCACCGCACACCTCCCGTCTGGCGAAATAAATCTCCTGATAGTCTATTATACAGTATCAGCCGGGAATTTTCAAGTGCCGCGCGGCTAAAACTTGGAAACCTGCCGATTTTGGTGTTGATTTGCGGGCGTATCTATTGTATAATTACCATAAGGTAACAACCTGTATTCACCGTCTTGTGAGTCGGTAAGGCAGCGCTTCGCACGGGTATCACAGCGCTTTGTCGCCGGATAAAACCGAGTTTGAACCGCCGGCTTGACCTTCATTATACATCACAAAATTGCAAAACGGAGCATATCGGATGAGCGATATTTTGAATTTGTGCGCCGTTCTTGAGAATGCCGGCGTTGAACATATAAAGGGTGCGCCGCTCTGCGACTTTTGCACCTTCCGCATAGGCGGACCGGCGGCGCTTGTGGCTCTTCCCGAAAACGAGGCCGGGCTGATGTCGGCAATCAGGGCGGCCGAGGCCAACTCGACAAAGTATATTGTCATCGGCAACGGCAGCAATGTACTCTTCCCGGACAACGGTTTTTCCGGCCTTGTGATATCGACCCGGTGCCTGCGGGATATTGAAGTCGACGGCAATATCTTGAGAGCAGACTGCGGTGCGCTGCTTTTTGCGATGACCCGCGCCGCCGCGCAGGCCGGGCTTTCAGGACTTGAATTTGCCTATGGAATCCCCGGGACCTGCGGCGGTGCGGTGTTCATGAACGCCGGGGCATACGGCTCGGATATCTCGGCGGTGCTTCGCTCGGTGCGCTGCTATGATATTGACTCCGGGGTTATCCGCGAGCTGCCGGCGGATGAGCTCGGGCTGTTCTACAGGCACAGCATTTTCATGGACAACGGCAGGCTTATCATATTGTCGGCAGAGTTTGAGCTTGAGCCGGGAGATGCAGCCTGCATCGAAGCGCGGATGAGTGAGATAATGAACAAAAGGCGGGCATCGCAGCCGCTCGAATACCCCAGCGCCGGAAGCGTCTTCAAACGGCAGCCGGGGTACTACATGGGCAAGATTATCGAGGAGAGCGGGCTCAAAGGATATTCTGTCGGCGGGGCGGCGGTGTCGCTAAAACACGCCGGATTTATAGTCAACACCGGCGGCGCCAGCGCCCGCGACGTGCAGGCGCTGGTCGAGCACATAAAATCAGTAATCCTGAAGAATTACGGATTCGTACCCGAGTGCGAAATCAGATTTATCGGACAATAGGCAAATAAAATAAACCGCATGGGCGGTGCGGAGTCTGAAATGACATATACCGATAAAGTTAAAAAAGAGCTCTCCGGCTTGCCGGTAAAGAACGCATGCTGCCGGCGCGCGCTGGCGAGGGGGCTGGTGTATGGCGCCACGGTATCTCCCGAGGGTGTACTCTCTATCCCGGTCGGGAGCCGTGAGGCCGCCGAATTCACAGAAAAAACCCTCCGGGAAGTGTTCGGGGATGTTGTCAAAGTAGGAAAGGCCGGCGGAAGGAGCAGGATAATGCTGACCGTGGATTTTGCGGCGGCTGACAGCTCCGGGGATGAGCAGGCATTTGAGAAGGCCTGTCCGGACTGTGAGGCCGCTTTTCTGCGGGGGGTGTTTTTAGCCTGCGCCACGCTGAGCGACCCGCACTCGGCCTCATACCACGCCGAGTTTGTCCCCCATACCGCAAAGCGCACCAGGAGCATTTACAGGCTGCTCGACAAAATCGGCTGCCCCCCGAAGATAATCAACCGGAAAAACGGGACCGGACTGTATTTCAAGGACAGCGAGGTCATCGAGGAGCTGCTTGTCAAGCTCGGGGCGACCCGGGCGGCCTTTGACCTGATGAACTGCAAAATCGAGCGCGCCATCAGGAACGACGAGAACCGCGCGACAAACTGCGTTGCCCGGAACATCGCCAGAACCGTGGCGGCTTCCCGGCGCCAGATTGAGGACATCCACCGGCTGGCAGAGAGCGGGCGGCTTGAGACGATGCCTTATGACATACGGGTTACCGCAAAACTCAGGCTTGAGCATCCCGAAGCCTCGCTCGCCGAGCTTGCGGCGCTGCATAAGCCGCCGATTTCAAAATCGGGGCTCAATCACAGGCTCGAGAAGATCGCACACGAGGCGGAAAAGATTGACTGACCGGTGGTTTTGAAAACACAAAAAGCGTGAGCCGAAAAACAAAGGAAGGAGCAAATATGCCGGATTTTGTACACCTGCACCTGCACAGCGAGTATAGCCTGCTCGACGGGGCCTGCCGGATAAGCGAAATCCCGAAGCGCGCCGCCGAGTGCGGCCATCATGCGGTAGCGCTGACCGACCACGGGGCGATGTACGGCACCGTGGCTTTTTATCTGGCCTGCAAAGAGGCCGGTATTAAGCCTATTATCGGCTGCGAGGTGTATGTCGCGCCGGGCTCGCGCTTTGAGAGGAACTCTCACGAGGGTTACGCCCACCATCTTGTGCTGCTCTGCAAGAACGCCGAGGGCTATAAAAACTTAATATACATGGTATCAAAAGGCTACACCGAGGGTTTTTATTCAAAGCCGAGGATTGACTACGAACTGCTCCGTGCGCACTCGGAGGGGCTTGTGGCCCTTTCGGCCTGCCTTGCCGGAAAGATTCCCACCCTGCTCTCGCGCGGCGACTTTGACGGGGCGAAGCGGGCGGCGTGTGAGCTCGCCGAGATATTCGGCAAGGACAACTTTTACATTGAGCTCCAGAACCACGGGCTTGCCGAGCAGCGGCAGATACTGCCCGGGCTGGTGAGCCTTGCACAGGAGTGCGGGCTTCCGCTGGTCGCCACCAACGACTGCCATTACCTGCGCCGGGAAGACGCCGACACTCAGGCGATACTGATGTGCATTCAGACAAACAGCGTAATAACCGACGGACGGCCGATTGGCTTTGAGACCGACGAGTTTTACTACAAAACCACCGAGGAGATGACGGCCCTGTTCGGAGAGTACCCGGGTGCGATTGAAAATACCGTCAGAATTGCCGAGATGTGCAGTTTTGACTTTGACATGAGCAAGCACTACCTGCCGCGCTACCGCTGCCCGGCAGGATATGACCCCGCAGGATACTTAAGAAAGCTGACCTTTGACGGCTTTGAGGCGCGGGTGAAATCAGGGCAGATAAAATTTGACGGGCAGCATACCGAAAAAGAGTACCGCGAGCGGCTCGAGTACGAGCTCTCGCTTATCGAGCGGATGGGGTATTCGGAATACTTCCTCATCGTACAGGATTATGTAAATTATGCCAAGAACCGGGGAATTCCGGTTGGGCCGGGCCGCGGCTCGGGCGCCGGGAGCCTTGTCGCTTATTGTCTTAAGATTACCGACATTGACTCGATACGCTTCGGGCTTATTTTTGAGCGCTTTCTCAACCCCGAGCGGGTCAGCATGCCGGATATTGACGTAGATTTCTGCTACAACCGGCGGGGCGAGGTTATCGACTATGTGGTCCGGAAATACGGCGACGACCATGTCTCGCAGATAGCGACCTTCGGCACGCTGGCCGCCCGCGCCGCGGTCCGCGACACCGGACGGGCGCTCGGAATGTCCTACGGCGAGGTCGACGTCGTGGCCCGGGCGATACCCCAGCAGCCCGGCATGACAATCGGGCTGGCGCTCAAGATGCCCGAGCTCAAGCAGCTATACGAATCCTCCGAGCAGGTGAGAAAGCTGGTCGACACCGCCGCCTCGCTCGAGGGGATGCCGAGGAACGTCTCGGTCCACGCGGCCGGCGTGGTGATAACCGACGCGCCGATATACGAGTATGTACCGCTGGCAACCAGCAACGGGACGCCTATAACCCAGTTCGACATGGAGACCATTGAGAAACTCGGGCTGCTGAAGTTCGATTTTCTCGGCCTGCGCTACCTGACTATAATCAACGATGCACAGGAGCAGATAAGGCAGCACGACCCCGAATTTAATATCGAGAGCCTGCCGCTTGACGATAAAGAAACCTACGAGCTCATCTCCGCGGGCATGACCACCGGGGTTTTCCAGTTTGAGTCGGAGGGGATGCGGCAGATGCTCATGTCGCTGCGCCCCGAGAGCATTGAGGACCTGCTGACCGCGATTGCCCTCTACCGTCCGGGGCCGATGGACTCGATACCGAGATACATCAGGTGCCGGCACGACAGCTCGGCTGTCAAATACGCCACCCCGGCGCTCGAGCCGATACTGCGCGAGACCTACGGCTGCATCGTCTATCAGGAGCAGGTGATGAGCATTTTCCGCGAGCTTGCCGGCTATACTCTGGGGCACGCCGACCTCGTGCGCCGCGCCATGGCAAAGAAAAAGGCATCTGTCATGGAGGCAGAGCGCGAGAGCTTTATTGCCGGAGCCGCCGAGCGCGGCATCGACCGCGAGACCGCCGCCGAGATTTTTGAGAGCATGAACAGCTTTGCAAATTACGCCTTCCCGAAGGGACACGCGGCGGCCTATGCCGTAATCGCCTTTCGGACGGCATATCTCAGCGCCCACTGGCCGCGTGAGTATTTTGCGGCACTACTTACCTCGGTGCTCGGCAATATGCCGAAAATCGCACAGTACACCGCCGAGTGCGCAAAGCGCGGCATCTCGGTACTACCCCCCGACATCAACCGAAGCATGATGTACTTCAATGTCAGCGGCGGGGACATACTCTTCGGCTTGCTCGCACTAAAAAATGTAAGCCGGCAGTTTGTCGCAAACATAATCGAGGAGCGCAAGAGAGGCGACTTCCGCTCGTTTGAGGACTTCATCGAGCGCATGGCCGACTATGACATCAACAAGCGCCAGGTCGAGTCGCTGATAAAAGCCGGAGCATTTGACAGGCTGGGGGTTTACCGCAGCCGGCTGATGGTCTCCTATGAAAAAATCATCGATGCTGTCACCGAGAAGAAGCGGCGGAATATCTCGGGCCAGCTTGACCTCTTTTCGCTGACCGAGCCAGAGGAGCAGCCGCAGGGCTTTTCCTACCCCGAGATACCGGAATATACGCTGCGCGAGCGGCTTTTGCTTGAGAAGGAGTGCTCGGGGATGTACTTCTCGGGCCACCTCATCGACAGCTACTCAAAGTGCATCGCCGACCTCGGAGTCACTCCGATTACCGATATTGTCGCCGGGAGCGAGGACCCAGAGGCGGGCAGCATGCTTGACGGCCTGCAGGTGGCGGTTGCCGGGATAATCAGCTCGGTCTCTGTCAAGATAACCAGAAAGGACGAGCGCATGGCCTTTATCACCCTTGAGGACAGGTACGGCGAGATCGAGTGCATCCTGTTCCCCAAGGTATTCCGCCAGTATTATGAGCTCATCCGGCCTGACTGCGGCGTGTATATTTCGGGCAGGGTGCAGCTTCGCGAGGACGAGCCGGCAAGAATTATCGCCGAGGAAGTCGGCGCGCTGGTCGAGAACAGCCGCTACACCGGGGGTGCAGGCTGTAAAGAAGTACAAAATGACAGCGAAGCCCCAAAAGCGACGCCCGGTGAAAACCAGTTGAAAAGCGCAGGAAATGGCGCCGGCAGGAAGGCGGGGCGAAGGCTCTTTCTGCGGGTCGAGGCGGGTTCGGAGAAGTTTAATAAGGCTGTTAATCTGGTGGAAATTTTCACGGGCGACGTTCCGGTGATTTTCTATGACACCAAAACGGCCTCATACAAGCAGTACGAGCGGGGTGTTGCGCTCACCGATTTTGTCGCGGGCGAGTTCGTCGAGCTGCTCGGACCCGAAAATGTGGTTGTAAAATAAGGCGAATAAAAAGCGGGGCAGGGTCCCCGCTTTTTTTGTCGGAAGGCGGCTACTCGGTGTAATCCTCGATCAGCGAGAGCAGTTCGCCTCTTGAGAAGGCATAAATCCCGCTCTCGAGCATTTTGCGGTCGGCCTCGGGCAGGCTCATTACCTTGACATTGATGATATCGACAAGCACCCCCGAAGAGTCAAAAACCCCGATGACACCCTCATATTCGTGGAGGACAAAAACCTGCTCGCCGGTCTCCTCCCCGGCAGCAAGTTCGGAAACCGCTGAATTCAGCTTTTCAGCCTCTGTGGTCAGCCTGTCAAGCCGAACCGAGACGGAAACTATAAAATACAGGGAAATGGCCGATATCAGCACCGCCGCCAGAGCGACTATCAGCGCCGCCGTGGTCAATTCCCGTTTATCGTTTTCAAGCTCCATATTTTTCTACCCTTTTTTCGTCTTTGTGTTTATATTATTATCAGCCGGGAAAACATATATACGGAAAACATGCAAAAACCGGACACCGGGGGATAGTATGGAGAAGCAAAGACGCGACCATAAGATAAGGCACAGGTTCAGGGTGATAGTAAGCCTTCTTTCGATTTTCTGCATTCTGACAATGGCGGTGCTGCTTGTCGCGGGATTTTATTTTACCATATATTTAAGCTCAAACTACGACGACAGCATTGACGTTTCGCTGTTTGCCGGGGCTGCCCGGCGGGGCACGACCAAGATATACTGTTATGACTTTACCGACCGGCAAATGCGGGCGGGCGAGCTTGTCGAGCTTGTCGGGGAGAAGCTGCACAGCCCCGGCAACTGCATATACGTCTCGTACGACGCGGTGCCCGATAACCTAAAGCACGCCTTTATTGCAATTGAGGACAAGCGGTTCTGGAAGCATTCGGGGGTTGACTGGATAAGGACCGCAAAGGCTGCCGTCAACTATTTTTTCGGCACGGACAGCACCTTCGGGGGCTCGACAATTACACAGCAGGTGATAAAAAACATCACCGGTCGGGACGACGTCTCCCCGCAGCGCAAAATTCAGGAAATTATCTGGGCGCTCGACCTTGAGACAAAGCTCGACAAGACCGAGATTCTCGAACTTTATATGAATATCATAAATTTATCACATGGCTGCATCGGAGTTCAGGCGGCGGCAAACACCTATTTCTCAAAAGATGTCTCGCAGCTTTCGCTCATCGAATGCGCCGCTCTCGCCGCGATTACCAACAACCCCTACCGATACGACCCGGCGCGCTTTCCCGAGAAGAACAAGGAGCGGCGCGATATAATACTCGAGCAGATGTTTCAGCAGGGCTATATTTCGGAGGAGGAGTTCAGCGCGGCATACGGCGCCGAGCTTGTCCTCGACCTTTCATGGTACGAGAGCTACGACGGGGTGAACTCGTGGTATGTCGACATGGTAGTCGAGGATGTCATCGCCGACCTGTGCGCCGAGTACGGCTATAGCAGGGATGCCGCGAGCTTCATGGTCTACTCGGGCGGCCTGCGCATATATACCGCCATGGACCCCGAAGTTCAGAATCTGCTTGAGGAGTATTACGGCAATGCCGGAAATTTTCCCGACATACCTGGCGACAACCCCTTTGAGTCGGCGATGATAATAATCGACCCCTACACCGGCGACATACTCGGGGTGGCCGGTGCTGTCGGCGAGAAGACCGCAAACCGGGTCCAGAATTACGCTACCATGACCCGCCGCCCCTCGGGTTCGACCATAAAGCCGCTCTCGGTCTACGCGCCGGCGCTCGAGGCCGGAATTATCACCAGCGCCACGGTTTACGACGACGTTCCGGTCAGCTTCAGGAACACCGGCGGCGGGCTTGCCCCCTGGCCGAGCAACTCCCCCGCGGTCTACCACGGGCTGACTAATATAATCAGGGCAATCCAGGACTCGGTGAACACCGTGGCCGTGAGAGTCCTGACCGACCTCGGCGAGCAGAGTTCGTTTGATTTTCTCGTGAGGAAGGCCGGAATGAGCAGCCTTGTCGAACGGCAGACACTCGCTGACGGCACGCAGATAACCGATATCGGGCTTGCGGCGCTGGCGCTCGGGCAGCAGAATTTCGGGGTCACATTACGGGAGCTGACCGCGGCATATTCGATGTTTGTCAACAACGGGGTGTACAGTCCCCCGCGCTCATACATCAAGGTAACCGACTCGGACGGAAATGTCCTGCTTGCAAACGACTATTACAACTCGGGGGTCCGGGCGATTAGCAAGGAGACCGCCTCGATAATGACGCTCATGCTCAAAAACGTCGTCAGCCAGGGCACCGCGAAGGCAGTGACCTTGGATAAGTATGTCGAGACCGCCGGCAAGACCGGCACGACGCAGGACAACTGCGACAAATGGTTTGTCGGGTACACGCCGTACTTTATCGGCGGCGTCTGGTGCGGCCACGAATACCCGAAGCCCCTCGCGGGGGTGTCGAACACCATCTGCCTTGAGATCTGGGACGAGATTATGACAATCCTCCACGAGAAGTATATAACCGGCGGCGGTACGCCGGCCGGATTCAATATCTCGCCGAAGGTTGTCGGGGTCAGGTGTTGCGCCGACTCGGGAAAACTCATGACTGCCGCCTGTCGGACCGACCCGCGGGGCGACCGCGGGGTGACGTGCTGGTTTGTGGCCGGCGAGGAGCCCGACGAGCGCTGCGACTGCCATATTACCGTCGATTACGACATTGTCAGCGGGGGCGTGGCCTGCCCGAATTGCCCTGTCGAGAACCTGATTAAGGTCGGGATGATTCAGGTCGAGCGAAGCTTCCCGGTGCAGGTTTATGTGACCGACGCGCAGTATGTATGGCGGAGGCTGCCGCCGTTTATCGAGCCTGCGCTGAACTTGAATCAGCCTTTCTTTTTGAATTTACTCGGGCCGAAGGAGTACTGCGGAATCTCAAACACCACCGCCCAGTTCAACAGGTACTGCCCGCTGCACGGCACAAAATCATACAGTACAACCACGGCGGTCGATACAACCACCGCCGAGACGAGCCGGCCGCAGTTTTCGTGGCCTCTCTGGCCGTTTGAGTAGCGCTTTTCGGGCGGTGCGCGACATGAAAGGCAAAATCACCTCATATCATTATGATGTGAGGTGATTTTTTATGAAGAAAAGGTACAGAGCGCGCCCTGGGCACGGCATTTTGTTTTCTCCCCGCGAGAAGCTTATGGCTATAATCTGCGCCGCGGTATCTTTGGTTTCGGCACTTGTGATAAGGCTGATTGTCGGCCCGCTCTACCGCGTGATTGCCTACTGCAACCTGCGCGGCATACTGCCGCCGGTATGGCTGATGTTTTTACTCTGGTCCCTTTGGTATATTCTGCTCGGCGCGGCCTTCGGGATGGTGCTTGGCTGCTGGCCCGGCCCTTATGAGGCAGTCAAATACAAAGGCGGAATGCTCTTTGTTCTGATGATGGCGCTCGGCTATATCTGGTATCCCCTCTTTTTCGGGGCTGCCGCGCTCTTTTTTGCACTGCTGGTCTGCGAGGCGGTGCTGGTACTGTCGGTGCTCTGCGCCTTCTGCTTCTTGCGGGTGAAGAGGGCAGCGGCTTTAGTGATGTTTGCCTTTTCGGCCTTCATGATATATATGGTGGTGCTTAATATTCTGTGCCTGTTTACCAATTAGAATGAATCATGCTGGAATTAAATCGTTTAAATTAGCCGATTTGGCTTGACAAGCGCCTTATGTGGGGGTATAATTTATCTAGTTGAACACTATTGGAGGTAGATAAAATGAAGCATGTGAAAGCACTGGCGCTGGTTTTGTCTCTTTTGTTTGTTGTGTTGGTATTTGCAGCCTGTGACGGCGGGGCCGACGGCAGCACAGATGAAACCACAACCGAAGAGCCCGATGTTACCATAAAGGTGTCAATGAAGGTTAAAGACCTTGACGGTAACGTGGTTTACGATATTCCCGAGTATACATACAACGGAAAACCCCCGACCCCGATTGATCTTATCGACTTTTACTTCTACCTTGAATCGGATGAAGCCGTGGTTATCGACGAGGACGGCTTCCTTGTGGCAATCGGCAGCATTGAGGCCGGCACCGAGACCTCCGGCGATGAGAAAATTATCACATACTGGTGGTGGAGCCTTAACGGAAGAGAAGCCACGGTGGATTTCTCGGAGTACACCGTGAAAGACGGTGACAAAATCGAATATTACCTCAAGCGCGTGTCTGGCGACGTGACAGGCGGCTCGAAAAAATAAACCTTTGACGGGGGCTCTGCCCCCGTGCCCCCGCTTAAGGGACTTTTTGGGAACAGTTCCTTAAGAATCATAAAAAAACTTTAATAAAGCCTGAGTAAATGCAAACCGGTCTTTTGGAAAACCAAAAGACCGGTTTGTTTGCTATTCGACTATGATGCCGCCGCCGAGGACTGTATTACCGTCGTAGAGCATCACCGACTGCCCGGGGGTCACCGCCCGCACCGGGGTGTCGAACTCAACCACAAACTCGTCCTCCCCGGTCTGGCAGACAACAGCCGGAACCTCCCGCTGGCTGTACCGGGTCTTTGCTCCGACTCTCACCGGGCCGGGCAGCGTGTCGGCGGCAATGAGATTGATTTGACGTGCAACAAGCCTTTTGCTGTAGAGCTCGGGCTCCCGGCAGAGGGTTACGGTGTTTTTTTCGGGGTCCTTCGACCTGACATACATAGGCTCGCCGAGCGAGAGCCCCAGCCTCTTGCGCTGGCCGGTCGTGTAGTGTATCAGCCCCCGGTGACGGCCGAGCACGCGCCCCGAGGTGTCGATGAAATCCCCCGGCGGGGGAACCCGGCCGGCGGCCTTTTCTATGAAGGCGGCGTAATCCGAGTCCGGAATAAAGCATATGTCCTGGCTTTCCTGCTTTTTTGCCGTGACAAGCCCGAGTGCAGCGGCCATCTCGCGGACCTCCTGCTTGCGGAAATCAGCCAGCGGGAAATAAATGTGCGAGAGCTGCCGCTGACTGAGGCGCCAGAGAACGTATGACTGGTCCTTTGCCGGGTCTTTTGCTTTCTTTAGCAGATACCGCCCGTTTTCATTCGCGACCCGGGCATAATGCCCGGTCACGATTTTTGTGGCCCCCTGATTGAGAGCAAAATCGAGCAGGGCACCGAATTTTATATGCCGGTTGCACTCCACGCAGGGGTTCGGCGTCTGTCCGGAAATATACGTATTTACAAAATAATCAACCACACATTTTCTGAATTGCCCCGACAAATCAAGCGTGTAGTGCTCGATGCCGAGTACCTTTGCCACAGCACGGGCGTCCTCGACAGCCCGTCCGGCGGCGCAGGAATCCTCCTCTCCGCCGCAGGAGTAGTTTCCGGTGTATATAGTGGCGGCGACTGCGTCGTAGCCCTCCTTGAGTGTCAGATAAGCGGCGATCGAGCTGTCGACACCGCCGCTCATGGCGACAAGAGCCTTTTTCTTCATGGATTTTTCCTCATTGACATATTACTTTGCGTATCGCAGACAACATCCTCCCATGAAAATTTGGTCGGTTTTCCGACTTTCTGCAAGCCACAGAACCTGCGTTGGCGCAGCACCTCATAGACCGCTACCGCCGCGCAGTTTGAGAGGTTTAGGCTGCGCAGCCCCTCCCTCATCGGCAGGCGGACGCACCTGCCGTGACTGGCTCTGAGCAGCTCCTCGGGGAGGCCGGCGGTTTCCTTGCCGAACATCAGGAAAACCGGGTCGGGATAGGTCACATCGGTATAAACAATGTCTGCTTTCGTTGAAAATAAATAGGTATGTGATACCGGATTGCGGGCGAAAAAGTCCTCAAGACTTTCATAGTATGTGATGTCAAGCGCATGCCAGTAGTCAAGCCCGGCGCGCTTGAGCTTTTTGTCGTCAACCCGAAAGCCAAGCGGCTTGATAAGGTGGAGCGAGGCGCCGACCGCCGCGCAGGTGCGGGCGATGTTTCCGGTATTCTGTGGTAGGTATTCTGTGGTATCTCGGGCTCGTGCAGCACGATATTGAGCGAATTCATAGTAAACCTTTCGGGGTAGGTTTTACGGCTTTCCCTGGTGACGTGGAGGATTATATTATACAATGAACCGGCAGAGCTTTCAAGTATTTGGCGCAAAAGAGGCACGGCATAAAAAAAGTTGTGGAAAATTCGGACGGTATGATGTATAATAAGCTGTAGTACGTCAGGTTGCCGGAGGTTTGAATGAAATTTTTTGACAGAATATTCGGAACATACAGCGAAAGGCAGATAAAAAAGCTCAGAAAGACTGCCGACATGATAGAGAGTCTCGAGCCGCGATTCAAGGCCATGAGCAACGCCGAACTGCGGGGCATGACCGAGGTGTTCAAAAAAAGGCTGGCTGCGGGAGAGACGCTTGACGATATTCTCCCAGAAGCATTTGCAGCGGTCCGTGAGGCTGCCGTCAGGGTGCTCGGCAAGCGGCTTTTTTATGTGCAGCTGCTCGGCGGCATCATCCTGCACCAGGGCAGGATTGCCGAGATGAAGACCGGAGAAGGGAAGACCTATGTCGCAATACTCCCGGCATACCTGAACGCGCTCACCGGCGAAGGCGTGCATGTAGTCACGGTGAATGAATACCTTGCCCGCTACGGGCGCGACGACGTGGGGCGGGTATACGAATTCATGGGCCTGAAGGCCGGGCTGATACTCCACGGCCAGACCCCTGAGGAAAAGAGGGAAGCATATGCCGCCGACATCACCTACGGGACCAACAACGAATTCGGCTTTGACTACCTGCGTGACAACATGGTGGTCTACAAGGAGCACATGGTCCAGCGCGGACATGCTTACGCTATTATCGACGAGGTGGACTCGATTTTAATCGACGAGGCGAGAACCCCGCTGATTATCTCGGGCGCCGGCGAGGAATCGACCGATCTGTATGACCGCGCCGACGCTTTTGTCCGCACTCTGCGCAAATATGTGATAAAAGAGCTTGACACCAAGGTCGACTATGACGACATCGACGCCGATTATATAGTCGACGAGAAGGCAAGGAACGCGATACTCACCAAATCGGGCATAAAGAAGGCCGAGGCGTTCTTCGGGCTTGAAAACTATGCCGATCCCGAGAACACGACAATAGCGCATCATATAAATCAGGCTCTCCGCGCCCACGGCGTGATGCATCGTGACCAGGATTATGTGGTAAATGAAAACGGCGTGATTATTGTCGACGCCTTTACCGGGCGGCTTATGCCGGGGCGGCGCTATTCAGACGGGCTGCACCAGGCGATAGAGGCAAAAGAGCACGTCAAAATCCAGAAGGAAAACAAGACTCTTGCCACCATCACCTTCCAGAACTATTTCCGGATGTATAAAAAGCTCGCCGGCATGACCGGTACCGCACTGACCGAGGAAAACGAGTTCCGCGAAATCTACGGGCTTGACGTGGTCGAGGTGCCGACCAACAAGCCGATGATACGGATTGACCATCCCGACGTTGTTTATAAAAGCGCGAAGGGTAAATACAACGCCATAGTAAGGCAGATTATCGAATGTCACAAGAAGGGGCAGCCGGTGCTTGTGGGTACCATAACCATTGAAAAATCCGAGCTGCTGTCCTTAATGCTGAAAAAGCAGGGAATAAAGCACAATGTCCTCAACGCCAAATATCACGAAAAAGAGGCCGAGATAATCGCGCAGGCCGGTAAACTCGGCGCCGTGACCATATCGACAAACATGGCCGGGCGCGGCACCGACATAATGCTCGGCGGCAACCCCGAGTTCATGGCAAAGGCCGAGATGCGCAAGCTCGGTTACAGCGAGGATCTGATACTCGGCGCTACCAGCATGTCCGACACCGACGATCCCGAAATACTTGAGGCGCGCCGGGTGTTCAGAGAGCTGTACGAAAAATTCAAAGCCGAAATTGAACCCGAAGCCGAAAAAGTAAAGCAGCTCGGCGGACTGTTCGTAATAGGCACCGAACGGCACGAGAGCCGGCGTATCGACAACCAGCTCCGCGGGCGCGCGGGGCGGCAGGGCGACCCCGGCGAGTCACGCTTTTATATCTCGCTTGAGGACGACCTTATGAGGCTTTTCGGCAGCGAACGGATAATGAAGATGGTCGAAGCGCTCGGACTTGACGACGACACACCGATAAATGCCCAAATTCTGTCAAACTCAATTGAAAACGCACAAAAGCGCATTGAGGACAACAACTTCAAGCGCCGCAAGACAGTGCTGGTTTACGACGACGTTATGAACCAGCAGCGCAGCGTTATATACAAGCAGCGTCAGGCAGTGCTTGAAGGCGAGGATATCTCGGGGACTATCCGTTCCATGATACATTCTACCCTGCGGGACGCGGTACAGGCATACACCCAGAGCGACAACCCGTCCGAGTGGAATCTTGACGCGCTTCGCGGCCAGTATCTCGGCTTCCTCTGCAGGGAGGATGATTTCAGGTACACTGAGGATGAGCTGAGGAAGATAAAGCGAGAGGATATTGAGGAGATGCTCATCAGGCGGGCCGAGGAGATATATCAGGAGAAAGAAAAGCTCTTCGGCGCCGAGAGGTTCCGCGAGGTCGAGCGTATAATCCTCTTGCGGAATGTCGATAGGATGTGGATGGATCATATCGACGCCATGGAGGACCTGAAAGACAGCATCAGGTTTCAGGCCTACGCCCAGCGCGACCCGGTGAATGAATTTCGCATTGTCGGCGCCGAAATGTTCGATGCGATGGTCGCTGACATCCGCGAGCAGACCATGAGAACCATACTCTCAATCAAGCCGATAGAAAACCGCGCGCTGCGCAGGGTGCAGGTCGCCCGACCGATCGGTGAGGGCTTTGAGGGCAACAGAGTACCGAGGACCATCAGAACGACAAACACTCCGATAAGGAGTGCCAAGCGGCCCGGACCCAACGACCCCTGCCCCTGCGGGAGCGGGAAAAAGTATAAAAAATGCTGCGGCGCCGGCCAGGGCAGCGCCGAGGGCTGATTCGCGGCAAAAATCAAAAGGAGGCAGGATATGGGTTTCGGCCTGCTTTTCATAGGATATTTTATAACCTTCATCATGTCCATCAACAGCTTCGGTTTTGTTTTCAGGTTGGCCGGTTATGTGGTCATTGCACTGTCGCTGATGAGGCTCCGCCGGTTTGAGCGGAGGTTTTACTATGCGTATCTCTCCTCTTTGTTGATGATCCTCTTTGGAATCTGCGATTTTATATACGGGGTTGCGGACAAACTGAAGTATGAACTCCCGGCATGGATATCAGCGGCAAAACCGGCGGCCAACTGGGCGATATTTATGACCGAGGCGGCGCTGAATTTCACGTTGCTTTTGTCGATTGCGGTGCTTGCCGGCGGGGTCGGGCTGGCTCGGCTGCAGCGCGGCGCGTGGCGGAATATGATTATTACAGGCGCCTATTACATTCTTGATACTACAAGAATGTTATTCTTCCAGGGCAATATCGAGGCCAATCGCTATCTTTTCCCGATTGCCCTTTTGCTCAGGTTCGGTTGCGTAATCCTCAACCTGATAATCATATTTTCCTGCTACATGAGAATCTGCCCCGAGGGCGACGAAGATATGCCGGAAAGAGAGTCAAGGCCAAAATTCGTCAGGGCATTTTTTGATAAGTGGAGCCGGTCGAAAAAAGAGTTTCAGGAATACCGGCCCGGCGAGGATACGCGCGACGGGTCAGACGGTAATATTACAAAAGGCGAGGGGAGGCATAATCAATGAAAGACGACAGGCAAAAATCAAGCATTGTCGGGTGGAGCGGATTGATCTGGGCGCTTGTCTTTCTAATGAACCCGGACATCGGCATTTTTGACATATTGCCCGACTTTATCGGGTATATCCTTTTCTGCGTCTCCATAGCAAAAATTGCCAACATCGACGACAGGGTAAACGAGGCGCGCGGGCTTTTGCAAAAGATGCTTTATGTCGGTATTGCGAAATTTCTGGCATTGTTTGTAATCTTCGGCCTCCTGCCGCCTACCGACCGGTCTGTCGGGATGCTTTTGTTTGCCTTTGTCTTTACGGTATTTGAGCTGGTTTATCTGCTCCCGGCAATTGTAAAGCTCACGGACGGGATCATTTATCTTTCGGTGCGCCACGAGGGGACCGCTGCATATACCCCGTCAGTCCGGACGATAAAGCACGGATACAAGAGAACAATAACCGAAAAAGTCAGAAGGCTGTCAATTATTTTTGTGATTGCCAAGGCTATCTGCCGCACGCTGCCCGAGTTCGCGTCGCTGACCGAGCAGACCTTTGACGGCACCGCCAGAAGTTCCTTGTATTTATATACCGATCTTTTCAGGGCGCTTGCAATTATCGTTGAGCTTGTGTTTATGCTTATATGGTTTATTCTGACGGTGCGGTATATTAAGCTGATTAAGCGGGATATCGTGTTTATCGGGAACCTCGAGCAGCAATATGACGCCGAGATACGGTCAAAGCCCGACCGCCCGGCACGTCGGGCGATAAAAGCGGCCTTTTTCTGCTTCGGCGCCGCGGTAATTCTCACCCCCGACCTGTATTTTGACGGGATCAACATACTGCCCGACACCCTCTCGGCGCTCTCTGTGATCCTCGGGCTTTGGATAGTCAGAAAATTTATAAAGGGCTGGCAAAAAGTAACGGTTATTGCGTCGGTGTACGCGGCGGTGTCTGCCGTGGCGCTGTTTCTTGATTACAAATTCAGATTCGAGTTTTATCCCGAGTCGATACTCCGGGACATTAAGGCATACAACCTGTATGCGGCTTACTGCGGGGTGAGGGGCGTGTCCGAGCTTGTGTTTGTGGTGCTTGTTTTTGCGCTGCTCTGGATTATTATGAAAAACATCATAACCGGGCACACCGGCTTTGTTGCAGTCGGGGCGTTAGACCAGAGCGAAAAAATCCGTGTTCTCCACGAGGAGCTCTCGAAGAGGCTGATAATCCCGGCGGTTTTCGCGGGTCTCTCAGCCCTGACCGATATTGTTTCGATGTTTCTCATCAACACCGCCGACTTTGTGTGGCTGATAGAGTTTCTGGTCTCGGCGCTGTTTGCCTTCTTTATGATAAGGCTCATGATGGGGATAGACGAGCAGATAGAATATAAATATATGCTTGCCTGAAAATAATGGATGCATAATATTTTTGTTTTGTGCAAATAATCTGGTTGTAAATCTTTAAAGGAGATATACAAATGGACGACCAGAAAAACCAGAACAAAAACAAAAACCGGCAGGACACCCCGTACGGTGACCAGGCAAACCGCAACAACAATAGAAATAATCAGGACAAAAAAGAGAACCAGAACCGCGACAACTGCGAGAACAGAAACCAGTAACGCCGTTTCAATAAAAGGGCCCCGCCGCACGGCGGGAGCCCTTTTTGCATTGACAGGCGGCCGGTTTCGTGGTATCATTTCAAAAAATACAGTTGACGGGTGCGGAAAATGAGAAGGAAATGGAATATCGAGGCCGGGGACGGTGTGCATACCGTCGAGTACCGGCGGTCGTTCTTCGGGATTGTCAGAGTAATAATTGACGGCGAGAGTTTCAATCTCGGGTATGTCAGCCGCCTCTCGAAGCGCAGCGAGCCCTTCCGCGTGGGCGACGAGCAGTGTGTGCTGATTATCAAGCGGGGCGGGGGAGCCGAGATTATGTCAACAGACTGCAAAGTCGAGCGAGTTAAGGTTGGTACATAAACACAGGCAGGCCGGCGCAAATCAGATTGATTTACGCCGGCCGCCTTTTATTGCATATTTGATAGTCGCGCTACTGCTGAAAATGCCGTAGGGGCGATCTGTGATCGCCCGCGCGCTTTGCTTATTCTTAATTAACATCAAACCCGTGCATGAACCCTGTCATGTCGGCCGAGCAGATGTCGCCGCCGATGACGCGGTTCCGGTAAACGAGGACATTCGCGTAGACCCTGCCGTCATAACCGTTGTATTCGGCAAGTTCGAAGGTATAGCGCTTTACGGTTTTTCGCTTGTACTTGGAGAGGTCGAGCCCCTGCTGCTTTTGAATTTCGTTGTAGCTGGTGAAAATTCGGTCGAACTCAGATGGGATTGTGACCTCGGTCTCCTCGACCGGAGTGGGCTTCACCTTCCAGCCGAACTGGCTCAGGAACTCGGCCGCGTCGGCGGCGCTTTTTATTTTGTCATATCTGATTGCCTGCGAATTTGAGGCCGGGGCTCCCGCCGGGGTGTTGTTGTCGCCGAGAGACGGCACAAAGGCCAAAAGGGTGATCAGGGTCACAAGAGCCACGCAGAGCACTCCGACAAACCTCAGGGTTGAGGCGCGCACCGTATAAATGAACATATATAATCCTCCCGCCTGCTTGCATGATATCTGCTTAATTATATTTTGGCGGGAGGACAAATATTCTATATTTTTCTACCGAAGCGGGGGACGGAGCCTGTTTCTGTGAATTGCCACGCTCTGGACCATGCCGGTTGTTATATAAATTGCAAGCACCGACGAGCCCCCGTAGCTGAAATAGGGCAGCGTGATGCCCACTACCGGCAGCATTCCGAGGCACATGCCGACATTCTCGACAGTCTGGATTATCAGCATGGCGGCAAAGCCGGCGCAGATATAGGTCCCGCTGTCGCCGCGCGTCAGCCTTGCCAGCCTTGTTACCCGGATGACCACGAATACCATGATTCCGATAAAAAGCAGGGAGCCGAGAAAGCCGAATTTCTCGGAGTAGGTTCCGAAAAGGAAATCGGTGTGCCCGGCCGGCAGCTTCTGAAACATGCTGCCGCCGAATATGCCCCGGCCGAAAAAGCCGCCGTTGGCAACGGCAGCCCTCGAGATTATCGGCTGATACCCCTTGCCCAGCGGGTCAAGGTCGGGATTAAAGCCAACCAGAATCCGCAGCTTCTGGTCCTCGCGCAACAACTGCCAGATCAGCGGCGAGGCTCCGGCGGCGAGAACCGCGGCTCCGGCGAAGTACCAGAGCGAGAGCCCCGCGTAAAAAAGCATGAGCAGGATTATGCCGACATAGACCAGGGCCACGCCGAGGTCGCCCGACAGGAGTATCAGGCCGGTTGGCAGGGCGGCGTGAACCATAAGCCCCAGAAGTGTCAGCGGCCTGTTTATCTTCTTTTTTACTCGGAAGATATGATATGAAAAGGTGAGCAGGAAAATCGACTTGACGAATTCGGAGGGCTGTATTCCGAAGGGCAGGCCGGGGAGGTAAAGCCAGCTTTTATTCTCGCCCTCGCTGGTTCCGAACAAAAGCGTCGCGACAAGCAAAAGCAGCCCGGCGCCGTATAGGTATATCCCGAGCTTCTCGGCGATTGTCCGGTAATCGAGTACCGAGATGAAAAACATCACGACGATCCCGACCACCGTGGCGCCGGTCTGCATCAGAATTACCTTAAGCCCGAATACAGAATATCCCCCTATGAGCGTCAGAATACTGAGCAGCGAGAGCGCCGAGGTCGCCCCAAAGAGCAAAAAGTCCATGCGCCGCAGCGTGGCGAAGAACTCGCCGCAGATATCCCTGAACCTGCTCATCTTCACCTCCGCCCCGGGAAAGCGCCCCGGACACTTTCTATCCTGCTATTTTAATACTGTCTGCCCCAGACCACCATATGCTCTGCCGGCCTGCCGCAGCATACGCAGTGATTGGCGATATGCTCCTCCTCAAAGGGAATGCAGCGCGACTTCACACCGTCGGTTTCATCCTTTATCCTGTCCTCGCAGGAAGAGTCGCCGCACCACATGGCGCGGATATAGCCCGGTTTATTTTTGGCGATGTCAAGAAACTCGTCATAGCTGTGCGCGTCATATGTCTTGTCTTTGAGATTCTTTTCGGCGCGAGCGTAGAGTTCCCTGTGCACCCGCTCAAGGGCGGCTTTTACTCCGTCCTCGATATTGTCAAGCGACACTACGGTCTTTTCGCGGGTCGGGCGGCTGACCAGCACACAGGAATTGTTCTCGATGTCGCGCGGGCCTATCTCAAGGCGCAGCGGCACGCCCTTCATCTCGTACTGGCTGAACTTCCAACCCGCCGAATAATCGCTGTCGTCAAGCTTGACGCGGAATTTTTCGGCCAGCCTGTCGCGCAGTTTTGCTGCGGCTTCAAGCACTCCCGGCTTATGCTGGGCAACAGGGATGATTATCACCTGAATCGGCGCGACACCCGGCGGGAGGATCAGCCCCGAGTCGTCGCCATGGGTCATGATTATGGCGCCGATTGAGCGCGTGGAGACCCCCCATGAGGTCTGGAAGGGGTATCTTATCTGGTTGTTGCGGTCGGTGTAGGTGATGCCGAAGGCGCGGGCGAATCCATCGCCGAAGTAGTGTGAGGTACCGCCTTGCAGCGCCACTCCGTTGTGCATCATCGGCTCGATCGTGTAGGTCTCGACGGCACCGGCGAATTTTTCCTTCTCGGTCTTGCGCCCGATTATCGCCGGGATTGCAAGCGTCTCGGCATAAAAATCACGGTAGACGTAGAGCATTCTGATTGTTTCCTCACGAGCCTCTTCCTCGGTCTCGTGCATGGTGTGGCCTTCCTGCCAGAGGAACTCGGAGGTGCGCAAAAAGGGGCGGGTGGTTTTCTCCCAGCGCACGATGTTGCACCACTGGTTGTAGAGCTTCGGCAGGTCGCGGTAGGAATGTATTATATTTTTATAATGCTCGCAGAAAAGCGTCTCGGAGGTCGGGCGTACGCAGAGCCGTTCGGTCAGCTCGGTCTGGCCGCCGATTGTCACCCACGCGCACTCGGGGGCAAACCCCTCGACATGCTCCTTCTCTTTCTGGAGCAGGCTCTCGGGGATGAACAGCGGCATATATACATTCTCGTGTCCGAGCTTCTTAAAACGTGAGTCAAGGTCGCGCTGGATATTCTCCCAGATTGCATAGCCGTAAGGTCGGATGACCATGCAGCCCTTCACCCCTGAATAATCGGCCAGCTCGGCCTTCTTTACAATATCGGTATACCACTGGGCGAAGTCGACGTCCATCGGGGTTATCTGCTCGACAAGCCTTTTTTCTTCTGACATTATGAGATTCCTTCCCTTACAGCAAAAAATTCTTTGTTTATTATATCCCACACGGGTATTATTGTCAAGCGCAAAGTAAATAATGGGAGGGGGACGAAAAATGCCGGAGGTTGTGATATGGAAAAGCTGCCTTTTGAAAATGTCTTTATGCACGGCGTGCGGGTCGAGCGGACAAGCAAGGCCGGCGCGCTTGATTTTATCTGCCGGCGGCTGGGGGAGGAGGGTGCCGGCCTGCCGTTGGCGGTCTTTACCCCGAATGCCGAGATAGTCTGCCGCTGTGCAAAAGACAGCCGGCTTTGCGGGCTGATAAACTCCTCTGATATAAGTCTGCCCGACGGTGCAGGCGTGGTCTGGGCGGCGAGTTTGCTCGGCAGCCAGCTGCCCGGGAGAATTCCGGGAATTGAGCTCGGCGAAGCGGTGCTCGGCTGGTGTGCCGAAAACCGAATCGGTGTGTATTTGCTCGGCGGCAGGGCAGGTGTGGCCGAGGAGGCGGCCCTGCGGCTTTCAGACCGGTTTTCAGGACTTGAGGTTCTCGGCACGCATCACGGCTATTTTGACACATCCGGCCCGGAAAATCAAAAGATTTTAAGTCAAATCGCAGGGCTGAAGCCCGGGGTGCTCGTTGTCTGCCTCGGCTTTCCGCGTCAGGAGGAATGGATTATATCAAATCGCCGGGAACTGACCGGGGTGAAGGTCATGATGGCGCTCGGCGGCTCGCTCGACGTTTGGGCGGGGCGGGTCAGGCGGGCGCCGGGATTTCTGCGCTCGGCGGGGTTTGAATGGCTCTGGAGAGTGACCACGCAGCCGACAAGAATTGTCCGCACGGCCTCGCTTATGTCATTTGTCGGCCTCACTCTGCGAGAAAGACGGCGCATACAACATGCCGGGGAGCCACCCTTGTTGTGATTTTGCACACAAAACGGCAGGCTTTTTTGTTTAAAAACTGCATACTTCCAAAATTGATAAATTTTCGTCAAAGCTATTGTATATTTGCGGGTTTTGCGATAAAATATTAAGGGCCAAGAAAGGCGCCGCCCGCAAAAAAGATGAGCAATTTAAAAATTAATTTAAAACGGAGGAATTCCAATGTCAGTAAAAGTTGCAATCAACGGTTTTGGCCGTATCGGCCGCCTCGCTTTCAGGCAGATGTTCGGCGATCCTAATTACGAGATTGTCGCCATCAACGACCTCACAAGCCCGGCCATGCTCGCCCACCTGCTCAAGTATGACTCGGCCCAGGGCAGATATGCACTTTGGGATAAGGTCAGCGCCGGAGAAGACAGCATCACGGTCGACGGGAAGACCATAAAGATTTACGCAATCAAAAACGCCGCCGAATGCCCGTGGGGCGAACTTGGCGTCGATGTAGTGCTTGAGTGCACCGGGTTCTACACCTCAAAGGAAAAATCGATGGCCCATATCCAGGCCGGCGCCAAGAAGGTTGTAATTTCAGCTCCCGCCGGAAACGATGTCAAGACAATAGTGTACGGCGTAAACGAAAAGATACTCACAAAAGACGACCAGATCATCTCCTGCGCGTCCTGCACCACAAACTGCTTAGCTCCTCTGGCAAAGGCGCTCAATGATTATGTTCCGATCCTCAGCGGTATCATGACCACAGTCCATGCCTACACCGGCGACCAGATGCCGCTTGACGGCCCCCACAGGAAGGGTGACCTGCGCCGTGCCCGCGCCGCGGCCGTGAATATCGTGCCGAACAGCACCGGCGCCGCGAAGGCAATCGGCCTTGTCATCCCCGAGCTGAACAAGAAGCTCATCGGCTCGGCCCAGAGAGTTCCGGTCGCAACCGGTTCTTCCACAATCCTTGTTGCGGTGGTTAAGGGCAAGGACATCACTGTTGAGGGCATCAATGCCGCTATGAAGGCTGCTTCCTCCGAAGTGTTCGGATACACCGAGGACCCGATAGTCTCGAGCGATATTATCGGGATCACCTACGGCTCGCTGTTTGACGCAACCCAGACCATGGTCACCAAGATCGATGATGACCTCTATCAGGTTCAGGTTGTCGCATGGTATGACAACGAGAACAGCTATACCACACAGATGGTCCGCACAATTAAATATTTTGCGGAGCTTAAGTAATACAAGCAGAAAACCGCCGGCGGAGAAACTCCGCCGGCGGTTTTGTATGGTACCACTCGGTATGCTGTTGCTTACCAATTCAGACGGTGAACAAAAGTCAGCAAAGGTTTTACAGTTTTTGAGGGATTTGGATTCGGGGGCGGAGCCCCCGTATTGAGTTTCAGTCTTCGCGCTTTTTGCCCCAGAAGAATACGGCTGCGGTACCCGGGCCGCTATGGCTGCCGATTGTGGTACCTATGCTGTTTATGAGCACCCTGCCGTTTATCTTCGGGAAACGCGCCTCGATGAGGTCGGCAATCTCTCTGGCGTCCTCATAGCAGGCAGAGTGTACGACATAACATTTGCCGCTGTAGTCGAGGCCGCCGTCGGCGTACTCTTCCATGCGGGCCACCAATTCGCGGATGACCCGCTTTTTGGTCCGTACTTTCTCGCGGGGCACCAGTTTGCCCTGTGAGTTTACGTTCATCAGGGGGCAGATACCCAAAAGGCCGCCCAGCATTCCTTCGGTCTTGGTAATCCGGCCGCCCTTGACATAGAATGAAAGGTCGGTCGAGAAAAACCAGTAATTCATCCTGAGCTTGTTTTCCTCGACCCAGCCGTAAAGCTCGTCGATGTTTTTCCCTTCGTCGCGCAGGTCGGCGAGGGTATCCATAATCAGGCCGACGCCCGAGGAGGCGCCGAGCGAGTCGACGATGTAAATTTTCCGGTCGGGGTACTTTTCGGACAACTCTTTTGCCGCCGTGACCGCGTGATTGTACGAGCCCGACAGCCCCGAGGACAGCGAAACATGCAGGATATCCTTGCCCTGCTCAAGATATGGGGTGAAGTACTCGAGGTACTCTTCGATATTTATCTGGGATGTTTTGGCGTCGGCGCCCTTTTTCAGTTTCTCGTAGAATTGGTCGTGCGGGATTGTCTGGCCGAGGTCATCCTTGTACATCACGCCGTCAAGGAAGAAATGGTAGGAAATGAACTCAAGCCCGCGTGCCCTGACATGCTCGAGCGTCAGGTCAATGGTTGAATCGCAACTAAGTATAAAGTCGTTCATGGTATCCTCCGTGCCGCAATCGCGGTAATATTTCATTCAGCCGATATTATATACATATACACCGGCTGCTCGCCAGGAATTGTCACAATATCGCAGCCGGGGCCGAGCATGCCTGAGAGCAGGCCGGCGACCCTTTTCGCCTCGTCTTCCTCGATCCCTTTGCCGTAGTAAATAGTGATAATTTCCTTGTCCCCGATATCGGCGGCAAGTTGACGCAGGCAGTCCTCGAGCGAGTCGGTGGCGTACTTCAAGTCTTTGTCCACAATGCCGATAATCTGGTTTTTCCTGACCGTGATTTTGTCGCTGTCCATGCTCCTGACCGCGCGGGTGATGGCAATCGAGGTGACGTTTGACATCGCTTCGGTCATTTTTCTGATATTCTCGGCCACTTCAAGGTCGCTGTCAAAGGCGATAAGGGCGGATATCCCCTGCGGGATTGTTACGCTTTTTACAACCTCGACCGACCTGCCCTCGGCCAGTTTTGCCGCCTGAAGCGCGGTCAGCACTATGTTTGAGTTGTTCGGCAGGATTATGACGTGCTCGCAGGAGAGGTTTTTGAGCGCCTTGAGAAAGTCTTCGGCGCTCGGATTCATGCTTTGGCCCCCGGTGACTATGGCGTCGGCGCCGAGCTCGCGGAAGACGTCGGTGAGCCCCGCACCGCTTGAGACCGCGATTATCCCGTACTTCTTTTCGGGTTTTTCACTCTCGGTTTTGCTCCCGGCGGATGTCAGGTTTTGATGCTGAGTTCTCATGTTCTCGATTTTCGAGAATTGGATCTCGCCGAGCCCGGCAAGCTTCGACAGGATTTTCAGCGGCTCGTTTGAGTGGACATGGAGCTTTATTATCTCGTCGTCCTCGGTTAGCACTATGCTGTCGCCTATCCGGTTGAGATAATCGCGCAGGTCGCTTATCATGAGGTCGGTTACACCCGGTTTCCTTGAAACAAGACATTCTGTGCAATAGGCATATTTGATGTCCCCGGTCTCAAACTCATGGAAGTCTGCCGCCGGCCTGATTTCGGCTTCCTCGTGTTTTATGGCAATCGGGTCATCGACAAGGCCGCGCTTCATCCCGTCAAGCACGGCGGTAAAGCCCAGCCCGCCCGAGTCAACCACCCGGGCCCTTTTGAGAACCGGCAGCATCTCGGGGGTTTTTTTGAGCGTCTCATATGCCGCCTTGTGGAATTTATCGAGCAGGCCTGACAGGTCATTATCGGAAGCGTCAAAACTGCAGCACTCGCGCATCACGGTAAGAATGGTCCCCTCGACCGGCTTGAGCACGGCCTTGCGCGCCTCTTCCGCTCCGACGCGGAAGGCTTCTGTAAGCAGCGCGGCGTCGGCCGATTCGTGGCCGGCGAAGGCTTTTGCCATGCCCCTGAAAAAGAGAGACAATATAACCCCCGAATTCCCCCGGGCGGCCCGCATCATCTCTCGGGCCGAGGTCTCGGCATATTGCCCGAGATGCGGCACGGCGCCCCTGCCCGAATGTACGGCGTCAAGGGTCATAAACATATTCGTGCCGGTATCCCCGTCGGGAACAGGGAAGACGTTCATGCTGTTGATTTCTTCTTTTCGGTTCTGGAGAGCGGCCACAGCCCCGCAAAGCATTTTGTGATAGAGCTCTCCGTTTATTTTCGTGATTGTCAATGCAGTTACCTCAATCTCTTGCCCCGTCAACATTGGCGGGAAAACTAAGTGGGCGCCTATTCTCTTGACGCCAGCTTGATTAAGGCGGCGCAGGCAAACGAAAATACAGCCGCACCGACGGCCAGCTCAATAAGGAAACTCCGACGGATTTTCCTTACCACCTCGGAATAACGGTAATTATTCCGGGCGTTCTGGTTCTGCATGGCCCGGACGACATGGTGGATGTGCGTGCGGTATTCACGGCATTCGGAGCACTTCTCCAGATGATGTTTGACTACCTCGGCGGTTTTGGGGCTGAGTACTTTGTCCTCATATAAGGGCAACAGGTCCTGTATAATGCTGCAGCTGCTGTTATTCATTCAGCAATACCTCCTTAATATAATTCTTGGCGCGGAAAAATATGACCTTGGCCGAGTTTACCGATATGCCGAGTTTTTTTGCGATTTCCTCGTAGGACAGCTCGCCGTATATGCGCAGTATCAGCACTTCGCTGTATTTTTTCGGGATGCTGGCAATTGCCCGCCTCACCCGCGAGATATCCACCTCGCGCATGAGCCGGTATCCCGGCTCCTCGGATATCGGCGCGGTGAGGTCGGTTATATACAGGTCGATTAACATCGACTCGGACTTTTTCCGGCGCAGGTACTTAAAAAATATGTTTTTGGCAATGGCGGCAAGCCAGGTGAACATCTCACACCGGCCGTTATACCTCGGCAGTGACTTGTATGCCTGATAAAATGTTTCCTGTGTCAGGTCCTCTGCGGCGTCAGGGTCCCTGCATAGCTTGAGCAGGAAAGCATAGACGCGCTTGTAGTGGTCCTTATAGATTTGTTCAAATTCGAGCTCGGGCCTGTTCACGCCGCACCTCCTGTTCCGGTATAACCGTATATACCGGGAAAATAAAAAAAGTTACAGTTATTATAAAATAAAAGGCTGTTATTCATTCAGCCTTTGTTTCATTATACAGCCTGTTGCAGAGAATGTCAACAGCTTCTTTATAGCCTTCAAAGGAGCGGCCTGAAATTTGTGCAATGCAGGCATCGGAAGTGTATGAAACCCGGCGGTATGGCTCGCGGGTGTATATGTCCGAAAGATGCACTTCGACGGCCGGGAGCCCGGTCGCCCTTATCGCGTCGGGTATGGCAATGCTCGTGTGGGTATAGGCCGCCGGGTTGATTATGATCCCGTCAAAGAGTCCCATCGCCTCCTGTATCTTGTCGACAATCGCGCCCTCGTGGTTTGACTGGAAAAACTCAATCTCAACACCCCTCTCGGTGCAGTATTCGCGCAGCTCGCGCTCAAGGTCGGCAAGCGTCCTGTCCCCGTAAATTTCGGGTTCCCGGATGCCCAGCAGATTGAGGTTCGGCCCGTTTATGACCAGAAGCTTCATAATCCCAGCTCCTTTTTTATGTTTTCGGCGGTTGTGTCGGGGTCGTCAACCCGGAAGGTCAGGTCGGCCCAACAGCGGTAGAGCGGGAGACGCCGACTGTACAGCTCGTCGATCCCGACCGAGCGCGAGAGCGGCCGGCCGGAGATGTCGAGTTTTTCTTTTTCGCGGTCAAGGAAAATGCAAATGCTGTTCTGGCGGATTAAATCAAGGTTTTGAGGTACCGTCACCACGCCCCCGCCGGTGGCGATGATTTTACCGCTTTCCTTGGATACTTCGCGCAGCACCCCGGTTTCAAGCTCCCGAAAGCATGCCTCACCGAATTTTTCAAATATTTCGGGGATGTCCATGCCGGTCTTCTTTCGGATAAGCTCGTCGGTGTCGAGCAGTTCCCGGCCGGTGAGCTCCGCAAGGCGGCGCCCTATGGTTGTCTTGCCGCAGCCCGGCATGCCGATAAGCAATACGTTCAGCATATCCCGGCGGATTTTATCGGCTATCGAGCCGGCAAGCTCGCGGGGCAGGTCTTGGCCGAGGAAGAGTTCGGCAGCCCTTGTAGCCTGGGCGCAGAGCATTAAGAGTCCGCCGCGGGCCGGAATGCCGAGCCGCTCGGCCTGGAGCATCAGTGCGGTTTTCGCGGGGTTGTAAATCAGGTCGAGCACCAGCCGGCAGGCGGGGTAATCGCCGAGGTCAACCGGAGATTTTCCGTTTTCGGGGTACATTCCTACCGGCGTGGCGTTGATGATGAGCTCGGCGTCGGGGTGACGGGCTTTTAAATCCGGCCCGGCATACCTTGATATCCGCAGGGTTTCGTGCCTGATGCCGAGTTCGTCAAGCACCGTGCGGACAGTGGCCGCCGCCCCGCCGTCTCCGAGGATCAGTGCTTTTTTTTCGTGAAAGGCGGGAGCGTCATCCCCCAAAAGCCGCAAGAAACCTTCGTAGTCGGTATTCTCGCCCCGCCAGCCGCCGCCCGGCAGGCGAAGCATGGTGTTGACGCTGCCAGAAGCCTCTGCTCTCGGCGAGAGCTCGCTGCAAAGGGGAATTACCGCTTTTTTGTAGGGTATGGTGACGTTGAAGCCGTCAAGGTCGGTGGCCTTAACGAAGTCAGCCAGCTCATCAGGCTCAAGCGGGAAGAGCCGGTACTCGTACCCGCCGATCATCGAGTGAATGGCGGGGGAGTAGCTGTGTTTGAGGCTCCGGCCTATAAGCCCGAATCTTAAATTGTCTTTCATGTCAGACAATCTCCGTGTAGCTGCCGAGATATTTCAGGCTGGTCACCGCTCCCTCAAGGTCGTCGAACAGCCGCAGGAAGTTGTCGGAATAAACCGAGGTGTCAAGGTCGAAGTAGAACATGAATTCAAAGTCTGCATTGGCCAGCGGGCGGCTTTCAAGCTTTATCAGATTGATTCCCAGCGCATAGAAGCGCGAGAGCGCATGGTAGAGCGAGCCGCAGCGGTTGGGCAGGACAATCATCAGGCTTGTGCGGTTTGCGCCGGGGTAGATTTCAAGCTTCTTTGAAATGCAGATAAAGCGCGTATAGTTGCTGCCTTTGTCCTGAACCGATCTCTTCAGGCATTCAAGCCCGTAAAGTTCGGCGCAGTTGTGCGAGGATAGCGCCGCGATGTCGTCCCGACCCGATTTTGCCACCATCAGCGCCGCCTCGGCGGTGTTTTCGCAAGTGGTTATCTTCACATTCTTCAGGTTTTTAAGGAAGCCCTGGCACTGTGCTATTGCCTGCTCGTGAGATATTATTTCCCGTATGTTTTCGAGTTTGGTCCCGCGTTTTGCAAGCAGGCAATGGTCGACCTTAACCCGGCAGGAGCGGACGATATAAAAATCGTGCTCCATCATAAGGTCATATATCCGGCTGACCGAGCCGGCTGTGCTGTTTTCAATCGGCAGGATACCGTACCTGCAAAGACCCTGTTTGACCGCCGAAAAGACGCTCTCAAAGCTGTTGAAGTACATGATATTTCCGAAAGGGAAGATTCTCTCGCAGGCAATCTGCGAGTATGCACCCTCAACCCCCTGACAGGCCACAAGCGGGCGGGTCGGAAACTGCGGGTTGGTGTTTACTATGGCGTTGTGTATCATCTGCTTTAGCGGCGAGTCGCCCGAGATTATCGCGTTTTGATGTGAACGCGAGAGGGCGAAAATTACCGAGAAAAGCGAATCTGTCACCTGTGCCATATCGTCACCCACTCGGACGGCGATATCTGCAAGCTTCTGGCGCTCGCGTTGCGGGTCGTAGACCGGCAGGTTGTGTTTGGCTTTGTATTTTGCAATTTCGCCGACAAGCTGCATACGCTTTATAATCAGGTCGGTAATCTGGGAGTCAATTTCGTCTATTGAGGTTCTCAATTGCAAAAGATCCATATGAACAGCTCCTATAATTTAGTTATTTGTGAGTAATGAATCACAAACGGCCAGCGCGGCAGCTGCCTCGATTGCCGGCAGTGCGCGCGGGACGATGCAGGGGTCGTGACGGCCGGTGATGCGCAGTTCCTTCGGACGGCGCTCGCTCAGGCTCACGGTCTGTTGAGGCTTTGCTATCGAGGGCGTCGGCTTTATGGCCACCCTGAAAATGAGGGGCATGCCGGTGGTGATTCCGCCTAAAATCCCGCCGTGGTTGTTTGTTTTTGTCCTGACTAAACCGTCCTCCGAAATAATAAACGGGTCGTTGTTCTCGCTGCCCCTGAGGTTTGCGCAGTCAAATCCGCTGCCGAACTCAATCCCCTTCACGGCCGGGATGCCGAATACAAGCGAGGAGATTTTGTTCTCCATGCCCTCAAACATAGGCGAGCCCGCCCCGGCCGGAAGGCCTATGACCGCACATTCGACAACACCGCCGACAGAGTCCCCGTCGGCCCTTGCCGCCTCAATTTCCTTTACCATTCTCGCGCCCGCCTCAGGGTCGATGACAGTCAGCGGTTCGTGCGTGAGGTTCATAAAATCGTTGGCACTAAGCGTCACGGGGTCAAATCTTTTATCCGAGATACCGGCAATCTTCTCAATATGTGATGCAATATAGATTTTGCGCGCGGCGAGAATCTGGATGCAGATGCCGCCGGCAACGCAGAGCGGGGCGGTGAGCCGGCCCGAGAAGTGCCCGCCGCCCGAGGCGTCCTGATGTCCGCCGAACTTTACCGCGGCGGTATAATCGGCGTGCCCTGGGCGGGGCAGGTCATATAATTCGGTATAGTCACCCGGGCGCACGTCGATGTTTTTTATCAGGGCGCAGAGCGGCACCCCGCATAGTGTGTCGCCGACAAGCCCGGATACAAACTCAATTTCGTCGGATTCACGACGGGAGGTTGAGAGCCGGTTTCTGCCCGGAGAGCGACGGCGCATGAAGTCGGCGAGCGCTTTCATATCAACCTTAAAACCGGCCGGAAAGCCGTCTATCACAATTCCGACCGCCGCAGAATGTGACTGGCCGAAAATTGAGATTTTAATATTTCGCCCCCATGTGGAGCTCACCTTTAGTCACCTCCTTTAATGACACTGCCGCCCAGCGCGGCATAATCAGAGAAGAAGCCGGGATAGGATTTGTCGGTCGCCTCGGCGCCCGTAATTGTCACGTTATTCCTGCAGATTACCGAGCATACCGCCGCCATCATCGCGATTCTGTGGTCGGAAAAAGACTCGACTTTCCCGCCGTCAAGCACGCCGGTGCCGTATATTGTAATCGAGTCGTCCCCGGTCACGGAGCGCCCGCCCAGAGCGTTAAGTGTCGCCGAGACGCTTCTTTGCCGGTCGCTTTCCTTGAGCCTGAGGCGCCCGGCATTCTCAATTAGCGTGACACCTTCGGCTGCGGCCGCTACTGCCGCGATTGCCGGCACAAGGTCAGGTATGTCAGCGGCGTCGACGCTTATCCCGCGAAGCCTGCCGGGACTGACGGCAACATAATCGCCGTATTCATCAACCCGGGCGCCGAAGCGTCTTAGGATTTTGCATATCTCGCTGTCGCCCTGCGAGGTGTCGTGCCGCAGGCCGGTGACCCTGATGCCTTCCCCCCGCATGGCCCCGGCAGCAAGCCAGAAGGCCGAGTTCGACCAGTCGCCCTCGGGCATGATAGCCTTTGTCGGGCTGAATTTTTGCGGGGCGGGGATGCGGTAGCCGGTTTGCGTTTGCCTGACTTTGACCGAGTAATCCCGGAGCACGCTGAGCGTCATATTGATGTAGCCAACTGACTCGGGTTTGCCGGTGATGATGATTTCGCTCTCCCCCGGCAAAAGCGGCAGTGCCAGCAAAAGGCCGGTGATATACTGGGAGGATATGTTGCCGGGGATTTCGTATCTACCGGGCGAAATTTTGCCCGAGACAAACACATCCGGGCTGCCTTTGTCCTCAATTTTGGCGCCGTGAGCCTCAAGGGCCGAGAAAAGGTCATCCATGGGCCGGCTTGGCAGCCTTGCCGAGAGGTGAAAGGTCGCCGGGCGCCCCAGCGCCAAGACCACAGGGACCAGAAAACGGTATGTCGAGCCGCTCTCGCCGCAGTCGAGCCGTGCAATATCTGTGGCTTTGCGGTCAATCGGGCCGACAACAAGGCAGTTGTCACCAACCTTTATGTCAGAGCCGAGTGCGGAAAGGCATCCGAGCGTGGCTTTGATATCCTCCGACATCATACCGGCCGGATAAGGGATTTTCAGAGGTGAGCCTCCGAGCGCCGCGCAGATGAGCAGCCGGTGCAGGTGCGATTTTGAGGGGATGGCGGAGACACTGCCTCCGAGCGCCCGGGGGGTGATGATAACTTCCATGTTTATGTGCCTCCCAACCCGAGCCTGAGAAATTCGCGGGCCTCATTGAGGCTGACTTCTATCAGCTCGCACAGTCCGACCCGGCGCGGGATAACGAGTTTTATCCGGTCGGATGAGCGCTTTTTGTCGCTTAAAATCGTGTCAAACAGTTCAGCATAGGTATAATGTACCTCAACCGACAGGCCACAGGCCCGTAATGCAGATTTCAGGAGTCCAAGGCTGCCGGCGTCGCACAGGCCCTTTTTAATGGCGGCAGTTGTCATTATCACCATGCCGGCGGCAACCGCGCTGCCGTGAGGGATTGTGTAGCCGCTGCATGTTTCGATTGCGTGGCCGAATGTATGTCCGAAGTTGAGCAGCTGCCGCTCGCCCCGGTCGTGTTCGTCGGCCGTCACGATGTCGCGCTTGATGGCAACACACCGGGAGATTATCTCGTCGACAGGTCTGTTGCCAAGCATATTCAGAATTGCCGCGTCGCGAATGAAGCCATATTTTATCACCTCGGCGCAGCCGTTCGAGAACTCGGCCTCAGGGAGCGTTCCGAGCGTGTCGGTGTCGCAGATTACCAGATCGGGCTGGTAAAATGCCCCCATGAGGTTTTTCCCGGCAGGAAGGTCGACCGCGGTTTTTCCTCCGACCGAGGAGTCGACGGCGGCAAGCAGGGTGGTGGGCAACTGAACCAACCCGACCCCGCGCATGTAGAGCGAGGCGGCAAGCCCGGCAAGGTCGCCGACCACCCCGCCGCCCAGCGCAAAGACTGTGTCTATCCTTGTCAGCCGGCTCTCGGCCATAAAATTCAGCAGCGAAAGCAGGGTTGAAGCGTTCTTCGACTTCTCGCCGGCAGGGAAGACGAACTTCACCGCGTCAAAACCGGCCTCACGGAGGGATGCGGCGAGTTTGTCGGAGTACAGCAGGTCGACATTGCTGTCGGTGACAATCACCGCCCGCCCCGGCCGCCTGACCCCGGCGGCCAGCCTGCCGGCCTTGGCCATAATTCCGCGCCCCAGAATTACCTCATATTTTTTTTGAGGGCGTGTTGACGGTCAGAACAGTGGTTTTAATTTCCGTCCACCTCCTCCTTGAGCCGTCTCCCCTCGTCGAGCAGCAGAAAGAGCTTCTCGGCGTCGCCAGATGCAAGCACCTCGCGGTACTCGCCGAGCGATTGTATCAGAATGTCGAGCTCGCGTATCAGGTTGTCGCTGTTTTCAAGAAAAAGCGGGGTCCACATGCCGGGATTAAGCCACGCGACCCTGGTGAGGTCCTGATACGAGCCGGCCGAGACTCCCCGGTGCTCCTTTGCCGTCGGGCTTTTGATATAGGCGTTTGAGACAATGTGGGCAAGCTGGGAGGTGAAGGCAATCCGGCGGTCATGCTCCTCGGCGGTGGTCACCGAGATGCCGGAAAAACCGGCAGGCAGTACAAACTTCTTTATACGCTCAAGCAGCGAGATGTCGTCATAGACTCGGGGGACTATGACGAAGCAGGCACCCGAGAACAGGTCTGCGCGGCTGTGGGCAAACCCCCACTTGTGTATGCCGGCCATCGGGTGGCCGCCGGCAAACTCAAAACCGTATTTTTCGGCCAGCCCAAAGCCGACCTCGCAGATTTTGCGCTTTGTGCCGCAGCAGTCGATGACCAGCGTGCGGGGCGGTATTTTGCCGGCATTGTTGTTCAGCCATTCGGCAGCAGCGTCGGGGAGGACAGCTAAGAATATGCAGTCGCAGTCGCCGAGCGTCTGGTCTGTAAGAGCCCGGTCGATTACGCCCGAAATGAGAGCCAGCCGCTCGGTCTGGGCGTCAATGTCGGAACCCAAAACAGTTATCCCGCCTGCTTTTTTATATGCCTTTGCCAGCGAGCCGCCGATGAGTCCCAGCCCAACAATTCCGACAATCATTCTGCCAGCGCCTCCCTAACCCGCCGCACTCTTTCCGCAATTCTTGAAAACTGCTCCGGGGTGACCGATTGGGGGCCGTCACAGAGGGCGCGCTGCGGGTCGTTGTGGACCTCAATCATCAGCCCGTCGGCTCCGGCGGCCGCGGCGGCAACCGCGAGCGGCTCGACAAACCTTGAGAGTCCGGTCGCATGGCTGGGGTCGACTATAACCGGAAGGTGAGAAAGCTCGTGCAGTGCTACCACCGCCGACAGGTCAAGCGTGTTGCGCGTGTAGGTTTCAAATGTCCGGATGCCCCGCTCGCAGAGGATTACATTTTCGTTGCCCCCGGCCATGATATACTCGGCACTCATCAGAAGCTCCTTCAGGGTGTTCGCAAGGCCGCGTTTGAGCAGCACCGGCTTTTGGGTTCTGCCAAGCGCCTTGAGCAGGTCGAAGTTCTGCATATTCCGCGCGCCGACCTGAACCACGTCGACCTCGTCAAAGAGGTCAAGGTCGTTGATATTCATGATTTCGGAGACAATGGGAAGCCCGGTCTGCTTTTTTGCTTCAAGCAAAAGTTTTATGCCCTCGGCGTGAAGCCCCTGGAAGTCGTAGGGAGAGGTTCGGGGCTTGAAAGCTCCGCCGCGGAGCAAACCGGCCCCCGCCTCCTTGACGCTTTTGGCAATCGTCGTGAGCTGCTCGCGCGACTCGACCGAGCAGGGTCCGGCGATTATCTGAAAGTGTCCGGCGCCGATTTTTCTGCCCGAGATATCGATGATTGCAGACTCCTCGTGGAACTTGCGGTTGGCCTTCTTGAAGGGTTCGGTAATGCGTTTTACCGACTCGATAATCGAAAGGCTCTCAAGCAGCGATATGTCAACCTTGCTTGTGTCGCCGATAAGCCCGATTATCGTGTGGTACATTCCTTCCGAGACATGTGTCGAGAGGCCCATGTTCTGAAACCACTCGCAAAGGCTTTCTCTTTGCTCTTTTGTAGTGCCGTTTTTCAGTACGACTATCATTATATCCACCTCCATGAAAATTTGTTGCAGGCGCGGGGAAATATAAAAACAGGAAGGCTGCGCAGTGATTTTGCGCAGCCTTCCTGTTGTCTATATACCTCTGTTTGAAGTACCTCTTTTACGGCAGCACAAATCACTTCTTTAGTCGAAAGCTAAAGAAGTAATAAAAGTAGTATGCGCTTGCCGCGTAGAGTTTCATCTTGGATCTCCGCTACCTGGAATTATTGGTGTCATTATTATATGCAATAAGCTCCTGTTTGTCAACACATTTTATAAAAAAATCTGGCTTTATTTTTCTGCCTCTAAATTTTAACCCGAAAGAGGGAATTATGCCCGGAAAGCAATGCTGATCACGGCAGGGCAGGAGCCCTGCCGTGACTTTGCTTGCAGGATTATTCAACATCCTGCAGCGCCTCATATCCCTCTTCGCCGGTGCGGACTCTGACTACGTTTTCAACGTTGTAGACAAATATTTTTCCGTCCCCGATGTGGCCGGTGTGGAGCACCTTTTTGGCGGTCTCAATTACGCTGCGCACCGGTATTTTGCTAACCACAATGTCAACCTGCACTTTCGGGAGCAGAGTGGGCTCGGCTACAATTCCGCGGTAATATTCGGGCCGGCCTTTTTGCTGCCCGCAGCCCAGCACATGCGTGACCGTCATGCCGGTGATGCCGAAATTATGCATTGCGTTCATCAATGCCTCGAGTTTTGATTCCTTGCAGATAATCTGGACCCTCGAGAACTTTATGCCGCCCGGCGTGTAGGAAGGCGTGACGGTAACCTTTTCATTTGTGACCACAGCCTCGGCAGGAATAATTGCGGGTACCGGGACGGCTGCCTCGCCGTCAGCATATCTGTCGACTGCCGGGGTGAAGTCGGGGTAGGCAATATTGCCGTGCTCACCGATGTCAAGGCCGGATATCTCCTCCTCGGCGGACACGCGGATGCCGATTGTCTTCTTGAGCGCCAGCCAGATGAGCGCCGAGGCCGTAAAGGTAAACGCCCCGACTGCAAGTATGCCGAGCAGTTCAACGCCGAGCAGCCTCAGGCCGCCATAGATCAGGCCGTTTGTGGCTGAAAGGGAAGTGACGCCCTCCTTGGCAAACAGGCCGACGCAGATTGTCCCGAATATGCCGCAGCAGAGATGGACCGAAATTGCGCCGACCGGATCGTCTACATGTATCCGGTCAAAGAAGATGACCGCAAACACGACGAGCACGCCGGCCAGAGCTCCTATCAGGAGCGAAATCTCAACGCTTACATATGCGCAGCTTCCGGTTATAGCGACAAGTCCGGCAAGGCAGCCGTTGATTGTCATGCCGAGGTCGGGCTTGCCGACAAAAATCCAGGAGGTGATTGTGGCGGTGAGCACTGCCGCTATTGCCGAGGTGTTGGTGGTCATGAGTATGTGCATCACATCAGCGGGGTTCTGAAAGCTCATGGTCGAGCCGGGGTTAAAGCCAAACCAGCCGAGCCAGAGAACGAAAAGCCCGATGACGGCAAGAGACATGTTGTGCCCCATTATAGCCCGCGGCTTGCCGTCCTTGCCGTACTTGCCGATACGGGGGCCGAGTATTACGGCACCCGCGAGCGCCGCCCAGCCGCCGACCGAATGAACCACCGTGTCTCCGGCAAAATCAAGGAAGCCGAGACTGCCCAGCCAGCCGCCGCCCCAAATCCAGTGGCCGACCACCGGGTAGACGAACAGGGTCAGTACAAACGAAAAGATAATGAAGGAGATGTATTTTACGCGCTCGGCGACCGCGCCCGAGACTATTGTCGCCGCGGTGCCGCAGAAAACGAGCTGAAAGAAGAATTTTCCCCAGAAGGGCACTGATGAAGTCAGAGTGTCATTATAAAACGACAAGTCTCGCGAGCCGAGTATCCACAGGTGCTGCGTGCCGAGAAGGGGATTGTCGCCTCCGAACATCAGCCCCCAGCCAAGAAGAATGAATCCCAGCGAGGATATCGCAAAGACGATAAAGTTTTTTGACAGGATGTTGACGGTGTTTTTGGCTCGGGCAAATCCCGACTCGACCGCCGCAAAGCCGAGGTTCATGAAGAAGACGAGTATCGCCGCAAACAATACCCATATGGTATCTGTGATTGATATTGTCATTTTTTGGTCCCCCGCTTTCTTGCTTAAAATTATTTCAAGCCGAACAAAAGGTCACCGTAGGTGGGGAATGGCCAGTATTTTTTTGCGGTGAGTGTCTCGGCCTTATCACAAACCGCACGCAGCGCTGCCATCTTCGGAAGGACCAGGTCACGATAGGCACAGGAGGCTTCGATGACCTCGCCGACAGCCCTGCACTTGGCAAGAGAGGCCTCAAGTTCGTCTGCCGCCGCGTGGATTTCATCTGCCAGCGCCGAGAGGGTTGCAATTGTGCTCTTTTCGTACTTTGCGTCAAGACCGGACACGGCTGCCGTCTTGGCCGAGAGGGTGTCGGCAAGCTCTTTTGTGTAAGCCTCAACTGCCGGCAGGATTTCCTGCCGCGCCATTTGTACCATCGTCCTGCCTTCAATGTTTATTGTCTTGCAGTAATTCTCGAGAATTATCTCGCAGCGCGAGCGGAGCTCGGCCGGGGAGTAAATCCCGTGCAGGGTGAGCATGTCGACATTTTTCTTGTCAAGCACTTTTGGCAGCGCGTCGGGCGTGGTGCGCAGGTTGAGCAGTCCACGCGCCTCGACGGCCTCCTTTGCCCAGGCTTCGTCGTAGCAGTTGCCGTTGAAGATAATGCGCTTGTGGTTTTTGATTGTCTCCTTAATCAGCTCCTGCAGTGCCGCTTTGAAGTCACGGGCTCCCTCGAGCCTGTCGGCGAAGATTCGGAGCGACTCGGCTACCGCGGCGTTGAGCATTATGTTGGCGCAGGCAATGCTGTTCGACGAGCCGACCATGCGGAATTCAAACTTGTTGCCGGTGAAGGCAAAGGGAGAGGTGCGGTTGCGGTCTGTGGTATCGCGGGGGATTTTCGGCAGGGCATCCACGCCGAGCTTTATGACCTTCTTCTCGCCGCCGTTGTAGGGCTTGTCGTGCTCTATTGCGTCAAGGATTGCGGTCAGTTCCTCGCCGAGGTAGACCGAGACTATTGCCGGGGGCGCTTCGTTGGCACCGAGGCGGTGGTCATTTCCGGCGGTTGCGACAGAAAGACGCAAGAGGTCCTGATAATCGTCGACCGCCTTTATGACGGCGCAGAGGAAGAGCAGGAACTGGGCGTTCTCATGTGGCGTCTCGCCGGGTTTGAGCAGGTTTATGCCGGTGTCGGTGGCTATCGACCAGTTGTTGTGCTTGCCGCTGCCGTTGACCCCTTCGAAGGGTTTTTCGTGGAGCAGGCATACAAACCCGTGCCGCAGGGCCACCTTCTGCATTATCTCCATTGTGAGCTGGTTGTGGTCGGTCGCCACGTTTGCGGTAGAATATATCGGCGCTATTTCGTGCTGCGACGGGGCGACCTCGTTGTGCTCGGTCTTGGCAAGTATGCCGAGCTTCCAGAGTTCTTCGTTGAGCTCGGCCATAAAAGCCGCCACCCTCGACTTGATGGCACCGAAGTAATGGTCTTCAAGCTCCTGACCCTTCGGGGGCATAGCGCCGAAGAGGGTCCGCCCGCAGAAGACAAGGTCGCGGCGCTTTGAGTACAATTCCTTATCAATGAGGAAGTATTCCTGCTCGGGGCCAACAAGCGGGCGGACGCACCTGACGTCGGTGTGGCCGAACAGCCGGAGAATCCGCAGCGCCTGCTTGCTCAGCGCCTGCATCGAGCGGAGCAGGGGGATTTTTTTATCGAGCATCTGGCCGTCATATGAGCAGAATGCCGTGGGTATGCATAGTGTGTTGTCCTTGATGAAGGCATAGGAGGTCGGATCCCAGGTGGTATAGCCCCTTGCTTCAAAGGTTGCGCGCAGGCCGCCCGACGGGAAAGAGGAGGCGTCGGGCTCGCCCTTAATCAGCTCCTTGCCCGAGAAATCCATAATTACGCCGCCGTCGGGAGAGGGGGTGATGAAGCTGTCATGCTTCTCGGCGGTGATTCCGGTGAGCGGCTGGAACCAGTGCGAGAAATGGGTGGCGCCGCGCTCGACCGCCCAATCCTTCATGGCCACGGCAACCGCGTTTGCCACGTCGGGGTCAAGGCTGGATCCCTCGTCGATTGTTTTCTTCAAAGAGTTGTAGACGGCAGGCGGCAGCTTTGCCTTCATCACCCGCTCGTCAAAGACCAGACAGCCGAAATAGTCGGGTAGGTTTTTCATAAAACAGCACTCCTTTTGGTATGGTATAAAATAAAAAGAGGCAATGCGCTCGGAAAAATCCGAGACATCATTGCCTCGTTTTTTTGAAATTGTATCAAATTAAAGCGAAGCGGCGTCCTAGAGTTTTCCTCTAAGACGCCGTTGCCTATTACGTGCATATTTTACACTCGGCGGAGCGATTTGTCAATACTTTTTTTAAAAAATTTTCGGGGTGCGGTTGTAAATGCTGTCTGTTGATAGAGAATGTAAAAATTTATCGAAAACTTCACTTGACACCCGGCGCAGATTATGGTATAATAACACCCCATACGGGCTTTTGCCCGTCTCTCTACCGCGGGTAAATTTATTGATGCCCGCGGTCATAAGTCCATAGGGAGGTAAAATTATGGGAAAGGCTTTAAATTTTTACGAAAGCCTGTTTGTTGTCAACCTAACACGGGGCGATGATGCCGTGGCCGATGTTGTGGACAGGTTTACCAATCTGATTGCCGAAAACGGTCAAATCATTGACATTGCAAAATGGGGCAAACGCCGCCTTGCATATCCCATTAATGATTTGAACGAAGGCTATTATGTTGTCGTCACATTCAAGTCCCAGCCTGCATTCATCAACGAGCTTGAGCGCCTTTTGAACATCAACGAAATGATCATGCGCTCGCTGACCGTAAAGCTCCCCTACGATGCCGAGGCAAAATTCAAGGCACGGGCCGCAAAGGCAGTTGCCAATGAGCCGCCGGCCGAAGTTGCAGCAGACAGCGCTGCTGAAGTTGCAGCAGACAGCAACGCTGAAGAGGAACCCGGCGAATCGAGCAATGAAACGGCAGAACCCGAAGCTGACGCAGGTGACGAAGCCGAAGCGAACGAGGAGTAAAAAAGGCAGCGTGAAAGGTCTGGTCGGGAGCCATGGAGAAACCTGTCACGCTAATAAATAACTTGCCGCCCATGGCGGCACGGGGGATATTATGGCAAACTTCAATCTTAACAAGGTGATTCTGGGCGGAAGGCTGACCGCTGACCCCGAGCTCAGGCAAACCCAGAGCGGGATACCGGTTGTTTCCTTCACTATTGCGGTAAACCGCAGATATCAATCAAAGGATGCACCCCAGCAAACCGATTTTATCAATATCACTGCCTGGCGCAGTACCGCCGAGTTTGTCACAAGGTATTTCAGGAAGGGCTCTTCCATCTGTGTGATAGGCTCGATTCAGACACGGTCGTGGGTTGACCAGCAGGGCCAGAAGCGCTACGCCACCGACGTGTTGGCCGATGAAGTGCTGTTTGTCGACAGCCGGCAGGAGAGCACAGGTGCTGCCGGTGGTGTATCAGATGCATATAATATCCCGGCATTCTCAACTCCGGCTGAAAGTGCTCCCAAGTTTGAGGAAATCAAAACCGATGACGACCTGCCCTTCTGAACAGGGGCGGCGGCGGATTCATATTTTAAGAAAGGATTTATAATTATGGATAAACAGGAAACCCGCACAACCCAAACACATGCGCGCAGAAAAAGAAAGGTCTGCATTTTCTGTGAAGACAATATAGATTATATTGATTATAAGGACGTCTCAAAGCTCCGCAAGTTCATCAGTGAGCGCGGCAAGATTCTCCCCAAGCGGGTATCGGGGAACTGCGCAAAGCACCAGCGCGAGCTGAGCACCGCCATCAAGCGCGCACGTCAGACCGCACTCCTGCCTTATATTGCAGACTGAAGCTAAAAAAGAAGCCGCCGGATGGCGGCTTCTTTTATTTTTCCTTTACATACTCGACTCCGTCTATGAAAATTGATTTGCCCGACTGTGAGAAGGTCTTCTCCACGCGGTCGCCGAGGAAGGTCATGTAGATTTTCCCGGCCTTTTTGTCGAGCTCGTATGTTCCGTCGAACGGGAAGTTGAGGTAATACATAGTCACCTTATTGCTGAAAAAGTGGAATTTATACGAGGTGCCCACTTCTTTGTCAACCGAGGTGTAGGTTCCGCTCAGCTTGTTGCAGGACGCAAGGCAGAGGCAGAGCAGTATAACGGCAAACAGCAGGGCGGTTGATTTCAGCAGTTTTCTTTTCATTTTATTACCATACCTTGTTAGTTTGTTGCCGGTTTTACCTGCTGATGCGGGCTGCCGGCACATTTTAGTACAGAGTATAACATCAATATAGTGCAGTATACCATATGCGCCCCGATTTGTCAATCAGAATCGGTTATTTAAGGTCTTGCCGCCCGGCTTATCTCGTCGGCGATGGCGACGAATTCGGCAATCCCCAGCCGCTCGCCGCGGATGTCGGCAGTATGCCCGATTTTTCCGACAATCTCAGCCAGAGCAGCTTTCGGAAGCTCTGGAAATCCGGCCGAAAGGGCGTTTACAAGTGTCTTGCGGCGTTGCCCGAAGGCAGACTTAATCACCCTCGAGAGGATTTTTTCATCAAGCGCCAAAAGGGGCTTATCCTTGTAGAGCCTGATGCGCACGACCGCCGAGTCGACCTTTGGCGCCGGCCAAAAGGCGTGCGCCGGCACTGAAAAGAGGCGCTCGGCATGACCGAAGTAGGCAAGTGATGCAGTGATGGCGCCGTATTCCTGCGACCCGGGGGAGGCGCAGAGCCGTGCGGCGACCTCGGCCTGCACCATTACGGTTATATAATCAAAGGGTATGCCCGACTCGAGCAGCAGCATGAGTATCGGGGTGGTAATGTAGTAGGGGAGATTGGCGCAGACCGACAGCCCGCCGTCAAGATACGGCGCCGTGATTTCCCTAAGGTTGCATTTAAGCACGTCGGCATTGATGATTTTTATATTACTCCGGTTGCCGAGTGTGAATCTGAGCACCGGTATGAGCCGGCTGTCAATCTCAATTGCCACGACGTTTTTATATCGCCCGGGCAGCCGCTCGGTTAGGCACCCGACTCCGGGGCCGATTTCAAGAATGCTTTCCGACCTGCCCTCGCAGCAGAGCTCGGCCGTGCGCACGACAACCCTTGAGTCAATCAGAAAATTCTGACCGAGGGCGCGGCTGGGGCGAATGCCGAAAGCCTGCATGAGCTCCTTTATTTCCTTTGGACTGCAAAGATTCATCGCACTCTCCTGTTTCGGGACTCCGCCCCAACCTCATCGGGGCGCTGCCCCGAACCCCCGCTCAAGACCTTTTTTGAAAAAAGGGTCTTGAAAATCCCCAAAAACTTTTACACATGGGGCTGCGCCCCACATCCCCAAGGCTGATGAAAGTATTGTACCACACGAAAGGGCGAAAATCAATGACATGGCGCCAGGCGAGCCGAAAATTCAAAAAAGTATTGCAATCCCAAAGCAACTATGTTATAATACTCAACGTTGCTGGTGTAGCTCAGCCGGCAGAGCAGCTGATTCGTAATCAGCAGGCCGAGGGTTCAAATCCCTCCACCAGCTCCACATAAATGTTTGATACAAAAAGAACGCCGAGCGGCGTTCTTTCATTTATATAGTTCCTTTTCGTACTTTTTGATGAGGCTGACCTTTTCCGCCGAGGGGCCTCCTTTAAAAGATGTCGTGCACCACTCGCGCAGGATTTTCTTGGCCAGCTCGGGGCCGATGACCCGCTCGCCCATGCAGATGACATTGGCGTTGTTTGAAAGGCGCAGCCGTTCGCAGGCGTAGTTGTCGTGCGCCACCCCGGCGTATATGCCCGGAAACTTGTTTGCGGTAATGCACATGCCGATTCCGGTTCCGCAGAAAAGCGCACCTTCGGATGTGTATCCGTCGGCAATTATGGCCTCGCAGACCCGCTTTGCCACCTCCGGGTAGGCGGTTGGGTCGTCGGCAGTCTCGACCCCGAGGTCGACCACCTCAAAGCCGTATTCTGCAAATATCCCTTTTGCAATTTCCTTGAGCCTCACGGCGGCGTTGTCGCAGCCTACATAAACCTTTTTCATAATAAGTCCCCTTTTCCGATATGCTCTGATTTATAATAGCATAATTGTCACTGCAGGTCAACAGTAAAAAATCAGCCTGCCCGGCGTTCAGCTCTTTTTTGCCGGAGTGGATTTTATCAGCAGCCGCGCCATGAGCGCCCTTTGCACCTTCATGGCGCCGGCAGGGCAGAACTCCTGACAGCAGAAGCAGCGGATGCAGCTCTTGCGGTCGATATGCGCAAGCCCGTTTTGGATTTTGATAACTCCCAAGGGACAGGTATTGGCGCAGACACCGCAGCCGGTACATTCCGACCTGTCGGGAACCGGGCGCGAATGGAACATCCGGCCGACAATCTTTCCGAGCACCTTTCCGCCGAACTTCTCAATGCCCCGTGGAGCGGTGATGTGCTTAAAATCGGCAGGTTTGTACTTTTTGTAGTCGCCAAGTACTATAAGCTCCTCTGCAGAAGCGGGGGCAAGCCCGCGACGGTATGCCGCCTCGAGCGTCGGGACATCTTCCTTTGTCAGCCCGATGAGCCCGGCGGCGACAAGGTCAAGGCAATAAGGCGACGGCGAGGCGATTATGGCGCCTAACTTGCGCGGGCTGCCGGCTGTCGGGCCGTTGCCCTCCATGGCGACCACCGCGTCGCAGATGCACAGCCGGGTTTTCGTCGCGAAGTATTCGTTGAGGTCGACCAGCATGTCGGCAAAGGCGGCGTGGTTCGGGAAGCGGCAGTGATATTCGGGCTTCAGCGTGCCGGGCACCACCCCGAACATATTCTTGACCGCCGCCGACATTCCCATCATGCCGTGGGTTTTCAGCTTGCAGAAGTTGATTATCGCATCGGCACGGTCAAGATATGACGTGTAAATAAAGCTCTTTGCCGCCTTTGCTTCCGGGTAGCCGGCGGCGGTCTGCCCATAGTCTGAGTTGAGCCTGCCGCCGTATTTTTCAACTTCCCGCATACCGGTTGCGGCATAGACACGGTTGACGAAGGCAGGGGTATAGAGCCCGCCGGGGCTGTCCCCGACAATGACCTCGGCTCCCCGCCCGGTGAGCCGGCGACAAAGCTCGCAGATTAATGCGGGGTGTGTGGTTGCCGCGCGGGCGGGGCTGAAGAATATGACAAGATTGGCCTTGATGACTACTCTCATCCCCGGCAAAACCCAGTCAAGCCCGCCGAAGGGGGCGAGTACCTCGTCGAAAGCGCGGGAAACCTCGGCCTCTGAATAGTCGGAGCAGGGAGCAATCGATACTTGTGTCATGCGGTGTCCTTGTAACAAATGATATTTCAGTATATCATATTTTTTCTTACCTGTCAATGCGGCGGCGGGCGTATGACTGCCGGAATCAGGCAGGAAAGACTGGAGTGACAAATGAAAACGGGCCGTCTTAAAAAGGCAAGCTTTTAAGGCGGTCCGTTAACTTTTTAGGGAGTTTAATTATTATTGAGCTTATATTTTAGCCGCAGGTTGTCGGCTATCATTGCGATGAATTCGCTGTTGGTCGGCTTGCCGCGGCTGTTCTGGATTGTGTAGCCGAAGTAGGAGTTCAGCGTGTCGACGTCACCGCGGTCCCACGCCACCTCGATTGCGTGCCGGATGGCGCGCTCGACCCGGGAGGTTGTGGTCGAGTATTTTTTCGCCACCGACGGGTAGAGCACTTTTGTGACCGAGTTGATTATATCGCTGTCTTTAATGGTCATAAGAATTGCAGTGCGGAGGTACTGATACCCCTTTATGTGGGCCGGGACCCCTATCTGGTGTATGATTTTGGTGACCTGCGCTTCTATATCGACGGCTTTGTCGTCGGCTGTCTGCTGGACCGGGGCCGGCATTTGCGAACGCCGGGCACAGATGCTCTCGATATGGTCGCAGAGGTTGTTGATGTCAAAGGGTTTGAGCAGGCAGCGTTCGGCGCCGGCGTTGGTGGCCTCGATGAACAGCCCCTGATTTGACACCATTGACAACACAATGAAGGACGGCGGCTTGTCCGGGGAGTAATCTATGTTGCGGCTGTTGCGGATGACGCCTATTCCGTCCATTTTTGAGAGCCAGATATCGATAAGCGCAATATCCGGGTGAAATCTGCCGAGTTTAATCAGGGCATCCTCGCCGTTGACGGCTTCCTCAATGTAGCGGTAACCCGCCCGCATCAGCCCCTCGCGCAGTGCCATTCTCTGATTGTGGTTTTCGTCGGCAATAAGGATCTTGGTGTTGAATTCCATTTACGATTTCCTCCCAAAGTGTTTGTTTGATACAAGTAAAATAATACCATATATCACCAAGAAAATCAATAAATATCTGGTAGAAAATGTCAACAAAATTGCGGCTCGATAATTGTTATAAATTACCATAAGCCGCATTTTATTCAGTATTCATGACCAAGCAGCGGTGTTTTTTACCGGATGTTTTGCCGCCTGCAAAGAAATCCGATCAGGTTGATGAAGTATACGCCGTCGGAATTTTGGCAAAACTGCCGGGTGATTCTGCCGCCTGCAGCATACAATGCCGCAAAAACAAAGAGCCGGTCCCTGCAGACTGAAAATTGCAGGGACCGCCCGCCGTTTATCATCTTTAGGTTCTAAATGTCGCCGCGCTTGCCGCAGAGGTAATCAACCTCTTTTTCGGTGAGGTATCTCCATTTGCCGGGCGGCAGACCGCCGAGCTTCAGCTTGCCTATGGCCAGCCGGGTAAGGCGCAGGACCTTGAGCCCAACTGCCTCGCACATCCGCCTTATCTGGCGATATCTCCCCTCGTGAAGGGTCATTTCAATGACAGTAACCCCGCCGCCCCGCGAGATAAGCCTGACCCCGACCGGGGAGAGCCTGTACCCGTCAAGCAGTGTAATCTGCCCCAGCGCCGTAATTCTGTCGTCAGACTGCTCGCCCTCAAGGGTCACGCGGTAGATTTTTGGGATGCCGTGCCTCGGGTGAGTCAGCCGGTATGTGAACTCGCCGTCATCGGTCAGCAGCAGCAGGCCGTCCGAGTCCATGTCAAGCCTTCCGACCGGCCAGACGCGGCCGATTCCCGTGACCAGCTCCGTGACACAGCGGCGCCCGCGGTCGTCCGACACAGAGGACAGATACCCGCGGGGTTTGTTGAGCATTATATACTTTTTCCCGAGCGGCGAGGGTTTTATCAGCCGGCCGTCGCACTCGACAAGGTCGGCTTCGGGGTCAACTTTCTCGCCGATTCGAGCGGGCCTGCCGTTGATAAAAATCCGGCCGGCTGAAATCGCGGCCTCGGCCGCGCGCCGGGACATTACTCCGCAGTCCGAGAGATATTTTTGTATCCGAATTTTTTCCATTCTTTATCTGACTTAAAACCCGAAAAAGGATTTTATCCAGTCCCAAAATCCGCGCCGGCGCGCTATCTCGGCGGAGGTGGTCGTGACAATCGGGGACTCGCCGATAATCTCCCCATCGCAGTAATACACGATTGTCCCGACCCGGGTGCCGGCCATTACCGGCGGGTAGAGAAAGCGCGGAGCTTCGACACGGCAGGTGATGACGCCGTGACCGACCGGCAGCCTGACCCGCACGGCCTCGGAGTTGACGCACCTGACCCAGTCGGGCTGCCCGCCGGCGACCGGAATTGTGAGGGTGTACTCACCGGCCCCGATTAAGGTTACCCCAATATAGGACGAAAATCCGTAGTCGAGCATTTTTTTGTGATCGTTCCAGTCGTCCGGGGCGTTGAGCGTGACGGCGACCAGCGTCAGCCCGCCGCGCACCGCGGCCGACACAAGGCACCTCCCGCTGCGCCGGGTGTATCCGGTCTTTACACCGACAGCCCCGGGGTAGCTGCGCAGCAGCTTGTTGTGGTTGACAAGCAGCCGCACGCCCTCGTTGCCGTTAAAGGGAATTGTGGTCTTTTTGGTCGATACGATTTTGGCGAAGGTTTCGTTTTTGAGCGCGTAAGCGGTGATTTGGGCAAGATCGTATGCGGTGGTATACTGCTCCTGCGAGTCAAGCCCGTGGGGGTTGACAAAATGGGTGTCGGCAAGTCCGAGTTCTTCGACCTTGTCGTTCATGAGCTTGGCAAAGTTCTCAATACTGCCGGCGACGGCTATGGCGACTGCCGTCGCCGCATCGTTGGCAGACTCGAGCATCATGGCGTAGAGGAGGTCCCCGAGCGTGAGCTTCTCACCGGTATAAAGATATACCGACGAGCCCTCGACGCCGACGGCGGCCGCCGGTATTTCAACTACTTGGCCAAGGTCGCCGTACTCAATGGCAATTACGGCGGTCATTATTTTGGTGGTGCTGGCCATCGGCAGCCGCTGATCCGCCCCCCGGCAAAAGAGCACGCTGCCGTCCGAGGCATCGATGAGAGCCGCGGCCTGCGCCGAGACAGATACCGCCCCGACATTTAAGTCGCCGGGATTTTTAAGCCGGCCTGACTGACCGGCCCCGAGCGGCAGCAAAAAGAGGCACAAAAGCGCCGCCGGTATGAGCAGCAGGGAAATAACTCTTTTGGTGCTTAAGGTCATATGATATACCCCGGACAGGATGTTTTAGTACATTTATATTGTCCGAGGATATCATATATGCTAAGACGCACAAAGCAGGGGTGCTGAAGGCTGTTTCGCTCCTGTCAGAAGCTCAGTTTTCCTCAGACGCACGCTTGGCGTCCGACTTCTTGGTGAAAACTTCCTTGATGCTTGCAAGTATCTCGGGGCTGCGCTCGATGAAATCGGTGATCTGGTCGATGGTGTCGGTTGGGGTGGACACACCGACGTTGATCATCTCGACCTTCCCGTCGCTCCCGATGACCAGAAAACCCACCGGGCTGACCGAAAGTCCCGAGCCGCCGCCCCCGCCGAAGTTCGGGCCGGCAGGCTTTTCGGCTTTCTGTGATTGCTTCCCGAAGTAATCAAGGCCGCCCGAGGCAAAGCCCATTGAGATTTTGGACACCGGAATTATCGTAATACCGTTCGGGGTGACATAAGGGTCTCCGATGACCGTGTTTGCGTTCACCATCGAGCGCATATTCTCAAGCGACGCCCTGATGATGTCCTCAAGCTTGTTTTCGCTCGCCATATGAATCCTTTTCCTTTCGAGTTATTATTCTTCTTCGTCGTCCTTGTCGAGAACTCCGGTTTTATACAGCAGGCTGAGCGCGCACCAGACCGGCAGCGTCAGCACTATTTTAATATCGGCGGTGGTTGTTTCCTGTGTATATTCGGGGATTATGTTGACCTGTGAGTGGCGGAGGGATTTGAGGTTTGTGAGCTGCTCGAGCAGGGCGAGAATATAGGCTACTCCCTGTATGACCGCGCCGTAGAGCAGGGCGGTGGTCGCCGCGTCGCCGGTGGCGACTTTGATGTTTAGCCGCACCGCCCGCACCGTGAGGAATCTGGCATAGCGGTCGAAGAAGGTCGAGATTATCACCCGGATTGTGTTTAAAATATCGGTGATTTTGGTCGGTTTTTGCGGCTTTTCGGGAGGTTTCTTCTTTTCCTTTTTCTTTTTCTTTCCGATTTTGTAGTCGGAGACCCGCACGCGGGCGGGTTTTCTCTCACCGGTGCCGTAAACCTTGATCGAGAGAACTGATATTCTTACCCTAAAGCCCTTTTTCTCGTTATATATTATTGACGCACGCACGCGTACCGTAAAAAAGAAGAGGACAAGAACCAGCAGTACCGCCGCAACGACACTAAGGACGATCAGTATTGTTTCTATTGTCCTCACTCCTTTGCAAGTTTTATCGGCAGCGGTGCGATTGGGTTCTGTTATTCTGAGTATGTGCCGGTGTCGTGGTCGGTGCCTGTCTGACTTGCCGGATTTTTCGGCAGGCTGGTCAGTTCCGGCCCGGCCTCGGGCAGCTCGGCGAGCGAGTTGATTCCGAAGACGCGCAGGAATTTCTCGGTCGTGCCGTAGAGCGCCGGGCGGCCGGGGGCGTCGAGCCTGCCGACTACCCTGATGAGCTCCTTGTCGACAAGCGTGCCTACCGAATACGAGCTGTCCACCCCGCGGACCGCGTCAATGTAGGCGCGGGTTACCGGCTGGTTGTAGGCCACGATTGCCAGCACCTCGAGCGAGGAAGCCGACAGGTTGCCGCCCCGCCTGATGCCGAGCGCCTCGCGTATGTAGGGGGCGTATTTTTCTTTGGTGCAGAGCTGGCAGGCATTGTCGAACAGCAAGAGATGAAGCCCGCGCGGCGAGCTTTTGGAGTTGTAGGAGGGCGCCATATTCTCGACCAAGAGGCGCGCCTCACCGGGCGTCAGCCCTAAAACCGCCCCCAGCTTTTCATATGTCACCGGGTGTCCGGCGGCAAAGAGTATCGCCTCAACCGCCGCCTCGGTTTCCTCTACCGGCAGCATTTCTTCCATAATTATTTGCTCCTCCCCGGCAGGGCTGCCCGCCGGATGTCAGTATACTTCATGGGCAATCCTCTCGTCGCTCAGAACGGTTGACTCGTCGGTGTTGAGTATGAAGACAGTGTCAAGCCCGTGCACCGTGCCGGAATCCTCGCCCTCACTTATATCTTCGTCAATCAAAAGCCGGTGTATTCGGATAAGCTCGAGTATTGCGATAAAGGCGGTGATTACATCCTGCCGCGTCGCCTCATTTGCGATAAGCTCGCGGAGGGTCGACCGCCCGGATTTCTGCATCTGCTCAAGTATGCTTTCAATTTTGGCCCCGACCGGGACGACACGCCTGCCGAGCATAGGCGTGAAGGCTTGAGAGGCTTCTTCCACGGCCTCCATGTAGGCAGAGATCCGCCGCATTGCAATCCGCAGCAGCTCGGGGTCATGGTCTGCGACAAAGGTCTTGTCCACCGAGATTTCGTCGGTATCCTTGACCATGCGGCCGCTGAAAATCGAATAGCGTTCGGCAAGTCTTTGGGCCGCAGCCTTTGCCTCGCGGTAGCGCTTGAGCGCGTCGGCCAGTTCGCGACGCGGGTCCTCCTCTGGCGGCTCAGGGCGGGGGAGCAGCATACGGCTTTTTATCAGCATCAGCTCGCTTGCCATGACCAAAAACTCGGAGGCAATCTCCATGTTCATGGCCTCGGCGCCCGAAATGTACTCAAGGTACTGCGAGCAAATAAGCGATATCGGGATATCCTCGATGTTGACCTTGTTCTTGTTAATCAGGGACAATAGCAGGTCAAGAGGCCCTTCGAACCGGTCCAGCCGGTACATCAGCGCGCCCATTATTTGTCCTCAGGATGAAAAGATTGCTACTATAATATTGATAAAATCCTCATCACTCAGGCCGACGATTGAAAACATGCCCGCCATCAGCCAATCGCTCAGCATGAAGATGATGCCCGAGAGCACCCCCAGAAACAGGAGGGCCAATAGCACAATCGAGATGATTCTTTCATACTTCATTATGCCGAAATAAATTTTTGCCGGCAGGAAAACATAAAAAATCCTCGAGCCGTCGAGCGGCGGGACCGGCAGTAGATTGAAAACCGCCAGCGTGATGTTGAGCGATATCGCAATATAGAGGAACAGCATCAGGATTCTGATATAGACTGCAAAGCGGCTCCCACCCAGTTTCAGCCACAAAAACTCGTATGACAGCCGCAGAAAAATAACGTTGAGCAGCGCGAGCAAAAGGTTTGACAGGGGGCCGGCGGCGCCGGTCAGCACCATGCCGACGCGGGGGTTTTTAAAATTGCGGGAATTTATCGGCACCGGCTTGGCCCAGCCGAATCCGGCGATCATCATCATAAGAAATCCTATGGGGTCGAGGTGTTTTGCGGGATTCAGAGTGAGCCTCCCGAGATTGTAGGCGGTGCGGTCGCCGAGCTTATAGGCTACATATCCGTGAGCCGTCTCGTGCAGTGAGAGCGCAAAGAGGATTACCGGCAGGCTCAAAAGCAGCATGATTATGCTCTCTCTTGAGAACCCGCTGCTAAATAACTGTCGTACCATCCGTCACTTCCTTTGCGGCTGGGCCGCCTTGAGTATTTCGGTTAAAAGGGCGTTTTTTCCTTCTCCGGTTTTTGACGAGAAGGGAATTACCAAAGCCCCGGTCAGCGCCGGGTGCTCCTTGAGCGCGGCAAGCGCCTCGGCGCACTTGGTTTTGCTTAACTTGTCGACCTTTGTAGCTGCGATTATATGCGGTATTTTTGAGCGCGTGAGAAAATCGAGCATCAGCTCGTCGTCGGCGCTCGGCCCGGTGTTCAGGTCAATAAGCTGCACCACAAGGCGCAGGAGTTCAATGTTCGGATTGTTTGTGAAATAAGAGTCGACAAGGCGCGACCAGCGGAGCTTTTCGGCAGCCGGCCGCCTTGCATAGCCGTAGCCCGGGAGGTCGACAAAATAAAGCTTGTTGTCGACATTGTAAAAATTTATGGTTATGGTTTTCCCGGGCGTCGAGCTGACCCGCGCCAGCCCCCTCAGTCCCAGAAGAGTGTTGATAAGCGAACTCTTGCCGACATTCGAGCGGCCCGAGAAGGCTATCTGCGGCAGGGAATTGTCGGGGAACTGTCCTGGCCGGCCTGCGCTGACCGAGAGGGTTGTGTTCTTTAAGTTAAATGCCATAATGCTCGCTGCTATCCTCATAGGCCGCCGCCGGCCCGAGGGGCGCTATTGCACCGACGTCGATTTTGTCCTGCTTTTTGGGCTGGGGCAGCTCGGGCAGGACAATCGGAGCGTCGAGCAGGGCGGTGTCGAGGACCTCGGCGACATCCGAGCAGGGGATAAAGCATAGCGAAGTCCTGACGGTTTTGTCTATCTCCTCAAGGTCACGCTGATTCTCTGCCGGGATTATCACCTTTTTGACTCCGGCATTATACGCTGCGAGCGTCTTTTCCTTCAGCCCGCCGACGGGGAGTATTCTGCCGCGCAGGGTAATTTCTCCGGTCATAGCTATGTCGTGCCTCACCGGCCGCACGGTGAGGGCGCTTACAAGCGCGGTCACCATTGTGACGCCGGCTGACGGGCCGTCCTTGGGAACCGCGCCCTCGGGGGCGTGGATGTGCAGGTCCTTTGTCCGGTAGAATTCGGGGTCTATGCCATATGCCTTTGCAATGCTGCGCACATAGCTTACCGCAATCTGTGCCGACTCCTTCATGACCTCGCCGAGCGAGCCGGTAAGTTCGAGCTTGCCAGTGCCTTCGAGCACGGCGGCTTCAATCTTTAGAATGTCGCCGCCGGCTTCGGTATATGCAAGCCCGTTGGCAACCCCGACCAAATCCTCGGGCGGAATTCTCTCGCTTGTAAATTTTGGCACCCCGAGGTAGGACAGCAAATCATCCTTGTCGATAACGACGCGGGTGACATTATCGGTGACTATCTTCTTTGCCGCCTTGCGGCAGAGTTCGGCTATCGCGCGTTCAAGGTTTCTTACCCCGGCCTCGCGGGTGTACGAGGCTATTATTTCCCTGATTGCATCATCGGTAATCTTCAGCATCCTGCGGCTCAGGCCGTGGCGCTTTAGCTGCTTTCCGATAAGGTGGTTTTTTGCGATGTTGAACTTCTCGAGCGGGGTGTATGTATTCAGCTCGATGACCTCCATCCGGTCAATCAGCGGGCGCGGGACGGTTTCAAGAGTATTGGCAGTGGTGATAAACAGGCATTCCGACAAATCAAAGGGGATTTCGATGAAGTGGTCGCGGAAGTTCTTGTTCTGCTCAGGGTCGAGCACCTCAAGCAGGGCCGAGGCCGGGTCGCCGTGTGCGTCGGCGGTCAGCTTGTCGATTTCATCGAGCAGAATCAGAGGGTTTTTCACCCCGACCTGCGCTAAGGCTGCTATAATGCGGCCGGGCATCGCCCCGACATAGGTTTTGCGGTGGCCGCGGATGTCGGCTTCGTCGCGCATGCCGCCGAGTGCCACCCGCACATATTTGCGGCCGGTCGCTCTCGCTACAGAGGCGGCTACCGAGGTTTTCCCGACTCCCGGCGGGCCGACCAGACAGATTATCTGGCTCTTTAGTTCGGGGGTGAGATGCTTTACAGCGATAAATTCAAGTATGCGCTCCTTTACCTTTTCAAGCCCGTCGTGGTCGGCATTGAGGATTTTCCGCGCCGCCTCGACATTTGCCCGCTCTCTGGTCTTTTTGTTCCACGGGAGTTCAAGGCAGATATCAAGATAGTTCCGTAGCACGCTTGCCTCGGCCGAACCGTAGGGCACCTTTGAGAGTCGTTCGGTTTCCTTTAGCAGCTTTTTTTGGGCCTCCGGCGGCAGGTGGGCTTTCTTGATTTTTTTCTGATATTCTTCGATTTCGTTGTCGCCTTCGCCCAGTTCGTCTTCTATTACCCGCATCTGCTCTCGCAGATAGTAGTCGCGGCGCTCACGGCTTAAGTTCTCCTGAACTTTTGCATGAATGTCGTACTCGCATTTTAACAGCTCGTGCTCTTCCTCGAGTATCCTGACAAGCAGCATAATCCGCTCGAGCGGGTCAAACTGCTCGAGTATGCGCTGCTTGTCGGAGGTCTTGACGAGTATTCCCGAGGCGATGAAGTCGGCAAGCAGCGACGGATTTTTAATTGCCTTGGCGGCGATGATGAACTCGTCGGATATGTGGGGCAGAAATTTATGGATTTTCTCGAGCGCCAGGATTGCCTCGCGCATATAGGCATCCACAACGATGTCGGAGGTGCCGTCGAGTATGATTGTCTTGCACATCAGGTCGGCGCTGATGTAGTCGCCGGTAGTCTTGTATGCGACCACCATGGCGCGGGTCTGACCTTCGGCAAGTATGCGGAGCTTCCCCTCGGGGGTACGGATTGACTGTTTTATTCTGGCAACACAGCCGACCTTATAGAGCCCCGAAATTTTGGGCTCTTCTGTTGTCGGCGTGGACTCTGCAACCAAAAAAACGCGCGAGGAGCCCGCGGTCGCAACTTCTGCTGCCGACATAGAAGCTTTATCGGCAACCTCAAAGGTCGAGGCAATTGCCGGATATGCTACAGTATCGCGCAGCACCACGACCGGCAGGGTGGTTTCATAAACTTTTTCAAAATAGTTAGGCATGTCGGTTCCTTTCCGGTTATCTTTCAAGGCAATCAGCTTTAAAGCCAATCATCCTACATTTTTATTGTAACATAATATTGCGCGGGGAGGTTCGCTCAAGGCGGTATTATCGCATCCTGAAACACCCGCGAAAACAGGGCCGCAGCCCACGGTGGCAGCCCCGGGGACGCATACATTATACCATAAGGGACCGGGTATTTCTATAGTTTTTTTTATTTTCATGAAACAAACCGCCAAAACTCAAAAAACCGTCACACATAGCCCGGAACAGATAAAAAAGCGCCCGTCCTGCCTCGGGCATAACAAAAGCACAACTTGCGGCCGTTCCTGCGCGTTGATATCATGAGCTTGATATTCCGCAGAACCCGGTGACAGGTTGTGCATGGGGTGCGAGTCTTGCCTCCCTCGCTTGTCTGTATTATACTACAAACGGGGCGGCTTGTAAATTATCAAAATACACGATTTTTTGATTTAAAATTCGTTGAAATGGATATATATGAAAAAAACAATGCATAAAAAACTCTGTTTTTGTAAATAGTGCACACAGACCGCCTGAAGCCCGGTAAAACCGGCTTTTCATGCCGGCGGGATCCTTTCAAGAGCTGCAAAACTCAGTAATTTCAGATTTTTTTCGTCGGAGTACTTGACAGCAATTTACTCGTGTGATAATATAATAGGGCAAAAAGAAGCAGAACCTCGGTTCTCACCCTGCCGCGCCGCGAGCAGGGTTGATATGCGGCGATATTTGCGTTCCACGTCAGGTGGAGCATGTGTCGCGCGGAGGCTGCTTCCGCGCGGCTTTTTCTTATTAAACGGAGGTGTTGAACATCGCAACAAAAAACATGCTGACCAACGACGATATCCGATTCAGGGAGGTTCGGGTTGTCGGAGAAAACGGCGAACAGCTCGGTATTATGAGCAGTGACGAAGCGCGTCGCCTTGCATACGAGGCAGGCCTTGACCTGGTGCTGATGGCGCCTCAGGCCGAGCCGCCTGTATGCCGTATCATGGACTACGGGAGATACCGCTTTGAGCGCGAGAAAAAAGAAAAGGAAGCCAGAAAGCGGCAGCAGACAGTTGAGCTTAAAGAAATTCAGCTCTCCTACAGGATAGACTCGCATGACTTCGAGACCAAGGTAAGACATGCGCTGCGGTTTTTGTCGGAAGGCAACAAGGTCAGGGTGGTTATGCGCTTCAGAGGCCGTGAGATGGCCCACATCCCTCTCGGACGCGAAATTCTCGACAAATTTGAGGTTGCATGTTCTGGGGCGGGCACTCCGGAGAAAAAACCGGTGCTCGACGGAAGGTTTCTCAGCATGATTATCAGCCCGCTGAAGACCGGCGGCAAAGGCACGGCTTCGCCGGCCGGGGCAACAGAAAAAACGCTTCGCTGATGTTGCATGTTTTAGCATAAACCGGCTTCCGGGGCAAAGCCTGCGCGCCAAAGGCGGCTCCGGATCAAAAGCCGCGACCACAAGCCAAGATCAATGACATAACAAAAGGAGTAAGCCAATGGGAAAAATCAAAACGCACAAAGCCTCGGCCAAAAGGTTTTCTGTGACCGGGACCGGTAAAGTTAAAATGAATCATTGCCTGCACAGGCACAATCTGGGCAAAAAGACTTCAAAACGCAAGAGATATCTTCGCACCTCTGCATTGGTGGACGGTGCAATGGCCGCGAATATCAGAAGGCTTATCCAGAAATAAACCGGGGAGGAAAACGAAGTGGCAAGAATCAAGGGCGCGGTTGCAACGCGCAAGAGAAGAAATAGAGTCCTGAAGGCTGCAAAAGGCTATTGGGGAAGCAAGTCCAAGCATTTCAGGATGGCAAAACAGGCCGTGATGAAAAGCGGTAATTACGCTTTTGTTGGCCGCAAACTCAAGAAAAGAGATTTCCGGCGCCTGTGGATTACCCGCATTTCAGCCGAAGCCAAGGCAAACGGCATGAACTATTCCACATTTATGCACGGACTGAAGGTTGCCGGAATTGATCTCAACCGCAAAATGCTCTCGGAGATCGCAGTCTCGGATCCCGAGGCCTTCGCCAAACTTGTCGAGAAGTCAAAGGCAGCTCTTGCATGAAGGCAGATGAACCCGGTAAAAAACCGGGTTTTTCATTATTCTGATTTTTGGGGAGGAACCGCATATGGGCAGGGAGCCGGTCACCATAACCTCGCGCCGCAATCCGGTCATAATAAAAATATGCTCCCTGACAGATAAAAAGAACCGTGAGGCAGAGCGGCTCTTCCGCTTTGACGGCATTAAGCTGTACTGTGAAGCCGCCTGCTCCGGTGTTGAGCTTGTGTATGTCCTGCTCCGCGTGAGCGATTATGAGGCTGTCATATCAAAAATAAAATCACACGGCGGCCCCGACCCGTTTGATACTCCGGCCAGGGTCATCCTGCTCCCCGAACGGATTTTCGGCTCGGTTTCGGAAGAAAAATCCCCCGAGGGGATAATTAGTGTGGCAAAATATATTGACAAATTCCATAAAATAGCTACAATAAATAATAACTCTGACTCAGGGCTTTCGGAGACCAAAGGCAAAATCATAATGCTCGAGAATATCCAGGACCCCGGAAACCTCGGGACCATGCTGCGCTGTGCTTCGGCGCTCGGATTTGAACGCGTCATACTTGCCGGCGCCTGCGCCGATATCTACAATCCCAAGACCCTGCGCGCAGCAATGGGAGCTACCTTCCGTGTCGGCACGCTTGCCTTCAGGGGATGTGAGGGCGCCGATGTGGTTCGTGCGCTGCGCGCTGTCGGGCGGCGGGTGTTTGCCGCAACCCCCGGCGAGGACGCGATAAATCTGGGGGACATTGAACTGCATGCCAGCGATGTCTTTGTTATCGGCAATGAGGGGCACGGGTTTGATGCAGAGCTTGTGCGGGCCTGTGACGCGAGCGTGAGGATACCGATGAGCCCGGGCAGCGAGTCGATGAACGCCGCCTCGGCCGCGGCAATATTTATGTGGGAGATAGCAAACTGCAGGTAGCCTGATATAAAAACCGAAAAGGCGGGTGCGCTTTATGAGTGCGGAAAATCTGTACTGGGTATGGCTGTCCTGCCGGCTTGGCGCGGCAAACTGCGACTTTGTGCGCCTGACACTCAGGTATGACAACCCGTATGACATTTACAGAGCCGACCTGAACGAGCTTTCCCAGATTGACGGAATAAGCGAGCATACGATAAACGCGCTCATGGACAAGCGCCTTGACGAGGTTGCCGGGATTATCGGCTACTGCGCCGGCGCCGGGGTCGGCATTCTGCCTTTTTCCCACCCGGACTATCCGGGCCGCCTGCGCATGCTGAAAGACCCGCCGGTCCTGCTTTATGTGCGGGGTTGGCTGCCGCAGATGGATAAGCTTGTCTGTATTGCGGTTGTGGGGACCCGCAGGATGAGCGAATACGGGCGCGAGTCGGCGTATAGAATAGCATATGAGCTGGGGGCGGCCGGGGCCGTGGTTGTCAGCAGAATGGCTCTCGGAATCGACGGAGTGGCGGCCTGCGGAGCGCTGACCGGAAGAGGCAGGACGGTTGCGGTGCTAGGCAGCGGGATTGACGTAATTTACCCGCGCGAGCATGCAAAGCTTATGCAACTCATATCCGAAAACGGGGCGGTAGTGACCGAATATCCTCCCGGGACGCCGCCGGCCGGCGAGCATTTTCCGGTGCGCAACCGCATTATCAGCGGGATGTGCCAGGGGACCCTGGTGGTAGAGGCCGACGCGAAGAGCGGGGCCATGATAACCGCGCGTATCGCCCATGAGCAGGGCAGGCAGGTCTTTGCCATTCCCGGGAATCTCGGCGAGGAGAACACGGAGGGCACCAACCAGCTTATTCGTGACGGAGCGATTGTAGTCATAGAAACAGAGGATATCCTGCGCGAGTACGAATATTTGTACGGCAGGAGTATCGACACCGCAAGGCTTGCCGCGGCAAGGAAAAAGTACCGCTATGGCAACGAGGTGTTTCTGAAAATGGGGGTGTCGGCAAGGCTTGCCCCAGGGCGCCCGGCGCCGAAATCCAACAAGCCTTCGGCCCCCGCCGAGGCTTTCCGCAAAAAGAAAAACAAGACGGCGGACAATCAGAAAGAAGATAATAAACCTAAAGTATCAGAGCCGAACGCCAAAAAACTGACCGCCGAGGACTATATTGAAAGCGCCAAAGGAACGGCGACGCAGGATGAAAAGCAAAAGGCTCGTGCGGACGACGCTTTTGCCGCGGTTCTGGCGTCGCTTGACGAGAAATACCGCAGGCTGCTCGAAGCGATGCCTGCCGACCGGGCGGTCCCGCTTGATACGCTGGCAAAGCTCGGCTTTAGCATCGGCGAGGTGATATCTGCCATGACCGTGCTTGAAGTGAAGGGGCTTGTCAGCTCGCTGCCCGCGGGTTGTTTATCAGGCGGTAGGCAAGGGCAGCAAAAACCAACTCAACCGAAAGGAAACCCGAATGTCGAATCTGGTAATCATAGAATCTCCGACCAAAGCACCAACCATAAAAAGTTATCTCGGCTCAAATTACAAGGTGGTTGCCTCCAACGGCCATGTGCGCGATTTGCCCAAGAGCAGCATGGGCGTTGATATCGAAAACAATTTTGAGCCGCATTATATAAATATCCGGGGCAAGGGAGAGCTTATAAAAAACCTGAAAAAAGAGGTCAAGGAGGCAGACCGTGTTTATCTTGCTACCGACCCCGACCGCGAGGGCGAGGCGATTTCCTGGCACCTTTCCACCGCTCTCGATATTCCCGAAGGAAAACTCCATAGAATAACCTTCAACGAAATAACCAAAACGGCGGTTAAAAACGCAATCAAGTCGCCGCGCAAAATCGACATGAATCTTGTAGATGCACAGCAGACAAGGCGGATTCTTGACCGCATCGTGGGCTACAAGCTCTCGCCCTATCTCTGGAAGACCGTGAAAAGCGGGCTGTCGGCCGGTCGGGTGCAGTCGGTGGCGACAAGGGTAATAGTCGAGCGTGAGGAAGAAATCAGATCTTTCGTTCCGGCTGAATACTGGACAATAGACGCCATACTCTCCTGCGAAGAGGGGCGTGAGATAAAGGCGCACTTTTTCGGCGACGAGAACGGGAAAATAAAGGTCGGAAGCCGGGAAGAGGCCGACAAGATTATCGCGGCGGTTGACAAAAAGCCCTTTTTGGTAAAATCAATACGCCGCGGAGTGAAGCGCCGGGCACCCTATCCGCCCTTTACCACCTCAACATTGCAGCAGGAGGCCTCGCGCAAGCTGGGTTTTCAGCCTGCACGCACCATGAGGGTGGCGCAGGAACTCTACGAGGGTATTAACCTCGGAGCCGAAAACGGCGGGATGCAGGGTCTTATCACATACATGAGAACCGACTCGCAGCGCGTCTCCTCCGAAGCGCAGGCTGTGGCTCTCGGTTATATCGCCGAAAAATTCGGCCCGGAATATTGCCCGGCGTCGCCGCGGGTTTACAAATCCAAAAACAACGTGCAGGACGCACACGAGGCTATAAGGCCGGTCAAAGTGGCGCTTGAGCCGGCAAAAATCCGTGGTTATCTGACAAATAACCAGTACAGGCTCTACAAGCTTATCTGGGAGCGCTTTGTTGCCAGCCAGATGCAGTCTGCCGAGCTCAGCACCGTGACCGCCGATTTCAGCTGCGAAGGGTATATCTTCCGCGCAAACGGGTATAGTATCACCTTCCCGGGCTACATGGCCTTATATACCGAGTCCGAGGACGATACCAGGCCGAAGGCCGACGATGACGGCGATGCCGAGGGCGGCGAGCGCGACCTGGTAATCCCCGACATGAAGGTGGGGCAGAGCCTTGAGCTAAAAAAGATTGTCGGCGAGCAGCATTTTACCGAGCCCCCGCCGCGCTTTACCGAGGCGGCGCTCATACGCTTCCTTGAAGAACAGGGAATAGGCCGCCCGAGCACATACGCGCCGACAATAACCACAATTCTTGCCCGAAAATACGTCAGGCGCGAGGGCAAGGTGCTGGTGCCGACGCCGCTCGGCGAAATCACGACAAAGCTGATGAAGGAAAACTTCCCGGACATCGTAAATTACAGGTTTACTGCCGATATAGAGACCGAACTTGACGAAATCGAGTCGGGTAACGCGAATATGCTCGATGTGCTCACCAGGTTCTGGCAGAAATTCAGCCGCGAACTGGCGGAAGCCGAGAATAAAATCGGCAGCGAGAGCATTTCGCTGCCGGTCGAGGAAACAGATATTATTTGCGAGAAATGCGGCGCGCGGATGGTGATAAAGAGCGGCAAATTCGGAGATTTTGCCGCCTGTCCGAACTACCCTGCGTGCAAAAATACAAAACCGCTTGATAATGATCGCCAAAAAAGAAAGGGCGCAAAGAATGAACTGTCCGGCAGAGAACCGGTACTCGCCGATTTTAAGTGCGAGAAGTGCGGCGGGGACATGGTGCTGCGCCACGGGAGATACGGCAGCTTTTATGCCTGCGTAAATTACCCGGAATGCAAATTTACAAAGCAGAAGGCAAAGGACATCGACGTCGCCTGCCCGAAATGCGGCTCGAAAATCGTCATGAAACGGGGACGCAACAGGTCGGTGTTCTACAGCTGCGAGAGATATCCCGAATGCGATTTTTCATCATGGGACCTGCCGACCGGCGAGAAGTGTCCGGCATGCTCGGGAATGTTATTCCGCAGCAAGTCCAAAGGAATGCTGGTTTGCAAGACCGAGAACTGCGGTTACGAGCGTCCGATAGGAACGGCAAATGATGAAAAATAGTCTCATTGTCTGCGGCGCGGGGCTTGCCGGCTGCGAGGCGGCATGGCAGGCCGCCGAGCGCGGGGTGAAGGTTCTGCTCTATGAGATGAAGCCCAAAAAATTCACGCCGGCGCACACCTCCCCCGCCTTTGCCGAGCTTGTCTGCTCAAACTCGCTCAGGTCCGACATGTTGACAAATGCCGTCGGACTGCTTAAGGAGGAGATGCGCAGGCTCGGATCCCTGATTATGGAGGCCGCCGACGCCACGCGGATTCCCGCCGGCTCGGCGCTGGCGGTCGACCGCAAGTTGTTTTCGGAGTACATCACAAAACGCATAAAAAGCCACCCGAATATAGATGTGATTTCTCAGGAAGTGACATCTGTTCCGGAGGATGTAATAACGGTGATAGCCACCGGGCCGCTGACCTCCGATGCTTTTGCCGAGTATATCCGGACCGGGCTCGGCTGTGAGGGGCTGCATTTTTTTGACGCGGTCGCCCCGATCGTTTCCGCCGACAGCATCGATATGGAAATTGCCTTCTTCGGCTCAAGGTACGGCAAGGGCGGAGACGATTACATCAACTGCCCGATGACAGAGGAGGAATACGCCGCCTTTTATCAGGCGCTTGTGAGTGCGAGGCAGGCCGAGCTCAAGGATTTTGACCGCGAGCAGCAGGAGAAGGCCGGCTTTTTCGAGGGCTGCATGCCGATTGAGGTCATGGCGGCGCGTGGGTACGACACTCTGCGCTTCGGGCCGCTCAAACCGGTGGGCATTGTCGACGAGCGGACCGGCAGGCGCCCTTATGCCGTGGTGCAACTGCGCCGCGAAAACGCAGCCGGCACAATGTACAACATGGTCGGCTTTCAGACCAGACTGGCCTTCCCCGAGCAAAAGCGGGTGTTTTCAATGATTCCGGGACTCGGTAACGCGCAGTTTTTGCGGTATGGTGTGATGCACCGGAACACCTATCTCAACTCCCCCGGCCTGCTTGCCGCCGACTATTCAATGATAAGACGCCCGAATATTTACTTCGCCGGACAGATGACCGGCGTCGAGGGGTATGTCGAGTCTGCGGGAAGCGGCCTTGTCGCAGGAATAAATGCCGCGCGTGCCGTGCTGGGACTTGAGAGAATCATTTTTCCCGAGACCACCATGCTCGGAGCTATGGCGGCATACATCAGCCGCGGGGGTACCGGCAGATTTGAGCCGATGAACGCCAACTTCGGACTGGTCCCGCCGCTTGACAAAAAAGTTAGGAACAAACAAATAAAAAATGAAGCGCTCTCAAACCGGGCGCTATCAGCCATTGCAGAAATTTCCGACAGAGTATGGCAGGGACGCCGCCAAAATTGACGGCCACCTGCCCCGCGGATATTTCGAGGTAATGCTGGATTAAATGAGGTAAAGGATGAAAATTATACTTGACGCTATGGGAGGGGACAACGCTCCCGAAGAAATAATAAAAGGCGCCGTCCTTGCCGCCGACGAGTTTAATATCGACGTAACTCTTGTCGGCAACAAACAGAAGATTGAAGATGCCGCGGCAGAATGCCGGCTTGACATATCTCGTTTTCCTGTGGTTCATACTGACGTTGAGGTCGAGATGGAGGATGACCCGCTCTCGGTGCGCCGCGAGAAAAAAGACTCGTCGATGTGTTTAGGCCTGCGGCTGCTTGCCGCCGGCGAGGGCGACGCTTTGGTCAGCGCGGGGAATACCGGAGCGCTTTTCACCGCCTCAAGCCTAATCGTGCGCAAAATACACGGCATTCATCGTGCGGCAATTGCGAGCATTATCCCGGTCTCCCCGCCGGTGCTGCTGATTGACGCCGGCGCCAACGTGACGGTGACCAGCGCCTACCTTGACCACTTTGCCATAATGGGCAGCGTTTACATGAGGTGCGTCATGGAAACCCGAAACCCGCGGGTGGGGCTGCTCAACAACGGGGCAGAGTCCGGCAAGGGAACCGCGCTGCAGATTGAAGCCTATCAGGTTTTGAGCAGGAATAAAAACATAAACTTTGTCGGAAATATCGAGGCGAACAAAATCGGGTTTGACTGCTGCGACGTGCTGGTTGCCGACGGATATACCGGGAATATACTGCTGAAATCCATCGAAGGCATGGGAAAGCTGTTCAATGACAGCCTGAAAAGGTGCTTTTCTTCAGATGCAAAATCCAGATTTGCAGGCTATCTTGTGAAAGGCCGGTTGCGGGAGTTTAAAACCAGATTTGACGCCTCGACATACGGCGGCGCCCCCTTCTTAGGGCTAAACAGGCCGGTGATAAAGGCTCACGGCTCCTCAAATGCCCGGGCCATAAAAAACGCAATCGGTCAGGCCATCGGCTATTCAAAAACCGGGGTAATTCAGGAAATTGCCGGGGAAATCAGTCGTATTATGGCAGAGGGTGTCAAGGTAATTTCTGAAGAGGGGTCCGGGAGTGTTGCCAATGTACCGGAGGTCTGAGACCCTTGCAAAAGAAAAGGAAGAGTTGCAGATGAAAAGTATGCCGCTTGACATATCCGAATTTGAGCGGCGGGTCGGGTATGTGTTCAAGGACAAGAAGCTGGTTGAAACCGCCCTAACCCATTCTTCATATTCAAACGAACTGCGTGTGAAGCATGTCGACTGCGAGAGCAACGAGCGCCTTGAATTTTTGGGTGATTCAGTGCTCTCGCTGATTGTCAGCGAGTACCTTTATTCAAAATACGCTGGCGAGCACGCTGAAGGCGACCTGACCCGGATGAGGGCAGAAGTGGTCTGCGAGCGGGCGCTGGTGCGCTATGCGCAGAAAATCGGGCTCGGGCAGTTTCTGCGCCTGGGGCGCGGTGAGGAAAAAAACCGGGGCAGGGAACGCAAATCGATAATTGCCGACGCTTTTGAGGCGACGCTGGCGGCAATTTACCTTGACGGCGGCAAGGAGACCGCGACAAAGTATCTTCTGCCTTTTATTGAAGAAGAGCTCGAAGCAATTATTGACTCCGAGACTTTGCAGGATTACAAGACCCGCCTTCAGCAGTTCGTGCAGCAGTCCGAAGGCGAGCGGCTCGAGTATGTCACGGTTGGCGAGAGCGGTCCAGACCACATGAAGGTTTTTGAGGTCGTGGCAATGCTGAATTCAAACATAATCGGGCGCGGTACGGGGGGAACCAAACGCGAAGCGGAGCAGAAGGCCGCAAAAGAGGCGCTTATGTTGTTTGGAGAGTTATAAAAAGAGCTGCCGCAAATCAATCGATTGGCGGCAGCTTTTGTTTATGGCGGAGAAGGAGAGATTCGAACTCTCGAACCGTTTTTGGCGGTTACACGATTTCCAGTCGTGCGCCCTCGACCAACTAGGCGACTTCTCCATGTTATTCCTTTTGAATGCCTGACACTGAATGCCTATCACCGCGGCGGCTTGTTTATGATACCACAAGCTTATATAAAAATCAAGAGTTTTTCGCGAAATAAGGTGCGTGAAATGCAAACTATATCCGCCGCGTGTTGTTTTGCGACGTATTAAAGTGGTCATTCCAAGTAGGCAGCCGGCAGCCGGCTCTGTTAGCCGGCTGCCGGCAATTATTTCTATACAATATCCGCAATCTTAACATACTTGCTGCCGTGCTCGGTTATGAACTGTTTGCGGGCCGGCAGGTTGTCGCCGAGCAGTGTGTCGAACATTTGATATGTGCGCTCGGCGTCGTCGGGCTTGACCTGTATGAGCCGGCGGGTGGCGGGGTTCATCGTCGTCTTCCACATCATCTCGGGCTCGTTCTCGCCAAGCCCCTTGGAGCGCTGGACCGAGAATTTCCGGTTGCCGAGCTTTTTTAAAATTTCCTCTTTTTCGGCATCGTCATAGGCAAAGTATGTTTGGTCCTTCGTGGTTATCTCATATAGCGGGGTTTCGGCGATGAAAACCCGGCCCTCTCTGATGAGAGTCGGGAGCAGGCGGTAGAACATGGTGAGGAGCAGGGTGCGGATGTGGTATCCGTCCTCGTCGGCGTCGGTGCAGATGATGATTTTCGACCAGCGGAGCTGTCCGATGTCGAATTTCAGGATATCGCCCTTGACCTTGCCCTCAATCTCGACCCCGCAACCGATTACTTTGAGCAGGTCGGTGATGATCTCGTTCTTGAACAGCTTGTCATATGTGCCCTTGAGGCAGTTGAAAATCTTGCCCCGGACCGGGATTATTGCCTGAAACTCGGCGTTGCGGCCAAGCTTGCAGGAGGTTAAGGCCGAGTCGCCTTCGACGATGTAAAGTTCGCGTACATTCGGGTCTTTCGAGCGGCAGGAGACAAACTTGTCCACCCGGTTGGCTATGTCCATTGTGCCCGATAGCTTCTTTTTGATGTTAACCCGCGCCGACTCTGCCGCCTCGCGGCTTCGCTTGTTGAGCAGCACCTGGTTTGCAAAGATTTCGGCCTCGGTCGGGTTCTCGGTGAAGTAAATCTCAAGGTTCCACCGGAGGAAGTCGTTCATAGCCTCGTAGATGAAGGTGTTTGTGATTGCCTTTTTGGTCTGGTTTTCATACGAGGTCACTGTCGAGAAGCTGTTTATCACCAGAACAAGGCAGTCGGCTATGTCGGCGAAGGTGATTTTCGATTCGTTTTTCGTATATTTGCCGCTGGCCTTCAAATACTTGTCCAGCGCGTAGGTGAAGGCTTGTTTCACCGCGCGGTCGGGCGAGCCGCCGTACTCCAGAAAGCTTGAGTTGTGGTAATACTCGATGACATTGACGGTACTTGAGACGCAGAAGGCAAAATCGGCCTTGAGGCGGTAATCCTCCTTGTCTTCACGGTCGCGCCCCGAGGTCTCAAGGTGCCAGAGCACCGGCTCGGTTTTGGCGGTTTCCCCGGCAAGCTCGGCGATATAGTCGGCGATGCCGTTTTGATAGAGGTATTCGTGCTCGGAAAATTTACCGTCATCCTTCTCGAACCGCAGCACAAACTTTATTCCGGAGTTGACTACCGCCTGCTGGTGCAGGACCCTGTCAAAATACTCAAACGGGATATTTATGTCGGTAAATACCTCAAGGTCAGGCCGCCAGTGGATAATTGTGCCGGTGCGCCTTTCCTTTTTGTCGAGCTCGCGGGAGGTGAGCTGGGTTACCGGTTTGCCCTTTTTGAAGCTGATTTTGTGCTCGTGCGTGCCGTCGTATGAGTAAACATCCATGAACTCCGAGCTGTACTGCGTGGCGCATGCACCCAGGCCGTTGAGCCCGAGCGAGTATTCATAGGCGCTGTTTGCCTTGTTGTTGTCGTATTTGCCGCCGGCGTAGAGCTCGTTGAAAATCAGATCCCAGTTCCAGCGCCGCTCGCGCTCGTTGTAGCCGAGCGGAACCCCTCGCCCGAAGTCCTCGACCTTGAGAGAGTGGTCTTTGTAAACCGTGACTATTATTACATTCCCGTAGCCCTCGCGCGCCTCGTCAACCGAGTTGGCCAGAATTTCAAAGAATGACTGCTGGCAGCCCTCAAGCCCGTCCGAGCCGAAAATGACGCTCGGCCGCTTTCTGACGCGGTCGGCGCCCTTGAGCGCTTTGATGCTCTGGTCGTTATACCCGGTCGTCTTCATTGTTTCGGTTTTATACTTTGCCATTTTCCCTCCACATAATCGCGCACTGGGTCGCGGATAATATTGCTATAAATATAATGATGTTGCCATAAATAATTATATCAGAAAAATGCGTGCATAACAAGTGGGAAATACCGAGCATGCACTAATGCGCCTGATGAATTTGAGTTATTAGCATTTTTAGCTTGCAATGCTGCAGAATTTGGAATATAATATTTCCAAGTACAAACACAGACGGGGGCATTTAATTGGTCAAATCATTTGACAACAACGAAACTATCCGCCGGATTGCAGCCGGCAGGACGGCGGTTTGCGGCATCGGGATATCAAACCTGCCGCTTATAGATTTTCTGCTCGGGTTTGGAGCCGTAATCACCGCAAGAGACAAAAAAGAGCGCGGGCAGCTCGGAAACTGCGCCGATTTGCTCGAGTCGCGCGGGGTGAGGCTGGTGCTCGGTGAACGGTATCTTGAGGACCTTTGCGAGGATGTTATATTCCGCACGCCGGGCATGAGGCCGGATTTGCCCGAGCTTCGCGCCGCCGAGGCGCGCGGCGCGCTGGTCACCTCCGAGATGGAGCTTTTCATGGAGCTCACCCCGGCACATGTCATAGGAATCACCGGCAGCGACGGAAAAACCACCACGACCACCCTCGCATACAAAATGCTCGACCTTCAGTGCCAAAGAAGCGGGCGGGGTAGGGCTTATGTCGGCGGCAACATCGGTGCCCCGCTGCTGCCGCGTGTGGGGAAAATGAACCCCGGAGACTTGGCGGTGGTCGAGCTCTCAAGCTTTCAGCTCATGAGCATGAAAATCTCACCCGAGTTCTCGGCAATAACCAACATCACGCCAAACCACCTCGACTGGCACAAAAGCATGGAGGAATACACTGCCGCAAAGCTCAATATCTGCTCGCATCCGGGGTGTCGGCGGCTTGTAGTTAATGCCGACAATGAGATAACCAGAAAAATCGGTCTCGGCTCGCCGCTGGATGTCACCTTCTTTTCTTCGACGAAAAAAAGCTATGCTGAAATTGTGCCAAAAGAAAAAAACAATGCAACAGCGGTTTTTGAGCGGGACGGTATGATTGTCCGTTGCGACGGGGAAAATGAAGAGGAACTTATGAGGGTATCGGATATTCTTCTCCCCGGACGTCACAATATTGAAAATTATATGGCCGCAATGTCGCTGGTTTATGGTATTGTGAGTCGTGATATTTTTTCGGAAATTGCAAAGACTTTTCGGGGTGTCGAGCATCGGTTGGAGTTTGTCCGCGAGCTTGACGGGGTGAGGTATTATAACAGCTCGATAGATTCAAGCCCGACCCGCACCGCCGCGGCGCTCTCGGCCCTGCCCGAAAAGCCTGTGGTCATCTGCGGCGGGTATGACAAGAAAATCCCCTTCGGTCCGCTTGCCGCGGTGCTGGTTGAGCGCGCCGCGGCGGTGGTTCTGACCGGAGCCACGGCAGAAAAAATAAAGGCGTCGCTCGAGGTCCGCGACGGGTATGACCCAGAGTTGCTGCCGACTGTAATCGAGCCAGACTTTGAGGCCGCGGTGTGGCGCGCGAGGGAGCTGGCGCGACCCGGCGGGATTGTGCTGCTTTCACCCGCCTGCGCCAGCTTTGACAGGTTTCATAACTTCGAGGAGCGCGGGAATTTCTTTAAAAACATTGTAAACGGCTTTTGAAATATAACGATTGGAGTCGACCGAAAATGAAAACCGAAATTGATTTAAAGGAGCTTGTAGTCGGACTTGCCGGGCTGATGTCGGTCTCCGGCCGGGAGACACACGAGCGCAGGAAACTGCTCTCGCTTGTCGGCGGGTATTTTGATGAGTACTATGCCGATGATGTCGGCAATCAGGTGTTCGTCAGGTACTGCGGACGGGAAAACGCTCCTAAGATTCTTATCGACACCCACTTTGACGAGGTCGGGATGTATGTCGCCGACATAAAGGAGGGCGGGTTCCTCTCGTTTGTCAACATCGGCGGGCTTGATACGAGGATTCTCAACGCCGCCGAGGTGATAATATACGGCGACAAACAGATTTACGGCGTCATCGCCTCGACGCCGCCGCACCTGCAAAAGCCCGAGGACGCTGAGAAGCCCGGCGAGATTCATGAATTCTTAATCGACACCGGCTACACCAAGGAAGAGCTTGAGGGCTTTGTCAGGGTCGGCATGCCGGTGGGCTTTCTGCCCAAATACACCGACCTGCTCGGCGGCAGCATCTCTGGCAAAAGCTTTGACGACAAGGCCTGCGCCGCCTGCACGGTCTACGCTCTTGCCGGGCTTCCGAAGGACGAGCTTGCCGGGGACGTCTATCTTATGCTTTCAGCATTTGAGGAGACCCGGCGGGTCGGGGGCGCTGCGGCCGGGACCTACAGAATTGAGCCCGACTACGCCATGGTGGTCGATGTCTGCCATGCAAAGGTGCCCGATACGTCGAGGGGAGAGACCACGGTTTTCGGGGGTGGGCCGGCAATAACCCACTCGCCGGCTACCGACCGGCGGCTGACCAGAATGACCGCCGAGCTTGCCGGTGAGAAGGGAATCAAGTACCAGTATACTGTATCCTCGCCCGGAACCGGAACCAACTCGCCGGCGGTCGGGCTGACCCGTGCCGGCGTGCCGGTGGTCGATGTCGGGCTGCCGATGAAGAACATGCACACATACAACGAAATAATCTGCATCGAGGACTGCATCGAGACCGCAAAGCTGATTTCGGCCTTTGTCTCTTCGGGCAGGATTGCGGGGGAGTTCGGACATGAAAAGATTTAGCGGAGTTGACCTTTTGCGCGAGCTCTGTCTTGCCTTCGGCCCGTCGGGCTGCGAGGGGCAGGTGGCAGGCTTGATACTCGACCGGATAGCCGGGACCTATGACGACTGCCGCACCGACAACATGGGCAACATTATCGCGCGCATTCGCGGCGGCGGTGAGGGGTATGACCCGGGGAGTCCCCGAAAAATCATGATTTCGGCGCACATGGACGAGGTCGGTTTCATGATAAACGATATAACCGAGGAGGGCTGTCTGAAGTTCGTCTGTATAGGCGGAATTGACCCGAGGGTACTCCCCGGCCGGGGTGTTTTGCTCGGTGACGAGGAAAAGCGGGTGAAGGGAGTAATCGGCTCGAAGGCCATTCACCTGCAGTCGCCCGAGGAGCGCAAGAAGATAGTCAAGGCCGATAAATTGTATATCGACATAGGCGCTAAGGATAAAGAAGAAGCTCAAAAATATGTAGATCTCGGTGACTTCGGGGTGTTCGATTCTGATTTTGTGATATTCGGCTCGGAGGACAAGTTTGTCAAATGCAAGGCCATCGACGACCGTCTGGGCTGCGCTGTTTTGATCGAGGTGATGAGGCGGCTGAAGGACACCGGGGAAAAAATGCCGTTTGATTTGTACTTCTGCTTTACCGTGCGCGAGGAGACCGGTTATTCGGGCGCCGGAACCGTGGCAAATGCGCTTTGTCCCGACTTCTCGATTGTCGTCGAGGCGACGGCGGTCGCCGATCTTGCCGGGGTGCCCGAGGCCGCAAAGGTGGCAAAAGTCGGCGAGGGCGGCGTGATTTCCTATGCCGACAAGGGAACAATCTACGACCGCGAGTTTGCCGAATTTGCGCTCTCTGTCGCAAAAGAAAACAATATTAAGGCTCAGGTGAAACGGTATGTGTCGGGCTCAAATGACGCCGCGCATATCCAGCGCTCGGGACGTGGCGTGCGGGCGCTGGCGCTCTCTGCTCCGGCAAGATATATTCACGGTCCGTCGGCCGTGGCTGCGCTCCCGGACATTTTTGCCATGGAAGACTTAATTATAGCAATGCTCTGCGGCTGGAAATTTTAAGGGGGAAACAAAAAATGCTGAATCTGATTAAAAAGATAACCTGCTGCCACGGCCTCTCGGGCAGCGAAAAACAGGTCTCGGCGGTGATACAGAAGGCCATCTCGCCTTACGTCGACTACTGCTACAACGACACGCTCGGGAACCTTATTGCCGTGAAGTCGGGCTCGGGTGAAGGGCGCAGGAAAATAATGCTCTGCGCCCACATGGACGAAATCGGCTACATGGTGACCTGTATTGAGGACAATGGCAACATCAGGTTCTCAAACATCGGCGGGATAAACTATATTTCGGCCTCGTACACCAACGTGGTATCGGGCCGCGGGGTGCCGGGCGTGCTGGTCCCCGAGAGCGGGCTTAAGACCGGCGAAATCACCTTTGACAAGTGCTATATTGACATAGGGGCGAAAAACAGGAAGGAAGCCGAAAGGCTGGTGTCTGTCGGCGACTCGTTTGTGCAGGAGCCCTATGTGAAAAAGCTTGCCGGGCGGCGGATAGCCGGCAGACCCTTTGACGACCGGCTGGGCTGCGCAATCCTCGTCATGATTTCCGAGCGGCTGGCAGAAGAGGGCTGCCCCGACGATATTTATTACGTTTTCTCGGTTCAGGAGGAGGTCGGCTGCCGGGGTTCGAAGACGGCGGCGTTTGAGATTTCCCCCGACCTTGCGCTGGTATACGACGTCACCTCAACCGGGGACACCCCGGAGGCAAAGCCTATGGCAGTCAAGCTCGGGGAGGGGACGGCGATAAAAATCAAGGACGCCTCGGTGATCTGTCATGCCGGTACAGTCGAGGAACTGACTCGAGTTGCAAAGGACAACAAAATCAAGTACCAGTGCGAGATACTGGTTGCCGGCGGGACCGACACAAGCTCGATTCAGATGAGCGGCGCCGGCTGCCGCGCGGCCGCCCTCTCGATTCCGACGCGCTACATCCACTCGGGCGTCGAGATGGCCGACCTCGGCGATATCAAGGCGACGGTTGAGCTGTCGGTAAAATACCTGCTGAAAAAGGATTGACACAAACCCGCAAAATAGCCCTGTTCGTGCGGCGCGGCTTTGCGGAGAAGATGTTGTTTGGATGGAAATGATTTTTTCAGAAAGACTGTTAAAACTTAGTGCCGAGGCCGAGGCGGCGCTTGCCCCTCACTTTGCCCGGATTGACAGAATATCATTTGAGAACACCGCGCGGGTGCTCGAGGCCTTTAGGGTTCACCGCGTGTCTGATACCATGTTCCTGCCGGGCACCGGCTACGGCTACGGCGACCGGGGGCGCGACACGCTCGACCTCATCTGGGCCGAGGTGTTCGGAACCGAGGCGGCGCTGGTGCGCCACAATTTCGTGAGCGGGACCCACGCGCTCGCGGTAGGGCTGTTCGGACTGCTCCGTCCGGGCGACATTATGCTGTCGGTCACCGGTCGGCCTTATGACACGCTCGACGAGGTGATAGGCGGGCGGAGCGGGGAGGGCTCGCTTTTCGATTTCGGCATCGGATATGAGCAGATAGAGCTTGACGACGGGAGAATTGACTATGCCGCGCTTGACAGGGCGCTGAACAGGCTCGGGGGCAGAGTTAAAGTACTTTATGTCCAGAGGTCGCGGGGGTATTCGGACCGGCGCACTTTATTTGCCGACGAAATCAGCGAGCTTACCGATTATGTTCACAAAAAGCTGCCGGGTGCATATGTCGTGGTCGACAACTGCTACGGCGAATTTACCGAGGAGCGCGAGCCGCGGGCCGACCTTCTCATCGGTTCTCTGATAAAAAACCCCGGCGGCGGGATGGCGGATACTGGCGGGTATATAGCCGGCAGCGCGCGGGCGGTAGAGCTTGCCTCATTTCGGCTGACGACGGTCGGGACAGGCAGCAAAGTCGGCGCATCGCTCGGCCAGACCAGAAATATGCTCAAAGGGCTGTTTTACGCCCCGCATACAACCGCGCAGGCTCTGAAAACCGCGCATTTTGCCGCGTATATATTCAAAAGTCTCGGGTACCGGGTTGACCCCGGCTGGGACGAAGCCCGCTCGGATATTATTCAAACGGTTGAGTGCGGGAGCCCCGAGGCTCTTTGCGCCTTCTGCCGCGGGATTCAGTCTGCCTCGCCGGTCGATTCCTTCGTCACTCCCGAGCCGTGGGATATGCCGGGCTATGCCGACCCGGTAATTATGGCCGCCGGTACCTTCGTGCAGGGCGCTTCAATTGAGTTGAGTGCCGACGGTCCGCTGCGCCCGCCGTACAGGGTGTATTTTCAGGGCGGGCTGACATACGAGTCGGGGAAAATCGGGATTCTTGCAGCCGCGGCCGCTATGGGCGTCTGAGGAGAGTCCCGCATGCGGGAATTTTAGGGCTTTTAGGATGCCATTACTTTTCCTGCGGCTATTGACAACCCCGGTTTTTCTGTTATAATTAATCACAGGTAATTTATTTCAGGCGGCCTTGAGTTCGGTCTGCCGCGTTGATATATTGAAAGGACATGCTCAGATAGATGAGAAAAGCAGCTTTCGCGCTTCTTGCGTTGGTTTTGTGTCTGGCACTTGCGGCCTGCTCGGGGGATAATGTGGAGGTTCCCAAGGGCTACAAGCTGGTCTCGGGGGATGACGTACCCTACCGGTTTTATGCACCCACGCAGTGGAGTGTCGGCACCGGTACCGGTAATCCCATGGCGTATTACTCGATTGACGACCGCTCGATGGTCATAATCACCACATATGTGCCCGAGGAAGGGCTCGACACCATAGCCGGATTCTGGGATTACACCGAACAGAAGTACAAGGACATATACGGCGATTACGAATTTATCGAGAAGAGCGAGACCACCCTCGGCGGGCGGGACGCCCTGCGCTGTGTCTTTACCGCCACAATAGGCGAAGGGCACTATAAGGTCATGCAGGTGATTACCACATACAAAAATTATTTCTATGTGCTAACATACACATCGCTGCCCGAAAATTTCGACTCCCATCTTGATGAGGTCAACGGAATGATTGGAGTATTTGAGTTCAGATGATATATCTCGACAACAGTGCAACCACCCGGCTGTGCGCCGGAGCAATAGAAAAAATGACTGAGGCGATGGGATGCTATGGCAACCCGTCGTCGCTTCATTCTATGGGACTTGAAGCCCAAAGACTGCTTGAGGAGGCCAGAGAAACAGTCTGCGATTCGCTGGGGATAAGGCCGGGGAGCGGCTATTCGCTGATTTTTACCGGCTCGGGCACCGAGGCTAACAACCTGGCGATTCTCGGATGTGCCGCGGCAAAACAGCGGCGGGTATCAGATCGGATTATCACAACAGACTCCGAGCACCCTTCGGTAAGCAAGCCGCTCGGCAGGCTTGAGGAAGCGGGGCTTACGATTGTCAGGTTACACACCCGGGGCGGGGTAATCGACTTTGACGAGTACCGCGAGGAACTGTTGCGCGGGGCTTATATGGTGACTGTAATGATGGTGAACAACGAAACCGGGGCGGTCTATGATGTTGCCGGGATGTTTGATCTTGCAAAGCAGCTCTGCCCCGGCGTGATAACCCACTGCGACGCGACGCAGGGGTATCTAAAGTTTGCCTTTACGCCCCAGAAAATCAAGGCCGACCTGGTCACAATCAGCGCACATAAAATTCACGGGCCGAAGGGCGTCGGGGCGCTTTCTGTGTCGCCCGAAATTAAAAAGAGAAAGGCTATCGTGCCGATAATCCTCGGCGGCGGGCAGGAGGAGGAATTCCGCTCGGGGACCGAAAACCTTATTTGTATCGCCGGCTTCGGCGGGGCCGCCGCGGAGTATGCGCCCCGGGCGGAGGAATATGCCAAAGATATTGCCGCCCTGCGCGATTACACCGAAAAAAAGCTTGAGGAACTTCCCGGCATACGCATCAACCGGCCGCGGGGCATGCGGGCGCCGCATATAATCAGCCTGACCCTGCCCGGGATTAAGAGCGAGACGATGGTTAATTTTCTGTCCTCAAAGGGGATTGCGGTCTCCGGCGGGTCGGCCTGCTCGTCGCGCCGCGAAAAGGTGTCGGCCGCCCTGCTCGGCTTCGGGCTCGAGCGGCATGAGGCTGCCTGCTCGCTCCGCATTAGCCTTTGCCGCACAAACACAAAGGATGATGTTGACGCGCTCTGCTCGGCTCTGAGCGAGGGAATAGCTACACTTGTGAGAGCCGCGGAATTATAAGAATATATTGCCGCGACCATAGGTCGGGCAAAGAAAAGTATGGTAGGCTGCCACGGATACATGATATATTTGTGGCAGCCTATAACTATGCCTTAACAACACTGGGCTAACTTGTTTTAATTTTCCTATTGAAAAAAACGTAATATGGTTATATAATATATTGAAGTGTGCGTCAGTTTCGGCGATGCAACATAACAAAAAGGAGGAAGTACTAAGTTGAACCCGACTTTTCGGGGCGGGATACATATTGCCGGACATAAGGAAACCGGCAAGTCTCCGATCGAAGTCATGCCGGCCCCGGGGGTAGTCAGAATATCGCTTGCACAGCACAGCGGCCCCCCGATGAAGGCGACGGTCGCTCCCGGCGACAAGGTTTGCCTCGGACAGGTAATCGGCATGTCTGATTGGAAATTTGCCTGCCCCCTTCATTCAAGTGTTTCCGGGAAAGTCAGCGCCATTGAGAAATATTACGACCCTGAAAAGGCGGCTTTGGTTGAGGCGGTTGTCGTTGAAAACGACGGCCTTGACACCCTCGACGAGTCGATTCTCAAGGCGCAGGAGCAAAAAAAGGATCCCCAGGACATGACGACCGACGAAATTATCTCGGCCATCAAAGAAGCCGGGGTGGTCGGGCTGGGGGGCGCGGCATTCCCGGCACATGCAAAAATAGCAAACTCACTTGTCAAAGCCAAAACCCTGCTTATCAATTGCGCTGAATGCGAACCCTATATAACCGCCGATCACAGGGCTATGCTTGAATATCCCGAAAAACTGCTCGGCGGAGTCGATATAATTATTCGTGCGATGGGAATTGAGCGCACCTATATTGCGGTTGAGGACAACAAGGCCGACGCGGCCGCGATGCTGGCCGGGTTGCTGAAGGACCGGGGGGATATAGAGGTCAGACTGCTTAAGACCAAATACCCGCAGGGCGATAAGGGCATGATTATAAACGCGCTCTGCAAAACCGAACCTCCCCGCAGCGCGCGGCTGGCCGATTTGGGATTTATCATATTCAATGCCAGCACCTGCGTGGCGATATACCGAGCCTGCGTCGAGGGTATGCCTCTGATTGAACGGGTAGTAACCGTCACCGGCGACTGCATCAAAACCCCGAAGAATGTGCTCGCGCGCATCGGCACTCCGGTGAGCGAGCTAATTGAATTCTGCGGTGGCTTTGTAAAGACACCCGAGAAGATCATAAACGGCGGCCCGATGATGGGCACGGCGCTCTGGGATCTGAAATACGGTCTGAAAAAGGGCATGTCTGCGCTGCTGGCGCTCTCGGGCGGAAAGTGCGATGACCTGCCTTCCTGCTGTATCAACTGCGGGCGTTGTGTCAGGCACTGCCCCATGCGGCTCATGCCGAATTATCTTGCCAGAATGGCAGGAGCCCGGGATTACGACGGGTGCTATGATTATAATGTCAACGACTGCCTTGAGTGCGGAACCTGCTCTTATGTCTGCCCGGGCCGGGTTGACATAGTCCAGTACATCCGGCAGGCGAAAAATGCGCTTTATGCCGCCGGAAAACGTTGACGGGAGGCAGATAATGAACGATATAAAAAAGGATAATATTGTACTTGCCGAGGCCGAGGCAAAGGTTGAGTCAAAACCTGAGGCCAAGGTTGAGTCAAAGTCCGAAACCAAGGTAGAGGAGTCCGAAAAAATAACCGTTCCGGAACTGCTCACCGTAACCTCCTCTCCCCACCTCCGCCACCGTGACAGCACGCGGACAATCATGCTTGAGGTGATATTTGCGCTGCTTCCCGCGCTGCTCTGGGGTACATATGTGTTCGGCCTTCGGGCGCTTTTGGTCTGCATCGTATGCGCCGGAAGCTGCTACATCGCCGAATATGTGACCCAGTTGATACTGAAGCGCCCGATAACCGTAAGCGACTGCTCGGCGCTGCTCACTGGGCTGCTTCTCGGAATGAACCTGCCGGCAACCGCCCCTGCCTGGCTGGCCATTGTCGGCTCGGTCTTTGCTATCGTGATAGTCAAGCAGCTTTTCGGCGGGCTGGGGCACAATGTATTCAACCCCGCGCTTGCCGCGCGAGTCTTTCTCACCATGGCCTGGCCGTCCTATATGACAAACTTCACCGCGCCGTTTGACAGGCTGCTGTTCTCCTCGGCCGACGCCGTCGCCTCGGCGACCCCGCTGGCATCACTCAAGCACGGCGCGCTGCCCGACGCCTCGCTGCTCGATATGTTCCTCGGAAAAATCGGGGGGACCATCGGCGAGGTATCGGCTCTGTTCCTGCTGCTCGGCGGGGTATACCTGCTTATCCGCAAAATCATCACATGGCAAATTCCGGTCGCATATATAGGCACGGTTGCTCTTTTGACCTTCCTCTTCCCGCAGATTGACGGTGTGGCAAGATGGGAGTTCATGCTCTACGAGGTGCTCGCCGGCGGGCTGATTCTCGGCGCCTTCTTCATGGCGACAGACTATGTGACCTCCCCGTCCACCTCGTGGGGGCGGGTGATATTCGGCGCCGGCGCCGGGATTTTAGTGGTCTTTATCCGGTATTTCGGGGGCTATCCCGAGGGCGTATCCTTCTCGATACTCGTGATGAATTCGCTGGTCTGGTACATAGAGCGTATCACAAGACCCAGAGTGTTCGGAGGTGCGAAAAAGAAGCATGCCTGAAGTAATGAATAAAAAATCCCTGCCGCAGGCGGTTAAAATGGTGCTGGTGCTCTTTCTGACAACCGCTCTGACCGCAGGTCTGCTCTCGACCGTGAACTCTCTTACAAAGGACAGAATTGCCGAAAATCTTGAGGAAGATATGCGCCGTTCCTTTGTCGAAATGTTCGGGGAGGGCGTAAGCTACAAAACGCTCGGCGACCTGCCCGAAGGCGCCGAGGCAATCTACGAGATTACATATAACGGTGAAACCTATTATTGCATCAGCGTTTTATCCGCGGGCTTCGGCGGGGACGTGAACATACTGGCGACCTTTGACAAGGGCGGCAGTATTGCCGGCGTCAGCGTAATTTCGCATTCCGAGACCCCGGGTATCGGGACAAAAGTGTTTGAGAAGAGCTTCCTTGCAAAGTTCAAGGGCAAAGCCTCGGCTGACGAGGTCGACGCCATCTCGGGCGCGACAATCAGCTCGAATGCGCTCAAATCCGGCATAAACACGGCGCGCGACATACTTGCCGGAGCCGGAATGATTGACGTGGGAGGTGAAGGAAAATGACGCTGTCGGGACTTGCAAAGCAGTTCAGAAGCGGTATTGTGGACAACAACCCGGTGCTCATTCAGCTGCTCGGGATGTGTCCGACGCTGGCGACCACCACCTCTGTGTCGAACGCCATCGGCATGGGGCTGGCGGCGACGGTCGTCCTGACCTGCTCAAACATACTTATCTCGCTGCTCCGCAAATTCATACCCAAGCAGGTGAGAATTGCGGTATTCATCGTGATCATCTCGGGATTCGTGACGGCAGTCGAGCTGCTTATGAAGGCTTACTTTTATGAGCTCTACGGTGCGCTCGGAATATTCCTCCCGCTCATAGTAGTCAACTGCATCATACTGGCGCGCGCCGAGGCTTTTGCCTCAAAGAACCCGGTGCTGCCCAGCGCCATTGACGGCCTGTCCTGTGGCATCGGCTTTACGCTGGCGCTGATTGTTGTAGCTTCGATACGAGAGCTGCTCGGAAACGGGACATTCCTCGGTTTTCAGGTGTTCGGTGAGAACTACCCGGCGGCCGTGGTGTTTATCCTGCCTGCCGGCGCTTTCCTGACACTCGGCTGTGTCATTGCCGCCGTTCAAACGCTGAAAAACAAGGCCGACGCCAAAAAATCTGAAAAAGAAGCTGTCGCAGAGGCAGTCGCAAACGCTGCGCAGGCGGCCGCAAAGGAGGTGCAGGAATGAGCTTTACCGATGTATTACTCATAATGTTCGGCGTGATACTAGTCGAGAACTTCATTTTCTCAAAGTTCCTCGGTATCTGCCCCTTCCTCGGCGTATCCGAAAAGCCGGCCACCGCGCTCGGCATGGGAATGGCGGTTATATTCGTCATAACAATTGCAAGCGGCACGACCTGGGCGGTTTATTACCTGCTGCTCGAGCCGCTGGGGCTTGAATACCTGCGGACGGTGGCCTTCATTCTGGTAATCGCCGCGCTGGTGCAGTTCATCGAAATGTTCCTGCGCAGGTTCGTGCCGGCGCTCTACAGTGCTATGGGCATTTACCTGCCGCTCATCACCACAAACTGCGCGGTTCTCGGCACAGCGCTGCTCAATATCCAGAACCGATATAATTTTATAACCTCGGTCTGCTTCGGCTTTGCTGCGGCGACCGGATTTACGCTTGCAATCGTGATTTTTGCGGGTCTGCGCGCAAGGCTGGTCGAGGCAGAGATGCCGCGCGCCTTCCGCGGATTTCCGATTACCCTCATTGCCGCCGGTCTTCTGGCAATGGCCTTTGCGGGATTCTCGGGAATCAGCTTCACATAAGGGGGACTTGAGATGAAGGATATTATACTTATTCCCGTAGCGGTGCTTGGCGGACTGGGGCTGGTTTTCGGTGTCCTGCTTGCCATTGCCGCAAAAGTATTTGCGGTCAAAACCGACGAGCGGATAACCGCGATAGCCGAGCTTTTACCGGGCGCAAACTGCGGCGGCTGCGGATACTCGGGCTGCGCCCAGCTTGCCGAGGCCATTGCAAAGGGCGAGGCAAGCCCGAACGCCTGCAGTGTCGGCGGCAATGAGGTTGCCGAAGCCATCGGCAAAGTAATGGGGGTCGAGGTTGAGCGGACCGTGAGGAAAAGAGCACAGGTGATGTGCTCGGGCACCGGCAATCTGGCAACAAAGAAGTATGTATATAAAGGTGTCGCCGACTGCGCCGCCGCACTGCTCGGCGGGGGCGACAAGCTCTGCTCCTACGGCTGTATCGGACTGGGGACCTGCGTGGCTGCCTGCCCGTACGACGCCATTGAAGTAGTCGACGGCGTGGCTGTTGTTGACAGCAGAAAATGCCGCGGCTGCGGCGCCTGCGTGAATTCCTGCCCGCGCGGGCTTATCGAGATGATACCCTACGGCGCGACTCAGTGGGTAGCCTGCAAGTCACAGGAAAAGGGCGCGGTGACCCGAACTCAGTGCCGGGTGGGCTGCATCGGCTGCAAAATATGCGAGCGCAACTGCCCCACAAAGGCAATTGAAGTTTCAAACTTCCTTGCCAAAATTAATTATGATAAGTGTACCGGCTGCAACATATGTGTTGAGAAATGCCCGCAGCACACAATCTGGTCTGCCAGAATTGAAGGCGGCCGGCTGGTCATAAACCGCGAGATGCCCGAAGAGAAAGCGAAGTAAGAGTTTACATAAGCACTTTTTGGAATTATTTCAGCCCTCAGACGGAAGTCCCCGTCTGAGGGCTGTATTTTGACGCATCACGGTAAAAAATTCCATAATAATGTCGAAAAACTGTTGACACAATTTAGGAAATATAGTATAATTATACAAGCCAGAACAAATGTTCGCGGTTTTCTTGTCAGAATTGCAAAATAACTTACGGGGGAACCGACTGTATTCGGAATCTGATGGAAGGATCGATTTAGGGCACGCTAAGGAAGGATTTTGATGACTTGTTGCCGAGCAGGATTTTTCTGCCGGAGGAAAGGAAAGCGGGCGAAAAATGAACTATACCGATGACAGATCAAGCGCTGTGGCTGAGATGGCCGAGTATCTTGATAACTACCGCTTCGGACTCAAAATGATAGAAATAAACAGGTACGAAAAAGAATACTTCATGGGGCGTGACAACCGGGACGTCGGAGGCGGAGCAATAGGCGAGGACGACGAGGCATATATTAAGGCGAAAATGTTTGAAATCAAAAGATTTGTGACCTCGCTGCCACCGGACGACCGAAAATTGTTTCTCTATTACCATTACATCAGGTGCGAGACTGTCGAGAGGTGCGCCGAGCTGCTGAAAATCTCGCGGCGCAGTGCATACAGGCTAAAGCGCAGGGCACTCGAATACGCGGCGATAAAGTATCGGAGTTTTTCAAAAAAAGAATACGATTTGTGATATTGCGACAAGATATTATATGCGGGGCTTTTATGCTCATCGGCTACTTGAAATATCCGTAAGAACAGAAAAAGCAGGAAGGAAGCAAAATGAAAAACAATTTTTTGTTAACCATAGGTGCGGTTGCGGCGGGGCTTGCAGCCGCCGGAGCCATTGGCTATGCGGCCGGCAGATCAAGTAACGGCACAAGACGGGCCAAGCAGGCAGGAACCTTAAAAAACGCGCAGGGAAGCATGTCGATAAATGATGACTTTACAGAAATAGACAAGGAAATTATAGCCGAGGTAGTCGGGCGCGAGTCGGGGATGAACAGCGCCACATGCTGAGCGCCCTGCCGGGAATTTGCCAAGGCTCAATTGCCGGCAAAACAGACTAAAACGAACTTTGCAGAAATGGCGCCGCACAAAGCTGCCGGACAGGCCGGCGGCAGGCGGCGCTGTTTTTTCTGTGTGGTGCATTTTATTAAATGACAAACTATTGACAATGGCGTGATGTGTGATATAATATGTTGCGGACGCAACTTTTTTATTGTATATAAAGTGGAAAAGGAGATTTCTCCATGCCGTCTTTTATGAGAAAAATAAGCATCATAAGCCGCTGTGCCATGATGTACCGTGCTGAAAAGCTTAAGGACACCGGTCTTGGCGGCGTCCACCTCAGCTATATCCTGGCCCTCTGCCGGCATCCGGGAATGTCGCAGGAGCAGATAGCCCGGCATATTTACATCAATAAAAGCAACGTGACCCGCCATCTGGCACAGCTTGAGCAAAAAGGGTTTGTCGAGCGCAGGCAGAATGAAAAGGACCGGCGGGAGCAGCTTGTCTATCCCACCCAAAAGGCCTATGACGTGCTGCCGGAGTTGACCGCCTTGATACGAGACTGGAACGAATACCTCACCGAGGGTTTCAGTGACGAGGAAATGGAGCAGTTCAACGCCATGCTCGACAGAATTGCCCGGCGGGCGACCGACGCGGTCAACAAGGAATTTGAGGAAAACTCACCGCTCGACCACTGAAATTGCTGCCGGCTTGAACCCCGGCATTTCGGAAACCTGTAGCGCAGGAGCTGACATGTAACCGGCGGGACCTCAGTCGGCCCCGACCCCAAGAAAGAAAAATCCGCAAGCCGCGGCATGAGGATATAATGAAGTACTTACTACGATATCTCAAACCCTTTTACAAGCGCATGGCGTGGGGTTTTACCATTAAGGTTCTGGGAACCCTCGTCGAGCTTTTTATACCCTATATTTTAAGCTACATAATTGATGAAATTGTACCTCAGAGAAGTGTCGGAAAGATCATTATCGGGGGCGTTTTGATGATTGCCTGCGCGCTCGCCGCCGTGACAATGAACGTCACGGCCAACCGAATGGCATCAAAAGTGGCGCGCGATACCAGCAGGCTTGTCAGGCATGATTTGTTTGCCAAGACCATGCAGCTCTCTGGCGCGCAGGTCGATAAATTCACAATACCCAGCCTTGAGTCAAGGCTTACAAGCGATACCTACCATTTCCACAGCTTCTTAAACAGTATACAGCGCATAGGGGTACGCGCGCCTATTCTGCTTTTCGGCGGGCTTGTTATCACATTGATAATCGACTGGCGTCTGTCGCTTATCATGTTCTCGATACTGCCGCTGATAACTCTGTCGGTCTTTTTTATTTCCAGGCGAGGCATACCGCTATATACCGAGGTGCAGAAGTCTGTCGACAACATGACGCGGGTGGTCCGCGAGGACGCGCAGGGAATCAGGGTCATTAAGGCTCTCTCAAAATCCGACTACGAGCGGCGGCGCTTTGACAAGGCAAATGTGGCGCTGATGCAGGTCGAGCAGAAGGCCGGTATAACCATGGCTGCCTCAAACCCGCTCATGACCTTAATAATGAATCTTGGTATTGTAGCAGTAATTTCGGTCGGAGCGCTGCTTGTCGACCGCGGGCAGACGCAGACCGGTAAAATCATCGCCTTCACGCAGTATTTTACCATGATTTCGCAGGCGATGCTCGGAATCACGCGGATGTTTGTCATGTATACCCGCAGCAGCGCATCGGCCAAAAGAATTGCTGAGGTGCTGAATACCGGCGAGGATCTGCCGGTGCTGCCGCTAACAGCTATCCCGCGCCGGCCCCGGCCCGAAGGATACATAGTATTCGATAAGGTTTACTTTTCCTACAACAAAAAGAAATACGACCTTGCCGACATCAGTTTTTCGGTGAAGCGCGGCGGCACGCTCGGGATCATCGGCGCGACCGGTAGCGGGAAATCGACAATCCTGCGCCTGCTCATGCGGTTTTATGACGTAGACTCGGGCAGAATCCTTATCGACGGGCGGGATGTGAGGACAATCCCGCAGCACGAACTTCACAGCATGTTCGGTGTTGCCATGCAGAGTGACTTTCTCTATGCCGACACGATAGAGGAAAACGTGAAGTTCGGACGGGATATTTCACGCTGTGATATGGAGAGGGCCGCCGAAATCGCGCAGGCCGCCGAATTTATTAATTCCTTTGAGGACGGCTGGCAGCATATGCTGACCCAAAAGGGCACCAATCTCAGCGGCGGGCAGCGGCAGCGGCTGCTTATCACCCGCGCGCTTGCCGGTAACCCGAAAATCCTTTTGCTTGACGACTCGTCATCTGCGCTTGACTATAAAACCGACGCAAAGCTCCGCCGCGCCATAGCTCAGGCCGGCGGCGGGATGACCACGATAATCGTCGCGCAGCGCGTCAGCTCGGTGATGAACGCCGACATGATAATAGTGCTTGACGAAGGAAGGATTATCGGCGCGGGCAGGCATGAGGAACTGCTGCGCGAATGCGAGGTCTACCGCGAAATCAGCAATTCACAGATGGGGGGTGCTTTCATTGACTAACCCCGGCTTTATGGTGGGCGGAGGCGGCGGCGGGCTCGGACGTTCGCGTTCGCTGAACAGCCCCAAGCCCGAGGAGAAAATAGACAAAAAGACAAAGACCCGGGTGCTTCTCCGGCTGGCTCGATATTTGCTCAGGCACAAATGGCTGGTCATATTGGCCATGGGGCTCATGATTGCCTCAAACCTTCTGGCGCTGGTCGGCCCGAAGCTGTCGGGACTGGCGGTTGACGCCATAGGCTACGGGGACGAGCCGGTAAAGCTTGATCGGGTCTTTTACTATTGCGGGCTGATGCTGGCCTTTTACACGGCGTCGGCGGTGCTTTCGTATATGCTTGCCGTCGTGATGATTAGGCTGAGCCAGAAGATCATCTACACCATGCGGCGGCAGATATTCGACAAACTGGTCGACCTTCCGGTCAGCTTTTTCGACACTCACGCAACCGGCGATATTATCAGTCACATGTCGTATGACGTCGATACCGTCAACGCCTCGCTCTCGCATGACCTCATACAGGTGTGCGTAAGTATCATAACTGTGACCGGTTCGCTTATCATGATGGTATCGATTTCCCCCACGCTGGTCGGGATATTTGCTATAACAGTTCCGGCTTCGATTGTCTTCACGCGTTACAAGAGCAAAAAAATCAGGCCGCTGTTCAAGAAGCGCTCGATAAAGCTGGGGATTCTGAACGGCTTTGCCGAGGAGATGCTTTCGGGCCAGCGGGTCATCAAGGCATACGGCCGCGAGGAGGTCATCACCCGCCGGTTTGACGAGCGCAACACCGATGCGGTCAACGCCTATTATGAGGCCGAATACCACGGCGCGATAATCGGTCCGGGAGTAAACTTTATAAACAACCTCTCTATTGCCTTTGTGATAATCTTCGGCGGCATATTCTTCATGTTCTCACAGAGCGGCGCGATAGCCGAGGGGTCGGTGTTCTTCATGACGCTCGGCGGCATAACGGCATTTGTGCAGTATTCCCGCAAGTTTGCCGGCCCGATAAACGAGTTTGCCAATATTCTGAGCGACCTGCAGTCGGCGCTGGCCGCCGCCGAGAGGGTTTTCAGAATTATCGACGAGAAGACCGAAGACGAGGTTAGTGCCGAGAAGCCGGGCAATCGCGGCTATTCGGGCAGCACCGAACTTACCGATGTCAGGGGGCATGTTAAACTTGACCATGTTAAATTCGGATATCTGCCCGGAAAAACCATAATTCACGATTTGTCGATCGACGTGCCGCCCGGGAGCACGGTAGCCATCGTCGGGCCGACCGGTGCCGGCAAGACCACGATAATAAACCTGCTCATGCGTTTTTATGACGTCGATTCGGGCAGGATTTTCATAGACAATAAAGAGATAAGGACCCTGACGCGCAAGAGCCTGAGGCGTGCCTATACCATGGTTCTGCAGGATACATGGCTTTTCGGCGGCACGATATATGAGAACATCACCTATGCCAAGGAAGACGCCACGATGGAGGAGGTTGTTGCCGCAGCCAAGGCTGCCAAAATCCATTCCTTTATCGAGTCGCTTCCCGACGGCTACAACACAATGATTACAGACGACGGGATAAACATCTCAAAGGGCCAGAAGCAACTTATTACCATGGCACGGGCGATGCTGCCCAAAGCGCCGATGCTGATACTCGACGAGGCGACCTCAAACGTCGACTCGCGCACCGAAATCAAAATACAGGAGGCGATGCGCGGGCTCATGAAGGGCAGAACCTGCTTTATAATCGCCCACCGGCTCTCAACCATACAAAACGCCGATGTGATACTGGTGGTCAAGGACGGCAACGTCATAGAGCAGGGAAATCATGAGCAGCTAATGGCCGCGGGCGGATTTTACAGTTCTCTCTACAACTCGCAATTCGACCAATAGCCGAATTTTTCGCCTGCCAGATCGGGGCTTGACAAATCGGGGTTGAAGGTATACTATATATAAAACGGAAGGGACAATCTGCCAGAAGGGTAGGCGTATTCTGAATGAAAAGCAAAATCCGGCAGGGAAAGGGGAGAGGCGGGACCGGCATTATTGCCGCCGGTTTTCTTTTGGTGATCCTTGCCGGTTCTCTTTTGCTTATGCTGCCGGTATCGTCGAGTGACGGCAGCTTTACAAACCCGCTTGACGCGGCATTTACAGCTGTCAGCGCCACCTGCGTCACCGGGCTTGTCACGCTTGACACGGCAGAGCACTGGAGCATATTCGGGCAGATTGTCATTCTCATCATGATTCAGATAGGCGGGCTGGGATTTATGACGGTGGCGGTGCTGCTGTCGATGCTGGTCGGGCGGGCGGTGACCCCCAAGGAGCGGATGCTGCTCGGGATGTCCTTCAACCTCGGCAGGTATGACAAGCTCAGCGACATTCTGCGCAGAATCGCGGTGGGCACCTTATGCTTTGAACTGGCGGGAGCTCTTTTGCTCTCGACAAGATTCGTGCCGCGCTACGGATTCTGGGACGGGATATATAAGAGCATATTTCATTCTGTATCGGCCTTCTGCAACGCCGGATTCGACCTTATGGGCGGCGGCCTAATGATGGATGACTTCGGGGGCGACCCTGTGGTCTGTGTCACGCTGATGCTGCTGATTTTAATCGGCGGGATAGGCTTTATCGTCTGGGACGACATTGCCGACAGGATAATCAAAAAAAGGCGCCTGCCGGTATACTCCAGACTTGTGCTGATTGTAACCGCCGTGCTGATTGTCGGCGGCACTTTACTTTTCGCTGTGTTTGAATGGAATAATACCAATACAATCGGGAGCCTGCCTGCAGGGAAAAAAATGCTCGCTGCGCTATTCCAGTCGGTAACCCTGCGCACCGCCGGATTTTCAACTATAAATCAGGCATACTTGTCTGACAGCTCGCAGCTTCTCTCGATTCTTTTAATGTTCATAGGCGGGGCTTCGGGGTCGACCGCCGGGGGCGTCAAGGTGGCAACCGTCGGCGTGCTGTTGTATACGATATGGTCGGTCTCAATCGGCAATAAAGAAGCTGTGCTCTTCAAACGGAAAATTTCAAACGAAAATTTTATGCGTGCGGTGGCGGTCGTCGGGTTTCAGCTGATATTAATAATCGTTGGGACACTTGCAATTCTGAACTCGATAAACTGCAGTATAATGGAAGCCGTTTTTGAAGCTACCTCTGCCGCCGGTACCGTGGGGCTGACTCTCGACATCACGCCGGCGCTCGGTCCGACGGGCAAAACAATCGTGATGTTATTAATGTACCTCGGGCGTGTCGGAATACTGACAGTGACATATTCGGTAATGCTGAATCTGCACGAGAGCCGGTCGACAATCAGCTACCCCGACGCCCATATGCTGATCGGCTGACTTTGCAATTCTCAAAGGAAGGATATTAATATGAAAAGCTTTTGCGTCATAGGGCTCGGGAAGTTCGGTCAGTCGCTTGCCGAAACCCTGGCCAAATCGGGCTGCCAGGTCATGATAATCGACACCGACGCCGACAAGGTGACCGCCATGGCAGACATCGTGACCAACGCGGTTATAGGCGACCCGACCAACGAGTCGGTGCTCCGGTCGACCGGCATCACAGATTACGAGTGTGCCATTGTCTGTCTGACCACGAATATCAATGCAAACGTGCTGCTCACGATTATGCTGAAAGAGCTCGGGGTGAAAAAAGTGGTTGCCAGGGCGCTCAACGAAGGACACCGGAAGGTGCTCGAGCGCATCGGAGCCGATATGATAGTCTTCCCCGAGCAGGATATGGGCGAGAGGCTCGGCTATATGCTGACAAAGGACAACGTGACCGAATTTATCGAGTTTTCGGGATATAAGATAATTGAACTTTCCGTGCCCCGGGAATGGCAGGGCAAGAGCCTTGTCGACCTTGAGCTGCGACGCAAATTCAGCGTCAACGTCGTGGCGGTCTCACGTGCCGACGGTGTCGTTGATGTTTCTCCCCGGCCCGACCGCGTTTTCACGCAGGGCGACAAGGTTACGATTATCGGGGCCGACAAGGATATAGACAAGCTGATGAAACAATTAAAATAATGCAAAAAGCCGCCGGGGAATGCCGCCGGCGGCTCAGTTTTTTATAGTATTCGCAAGGCCAAAGGCCGCGTTTATTAATTTATTACCGCACGGGCTGCTTTAGCTGGTCGGGCATATGGTCGAGCATATTCTCGATGAATATCCCGTATCCGCGGGTCGGGTCGTTTATCAGCACATGCGTCACCGCGCCGATGATGCGGCCATTCTGGATTATCGGGCTGCCCGACATGCCCTGAATAATTCCGCCGGTCTTCTCAAGCAGCGCCGGATCGGTGACCGTCACGGTAAAGCACTTGTTTGTGTCCGACGAGGTGTTTACCGCCGAGATTTCGACCGTGTATTTGCTTACCGTGTTTGTGTCAAGAGTGCACCAGATATAGGCCGCGCCTTCTTTTACCTGATATTTCGAGGCGGCGGGCAGGGGGCCTTCGGGGATGTTGGGGGGCAGCTCGTTGAGTATGCCATACACGCCGTATTCGGTGTTGCCGAGCAGGGTCCCGCACTTGCCTGAGCTGAAATAACCCTTGATTTCGCCGGGGTCGCCCGGGAGCCCGCGGGTCAGCCCGCTGATTGTCACAGCCGTGACAATGCCGCGCTGCATGGGGATGAGATTTCCGGTTTCACTGTCGCAGACGCCGTGCCCCAGCCCGGCAAAGGAATAGTCCTGTGGGACAATGAAGGTCACGGTGCCGATGCCGGCGCCGCTGTCTCGCACCCAGATGCCGGTTTTATACCTGCCGTCCGCCTCGCTGTAAACCGGTGTCAAGGTGACGGTATATTCGCGCGAATCTCTTTTATAGGTCAGGGTAATTGGCTTTCCGCCGCATTTTTCGATAGTGGCGGTGAGCTGGGCCGCGCATATAAGCTGCTCGCCGTTTACCGCGGTTATTATATCTTTGACCCGGATGCCGGCGCTGTATGCCGGATTTTGCGCGCCCGAGCCGTTGTTTATATCACAGAATCCGACGACCACCACTCCGTCCGTGAAAAATTTGACTCCGAACGGCATTCCTCCGGGATAGAGCTTTATCGAATTGAGGTTTTTTGTTGCCGCAAAGACCGAATCATTAACATAAACCGATGCAAGAAGTGCTTCTCCGAGGCTCTCGCCGTGTGCCCCGCCGCCGGCTTTCACGGCGCCGGTGAATACCGAAATCAATATCAGAAGCGAAGCAAGTAAAGCCTGGGCCTTTTTTGTTTTGTTAATCATGGGGATTTACCTTCGTTCCGGGAATTTGTAATCGCTCTGGAGCGGCTTCCGGTTTTGCCGGCCTCTTCCGGCATACGGCATGCCGCCGGAATGCTCCGATAATAATCTGTGTCGCCGGCGCGGCTTTGATGTTTTACAAATTTATTTGAGCAAGGCAATATTTTTTTTGCCGGGGCTGAAAATATGTATATTTTTGTTTAAAGCTAAATGACATAATACTTTTGCCGTGCCCCAAGACAAATCAAATAAGACATGCCGATGAAGCGCGTCCAGCATATCACCGCGCCGACCATGACTTCCCTCGGGTAAATCAGAAGTTTGCGGGCATTGCGATAATACACCCGATATTACTGTTGACCGGAAATTGCATTATTATGCCATGAAAATTGGATTTTTCATGAAAAATCCGGCGAATTGTATCGGACTTTATTCAGATTATAATATCGGCCGGCCGGGCGGTTTTCATACGAAAAAAATCATGCAAATAAAAGCCGAAATCAGCGTTTATTAACCGGCTTTTTGAGTGTTGCCGAAAAAAGAGGCCCGGAGCATATCCGAGCCTCTGCAGCCGAATCCTTATTTAGGGCAATTTAGAATTTCAAACACGAACAAAGCCCGGGGCAGAGCCCCGCGGCTTCTGATCGGAGTATCGAGTCTTACTGTTATTTTACGATAAAGCGGTCGAGCTGGGTTATGAGTTTGTCGGCGTCCCCGGAGTGAATTCTCAGAGTGATGGGCGAGAGCAAATCAAGGCTGAAAATCCCGATGATGGATTTTGCGTCAACGACATAACGACCCGAGGTGAGGTCGATATCCCCGTCAAATGCGGTTGCTATACCGACAAAATCCTGTACGTCACGGATTGTTGACAATTGAATCTGGATAGTCTTCATCTGCAAATCCTCCTTAAGTGGGCCGGTGTTTGTGATTTTTAAGTCCGCCGGGAAACGGCCGCCCCGCCGGTAACTTTCTATGCAAACATTGTAGCATTATTTTCATGGTTTGTCAATGATTAAAGATAAGCATAACAAATAATTGGAGTGATTTGTGCATTATTGCGACATATATTGAATAAAGGTATATTCAGGTTGACAAAGTCGGGCGCGGCTGATATAATAATTGAACTTGATGGTTGCATGAGGGAGTAGCTGGCATAGGAATATGCGGCAAGTCAACAATCCGGCAGCATTCATGAGTGCCCCAGTATTGTCGGAGCCGAGTCAATGCCTGCCTGGCTTGCCTAGTTAAAGCGGCATCACACCGCTTTAATAATTGACAAGACTCATGTTATGGCGTTGCCATGCATGTTTTTTTATGCAGGCGGAAAAGCGGAGGTTGTAAGATATAATGGGGCAAATTGAGCTTCTCGGCATTGCACTGGGGCTCTCTATGGACGCCTTTGCGGTTTCAATCTGCAAAGGGCTCGGTATGAAAAAGATAAACTACACGCAGGCGCTTATCATCGGTCTGTTTTTCGGGGGCTTTCAGGCGATCATGCCGATACTCGGCTGGCTGCTCGGCAGCCGGTTCGAGCGCTACATCACGGCGTTTGACCACTGGGTCGCCTTCGGGTTGCTTGTCTTTATCGGGGGCAAAATGATAGTCGATCTGATAAAAGACAAGGACGACGGCTGCGCATGCTGCACAAAGCTCGATTACAGGGAACTGCTTTACATGTCGGTCGCCACCAGCATCGACGCGCTGGCCGTCGGAATTACCTTCGCCTTTTTTAAAATCAACGTCTGGCAGGCCGCGGCGGCAATCGGACTTGTTACCATGGTTTTGTGTGTTGCAGGGGTGGCTATAGGCTGCAGGTTCGGCGCAAAATACAAGCGGGGGGCGACGCTTGCCGGCGGAATTATCCTGATTCTCATCGGCATAAAAATCCTGCTTGAGGGGTACGGGATTCTTGGCTGATTCGGTAGCCGGATATAAGCCCGGATTTTTTCCAAAACTGTTTACTTTTCGGAGAAAAAATAATATAATATTGTCAGCGGCCTGCTTCTGTGCCTAATAACTTATGGAGGTCTTGATTATTTATGTCGGGATGGGATGAATTCAAAAGCAATGCCGGGAAAATTGCGTCCAAGGCAGCGAGCAAAGTGGGGGAACTGGCCGACGCCGCGACCGCGCGCATTAAGCTTCAGGGTGTCAAGCTGCGGCTCTGCGAGGCATATGAAAAGCTCGGCAGGCTGACATACAAATCGTATAAGCAGGGGACAGATTCGGCCGGCATTGACGCGGTGATAGCCGAAATCGACCGGCTCAGGGCAAAAATCAAAAAGCTTGAGAGCGATATTAAGGCGGCTCGGAAAACCAAAGAAGCCGCCGGCAAATCTCAGCAGGAGGATAAGGAAGTCCCCCCGGAGGAGAAAAGCTGAGGCTTCACTCCTCGCATCTATAAAACGGTTAATATCCAACAACCAAAAGGCGCGGAATGTAGGGTCCGCGCTTCTTTATTTGGTGGTATGGTTTGAAAAGTTTTTGGGGATTCCAAAACCCCTTTTTTCAAAAGGGGTTTTGGCGGGGGGGTAGCGCCCCCGAACACTATATAAAAGATTTAGCGGTGTTGTAGTTGTTTTCCTCGAAGGCGATGATGTCGCGCACGAGCTGGAGCACCTCGGGGCGGCAGTCCTTGTTTTCGTATTGATGGAGCAGCCGGAGGGCCTCGCAGAAGCTCGTTGTGGCGTCCTCCATCAGCACCTCGCCGAGGCGGCTTGTTGAGGAATCGGTCAGAGTCCTCATGCCCCGGCCCATTTTTGCGCCCATTTTCTCGATGATATTATCCTCCTTCGGGGCAACTCCTTCGCTGTCGAGAATCTTTTTGGCTTCGGAGGCGAATTTTTCATAACCGTCAAGCAGGCCGGTCATGTGGGATTTAAGCCGATCGTCCTCGGCCTTGGAGAGCAGGTTGAGCACCGAGTCGGCGCCGGTTTTCATGTTTTTGTAGATTGTCCCCGCAAGCTCGGCGGTGCGGGTGGTTACGTTTGTTTTTTCCATTTTGAAAACTCCGCAATAAGAATTAGGGTATGTGCATTTAGTATTTGCGCATACCCGTGATTTTATTTACCGTATTTTTGCCTCAGCTTCTGCATCCTCACGTCGGTTCCCGCAAACACGAGCAGGATAAATTCCCCGAAAATCCGGCTTGTAATCCGCTCGGTGTAGCGGCTCTCAAGCTCTTTTTTATTTAAATTCGTGCTTATAATCATTGATTTCCGCAGGTTCAGCCTTGTGTTTATGACATTGTAGAGGCAGGAGACGGTGAACTGGTTTGTCACCTCGGCGCCAAGGTCGTCGACAATCAAAAGGTCGCACTCAGAGTAGCGCTCGACCTGCCGGATGCCGTCATTGCTGCTGTTGCCGAAGCGCCCGCGCTCGAAGTCGGAAATAAGCCTCTGCGCGCTCACATATACGACGTCAAACCCCCGCTCGATGACCCGCTTTGCCACAGCGCTCGACAGGTGGGTCTTACCAAGCCCTGTGCCTCCCATAAAGAGCAGGTTCCCCGAGCCGGCCTCCGAAAAGCCGTTTGCAAATTGATAGGCTTTCGTCAGGACATTTTCCATTATTTCGTAATTTTTTATATTGTCGCTGTAATAGTCGAGCGTGAAATTGTCAAAATTCTGCTCGCGCAGAAGTTCTGAGATGCCCGAAGACTCGCAGGCGGCAAGTATCAGCTCGCGCCGCATGCACTCGCACATCACCCCGTTGACATAGCCGCTGTCGCCGCAGGCGGGGCATTCATACTTCACGTCTGTGTAGTCGGCGGGATACCCGGCCGCCCGGAGCAGCTCACCTCTTTTGGCCTGAAGTTTCTCGTTTTTCTTGCGCACCTCGGCGATCATCGCCGTGATGTTCTCGCCGCCGGCGGTAATTGCCTTCATGATTTCAAGCCCCACGCGGCTCAGCTCGATGTCTATCTCGCGCACCCCGGGCACTGATGCCCAGACCTCCTCAAGCCGCCGGTCGGCCCGCTCGCGTGCGGCCTGGTATTTGACGGCATAAGCCTCGCGTATGCGCCGGAAATTTTCCCTGTTGTATCCCATCCGAAGCTCCTTTATATTGTGTATATGGCACGCGCGGGGTTATGTATCAGAGTCCCCGTAGCTGCGGCGCAGCGCCGCCTCGAAAAAGTCGTCGAGATCATAGCTCTTGCCGGCGCCTGCACTTTGCTTGCGCTTTGCGCGTTCGGCTTCAACCTGTTCTGGGGTGGTAATTCCGGCGGCATACCAGCGCTCAAGTATCGCGTTCATGTAAGCGGGGTTGTAATCGTGCTGCGAGTCGACGGTTATTTCATAGGCCAGCTCAATCATTTTGAAGTCGTATTTCATCTCGACGCTCCAGCGGTTGAGAAAGCGGGTTTCCTTCGAGGTCAGCTTGCGCCCGCGGGCGCCTATCATGGCCTTGAATTTGCCCTCAAGCTCGCGGTAAGCCTCACGCTCGGCAAGCGCCTGTGCTAGCGCGTCGGTCTCGGTCACCCCGTCGTCATACAATCCGAAGGCCATCGTCTCGATATACCTGATGCTTGTCTTGCCGATTCTCGAGCAGTAATCGAGCAGTATGAAAATGTATTCGTCCTCAAGCTCAAGGTAATTGCGCAGGCCGATCAGAAGCGAAATCTCGCGCGGGTTGAGCATTCTCCCGAGCCGGCGCTGCGCCTCGTCGACAAAGCTAAGCGCCGCGGCGTCGCGCTCGAGCATATCGGCCAGTTCCTCGCTGGTGTACTCGGGCAGCCCGGCCGCGCGCATCAGCTTTGCGGTTTTCTTCGGCGGCATTTCCTCTCTTGTGGCGGGGCTTGTTTCTGTGTTATCAGTTGTTTCCGGCACCCTGTCGGGATTGCCGGCTGCGATATCGGCTACTCCGGCGCCGCACCAGAAACCCAGCGCCATGTCGAGCTCTTTGCGGGAGCATTTGAGAAGGGAGGTAATCTCTTCGGCGTGCGCCTCGAAGTCGGCGCGGTATGCCGGCTCGGCGGCAAGCAGGATTAAAAGGCGCAGCGCGATGTCCGGCGCCCGGGCGGCGCATTTTGCGGCTACCGCCGGGAAAGCTGCCCGACCAGACTGAAAGTCGAATTCAATCCTCATCCGACTGCTCCCCGATTCTATGGTTGATCTGACAGAGCTTATAGCAAAGCGTCATCAAAGAGTCGCCGAGATGCACGTTTTCAACCGCAACATTCTCATCGAAGTAAAACTCCTTGCCGGTGAAATTCCAGAGCCCGCGGACGCCCAGCCTCACGGCCCGCTCTGCGGCATCCTGAGCGAGTTCCTTCGGAAGAGTCAGCACCGCAAGGTCGACACGGTTTTCTTTGCAGAATTTTTCAAGGTCATCCATATGATAAACTATTCTGCCGGCAATTACCTTCCCGACAATGTTCGGGTCAACATCGAACATGGCGATTATGTCGACCCCGCGCTTTTCGAACATCGGGTTCTTAATGAGCGCGGTGCCGAGGTTGCCGGCGCCGATGATTATGCCGCGAAAGCCCATTCCCACACCGAGTATGTCGCAGATTTTGGCGTAGAGGTAGTTGACATTGTAGCCGTACCCCTGCTGGCCGAACCCGCCGAAGCAGTTTAAGTCCTGCCGGATCTGAGAGGCTGTGACATGCATGATTTCCGAGAGCTCGCCCGAGCTTATGCGGGTTTTGCCGTTGCGGATAAGCTCGCGCAGATAGCGGAAGTAGCGCGGCAGCCTTTTAATCACGGCCGGCGACACGTCGCTTCTGCCTGCCCAGCTGCGCTCGCCGTCTGTATTTTCCTTGGACAATATTTTGTCAAAATCAAAATTGTCCATATCAAGCCTCCTCTCGATATACTGAATGCGGGGAGAGCGGGAACTTTCAAATTGCCGACGCATTGAGAGAGAGGTCGGCTCTCACCCCGTCAAGATAAGCATAGTAACCCGCAGCCGCTACCATGGCGGCATTGTCCCCGCAAAGCCCTGCCGGGGGCACTACAAAGGCAACGCCAAGCTTTTTGCAGAGCTCGGTCAGCGCCCGGCGCAGGTGCGAGTTTGCAGCGACCCCGCCGGCAAGCACAAGCGTCTTCATGCGGGTCAGCTTCAGGGCAGTTTCGGCGCGCTGCACAATTGCAGAAACAATCGCGTGCGTAAACGAGGCGGCAATGTCGGCATGCGGCGGCTCGACCCCGCGCTGGCGCAGATTGTTTATATAATTGATAGTTGCGGTTTTCAGGCCGCTGAACGAAAAATCAAGCGTATCCCCCGAGAGCGCCGGGGAGGGGAGATCTACCGCATTCGGGTTTCCGTCGGCGGCAAGTTTATCCATTGCGGCACCACCCGGGTAGGGCAGACCGATGAAACGGCCTATCTTGTCAAAAGCCTCGCCGGCCGCGTCGTCGCGCGTGCTGCCGATTTCCTCAAAACCCGTGTATGAGGTTACCTTATATATAGAGGTGTGTCCGCCCGATACTATTATGCAGAGGAAGGGGGGCTCAAGGTCAGGCTGCGAGAGATAGGCCGCCGCGGCATGCGCCTTTATATGGTCAACCGGGACCAGCGAAATATTGTTTGCATAGGCCAGCGATTTGGCAAAGCAGACCCCGACAAGCAGGGCTCCGATAAGACCCGGACGTGTGGTCACCGCCACCGCGCCTATATCCTTTATGTCAACCCCGGCCGTATCGAGCGCGCGGCGGGTGATGCTCGTCACCGCTTCGATATGCGCGCGGCTGGCTATCTCGGGGACCACACCACCGTACAGCCGGTGGGTCTCGACCTGAGAGGCGATTATATTCGAGCGTATCCTGCGCACGCCCTCGCCCATCTCGACAACCGCCGCCGAGGTTTCGTCGCAGGAGCTTTCCATTCCGAATACAAGCATTTATTCTATCCTTTGGGTTGCTTTACATCTGTGTTTTTTGTTCTCACCATGATTACCGCAGCCTCTACCGGTTTGCGGTAATAGCGCGGCCGGTATCCGACAGCCACAAACCCCGCCGAACGGTAGAGCGATATTGCCGGGGTGTTCGACTCGCGCACCTCAAGCAAGAGGGTGACAATGCCGTGACTGTCGGCATAGTCAATCAGAGCCCCGAGCAGAGCCCGCGCATACCCCCGCCGGCGATAGTCGGGATGGGTCGCCACGTTGAGTATCTGACCCTCGTCGAGCACGCAAAGCATTCCGGCATATGCGGCAAGTTTACCGTCAACCATGCAGGCATAGGAGACAGCTCTCTTGCTGGTCAGAAACTCAAGTCCGGCCTCGCTCCAGGGGTCGGAGAAGCAAAGAGTCTCGATGTGCGCCGCCTCGCTTACATGCTCGGGGCCGAAGCGTACGATTTCCATCATAAAATCATGCCGGAGCCCGACTACGCCTAGTCGCCCATGAGATAGCTGTGGATAATATCGCCCGCAGGAACGCACCTGCCGTCATCGCGGCTGTAGAGCAGGCGGTCGCCGTTATCGTATTCGACATAAATCAGGCTGAAGAGAAGGCCGGGATAGAGCTCGGACTGAAATTTGATGCGGTAGGTTGCTTTGGGCGTTGTGCCGGGGTAGGGGACCGCCTCGCCGTTCTCCCAGATGTCAATGAGGGCTGAGATTTCCTCGGGTTCGGTTATCTCGGCAATTGCGACCGTCAGGGTCTCCTCGACGCAGATCAGTATCCTGTTCGGCTCCATCTGAGAGAGGGTGGGGAGGGTTACTTCTGTTGAGTAAAAGACGGTCTTTCCTTCCTCGGCAAGCCAGAGCGAGGGGTCCATGCCCTCGATTTCATAAAAGACCACCCGGCCGCCCGGGCTCTTCCATCTTGCATATTCTTTACTGAGCGCCATTGGCTCATAAACCGAAGGGGCATTTGTGTAGGATATTCCGGTGTAGCGGTCGGTATAAAGATTGGTGGCTTTGTCGTAATCCATGACGCCGAGCCCCATACCGCAGGACACAGAAGACAGAATGAGCATAAATATCAGGGCAGATGCCATAATAATCCGAAAACTCTTCATAATATTATTTATACCCTCGTTGGAAGATTAATAACCGAACTTGCCGCTGAGCGAGTCGTCGTTATCAATCCAGTCGGCGACGTTGATTACGCGGTAATCCTTCCGGGTGTCGCGCACGATAACCTTTGATATGCCCGCATTGATAATCAGCCGCTTGCACATCATGCAGGAGTTTGTGCCGGGCACCGGCTGCCCGTCTTCGGGCGAGACGCAGGCCATATAGAGGGTTGAGCCGAGCATCTGCTCGCGGGGGGCGGCGATGATGGCGTTTGCCTCTGAGTGAACCGAGCGGCAGAGCTCGTACCTCTCGCCGCGCGGTATGTTGAGCTTGTCGCGCATGCAGTATCCGAGGTCGCAGCAGTTGGCCCGCCCTCGGGGGGCGCCGTTATATCCGGTCGATACTATGACGTCGTTTTTCACGATTATGGCGCCGTATTTCCGGCGCAGGCAGGTGCTGCGCTCGGCTACCGTCTCTGCTATGTCAAGATAATAATTATCCTTTGATACTCTGTCCATCTCGGCAATATCCTTCCTGCTCTGAGCCGGCGGATAATATCCGCCGCACAGCATTGTCCTGCATTATACAATTATATCCTATGGGCGGATATAAATCAAGTTATTTCACGAAATTTGACCCGAACGCAAAAAAAGGAGGCAGTCGGCCCCCTTTTTTTATCAAGGTTGATTCAGGCTGCCGCCGACGCCTTTTTCGGTCAGGTTCAGCACAAGATTTGCCATGTCGCGCGCGCTGAACTTCCCGGCTTTGTCCTCAAGCCATTTCTTGACCACCCCTACGCTGCCTACCAACGTGTAGGTATAAATGTAGTCATATAGCGAGCCGGCCTCAACGTCTGTGCCATTCCAGGACCTGAAAACCGCCGCGCGGATAATCTGCAGCACCCTGTCCTCAAATGCGATATCGCCTTTGAGCAGGGTGCGGCAGAGTTCACGGTTTTCGCGGATGTATTCGAATATTTTCGTCACTATATCGGCCGGTACCGTCTCGGGTATGTCTCTGAGAAATTCCTCGATGCCCTCGATGAACTCCGCTTCGATCTGGTTGAGCTGGTCGTGCGGGTCTCTGTAGTGCGCGTAATAAGTAGCCCGGTTGATGTCGGCCTCCTCGCATATGGCCTTCACGGTAATTCTTGATATCGGCCTCTCCTGCATGAGCTTGATGAGACTTTCGCGGAGCACCATTTTCGTGTAGCGTATTCTCCTGTCGGTTGACATTTTCGGCCCTCGCTTCATAAAAAATTTACAATTTGAATTTGTTATTTAATTGACATCTAATTTCGGCTCTGTTTGTTATCTTCCTAAACTTAATAAACTGATGGTTGAATTTAAAACACAATGTTATTATAATAAATTTATGAAAAACAGTCAACACAATATCTGATAAATCCCGATTTTTCCGGAGGAAATAAAGAATGAACCGCATCTGCAGCTTTATAGTAAAAAAAAGAATGATATTTTGTATCCTCTTTGCCGCGGCGCTGATAGCTTCGGCGGCGTGTATGCCGTATGTGAGGGTCAATTATGACGATACAAAATACCTGCCCGACTCGTCAAACACCAAGGCAGGATTTTTGGTCATGGAAGGCGAATTCGGCGGCGTAGGGACGGCGCAGGCAATGCTTGACTCGGGAGATATTGAAGAAGTCCTGCGGATAAAGGCCGAAATTCAGGCTGTTGAGGGCGTTGAGAGCGTCATCTGGCTTGACAGCATCTTTTTGCCGCTGGCAGAGGATACCGGACTTTCGGATTCTCAGGTTGTCGAACTTTTTCTGCGGCTGCTGGAAGCCCTGCCCGAGAAAGAAGATACAACGCCATACGGGCTTGCGCTTGCCTTGAAAAGCAGGTTTTCGGAGGATGAGCTGACGCTTATTTCGGGCTCGCTCGGCAATATGCTCCCGGATGGCGGAAATGAGTTTGACATTGAGCGCCTGATGGCGCTTACAGAGCCGCTGCCGGACGAATACCTGAGTGCCGCCCGGGCGCTGGCAGGGCAGGTCGGGGGTGCTTCGGACATCGTCAGGTTTCTGCCGGGGTTTATCGACGCCCTGGTCGCGGTCAATATGTCGGGCAGGCTGTCGGCCGGTCAGGCATTAACCTATTTAATGCAGGCGATAGCCTGCCTCCCGTCGGCCGAAGGGACTACCTTCTATGATATTTACTCGGCGCTGGCGGCGGCATTTACCACACAGGAGCTGCCGGTTGTAATGCAACTGCTCTCCTCGCTCGGCATGGATTTTTCGGGCATAGACCTCTCCGATCCGCAGGTTCTTATGATGCCGGTTCCTGCTGAGTCGCTGGCGGCAATTTCAGCCGCAAAAGAGAGCTTGACCTCACTTGAACCGGTACTCTCGGATGGGGGGATGCTTCCCGCAATTATCGACTATGTAATCCTGCTGAACCTCAAGGGTGTTCCGCTCAGCGGGGGCGACGCACTGTATTATCTTGAGCGGCTTTCCCGTGTGCTGCCGACCGGTGACGGGGCGGCTGTATATGATCTTCTTCTTGCGCTGACCCGGGAGTTCAGCGGGGAAGAGCTTGCATATATTCTGCCGTTGCTCGGCGAGTTCTATGATGGCGATATCTCGTGGGATGCGGATGCCGGCGACCTTATGCGTGTTTCCTCCCCACTGGGGGCCGGATATGCCGATATAGTCAACGGCTTTCATACCGAGGTCGGAAGACTTTACAAGGACGGGCATGCGCTGTTTTCAATTGCCTTTTCCGACGGCGACTACGCCGAAGCAACCAGCCGGGCGGTGGGGGAGATCGTCTCGATATCAGAGAAGCTTCATCTTTTCGGCAACGCGACGCACACATACTATGAGCGGCAGGACCAGCGGAGCGAAATACTCCGGGCGACAGCACTGGCGGTAATTGTCGCGCTGGTCATACTGCTGATATTCAGCTCGTCGTGGTTTGAGCCTCTGCTCTATATTGCCGCAATAGCCTCGGCCATAATCCTGAACATGGGTAGCAACCTGCTGCTCGGCGATGTTTCTTATCTCACCCAGAACGTGGCCAGCATACTGCAGCTTGCCCTCTCGATTGACTATGCGGTCTTCCTCATCAACCGTTACAAGCGTGAGCGCGCAGGCGGGGTTGAGGCTGAGGAAGCGATGACACGGGCGCTGAGAGGTTCGCTCGCCCCGATTCTTGCGAGTTCGCTTACAACCGTGGCCTGCTTTGTCACGGTCATATTCATGAAATACAAGCTGGGATTTGACATGGGCGTCGTGATGGCAAAGGGGATAATACTGAGCTTTCTCACGGTATTCCTCTTTCTGCCCGGGCTGGTCGTGTATTCCGATAAGCTCATAATAAAGAGTGAGCATAAAGCGCTGAAGCTCGGTACCGGCGGGCTCTCGCGATTCTCGGTCAAATACCGCTGGGTGGTCGTCGTCCTTGCCTTTGCCCTGATAGTCCCCGCGGCATATCTGGCAGGGCAGAATACTTTTACCTACGGGAGGTCTGCCACCCTGCCGGCCGACAGTAAAGTATTGGAAAATCGCAGGGCCGCCGAGGAGGTCTTCGGCACGCAGGAGCAGCTTGCGGTGCTGGTGCCAAAAAACTATCACAAGGAGCTCGTCCTCGGCGAGCGGCTGGCCGGCATTGACAGGGTTGTGAGCGTGGTGTCGTGGGCGCAGATGGCCGACTCGGGCATGAACACGCTTTTACCCGACGTGCTGAAGGCCCAGTTTACGGGCAGAGACAAGTTCAACAGGGTGCTTCTGTACCTTGAATGCGAAGAAGAGGGCGACGAGGCAAGGGAGATGCTTTCGGCGGTGCGCCAGACTGTTTCGGACGTGTACGGCTCCGACGAATTCTACCTGCTCGGCAACACGGCCGCCGCGGCCGACATCGAGGAGCACACGAGCGTCGATTTCAACAGAATAACTGCCTATTCGATTGCCGCAGTCGCGGCGGTCGTGGCGCTCAGCTTCAGCTCGGCGCTGATTCCGGTCATGCTCGTAGCGGTTATCGAGGGGGCTATATGGATAAACATGAGCATACCCTACCTGCTCGGCGAGCATATGGTCTTTGTCGGGTATCTCATAATCAGCAATATCCTGCTCGGCGCGACAATAGACTATGCCATACTGCTCACCTCAAATTACCTTGAGGCGAGGAAAAAGCTTGACGAGGCCGGCGCCGTGGCCGAGGCGCAGAGCACCTCGCTGCGCTCGATTCTGACCTCCGGCAGCATATTTGCGGTTGGCGGGCTTATTCTGGGGCTGACAAGCAGCTTTCCGACCGTCCGCATGCTGGGGCATGCCATAATGCGCGGCGGCATATGCGCGGTTATCATGACGGTGTTCGTGCTCCCGGCGCTCCTCATTATCCTTGATAAGCCCATTCGGTTCCTTACTAAAAAAGGGAAGTGAGCACATCCGATATTTTTCGGATTTTTGGGTTAATTTCCGACATCCGGTGTCATCTTATGAACAAAAAATTTCCTTTTGCATAGCCTAATATTGTGATATTATAACAATTGACATAAAACTATTATTATGTTAAACTGTAGAGAATCAAAAGCGCCCGAGGAGATAATGATGTTCTTCGCGTTTGCAGCTATTATTGCCATACTAGTACTCGTACTCGTACTACGGGTACTTATTGTCGCGGGCAATAATGGTTGTGTATTCGAGAGCATTGTTATCGAGTAAGGTTTCAGTAAACCCTAACTGAACCTAAACTGAATAGATAACATTGAATCTTGCAATACACACAATGCATTGCAAGATTTTTTAATAATTACGGCAAAGGAAAGATGAAAGAACGGCATGAAGATGAACGGAGCACAGATTATAGTTGAGACATTGATCGAGCTGGGGTGCGACCGCGTGTTCGGCTACCCGGGCGGTGCCGTGCTCAACATATATGACGAACTGTATAAGTCGAGCGACCGCATCCGCCATGTCATCTCGGCCCACGAGCAGGGCGCGGCGCACGCCGCCGACGGCTATGCCCGTGCCTCGGGAAAGGTGGGGGTTGTGATCGCCACCTCGGGGCCGGGGGCTACAAATCTTGTGACCGGTATTGCAACCGCATATCTTGATTCCTCGCCGCTTGTCGCCATCACCGGGAACGTAGCCCTGCCCCTGCTCGGCAAGGACAGCTTTCAGGAAGTAGACATCATGGGCGTCACGATGCCTATAACCAAGCACAACTACATTGTAAAGGACGTCAGGGATCTTGCGGGGATAATCAGGGAGGCCTTCACGATTGCCCGGTCGGGCCGGCCGGGGCCGGTGCTAATAGACATACCGAAGGACATTCAGATAGCCGGGTGCGAGTACACGCCGGGCGGGCCGATACAGAAGTTCAGCACTCCAAAGCCCGATGAGGACGAAATCGACCGTGCGGTCGAGCTAATCGAAAAGTCAAAAAAGCCCTATATTTACTGCGGAGGAGGAGTTGTCGCCTCGGGCGCCGGCGGGGAGGTAAAGAAACTTGCCGAGCTGACCGACGCGGTAGTCGGTTTCAGCATGATGGGGCTCTCGGCGGTGTCGAGCGACTACGAATATTGCCTCGGAATGGCAGGCATGCACGGGCGTTATGCCTCGACAAAGGCAAAGTCGGAGGCCGACCTGATAATCGGAGTCGGGGTCCGCTTCTCGGACCGCGCCACCGGCAACAAGACGAGATACACGCAGAACGCCAGGTTCATACACATAGACATCGACGCGGCGGAGATCGACAAGAACATCCCGGCAAATATCGGACTTGTCGGGGATGTCGGCGAGATACTAAAGGGGATAAACGCAAAGCTGAGCCCTGCCAGACGGCCCGAGTGGAGAGCCGAGGTCGCCAAAATGATAGAGGAAGAAATCTCTTTCTATCCGACCGGAAAGGAAATGCACCCCAAGGCCATAATCGAGAAGGTTCAGCGCTACACGAATGAGGATACCGTCATCGCGACCGACGTCGGCCAGCACCAGATGTGGGTGGCGCAGTATTACAGGTTCAGAAAGCCGCGCACCCTCCTGACTTCCGGCGGGCTCGGCACCATGGGCTTCGGCCTGGGCGCCGCTATCGGCGGTTGCTTTGCGTCGGGGGGAGCGAAGACTGTGCTCTTTACCGGCGACGGGAGTTTCGGCATGAACCTCACCGAGCTTGCGACCGCCGTGTCGAACAACCTGCCGATTGTGATAATCATAATGAACAACGGCGTGCTCGGAATGGTCAGACAATGGCAGAAGCTCTTTTACGGGCAGCGCTATTCCAACTCGACGCTGAACAGAAAAACCGATTTCGTAAAGCTTGCCGAAGCCTTCGGGGCCGGTGGAGCGAGGGCCTGGACGGCAGCCGAGCTTGACAGGGCGCTTGAAGCCGCATTTGCGGCGGATAGGCCGTTTGTGATCGACTGCAGGATAGATACCGACGAGAACGTGCTGCCGATGATTCCGGCCGGCGGGTCGATTGACGACATAATTGTCAAATAGCAGGGAGGGCAAAAATGCAAAAGGAGCAGTTTATATTAGGCGTAATAGTGTCCAATCACTTCGGCGTGCTGACCAGGGTGTCAGGGCTTTTCTCTCGCAGAGGATACAATATCGACAGCCTGAACGTCAGCGAAACCGAGAACCCCGAATACTCCCGGATGACAATTATCGCCAGAGGAGACGATTATGTCAAAAACCAGATAGTAAAGCAGCTTCGGAAGCTGCACGACGTCAAAAAGGTCGAGTTCATGGACCCCGACAGGACGGTTTTGCGGGAGCACCTTCTGATAAAGCTCAGGGTGACGCCTGCCACCAGACCCGAAATCACCGAAGCGGTCAATGTTTTCCGCGGCAAGGTGGTTGACTTCAACGCCGATTCGATGATTATCGAGATAACCGGAGAGCCCTCAAAGCTCAGCGCATTCATCGAATTTGCAAAGCAAAACGACATGATTATCGAGATGTGCCGCGCGGGGGCGCTGGCGGTAAACCGCGGACTGCAGAATCTGTAATACAAAATTTTTTATAAATAAAAAGGAGATACTGCAATGGCTAAAATGTATTATGAAAAAGACTGCAACCTGAAGGTATTGTCAGGCAAAACGGTTGCCGTTATAGGTTACGGAAGTCAGGGGCACGCGCATGCGCAGAATCTGCGCGACAGCGGGGTCAATGTGATTATCGGACTTTATGAGGGCTCAAAGTCGGCGGTGAAAGCCAGAGAAGACGGTTTTACGGTGCTCAACTCGGGCGAGGCCACCAAGGCGGCCGACATTGTGATGATTCTGGTCAACGACGAGAAGCAGGCTGCGCTCTACAAGAGCGAGATCGGGCCGAATCTCAAGCCCGGCGCGACCTTGGCGTTTGCCCACGGTTTTAATATTCACTTCAACCAGATTGTCCCGCCCGAGAATGTCAACGTCATCATGATTGCCCCCAAGGGTCCCGGGCACACGGTCAGAAGCCAGTATCAGGAGGGCAAAGGAGTGCCCTGCCTGATCGCAGTATATCAGGACTATACCGGCAACGCCAAGGAAATCGCGCTGGCCTATGCAGCGGGCATCGGCGGCGCCCGCGCCGGCATACTTGAGACTACATTCAAAGAAGAGACCGAGACCGACCTGTTCGGCGAGCAGTGCGTCCTCTGCGGCGGCGTGGTCGCCCTGATGAAGGCCGGGTTCGACACGCTGGTCGAGGCAGGATATCAGCCCGAGAGCGCTTCTTTCGAGTGCATCCATGAGTTGAAGCTGATAATCGACCTTGTTGTTGCAAAGGGCATTTCCTTTATGAGATCCTCGATTTCCGACACCGCCGAGTACGGCGACTACACCGTCGGCAAGAGGATTATCACCGAGGAAACCAGAAAAGAGATGAAGAAGGTCCTCGCCGAAATTCAGGACGGCACCTTTGCCACCAGGTGGATACTTGAAAACCAGGCAAATCGTCCTTCATTCCTTGCAATGCGCAAGGCCGAGAAGGAGCATCTTTCCGAGAAGGTCGGCGCGGAGCTTCGCGCGATGATGAACTGGAACAAGTAAAATAAACCGCCTCTTGGTTCGGAAATACATCAGGAAAGCGGGCCGGGCAGAGATCGGCAAACTTTGTTTGAAAGGATTTATGGTATCGGCAATGACAAGCGATAAAGTAAAATCTGGCGTTGAGAGGACGCCCCACCGGTCGCTCTTCAAGGCGATGGGATATACCGACAGCCAGCTTAAAAAGCCGCTGGTCGGCATAGTCAACTCGTTTAACGAGATAGTGCCGGGGCATATTCATCTGAGGAGTATTGCAGCGGCGGTCCACGACGGAATTCTTGCCGCCGGCGGCACGCCTGTGGAATTCAATGTCATAGGCGTCTGCGACGGGATAGCCATGGGGCATGAGGGCATGAAGTACTCGCTTTCCTCACGCGAGGTTATCGCCGACAGCATCGAGTGCATGGCCCGCGCGCATTGCTTTGACGCACTGGTCTTTGTGCCGAACTGCGATAAAATTGTCCCCGCCATGCTCATGGCGGCGGCGAGGCTCAATATCCCCTCGGTCTTTGTCTCGGGCGGGCCGATGCTCTCGCTTAGGGACGCTGTCGGCAGGCCGCTCGACCTGAACAGCGCCTTTGAGGCGGTCGGGGCTTACAAGAACGGCACCATTGACGAGGCCGGGCTTGCGGCAATTGAGGACTCCTGCTGCCCGGGCTGCGGTTCCTGCTCGGGGATGTTTACAGCAAACTCGATGAACTGCCTCACAGAAGCGCTCGGAATGGCGCTGTCGGGCAACGGCACGATTCCTGCAGTCTTCTCAAAGCGCATTATGCTTGCCAAGGCCGCCGGCGAGCAGGTCATAGAGACCTTAAAGCTCGGAATAAAGCCTCGTGACATCCTGACCGAAAAAGCCTTTATGAACGCGCTGGCCGTCGACATGGCGCTCGGCTGCTCGACCAACTCGGTGCTGCACCTGCTGGCGATAGCAAACGAGGCGGGTGTGAGATTTAGCCTTAAGACCATAAACGAGGTCAGCGAGTCGACTCCGAATCTCTGCCGGCTCGCCCCCGCCGGGCCGCACCACATGCAGGACCTGTACAACGCCGGCGGAGTGTATAAGGTAATTGAAAAACTTATAGACGCCGGACTTTATGACCCGGATGTTATGAGCATTACCGGCAGGACCATGGGGGAGAACATAAAAAATCGAGCATACAGTCTGCCGGTAATCGACAATACGGTTATCAGGCCGGTTGAAAATCCCTATTCCAAGACCGGCGGGCTTGCAATACTCTTCGGTTCGCTCGCGCCCGACGGCGGGGTGGTCAAGCGCAGCGCCGTTGCACCTGAGATGCTGGTCCACCGCGGCCCTGCTCGAGTCTTTGACGGCGAGGAGGAGGCAATCAAGGCCATTTACGGCGGCAGGATCAACAAGGGCGACGTTGTCGTCATCCGCTACGAAGGGCCGGCGGGCGGCCCGGGTATGCGCGAGATGTTAGGTCCCACCTCGGCAATTGCCGGCATGGGGCTTGACAAGGACGTCGCGCTGATTACCGACGGGCGTTTTTCGGGCGCCACCCGCGGCGCGGCTATAGGCCATATCTCGCCCGAAGCCTCGCGCGGCGGCCCGATTGCATATGTCAGGGAGGGCGACATTATCTCAATCGACATACCCGCCTACACGATTAACCTTGAAGTGCCCGAAGAGGAGCTGCGCCGGCGCAAGAAGGAGACCCAGCTTAAAGTCAAATCCGGGCTCTCGGGCTACATCCTCAGGTACTCAAGGAACGTATCCTCTGCCGACAGGGGAGCGATTATTAACTACGAATGACAGTTGTGCTTATAATAAAATAACCGGCTAACCGGACAGTTCTGGAATAAATCAGACCGCCGCCACAGGCGGCATGGAGATTATCATGGAGAGACGAATTAAGATTTTTGATACCACCCTGAGGGACGGCGAGCAGGCTCCCGGCTGCAGCATGAATCTTGAGGAAAAGCTTGAGATTGCAAAACAGCTTGAGGCCCTGAAGGTCGACGTGATTGAGGCGGGATTTGCCATCTCGTCGCCCGGGGACTTCAAGTCGGTTGAGGCGATTTCAAAGACTGTAAAGAACTGCGTGGTAGCCTCGCTCGCCCGTGCGACCGAAAAGGATATAGATGCGGCCTACGAGGCGGTAAAGGGTGCGGTTTCCCCGCGGATTCACACCTTCATCGCCACATCGCCGGTACATATGCAGTATAAGCTGAGGATGACCCCCGAAGAGGTGCTGGAGCGGACAGCTGCCGCGGTCGCGTATGCCAAGAAGTATCTTTCGAATGTCGAGTTCTCGGCCGAGGACGCCATGCGCAGTGATCCCGAATTCCTCGCCAGGGTAGTCGAGACGGCTATTGCTGCCGGGGCGACGACTGTGAACATCCCCGACACGGTAGGCTATGCCGTTCCCGAGGAAATGGACCGGATTATACGCTACCTGCGCGAGAAGGTTTCGAATATCGACAAGGCCGAAATATCGGTGCACTGCCACAACGATCTCGGCATGGCGACCGCCAATACGCTGGCGGCGGTCAGGGCGGGGGCAACTCAGGTTGAGTGTACTGTCAACGGGCTGGGCGAGCGCGCCGGCAACGCGGCGCTCGAAGAAGTGGTCATGGCGATAAAGACCAGAAGAAACTACTTCGGCTGCTATACCGGCATCGACACAAAGCAGATAAGCCCCACCAGCAAGCTGGTATACAACATCATCGGGCAGACCGCGGCAATAAACAAACCGATAGTCGGTGCAAATGCCTTCGCGCATGAAGCCGGCATACACCAGCACGGTGTGTTGGCCGAGCGCACAACCTATGAAATCATGTCCCCCGAGGACATCGGGCTTGCGCGGAATAGGATTGTGCTGGGCAAGCACTCGGGCAGGCATGCTATTGAGGAATATCTGAAGGAAATGGGCTATTCTTTCACAAAAGAGGAGCTCGATGTGTATTATGAAAAAATTATCGAGCTCTGCGACCGGAAGAAGGTCATCACCCACAGCGACATCGAGACCATAGTGTACAACAAGGACCGCTCGGGGCGGACATATGAGCTTGAATATTTCGACGTCCACACCGCCAAGAACTCCCGGGCAACCTGTGTGGTCAGGTTGAAAAAAGACGATGAGATACTTGAGGAGGTGTCGCTGGGCGACGGGCCTATCAATGCCGCCTACAATGCCATAGACAAAATAACCGGCAACCTCTGCGAAGAGATGCTGGATTACACCATTCATTCGGTGACCGGCGGGAACGACGCGCTCGGCGAGGTGACGGTAAAGCTCAAAGCCGGCGAGCGGGTGGTCACCGGCCGCGGGGTTTCGACAGATATTATCGAATCGAGCATACTTGCTTATGTAAACGGTATCAACAAGCTCCTTGAATTCTGACGATAAGGAGAACATAGCTTGAAAGGTCGTAGAATCGAAATACTTGACTCGACCCTGAGGGACGGAGCTCAGGGTGAGGGAATTTCCTTTTCGGTAAATGATAAATTAAATATTGTGGAGACGCTTGTCCAGTTCGGTATCGATTTCATCGAGGCCGGAAATCCCGGTTCAAACCCGAAGGACCTTGAATTTTTCGGGAAGGCCTCGGACTTAAAACTCGGGCACGCAAAGCTCTGCGCTTTCGGGAGCACCCGCAGGCACAACGTGGCGGCCTGCGACGATGCAAACATAAAGTCGCTCCTGGCTGCCAACACGCCGGTGGTCGTGATTTTCGGCAAGGCGTGGGAATTACATGTGACCGAGATACTCAGAATCAGTCTTGAGGAAAACCTTGAGCTGGTCAGGGACACCATAGAGTACTTAAGGTCCGAATCAAAAGAAGTGATATTCGACGCCGAGCACTTTTTTGACGGGTACAAAGCCTCCGAGTCGTATGCCATGAGCGTGCTATCGGCGGCAGCCGAGGGCGGGGCCACGACTCTTGTGCTCTGCGACACCAACGGCGGCACCCTACCGTCGGATATTTACAATATCACAAAGAAGGTGGTGGAGGCATTTCCCGGTAAGAAAATCGGCATCCACTGCCACAACGATATAGACTGTGCGGTCGCCAGCACTCTGATGGCGGTCGAGGCCGGGGCGACGCATGTGCAGGGGACCTTTATCGGGATAGGCGAGCGCTGCGGCAACGCCAACCTCTCGGCAATCATTCCCAATCTTGTGCTAAAGCGCGGCTTTGAGTGCTGCCGGGATATGTCGATACTCTCGGATACCGCAAGAAAGATAGCCGAGATATCCAACACCCAGATTGACAACACAAAGCCGTATGTAGGCGCGAGCGCTTTTGCCCACAAGGGCGGCATGCACATAGACGGAGTGCTCAAGAAGTCCTGCTCATTTGAACATATCGACCCGGCGCTGGTAGGCAACAAGCGCAGGTTCCTCATGTCCGAGGTTTCTGGGCGCAGCACCGTGCTGGCGAAAATCAAGCATTTCGCGCCGCACCTTGAGAAGAACTCAAAGGAAACTTCCGAAATACTTGAGAAGCTCAAGGAGCTTGAGCATTACGGGTATCATTTTGAGGCGGCCGACGCGAGCTTTGAGCTGCTTGTCAAGAAGGTTCTAGGCCTGTACAAGCCTGCTTTCAGGCTCGTGATGTATAAAATCATGAGCGAGTTCCCTGTGGCGGAAGGCGAAATGCCGGCCTCGGCGACTATTAAGGTCGAGGTCGACGGCAAGGAGGAGATGACCGCGGTCATGGGCAACGGCCCGGTGAACGCGCTTGACCTGGCGCTGCGCAAGGCGCTTGTGGTGTTTTACCCGTCCATCAAGGAGATGAGGCTTACCGACTACAAGGTGCGCGTGCTTGAATCCAACTGCACCACCGCCGCCAGAGTCCGCGTGTTGATTGAGACGACCGACGAGAAGAGCACATGGACGACTGTGGGCGTGTCAAACGACATCATCGAAGCCAGCCTTATCGCCCTTGTCGATTCGATAGAATACAAACTGCTCAAATAGGGAGACATATTTATGAAAATGACGATGACCCAGAAAATTCTGGCCGCCCATGCCGGCGTGGATTCGGTACGGGCCGGGGAGATAGTGCTGGTCGATGTCGATATGGTGCTCGGCAACGATATCACCTCCCCGGTGGCGATAAACGAATTCTCAAAGTTCGGCAGGGCGGGGGTGTTTGATAATTCAAAGGTGGCGCTGGTCATGGACCACTTCGCCCCGAACAAGGATATAAAGGCCGCCGAGCAGTGCAAGCTCTGCCGCGAGTTTGCCGCGGAAAAGCGAATCAAAAACTTCTTTGACGGCGGCGAGATGGGGGTCGAGCACGCACTGCTGCCCGAGCGGGGACTTGTCACGGCCGGTGACGTGGTAATCGGCGCCGACTCGCACACCTGTACATACGGCGCGCTCGGCGCATTCTCGACTGGCATCGGATCGACCGACATGGCCTTCGGAATGGCGACCGGCAAGGCGTGGTTCAAGGTTCCCCCGGCGATAAAATTCTACCTGACCGGCAAGCCCGGCAGGTGGGTGACCGGCAAGGACGTGATACTGCACATAATCGGCAAAATCGGGGTGGACGGCGCGCTCTACCGCTCGATGGAATACAGAGGGCCGGGGGTGGCCGAGCTGTCGGTCAGTGACCGGCTCTGCATGGCCAACATGGCAATTGAGGCGGGAGCCAAGAACGGCATCTTCCCGGTTGACGAAAAGACCCTTGAATTCCTCAAGAAGGCCGGCGCCAAGCCTCCGGTAATATACGAGGCCGACGAGGACGCCGAATACGAGCAGGTAATTGAAATAGATATGTCAAATATCGAGCCGACGGTGGCCTTCCCGCATCTGCCGGGGAATACGAAAACATTTGATGAGTTCGGCGAGATAAAGATAGATCAGGTGGTTATCGGCTCCTGCACAAACGGGCGGCTTGAGGATCTTATCCAGGCTGCTGAAGTGCTTAAAGGCAGGAAGGTCGCCAGGGGCGTGAGGACGATTGTCATCCCCGCAACCCCGAAGATTTATCTTGAGGCGCTTGAGATGGGGCTGCTCCGCATATTCCTTGAGGCGGGGGCGGTGGTCTCGCCGCCGACCTGCGGGCCGTGTCTCGGCGGCCACATGGGCATACTCGCAAAAGGCGAGAGGGCGGTGGCCACGACAAACCGCAACTTTGTCGGAAGGATGGGTCACCCCGAGTCCGAGGTGTATCTTGCAAGCCCATATGTTGCGGCGGCAAGCGCCGTGACCGGTAAAATCTCGCATCCGAAGGAGGTCATAAGCTGATGAAGGTCAAAGGGCGGGTTCTCAAATACGGGGACAATGTAGACACCGACGTGATTATCCCGGCAAGATACCTCAACACCGCCGACAAAAAGGAGCTGGCCTCCCACTGCATGGAGGACATAGACCGGGAGTTTGTCAGGCGTGTGAAGCCGGGCGACATAATGGTCGCGGGGCGCAACTTCGGCTGCGGTTCCTCGCGCGAGCACGCGCCTATCGCAATTAAGGAGAGCGGGATTGCCCTTATAATCGCCAAGAGCTTTGCCCGGATTTTCTACCGCAACGCGATAAACATCGGGCTGCCGATAGTCGAGTGCGAGGCTGCGGCAGACGAAATAGAGGCCGGTGACGAAGTCGAGATGGATTTTGATACCGGGCTGATTAGGAATATAACAAAGAACAGGGAATACAAGGCGCAGCCCTTCCCGGCTTTCATCCAGTCGATTATTGCCGCCGGCGGGCTTGTAGGCGCGGTCAGGTCGGGTGCTATCGGAGATAAGACCCGAAAATAAAGGAGAGTATACCTGCGGGCCGACGACCTGCACGGAGTGCCGCGGGTAAGAAAGGATAATATATATGAAACTTAATCTTGCTCTGGTAAAGGGTGACGGGATTGGCCCCGAGATTGTCGACAGCACGCTCAGGGTGCTTGACAAAGTAGCCGAGAAGTACGGGCATCAAATCACATGCACGGAGCTTTTGGCCGGGGGCTGTGCGATTGACGAGTTAGGCGAGCCGCTGCCGCAGGCGACGGTAGACAGGTGCCTTGAGAGCGACAGCGTGCTGCTGGGTGCCGTGGGCGGCCCGAAGTGGGATACCCTCCCGGGACATCTGCGCCCCGAACGCGCGTTGCTCGGACTGCGCAAGGCGCTTGGGCTGTATGCAAACATCCGCCCGGCAAAGCTCTATCCCGCGCTGCGCGGCAGATGCCCGCTGCGCATTGAGGATACCTTTGACCTTGTGATTGTCAGGGAGCTTACCGGCGGGATATATTTCGGCGAGCGCGGGCGGCGCGAAGGCCCAAACGGACAGGAGGCCTATGATACCGAGTGCTACAGCGTCATGGAGATTGAGAGGATAGGCAGAGTGGCCTTTGAGACGGCGCGCAAGCGCAGAAAGAAGGTCACAAGCATTGACAAGGCAAATGTGCTCGAGAGCTCCCGCCTCTGGCGCGAGACAATGCACAGGCTTGCGGCAGAGTATCCCGATGTCGAGTACAGCGACATGCTGGTCGACAACGCCGCAATGCAGCTTGTCCGCAATCCGGCGCAGTTTGACGTTATCGTGACCTCGAATATGTTCGGCGACATCCTCTCGGACGAGGCCTCACAGCTCACCGGCTCGATAGGCATGCTGCCTTCGGCCTCGCTGGGTGAGGGGAGCCGCGGGATGTATGAGCCTATACACGGCTCGGCGCCCGATATCGCCGGGCGGGGCATTGCAAACCCGACGGCGACGATCCTGTCGGCCGCAATGATGCTCCGCTATTCCTTCGGGCTGGCCGCGGAAGCCGATGCTATTGAAGATGCTGTCAACAAGGCGCTTGAGGCAGGATATATGACCTGCGATATCGGCGGACAGCTCACGACAGACGAAATGACAGATAAGATACTCGGATTTATTTGAATTTGTGATGTAATACAATCGAGCCGCCGCGTGATATTTCACGCGGCGGCTCGGTTTCTGTATTCATGGTTGTGGTTTATATTGAAGTTTTTGAGGATTCTCAAGGAACTTTTATTAACAAAGTCCCTTGAGCGGGGGTTCGGGGGCAGCGCCCCCGAAGAAAAGCGGGGAGGTGCACCGCCTTTGGTTATTTCTTTTTAAATACTGGCACAATACTGCCGTTTATTGCGGCTTTGTTATTGCTTATTGTAATGAAGGCCGATTTATCGTGCTTTATAATCAGGTCCTTGAGGTCTGAAACATATTTGCCGTCTATGCATATAAAGAGCATATACTTCTCGGCCTGATGATCCCTGCCGTAAACATCCGAGACTGTCATGGAATAACCGGCATCGCTGATAATTTTCAGCAGTTCGGGGTCGCGCTTTGAGGTGATAATCTGCACGATGCTGTCTGAGGGCAGCATGAGGTTTGTCACAAGCCCGCCGATAAAGGTGCCGGTAGCAAATCCGCCGGCAAATGCAATTGCCACAAAGAAAGGCGGCAGGTCGGTATCAAGGGCTTCCCTGACAACCAGAAACCAGATCATGACCTCGACAAAGCCGAAAAGCGCCGCAACAACACGCCTGCCGCGGACAGTCATGATGGTTCTGATTGTGCCGAGCGACACGTCGAGTATTCTGCTCGCGAATACCAGCAGGTAAGTCCAAAACATTTCGGTTTCCTCACATACTAAGACAATAAGCAATGACAACAAACTGCTTTAAGTTAAGTCATATCCAGTATATCATGGCAAAATGTGATTGTCAACGCCCAAATGCTTGGCCGGGTGCATCGGGGACAAAAGACATGTTGTGCGGTGACAGCAAGTTATTGTTTTATTTTCGCCGGAATTCTATTCGGCCATTTGCACAAAAAGAAAAGGATTATTATGCAGGAGTGCAGAGTGAATGTAATAATATTGGCTTGAAAAATAAAACATAAAGTTGTATAATTTAGGTACAATAATTAAAAAAAGCGGAGGAAGTGTTATGGCTATCAGTCCGAGCGATATTGTCCGGGTCGGGATTATCGGCTGCGGGGGCATTGCCAACGGAAAGCACATGCCCGCGCTCAAGAAACTAAAGAATGTGGAGATGGTCGCCTTCTGCGACATAATCGAAAAGCGGGCCGAAGCCGCAAAAGAGAAGTACGGGACAGAGGACGCTAAGGTCTGTACAGACTACCGTGAGCTGCTCGAGGACAAGACAATCGACGTCGTCCATGTACTCACCCCGAACCGCTCGCACAGCTTTATAACCGTCGACGCACTTGAGGCCGGCAAGCATGTCATGTGCGAAAAGCCGATGGCGATAAGTACGGCTGAGGCGAAGAAAATGCTTGATGCCGCCGCACGCACCGGAAAGAAGCTGACCTTCGGGTACCAGAGCCGCCACCGAGCCGATTCAATCTATTTAAAGCAGGAGGTGGAAGCAGGCACCCTCGGTGAGATTTATTACGCAAAGGCTACCGCGCTTCGCAGGCGTGCCGTGCCGACCTGGGGAGTATTTCTCAACGAGTACGAGCAGGGCGGCGGGCCGCTTATCGACATAGGCACGCACGCACTCGACCTGACACTCTGGACAATGAACAACTACAGTCCTAAGTACTGTGTTGGAACGACATACCACAAGCTTAACAAGGACACCGAACAGGGCAACGACTGGGGCAACTGGGACGTCGATAAGTTTACGGTCGAGGACAGCGCCTTCGGCTTTATCGTGATGGAGAACGGCGCGACAATCTACCTTGAGGCCTCCTGGGCGCTCAACATCCTTGATGCCCGCGAGGCAATAACCCAGCTTTGCGGAACCAAGGGCGGCGCCGACATGCTTGACGGGCTGCGCTTTAACGGAATCAGAAACAACCAGAAATATATGTTCATCCCGCAGCTTGAGGGCAAGGGTGCGGCCTTCTACAGCGCCGCCAAGGCCGAATCGCCTGGCGACCGCGAGGCACGGCTCTGGATTGATGCCGTGGTGAACGACAAACCGCCGGTCGTGCTGCCTGAAGAAGCCTTTACCGTCACACGTATTCTTGAGGGCATATACAAGTCGGCGGCGTCGGGCGACATTTACAGGTTCGACTGACGGCAGGCATTATTACCCTAATGAAAAAAACATAGGAGGATGGGTTTGACAGATGAAACTGAGTGTTTTGACCAACCTTTACGGCTCAAAGTCGCTTGAGCAAACATTGAGAATTCTGACCGGACTCGGTATCCGCACGGTTGAAATCGGCTGCGGCGGGTACCCCGGAAAGGCGCACTGCAACCCGGCCGAACTGCTGGCCGATGAGGCGGCCTATCAGAAATTCGTCGACACCTTCAGAAAATATGATGTCGAAATCTGTGCGCTGGCCTGCCACGGGAACCCGGTTCACCCCGACGCCGCGATTGCCAAATCCTTTGACGAGGATTTCAGAAATGCTGTGCTGCTCGCCGAGAAGCTGGGGATAAACACCATAATAGGGTTCTCGGGCTGCCCCGGCGACCATGAAGGCGCAAAATTCCCCAACTGGGTCACCTGCCCGTGGCCGGGAGATTATTTGAAAATTCTTGAGTGGCAGTGGAATGAGGTGCTGATTCCTTACTGGAAGAAGACCGCGGCGTTTGCCGCCGAGCATGGAGTCACCCGCATCGCCTTTGAGATGCATCCGGGGTTCTGTGTTTACAATCCCGAAACTCTGCTCAGACTCCGTGAGGCGGTGGGGGACACTATCGGCGCCAACCTCGACCCCTCACACCTTATCTGGCAGGGAATGGACCCGGTGGCGGTAATCCGCGAGCTTAAGGGCATCATTTACCATGTGCACGCCAAGGACACCAAGGTAGACAAATACAACACTGCGCGCAACGGCGTGCTCGACACCAAGCATTACACAGACGAACTGGGGCGCGCATGGATATTCCGCACTGTGGGCTACGGCAACGGCGAGAGCTTCTGGCGCGATTTTGTCAGCAACCTGCGGCTCTGCGGGTATGACGGGGTGCTCTCTATCGAGCACGAGGACAGCGTGATGACCAAGGACGAGGGCTTAAGAAAGGCGGTCGAATTCTTGCGGAGTATCATAATTTTCGAGGAAAAACCCAAAACAATAACATGGGCATAAATAAAATTTGTGGCACAGAGTGTCACGGGGCGGCACCCCGTGGCACTCTTTTTTTGTTTATTATCTGGCCGTACAGACCATAGGAGGCAGGGAGGCATGGAGCAGGATATCCGGTCAGAGAGAGATATGTATTCCGGAGTCGAATTGCTGCTGCTTGCGGAACAGTACATACTTGACTGCCGGAGCGGTAGCTCCGGGAGTGCAGACCGGCAGGAATGCGGCGACGGCGGCGAGGAGGGCACCGGGGGAAGCAAAAGGCGCGCGAAAAAAAGCGAAGCTGCCGAAAGATTCCCCAATATCGCGGGCTTTTGCCGCTATCTCGGAATCGGCCACAGGAAGTATCTCGAACTCGCCGAGCTTTATCCCGAGGAAATAAGCCAGATATCGGCCGCCTTTGAGGACGAGGCACTGAATTCCGAGAAGCCGGCGGCGCTTATCGGCGCATACCTAAAAACCCGCCTCGGGTATGACCGAAAGAAATGCGACGGGCAGGGCGCGGGGCTGAGCGTGTTCTTTGAGCATGACATCCTGTCTGACGGCGAATGACCGGGCGTGTTATCGTGACGGGTGAAGCAGGGCAGGGTGGGGAGAGAGTGATCAGAATTCCCGGTGTGCCGAACAAAAAGCAGCAGCTCTTCTTTAACTCTCGCACCCGATTTACCGCATACGGAGGTGCGAGGGGCGGCGGGAAGTCCTGGGCGCTGCGGCGCAAGCTGATAGCACTCTGCCTGCGCTATCCCGGCATCCGATGCCTTCTTGTCAGGCGGACATATCCCGAGCTCAAAGCAAACCATCTCGGACCTATGCTGCGTGAGTACGGGGCGCTTCTTCACTACAGCGAAGGCGAGAAGCGGCTGTCGCTGGCAAACGGCAGCACAATTGATCTCGGCTACTGCTTATGCGACCGTGACGCGCTGCGCTATCAGGGGCAGGAATACGACATTATCGCCGTTGACGAGGCAACGCAGCTGAGCGAATATCAGTTTTCGGTAATATCGGCCTCACTTCGCGGCACCGGGAACTACCCCCGGCGTATTTACCTGACCTGCAACCCCGGCGGAATCGGGCACGCATGGGTCAAGCGCCTTTTTATCGACCGCAATTTCAGACCCGGAGAGCACCCCGACGACTACTCTTTCATCCCGGCGCTGGTCTATGACAACGACGTGCTGCTCTCGGCCGACCCGGGGTATGTCAGGCAGCTTGAGCGCCTGCCCGCCCGCCTGCGCGACGCCTGGCTGCACGGCCGCTGGGATGTATTTGAGGGGCAGTTTTTCGCCGAATTTGACGAGTCGGTCCATGTGTTCGACGCTGCTACAGGTGCGGCTGTTATCCCAAATAAAACAAGGCGCTTTGTCGCACTGGATTACGGCTTTGATATGTTGGCGGCATTGCTTGTTGGGGTGGACTCTGACATGGATTTGTGGGTCCTTGACGAGTGCTGCGAGCCGAACCTGACGCTCAGCGAGGCGGCCGGGCGGGTGGCAGAACTCTGTCGGGGACAGGAGGTCGAATATGCGGTTGCCTCTCCCGACCTCTGGAACCGCAGGCAGGACAGCGGGCGGAGCGGCGCCGAGATAATGCAGGCGCCCCCCGGAATGCCCCCGCTGCGCCCGGCCGACAACCGCCGCATACCAGGCTGGCGGGTGCTGCGCGAGTATCTGGCTATCCGGGAGGGGAAGGGCCCGTCGCTGCATATATCAAAGCGCTGCAGCACGCTTATTAACTCGATGCAGTCGCTGCTCTGCGATCCGGCCCGCCCCGAGGATGCCGCCGGGGAGCCGCACGTCCTCACGCACGCCCCTGAGACGCTCAGGTATGCCGTGATGAGCAGATCCCAGCCTCCCGAACCTCAGACCACCTTTTCGCCGTTCACCTTCAGGCGGAGCAGAAGTCTGTACGATTTTTAAGCACAGCCGGCACCACACAAAAGCAGAAGGAAATACGAAAATGGCAAAGAAGAATCTGTTTGCAAAGCTGTATGCGGGGGAATTCGGCGGCATTGACCGCCGGGCATGCATCGGAGAGGCGAATGTCGCGCAGGATATTAAGAATTTCAGGATTCTTGCCGACGGCTCACTTGAGAAGCGCTGCGGATATGCGCGTGCGCTCAGCCTTCCGGCCGACGTCAGGGCGATCTGGTCGGGGGAGGTCGACGGGGTGGCGAGCCTGTTCGTGCTGGCCGGCGACACGGTTTATCTTGCAAATCCCGATATCCGGGAATACAGCGCTCTGCTCACCGTCGGCACCTCGGACGGTTCAGCCTGCTTTTTTCAGGTCGAGGGCAGGCTGTACCTTATCGACGGGCGGGACGTGTATTCGGTGACGCGGAATGGCGGTTCCGCGGTCGAGGGCTATATCCCGCTTTACGGGCGCGAGTGGGCGCACACCGGCGGGCCGGTCAATGAGCCGATAAACCAACTCTCGGAATATATCAGGATAACCTATGTGTTGTCTGAATCTTCTGCGTCGTCGGTGAATACCGGGGTGGCAGCACAGTCGGTGATAAGCCTCTTTATCAATGGGACTCGGGTTACAAGCGGTTACAGTCTTAACGGTAAAACGTTGAATCTCGGGACTACTCATCCGCTAAATACCAGAATTGAGGTATGCCTGCATATCGGCAGCAGCCACAACGAGCGAAGCGCATTGAGCGCCTGTACCGGCGCCGCGGTTTTCGGCGGGAAATACGACAACAGCGTCTACTGCTTCGGAGGTGCCGACCGCTCAAGGGTGTTCCGCTCGAAGTATGTCGGGGCAGCCGACCTTGCAAGGTCAAAGATGCATGTTCCGGCCTCCTGCGGGCTTTATTTCCCGGTGGGGTATGACTTTTTGGTCGCTTCAGGGAGCGCCGATGTCCGGGCAATCTGCCGCCACTACGACCGGCTGCTGCTCTTCTCGGCCGATGAGACGCGGGTGACCGACCTGTCCGAGGACAGTTATCAGGATATGCCCGAGCGGCCGGTAAATTCGGGGGTCGGCTGCATTTCGGCCGGCGGCGTCGTGCTCTGCGACAACGACCCGGTGACCGTGAGCCGTGACGGGATTTATCGCTGGACCTCAAACACCGACGAGCGCGACGAGAGCAACGCGAGAAAAATCTCGGGGCCGCTCACGGGGCTGCTTGGCCGTAACTTCGGCGAGGGGGCGCTCGCCATAAATCACCGCGAGGCCGACGAAATCTGGATAGCCAACCCTGCCGACACCGAAGGGCGGGTGTTTGTCTACAACTACCGCCTTGACAAGTGGTATTGCCACACCGGTATTTTCGGAGAACATTATTTCAGATACGGCGGCAGGCTCGGCTTCTCTAATGGCGGGGATATCTTTATGTTCGGTGAGGAGGAGTACACAGACTGCGGCGCCGAAATTGTCGCCGAATACGAGAGCCGGTATACAGACATGGGGCACGTCGGGCTGAAGAAGCGGGTCAAGCGGGTGATGGCGGTAAGCACGGCCGAGAGTGATTTTTATGTCAGCCTGCACGACAGCGGGGGTCGGCTGTGCGAGATTCATTTTGAGGGCAGGCCGGGACCGGGGATCGAGAGCCGGAGGGCCGGCACGTATACCGGCAGGATATCGCATGTAAAGTACCGCATAAGGGCGGGCGGCCCCGGCCGGCAGAAGATATTCGGCATTCTGGTTGTGGCCGACAAATAAAAGGTAAGGGGCACAAATATGAAGAAACTTAAAACCAAAGCATGGCAGCAGTATGAGGCCGGTCTTAAGTACAAACAAAAGATAGGGCTTTTTGAGACAATTCGCCAGAACGAGCGCTTCTACCGCGGCAACCAGTGGTACGGTTCGGAGGGCGCCGAGCTTCCCAAGCCGGTTTTCAACATCATTCGCCGGATAGTTGACTACCTTATCTGCAGCGTGTTGCCGGGCAGCGTGTCGCTCAGCTTCACCGACGAAAACCTGCCATTTGTACGGGATCCCGGGAGCGCTGCGGTCATCCGGCGGGCGGTTGAGGTGCTTTCAAAAAACGCCTCATACCGCTGGGAGCGCGCCAAAATGGACTACAAACTATACTCGCTGCTCTATGACGCTGCAATCTCGGGGGACGGGGTCTTTTACTGCTGGTGGGACCCTGTGGCAGACTCGGGGCAGGAATTTACCGGCGACATTGTGACAGAGCTTGTCGACAATGTAAATCTGTTCGTGGCCGACGTCAACCGTGCCGATATACAGTCGCAGGAGTACATTATCCTCTCGGGGCGCGAAAGTGTCGCGTCGCTGCGAGAGCAGGCAAGGAAAAACCGCGTACCCGAGGAGGCGGTTGCCAGAATCGTTCCGGATGACGAGACTAAAAACCAATCGGGTGACATGGCCGAGTACGAGCTTCATGCCGATGACGAAGGAGAAAGGAAGGCAACATGCATAATCAAATTCTGGAGGGAAGACGGCTTTGTGGTCTTCGAAAAGTCCACCGAGGAGGTTGTAATCCGCCGGCAGAAGACAAACATGACCCTCTATCCCGTAGCCTACATGAACTGGTACCCGACCAAAAACAGTTTTCACGGGACCTCGCCGATAACCGGGCTGATCCCCAACCAGAAGTTCATAAACCGGGCCTTTGCGATGGTCATGAAACACATGACCGACACCGCCTTTTCAAAGGTGGTGTACGACAAATCAAGGATCCCCGAATGGAGCAACGAGGTGGGACAGGCAATCGCGGTGCTTGGCGGCACAAACGTGGCCGACGCCGTGTCTGTCGTAGGTGTCGGAAAGCTGCAGGAAGGGTACCTCGAGCTTATCGGGCTTGCCGTGAACATGACCAAGGAGCTGATGGGGGCGACCGAAACCGCGCTCGGAGAGGGAGAGGCTGTCAACACCAGCGCGATTCTTGCCCTGCAGGAGGCGGCCAGAATCCCGCTCGACCAGGTGCGCCGCAGCCTCTGCCGGTGCATCGAGGATTTGGCAAACATCTGGGTAGACATGATCTGCGCCTATTATCCCGACGAGCGGCTGCTCCCCTACATGGAAGAAGGAACAGAGCGCGCCGAGCGAATCAGCTTAAGCCGGCTCAAGGGGGCGCTGCTTCGGGCGCGGGTGGATGTCGGCGAGTTTGCGCGCTACGGCGCGTCAGGCGCGATGAGTATTTTAAACAAGCTGCTCGAATGCGGGCACATCACCGCCGGGCAGTACATCGAGCGGCTGCCCCCGGGCCTGATTGCCGACCGCGCCCTCTTGCTTGAGGAACTCAAGGCAACAAAAAATGCGGGAAGGGAGGAGGCGGCCAATGAATGAGGCCGGACACGACATGCCGATATTAATTACCGAAAACATCCCGGGCGAGGAAATCCCGAATAAAGCCGGCGAAATCGCCGGAGCTGCCGGAGAGCAGATACCCGCGGAGGAAGATTCGCCGAACGAAGGGATTTCTCAGGCGGCGGGGGAGGCTGAAGAATCGGCCGTAACCGCACAGGAAGGCACCGGAGAGTCCTGTCAGGAAACCGAATCAGAAGCCGGCGGATCTGATGTAGAGCCGCCGCCCGATGAGGAGAGCGGTGACGCAGAACAAGACGAAAGCCCGCAGAGGGCCGCAACCACCGGTCAGGAGGAGCTTGCAGAGCTGCGCGCCGAGGTGGGGCGGCTGCGCGAGCAGCTTGCGGCCCAGCAGGAAGCGCTTTTGCGTATGTCGCGCGAGGCGGCCGAGTTTGCCGGGCTTTTTCCCGACGAAAAGCTCGGTTCGCTGCCCGATGAGGTATGGGAGGAGGTCAGGCGCGGCATTCCGCTTGCCGCAGCCTATTCATATCACAAGGTGCGCCGGGAGCGTGAGGCTGCAATAGCTGCCGAAATCAATTTAAAAAACCGCCAAAACTCTGCCGGCCCGGTAGACGGCAGGAGCAGGTCAGATTATTTCTCACCCGCCGAGGTGCGCCGGATGAGCGCCGCCGAGGTGCAAGAGAACTATGGAAAGATTATCGACTCCATGAAACACTGGAGTTAAATAAAAAAAAGAAAGGAAGACAAAAATGGCTATCTCGAATTTCATTCCGACAATATGGAGCGAAAACCTCTACACTCAGCTCGACCGCCGGTATATCGCGGTCAGCCACTGCAACCGCGACTACGAGGGCGATATCAAGGAGAAGGGCTCGGTAGTCAATATCATCGGCGTCGGTACGGTCAATGTCTTTGACTATACCAAGGACACCGATATGTCGGCTCCGCAGGCGCTATCCGACACGTTGCGCACCCTGGTAATCGACCAGGCAAAGGCCTTCAATTTTCAGATTGACGACATCGACCGCGCCCAGTGCACCCCGAAACTTATGGACGAGGCGATGAAGGTGGCGTCTGCGGCGCTGGCCAATGCCGCCGACAGGTATGTGTTTTCGCTTTATTCGGCCGCCGGTACCACCATCACCGAAGCGAACACCACGACCTCAAACATCATCGGGTACTTAATCGACGCCCGGACGGCGCTCTACACCAAGGATGTGACCGACGCTTCGGACATCGTCATTGAGGTATCCCCCCAGATAGCGGCGCTTATTCTCAAAGCCAAAATCGATCTTTCGACCGACAACCGCGAGCAGCTTGAATGCGGTTGCATAGGTTCGATAGGCGGTTGCAAAATCTATGTCTCGAACAACATCGCAACAGAGACGGCCGATCAGACAATCTACTATAAGTGTCTGGCGCGGACAAGACGCGCGATAGCCTTTGCCGAGCAGCTCTCGGAAATCAGCGCCTACCGCCCCGAGAAACGGTTTGCCGACGCGGTCAAGGGGTTGCACCTCTACGGCGCAAAGGTGGTCTACCCCGACGAGGTGGTATTGCTCAATCTGGGTATACCGGTAACTGCATAATCAGGTTTTGAGCCCGGAGCGCATTTAGACGCTCCGGGCGCTTCCGAGGCATCGCGGCAGCACGCCGCAATTCTGAAAAAGGGATTAGTAACTATGGAAAACCGGATAATTTGCACCGAAATTTACGAGGCGGCGCTCTCAATGATAGGCGAGAGGAATGCCGTGCATAATGCCGATTACGCCGAGAGGGCGCCTTACCTGCTTGCCGCCTTCTGTTGCGAGGCCGCTCAAATAGACCGGCTGTACAGAAAAACTAAAGGTTATGGCAAACAACCCGAGTTCGGGTCGGTGATGATAGAGCTTGCTTCGCCCTTCTCGCTCTCCCCCCGTTTTTTGGGGCCGGCTTCTCTGTATCTTGCGGCAATGCTGGTGCTCGACGAGGACGAGGAACTGTCCGACAGGCTTTACGGCAAATACTGCGACGCTATGAGCGCAATCTGCTCCGAAGTCGGCGCGACCGAGAAGATTATTGATGTGTATCAATACTGATTTATACGGGGGCTTCGCCCCCGAAACCCCGCTTTTTTTCGCGGGGCTCCCCCCCGCACCCCGCTCAAGACCCTTTTTGAAAAAAGGGCCTTGAGAATCCTAAAAAACTCACATACATAATACATGAAGCGCGGGACACATGTCCCGCGCTTTGCTTCCTTTGTTTTTTTGGCTGACTCAATATGCACAGTTAAATCCTATGTCAATCAAAAGCCAACGGGGTTGTCGGCAGGGCGCGGCGGGGTGCCGCCATATACGGAGCTACCTCATCCCGCCAGCGCAGGTAATGCGGCGTCTTTTTATGCTCGGCGGCGGCCTGCTCGTCGGCATAAACCTCATATAGGACAAACTTTGTCGGGTCCTCTTTGCTCTGGAGCACGTCAAATCTAATATTCCCCGGCTCGCGGCGCGAGTTTTCATGGTTATAGAGAGTGATTTTCTTGAATGCCTCGACATGCTCGGGCAGGACATCGACAAAAACAAGTGTTGCAATCATCTTAAGCTACCTCCGTGAAGTTTCATGGAATAATTATACACACAGACCGAATGTTTGTCAATCCGGACTTCTCACATAAAAACCGGCGGGAGGACTCACTCCCGCCACTGTCCTTATGCATCATATAACAATAATTATGACAATATTTTCCCTTGCACTTATTGAAACGAGATGCAAGCATCTCACGGGTTAATCCGTGTCATGGGGCCCGCGCTACTTTATTAGCAATAAGGTTTAAATTTTGGGGATACTCAAGCCCCTTTTTCAAAAAGGGGCTTGAGCGGGGTGCGGGGCGGAGCCCTGCGAAGAAAAGAGGATGCTCGGGGGCAGCGCCCCCGAATAATCATTTCCTTCGCGGCCGGCGGCTGCCCGATTCGCGAATACTGGTCCCGGCCAAGGCGCCGAGGACAGAGAAGCCTGTTACCAGCGCATGGAGGCCTACCGACGCCCAGAAACCGACTTCAGAGGCGGCACCGCCGGGAGCTATCAGCGAGAGCAGGACAATGAGAGCAAAGTGTGCCGTGCCGATAATCAGCCCGCAGGCAAGCGCGTCTCCGCGGTTTATCCATGCTGAGGCGAACCCGCCGACAAATGCCGATAAGTAAGCCGCGGCAAGCGCCGCCGGCAGCACCAGACTGCCGGGGTCGGGGGTCGCGTAAACTATTGCGGAGAAGATGAAAATCAAAACCACCGCAGCGCCCGCAGCCCAGAGCAACCCGAGCAAAAGGCTTTTTGAAGCAGAGGGCGGCCCGCCCGATTGTCCTTTGGGTTTTCTTTTTCTTTTTTTTGGTGACCCGCCTGACATAAAACACGCCTCCGCGAACAATAATCTCTGATAGATAATATTCGCCGGGGGCGTGTTTTATGAATAATTATGGTTCGGCGTCTTCGGCACGAACGTCGATAGAACGCACCGCGCTTTTGAGTATGCGGATTTTCGTGCGGTCGTGTGAGGTTTCTATTGTCGCGGTTTCTTCTTTGATGCTGACAACCTTGCCGATTATACCGCCGATTGTGGTAATCTCATCGCCGACCTGCAGGGAGTTTCGTATCTCTGCAAGCTGTTTTTCCTGCTTTTTCTGAGGCCGTATTCCAAAAAAGTAAAACACCACGAATAAGACGACAATCATGGCCACCGAATAGAGCCATGTTCCTGTCGGATTTGTGGTGGTTGTGCCGGCTTCAAGCAATCGGTACATTTTGATTCCTCCTGATTAAACTTCACTATTATTATAACCGATAAGCCCGGAGTTTTCAATAGTCTGGAAAATGTTTTGCTGTTTATCGCCGGGCTATCAAAAATATGGCCCCGAGTGTTGCAAATAAAGGGACTCTATGCTATAATAACCACATCGTAGGTTAATTATCTGATTTAATGCCGGCATACATACCGTCATGTAAACTAAAGCATTTCGGCCGAAAAATGCGGCAATGCAAGAGGTGAAATGAAAAAGAAAGCCGAATATCTTGAATGCGGGAAAATAATAAACACACACGGCACCGACGGCACGCTAAAACTTGAGTCCTGGTGCGACACGCCGCAGGTGCTAGCCGGGCTGAGCAGGCTTTTCCTTCGGGACAGGAATGGGTATACAGAGTTTCGGGTTGTAAAAGCTTCGGTTTTTAAGAATTTCGTGCTGGCAAAGCTTGCCGGTATTTCAGACCTTGACACCGCACAGAGCCATAAAAACAGAATTGTTTACGCAGCCCGGGGGGACATAGCTCTTGAGGAAGGCGCGCATTTTATCGTTGACCTCATTGGCCTTCCGGTGATAGATGCCGACACCCGGCGTGTTTACGGGGAGATTGTCGACGTGATCAACCGCGGCGCGTCGGATATTTATGTTATCAAAACCGACGTCGGCGAGACGATGATGCCGGCGGTGGCCGAGTTTGTTGTGGAGATCGACCTTGACAGAGGGGTATTCGTCAGGCCGATTGAGGGCATGTTTGAGTCTTGAAATTATGAAAAGATTTGATATAATGACCCTTTTTCCCGACCTTGTCGACACGGTGCTCAGTGAGAGCATTATCGGCCGGGCACGTCGGGCCGGGCACATCGTCGTGAAGACACATAACATAAGGGATTATTCCGAGGACAAGCACCGCCGGGTTGACGACACCCCCTACGGCGGCGGGCGGGGCATGGTTATGATGGCGCCGCCGATTTATAACTGCTACATGGCGGTGCTGGCCGAAACCAAAGCCGCGGGGGCCGAAGACCTTTCGCGCCGGGTGATTTACATGTCGCCGAAAGGTAGGATACTGAATCAGAATATCGCCCGGGAGCTTGCCAGTTACGACCAGCTCATCATACTCTGCGGCCATTACGAGGGTGTGGACCAGCGCATAATCGACGAGATTGTCGACGAGGAAATCTCGATAGGCGACTTTGTGCTCACCGGCGGGGAGATTCCGGCCTGCATTCTGGTTGACTGCGTGGCGCGCTTGGTAGAGGGAGTTCTCCCTGCCGAGGAATGTCATCAAGACGAGAGCTTCTCGTGCGGAATGCTCGAATATCCGCAGTACACAAGGCCGTATGAATTCCACGGGGTTAAGGTGCCCGACGTGCTGCTCTCGGGGCACCATGAAAACATAGAAAAATGGCGCAGGGAAGAGGCTTTGCGGCTGACCGCCCAGCGGCGCCCCGATCTGCTGAGAAAGGAGGAGGGGGGCAGTTGAAATCGGATTCAAGGAAAAACCGGGTGGCAACAATTGCCGACCGGAGCCTGCTTGTCAACGCCTTCAGAAAAGCCGCTCTATGGCTTTACCGGAGTATTGGCGGCGGCTTTTTCGGCACGATCCTCACTTCCTACAACAAGGAAGAAGAACTGTTTACCCGTAGCCTTTCGGGCTTTGGTACCCGGCGGGTGCGCGGCAGGGAGACCTTTTACAAGAAGGTGCGCCGGCGTGTGGCCGGCAGCTTTGAGAACAGCCTGCTGCTCGCCGGCCTCGGCGCCGGTTCGGATTATATGCTGGGCTGCAGCCTGCGGGTCTATGGTGCCTTCAGCATAATTTTCGGCATATATGCCATGCTGATTTATACAATTCAGGTTTACGCCCTCCGTATGCAGGTCGATTTCGGCCGTTTTATGGCCGGTGCCATAATAGTCGTGCTTTCGGTGCCGATGCTGGCGAGCAAAAAGACGCTTGCCGAATGCATACAGGGCAGCCGCATTGCAAGATACCTGCTCATTGACGCACTCAAAATCCCCGAGGCAAAATTTACGCAGAAGCTGCGGAGCGGCAACGCCAAATACAACGCGGCGGTCATTTTGGGCATGGTTTTCGGTTTTATGACCTATTTTGTAAGCCCGGTTGCCATTCTGATGGCCTTTGCCCTTATCGTTGTCTGCTGGGTGATTTTTCACCAGCCCGAGGCGGGTATTCTCGGTCTGATTATAATAACCCCGCTTCTGTCTGTCACAAAGCATCCGACCTTTTTGCTGGCCCTCGGCGTCCTGATAACAACACTGAGCTATCTTATCAAATACCTGCGCGGCAAGAGGACCATGCGCTTCGGCCTGCTTGGCTGCTTTGTCACGCTGTTTGCAATAAATCAGATCCTCGGCGGGATGGTATCTGTCGGAGGTGCAGGCTCTTTTGCCTCGGCCGCAATGTATGCAATCCTTCTCTTAGGGTATTTTCTGATAGTAAACTTAATCCGCACCCGCGAGAACTGCCGGCATGCTATGGCCGCTCTTGCAATAACCCTTGTTGTCGTGTCGTTTTCCGGTATGGCACAGTATATCCTCGGGCGTGTCGGGTCAGCTTCATCCTGGCTTGACAGTGAGATGTTTTCATACATCCCGGGGCGGGTCACTGCTTTCTTTGACAACCCGAATATGCTCGGAAGCTACATTATTTTGGTTTTCCCGCTGCTGATTGCTCTGGCACTATATGCCCGGGGCATAAATAAGCGGTTTCTTGTATTTTTGTCGGTGATAAGCTCGCTTTTCTGCCTTGTCTGGACCTGGTCTCGCGGGGCATGGCTCGGGTTTTTAATCGGAATCACGTTGTTTTTCCTCATATTCAGCTATAAGACCTTGGCTGTGCTGCTCGGCATCGGACTTACTACACCGCTGCTCGGTTATGTGCTGCCCGAGGGCATTGTCGGGCGGTTTATGAGCATCGGGAATCTTGCCGATTCCTCTACTTATTACCGCGTGATGACCTGGCGAGGAGTGCTTGAAATGCTGCGCGAGACATGGGTCGGGGGCATCGGGGTGGGGCAGGCCGCCTTTGAACAGCTTTACCCAGCCTTTGCATATGCCGGGACCGAGCTTGTCCCGCATGCTCACAATCTTGCAATGCAGGTGCTTGTCGAAACCGGAATTTCCGGTTTGGTGATACTTATAATAATCATTCTGCTGTTTATACAGAATTGCTTTGAGTTTATTCTGCGTTCGGTCTCGCCGGCCGAGGATAAGATGACCGTTTCCGCCGGGCTTTGCGGGATTATCTCGATTCTGGTCATGGGGCTGTTCGATCACGTCTGGTACAACTTTCGGGTGTTCTTCCTTTTCTGGGTGATGATGGCGCTCACCGTGTCCTATATGACCGCGTCGCGGAATGAGAACGAGGCGGTTTACGATAAGCTCAGCCCCGACTCGGCAGACATAAGCCTATATATCGGATAAAATTCAGAATTGCCGCCCTGGGGCGGCGGGAGGTATGCATGGGATACACAATCAGCGACGAGCGGCGCCGCGACTCCGGGGAAAACAAGCCGCTGCACCGCAGAATCAATGTCCTTGACATAATTTTCATTATCGTCATACTGCTGGCGGCGCTTTTTGTCGCCTCGTTCTTCACGCCGCTGAACATTTTCGGCTCAAAGAGCGAGCAGAGGACAATTTCCTACACCGTGGAAATCGAGGGCGTTGAAGCAGGCCTTGCCGATTCGGTCAGAAACGGCGACGTAGTCTACGATTCGGTCAGCAAGAGCGCCGTCGGGGTTGTGACGGCGGTAAAGAAGTCCGACATGGTCAAATATGTGTATAACCCCGAGCTCGGTATACTTGAGGCGGTGGCCTATCCGCAGGACAACAACCAAAACACCCCGAAGACATTGAGAATAACCATACAGGCAACCGCCGATTACTCCGCCGGCAGCGGCTACCGGGTCAAGGGCAGCCGGATTTCGGTGGGCTCGCCGGTGACTCTCTGCTTTCCGGGATTTACAGGCACCGGGACTTGTATTGCGGTTTATATTGTAGGCGGCACAGAGGAGGCGGAAAGATGAACGGCGATAGCAAAAAAGAATCAAAAAACAAGGTAAGGTTCAATATACTTGACGCGATAATAATCCTTGTCGTGCTTTTGTGCATTGCCGGGATCGTATTCAGGTATACCCTGATGGACCGCCTCGGCCTCAGGGAGGAGCTGACCGATTTTCAGGTAACCTTCCGGATAGAGGGGGTCAACTACACTCTGCCGGGATTCCTCAAAGAAGGCGACAGGCTGTATTTTGACGACGGGACCGAGGTGGGAGAGCTGCTCGGGGTCGCCAAATTCTCGGCCTACACAAAGCAAACTGCCGGAAGTGAGACCCTGATTGTCAGGCCTTCAGCAAGGTATATAACCGACAGCGGCGGCAGGCCGGTGTACGCCTCGTATCCGGAATTCACATTGATCGACGCCGACGGGGCTTTTATCTGCCGGGGGACATACAGCAGTGAGGGTTACTTTCTGCTGGACGGCAAGAAGTATCTCGCCCCGGGGCAGAGAATAACGCTTTACACCGACACGGTCACCCTTCAAATGACGATAACCGGCATATCTCCCGCACAGTGATTTGACCGCAATATGTGTGAATTGCCCCATTACATTTGCTGCATTATGAGAAAATTCATTAAAAAATACAAATAAATTACTATTGATTTTAGCTCCTCGTTTTGCTATACTAATTCTAACCGACACGCATGTTGTGAATAATAGGAGTATAAATATGGTATCACGCGATGTAACAATCACCAACGAAATCGGCCTTCATGCAAGACCGGCGACCTTTTTTGTCCAGAAGGCCAACAGCTATCGTTCGGTGATTAAGGTGGAAAAGGACGACCGCACAGTCAGCGCTAAAAGTCTGCTCGGCGTGTTATCTCTCGGGATTGCCAAGGGAATGACCATAACTTTGCGTGCCGAAGGGCCGGATGAGGAAGAGGCAATTGACGGTCTGGCCGCGCTTATCGAGAGCGGCTTTAACGAATAACCATACACATATAGCAAAGAGGCGGGAGCGGCATACTCCCGCCGTTTTAAATAGGTGCGGGCTATAGTGCTCCCCATTGTCAAGACAGATTTTTCGTTTTTTTTAGTTAGGTCCTCCTTTCTTCTAATTAGTAAATTTTAACATTTATGCATTCTATTAGAGGATGTCAAGGGCGAGCGTAAGCGAGTT
>JAAYHB010000014.1 GCA_012727435.1 Clostridiales bacterium | reverse complement strand
CCCGGAGGGTGTGGATTGAAATGGATTCAATATCAAAGAGCTTTCAAATCTCCGCGGTCACCCTCCACCCGGAGGGTGTGGATTGAAATTGAGATCGCTCTTGGCGACGTCGTGCAGTTCTTAGTCACCCTCCACCCGGAGGGTGTGGATTGAAATCGCTACCGTATTCGGGAGCTGACCGATAACAAGCTGTCACCCTCCACCCGGAGGGTGTGGATTGAAATTGGCGTACTGCGTCATTAACCGAGTTATACATGGGTCACCCTCCACCCGGAGGGTGTGGATTGAAATGACAATTCCGGGGTAATGCGAATGCGGGCTAATAGTCACCCTCCACCCGGAGGGTGTGGATTGAAATAAACTTTGTGCAACATTACCACTTGACAGCGCGGTCACCCTCCACCCGGAGGGTGTGGATTGAAATATGTTTGTTGCAATATTAATATTTACAGCGGGGAAGCCATCGGCTTCCCCGCTGTAAAATCTCTTAATCTATTACGATCATCGACTCATCCCAAACCTCGGGCGCCTTATAACCCATAAGATTCACCGCCGTGGCTGCTACATTTGACAGCCCGAACTTCGGCCCGGCCTTGACTTTATACGCGCCGGCAGTGAAGTTGTCATAAATAATGCAGGGCACCGGATTTAAGGTATGGCTGGTTTTGGCGATGAAATGCCCGTTTTTGTCCTTCTTCGGCTGTCCGGTCTTTGAGTCTATCTCATACATTTCGTCGGCGTTGCCGTGGTCGGCGGTGATTATCGCCGCGCCGCCGGCCGCGTCGACCGCGGCAAGCAGGCGCTTAAGCTGCAAATCAAGCGCCTCCATCGCGCAGCGCGCCGCCGCAAGGCTGCCGGTATGCCCTACCATGTCGCCGTTGGGGTAATTCACGCGAAGAAAACGATATTTCCCGGACTCAATGCACTCAATGAGCCTGTCGGTTATCTCGGCGCACTTCATCCAGGGGCGCTGCTCAAAGGGCATGCGGTCGGAGGGTATTTCGATATATGTCTCAAGCTCGTCCGAGAATTTGCCCGACCGGTTTCCGTTCCAGAAATAGGTGACGTGCCCGTATTTCTGGGTCTCGGATATGGCAAGCTGGGTAATGCCTGTGTTCACAAGGTACTCGCCCATGGTGTTGACAATTTCGGGCGGGCTGACAAGGTATCTTGACGGGATATGCATATCGGCGTCATACTCAAGAATGCCGGCGTAAAGCACCTTTGGGCGGCGCACGCGGTCGAATTTGTCAAAGTTGTCGTACTCAAAGGCCTTTGATATCTCAATGGCGCGGTCGCCGCGGAAGTTGAAGAGAATCACGCTGTCCCCGTCACATATCGGGCCGACCGGCCTGCCGTCCTTGGCTATGACAAAGGGCGGCAGGAACTGGTCTATCAAGCCAAGCTCCTCGCGGTAGGTTTTCACCGCCTCGGCCGCCGATGCAAACTGTCTGCCCTCGCCGAGCACATGCGTGCGCCAGCCACGCTCGACGATGCTCCAGTCTGCCTCGTACCTGTCCATGGTAACCTTCATCCGGCCGCCGCCCGAGGCTATCATGACGTCAAAATCTTCCGAGCGCAGCCCTGCGATGTATTCCTCAAAGGGCTCGATATATTCAAGCGCCGAGGTCTCGCCGACATCCCGGCCGTCAAGCAGGGCATGAACCCTGACCCGCCGCACTCCCTCAACCTTGGCCTGCTTTACCATCGCCTTCAAGTGGTCAATGTGCGAATGTACATTGCCATCGGACAGAAGGCCGATAAAGTGCAGCGTGCCGTTGTTCTGTTTGACATAGCTGATAAGCTCGCGCCACGTATCTGACGTATACATCTTGCCGGTTTCAATCGACTGGTTGACCAGCTTCGCGCCCTGCGCGTAAACCTGCCCTGCACCGAGAGCGTTGTGCCCGACCTCGGAGTTGCCCATATCATCGTCTGTCGGCAGGCCAACCGCCGTACCGTGCGCCTTGAGCTGTACCATCGGGTAGGTCGCCATCAGCCGGTCGAGCGTCGGCGTATAGGCTTCGGTCACCGCATTGCCGGGCGAAGGCGGCGCGATCCCCACGCCGTCCATGACCATAACAAGCACCGGACCCCCGACACCCTTGTAATTATCAAGCTTTTTTAGTTTATTTTCCATATAGGCCTCACAAGTATGAATTCTCCTAATAGTATATCCTAAATCAGAAAAAATTCAATAGCAGCCCGGAATTTTCGGGAAATTTTACATATCCCGCGCCACACTGCCGGCAAAATTTATATCCTCTCATAACGCCCCGCCTCTTGTATTGAGCAGAGTCAGATGGTATAATGTTGGCAATAATTTTCAGGGGAGGTTGCTATGCTCAAGACCCTTTTAAAGCGTTACTTCATTGACGCCATGGGAGCCATGGCCCAGGGGCTTTTCTCCTCGCTGCTCATCGGCGCCATACTGTCGGCTATCGGCCTTATCCCGGGACTTACATTTTTCTCTGAGATCGGCGGCTTTGCCAAAGCGGTGGCCGGGCCGGCGATGGCGGCGGCAATCGCCTATGCCCTCAAAGCACACCCGCTTGTCATCTATTCCTGCGCCGCCGTAGGTTGGGCAGCAAATTCCAAGGGCGGGGCCGGCGGCCCGCTCGCGGTGCTCTTCATTGCAATTGCCGCCGCCGAGATAGGCATGCTGGTATCAAAGAAAACCAAGCTCGATATCCTTGTCACTCCGCTTGTGACAATTCTTGTCGGCGGCGGACTCTCGATTCTTGTCGCACCCTATATCGGGAGGGCGGTAGACTATGTCGGCGACCTTATCTCGCTTGCAATGGAACTTCAGCCCTTCCTGATGGGCGTGATCGTGTCTGTCGTCATCGGTATGGCGCTCACCCTGCCTATCAGCAGCGCGGCCATCTGCGCCTCGCTTGCGCTCTCGGGAATTAACGGCGACCCCGGACTGGCGCTGGCCGGAGGCGCGGCGGTTGCCGGCTGCTGCGCACAGATGGTGGGATTCGCCGTCATGAGCTTTCGCGAGAACGGCTGGGGCGGCCTGCTCTCCCAGGGACTGGGTACCAGTATGCTGCAGATGCCGAACATAGTGAAAAACCCGAGGATCTGGATACCGCCCACGCTTGCCTCGGCTGTCACCGGCCCGCTTGCCACCTGTGTTTTTCGCCTTAGCATGTACGGCGAGCCGATAAATTCGGGCATGGGAACCTGCGGCCTGCTCGGTCCTGTCGGTATAATTCTCGGCTGGTACGGCGGGCTATACCCCGGTGTTGTCGGTCTTTTAGACTGGCTGGGGCTGGCACTTATCTGTTTCGTCCTGCCGGCGGTCCTGTCGGTTCTATTTGCGCTTCTGCTCCGCAAAATCAAATGGATAAAACCCGGCGACATGAAGCTATAATTCGGGGGCTCTGCCCCCGAGCCCAGACCCTTTTTAAAAAAAGGAGCTTGAGAACGCGGCCCGCGAAGGAATCAGCCGGGTCCAGCTTCCCCGAGCCCAGACCCTTTTTAAAAAAAGGAGCTTGAGAACCCCAAAAACTATAGCACATGGGGCTACACCCCGCACCCCGAGCGCGGAAGGGGGGCTCAGGGCGGAAACCTTAGTTTTCCCCCTGAGCGGATTTCTTTGGTTACTTTCTTTGCGCGCGCAAATAAAGTAACACTATATAAAACAAAAAAGTATTGCAAAGCAGCAGCGCGGGGCGTATGCCCCGCGCTGCCATTGATTTATCTGCCACCTAGCTCGGCAATAATCAAATTATATTTCTCCTCAAGGTAATCTGTATAATAATCGGGATTGAAAGGCTCCCCGCAGCAGGACTCGAGCAGCACCGCCGGGTCATACATGCAGCCGTGCCTGTAGATTTTCCGGGTCAGCCAGGCAACCATTTCCTTTATCCGTCCGGCTCTTATCAGGCCCGAAACATCAAGCTCGCGCCTCATTGCGGCCATAATCTGCGCCGCGTATGCCGAGCCGAGCGCGTATGACGGGAAATAGCCTATCATTCCGCCCGACCAGTGAGAATCCTGCAGCACGCCGCGCGTGTTGTCCGGAACATCAATCCCGAGGTATTCGCGGTATTTTTCGGCCCAGGCTGCCGGCAGGTCGTACACACTGAGCCGCCCGGCAATTATCTCGCGCTCGAGCTCATATCGCACCATGATATGCAGCGGATATGTCAGCTCGTCGGCTTCGGTTCTGATGAGCGAGGGCCGGCTCTTGTTCACAGCCAGCCAGACTTCGCGCGGGCCGACATCTGCAAGCTGCTCAGGGAAAAGCTCGCGGAGTTTCGGAAATATCAGCTCGATATACTCGCGGCTGCGGCCTATCATATTTTCAAAAAGCCTTGACTGGCTCTCGTGAATTCCCATCGAAATACCGCCGGCAAGGCAGGTGTACTCGTATTCGTCGCCGCTGCCGAGCTCATAGAGCGCATGCCCGCCCTCGTGGATCACCGAGTACATGGAACTTGCAAAATTGTTTTCATAATAATGGGTGGTGACGCGGACATCCCTTTTATTGAATCTTGTTGTGAAGGGATGCTCGGTCTCGGCAATGCTGCAGTACTCGCGGTCAACGCCGATTGTGTCGAGCAGATAATCCGAGAGGCGGCGTTGCGCTTCAATCGGGCAGTTGCGGTACATAAAGCTGTCGTCAAATTCCGGGGAGGCCATGACCCGCCGGAGCAGCGGTACGATTTTTTCTCTCAGCGAGCCAAAAAACACGTCGGCCTGAGCCTGCGTGAGGCCACGCTCATACATGTCGAGCAGGGTGTCGTAGGGGTCGTCGTTTGGCCTGTAATATAGCGCAAACCTGCGCGCGGCGGCAAAAATCTTCTCAAGGTAAGGGGCAAAGGCGGCAAAATCATCTGCCGGCTTTGCGCGGCGCCAGACCGCTTCTGCCTTGTTTATCAGCATGCGGTATTCGACATATTCGTCGGCCGGTATGCTGGCGATAAATTCATTTCTGCGGTTGTATTCGATTATCTCGCGGCGCTGCAGGTCGGTCAGCTCATCCTGATTTTGAATCAGGCAGGCCACGGCCTCCTTCATGTCCGCCGAGGTATGCAGCTCGTATTCAAGCTGGGATAAAATCCCCGAGGTCTTCCCTCTCCCGTCTGCCGAGCCTGCCGGGGCAGCGGTCACGCCGTCGGTATAGAGCAGTTCAAGCGCGTGCTGGCAGGCGTATATTTTTTCGTAGATAGCCCTGAATGTTTCGTATGCTTCCTTTGTGTTCATCGGTATGCCTCTCAATTTTGGCGTTAATACCCAATAAGTATAGCACATGGGCACGCGAAAAGCAACCGCGGACATCGTAAAAAATAAGATATCCGCAGTACCCCCGCCGGGCCGGCGTTCTTATAACCGAAGCACCGCAAAAAGCCGCGCGCACGCGGCACACGGCTTTTTTGACCTGATTATCACTCTGTTACCCAGTGACATTTAATTCAAAATCACAGTATAGCGGGCAGTGGTCGCTTGAGTCGAGCGCCTCCTGGTCTATGACCGTGACAAAGCGCCGCGGGCTGATATCACCACGCGAAAATATATGGTCGATACTCCGCTCGGGCTCTTTCGTCGGACAGGTGCCCTCCCCGAATACTCCCCGCTCGGGGTCAAATTTCGGGTAGGGATGGTGCGAGCGCCAAGGCGAACTCTCGGGAGCGGCATATCTCGCCTCGACAAGTCCGAATTTTCTGAGCACGTCAACAGGCGGTTCATCCGAACGGCAGTTAAAATCCCCGGTAAAAACCGCCGGCAGCGGGTATTTTACTGTCACCTCAAGCATGAGTGCCAAAAGCTCGCCGGTGTTGGTGATTCTGGCGGCACGTCCGGGATCGTCGCCGGTCCAGTAAAAATGCGTGTTGAAATGCAGAAAGCCGGCGTCCGAGTTGCGAAGCCGATAGCAGGCCCATGTGATTGTCTTTGAACCCGAGTCGTTGAGCCCCACGAAATAATGCCAGCCGCAGTCAATCAGCTCAAGACGGCTCTTCCGGTAGAGTATCGGGGTGTAGTTGTTCTTCTTTTCGTTGGTCGGTATTACCGGGACCTCCTCATATTCGTCTGCCAGCAGCGCAAATATGTTGACCTCCTCGGCCCGTATTTTCGGAGAACACTCCTGTAGCCCCACGCTGTCGGGCAGGTAACGGAGAATTATCGTCGCCGCATTATCGTCGCGGTTTGAAATTGTCGTGCCCTTCGGGCAGTTGCCCCAGATGTTGTAGCTCATCACGCGGATATTTTCCATGGCCGTCTCCTGTTTATGTAAATTTTTTTATGGACGCGCTTAAAACATTAGTCTTTTATGAATTTCGGACGCCTGCCCTCTCTGATGTACGCAAAGAGTGCGTCAAGCAGGTCTTTTGGACTGTCCGAATAGCAGTTGACGGTATCTCCCCCGCGGTGGTTGGTCAGGGTTACATTGTCGAGTGCCGGGAAGGGGCTGTCAGCAGGCAGCGGCTCCTCGGGAAAAACCTCAAGCGCGGCGCCAGAGATGCGGTTTTCCTTGAGAATTTTCGCAAGGTAATCATAATCGACCATATATGCCCGCGCAGTGTTGATAAAGGTGGCAGTCGGCTTCATCAGGTCAAATTCTTCCCTGCCTATTATCACGTTTCTGTCATCGGTGCGGGCGTGAAGCGACACGATATCCGACTCCTTGAGCAGATTATGAAGGTCGGTCAGCTCTACATGAAAGCGCGCAATGTCTTCGTCGTCGGGCGAGACATTAGGGTCGGTTGCCATAATCCGCACATGAAAGGGCTGAAGCTTCTCGGCGACCCGCCGGCCGATATTGCCGAAGCCTACAAGCCCCACAGTCTTGTTCCTCAGCTCAAAGACCCGATCGAAGTTCGGGTATTCCTCCCTCCATATGCCGTTCTTTAAGGCATGGTGCGACCTTGCGACATTCCGCGTCTCGGCAATCATAAGGCAAATTGTGAGCTCGGCCACCGCGTTTGAGTTGTGGGCAGGGTTGTAGAGCACCGGGATGTTGCGTTCCTTGACGGCGGCCAGATCAATATTTTCAAGCCCTCCGCGATTTGTGAGTACATACTTTAGCCGGGGCGCGGCGTCGAGCACCTGACGGGTAACCGGACAAAGGTGTACCATCAGCAAATCTGCGCCGGCAACTGCTTCGTATATATCGTCGGGCAGTGGTACGGCATACGGCCCGCCCTTCTCGATCTTATCGGCAATAGCCCGCATCCCCCGGCGTGTCCTTGCCCCGAAATACGGGATTCCGGTCACTTCAAGCTCAGGGTAGTCCGAAAAACACCTGCGGTAAAAGGATTCTTCCATGAAGTGGTCGCTAACTGCGGCAATTTTCATTCTGGCCTACTTGGGTATATAGCTGAATCTTCCAAACGGCGCTGTCCTTTGTCTGCGTCAAACAAATGATACTCCAAAATCTCCCTTGTGTCAAGAAGCGAAGGCAAATCTGGCAGTCGATGTTTAATTATATCTCAAAATGGGTTGACAAATAATATTTATATGTTATAATGTAATTACCGGCAGGTTTCGGGGAATCTGCCGGACCGAAAATATATTATCACGAAGAACCGTCTTTAATAAGAAGGGCTTTTGATATTTTTGCCGGGTGGCACTGATATGGAAAGCCCTTTTCTTTACAGACATAAGAAATAAAAAGAACCGTCTTTAAAAAAGAAGGGCTTTTTTGTATTTTTGCCGGGCGCGGCACTGATATGGAAAGCTCTTCTTTTTAACAAGGAGGAAAAATGGAACTGATCAATAAAATCGTGCGGCACAGAATTTTAGGCGAGGGCACCATAGCCCGGATACAGGACCGGGTCGTGTTTGTCGAGTTCGGCGGGGAACTGAAGAAATTCGCCTTCCCGGACGCCTTTGGCGAGCACCTCTGCCTTGTCGATAACAAATGCAAGGCCTATGTCGACAAACTCCTTGATAAATACAACCGGGAAATCGAGCTTTTGCGCGAGAAGGAGCAGCAGGAGCTCGAGAAGCGAAGGCTGCACGCAAAGCTCCCGAAAAGCGACAACTCGCAGGCCGCCTTCGGCTTCATCCATAACGACAGGCAAAAGGTATTGCGCGACTGGACCGTCACAACAGGTACATACCTGTCGGGGAGCAATTACGGCAAGCCCCGTGTCGCTTCCGATATATATCCGAATACTGCCTGCATCCTCACACATCTTGATAAAAACGACCCCGAGGAAAAGAGGTATATCTGGGGGCTGTTCATGGTGAGCGATGATTTTGTCGGTGCAGAGTGCACAGACGGAATTATCCCCGCCCATCCCGAGTACCGGCTTGTACTCCCTGCAGAAACAAAAGACCGCTTTCTGTTCTGGCAATATTATGAGCCCGCGTCACACGGCAAACGACTGCACTGGGGCTCAAGGGAGTTCCGGTATGTCTCGAACTGGAAAACCGCAAACCTGCTGCTCGACATTTACAGTACCCTGTATGGGCCGGAAAAGCTGTTTTGCCGGGAGTTTTTCGAGTATTTCTGCCGGCTCAACAAGTTCAACGGAAAGGCAATGTTAAATCACCTAGATAAAAAAAGGTATATAAACTGAGGACACCAGCTTTACCCTTTGAGGTAATGCCGAAGATTAAAAACCCGCCGCGCTGTGCGCGGCGGGTCTTCTTATGCTTTCTGGGATTCGATAACCGGATTGCTCAAAGCATACTTGTTCTTGTATTCCTCATAAAAGTGCTGTGCCCCGAAGGACTTGATGTCCTGCACGCCGTTCAGATATTCTTCGGTATCAAAGACTGCGGAATTTGAATGGATAAGCCCGAGCGCTATATTTTGGCAAAGGTCGGTGGTGCGCTCATAGTTTGTGAGCAGGTCATTAAAAGCGGTTATGTTGCTTATGCTGCTATTCTGCCTCTGCATGCGCAGAATCTGCCGCATCTTTATCTCGCTGCACAGTCCGCCTATCAGCTCCTTCAGCGGCCCGACACGGTATGCCGCCTGCTTGTCGCCCTGTGTAAAGGCGGCAACCGATATAGAAATGATCTCATCGACAGCCCGCTGTAGCACCTCCAGCTCAGCCGTAGCGTCTGCCGGGAAGGTCAGCTTGTTGTTGTTTATCTTCTGGGCGATTCTGGAGAATACAACCGCCCGGTCGCCTATCCGCTCAAGTTCCCCGATTATCAGAATATACTTTGACACCTCGTTGCCCTGCTCCTCGGACAGGTCACGCGCGGCGAGCTTGACCAGATAGTCGCCGAGTTTGATAAAGAATTTGTCGACGGTCGTCTCTTTTTTCTGAATGGTCTGATAATTCTCCTCACTGTAGTTTTTTATCAGCTCCCAGGAGCGCAGAACATTTTCGTGTACCTTTCCGGCCATGGCGGCGAGAGCCGTGCGGCACTGGTTGATAGCCACACTGGGATGGTCGAGCAGTCTGTCCTCAAGAAACGCGAGCTCGGCGGTCTCTTCATCGGCTTCTTTGTCCTTGAATATCCAACAGAGCAATTTTTCATGCAGCGAAATGAAGGGAAGCTGTACTGCCACCGTAGCAAAGCGCGTCACGGTGTTGAGCACCGCCAGGCTGACGGCGGTCATCAGTGAGTTCATAAACGAAAAATGGACAAATGCGTTTATCATGTAGAAGAGCGGCCCGTAAATAAGAACACCTACTGCTTCAATAAAAAGGTAGACAAAGGCCGTTCGCTTGCCGTTGACACTCGTGCCGATAGACGAGATAAGCACCGGAATGGCGGCACCTACCGAAATACCCAGGAGCAGCGGGTATGCCATAGAGAAGGTCAGCAAGCCGGTTACCGCCAGCGTCTGAAGGATGCCGATAGCAGCCGATGCGCTCTGTATCACGCAGGTGAAAAGGCAGCCGGCCAGAATGCCGAGCAACGGGTTTGAAAATTTGGTCAAAAAGCTGATGAAGGCCTCATTCTCCTTCAGCGGTGCCACAGCATTGCTCATGGCGCTCAGGCCAAACATCAGTATTGAAAACCCGAGCAGTATGCCGCCGATTTATTTTTTGGTCTGACTGCGACAGAACATGCGGAGTATAATGCCTATAACCGCAATAATTGCAGTCAGCGTCGAGGTTGAAATAAGCGACACCCAGCCGGCACCTTCTCCATCGATAGCCGAGAGAACGAGTATCCAGTTGGCGACAGCGTTTCCGAAGATTGCACCCATGACGATGCTTATCCCCTGCCTGACCTTCATCACGCCCGAGTTCACGAAGCTCACAACCATCACCGAGGTGGCGGATGAAGAATGGATAACCGTAGTAGTACCGGCTCCGAGCAAAAATCCCTTAATTCTGTTGCCGGTCAGCTTATAGAGGATAGTCTCCATCTTGCTGCCCGCAACCTTGTTCAGCCCGCTGCTCATCTGCTGCATGCCGAAAAGGAAAAGAGCTACACCGCCAAGTAAGGATAATATAATAGTTACGCTGTCAACATTCATATTTATGTAAAGTTCCTTTGTCTGATGGTATAACGAGCATTGTATCAGCTATTTGTTGAATTTTTATATACTTTTTGTTATGTAAATGTTAATTCGGAACTTCTCGACCGATTTTGCGTCGGTCAAAGCACCTGCTTTCCGGCTTCGTTTTTTCCACTCTGCATTGCTTTTATATTGACTTATGCCGGTAAAACACTTATAATATGGGTACATCAGGCCGACTCAACCGCCGGTTGAGTGTTTTTTCTACCACCGGTTGTGTAATACCTGTCATTTTCAACAAATGATTGCTTCACAAATTCCGGATACTGCCTTAAAATCATCTCATCAAAACAAAAAGGAGAGGCAACTCATGAGCAAAACACTTGGCACAAGAATTGCGGAATACCGCCGCGCAAAAGGTATTACACAGGAAGAGCTGGCCGAACGGCTGAACGTATCCCCGCAGGCCGTATCAAAATGGGAAAATGATGTCTGCTGCCCCGACATCATGCTGCTCCCGAAGCTTGCCGAAATTCTCGGGGTCAGCATCGACATTCTGCTGACCGACAAAGCCGAGCCCGAAACCCGGGTGCTCCCTGAAGAGAAGCGGAAGAACATTGACGAGATGACATTGCGGATTATCGTAAACTCGGGTGAGGGCGACAAGGTCAGGGTAAACCTGCCGATGGCCCTGGTGAAGGCCGGGCTCGAGCTCGGTATGCAGATGCCGCAGGTGTCCGGCAATGACGCCCTTAAGAATATTGATATCAAAAAAATTCTTGAGCTTGTCGAGCGCGGCGCATACGGCAAACTGATAGAGGTCGAGAGCGCAGACGGCGACATCGTGGACATATCGGTTGAGTAAATAAATATGAAGATTTCGGTAAAGGAAAAGGGCAGGCGGAGGATTACCATTCTCCTCCCTTCAATCCTGATTTTCAACCCCCTGGTTGCGGCCTGCGCCGCCGGCATCATCAACACGCGACTGCGCGAAAATGGTATCCTCGACCGTGACATCACACCACAGCAGCTTCGCCGGCTGTGCCGGATCATTATGAGATACAAGCGGAAACATCCGGACTGGAATCTGGTTGAAGTTAAAAGTCAGGAGGGGGATGAAGTTGTTATCCGATTATAAGCCCGACCTGCCTGCATTCACACTCACCCAAAGGAGGCTTACAGCAGCCAAACCTGACAATAAGCTGACCAAAACCATAATCCGCATTCTCGTCAAAGCGAAAATGATACTGCAAGGAAAAGCTATTAATTCCCGGACGCCTGACGATATCAAAGCCTGTCTCGCCTGCATCTTCCGCCAGCCAAGATAGGCTGGTCCGACAGGCCGCCGGATATGAACAACCGCTTAAGGAGTGAACATGGGAAACTACACGATTTATGTATCGGTCGACCCGGCAACCGCAGCAAATCTTGTCAGCCGCTATATCATAGGGGGCAGCATATCCGGCGAGCTGATAGACGATTATGTCCTGCATCACACAGGAGGCGGCACCTGCCGCGTGATGGTTTTTGAAAAGTATTTCTACCGCGTTTCAAACCGCCTTACCCTGACCGTCACCATAGACAACTTCGAGGGCCGCACACGGGTTCACTGTGTTAGCGGAGGCGGAGGCCAGGGCGTCTTTTTCCGATTTGACTGGGGGTCCTCGGACAGCTTTGCCAGGTCTGCCTACCGGGCGCTGCAGGATTATATTATTTAATGTCTATAAAACTTTTCCTAAAGTACTTGACAAACCAAACAACTTATTGTATAATAGCATTATTGTGCGGGTGCGCTACAGCCCCGCACAATTTTTTAAGGGGAAAAATATGTACAAGGACAAAGTTTTAGTCTGCAAGGAATGCGGGCAAGAATTCACTTTTACTGCCAGCGAGCAGGAGTTTTACGTCGAAAAGAACTTTACAAACAAGCCGCAGCGCTGCAAGACCTGCCGTATGGCTCGCAAGGGCAATCAGGGCGGCGCGCGCCAGATGTATGACGCGGTATGCGCCGAGTGCGGCAAACCCTGTAAGGTTCCTTTCGAACCGAAGACAGACCGTCCGGTTTTCTGCAGCGATTGCTTCAGGAATAAAAAGTGATTTCAAAAACGCTCCCACCCGGGAGCGTTTTTTTATTGGCTTTTTTCGGGGGCTCTGCCCCCGAGCCCCCGCTCAAGGAACTTTCTTGGAAAAAATTCCTTGAGAATCCTCAAAAAACTTCCATAAACTGTATTGCTAATTCAAAACGCAGGCATCACAGTTCACACGCCCGTCTGTTCCTAGCATCCACTTAAATATTCAAAACCCGCCGGCGGGCAAGGATTCTCACAAGCTCACACGAAAGGATAACGCTCACCAAGTCCCCCGGAATAAAGACAAGAAAACACCAGACAAGAACTTTGGAAACCGGGATGTTGGCATGAAGATACAGATTTGATATAAGGAAAAAATACGGCACCCCGCAGAGGTAGATTATCAGCTCATTCACAAGGCTCTGCAGGTATACCCGCTTTCTGTCGATAAAGGCCGAAGACATGGCGGCAAGCAGAAACCCGACCAGATACCCGAAGGTTGGGTGCAGGACATACCCCGGACCGCCTCCGCCCGCGAAAACCGGCAGACCCGACAGCCCAAGGAAAATGTACGCCGCCACCGAAAGAACCGCATATCCGGTCTTCTGGGCCAGAATTGCCGTATTGACAAAAAATACCTGCAGCGTCAACGGAACAAATAGAAAGGGGACTTTCACCCACGCCCCGACACATATTGCCGCCGTAAAGGTCGCGGCCACTACCAGATTTTTAGTTTCTCCCCTCATGCCTCACCAGCCGCTCAATATATTTTTCAATAATTACGGGAGAGCCGGAATTTCTTGAATATTCAGAAATGGTCCGGGCAATTCTCTCAGCCAGCGCGTCTATGTCCACCTCATGTTCAAAAATGTGTCCGGCGATACCCGAGAGATGAGCCGGGAAGCCGCCCGGCGGCTCGCGTAGGTTGAGTCCTATGCCAAAAATGGCATAATACTCCCTGCCCGAATATTCTGCGGCAGTCTCGACCAGAATCCCGCCGGCTTTTTTTGATTCGTAGATAATATCGTTGACCGGCTTGATTTTCAGCCCCAAACCGTACAATTCCTCCACGCTCTCGCAGGCCGCAACCGCGGCCGCCTGCGTGAGGCAGGCGGCATCTGGCCTTGTGTCAAGCTTGATACACACGCTCATATAAAGCCCGCCGGGGGGCGAGTAAAACTCCCGCCCGAACTGCCCCCGCCCCGCGGTCTGGCTTGCCGCAATCACATAAAAACTGCAGCTCTCCCCGCTCCTGATAATCCGCCGGGCTTCCTCATTTGTCGAATCAACAGTGTCAAAACAATATTTCTTCATAATACTTTCATGCCGGCGCGGCAACCTTCGTTTTGTTCCACCCGTATTTTTCTCTCGGTTCCACTAATATCTAATGTCAATATCTAATAACTAACCGCAAGCACTTCCTTGCCGAGATGCGCGCTGAGCACCGGGCCGAGCCTGCTCAGCCGGATGTCAACATCGGGGTGTTTTTGCTTTATGACGTTGTAAAGGCTGCTCGCCGCCCGCCTGTTGCCGATATAGTTTATGATAACCATGCGTACTCCTTCGGGTATTTTGCCGGCAAGGATTCTTATTGCCTCCTTTGTCCCGCGAGCCACCGAATCCTGAAATACCGCCCCGTCTTTTAGCAGCAGCACCGGTTTTAGGTTAAGCATGGTGTTGACACCCATTCTCACAAAGCCGACCCTGCCGCTCTCTCTCAGCGGCGCCATATCTCCGACCGAAAAATAAACGGTTATCTCCCCGCGCAGCCTCTCAAGCTCGCCGAGAATTTCGTCGGTTTTCCGGCCCTCGTCAATTAACTCCCTTGCCCGGCGAACCAGAAGATAAAGCCCGCCGGCGGTAAGCCGGCTGTCGTAGACATGCACGCCGCTACACTGACCTGCGGCTTTGACCGCCGAATTGTAAATCCCGCTCAGCCTTGAGGACAGGGTTATGCAGAGCACCTCGTCGCCCCGCACCAGCTCCTCGCGGAAAACATCCAAAAACACTCCCGGCGCGGGCTGCGAGGTAGAAATCCTGCCGCCCGAAGCCAGATACTCCTCAAAATTGTCGTCGTCGGAATAGTATTCCGAGTACAAACAGCCGCCAATCAGGTAGCCTATCGGTACAACCCTGACCCCGAGTTCGCCGGCCTCGTCCCGCCTTAAGTACACGGTCGAATCTGTTACCAGTCTGATCATTTCAAATCACCCATCCTTCTGAAGCGCATGTACCTCTCCTGTGCAATCTCCTCACCCGTTTTGCCGGCATATCTTTCAATCGCCGCGACAAGCTCCCGTTTAAAGTTCTCAAACAACCCGTCGTCCTCGGGTATGATTTTTTCGATCACCCCGAGCTCCAGCATGTGGCCGGCGGTGAGCTTCAAACACTCGCAGGCCTCCCTGACCCGGCTGCCGTCCTTCCAGAGGATGCTCGCGCAGCCCTCGGGCGAGATGACCGAATAAACCGCGTTCTCAAGCATCCAGACCTCGTTTGCCACCGCCAGCGCAAGCGCCCCGCCGCTGCCGCCCTCGCCGACCAGCACCGAGATAATCGGGGTCCTCAGCGCCATCATTTCCATGAGATTCTCGGCAATTGCCTGTCCCTGACCCCGCTCCTCGGCGGCCATCCCGCAAAACGCACCGGAGGTGTCAACAAAGCATATGACCGAGCGCCCGAACTTTTCAGCAAGTTTCATTTGACGCAGCGCTTTCCGGTATCCCTCGGGGTGGGCCGAGCCGAAGTTCCGCCGCGCCCTCTCCCTGATGTCCTTCCCTTTTTCAATTCCGATTACCGTAACACATATATTCTCGAGCCACGCGAGGCCGGTGACGATTGCCGGGTCGTCTCCAAACCGCCGGTCGCCGTGCATTTCGGTGAAGTCGGTGAATATCGAATCAATATAATCCAGCGAGGTGAACCTGCCCTTGGCTCTTGCGGCAACTACCTTATCATATGCCGTCATACTGCCGCCCCGCCCTTTGCGTGCATTTTGAGTATTTTTATGATGTAATCCCGCTGTTTCCTGCGGTCGACAATGTCGTCAAGAAAACCCTTTTCAAGCTGAAATTCGGCCTTCTGAAAGCCCTCGGGCAGCTTTTTTCTGATGGTCTGCTCGATGACCCGGGGACCGGTAAAGCAAATCAGCGCACCGGGCTCGGCAATAATTATATCGCCCTGCATGGCAAAATTTGCGGTCACCCCTCCGGTCGTAGGATCGGTCAGTACACACAAAAAGAGGTTGCCGCCCTCGCTGTGCCGCCCTGCTGCCCCGCTGGTCTTGGCCATCTGCATGAGCGACAGAATCCCCTCCTGCATCCGGGCTCCCCCCGAGACCGTAAAACTGACCACCGGTAGGCGCGCAGCCGTCGCCGCCTCAAAGAGCCGGGTAATCTTCTCGCCTACGACCCTGCCCATGCTGCCCATCATAAAGCGCGGCTCCATGGCAAAGATTGCGGTCCTATGCCCGCCGACCTCACAAAACCCGGTGATGACCGCCTCGTTCTCAGAGCTCTCAAGCCGGGCTAATGCAAGCTTTTCGTCATATTCCGGAAACTGCAGAAGATTGTCGGAAGTCAGCTCTTGGTCGGTCTCGGTAAAGCTGCCGGGGTCGCTGATAATGGCTATCCGCCGCCGGGCGCTGAGCTTTAAGTGATGCGAGCAGAGCGGGCAGACATTGAGGTTTTTGCGCAGCTCGCTTTTCAGAATATTCTTTTTGCAGCCCGGGCAGGGGTAAAAATCACTGTCCCGGGCATCTTCTTCAATCGGCTTTTTTGTTTGCCCCTCAAGCGTGTTTGACGGTTTTTTGAATTTCATCCGGCCCCTCCAAGTCTGTCAAGGAAATCGGTGGTGTACACGGCACTATCAAATTCCTCCGACGACAGGATTTCGAGCAAATAATCGGCGTTGTGCTCGATACCCTTTATGACAAGCTCGCAGAGCGCGGCCTTCATCTTCCGGATTGCCTCGTCGCGTGTTTTCGCGTGGACAATCAGCTTGCCTATCATCGAATCATAAAAGGGCGGTATCGTGTAGCCCTGATATATCGCGGTATCTAACCTCACCCACGGCCCGCCGGGCACATGGAGCATTTCGATCCTCCCGCAGGACGGCCTGAAACTCTTCTTGGGATTCTCGGCGTTTATCCGGCATTCTATCGAATGGCCGACCGGGGCAATTTCATCCTGAGAAAAGCCCAGCGGGTTGCCGGCCGCGATTCTTATCTGCCATTTGACAAGGTCCACGCCGGTGACCATTTCGGTCACCGGGTGCTCGACCTGCAGCCTTGTGTTCATCTCGAGAAAATAAAAATTTCCCGCGCCGTCGTAAAGGTACTCGACTGTCCCGGCACCGCGGTATCCCGCGGCCGCTGCCGCCATAACCGAGGCTTCGGCCATGCGCTGCCTTACCTCCACCGGAATGTTTGCCGGGCTCTCCTCAATCATTTTCTGGTTTCTGCGCTGTACCGAGCAGTCGCGCTCGCCGAGGCAAACAATATTGCCGTGGTTGTCGGCAAGTATCTGCACCTCGATATGTTTTACCGGGTTTAAGAATTTCTCAAGGTAGACCGAACCGTCGCCGAAGGCATTCTGCGCTTCGGCGGCCGCCGTGGTGTATTGACGTTCAAAATCACCGGCGCTGTTCACAAGCCTGATACCCCGGCCGCCCCCGCCTGCGCTGGCCTTGATGAGCAGCGGGTAGCCTACCCGCTCGGCAATACGGCGCGCTTCATTTATATCATTGAGGACGCCGCTGCCCGGAATAACCGGGATGCCGGCGGCCTGCATGGTCCTGCGCGCTGCGGCCTTGTCGCCCATTGTCCTGATGACCTCTGCCGGCGGGCCGATAAAGACAATCCCGTACTCCTCGCATAAGCGAGCAAACTGATAATTTTCGGACAAAAAACCGTAGCCGGGGTGTATTGCCTCGCAGTTTGTGGCCTGCGCCAGAGTTATTATGGCCGACATGTTGAGGTAGCTGTCGCGGGGCGCCGGCCGACCGATACAGTAGCTCTCGTCGGCAAGGCTTACATGCAGTGCGTCCTTATCGGCCTCGGAAAACACCGCCACCGAGGTGATCCCCATTTCTTTGCAGGCGCGGATTATCCGAACGGCAATCTCGCCCCGGTTTGCAACCAGTATTTTTGAAAACATGCCCACTTCACTCACCCGCAACAACCGCAAACGACAGCTCGCCGGACACCACCGGCTTCCCGCCTACATAGCCCGTGCTCCTGATAAAATAAAAGGCGCCGATTTTTCTTATCAGCTCGCACTTAAACTCAATCGTGTCGCACGGCAGAACCTTATCCCTGAACTTCACGTTATTCAGACCAACATAATACGGGGTATAATTGCCGCGCTCCCGCACCAAGAGGCAGGAGGACTGCGCCATCATTTCGCAGAGAATCACGCCGGGCACCACCGGGTTCCCGGGGAAATGCCCCATGAGGAAAAATTCGTCTCCCCGGACGGTGTATTTCCCGACCGCAACCCCGTCGACCATTTCGGCCTCATCTATGAGCAGCATCGGCTCCCTGTGCGGGAGAATCTTTTTTATATCTTCCCTGTCCATATTCCTGCCCTCAGAAGATTTTAAAGAGCACCTGCCCGTATTCGACTATCTCGCCATTCCGGACGCATATATCCACGATTTCGCCGTCGCACTCGGCCACAATTTCGTTCATCAGCTTCATCGCCTCGACAATACAGAGCACATCGCCCTTCTTCACCCGGCTGCCGACTTTGACATAAGGCTCGGCGCCGGGGGCAGGCGCCGCGTAAAACACCCCGACAATCGGCGAGCGCACCTCGGTTATCCTGTTAAAATCAATTGCCTGCTCTGCCCTCCCGGGCTCCTCACCCTTGGACAAAGGCGCCGGAGCAGAAACCTCGGCTCCCCCGGCGGCCTTCTCGAGCAAAACACTCCCCTCGCCCGACCTGAAATCGAGCTTTGAGAGCCCGTAAACCTTAAGAATTTCGGCCAGTTGCCTGATGTCGTCAATCGTCATTGGCGGTCTCCTCAACTTTTCTGAACAATATTGCCGCGTTGTGCCCCCCGAACCCCAGCGAAAGCGAGAGCGCCTTGTCGATCTTGCAGCGCCTCGCCTTATTCGGAACATAGTCAAGGTCACATTCGGGGTCGGGCTCGCGGTAACCTATTGTCGGTGGGACTATGCCGCTCTTTATCGCCAAAATTGAGGCTATCGCCTCGACACCGCCCGCCGCCCCCAGCATGTGCCCGGTCACCGACTTGGTGGAGCTCACCGGAATTTTGTAGGCCAGCTTACCGAGCGCTTTTTTTATCGCCTCGGTTTCAATCCTGTCATTTAGCGGGGTGGAGGTGCCGTGAGCGTTGATGTAAAGCTTCTCGTCGGGCACAATCCCCGAGTCAAGAAAGGCCAGCTCAATTGCCCTGGCGCTTCCCGAGGCGTCGGGGGCCGGCGCGGTTATGTGGTAGGCATCGCAGGTGTTGCCGTACCCGCAAAGCTCGCAGTAGATTTTTGCACCTCTTGCCTTTGCGTGTTCGTACTCCTCAAGGATTATGACCCCCGCGCCCTCGCCCATCACAAAACCGCACCGCCGCCTGTCAAAAGGAATTGAACAACTGTCAGGGTCCTCGCTGGTCGAGAGAGCCATGCAGTTGGTAAAGCCGGCAATTGCAAGCCGGTTTATCGGCGCCTCGGTCCCCCCGGCAATTGCCGCGTCGGCATAGCCATGTCTTACAGCCCTGAAGGCCTCGCCTATCGCATGTGTGCCGGTGGCGCAGGCAGACACCACCGGAAGATTCGGTCCCATAGCGCCGTATCTGATTGCCACCAGCGCCGAGGCCATGTTTGAGATCATCATGGGCACAAAATAAGGCGAAACCCGGGCCGGCCCCCTCTCGATCATCTTCTGATGCTCAAGGATGAAGGTGGCTATCCCGCCGATACCCGAACCGATATAAACCCCCAGCCGCCCGGGATCTATTTGCCCGTGAAGGCCGCTGTCTTCGATTGCCTGCGCGGCGGCCGCAAGCGCGTATTGGGCAAAAAGGTCGGTTTTCCTGATTTCGTTCTTATCAATATACATCCCGGGGTCGAAATCCTTCACCTCGGCGGCGATTTTCACCTTCATCGAGCCGGCGTCGAATTTTGTAATTTCAGCAAAACCGTGCCTGCCCTCGATGATGCTCCGCCAGAAGGACTTTACGTCATTCCCCACCGGCGTGATGCACCCCAACCCGGTCACCACGACTCTTTTCATTTCTGAATTCCGCATCTTCTTACTCCTACATCGCCAACCCGCCGTCAATCCGTATGACCTCACCGGTAATGTAGCCCGCCCGCTCGGATGCCAAAAAGGCCACAAGCTCGGCGACCTCCCCGGGTTTCCCCATACGCCCGAGCGGTATCGTGCCGAGCAAAGTGGTCTTGACCTGCTCGGGCAGCCCTGCCGTCATATCGGTGTCAATAAAGCCGGGCGCGACTGCGTTGCAGGTCACGCCCCGGGGCGCAAGTTCGCGGGCTATCGTTTTGGTAAACCCGATTATACCGGCCTTTGAGGCCGAGTAATTTGCCTGCCCGGTGTTCCCCATAAGACCGCTGACAGACGAAATATTGATTATCCGGCCCGACTTCGAGCGCATCAGTACCTTCGCAAGCTGCTTTGTAAAGTTGAATACTCCCTTCAGGTTGACGTCGATTACCCGGTCGAAGTCGGCCTCGGTCATTCTGAGCAGCAGCTTGTCTTTGGTAATCCCCGCGTTGTTGATGAGAATATCGACTCCCCCGAAGTCGGCGACAATCTTCTCACAGACCACCTTCACCTCTTCATAGTCCGACACGTCACACCGATAAGCTCCGGCCTTAACTCCGAGTCGGTGAAGCTCGAAGCATAACTCGTCGCCACCCGCCGCCAGGTCGACTATTGCGACATTGACATTGTCCTGCGCCAGCCGAAGGGCTATAGCCCTGCCGATGCCACCAAATCCGCCGGTTACAACCGCAACTCTGTTCACCGTCATACCTCCGCTTATCTTTTTCCTCGGCTCCTGAGTGCCACGACCGTACTTTCAAGCGAGCAAGTGTCGCACACGTTCAGAACCGACACGTCCGGGTTTATCCGGCTTATAAGGCCCGACAGCACTCTGCCCGGCCCCACCTCGACAAAGGTGTCGACTCCGTCGGCAATCATGTTCTCAATTATCCCCTGCCACAGAACCGGGCTCGATACCTGCCGCGCGAGCAATTCCCAGGGGTTGTTGTCATAAACCTGCGCCGTGACGTTGGAGTAGACCGGAATCCTCATTTTACCCGGTTTCTTATCCTGAAGGTAACCCCTGATTTTTTCGCCCGCGCCCGACATAAAGGGGCTGTGGAAAGGGCCGCTCACCGGGAGCCTTATTGCCCTTCCCCCGTAATTTAGTACCGCCGCGCAGAGTGAAGTTACACACTCCACGGCGCAGGCCACCACCGTCTGCCCGGGGCAGTTGTAGTTGACCGGATATGCCCCATCAATCCGAGCGCAGATCTCCTCAACCTTCTCCACCGGAAGTCTGAGCACCGCAAGCATGGCGCCCGGATTTTCTGCTGCGGCAGCCTGCATTGCCCCGGCGCGGAAGCAGACAAAACCAAAGGCTTCCCGCAACTCCAGAATCCCGGCATGGCAGACTGCCGGAATCTCGCCGAGCGAAAAACCGGCAAGCGTGTCGGCATATATGCCCTCTTCGTTGAGCAGCGCCGCACAGGCCAAATCTGCCGCAAAAAGGCAGGGCTGCGTGTTCTCGGTGAGACTCAATTCATCGGCCGGGCCAAAAAAGGCCAGATTTTTCAGCCGCTCGCCGAGCATATCAAAAATCGGCCGGACGGCGGAGTATTTTTCATACAGGTCCCGGCCCATGCCGGCATACTGCGCCCCCTGTCCGGCAAACACGAATGCTATCTTACCCATCTTGCTGCCTCTCGGAGTAGCTCCTCGGCCTCGGCCATCATCTCTTCAATGATTTCCTTAGCAGTCTGCTCGCTCTTAACCAGCCCGGCAATCTGCCCGGCAAGAAAGCTGCCGCGCTTCTCGTCGCCCTCAACTGCAGCCAGCCGGAGCGCGCCCACGCCGAGGGCTTCAAGCTCCTCGTCTGATATACTGCTGTCATATTCCTTTGAGTAAAACTCCCGCGTGAAGGGGGTTTTGAGCGCTCGGACCGGGTGCCCGAGCCGCCGACCGGTGACTATCGTGTCGATATCCTTGGCCTTGAGGATTTTATCTTTATATTTCTGATGTACGCCGCATTCCTTTGCGACAAGGAACCTCGTGCCGACCTGAACGCCGACGGCGCCGAGCATAAAGGCGGCCGCGACCCCGCGACCGTCGCCGATTCCCCCGGCTGCAATAACCGGGATTCTGACTGCATCTGCTACCTGCGGCACCAGTGCCATTGTGGTAAGGTCGCCCACATGCCCGCCGCTCTCGCCGCCCTCGGCGATGACCGCGGCCGCGCCGGCCCGCTCAACCATTTTGGCCACACCGGTTGAGGGAACCACCGGAATGACCTTGATTCCTGCCTCAATCCAGCGTTTCATATGCGCCGTGGGAAGGCCGGCACCGGTAGTCACCACCGGCACCCGCTCCTCGACCACAACACCGGCTACCTCGTCGGCATGCGGACTCATCAGCATGACATTCACGCCGAAGGGCATATCGGTAAGTTCCCTTGCCCGCCTTATCTGGCCGCGCACATAATCGCCGGGCATGTTCCCTGCGGCAATAATGCCCAGTCCCCCGGCATCTGATACCGCCGCGGCAAGATTTGCATCGGATATCCAGGCCATACCGCCCTGAAAAACCGGGTATTTTATGCCCAATAGTTCAGTGAGCTGTGAATTTATCATTTTTGTTTCTCCAGCAGCCTTATCAGGTCGCCCACGGTTTTGATGCCCTGGTCAAGCTCGATTGTGACCCCAAGCTCATCTTCAAGGTTCATAATCAGCTCAACAGTGGCGAGCGAGTCGAGCTCAAGCTCGGCAAATGTAGTTTCCTCGGTGATGACAATATTCGGGTCCTCTTTGTAGTCTCTGATTACCTTTGCAATTTTGTCAAGCATTTTAAGCCTCCGAATTAAATGTAATATATGAAAGGGATTATTCCCATATCATCACGCAGGTGCCCGTGGTCATACCGGCGCCGAAGGCGGATATCAGGAGCTTCGTACCCTTCTTTATCCTGCCGGCCTCAAGCAACTCATCAAGCAGAATTGGGATGGTCGCCTCGGAAGTATTGCCATATCGGTCAATATTTACCGGAAATTTCTCCTCGGGCTGGTTCAGGCGCGCTCTTGCCGAGTCGATTATCCTTTTGTTGGCCTGGTGCAGGATGTATAAATCAATATCGTCTGGGGAGAGGCCAAGGGTCCTGAGTGCCCGGTCGATCTCCTGCCCGATTTTTGAGACCGCAAACTTAAAGACATCCTGCCCCGACATTTTAAGAAACCCCGGTTCCTTTTTGGGGCAAAAGGGGCTGTTGCCGCTGCCTGCCTCCTGATACAGCAGCCGGGTATGTCCGTCCGCGGTCAGATTCAGGTATTTTATCGCGTCACCCTCGCCAACCACGCAGGCCGCCGCTCCGTCGCCGAATAGCACGCAGGTAGACCGGTCGGTCCAGTCGCAGAACCTTGACATCATCTCGGCGCAGACAATTAGTATGTTTTTTGCCCGGCCGGTGGAAATGAATTGATTTGCGACCTCAAGCGCATAGACAAACCCCGAACAGGCGGCGTTTATGTCAAAAGCCGGACGGAGTGCGCCGAGCGCCTCGGCAACACAGCAGGCGAGCGACGGGAAGACATAATCCCCGCTCATGGTCGCGCAGATAATCATATCAATGTCCGACACGTCCAGTGCCGCTTTCTCTATCGCCGCCTTGGCGGCCGTGACCGCAAGTGACGTGAGGTCTTCGTCGCCCGATACGATATGCCGGCACCTGATTCCGGTGCGGGCTACAATCCATTCGTCGCTGGTATCCATCATGGCCGAGAGGCGGTGATTTGATATAATGGTTTTCGGCAGCGCCCTGCCGGTGGATAAAATTTTCAGCCCCATAGCTCCCCTGTTGCCGCCGGTCGGCGTATTTTTTATCGCCGAGCAATTCCGGCCGATTTTTCATATATGTTTATACCAGCCGGGCTGAAAAAGATACAGAAAATTAAGCTTTAACTTTTTTCCGGAAAAAATCGCCAAGCTTTTGCGCTGCCGAAAGAAGTATATTTTTCTCGTCGTCGGTAAACCCCCGGCTGATGCCGCGAATCATCCTACGGTGAAATATGCTGTGTGCCCGGTTTACCTTCTCGCCTTTTTTGGTAAGCGATATGATAAACCGCCTGCCGTCCTTCGAGAAGGGCATCTTGATGACAAGACCCTTTTTCTCAAGCTTTTTCACCGCCACCGTCGCGGTGGGGGGCGTGACATTGAGATCGCTTGCAATATCGCTCACCGTAGACTGACCTCCCCTTTTTGAGATGGCCTCAATCATATGAGCCTCGGCGAGAGTCACCGGCATGTCGGCAATAGTCTTCAGGGAGGTCTCCTCGTACTTTAAAATATGGTTGAACGTATCGACGAGAATATCGTTCAGGCACTTTTCAAATTCGTCCATACGCAGCCTTTCTCCCGAAACTAGTAATTAGTTTTACTAACTAATATTAACATACAATACTTTTTGTGTCAATATTTTAGTTGAATTATTCCTTGGTTGTAAGCCGCCAGGAGTTATTCTGCGGCGTAAAAAAGGTGCTCCGAACAAATATGCAAAGTATCATAGCGTCTCTAAAATATCGGCTATCCTCCTGCTGGCAAACCCGTCTCCGTACAGTCGGACGGCGCGCGCCATCTTTTCATATTCCTCCCGACTCTCGAGCAGCCCGGTTGCATTTCTGAATATCGTCTCGGTATCGATGCCGACAAGCCTCAGCACCCCCGCTTCCACTCCTTCGGGGCGCTCTGTTGTTTCCCGCATGACCAGCACCGGCTTCCCCAGCGCCGACGCCTCCTCCTGCACCCCGCCGCTGTCGGTCAGTATCATATAACAGCGCGCCATAAAATTATGAAAATCCACCACATCAAGCGGCTCGATCATATGTAACCTCTCGTAGCCCGAAAGCTCCTCCGCCGCCCGGCGCACCTCGGGGTTCAGGTGAACCGGATATATGACTTTTACATCCTTATACTCATTCAGTATCCGTCTGACTGCCTCGAAAATGCGCCGCATCGGCTCCCCGAAATTCTCCCGCCGGTGAGCCGTGAGGATAATAAGCCGGCTGTCTGATGCCCAGTCAAGCTCGGGATGCCGATAGTCCGGGCGGACCGTGGTCCTCAGCGCGTCAATCACCGTGTTTCCGGTCACGAATATCGAGCCCTCGGGCTTACCCTCGCGTATTAGATTGTCCCTGCACCTCTCGGTCGGCGCAAAATGATACCGGGCTATGATGCCCACCGCCTGCCTGTTGAATTCCTCGGGATACGGGGCGTGTATGTTATATGTGCGCAGGCCAGCCTCGACGTGCCCTGTCGGGATATTCAGATAAAAACAGGCCAGCGCCGCCGCAAAGGTCGTCGTGGTGTCGCCGTGAACCAGCACAAGGTCTGGGCTTTCCCTCTCAAGCAGCCCCTTCATGTAACCAAGTATTCTGGTTGTAAGCTCAAATAGCGTCTGACCGTCCTGCATAACCGAAAAATCATAGTCGGGAACCACTCCGAAGCCATCAAGTACCCGACTTAACATTTCCCTGTGCTGGCCGGTAACGCAGACTACAGTATCAAGGCTTTTCCTCGACTTCAGTTCAATTACAAGCGGACACATTTTTATTGCCTCCGGCCTTGTGCCGAACACCACCATTATTTTTTTCACAAACACGCCCCCTGCCCGGCCACCCGCAGTCGCTTTTATACATTATTATGCGTCCGAGAATGATGCAAGACTACATTAATGAAAGCACAGCAAATCAGGCGATAAATGATGCGCTTTTCTGCTTTTTCCTCAAAGCCACCTAAAGCGGATGTTGTATGATTACAGCAAAGCGCGGGATTTGAGTCCCGCGCTGCTTTATTTGCGATACAGTTTTAAAAGTTTCTCAAACCCCTTATTCAAAAAGGGGCCAGCCCGGCAGCATGGCTTTGCGCCAATCACTGCCGCTTGCCGCAATTCTTGTCAAAAGACGGATTGCAGGCATAGAAGTTTCTTGAGTCGAGCTTATCCTGCACAATCCGTAATGCATCGCCAAACCTCTGGTAATGCACAACCTCCCGCTCGCGCAGGAATTTTATAGGCTCACGCACATCGGGGTCATCGGTCAGCCGCAGGATGTTGTCGTATGTCATCCTCGCCTTCTGCTCGGCTGCCAGGTCTTCGTTAAGGTCGGTTATGGTGTCGCCTTTGACTGCAAAATACTTGGCGCTAAACGGCACGCCGGCGGCCGACTGGGTATACACGCCGGTGGTGTGGTCGACAAAATAATTTGCAAAGGGGCTCGACATAATCTGCTCCTCGCTGAGATTTCTGGTCAACTGATATATGATTGCCGCCACCATTTCAAGGTGTGCGAGTTCCTCGGTGCCCACATCGGTCAATATCCCTATGACTTCCTTATACGGCATCGAATATCTCTGGTTGAGATACCTCATTGAGGCTGCAAGTTCGCCGTCCGGTCCGCCGAGTTGCGTTATGATGATTGTCGCAAGCTGCGGGTTGGGGTTTTTTATCTTAACCGGATACTGGAGCTTTTTCTCATAAATCCACATAGTAAAACCTCTCTTTCACGGTCAGTTCGCGTCGTATTCCCATGGCCAGGGCTTTGAAATCCACTGCCATGAGCTGCCGCTTTTGTTGCCGTACATCGTCATGGGTCCACATTTGCTTTCATATTCGTGCAGCAGCATCTCGCGTTGCTCGCGGAGCTTGTGATAATACTCGAGCGCCGGGGCCGAGTCGGGATATGCATCGAGATAGAGTACCGTTTCAATTATTGCAAATTCAACTGCCGCAAGCTTTTTCTTCAGTTCATAACAGTTCGTGCGGCATTTTCCGCAGCTGTAATTATCCACGACAACACCCTCCTCTCCCGCCCAAGACCTCAAGCGGTTTGTCGAGCTCGCGGAATATGGTTCCGCGGTCATGTCCGGTCACCGGGTCGTACAGCCCGCGCCATGTCTGAAGCGGGACATAAACCATCGCGAGCGGGTAGTCGGAAAGCCCCCAGGTCTGCCTTCTTGCCGCATCCTTCGGCTCGTCGAAATAATATTTCCTCCCGCCGCAGCAGCTTACCTCGCGCTCATAGTCAGCCATGTTCTCGTGTGACGGCCTGTCATACCCGCCGCTACTCCCCTGCCCGTCCATATCTTCATCCAGAACCCGCCTGAGCAGGGCTTCGCCCACCCGCTCGCGCGGAGTTCTGTAGTCTGACTGCATAAAATTCATAGATTTTCTCCTCGGTCTTTATATGTTTGGTCTCAGCCGCAACACGCGGCTTAGTATAATAGTATGCCGCGGAGCTGATTTTTGTCAGCTTTTGGCGTAGTATTGCGCAAAAAGCAAAAGGCAGGCACATCATGTGCTCTGCCCTTTTATTGCGGTTGACGTCGGTCAAGCTTTTGCTGGCGTTTGTATTTGCTTATTCGCGGTAAAAATCCCCCGAAGGTGAGCAGCATCGGATAGCCGCGTATCGGCAGGTTGTGCAGGATCTTCAGGGTCCTGTATGACGGCTTGGGCTCGATCTTATATGCAAACAAAGATCAATCACGAAAAACGAACTGAGCGAAAATATTTTCGTCCGCCATGATATTATGCGTAACTTTTTATCAAATCCGGGTTGACTTGATGTTGTTTTTATAGTAAGATAAATACAGAACACGACCGCGGGGGGATAAAATCTTGAAACAATGCTATCTTATTATAAAAGACAGCATTAACCGGCTGCCGCGAGGTGAGCGGGCGGTCGGTGAGTTCATCCTTGCCTCCCCCGAGAAGACGCTCTCAATGTCGATAGGCGAGCTTGCAAAAGCAAGCGGGACGAGCACGGCCACAGTTGTCAGGTTCTGCAAAGCGGTGGACTGCCGGGGATTTAAAGAGCTCCGCACCCGGCTGCACACAGATATCATGACCGGCCGGCACCGCGACCTTGCTTGTTCCGACATACGCCCCGGCGACCCGACCGAAACGATTATCAGAAGCGTCGGCGACAATGCAATTTCGAGCATACGCAATACAATATCAAATATTGACCCTGAGACACTTGAAAAGGTGGTCGATGCGATAGCAAAATCCCGGCGGGTTGACTTTTACGGCGCCGGATTTTCGGGATTTATCGCGCTTGACGCACAGAACAAGTTCCTCCGGCTCGGCAAGGACTCACACTGCCAGCTTGACACGCAGCTTGCAATCATCACCTCAATGAGCCTGCGACGCGGAGACACCGCTGTCCTGATTTCTTACACCGGCGAGACCATTGACACCATAGAACTGGCAAAGAAAATCCGCACCACAGGCGCGACGACGGTCAGTATCACGAAATCAGGCGAGAATACCCTCTCCAAGCTCACCGACCTGAACCTGCACACGATTTCCGACGAGGGCTTTATCCGCAGCGGGGCTATGAGCTCGAGAATCGGCCAGATCATCATGATTGATATCATCTACTCGCTTGTCGTTTCAAGAAACTTTGAAAAATACAAGCCCAGCCTTGACCGGACCGCCGAGGCACTGCTCGACAACAATGCCCGTTGCCAAAATACGACATGAACTATCTTGACGTCATAGTTGTCCCGGCGGCGACCGGCAAGTATTGATCTGATAAACGGCAAGCCCGGTACCCGCATCGTAATGCAAAAAACAATGCTAAAAAGATGAATAAATGAAGGCAGCACAAACCTATGAAGAAATGCATTCTTGCCCTCGACATCGGCGGCACTTCCCTCAAATGCGGCCTGTTTGACGGACCGATGCTGATATCCGGCTCGCTCGACAGCCAGCCGGTCAACTCAAGCGGCAGCTTCGAGGAAATCCATCAGGCTTATTTTTCACTGCTTAGCCGGGTACGCGACTTTGCCATGGTAAACGGCCTTGTAATCACCGGGGTCAGCGTTGACACCCCCGGCCCCTTCGATTATAATAACGGCGTCTGCCTGATGACCCACAAATATCAGGCAATAAAAGACAAATCCCTGATCCCTATCATACGTGCGCCGCTTGGCAACCTGCCGGTCCGCTTCATGCACGACTCGGCCGCATTCATTCAGGGGGCTGCCGCAGGGCTTGATGAATATAACCGCTTCGCGGGTGTCATGATAGGCACCGGGCTGGGGTTTGCACTCATGATAAACGGCGAGGTGCTCAAAAATAAGTCGGGAGAACCACTCTACAGCATTTACTCCCTGCCCTGCGGCAGCGGCATAGCCGAGGATGCGATTTCGGGGCGCGGAATTGTAAATGCTTACAACGCCCGCGCCAAATCTCCGGCAAAAAACGCAAAAGAGGTGGGCTTGCGCGCCGAGGCCGGGGACGTACTTGCAATATCAGTCCACCGCGACATGGCGGCTTCGCTGGCAGAACTAATCTCACCGATACTTGACGAATACAGGATTGAGGCCCTGCTGCTCGGCGGACAGGTCTCAAAATCCTTTAATCTTTTTGGAGCCACCTTAAAGGAAAAACTCGCAGGTGTAAAGTCACTCGTGTATATCGCGCCAGCCCGCAATATAGACCTGGCACACCTCATCGGCGCGGCAGTCGGAAAATAAATAAAAAAAGTCGTGTGGGCTCGGCCCCGCACGGCTTTTTGAATCGGTGGCTCTGCCCCCGTTGCCCCTGTTGGGGAAGGTTTATGGGTCTCCGCCCCGCATCCCGCTTAAGCTCTTTTTGAAAAAGGTCAAAGAACCCCGAAAACTTTCATGCCGCTAACAAAGTAGCGCAGGCCCCACAGCACACGCGCTGCCGGCACCGGCTCTTTTTTTATTGTTTTATGATATAAATATTGAAAAAATGCTTTATTTGTATTATAATTATTTAAGCAGGCGGAATATAAAGCCCGCGGGTACTCACCCGTAAACAAAACGTATCACATAGGGCACGGTTAACATGCCCGTGCAGCCACGGGCAGCCGCCTTGACCGCGGCCTCGACATCCTGCTCACCACGGCGCAGGAGTGCGTCTGCAAGTATGGTCCGGGCATTGTACTCGACCGACAGGCCCAGTTCCCTGGCGACCTTGGTTATTTCGGCGCAGATGGCGTCTGTTTCGTTGAATTCCCCGCGCCTCACCTCTTCATCATCGGCAGGGAACCGGCTGACAAACCCCGCTACCTCGCGCCCGTCGGGATAAACAAACCGCCAGGCCGGGTGCCCGGCATTGATTGTAAATCCCCCGAAAAGCCTTGAGCCGTCTGGATAATAGTATACTCCTCTGCCGGTCTGGGACGCACCGTCTATTATGCCGGAGTAGCGCCTGCCATCGCCGAAATCAATTGTCCCGCGGCCGTGCGGCAGGCCGTCGGGCCCGGTCTCGCCGGTATAGACCTCTTTTTTGTCGTTCTTTTCATCCATAATAAACACCACCACAAAAAGGAGTTACCCATGTCAACAATCACTATTGTAGGAGCCGGAATGATGGGCTCCGCCATGTCGGTCCCCGCAAGGGCCAACGGTCACACCGTCCGCCTTGTAGGCACCCCGCTCGACCGCGAAATAATCGAGCACGCCAAAGCCACCGGCAATCACCTGACGCTCAAGCGCAGGTTGCCCGACGGCATCAGCTATTACCAGATCGAAGAAGTCGACGAGGCGCTGACCGGCGCCGACCTGCTTATCTGCGGGGTCTCAAGCTTCGGTCTCGACTGGTTCATACAAAATATAATCCCGAAAATTCCCGAGTCGCTCCCGGTTCTCTCGGTTACCAAGGGAATGATGAATACCGGAGCCGGCGGGCTCATATCATATCCTGAGGTATTTGAAGCGTCGACCGAAAAGAAGATTTCGTTCAACGCCATAGGCGGCCCCTGCACCAGCTATGAGCTGGCCGACCGGGACATGACGGCGGTCACCTTCTGCGGGCGGGATATTTCCACCCTGCGCCGGATAAAATCGCTTTTTGAGACCGACTTTTATCACATCAGCCTGTCAACCGACGTCCGCGGCGTCGAGTGTGCGGTTGCGATGAAAAACGCCTATGCGCTTGGCGTCTGTCTTGCCATCGGCCTTTCTTACCGCCGTGAGGGGCGCGAATTTGAGCACTACAACTCGCAGGCCGCACTTTTCGGCCAGGCTGTGCACGAGATGTCAAAGCTAATTGAACTCTGCGGCGGGCGTCCTGACAACATCATGCTGGGCGCCGGCGACCTTTACGTCACGGTGTTCGGCGGGCGCACGCGCAAAATCGGAATCCTCCTCGGCAGCGGCATGTCTTTTGATGAAGCCATGAAAAAACTGGCCGGCATCACGCTTGAGTCGGTTGTCATCGCCGGAAGAACCGCCACGGCGGTCCGCGAGCTGATTGCCGCCGGACGGGTGACCGAGGCGGATTTCCCGTTGCTTTTGCATGTCGACGCAATAATACGGAAAGGTGAGCCGGTAAACATCCCCTGGAGGGATTTTGAAAGAGAAACCATAATCTGACTCTGCAAGGAGTACCCAAGATGAGGTTATTAAAGGAAGCACGCAACTCCCTGCTTTTGTGCCGGAACAAATGGCGCGACCGGAAAACTCATGTTTATCACAGGTGCCCTCACTGCCGCGCCATGCTTCGGCTTCCGAGGCGACCCGGCTTTCATGGCGTCACCTGTCCGCGCTGCGGGCAGCATTTTGACATGACTGTCAAATAAGCCGTGCTGCATCCACCCCTGCTTTCACAGGTTGTGCGAATGTCATCGACATCTTTATTTAACAGCATCACAATTTTAAAATTCCGATTTTTATGCTAACATATTTTCGTGATTATTTCAAGCATTTGCAGCGCGGGTTATGGAGCCCGCGCTGCTTTATTAGCGACATGCTTTGAAAGTTTTTGGGATTCTCAAGGCCCTTTTTAAAAAGGGTCTTGAGCAGGGTGTGGGGCGGAGCCCCACAAGAAAACGGGGCAGCGCTCCGCAACTTTATTGTTTATTTTGATGTTTTGGAGAGTAACCTGCACATGCAGAGCCAAAAGGGCAGCCCGAGCAGGAGCAGCAGGCGCCGGCGCCTTTTTTCTTCCTGTATCGCAGCCACAAAAGAACGCCGGAGACACCCAAAACCACCGCGGCAAGTATCGTGTAATCCAGCCAATTCATTCAAAGCACCCGCCTTCCCTTTGATTTTATTTATATGAACAACAAGCCTGCTGAGTATACCAAAAACGACATAATCCACGCGACAACGCACTGCCCGAAAACCACACCGAGAGTTTTCAAGCCCGAGCCGAGCTCGCGCCGGATTGTGGCGGTCGCTGCGACGCAGGGGGTATAGAGCAGTGTAAACACAAGATAGCTCATAGCCGACAGTGTCGAAAACATAGCCGGCAGCCTCTCGGAGAGCCCGGCAATCCCGACTCCCGAGAGCACTCCCAGAGTGCTCACCATAGCCTCTTTTGCGGAAAACCCGGCGATAAGCGCGGTAGCCGCCTTCCAGTCGCCAAAACCCAGCGGCTTGAAAATCGGGGCAATAAACCTGCCGACCGCCGCAAGAAGGCTCTTTGAGCTGTCGGTCACGAAATTCATGCCGGCATCAATCGAACCGAGAAACCAGACAGCCACAGTGGCGACAAAAATTATCGTGAAAGCCCTCTGCAAAAAGTCCTTCGCCTTCTCCCACAGAAGCAAAAGAACGCTCCGGGCCGAGGGCATTCGGTAGTCGGGCAGCTCCATCACAAAGGGGACAGGCTTGCCGCGAAAGACTGTTTTGTTGAGCAAAAGCGCCACAAGTATTCCGGTCAACATACCGAGGATGTAGAGGCTAATCATCACCAAGGCCGCATGCTTCGGGAAAAAGGCCGCGCAGAAGACCGCGTAAATCGGGATTTTGGCCGAGCAGCTCATGTAAGGGGTGAGAATTATCGTCAGCTTCCGGTCGCGCTCGCTGGCCAGCGTCCGGGTCGCCATGATTGCCGGGACAGAGCAGCCGAACCCGATAATCATCGGCACGAAGCTGCGCCCCGACAGCCCGATGCGGCGGAGCAGTCTGTCCATGACAAACGCCACCCGCGCCATGTACCCGGTGTCCTCAAGTATTGAGAGGAAGAAAAACAGCACGACAATAATCGGTAAAAACGAGAGCACGCTCCCGATCCCGGCGAAAATCCCGTTAATGATAAGGCTATGTATTGCCGGATTCACATTGCCTCTGGTGAGGGCTTTGTCCACAAGTCCCGAGAGCGAATCAATCCCGAGCAGGAAAAGATCCGAGAGCGGGGCGCCTATCACCCCGAAGGTCAGCCAGAAAACCAGAAGCATCACGCCGAAAAATATCGGCAGGGCGGTGTACTTGCCGGTGAGCACGCGGTCGATTTTCATGCTGCGCAGCCGCTCGCGGGTCTCGCCGGCCTTTTTAACCGTCCGTTTGCAGACTCTCTCGATAAAGGCATACCGCATGTCAGCCATCGCCGCCCAGCGATCAAGCCCCCGCTCGGCCTCCATCTCGAGGATCGAGTGGTCAATCATCTCGATTTCGTTTTCTCCAAGCCCCAGACTTGCCGCAAATGCGCGGTTGTCGTCCTCTTCGATAAGCCGGGTCGCGGCATATCTCGGCGGCAGGCCGAGTTTTCTTGCGTGGTCCTCCACCATGTGCGACACTGCATGTATGCAACGGTGGACCGGACCCTCCGGGCAGAAATCCTTAACTTTCGGGCATATCTTTTTTTCGGCGGTCTGTACCGCGGTCCTCACCAGCTCGGAGATGCCCTCTTTTTTAGCCGCCGAAATCGGTACCACCGGCACACCGATAAGCTCCGAGAGCAGCTTTGTGTCAACCGTCCCCCCGCTGGCCCTCACCTCGTCCATCATGTTGAGCGCGATGACGGTCGGGATGTTCAGCTCGAGGAGCTGGAGCGTGAGGTACAGGTTTCTTTCAATATTGGTTGCGTCAACTATGTTGATAATCCCGTCGGGCTTTTGGTTAATTAGAAAATCCCGGGTAACGACCTCCTCGGAGGAGTATGGATTAATTGAGTAGATCCCGGGCAGGTCAACTACCGTGTTGCCCTTTGCAACTCTGATTTCGCCGCTTTTTTGCTCGACAGTCACACCCGGGAAGTTCCCCACACGCTGGTTTCCCCCGGTAAGAATGTTGAAAAGCGTAGTTTTTCCGCTGTTCTGGTTGCCGGCCAGCGCGAATACCATCTTCGTTACCTCCCGAAGCAATACCTATGTAGGCGGCGTCCTCAAGCCGCAGGGTCAAGAGGTACCCGCGGACCCATATTTCAATAGGGTCGCCCAGCGGCGCCCTCTTCCGGACGGTCACCCTTGTCCCGGGGATGAGCCCCATGTCAAGCAGCCGGTGCCGGAGTGCCCCGCACCCGCCCACATACTCGATGATTCCGCTCTCTCCGGGCGGCAGTTTGTCAAGCGTCATATGCTTTTCTCTCCACAATGTTAGTCATGACTAACCAGCTGTATGTTAGCACAAACTAACTTCCTTGTCAAGCGCTTTTATAAATTTTGCTATTTGCACAAAACCGGCATAAAAGGGTTTTATATCTCCGCCTAAAATGCACATACTGCCCGGAAAACCCGCCGGAGCCTTTACATATCTTTACATTTATTCATTAATATGATACAATGATTGCTAATAGAAGTAAAAAACCGGGCCGTCCGGGCGCCTCAACACGCAAAAAAGGAGGAAATTGATGGAGCAGACAAGAAACCTTACATGGAAAGAAGCACTTGACCAGAGCTACCGTAGCGTGGAGGACATCAGTAAAGTAATAAGGCTCACTGAGACTGAAAAGACAAAAATGGCGGAAATAATAAAAAAATATCCGATGTGCGTGACTCCCTACTATTTTTCTCTGATTTATGCCGACGAAACAGACGGTCCCATCTTCAGGATGGCAATTCCCGACGTCAACGAGTTTTCCGAGGGCGGAGAGCCCGATACCAGCGGTGAATATCAGAATACGGTTATTACCGGAATGCAGCACAAGTACAAGCAAACCGCCCTGATTCTGTCGACAGACCGCTGCGCCATGTACTGCCGGCACTGCTTTCGCAAACGAATGGTGGGAGGGGACGGAAACGAAGTGGCAAAATTCCTGCCGGCCATGGCCGAATATATTAAATCCCACAAAGAAATAAACAATGTGCTGATTTCGGGCGGCGACGCTTTTATGAACGAAAACGCTATTATCGAAAAATACCTGAAATATCTGGTCTCGCTGAAAAACATTGATTTTATCAGATTCGGCACGAGAATGCCAGTCGTTCTGCCCCAGAGAATCACCGACGACCATGAGCTGCTCTCAATACTCGAGAAATACGGAAAACAAAAGAAAATTTATATCATCACCAATTCAACCACCCGCGCGAGCTGACCCCCGAGGCAATCAGCGCAATAAAGGCACTACATGAGGCGGGGTGCTCTATCAAAAATCAGACCGTCCTGCTCCGGGGTGTCAACGACAACCCCGCCACACTCGCCCTGCTCTTCAACGAGCTGACCATGCAGGCCGTGCACCCCTATTATGTGTTCCAGTGCCGGCCGGCTAAGGGGGTAAAAAATCAATTCCAGCTGCCGCTCAAAAAGGGCGTCAGAATCGTCGACGAGGCGAGGTCACAGATGAACGGGCTGGCAAAGGCCTTCAGGTACTGCATGTCTCATAAAACCGGAAAAATCGAAATACTGGGCTTCTACCCCGGGCAGAACCTGATGCTCTTCAAGTATCACCAGGCAAAATTCGACAGGGATGCCTCAAGGATATTCGCCCAGCGGGTGGCCGATGACCAGGGTTGGCTCAATGAGATTGACGAAGCCGGGTGATAAAACCCGAATACCATAAAACAACAAGTCACCCGGAGAACGCGCCCGGGTGATTTGTTTATTGCCTGTCTTCGGGGTGAAACCCGAAACGAGGCACAGATTTTGTGTTGAATATGCATATATTTTTCTCAGACGCACCCGGTAATAAAAGCCCTGCATTTTATTCCCTTGGGCGCACCACACAAAAAACACTTGAATTGGCGCCGGAAATATGGTATCATTTGAGCAAACACATGTCAAACCGGCGAGCATTGCATATGACTGTGCGATAACCGTGACAAAAGAAAGGACTCGAAAATGATTATCGTCGTTGCATGTGACATCCCGCTCAAGGACAACAACGGAACGGCCATAGCAGCGGCAAACCTTATCGCCTCGCTTCGCAGCAAAGGGCATGAGGTGCGGATTCTGAGCCCCGACCAGGAATTTCGCGGCCAAAAAAACTATTATATAACCTCCCCGATAAATTTCGGCCCGCTAAACAGATATGTCGAAAAAAACGGGGTTGTTCTGTCCAGACGGGACAGAAAAACAATACTTCGCGCGCTTGACGGCGCCGACGCTCTGCATGTCATGACTCCCTTCTTCCTTTGCTGCGCCGCGGCACGGGAAGCCAAAAAAAGAGGCATCCCGGTTACCGCCGGCTTCCACGTCCAGGCCGAGAACTTTACCAATCACATTTTCATGATGAATGTGCTGCCGGTAAACAAGCTCATTTATCAATTTTTTTACTATAGTCTTTTTCGCAGGGTCGACTGTATCCATTACCCCTCGCAGTTCATACGTTCGGTTTTCGAGAACGAAACCAAAAGAGCGCTGCCCTGCCGCGTGATTTCAAACGGGGTGGGGAGCGAGTTTGTCAGGCGGCGGCGCGAAAAGCCGGAGGAATTCAAAGATAAATACGTAATTCTGTTCACCGGCAGGTATAGCCGCGAGAAGTCCCATCGTGTGCTGATCCGTGCGGTCGCGCGGTCAAAATATGCAGACAAAATCCAGCTTATCTTGGCCGGAGACGGACCGCTGCGCGAAAAGCTTGAAAAGTACAGCAGAAAAAAGCTGAAAAACCCGCCGGTTTTCGGATTTCACCCTCGCGCCGAACTCATTGAAATAATAAATTATGCCGACCTCTATGTCCACCCTGCCGAGATCGAAATTGAGGCCATCGCCTGCCTTGAGGCCATCAAATGCGGGCTGGTGCCGATTATCTCGAACTCAAAGCGCAGTGCGACCCGGCACTTTGCGCTCGACGAGCGCAACCTTTTCCGCTGCAACGACGCGACCGATCTTGCCAGGAAAATCGATTATTGGCTCGACCACCCAGAGGAAAGGGAAAAGTGCAGCCAGCGTTATATGGGCTACACCAAGCGCTTTGACCGCGACGCCTGCATGAACGAAATGGAAAAAATGATAATTGACATAGTGAAGAAAAAACATGAAGCCTAAGAAAGTCATTTACTACAAAGACGAGCTGAATGACGACTTTGCCGGCAACTCCATTCGGGCAAGGAAAATCGGCGACAATTTCGTTTTCATCAGAAAAAACCCGGTCTGGCGGGTTTTCTGCGTGCTGCTCTACCGGGTGATAGCCACACCGGTAGCGCTTGTCACCTGCCGGTTTGTTTACGGCGTCAGAATCCACAACCGAAAGGCGCTTCGAAAACTGCGCGGCGGGTACTTCCTCTACGGGAACCACACCCTCTCGGTTCACGACGCCTTTGCGCCGACTATACTGGCTTTTCCGAAAAGATGCTATGTAATCACCTCTCCGCAGGCGGTGTCAATACCCGGGCTGCGCAATCTGGTGGTGATGCTGGGCGCAATACCCGTGCCCGATACGCCGCGAGCCGTGCGCAATTTTGTGAATGCCATAGGCAAGCACATAAAGAACGGCCATGTGGTAGCAATATACCCCGAAACCCATATCTGGCCGTATTATACCGGTGTCCGGAATTTCTCGGACGATTCCTTTATATATCCGGTCAAATTCGGAGTGCCGGCAGTTGCATTTGCCGTCAAGTACCGCGAGAGAAGGTTTCTGAAAAACCGCCGCCCGCTGGTGACAATCTATGTAAGCCAGCCCTTCTGGCCGAATCCCGACCTGCCGGCCCGGCAGGCGCGGCGAAAGCTGCGGGACGAGGTCTATAAGTTCATGCGCGAGCATGTCTGCACGCCCGACAACGCCGAGTACATCAGATACGAGAAACTCGATAACGCGGAATAAAAACCTTCGGGGGCTCCGCCCCCGAACCTTCTGCTCAAGCCCCTTTTTGAAAAAAGGGGCTTGAGAATCACCAAAAACATTCAAACCATATAGCAGTCCGGACACCATAACACGAGCCTTTATGTAAAAGCCCCACGCGGCGCTGCCGCGCGGGGCTTTTCGTTTAAATGATAATGTGCACCGGAATGCCTCTGTCAAACAGCGGCCTGACCTCGCCGGCTATCAGAGGCAAAAGATATTCCACACACTCGTCTGTGACATTATTGCCCTCTGCGTTTATAAATTCAGGGTTGACTTTTTTAACCTTGTTTGCTATTTCGGTCACGTCGGCGTGCCCGATTTTGTATTTATAAGGATTTGTCGAAATCCTCTCGATTGTCATCATCCTCCGGGTGACGCCGCCGGCTGCCGCCGCCACAGCCTCTTT
>JAAYHB010000002.1 GCA_012727435.1 Clostridiales bacterium | reverse complement strand
GGCCACCTGACGCCGGCCAGCTCCTCCTTTGTGCGTCCGAGAATATTCTCAAAGGCGCGGTTTATGACCGTTCGCCCGTAAACAGATTCATTTACAAAGGTTTTGTCGTTGACAATCGCAATTCCCACAGGGGCCTGTTCAAATATGCTCCGGTAGAGGGCTTCGTTGTACATCAGCCGCCGGTTCAGTTCTTTAAACCTAAAATGATGTTCCAGTATTTTTACAAGCGACATACAGAGCATTAAAAAGCACGCCGCTATAATAATGTCGGGAAAAAGGTTCTTCCATATGGCACCGAGCCAGTCTGAAGCCCGGTAGTCAATCCCCAGCACAGCGATTACATTGCCGTCCCCGGCATATTCTTTCAGCGGCACGAACACGCTTACAAGGCTCTTCGAACCTTCGTTTGCCTGGGGCACAATCATGGTTTCACCTGACGACAACAGCTCCCAATAGTTTTCGGCTGCTGCATCATATATTTCTCCCGGCAGTGAAAAATCCGGAGATCCATGCGGCTCGGAGTCGACCAAAAAAACAATATTGCCGTCCGATTCGTTCAGAAGGTAGGCAGATTGTATTATGCTGTTGTTCTTCGCCAGCCGCATAAGATCTTCTTTGGCCAGATTATACCCCGCCGTATTCAGGTCCGCGGGACTTCCTTTAAGCTCTGTTATGTGCTCTGTATGCAAAAGCGATTGCAGCGAATGTGCCAGAGTTATTGCCTCGGACGCGACGATTTCCTCACACCTTTTCCATTCTAAGTAAAGGTAAAAACCGTCGAGCAACGCCACTATCAAAATAAAGATTACGGAACTAATGCGAATTTTATTTAAAGTCCGGCCAGCAGCCGGGCGTTGTTTTTCGGTGCCGTTGTCTTTCCTCATATTCAAACACTTCTCCTGCCTGCAGTATCCGGTGCTTGTTTTCAGCCGCAACATCACGGTCATATGCCGCATTATGCCAGTAAATTTACATAAAAACTTCCTTGTAAAATTAATGTTATTTTTGATTATACCATGCGATTATACATTTATCAGCGATTTTTTAGAGGTTTCAACAGTTTTAATAAAAACTTCTCATGATTTTTGTCTATTTTATTTCTGTTATATTGTTTCTTACCGGATGTTGCCGGAGAAGTTGCGTCCCGAGGCCCTTTTTGCTCCAGCGATAAAGTGGCTTTTTACACTTGACAAAAACATACAATAGGTGTAACATTCATATGGTATGACCTGACATATAAAGCAGGCGATAAGCCGGATAAAACAGGAGCTGTTTTGGATACACTGACAAAAACAAAATCTGCGCAGGGCGGCCCTGCACGCTTGGTTATGCTGCTCTGCTCGTTCGCATATTTTGCAAGTTATGTAACAAGGATTAATTATAAGGTAGTAATTTCGGCAATCGAGTCTACTCCGGGGATTGACCGTGAAGGCGCCTCGCTTGCCCTCACCGGGCTGTTCATTACCTACGGCCTCGGCCAGCTTGTCTGCGGTTGGATCGGCGACAGAATAAAGCCAAGGTATATGATCTTTTCGGGACTGCTTGTCTCGGCTGTGATGAACCTCCTGCTCCCTCTGAACTCCAACACGGTATACATGCTTGTCATATGGTGCATCAACGGCTTCGGGCAATCAATGATTTGGCCTCCGATAGTCAAGGTACTGTGTACATATCTGAAGGGAAGCCATTATGTAAAGGCCATAGTCCGCGTGTCCTGGGCAAGCTCTCTTGGCACTGTTGTGCTGTATCTTGTGGCACCGCTGATTATCGAGATCTCAAACTGGCAATATGTTTTTGTCTTTTCGGCTATAATCGGCGCAGTGAGCGCGGCTGCCGTGCTGCCGGGTCTGGCTGCCGCCGAAAAGAACAACAAGAGTGCTGCCGAACCTGCGGTTGATGATACAGTTCCCATAACAGACAATTCACATGGGGGAAAAAACAGCCTGTTGCCGCTTTTCAGGGATTTTGCCGGTCTGTTTGCTGTCGTAATCTGCGCAACAACCGCCCTCGGCATGCTGCGTGACGGGGTTGACACCTGGATGCCGTCCTACATATCCGAGACCTTCGACCTCGGCAGGTCGGCCTCAATTCTTACCGGGGTTATCCTCCCGCTGTTCGCCATCCTCTGCCACCAGGCGGCTTCGATGGCTTACAATAGGATAAAAAACGAGTCGCTCAGCTCCGGGCTGTTTTTCGGCATCGCGGCGGTTACCTCTGTTATATTGTCGATTATATCAAAAACCGGGAGGTTCCCGGTAATCACGGTGGTCTGCTTTGCAATCATAGCGGGTTGCATGCATGGCATCAATCTGATACTCGTCTGCATCCTTCCGGAACGATTCACTAAATACGGCAGGATTTCGACCATTTCAGGCTTTATCAACTTCTTCACATATGTGGGCAGCGCGCTGTCAATTTACGGCTTTGCCGCCCTGTCCAAAAGAATCGGCTGGACCGGAACGGCGGTTACATGGACCCTGATTTCCCTGCTCGGCGCCTCCTTCTGCATTTTGATGCAAAAACCCTTCAAGAAGCACAACCTGAGTGAAAGCAATAATCAGGGGAGAAAACTATGAGGCAGCACCTGCCTCCCGAAACGGCAGGATTAAAAATCAAATATATTCCACGCCAATTCATTAATGTTTTTGTCTAATAAAAAAGGCAAGGTCATGAGACCCTTGCCACATTGTTTGCGATATTGTTTCAAGGTTTTTGGGATTCTTAAGACCCTTTTTCAAAAAGGGTCTTAAGCGGGGGTATGGGGGCAGCGCCCCCGAATAATAATTGAGTGTGAGCGCGCTCAGCGTGATTTCCGGCAAGACTTCGGCGGCGGACGTGTCATCCGCCGCCGGTATTGTTTATCTGATATCCACTTTATACAGAGCGCCGTAGGTGTCGTAATTGACGTTGAAGGTGATGTAAAACGACTCGCCGATATGGAAAATAGCCTCGCTCTCGTGTTTGATTTTATCCTCGAAATTTATGGTCTTGACGTAGTTGCCTTCCCAGTCGTATACGACAATGCAGTTTTCCCAGCTTTGTACGAAATAAATATATTTGCTGTCGCTGTCCATACCCTGCTTTGTAAATCCGGTGTCTTTCCCGGCAATAAACTTCTTGCCGACATATTTGAAATTGCTGTCGACAATGACGAAGTTATACCCGTAGCTAATCCCCAGCGCGTACCTGTCAAGTTCGGGGTTGTAGGTTATCGAATAAATCTCATAGCCAATCTTAATGGTCTCGGTAACCTCGAGGGTATCGGGATTTATATAGGAAACCTTGGTCCGGTCAGGTGCGTTATGGGATACGACAAGCATCCCGGTCTTTGAGTTGTAGCAGATGTCGTTACCATGGTCTATGGCAAGCGGCTGACTATCGGCTACGACCTTCCATGTCTCAAGCTCAATTTTGCGTATAATGCAGAGATGCGGGTCAACCTTCTGGTTTTCAAGTATCACATAGGCATATTTCCCGTCGGTGCAGGCCCCCTGAAGCACATTGTGGTTGCCAATAGAGTTTATATTCATAATATGTTTCAGAGTAACTGTGTTTTCTTTGTCTGCCGAAATGTAAACCGACGGTTCCGGCTCGTCCTCGGGCGGGTTGTTTACGTCGGTCGTTGTCTCGGCCGGCGGTTCTGTTTCAGTTTCTGCCTCTGTCTGCGGCTCGGTTTCCCCGGCGGTATCGGTTGTGGTGTCTGTGTCGCCGATGTTTAATTTGCAGGCGCAAAGCAGTATCACAAGAGCAAAAAGCAAAATAATAATCCACAATATTTTCTTCATTCGTGACTACCAATTAATCCTTCCATGATATTGTTTTAAGCAGCGGCACGAAAAGCGAGCGCTCGTCGGCAGTTTCCCTCACGTCGGCCCCGGTTACCGGGTCATGAAAATACTGATAACAGAACACCGCAACACCCGTACACTTTGCAAGCTTTTTCGTGTACTCGAGCTCGCGCACGAGTATGTCACGGTTTTCAATCCATTCGCGCTTTCCGGTCCCCGCCCACTTGTCCTCGCCGCTGCTGTAGCCTTCCTTTGCCTTTCCGAACGACAGGCCGACTATAAGCTTTACCTTATCGGTCTTTATCATGCTCTGATAGGTGGTCACCACCTTGACATAATCGCAGGTGGCGTGCTCAAACCCGAAATATGCCTGCGGACAGATGTAGTCGACATATCCCGGTGTGCTGCACCACTCGTATATGTCGGCATACATGCTCTCATAGACAGTCGTGAAATTCCCGGCGGGGCTGATGCCGAAGAGCAGATCCTTATTATATTCCTTTACTGCCGACCAGAGCCCCGATACCAGTTTGTTGAGCTGCTCGCGGCGCCAATCGGCAAGCGACGCCCGGCCGCCAGATTTCTTATAATCGGCATATGCCGCCGAATCGAAGGAGGAGTCGACGCCGGTCGGGTAAAAATAATCGTCCATGTGCAGCCCGTCGACCTCGTATTTTTCAAGTATCTCACGGGCGCCGTTGATTATGAGCTGCCGCACCTGTTCGTATGCCGGGTTCAGGTACCAGCGCCCCGACACGTTGACTATATATTTCCCCCTTGTCGCCGTGTCATCATACCACTGCCTTATAAGATACTGCTTGCCGACCGAGCTTATCTCGCTGTCGAGCATCGCCCTCATCGGGTTAATCCATGCCTGGACCGAAAGCCCCTCGGCGTGAGCCGCCTCAAGGATTATCGCAAAGGGGTCGTAATCGGCCTGTCGCCCGTAGCTGCCGGTTGCCATGCTGCTCATCGGATAGTATTCTGACGGGTACATGCTGTCGGCGTAGGGTCTCACCTGCACTATAACAGTGTTAAAACCGGCGTTCTTGATGTTCTTTACAATTTGCTTCGCGTAAGTTTTAAAACCTGCCTCGTCCCTCTGCCGCCCTCCGCTGACATAAATATTCTGCATGTCAAACTGCGAGAGCCACATGGCCTTAAAATCCTCGTAATTGACCGGGATGTAGCCAACCGTCTGCCCTTCGCCTGCAGGTATTGTTTCTGAGCTGGTTGTATCGGTGATTTTTATTTTATCGCTTGCCATTTCACTCTCCGTATCTACTTTTTTTTCAGTCTTTCCCCTTTGTGTTATAAATGAACAACTAACCAAAAACATAAGGGCCGCCGCCGCCAACGCGGCAAGCCCGGGCACCCGAGAAAACAATTTCATAATTACGGAGCCTTTCATAAAACAATCAGGCCGGCAACTCGCGATATTTCACCGGGGAATATTCCTGCCCCGACCATGCAGGCAACCAGGTATTTTTTATATATGGCATTGATTTTTTCGACATGACATAGTATAATTATAAGCGAACAAATAAGCTTTGTCAATACTTGGTTCTGTGGTCAATTATAACTCATTTTCGCACATACCGCCGGCCATCGTCCCGTTACGACCTTTTTTGCGCTTTGCTGCAAAAATTAAAGTGGGGTTACTATGTTAGGTTTTTTTAATTATACCGTCATCGCGACTTATCTGTCGGCAGCTCTGGCCGTAGCCGGCCTGTGGCTGGCCTTTGAGGGAATGCCGACGGCGGCGGTATTCTGCCTTCTTTTCTGCGGCCTGATTGATATGTTCGACGGAAAAATCGCCCGCACGCACAAAACCCGATCCCCGGAGGCAAAGCGCTACGGTATACAAATAGACTCTCTGGCCGATTTTCTGGCCTTCGGTACCCTGCCTGCGGTCATCGGTTTTTCTCTGTGGGGTGGCTCACCGGTATATGCGTTATTGGCGGCGCTCTATGTGCTTGCGGCTTTAATCAGGCTCGCCTACTTTAACGTCACCGAGGAAGTACGGCAGGATCAGACTGCCGGTGAGCGGACCTGCTATACCGGGCTGCCGGTCACCACCGCGTCATACACTTTCCCGCTTATCTGGTGTGTCTCACTCCCGGCGGTTAATTATTTTTCCTACATATTCGCCGCCCTCATGCTCCTTGAAGGGGCACTGTTTGTCTCGAAATTCAAAATCAGAAAGCCGCACGGGAAAAGTTTTGCACTGCTATGCGGCGTGGGAATACTGATTTTTGCCATGCTCATCATTTCAACAATAGCCGGAACAACGATATAGCAGTCAGCGCTGCCGATAAAATATTCATTTAGGAAGGGATGCCAATGAATTATCTCGGGAAAAACATACCCAAGCTCGGTTTCGGGCTTATGCGCCTGCCGAAAAAAGACGGCACCATCGACATAAGGCTGACCTGTGAAATGGTGGACAGATTTCTTGAGGCCGGTTTTACCTATTTTGACACCGCATATGTGTATGAAGGTTCCGAGGCCGCGATAAAGAAAGCCCTTGTGGACAGGCACCCGCGCGAGAGCTATCATCTCGCCACAAAGCTGGCCGCATGGTCCGGGGTGAAAAATACTGACGATGCAAGGAAGATGTTTTATACCTCGCTCGAGCGTACAGGTGCGGGATATTTTGATTTTTACCTGCTCCACAATCTCGGCGACGACCGCACAAAACTTTACGACGATTACAAGCTCTGGGACTTCGTATTGGAACTCAAAGAAAAGGGGCTGGTGCAGCATATAGGCTTTTCTATGCACGACACGGCAGCGGCGCTTGATTCCATCCTGAACGCTCACCCCGAGGCCGAGTTCGTCCAGCTTCAGGTAAACTATTCCGACTGGAACCATAAAGAAGTACAGTCAAGGCTCTGCTGCGAGGTGGCTAAAAAGCACAACAAACCGATAATCATAATGGAGCCGGTGCGGGGTGGCCTGCTCGCCAGCCCCCCGAAGGCGATAGCCGAGCTCTTCCGCAAAGTAAATCCGGCTGCCTCCCCCGCGTCATGGGCGCTGCGGTTTGTTGCTTCGCTCGACTATGACATTATAACCATTCTCAGCGGGATGTCGAACATGGAGCAACTCGAAGAAAACATCGCCATCTTCAAGGACTTCAGGCCGCTTGACGCCAGAGAAATGGAGGCGATAAGGGTAGCGCAGGAAATTTTCGATAATGCCAAGACCATTCCCTGCACCGACTGCCGCTATTGCATTAAGGGCTGCCCCGAAGGTATCGCAATTCCCGGAATACTTGAGGCGCTCAACAGATATATTGTCTACGAAAACCTGCCGGTCGCAAAAGGCAAATACAAGCGCGCCACCAAAAGCGGCGGCGTGGCCTCAAAATGCATTGAGTGCGGCCAGTGCGAATCTGCTTGCCCGCAACACATCGGCATAATCGACGAGCTCAAACGGGCGGTCGAGGTGTTTGAAAATTAACAGGGGCTCCGCCCCCGGACCCCCGCTTAAGACCCTTTTAAAAAAGGGTCTTAAGAATCTCCAAAAACTATTAAACCTACCCGTAAACGTTATAGTGCGGACTTAACGTCCAGCATTAATAGCGCGCGGGCGACCGCCGGTCGCCCCTACATTAAACGAAGGGCATCCCTCACCCCGAACGCGGGAAACTGCATTCTGAACCATACTGTTTCTTTGGTTCGTTTCTTTGCACGGGCGAAGAAATTAACAGAAATTAAAGGTTCAATTAGGTTCAAAAGAAATGAACAACGACCTTCGTAAAGCAAAAAAGTTACTTGAAAACAGCAATTATACCTGCGTCCTCTGTCACGGAGACGACACCCTCACCTCAGACCTCCCGGGAATTTCTCCGATGATGAATTTCATCAAATCAAACTTTGACCTGCGCGGATATTCGGCCGCCGACCGGATTGTCGGCAAGGCCGCCGCTCTCCTGTTTGTCCTCGCCGGGATACGCGAGGTTTACGCCGGGGTAATCAGCGACGGCGCTGCGGCGGCGCTCGAGGCACACGGGATACCGTACGAATACGAGAGGCGGGTTGAGTTTATAACCAACCGCACTGGGACGAGCATCTGTCCGATGGAGGCGACAGTCAAGAATATCGACGACCCTGCGGCGGCATATAAGGCGCTCTCGGCAAAACTCAAGGAGATGTCGGGAAAATAATAACAGGGGCCTTTTGCTTTTATACAGCAGGCCCCTGATTTTTTATATCTGTCTGTTCTTCTTCAGTATACCGTTTCTCCTCAAGCCGGCCAAAGTCGCGAAAACCGTCGACCCCGCCGCGCTGAATGGCGCCGAAAATCCGGTGCCGCAGCCCCTTGTGCCAGCGCTCGAGCGTGGCGAGCAGCCTTTTCATCTCCTCGCGCTCGGTCTCGCCGTTGGCCGGGCAGGGCGAGTCAACCACCGGCAAACCTGCTTTTGAGGCAAAATAACGGATATCCTTCTCGGGCATATAAATCAACGGCCTGATGAGGGTGATGTCGCGCCGAGAGAGGTATGTCACCGGCTGAAAGCAGCCGATTCGCCCCTCGAAAAACAAATTGAGCATGAAGGTCTCAACCACGTCATCAAAATGATGGCCGAGCGCGACCTTACTACAGCCTCTCTCCTTTGCGGCAGCGTGCAGGGCGCCGCGGCGCATTTTGGCGCAGAGCGAGCAGGGATTCGGCTCGCGGCGGATATCAAATACCACCTTCGCTATCTGGGTCGGCACAATATGATACGGCACGTCAAGGCTTGCGCACAGCCCGGCGACAGCCGAAAAATCGGCATTCTCAAAGCCCATGTCGATAGTTATCGCATGGAGGCTGAACTTATTGGGATAAAACCGGCGCAACTCGGACAGAGCGGTCAGGAGTGTCAGCGAATCCTTCCCGCCCGAGAGGCCGACCGCGATGCTGTCGCCCTCGGCTATCATTTTGTAGTCGTCGACGGCGCGCCGAACATAACTAAGCACTCTTTTTATATTTTCCATAAATACCTATATTATAAAAGACAGGTTTCGTAAACCCGGGCGGCCTTTTCGGTCATAATTCGGGGTTGTGAGTCGGAGCCGCCTTTGTAGAGGACAAGCGGAGGTGTGATTTTAAGCGAGGGACCCGCACCGAGCCTTGCCTCGGTCAGCACGACTGAAGGCGGCGAGGTAACATCCGGGCATATAAATGTCATGCGCTTGGGCTCAAGCCTGTTCTGCCTCAGCGAAGTGACAAGGTCGACAAGTCTGTCGGGTCGCCATACAACATAGAATATGCCGCCCTGCTTGAGTAACCGCGCAGCGGCCTCACAGAAATCTGCAATGCCGCCCGAGGTCTCATGCCGTGCGATGTTTCTTATCTCTTGTTCACAGCGCTTTCCCTGCCCCACCGGCATATAAGGCGGGTTCGAGAAGACCACATCAAGCACACCGCCAAGCTCACCGGGTTTGATGTCACGTATGTCGGCACACAACTGTGTGATTTTATCCTCAAAGCCGTTGAGCACGATATTGCGCCGGCCGACATCGGCAAGCCCGGGGTGGATTTCAAGCGCGAAAATATGCCCGAGCTTTTGTTTTTCAGCGCAGAGAAGCGAGACTATACCGGTTCCGCTGCCAAGCTCTGCCGCGCGCGCCCGGGGCTGCGGGCGGACAAAGGCCGCCAGCATATAGGCGTCGGTCCCGTATGCAAGGCCGCCTGTCTTCTGAATCAGCCTTATATTGTCGTTGACCTTTTCAATGCGCTCATCGTCATATACCGGCAGGCTGTCCATACGGGCTCCTTTCTGGAAAACAAACGGAGCAGCCGGCTGCTCCGTTTGTTTTCCGGTCATGCGGATATGTAGTCCGGGGTTTACTCTTCGGGTTTCGGGGCTTCTACCGGGCAGACGCCGGCACAGGCTCCGCAGTCAATGCATATTTCGGGGTCGATAACATACTTTCCGTCATTTTCGCTTATCGCCTCTACAGCGCATTCCTCAACACAGGTTCCGCATGCGGTGCAGTCGTCACTAATCTTGTAAGCCATTTGATACCTCCGGGTGTTGTTATGTTGGTATTATAACATAAAGAACCGGAATTTGCAACCGGAAAATGCATTCCGGATAAAAAATCGCTGCTCCCGGGTAGCGGCCGCTGAACCGGCGAATGAAATCCGCCGGGGACGCCGAGCAGGCCCGCTTGGCGGGCCTGCTCGGCGGCAAAACAAAACCGCCCGCTCGCGGGCGGTTTTGCTGTTCAGCGGCCAAACTACACATCCTGCTCTCCGGAACCGCCGTTTTGGTCGTTGTCGCTGTTGTTGCCGTTCCTGTCTGTGTTCTGCGGCATGCTTATCACCGCAACGTTGTCCCGACCGTATGATTTGGGCGGCAGTTCGGGCTTGTCCGACAACCTCACCTTCACGGTACCCGCCAACGGGTTAATTTCGGTGACAACACCCTCCCCGTCCTCGGTTCTTACCACCGAGTCAACCGGCGGGGTCTTTTTGATTTCGTCTACATAGTTATCGTATTCGTACCTCAGGCAGCACATCAGCCTGCCGCAGACCCCGGAAATCTTATTTGAGTTGAGCGAAAGGTTCTGCTCCTTTGCCATTCTGATAGAAACCTGAACGAAATCAGACAAGAAGCTGGAGCAGCAGAGCTTTCTGCCGCAGGCTCCGATACCACCCATGAGCTTGGCCTCATCGCGGATACCGATCTGCCTCAGCTCAATCCGCGTGCGGAAGACCGAGGCCAGGTCCCTCACAAGCTCCCTGAAATCAACCCTTCCGGGCGCGGTAAAATAAAAGAGCAGTTTGGTGTTATCAAAGGTGTACTGCACGTCGACCAGTTTCATTTCAAGGCCGTGTTTTGCGATTTTCCCGAGGCAGATTTCAAATGCCTCTTTTTCTTTTTCCTTGTTCTGCTCGTGGTGCTCGGTGTCCTCGGGTGTAGCCAGCCGGATTACCGGCCTGAGCGGGAGCACGATATCTTTTGATGCGACTTTTTTATTCGCCATGCAGACCTCGCCGTACTCGAGCCCGCGCGCGGTCTCAACAATAACATGTTCCCCGCAGTATGTAATTATCTCGCCCGGTGCAAAATAATATACTTTTCCGTTGCGCTTAAATCTGACTCCGACGACCTCGACCGCGTCAGCATCATCTATCACCTTCGGCGCGGGCAGTTCATCGGCAAAATCAAAAGCCGAGAGATCGGGCAAAATAAATTTTTGCGCAGCCGTACACTTCAGCGGGCTGATACCGGAAAAACCGCAATCGCCCTCGCAAGTGATATTCTGTCCGGCTGAATTTCCGGGAGCGCCGTGAGACAAGTCAGTATTATCTGTTATTTTTAAGGTATCATCCTTAAGTTCGGGTGCGTTTGTTAAGGACCGGTCGGAATCAGGCTGCACTATTTTTTGCTGCCTTTTGCGGTAGTAGCGGTTATGCCTGCTTTTTTTTATCCCGGCAGGCGTTCCGGGTCTGTTTTTTTTCTTTTTATTTCTATTATTGTTCATTATAATCCTTTCTTTTTTGGGCTTGCGCCCCTGCAAAAACCAAATTCGTCAGGGTAAGCTTTATGTTGGCGTTTCTTCCGATATGCTCGGCTGCGGCCTCCACCCGCTTGATGAGCAAAAACAGCTCACTGAGCGAAAACCGGGCCGCCAACTCAAGCGCCGCAGCACGGTCAGCCCAGAACACAAGCGGTGCTTCCTTGGCTTTTTTCAGTATGATAAGGTCGCGGAGTGCGTCGGTTATTAGCCTTAACTCCTCGGCGATTTCCTCGCGCTTTTGAGAGAACATTGAAATTACTTCAAGCTTTTCTCTCGCTTGTGCCTTTGAAGCGGCAACTCCGACAAAGCTGCGCGCCAGCCGCCGCCGCTCCATCACCGGACGGCGCCGGTCGGAGTCAAGCAGTAAGAGGGCCTGTCCGATACAGCCGCCGGCCGCGCAAATTAGTTCCGCGAATTCCCCGGGCGACTCTGCTTTGAGCTCTGCCGCCCTCTTGTCGTGTGATATGATGTAGTCTTCAATAACATCAGGCGGTATAGGCTCGGTGCGGATTGTCGGGGCGCGGCTGCGCACGGTTACAAGCAAATTCGTTGCCGAACGGCATATCAGCAAAAAAACCGCAAAAGCCGGGGGCTCTTCGAGGGTCAGAAGCAGGGCGTTCTGGGCTTCGGGCGTCATTTTATCGGCGCCCTCAAAAATGTAGACCTTGTACGCAAAGTCAATCGGCAGGGTCATGACATCCCGCCGGATCTCGCGGGCGACATCAACTCCTAAAGATGCCTTGCCCTGCTCAGGGGTAACCGATATCACGTCGGGGGTTTTATTCCCGAATATCTTCCGGCAGGCCAGGCATTCGCCGCAGGGCAGTCTGTCGGGATTTGAGCAGGAGAGCGCCGCGGCAATCGAGCGGGCAAGCGTCCTGCGGCCGCTGCCCTCCTCGCCTTCGATAATATACGCGTGCGGGAAGCTGCCCGACTTAATCTCGGCAGCAAGGCGCCTGCGGAGCGCGGCGTTGCCGGCGATATTTCCAAAATATTCAGACACCGCCGCACCCCCGTTTCAACACAAACATCCGATTGTACTAATTATACCAAAGCACATGGAACCTGTCAATCGGTCGGAATTCTAAAATCGGGCTGCGCCGTGCAATCAATCAAAGAAACCGGCGGGTGATTGACATTGGTTGTAATCAATGCTATAATAATTCTTTAAGATGAATCGGGCAAATCCGATGCCCGTGCGGGAGGCAGCCGATGGACGAGAATAAAAAGAACAGAAATGCCGGTCGGGACGAGCATGACGACGGTTTTTGGGATGACATCTTGTCGCTACTGCCCCGCCGCGGGCAGGCAAAGCACCCTCCCCGCAAACCAAGGTCTACCTTTACTATTGACATTACCATCGACCCTCCGGACGCCGACACCGCGCCGAGTGTTGTCTCAAAGGTATTCGATACCCCGATGTTCCGGATTACCGTGAACAAAACCGAAAAGAATTCCCCGCCACAGCCCGGCGACAGCGAAGTGTTGATAAAGAGGTTCATACCTCCGCACACTGCAGAGGAGTTTGCAAACTCGCCAAAACCAGACGACGAGTATGTCCCCGAGCATATCTTGATACGCAAGGTAAAAATATTCAACTGGAAAACCAGCTACAATTACTACGAACAGTTTTTGGCTCACGCCCGCAAAATCAGGTATGTCAAGGGGCATGAATGCAGGCCAACTCCCTTCTTTTCCTATGTGCCGCAGTACTCCCAGCTCTCTCGCGCGCAGCTTGACTGGTACCTCTGGTGGCGCGAGCGGGCCGCGTCGGGCGAATACCTGAAAACCGACTACAGCTATATACTTTTGTTCATATATGAGATAATAAACACCGGCGGACACGACAATCCCGCGTGGGGGCAGAAACAACTGCTCGGGCTCTGGAGCGCATACCGCGACGAGTTCCCGCGCTTTGACAAGATGCTCGGCGAGTGGATATGCGATTTTTCGCTCATACACCACCTGCCGCCGCCGGCAGCAATCCCCGGGAAGCTCCCGCCCGAGGCGGTGCAGTCCTGCACACTAAAGGAGTTTTATATCGCCGCCGGCGGCGGTTCTGCCGAGGCTTACTGCAATATGCTGCTCATATATTGCACAAATTACAACTATAGAAGCAGTAAATTTGCAAAAGGTGACGTGCTGAAGCTGTATGACAAGCATATTCCGGGCGCACTAACCCGGGTAATCGACCGCTTTTCAGACGCCGGCGGGCTGCTCTCGGGACTTGAGCTTGAGAACAGCCGCATGATACGCGACGCCTTCGCAGGCGCCCTCTGCTCGTACAGGATTAAAAAGAGAATCGAGGTGGAATACTGTTCCTTCTCGCGCTCGCATGAGCTGAGGTTTCTTGTCACCGACATAATAAAATACTCGGAAAACAAGCTCCGCGCGCACCTCGGGATAAAGTCAAGGCTGAGCATATACGCACTCCCGGTACCGATACGCGAGTGCATTGACGAATACTTCGCGGAGCTGCTGCCCAAAAAACGCAAAGCTCCCGAGCAGCCCTCCAATGAATACGACAAGCTGTATGACGTCCCTCCTGCCCCGATCTCGCCCGAACGCGCCGCAGAGATTGAGCGGTCCTCATGGGAGACCACCGAACGCCTGATCGAAGCTTTCGGGGACACCGAGCCCGAGACCGACTATCTGCCCGGCAAGCTCAATACCGCGGTCGATGAACTACTCGGCAGGCTTGATGCCGACACTGATATTGTTAAGGACACCGAAGACCCCGAGAAAACAGGCTCACCCGCCGATATAACACCCGGAACTGCAAAAGTATCCGAAAACACAGCCGGAGCGACAAAAACCACGCTTGCTATGGCGCTCGGCGAGCTTTTTGAGTTTGTGCGCCTCGCCGACCGGCGCGACTATGCCGGGCAGCGGCGTTTTGCCGCCGAGCGGGGTATGCTCCCCGACCTTGTGGCCGACAAAATAAACGAAATCGCCGCCGGTGTCATCGGCGACATAATACTCGCCGGGGATGATGCGGGGTATTCTCTTATCGCGGAATACAGGAAGGAGATATTCGATGACTGAGGCAAATACCACTCCAGCCATACCCAAGCGGATTTTAACCTCGCTGCTCGCGTCGCTCTCGGCCGGCGTGGTTCCCCGCGCCGGGGCGCCTTATATCGCAATCGGGCGCAAAGATGAGATTGCCGCCCTGCTCTCCGACCTCGAGCTTGTAAACGAGGGCGGCGGCACAATGCGCTTTCTTATCGGAAGGTATGGCAGCGGCAAGAGTTTTCTCATGCAGCTTATCCGCGGCTATGCGCTCGAGCGCGATTTTATCACCGCAGACGCCGACCTCTCGCCCGAACGCAGGCTCCACGGTAGCGGCGGCAGCGGAGTGGCGACCTACCGCGAGCTGATGAAAAACCTCGCCTCCAAATCCTCACCCGACGGGGGCGCTCTGCCTAAAATCATCGCCCGCTGGATAGCCGGGCTGCAGACCGACCTTGCCGCAACTGGAGTTGAGCCGGGCTCGCCCGAGTTTTCAAAAAAGCTCGGCCTGCGCGTGATCGACGAGCTGCGCGAGGTCGAATTCCTTGTGGGCGGCTTTGATTTCGCCAAGGTAATATCAGAATATTACCGCGCCTACATTTCAGGAGATGAGGATATAAAGAGCGCCTGCATCCGCTGGCTGAGGGGCGAGTACTCAAACAAAACCGAGGCAAAGTCGGCGCTCGGCTTCGGAGTCTCGGTCATTATCGACGACGACAACTGGTACGATTTTATTAAGCTCTGGGCGACGCTGGTGCGGCGGATGGGCTACCGCGGCCTGGTGGTCTTCATAGACGAGTGCGTGAACCTCTATAAAATCACTCACCGGGTCAGCCGCGAGAACAACTACGAAAAAATTCTTTCGATGTTCAACGACACCCTGCAGGGGCGGGCGCGCGGGCTCGGAATAATCCTCGGGGGCACGCCGCAGTTCCTTGAGGACACCCGTCGTGGGCTTTTCAGCTACGAGGCGCTTCGCAGCCGCCTGTGCGACAGCCGCTTTGCGCTTGACGGCTACAAGAACCTGCTCGGGCCGGTCATCAGGCTGCGCCGGCTCTCGGACGACGAGCTGCTCGCGCTCATCAACCGGGTAACCCGGCTCCACGCGCTGCATTACAACTGGACGCCCCGGATCACCGACGAGGAGCGGGTGAAATTCCTCGCTATTTGCCTTGAGCGCGCCGGCGCAAACTCGATGATTACCCCGCGCGAGATGCTGCGCGACTATCTCACGGTCCTCAACATCCTCATGCAGAACCCAGATGTCACCTTCTCGGAGGTTGTCGGCAAGGCGGTGACCCTCAAAACCATATATGACGAAGAAGATGATTATGCAACCGTGCCCCCGGCCAGCCGGCCGTCAGGTACAAAAAAACCCGACTTTGACCCAAATGATATAGAAATCTGACATCCAACGTATATTGGCCCAAGCACGCATATTGAGTTTTCTCGTCCTCCGCGTCCTCCGAAGCCTGCACACCCTCCGGACACCGACATCCCCGCAACTTACGTCTCCGTCCCCATGTCAACCAGTGTACTCATGGCAGCAAGCGCGGGATGTGGGTCCCGCGCTACGGGATTTGCGATTTGTGTGTAAAGTTTTCTGAGGATTCTTACGGAACTTTTAAAAAAAAGTTCCTTAAGCGGGGGTCCGGGGGCTGCGCCCCCGAAGAAAGGGGTCCCGCACGTCCACTAATGTCTGATTACTAATAACTGTTAGCGGAGCAATATTATGTACGATGCCGAGAAAATCTTCGAGCGCTTTCCCGATTTTATCCGGGAATTTATTTATTCGCGCTCATGGGAGACCCTGCGCCCGGTACAAATAGCGGCGGCGCACACAATTTTTTTTACCGACCACAACCTGCTGCTCACCTCGTCGACCGCGAGCGGCAAAACCGAGGCGGCCTTCTTTCCGGTTATCACCGATATCTGGGAGAACCCTCCCGGCTCGGTAGGCGTGCTCTATATTGCCCCGCTAAAAAGCCTTATCAACGACCAGTTTGCGCGCATTGAAGAGCTGCTCGCCGAGACCGGAATCAAGGTAACCCACTGGCATGGCGACGTTGCGGCATCACATAAAAGAAAATTGCTTGAAAATCCGAGCGGAATCCTGCAAATTACGCCCGAATCGCTCGAGTCAATACTGCTCAACCGCTCAAACGACGTCCTGCGGCTTTTCTGGGATTTGCGTTATATCATAATTGACGAAATCCACACCCTCACCGGCTCGGACCGGGGCAATCAGATCATCTGCCAGCTTTGCCGGCTCGCACGGATAATCGGGCGGACACCCCGCCGCATCGGGCTCTCGGCGACTGTCGGAGACCCGGCGCTGGCTGCCGCATGGCTGGGCGCCGGAACCGGGATTGAAACCGACGCGCCGGTATTCAAGCCCGAGAAGCTTCACTGGCGGCTGGGAATTGAGCATTTCTACATTCAGAATCTGAAAGAAGACCAGACCACAGACCATCCGAAAAAGACCGGAGAATATAAAGCCGAAATTGACGCGGGATATGAGTTCATCTATGACTGCGTCAAGGACCGCAAGTCGCTGGTCTTTTCCAACTCGCGCGAGGAGACCGAATACACCTGCGCCACCCTCCGTCAGATTGCCAAGCGCCGGGGCGAGCCCGATATATTCCTCATCCATCACGGATTTCTTTCGGCGTCAATCCGCGAGGAAGCCGAGGCAAAGATGAAGGACGAGGACACCCGCGCCGTCACCTGCGCCACCGTGACGCTCGAGCTCGGGGTGGATATCGGGCGGCTCGAGCGGATATTGCACAACGACGCGCCGGCCTCGGTGTCAAGCTTTCTGCAGCGGCTCGGCCGCTCGGGCCGGCGGGGACAGCCCCCCGAGATGATGATGGTCTTCCGCGAGGAAAATCCGCTGCCCAACACCCCGCTGCCGCAGCTTATCCCCTGGGGGCTGCTGCGGGCGATTGCCATTATTCAACTGTACATCGAGGAACGCTTCATCGAGCCGCCGCAGGTCCGACAGCTTCCCTTCTCGCTGCTCTTCCAGCAAACACTGAGCATTCTCGGCGCTTCGGGCGAGCTGACTCCGAAACGGCTCGCCGACCGGGTCCTCTCGCTTCCTCCATTTGCCGCGGTCAGCCGAAAAGATTATAAAATACTTATTATTTCAATGCTTGAGAACGGTTTTCTTGAGCTGACCGAGGAAAAGGGGCTTATTGTCGGGCCAGAGGGCGAGAAGCTGATGAAAAGCTTCAAGTTCTACGCGGTGTTCAAGGACACCGAGGACTACACGGTGCGCTGCGGGTCGGACGAAATCGGGGTCATCACCTCGCCGCCCCCGGTGGGCGACAGGTTCGCGCTGGCCGGGCGGGTGTGGGAGGTCGAGGAACTCGACCTTCGTCGCCGGCTGATTTACGTACACGGCGTCGAAGGCAAGATGGAAATTTCGTGGCCGGGCGACTTCGGCGAAATCCACACGCGTATCCTTGAGCGGATGAAACAGGTGCTCGCCGAGGATAAAGTCTACCCCTACTTAAAGCCTAACGCGGCCGAGCGGCTTGAGGTGGCACGGCATCTGGCGCGGAATACCGGAATGCTCGACCACTCTATGGTCTGCCTCGGTGGGTATACCTGGTGCCTCTTCCCCTGGCTGGGGACGCGCTCCTTCCGCACCCTGCGCAAGTATATTCTGCAGAACTCAAGGGATTTCAAAATCTCAAACCTTGATTTCGAGGGCTGCTATTACATGACCTTCCGCATGGAGCGCGGGGACGACAGCGAACTGATACGGCACCTTGCCGGGCGCGCGGCGCGCGAAGGGATCGACTGCGCCTCGCTGGTCGCCAAAACCGAGTTGCCGGTATTCGACAAATACGACGAATATATCCCCGGCGAGCTGCTCCGAAAATCCTACGCGGCCGACAGACTCCGCGCAGACGAGGTGGAGCGGAGGCTTCAGGAGATTCTGAGGGAGTATGAATAAGGATGCGCACAAAAAAAGGCGCCGTGGCAGGCGCCTTATTCTATAACCTCATTTACAACGACAATTTCGTTAGGGTTTATCAATCCCAGTTTGTCCTTTGCCACGCTTTCTATGTATTCGTCGTCCATCGGTGAATCGTACTCGTACTCAAGCGCGGCAATCTCCTCTTTACAGGCCTTTATTTCTCTTTGCAGTATTTCCTTTTCCTTTTTAAGATCATTATATTCCATTATCCGGCTGATAAAGGTACCGAGCGCTACCACCATAATCAGGCTCAACACAATCGTGATAAGCATATTAGGCTTTTGCCATGCAGTTTTTACTTCTTTCATCTTTATCATCCCCGTTGTGTCCCGCTTTTATCTTTGCGGCTTTTCGGCATCCCGTACCATACACATTCAGCGCTCTTGTTTATGCGCTCTCATGCACCACGCCTTTTCATCGCTTTCGTATTTTCGCCCCTGCCGCATACGCTAATATCTGATTTCTAATATCTAACAACTAATTGGGCCTCCCGTGCAGCCTTATCTCGTTTGTTGCCCGAATCCGCCGCAGGGTGTATCTTTTCATCCGGTACCGGCGCATCAGCAAAATCACTTTGCCTGTCAGGACCTTTGCTGCGGCAAACAGCTTTCTCACCGGCCAGACCAGCATTCGGAGCGCGGCATACAGCAGCTTTACCATCGCTTCGTTGAGCTTGCTCAGCAGCCTGCCCAGCGTCCTGTAGCAGATATAGAATCCGAGCGCCGCACCTGCAGGCGCGAGCATTCTGAACTGCCCGTCATTTGCCCAGTAAATCAAAACCGCCATCACCGCACCGGCGACCGTAAAGAAAAAGACATCCTTTATAAAAATCACGATAAGGCTTACCGGAGTATCGTCAAACGTCACCGCGCCGCCCTGCCGCCGGTATCTGAGGGCGAATCCCAAAAATCCGAGGCACTCCCACAACACCTCAAGCACGACTCCGCAGAGGAGCGAGACGACAAACATCCGAAGAAGAGCCAGCGGGTCGATTGTCATCAGTCTTTTTCCCTCGAGAATAATCCGCGGCGGCTTTTCTTTTGGGTATCGATATAAAAAATGGCGTTGACTTTCCCGTCAACCGATATAATACCCTTGTCGGTGTCAAGCGTGCCAATTCGCAGGCCGTCTCCCTCAAGCATCATGTCCCCGCAGTCGGTTACCAGCAGGACCGCCCCCTCATCGAAGCTGGTCACCTCTTTGACGCCGGTAATATCGACATGCTCCCGGTGCTTGATGACACACTCATGGATTTTGCGCGCATCCGGCCTCGGCTTCTCAACATTCATGTCGGACCTCCGCATAAGTATTCCAATCGGCAGCCGCCGATTGACAATAAACTATATGCGGGGGCCCGTGTGTTTATTCCAGCACCTCGTAGAGCCCGGCTGCGTCGGCTTTTGCGGCATGCTCTCTGACATCAAGCACTCTTATTTTCAGGGTTCTCTGACCGAAAGTAATTTCAATTATGTCGTCTTTCTTGACCTCGTAAGAGGCCCTCGCCACTCTTCCGTTCACCTTGACGTGCTCGGTGTCGCAGGCGTCGTTCGCCACGGAACGTCGCTTGATTATCCTTGAAACCTTGAGAAATTTATCAAGACGCATAATTTCATATTTCCTTTCCGGTAAAAGCCCCCTCAAATGCCGCCGGCCAACAAGGCACCGGCCTGCCGAAATAACTATCGTTCAGTTTTTTAGTGATTTTTTTAAGGCTTTACTGGCAGTGAACACCGGGTATCTGCATTCGGGAATCATCACCGTCTCACCGGTTTTCGGATTGCGGCCGGTTCTGGCTCCACGTACCCTGGTTTCAAACGTGCCGAACCCCGAGAGCTGTACCTTGTCTCCTCTTTTCATTGAGTTCACAATAGCGCTGATGGTGGCATCGACTGCCGCGGCCGCATCTTTTTTCTTAAGCCTGCCTACAGCGGCTACTTCATTGATGAGTTGAGCTTTGTTCATTTTTACACCTCTTTCGTTTTAAGTATAAAGTCGGGGTACCATTGAGCCAAAAAAGCAAAAAAAACCATGTGATATAAGCCTTATGGCAATTTTATTATACCATTATCAAACAATTTATTCAATAGCATTTTTACAATTTTCATAATTTTTATTTTATTTTGTCCCAAATTTTATCCAATTCGGTCACATCGATTTTGTTCATGTCAAGCCCGGCACACAGGACCTCATTCTCGACCTTCTCAAAACGGTCTATGAACTTGTCGGTCGCCCTGTTCAGCGCCGCTTCGGGGTCTATGCCGACCTTGCGGGCAAGACTGCTGACAGTCAGCAACAGGTCTCCGAGCTCTTCTTCAATCCGCTCGGTATCCCCGCTGCCAATGGCAGCACTCAGCTCATCGGTTTCCTCGTGGATTTTATCTACCACTGCTCCGGCGTCGGGAAAGTCAAGGCAGGCGGCACGCTTTCCGACCTTCACCGCCCGCATGAGCGCCGGCAGTGCGGCAGGCACCGCACGGAGTTTGTCGGTTATAGTCTTGCGGCTCTTTTCCTCGCTTTTGATTTTATCCCAGTTCTCGAGCACCTGCTCGGTAGAGCTTACATTCAGGTTGCCGAAAACATGCGGGTGGCGGTGTATCAGCTTGCGGCAGACATTGTCCGTCACGTCACAAAGCGTGAAATTCCCCTTCTCGGTCTCTATTTGCGCGTGAAATATGACCTGCAACAAGAGGTCTCCGAGTTCCTCGCACATAAGGATTGTGTCATCCTTGTCTATTGCCTCGATGACCTCATATGTCTCCTCGATAAGCCCCGCCCGGATGCTCTTGTGGGTCTGCTCCCGGTCCCAGGGACAGCCGTCCTCGCCGCGCAGGACCTCGACTATGAGCCTTAAGTCTTCAGTGCTGTAGTGCTCGGCGCCGAGCAGATACCTGATTTTTTCTTCCCTGTCCATTTATACGTCTGTGCCTTTCCTTTGTTAATTCAATTATCTTTGATTACAGCTGTTTGTAGTCCCTGCTTCTGACCCCGTCCGGCAAGGCGCCGTACGCCGGGCAGCGCCGCCAGAAAATCGCGGTCGGCCGCACCTGTGAGAAGCGCCACGGCGGCATATATCGCCGCCGCCGTAATTATTGCGGCAAATATGCCGGTCGCCCCCCATCCCGCACGCCCGGCAAATCCGAAAACCGGTATCGCCCCTCCGACCGCTATAAGCGCCGATATCGAAGCCGGCAAAAAGGCCTTTACAGACGGCGCGCCAAAGACGTGTTTTGCCACAAAATACATATTTATTCCGACCACCGTGAGGTCACAGAGAAATGTGCTCACCGGCGCGCCGGCGATGTTTATCATGGGGGACCTGACGAGAAAATACTCGGCGACAATTTTAACACCCGCGCCACAGAGCATTGAGACGATTGTTACTTGAGCCCTCCCGCTTGCCTGTAGCAGGGCGTTCGTGGTGGTAATTAGGCAGGAGGAGGCCACCGAGAGCGCGAGCAGCGAGAGCAGCGGCGCGGCTATCCCGGCGGCCTCGGGCTCACCCGGGAAAATCAGGACGATTATCGGCCGGCTGAAAACCGACAGCCCGACAGACGCCGGCAGCGCTACAAGTAGAGTCAGCTTGACTGCCGCACGGCTCAGCTTTCTTGCCTCTGTCAGGTCGCCCGACCTGAGCGCGGCAGAAATCAGAGGGACCGCCGACACAGATATCGGGGCAACCAGCGCCGGCGTCAGGCAAAACAGCGGGACCGCAATATTGCCGTAGCAGCTGTAGAGTCGGTTTGCCGTCGACTCAGTAAAGCCGGCCGCCGTCAGGCAGTTGACGATAAGCGAGGTGTCTATCAGCCCGGTGAGGCTGATGACCGTCGAGCTCAGAGTTATCGGCAGTGAGATTTTTATGAGCGTCAACGCTGTCCCCCGCACCGGGGCTTTGGCTTTAGTAGGTTTTATTTTGTGTTTTCTGTCATATACGGCTTTGGCCGCCGCAAGATACAACATCGCCAAACCGATTCCCGCGGTTATGCCGCCTATTGCAAAGGCCGCGACTGTCTCCTTGTCGTAGCCCTGCCGGGTGGCGAAAAGCGCCCCGGCAAGCCCCAAAAAGAGCTTTCCGAGAGCCTCGATTATCTGCGAGACCGCGGTGTGTCCCATGATTCTCAGTCCCTGAAAATACCCCCGGTATGCCCCCGAGATGCAGGCCATGAATATTGCCGGGGCTATGACACATATGCTTCGCGCCGCTCCGCGGATGCCGATAAGCGAGGCTATGCCCCCGGCCTCCGCCATCATGAACAAAGTCCCCGCGGCGCCGACCGAAACGAACATCGCCATCGCAACCCTGAAAACCCTGCCGGCGTCATCGTCGGACCCCTGCCCTGCGGTCGCCTGCGACACCATAATCGAGAGGGCTACCGGCAGCCCCGAGGTGGAGATCACGAAAAGGAAAACATATATATGGTTGGCGGCCAGAAAATACGCCATTCCCTCAATGCCGACGTATTTTACCAGCGGAACCTTATAGAACAGACCCACGATTTTGGTTATTATGGTTGCGGCTGCAAGTGCCGCGGTACCCGAGATCAGCCTGTTTACCGATGCCCGGGCGGGGCTGCTTTCCATGCGATAAAAACTCTCCTCGGCCAAAAATCAGCCAAATATGGCCGACGCCGCCCGCTTTGCGTTGAATTTTACGCGCTCGACGTCAATAGATGTATACTCTCCCTCCTCGTATAATATTACCCCGTCGCACATGGTAAGGTCTACATTGGACCTGTCGGCCGAGTAAACCAGCGCCGCAGCCGGGTCGGCAGCAGGCAGGGTGTTGACGTTGTCAAGGTCGACAAGTATAGCGTCGGCGCGGTATCCGGCGGCGATTCTGCCGCAGTCGCCCCGTCCCTGCGCCAGAGCGCCGTTTAGCGTCGCGCACTCTATAATCTCGTGTGCCGGTGCGGCTGCAGCGTCACCCGACACCCCTTTGTGCAGAAGCGAGGCAAGTCGCATTTCGTTGAGTATGGAAAGATTATTGTTTGAGGCTGCGCCGTCTGTGCCGAGTGATACTTTAATCCCGGAAGCCTTGATTTTCTCATACGGCATAATGCCCGAGCCGAGCTTAAGGTTGCTTGTCGGGTTGTGCGAGACAAACACCTGCCGCTCTGCAAGCAGCCTGATGTCCTCATCAGATAACCAGATGCAGTGCGCGGCCGTGACCGGCAGGTCGAGCACGCCGGCCTCCTCAAAAAAGGCTGCCGGCGTCATGCCGTATTTTTTTATGCAGCGCTCGTGCTCTTCCTTTGTTTCTGACAGATGAATCTGCATCCGGATACTGTTTTCACGACAGTATCCGGCCACATAGCGGCAGTATTTTTTTGTGTTGGTGTACTCGGCGTGAAGCGCCATGTCGACTTTTATCCTGCCTCCGCCGGCACCTTCATACTCCCGCCGGAGCGCCACGGCCTCAGAAAAGCGCCGGTCGGCCGCCGGGTCGGCACTCTCGTCAAAGGAAACGAGGCCGCGTGCGAGATTGGCTTTCATGCCGCACTCAAGCACCGCCCGCGCCGTCGCGTCCTCAAACATGTACATATCGGAAAACGAAACTATGCCGCCTCTTATCATCTCGGTGGCGGCAAGCAGCGACGCCCAATAGACGCTCTCATAATCGAGCCGCTCCTCGGCAGGCAGTATCTTTTCGGTCAGCCAGCGCAAGAGCGGCAGATCGTCGGCATACCCGCGAAAGAGGGTCATCGCGGCATGGCAGTGAGTGTTGTAAAAAGCCGGCATAAGCAGCCTGCCCCGGCAGTCGATAATGCGGTCATACTCCCCGCCGGGCGGCTCCGATCCAACATAGGTAAAAAACCCGCCGTCAACCACCACGGCCACGCGGGTATTCCGGGCACTTCCCGATCCCGCCCCGGAGCCAAATTCCGGCAAGAGGGCTGCATTTTTGAAAAGTATTTTCATCTCTGGCTTCTTGTGATAAACTCATTGTAGAGTGAGTTCGGTGAGAGGTAGGTCTCTGGTATGGCCTCGAGTCCCTTTATCTTTGCTAGAATCCTGTCGGCCCGCTCACGGTATTTGCTGTCGGCCGGCACCCCGGCAAGTATCTCCTCAAGGTAGGGGCGAAGCAGGTTAATCTCAAAGGCCAGCGTCGAGTTGATAAAGTAATCGCAGCCGAGCGAATAGGGAAATATGTTGAGCTCTTCGTTCGCGCGGACACTCTCCCAGAGGTACATCGTGAACTCGGGCATAGCACCACGGAATTTGAAGTCGCGGACAATCCGGCGCATTAGCCTTATCTCGTTTGGCTCGAAAACCTCATTATCTATTTCAATCGCGCTCTCGACCGAGATATATATGCTCTTGTAAATGTAACGGTGAAAAAGCTCGGACACCTTGGGGTATATCGCCTGAATACCCTCGAAGATGAACATGTCATTGTCGTCGGTCTCAAGCTCGATAAACCCGGTCCGTCTGCCTTGAATAAAATCAAATTTAGGAATGAGCGTCGGCCCGTCCGAGAAAATTTCGTCGACGCACTCGGCAAGCGCGTCAAAATCAATAGTATCCTCAGAGTCGTAGTCTATCACACCGCCGTTTTCCCGGGCTCTCTGCTCGAGCACTTCCCGGTCAAGATAAAAATCGTCTATTGAAACTACATGAACATTCTTACCGAGCGCGGTCATGGCCTCGTCAAGTTTGTTGGCCGCCGTGGTCTTCCCCGAGCAGGTCGGCCCCGACAGGCCGATAAGCTTCAGTCCCTCGATGCTGCAGATCTTCTCAACAACGGCGTTGAGTCTGGCTTCAAAATCGGCCTCGCAGCTCTCGACAAACTTCCGCGCTTCATCAGCGCTTTCAAATTGTCTTTTGGATTTCATCATCAGTGCTCTCCGTGCCGCACAGAGCGGTTTTCTTTTTAAATGGTTAAATGGCGCCGTGCGCCATAACAATTATATTATTCTTTCCGAATCTGGTTTGTTATAAGATTTCCGAGTAAAACTCGGCAATTTTCGCGTTTATCTTCGCGCGCCTGTCCTCGGCCAAGTGCTCATAGGGATATTTGGGATTGAACAGCCGCACAATGAGGGAGCCCGAGCCTTCGGGGTCGTATCTGACCAGCTTTGTGACCGCCCCGGCGCCCGCCGCAAATATCGTGTGGACCTCTTCCATCATGTATATGTTGTAAAGCCCCTCGTAGCCCTCAAGCGAGAAGCCTACGTTCTCGAAATTGCCGACCGTGTTTTTCTGCCGGTACATATAATAGGGCTTGTATCCCGCCTGCATTGACTTTATCTGAGAGTAGTCGACGCATTTGCCGGCGTCTCCCCCCTGCCTTGAATACACATGGCTTCCTTGCCTCAGAATTTCCGAGGCTTTTTTGACGCAGAAGGTGTGGACGGTAATATTCTCGGGGCGGAGCTGCAATATCCTGTCAAAGCTGTCCGAAAAGGTGGCAAAACGGTCTCCCGGCAGCCCGGCGATAAGGTCGGTATTGATACACCTGACCCCCGACTCGCGGGCAATAGCGTAGGCCCGGAAGAAATCCTCGGCGGTGTGCGCCCGGCCGATTCCCGAGAGCACATCGTCCGAGAGGGTCTGCGGATTGACACAGATCCGGGTTATTCCCCCATCAACCGCAATCTTTAACTTTTCGGCAGTAATGGTGTCGGGCCGGCCGGCCTCAAGCGTATATTCTTCAAGCCGGCTTATGTCGGTACACTCGGCTATGACCCCGAGCAGCCGCTCAAGCTGACCGGCTTCAAGTATTGTTGGCGTCCCGCCGCCGATGTATACCGTCTTAACCTTGAGCCCCAGCTCATTTATCTGGGCAAACATCTCCCGGATTTCCCTGCAGAGTCTGTCGAGATACTCGGGGATGAGCGAGAGCAGACGCTTTGAAGTGTAGGAGACAAACGAGCAGTATGCGCAGCGCGTCGGGCAGAAAGGTATTGAAATATAGATGCTGCAGTCGCGCTTGTCAGGTGTTCCGATTATCCTCTTCTCGTTGAGCGCTACCTCGGTGGCAAGCGCCGCCTTTTTGGGTATTACAAAATACTCGGAGGTCATGATTTTTTTGACCCTCGTTTTGCTCATGCCCTGCCGCAGCAGCTCAAAGGCAACCTTTGCAGGCCGCACTCCGGTGAGCATCCCCCATGAGGGGCGGTATCCGGTCAGCTCTCCGGCGGCAGCCAGTACCGCCGCACCGGCAGCAATTCTTGCGCTTTTCTCGGCGCTGACCCCCTCGCTGTACTCCTCGTATTTTTTAGATGAGCAGATTTTGCCCATATGGCGCAGTTCGGCGTATGCGTAAACCCCGTTCTGCCCCTCGGTGATCTTCAGCTCAAGGGTGGGATTGTCATAGCTCTCAACCTCGCTCTCGCCGAACTTCGCCCCCGGGAAAAACAGCATGCAGAGGGTCTGAACATAGTACTTGTTAATATCCCCGCTGATTATCAGTTTCATTCGAACTAAACCGTTCCCCTCCTTCTGCCCCGGAGCACTTCGCTCTCCAATACTATGGTAACCGGCCCGTCGCAGGCAACCTCTATCTCCATATGGGCTCCGAACCGCCCGGTGCCGACATGCCCGACACCGGCCGACAGCAGCCCGGCAAAATACTCGTACAACTCGTTAGCCTTGTCAGGGGATGCCGAGCGCAGAAAATCCGGCCTGTTCCCCCGTCGGTAATCGGCCAGGAGCGTAAAATTCGAAACAAGCAGTATATCTCCGCCGACGTCGGTCACCGAAAGGTTCATTTTGCCGGCGTCGTCGCTGAAAATTCTGAGCTTCAGTATTTTTGAGGCGAGCAGCTCGGCGTCTTTTTGTTCGTCCTCGGCCGCGACCCCGAGCAGGACAAAAAGCCCCGGGCCGGCTTCCCCGACCTTCTCTCCCCCGACGCTGACGCATCCGCCCTTGATTCTCTGCACAACCGCCGTCATTTAAGACTCCTTCTTTGCTCTGTTATTCCGTCATGCATAATGCCTGATTATATGAATCCCCTGACGACATCCTCGACATCGTGAATTGAACGCAGCCTGTCCACAATCATATCGTAGTGGGTGATATTGCGGCAGCTTATTTTCATGTTGATAATCGCCTTTCTGCTGCCGCGCTTCTGCGAATTTATCGAGAGTATCGGCACCTTTATTTCGGCAAGCACCCTGCTTATGTCGGCGATTATCCCCAGCCTGTCGACAATGTATAGCTGCATTATTGCCTCATAACCCCCCTCGGGATTTTCAGCGGTATCGCTGTCCCAGCGGGCGCTGACCCAGCGGCTGGCGTCTGCCGTCTTCTTTTTCCCCTCGATGACATTCGGACAGTTGATTTTATGAATCGAGATGCCAAACCCTTTTGTGATAAATCCGATGACCTCGTCTCCGGGCAGCGGGTTGCAGCATTTTGCGAATTTCACCATGCAACCGGTCTGACCGTCGACTATAATACCGGTATTCGACTTTATGTTTTTTGGCTTTTCCGAAATCTGAACCTGCTCGATTCCGGCGGCTATGGCAGCCGGCTTCTCGGGCTCGGGGCCGACAATCCGTTCAAACTCGTCGCGCAACTTGCCGGCAATCCGGGTGATTGCTATCCCGCCGTAACCCAGCGCGTTATACAGGTCGTCGGGAGTGTTGAAGCCGACCCGCTGGGAGACATTCTGGACGATCTCGTTCTTCTGCGCCTCGGTGTAAGGCCGGTTGAGTTTTTTCAGTTCTGCATCAACCGCGGCCTTCCCAACGACTATATTTTCGGCCCGCTTCTCCTTTTTGAACCATTGGCGGATTTTCGAGCGCGCCTCGCTGGTCTTGACGATTTTAAGCCAGTCGCGGCTTGGCCCCTTTGATGAGGATGAGGTGAGAATCTCGACTATCTCGCCGTTCTGCAGCACCCGGTCTATAGGGACAATCATCCCGTTTATTTTGGCGCCCACCATCTTATTGCCTACTTCTGAATGTATGGCGTAGGCAAAATCAATGACGGTAGCCCCTGCGGGCAGGGCTATCAGGTCACCCTTCGGGGTAAAGACATAGGTTTCCTCTTGGAAAATGTCTGTTTTTATTGCCTGCAGGAATTCCTCGGGGTCGCCCGCCACATCTTCGGTTTCGATCAAGCGGGCAATCCACTCGAGCCGCTTGTCGATTTCCTCCTTCGACTGCTCGCCGGTCTTGTATTTCCAGTGTGCAGCAATGCCGTATTCGGCAATCTGGTGCATTTCATAAGTGCGTATCTGCACCTCGAAGGGTATCCCCTCCCGGCCTATGACCGTGGTGTGAAGCGAGCGGTACATATTTGGTTTTGGGGTTGAAATATAATCCTTAAACCGCCCGGGAACCGAGCTGAACATCTCGTGGATGATTCCCAGCGCGGTATAACATTCAAGTTCGTTTTCGACAATTATGCGGATGGCGTAGAAGTCGTATATTTCGTCAAAGCTCTTGTTCTGAGTGTACATCTTTCTGTAGATGCTGTAAACCGACTTCACCCGCCCTTCAAGCGTGAACTTGATTTGATTTTCAGTGAGCTTTTCCGCGATGTGCCTGCTCAGCGTGTCAAGAAGGTTTCGGTTCTGACCGTATTTTTTTTCAATATCGTTTTTTACTTCGGTGTACCCGATCGGGTCGAGATAATAAAGCCCCCGGTCTTCAAGCTCCTGCTTGACCCTCTGCATGCCGAGCCTGTGGGCAAGCGGCGCGTAGACCTGCATAGTCTCAAGCGCAATGAGCCTTCGCTTTTCCTCGGGTTTTGCATCAAGCGTCCTCATGTTGTGTATGCGGTCGCAGAGCTTGATGAGTATTACCCGGATATCCTTGGCCATTGCAAAAAGCATCTTGCGGAGGTTTTCAATATGCGCCTCTTCCTTATCCTCGACCTGAAGCGAGACAAGCTTTGTAAGGCCATCGACTATTGTCGCGACATCCCGCCCGAACTTTTTTTCTATATCCTTGAGGTTTGTCTTATCGGAGCAGTCCTCGACTATGTCATGGAGCAGCGCGGCGCAGATCGAGTCGGTGTCAAGCTCCATTTCGGCGGCAATTTCAGCCACGGCTATAGGATGGGATATATACGCCTCGCCGTTTTGCCTGAATTGCCCCTCGTGCAGGGTGCGGGCATATTCAAAGGCGCGAGTAATCTTGTCGATGTTGTATTTCTTCCCTGTCTTCTCAAGATTATTCAGCAGCTTGTCGATATTCGGTTGTATTGACTTATTATCCATATTCCCCTCTTGCAGCCTGCAAGGCTGAAGTACCGGTGGTACTTACTTTGAGAATCTTCACTTATCCGCGGTTCCTGCATTGAATTTTGAGCTTTTTTAAGACAACCGATTTGTCTATGCTTGTTCGCGAGGCTTTATATGACATGTCAAAGCTGTAAAGCCCCTCGCCAACCTTTTCTATAGAGCAGATTTTCAGCTCGCTGAAAATTTTTAGTATGTACATCAGCTTAACGTAGTTTATCTTCTGCTGCGGCTCATATGACCAAAGGAGTGCTAACAGCGCCCTGTCCGAGAGCGCGTCATGACCCAGTCTCAGCTCGCGCCGCAGTACCCTGTAGACCGCCGCGCAGTCCTCGCGGTCGGGGATAAAGTCCTCCTCAAGGTCAAACTCCCCGCCCGAGAGGATTTCCTCGTATCTTTGTCTCATCAGGCGCCGGCTCTCGCTGCTCTTTTTTGACAGGCGGATATCCTGAATAATCATCTGCACGCTCTTTGTGTTCTGGTATTCGTTTACGTCAAGCGTGAAAAGTATGTCGGCGCTCTCGCCCTCGTGGAGCGGGAATCTTGAGACCGGCATATTGAAGTATATACCGAAGAGGGTAGTCTCGCCGTCGGTAAGCATGAGTTTTGTATGTTTGCCGGCACTTATCTGCATTATTCTGGCAATCCGCACGTCGTATGCAATAAAGGTCGGCACCGGATTTGAAACCCCGTAGGGTTCCAAATGGTAAAGCTCTGAGGCAAGACCGAGAGTCAGTTCGGAGGGATTCAGAACGCAGTCGGCCTCAAGGTTTACCGCCAAATCCTCCTCGCGCAGGTTTTTGGCCGCATATTCGTTTATCCTTTTCTGAAACTCGGGGACCTTGGCCCTCTCAATCGTAAGGCCGGCGGCAAGCTCGTGCCCGCCGTATTTTATCAGCAGGTCCTCGCAGTATTTCAGCGCATCGACCAGATTCATTCCCTTGACGCTCCGCCCCGAGCCCTTTCCGATGTCGTCGCTACTCGAATATCCCCGGGTGCTGCCGTCAAATGATATCAGCACCGACGGGAGCCCGTATTTTTCTGTTATGCGGGAGGCAACAATCCCTATAATCCCCTGCTGCCATTTGTCATCCTCGAGTACGATGACCTTATCCCGCGAAAAATCAAACTCTCGCTCGATTTTTTTATATGCATGCTCGGCAATGCGGTTCTCTTCAATCTGCCGCTGAGTGTTGATCTCACAGAGCTCGTGCGCAAGGATACAAGCTTCACGGTCATCCTCGGCAAGCAGCAGCTTTACTGCGGTTATCGCACTGCCGATGCGACCGGCGGCATTGAGTCGCGGCGCTATCCCGTAGCCTATATAGTTTGATGTAATTTTCCTTTTCCTCGCCTGCCCGTTGACCCTTCCGCCCGAGGAAGCCTCGATAAGTGCCGAAAGTCCCCGGCGAGGCCTTCCCGAGAGCAGCCTGATCCCCATCTGCACAAGCAGCCGGTTCTCGTCGACAAGCGGCATCACGTCGGCTATCGTTCCGATGGCCACAAGATCAGCGTATTCGTAGCATATCCTGCGCACCGCCTCAATTTCGGCTTCTCCACGCGACCTTGCCTCGACAATTTCGCAGGCGCAGAGAAGCTTGAATACCACACCCGCTCCGGCAAGTTCGGAAAAAGGATAGCTGCAGTCGGGGCGATGGGGGTTGACCACCGCACAGGCAGCCGGCAGAATGTCGCGGCATTCGTGGTGGTCGGTAATCACAAGGTCAATTCCGAGCGAGGCGGCATATTCGGCCTCCGAGTTGGCGGTAATGCCGGTGTCAACCGTGATTATCAGGTTTACTCCCTCTTGTTTTAAGCTGTCGATAGCTCCGCAGGAGAGGCCATAACCCTCACCGTTTCTGCTCGGTATGTAGTATCCGACATCAGCGCCTTTTGATTTCAGATAAAGCCACAGTATCGCCACCGAGGTGACCCCGTCAACGTCGTAGTCGCCGTAGATGACAATTCTCTCGCGCCGCTTTATAGCCTGCCATACGCGCTCTGCCGCCCGGTCCATATCACAAAGCAGATACGGGTCGTGCAGGATGCTCTCTTCATTCCTCAAAAAGCGCCTGGCCGCCTCGGGGGTGGTGTAACCGCGGTTGTGCAGCAGCACTGCCAGCGTTCGGGAGACACCCATACCGTCGGCAATCTCACTAATCTCCCGGTCTCTCTCCCCGTCTCCCGGGACATACCGTATATTCCATACCTTCTCTCTCTCTTTTCTTCCAACCATGACACTCTCCGTTCTCTCCGGCACGCGAATGTCGTCCGCACATATCACGCCCGAATAAATCTGCACCTATTCTATTTGCCGCTCATCCCGCTCTCTTAATGATTGACACAACTTCGGCATCGCAGCGCCGCCCGACCACCAGCTTTGAATAAAGCCAAAGGCCGCCAAAGCTCAGCACAATTCCGGCGGCAGCCAAAATAAAGCCGCCTGTCTCGCCCCCGAAGAGCGAAGTCCCGAGCCAATAACCGCCCGCGGCCACCAGCAGCGGCATAAGGAAAACCAGCCATGCGTACCCCAGCACACGCCGGGTATCGGTATCGATTGCAACAATATCTCCGGTGGAAGCCCCGGCGCTGTTGCGCACCCTAAGGGTAATACTGCTGCCTCCTCCGCCGAGCGAGCAGACCACGCAACCCTCTTTGCTCTTGGAACAGCCCTCGCAGGCCGATTTCCGGTCAACCTCGACCATGGCAAATCCGCCGCTGACAGATACAACTTTTCCTTGGGTTATCATGACATCTCCTCCCTCGGCAAAGCAACTCAACCAACCCGGTATGTTCCGGCCGTTTTATAGGCGAAAATGAAGCCCTGCGTTTTTTCCGCACGCTTCATTTCGTGGCCGCCCGGTAAAGCGCATCAGTAAAGCCTTTCTATGCTTATATTGATACCCTCGTCTGCGTTCTCCCAGATGACCCCCTCGGGCAGACCAAGCCTGCTGATATGCCTTATCAGCGGCACACCGACACTGCCTTCATTGATCTTAACGGTGTAAACCGATATTTCATTAATTTCGCTTAGAATTTTCGGGTCTCCCAGAAGTATTATCTCCCCCGGTTTGATTTCGACATGATAATTTGAACTGATGCCGCTCTCGAAGGTCACGGTCAGCGGCACGGTCTTTCTCATTGTGACGGTTACGCTGACGGTAATTGTAGAAACATCGCATTTAAGGTAGGGATTGTCGACTATCCGGCCATACTCGTCATAGAATTTCAGCGTCCCCGACAGGTTCAGGCTGGTCGTGATGTGCCCGGGACTGAAGGATACTCCGGCATACTCGATTTTGTCGAGCACCGACTGCGGGCCGGTCACCATAACCGTTTTGTGGTTCGGCACGGGATCCCCGATTATATAAGTGGCGTCGACAACATAGTCTATCTTGACCCTGACCTCGACATCCTTCACAGCGTTTATGTCGACGTTTACGGTAACATGACTCGGTTCAATGGAGACAAGCGTCGAGTACCCGGGCAGATCGACCTTCACCGGCAGTGTATGGCGTCCGGTCTCGGTAATCTCACTAAGATCAACATAAGCATTGACCTGCTCGGCGGTCAGCCCGCCGATATCCGCCCTTCTCCCCCTGAGGGTGACCGACGCGACATTATCAAAGCCGCTGATCACCGACATGTCGGACCGGGTCAGATTCTCCATTCCTTCGAGGTTGACCACAACATAAGACAGTGTATGTTCATAGCTGGTATCGTCGGTGCTCATGACGTACAGCCAGACCGACAGCGCCATGAGCAGGCAGACCACAAAAGCCCAGCGGTCGCCTTTTCCCATGTTTCGGGAGAGCAGCCACTCCTTTGCAATCAGCCAGTAATTCTTAGCCCGCGCCTTTATTTTATGCCACAACGAAATAATCTTTTCAACAAACGGCGGCCTCTTTTTTCCGGGCGGCCGACTCTTCGGATTGCTTTCGGGGTCCGGCCGGGCTCCTCCGGCCTCCCTGTCTATATCCTTCATCTCGACCGGAGATTCTCTGCTCTCCATCAGTCGCCCTCCTTGTCGAAAACGTCATGTGCATTTGGATGGTTGTTTTTTCTTATGATGGTGCCTGTGTGGGTATTGTGGGTCAGAAGCCCGAAAAGCTCTTTCTTGAGCGAGTTGTAGTTATAGTTCCGCTTTATCCGCCCCTCGCAGGCTACCGAAATTATTCCGGTCTCCTCCGATACCACAACCGCCACCGCGTCGCTGACCTCGGTGATGCCGACCGCCGCTCTGTGCCGGGTGCCGAGGCTGCTGTCGATGCTCTCGTCGGCAGACAGGGGGAGCACGCAGCCCGCAGCAAAAATCTGCATATTGCGGATTATCACCGCGCCGTCGTGATACGGGGCTTTATTGAAGAACAGGCTCTGCAGCATCCGGGAGGTCAGCTTTGCCTCGATTACGTTGGAGGGCTTGATGTACTCGCCAAGCCTGACCGACCGCTCTATGACGATCAGCGCACCGGTTTTGTAGAGCGACATATCGCAGACCGCCTCGCATATGGCGTCAATACCGGCGCTGATTATTGCTATGTCCCGCGTTTCGCTCAGGCTGATATTGCGCAGCCCCGAGAGCGGTGTGTTTCCGACCTTTTCAAGCGCGGCGCGCAGCTCGGGCTGAAAGACAATGATAATGGCCAGCATACCGACCTGATAGAAATTCTGAAGTATGAATTTGATGGCGTGCATCTGGAAGGCCGAACTGAGAATGAGAAAGACAATAATCAGGATAAGGCCGGATATGAGCCTGCCGGCCCTTCGGTTTTTTATGAAATGATAAAATGCATAAAAAAGCAGCGCCAAAATCAGTATATCAATAATATCGACAAATCTTATATCCGATAACGGCAGAAGGATATACTGCTTGATTTTGTCCCAAAGCGAGGGGACCACATTATCCGCCTTAAGCATCAAAGCCTCTCCTTTTACATACCACCGCTATTAATATGTGCCGGCCGGAGCGGTTCAAATCCGGTGGATAAATAACACAAATTTAAATTCACTGCTACAATTCCCGCCGATGAGCCTATTATATCATAACGTGCTTGTAATTTCAAATGAAAATATATATTTTAGTTATTAATTTGTCAGTCTGCCAGAATAAATTGCCACCGGGATGTAACTTTTCATGTGCCCGATATCATTAATTAAGCAGAGGGCACAGTCAGCTTTGTGCCGGCGCGGGAATACAACCGGGGCGGCAGGGGTGCTTGTGGAAGAACTGATAAGGAATCTCGGTAAAAATATTGTTGTCTGCGGGCACTTCGGCAGCGGCAAGACAAATATCGCGGTCGGCCTCTCTCTGGGCATCGCTGCGTCCGGCCTCGGCTGTACGCTGGTCGACCTTGATATCGTAAGCGCCTGCTTCCGCGCCGCCGACGCCGCCCCGATATTACATGACGCCGGGGTAGACTGCATTGTTCCGCGGTATGCCAATACCAACCTCGACCTCCCCGCGCTTAGCGGCGAGATTTATTCGGCCTTTGCAGACGGGGCATCTACCCAGGGCCGCCGCGCGGTGTTTGACACCGGGGGGAGCGAGGGGGCCGGGGTACTCGGCAGATATCTGCCCTTCCTTACGCAATCTGGCTATTCTATGATTTATATTGTCAATATGTACCGCCCGCTGACCTCGAGCCCGGCGGCGGCGGCCGGCGATCTTTGGGAAATCGAGGCGCACTCAAGGCTCAGAGTAACACATATAATCAATAACTCAAATCTGGGCCCAAAGACAACGCTGGCCGACATTGAGGCGTCACTCGGATATGCCGGTAAAATATCCGGGCTTACCGGGGCGAAGCTGCTCTGCACGACCATGTACAGCCGGGATATATGCGACGCGCTCTCGCGCAGATATCGGGATATGACCTTTTGTGTCTTACCCGACTCGACTCGCCGGTTGTTCTAATATGGCGGGAGCGCAGGTTAAAAACAACAACTGCCGCGCGGCAAGGAGACCGAAACATGAACAGAGTAACAATCTCAGCAGATTTTTGCAAGGGTTGCGGGCTTTGCGCTGCCGCCTGCCCCCGGAAAATAGTCAGTCTCGATGAGAGAGCAATGAATAAAATGGGATATCGCACCGCGTCGGTGGTAGCTCCCGAGAAGTGCAGTGGCTGCGCGCTCTGCGCCCTGATCTGTCCTGACGCGGCGATTTTAGTCGAGAAAGAGGTTTGAGGAGGAGAATAATGTCCCGAAAAATGCTTATGAAGGGCAACGAGGCTATCGCCGAGGCTGCCATTTGCTGTGGCTGCCTGTATTTTTTCGGCTACCCGATAACCCCGCAGTCCGAGATCTCGGAATACATGGCAAAGCGCCTGCCGCAGGTCGGCGGACTCTGCCTTCAGGCTGAGAGCGAGGTCGCCGCGATAAACATGGTGCTCGGCGCCGCCGCCTCGGGGGTGCGGGTCATGACCTCCTCCTCATCACCCGGCGTCTCGCTCATGAGCGAGGGGATAAGCTATCTGGTGGGCAGCGACCTCCCCTGCCTGATCTGCAATATTCAGCGCGGCGGACCGGGATTGGGCGGCATCCAGCCGGCCCAGCAGGACTACCTTCAGGCGACAAAGGCGGCCGGACACGGCGATTTGCACCTGTATGTCGTCGCTCCGGCCTCGGTTCACGAGATGGCCGGGCTGGTCTGCCGCGCCTTTGACGTCGCCGACACATACCGCATCCCGGCGCTGCTGCTGGCCGACGGCGCGCTCGGCCAGATGATGGAGCCGGTTGACTTCGACACCGCGCTAAGCGATAGACGTAATCTCCCCAAAAAGGATTGGTCGGCCTCGGGGCACGGCGGAAGGCGCAAGAAAAATGTAGTAAACTCGCTATACCTGAGCCCCGACGAACTCGAACGCTCTGTGCTGGCAAGGCAGGAGCGTTACAGTATAATCGAGAGCTCGGAGGTCCTCTTTGAGGAGGCAGACGCCGGCGACGCCGAAATAATCATCGTCGCCTACGGGATAAGCGCCCGCATCTGCAAATCGGCCATAGAAGCAGCGCGCGCTATCGGCATCAGGGTCGGTCTTATCCGGCCGATTACACTCTGGCCCTACCCAAAGGCGGCGCTCGGGCGGGCGGCCGAGCATGCAAGACATTTTCTTGTAGTCGAGCTCAACACGGGACAGATGGTCGACGACGTGAAGCTCGCGACAGGCAGCCGCCGGCCGGTCTCGTTTTTCGGGCGGTGCGGCGGCATGCTGCCGACCCCCGAAGACGTGCTGGCCGAGATAATAAAAATACACGACAACATCAGAAGCGAGGGGGTATTGGCATGATTGTGTTTGAAAGGCCGAAAGCGCTCTCGCCGCTGCCCTTCCACTACTGCCCCGGCTGCACGCACGGCATAATCCACCGGCTGGTTGCCGAGGCTATCGACCTTCTGGGAATCGAAGGGCAAACGGTCGGTATCGCCCCGGTCGGCTGTTCGGTCCTGGCTTACAATTATTTTGAATGTGACATGATAGAAGCTCCGCACGGCCGCGCGCCGGCGGTAGCGACCGGAGTCAAGCGCACCAACCCCGGCTGTGTAGTCTTTACCTACCAGGGCGACGGCGACCTTGCGGCTATTGGCACCGCCGAGATTGTCCATGCCGGAGCGCGCGGCGAGAATATCACCATAATATTCGTAAACAACGCCGTCTACGGCATGACCGGCGGCCAGATGGCCCCGACCACGCTTTTGGGATAGGTTACAACCACATCACCATACGGCAGAAATGCTAAAATACAGGGATACCCTTTGCGGATTTGTGAGCTGCTTTCAACGCTTGACGGGGTCGCCTATGCCGAGCGGGTAGCAGTAAGCAACCCTAAAAACGTGCTGAGGGCAAAAAAGGCGATTGAGAAAGCCTTCCGCTACCAGATCCGTGGCATGGGGCTTTCAATTGTCGAGGTACTCTCGTCCTGCCCGACTAACTGGGGAATGACCCCAGTGGAGGCCCTCCGCTGGGTGGAGGAGGCCATGATTCCTTATTATCCGCTCGGCGTGTTCAAGGATACAAGCTCTGATTCTGCCGGCGGGCAGGGTGCTTTCAGCGACACAGAGGGGAGGGACATATAAATGACCTCACGCATACTTATTGCGGGATTCGGCGGTCAGGGGATACTATTTGCCGGAAAACAGCTTGCCGGATGCGCGATGCACAAGGGCAGACATGTGTCATGGCTGCCCTCCTACGGCCCTGAGATGAGGGGCGGCTCGGCCAGTTGCTCGGTTATAATATCCGACAAGGAGATTGGCTCTCCGATTATCAGCCAGCCGGATATTCTGATAGCCTTTAATTACCCTTCTTTTCTAAGGTTCGAGCCCTCGGTGTCGGAAGGAGGTCTGATCCTTGCAAACAGCTCGCTGATCGGGTCAAAAAGCGAGCGAGATGATATAAGCGCGCACTACATCCCCGCCACCGAAATAGCAACAGCAGAGGGACTTGACGGCAGCGTCAATGTCATCATGCTCGGTTATCTGCTTTATGTCACCCGGCTCTTTGATTACGACGAGTTTATCGGAAGTTTTCTCTCGGGCATCCCGGCCTCAAAGTCTGCCCTGATAGAAGGCAACAAAAAAGCCCTCAGGCTGGGTTATGAATACCGGTAGTAAGCGTCTGCCGCGCAGTATTCGGGGTGCTCCCGTATTTTTATCGGGAGAAAACAAATCAAACAGTGTGTAAATATGAAGAGGTTTGAGGCTGCCGCAAATCAAATGATTTGCAGCAGCCCTTTCTAAATTCCTTGATTTTTTGTTTATTATATGGTAAAATTGTATAAACTTCATAATTCCGAGGTTTTTGTTATGAAATTCGATGTTAACATTCCTGTGCGGATATTCTCGGGTAAAGGATGCCTAAAACAAAATGCCAACCGTCTCATACTCGGCAGGCGCGCTGTGATTGTCTGCGGCCGGCACGGCGCCCGGGCAAGCGGCGCTCTCGACGATGTCTCCTCGCTGCTTGAGGCCGCCGGCACGGATTATATGATATTCGACAAGGCCACCGAAAACCCGCCGGTTGAAATCTGCCACGAAGGCGGGCGGGCTGCCTCTGCCTTCCGAGCCGACTTTATTATCGGAATCGGCGGGGGCTCGGCGCTTGACTCGGCAAAGGCAATTGCGGCGTTCGCCGCGAACCCCGGCATTGAACCTCTTGATATTTATGACCCCGAAAAGCTGGTAAATCCTTCGCTTCCGCTCGTCCTGATACCTACGACCGCCGGAACCGGCAGCGAGGCAAACGCCTATTCGGTCCTCACCCTGCCCGACGGCAAGCGCAAGAGGACCTTCACAAGCGAGATGTCCTGGGCAAAATATGCCTTCCTTGACCCGGACTACACACTCTCGCTTCCCAAGTCATACACTGTAAGCTGCGCACTCGACGCCTTTGCGCACGGAATTGAGTCCTACCTCTCTCCGAAGGCCACCGGGCTTTCCTCGGCGCTGGCGCTTTATGCGATGAAGCTGATTTGGAATGTCCTGTCGTACCGCCCCGAGAACTTCACATATGAAATGCACGAGGATCTGCTCTATGCCTCCTGCGCTGCCGGAATTGCCATCAGCGTGACCGGCTCGGGCTTCCCGCATCCGCTCGGCTACCCTATAACTCTGCTTGACGGGATACCGCACGGCGCCGCCTGCGCGGTCTTTGAAGGCGACTATATCAGGTATAATCAAAAAACCGAGACAGGCGCCCGCAAAATAAATGAAATAGCCTCCTATCTCGGCACGACTCCCGAGACCATGGCCGTACTGCTTCCCGAACTGTCCGGGGTAAAGCTTGAGTTCACACCGAGCCAGATCGAGGAGCGCATTGAGCTGGTCTGTAATGCCAAGAATTATGTGAACAGTCCGTATGTCATCACAAAAGACGAAATGTACGAAATATATAACCGACACTTTTTAGCAAGGTGATTCTTGTTGATAAATCAACGGAAGGATAAAGCTATGCTTGAGCAATTAAAAAAGCAGGTGTTTGAGGCCAATATGCTGCTGGCAAAGTCGGGGCTTGTAATCTTTTCCTGGGGCAATGTCAGCGGAATAGACCGGGAACGGGGGCTTGTGGTCATCAAGCCGTCGGGGGTCGACTATGATAAGCTCTCGCCGCTCGACCTGCCGGTAGTGGACCTTGGCGGAAATGTTGTCGAAGGCGATTACAAGCCTTCCTCAGACACGCCGACGCACCTTGAGCTATACAAAGCCTTTCCAAAAATCGGCGGGATAACACATACACATTCGCTGTACGCCACTTCATACGCCCAGGCCGGGCGCGGAATCAAGCCCTTCGGGACAACGCATGCCGATTGTTTCGGGGGAGGAATTCCCTGCACCCGCAAAATGGCGCCGCACGAAATTTCGGGGGAATACGAAAAGGAAACCGGACGCCTGATCGCAGAAACCTTTACAGAGCTCGATTATGAAGCAATATGCGGCGTGCTGGTTCATTCGCACGGCCCCTTTACCTGGGGGCGCGACGCTGTTGACTCGGTAGAAAAATCAATAGTACTTGAATATATCGCCCATATGGCCTTTAACACCGAATTGCTTCAGGTGGCGGTCGGTAAACCCGGCGGAATCCCGATGCAGCAGGACCTGCTTGCAAAACACTATAACCGCAAACACGGGCCCGGCGCTTATTACGGTCAGCCGGAATAAAATAAGCCCGACACAAATCCACGAGGTGCGGGACAATGCCCGCACCTCGTGACTTTTTATTTATGTTTGACGCCACACCTACTAATGTATAATGTCAAATGTCTTATAACTAAAAGCCGCTCGGATTCATGCTCTGCCAACGGTCGGCGTCGCGGCACATATCTTCGATATCATACTCGGCACGCCAGCCGAGCAATCTGTTGGCTTTGCCGGGGTCGGCATAACATTCGTCGATATCTCCGGGGCGCCGGGGGGCAATCTGATAGGGTATGCGCTTGCCGGTGGCCTTCTCGTAAGCCCGAATAATCTCGAAAACCGAATATCCCCGTCCGGTACCTATGTTAAAGCACTCGACCCCGCTATGGCTCTGTGTGTATTCAAGTGCCGAGATGTGGGCACGTGCCAGGTCGATGATGTGGATATAGTCGCGCACGCCCGTGCCGTCGCGGGTGTTGTAATCGTTGCCGTAGACCGGAAGATACGGCAGTCTGCCTTCGGCTACCTGTGTGATGTAAGGCATGAGGTTGTTGGGAATCCCGCACGGGTCCTCGCCAAGCCGCCCGCTCTTGTGGGCGCCGACCGGGTTGAAGTAGCGCAGGATAACAACCGACATGGCGCTGTCGGATGCCGCAAGGTCGGTGAGTATCTGCTCGATCATCAGCTTGGTCTGCCCGTAGGGATTCACCGGCGAGAGCGGGAAATCCTCGCGGATAGGCACACTTGCGGGCTTTCCGTAAACCGTGGCCGACGAGCTGAAAACAAAGCGTCCTACCCCGTATTTTACTGTCAGCTCAAGCAGGTTGAGCGTGCCTGTGACATTGTTTTTATAGTACAAAAGCGGCTTTTCCACAGATTCGCCCACCGCCTTTAGCGCGGCAAAATGAATACAGGAGTCAATCCTGTTTTCCCGGAACATGGCCTCCATGCCGGGTTTGTCGAGCATGTCGGTTTGATAGAATTTTATCTTTTTCCCGGTAATTTCCAAAATCCTGTCAAGCACCGCCGGCTTGCTGTTTGAAAAATTGTCCATGGCGACAATGTCATATCCGGCTCCGAGCAGCTCAACAATTGTATGGGAGCCGATATACCCTGTGCCCCCGGTGATAAGTACCGCCATTTAAGCCTCCTCATGCAAACCTTTCGGTTATCCGAACAAATTCGCCAAAGCGCGTCTCAATATCATAAACAAGCTTTAGCTGATTGCGCGCTCTTATCAAATTGTGATCTTCATGTTCGGTTCTGAAGTATACGTCGCCCTCAAGGTAATCGGCAAGAAACCTCATGCCGGTCTCAAGGGTTATTATGTATGCTCCGGTCGGCAGAAGGCTGATTTCGTGCCTTGTCAGCGCCCCGCCGGCGCCGCGGATAAAACCTTCGGCAAAGGCCTCGTACATATCGCTCCTGAAATACACCTTATCAAGGTCGGCCTCGTCCTCAAGAGCGCTTGAGGCGCCGAAGCGTATGGCGTCGCCGAAATCGTAGAGCGCCGAGCCGGGCATTACCGTGTCAAGGTCTATGATGCATACCGCCCTGCCGGTATCTTTATCTATCAATATGTTATTCAGCTTTGTGTCGTTGTGCGTGACCCTCACCGGCAGCCTGCCGGCGGCAATTTCATCGACAATAACCGAACACTTCTCGCGCCGCTGTCGGACAAAGTCTATTTCATACGCGGCAATTTCTCTGCGCTCGCCCGCACATCCTGCCACAGCGCGCTCAAAGTCGGAATATCTTTTTTTGGTGTTGTGGAAGTCGGGAATGGTCTCATAAAGGCTTCTGGCATCGTAGCCGGCAAGCTTTCGCTGAAAATCCCCGAAGGCAAATCCAACCTCCCGGAAAAGGTCGGTGCTCTCAGCGAGCTGGTAAGAGACGACGTTGTCGATATATTTGTACATCCTCCAGCAGCCGCCGTCATGATCCCGGCAGAAGTACTGCCCGTTGTGGCAGGCAATGAAGTTCAGCGTCCCCCGCTCGGGGTCGCCGCCCTCCTTTGCTATGACCCGGCGCAGGTATCCGGTGACCCCGACTATATTGCTCATCAGCTGCTCGGGGTTTTTGAAAACATAGGTATTTATCTTCTGCAGGACATACTTTGACTCTGCCCCGCCCTCGCGGAAGGTCACAAAAAACGTGCTGTTGATATGCCCCGTGCGGCACTCCTTGCACGAGACAAGCTCGCCCGAAATGCGGAATTGCGAGATGATATTCTCGATATCCGGCCTCATATCCACAGTCCCCTCGGGTATCTCACCCCGTCGGTCAGCTCGTCGATATTCTTCATGACACCTTCCCTGTCCTCATGGTATGTCACTCCGAACCAGACCGAATCTGTCGAGTAGACCCGGACGCTGCACTCGCCCCTGTGGAGCAGCTTTCCGACGTCGGTGGGGAGCAGCGCCTCGGCCTTTTGCGGATTTTCACTGTTTTTCAGGTCCCTGAGAAACTCATGGAAACAGCTTTCAAGCTGAGGGAAAACCGCCGGGGTGAACCCCCAGAAATTCATCGAAACCACGGTGTCATCGGGGAGCAAAACCTCCCTGCCCTCATCGAGATACGCCGGGCCGGCGGGAGTTTTGTAGACCTTTGTCCTCTCAACGATGTTGTTGAGCATTCCTTTATATGTCTCGCAGATGCCGCGGGAGACCGAGCCGTTTTCGCTCAGAGTATTATTGATCAAAAAGCCGACCATGCAGTACTGCGGAACCGGCTTGTCAAGGTCTGTTCTTTTGAGATGAGAGGCGACCTTGGCAAAGGTGTCTGTGCCGTAAAAATCGTCGGCATTGCAGACCGCAAAATTGTCGTCGACAATATCCCTGGCGGCGAGCAGCGCCTGTGTGGTCCCCCAGGGCTTAGTCCTGCCCTCGGGAATCTCGGCCCACGAGGGGATGTCCTCGATTTTCTGGAAGGCATACTCTACTTTGATATGCCCCTCAATGCGCCGGCCTATGGTCTCCCTGAAGGCATTGTAGTTTTCTTCTTTTATAACAAAGACAACCCGGTCAAAGCCGGCGCGCTTGGCGTCAAATACTGAATAGTCGATTATAAACTCGCCGTATTTGTTGATGGGCTCAAGTTGCTTTAAGCCACCATACCTTGAACCGAGCCCTGCCGCAAGAATAACAAGTGTCATATTGCTCCCCTTCTTTCCGGACTCTCAGTGTTGCTTTATTGGTTACACTCACTTCTGCTCCGGGGGCGCCGCCTCTTTTTCGGGGGCGCTGCCCCCGGGCCCCCGCTTAAGGAACTTTTTGAAAAATTTCCTCAAGAATCCTCAAAAGCTTTTCAACCACATCGCTAATAAAGCAGCGCGGACATTAAAATTTTGCTCCCCGCTGCAATTAGCCGGGTGGATGATTTTGGGATTGACGCGAGTAACACAGTGAAATGTCACGGGCATTAATCCCGCTATGGAGATATTATGTAAGCTGCCGTACGGCAGCTTTTATATTAGCGCTTTTTCTTGATTTTGTCAACCCTCATGGTCCGGAAAGCCCGAATTTTCTACCACGAAATACAAGCGGAACCGTATTTCGGCCAGCCGGCTTTTCGTTTGCCGCGGTCAAATCTGCTTGCGCATTTTTTCTATCGCGCCCTTCTCAAGCCTTGAAACCTGCGCCTGCGAGATGCCGATCTCCTCGGCTATCTCCATTTGTGTTTTATTCTTGTAAAACCTCATGTTGATAATAGACCGCTCGCGGTCGGTCAGCTTCTTCATGGCGTCCCGCAGAGCAATACTCTCAAGCCAGTTCTCGTCGCTGTAATTCGAGTCGCTGAGCTGGTCTATCACATATATCGAATCCCCGTTTTCGCTGTAGACCGGCTCATAAAGCGAAATAGGTTCGATAATCGCCTCCATTGAGTGAAGCACCGCGTCCCGGTCCTCTCCGAGCTTGCCAGCGATGTCGTCGACCGAAGGCTCGCTCTCGCGCTCCCTTGTCAGCTGCTCACGCATCTGCAGCGACCTGTAGGCAAGGTCCCTTACCGAGCGGCTGATTCTTATCGAATTGTTGTCGCGCAGGTACCTGCGTATCTCACCGATAATCATGGGAACGGCATAGGTTGAAAATTTGACATTGAGTTCTGTCTTGAAATTGTCCACTGCTTTGATAAGCCCGATGCAGCCCACCTGAAAGAGGTCGTCCATGTTATCCCGGCGGCCGGTGAAGCGCTGGATTATGCTGAGCACCAGCCTCAGGTTGCCGTATATCAGCTCCTGCCGCGCCTGCATATCGCCTTTTTTCGTCCTGTTTAACAATTCGGTCTTTTCTTCATCGGTCAGGGTTTTGAGCTTTGAGGTGTTTACTCCGCATATTTCGACTTTATTGTAATACATAAAAATCTCCTGTCCGTCGTGCTCGCTGTGTTACGAGTATTGACTGACAGGAGTTTTGATTATTCATGTTTAATTTTGCCTGATTCTTCCGAACGAATTATGTCAGATGTGGTCGATATTCTCCGAATAAGGCTCGGGATTATCTGGAACCCACGAATCGTCAAAATGTAAAAGGACATTTTGCGCGGTAAGCTTTTCCTGCAAGGTTTTGATGTCGATTGTCGTCAAATCACGTGTGCTGTCGAGCGAAATCGACGCGGCAAGCCCGGCCACCTGACCGGTTATAATTGCAGGCGGAATGACGCGGGCAACATCCCATGCGTAGCCCTCGGCGCTGATACTCCGCCCGGCGGTAATCAGGTTCGGATACCCCGACCTGACAAGGCAGCGGTATGGTATCTCGTAAAGATAATCGCGCTGATCCATGTCGCAGATGGCGCCGACCGAATCAGAAAAATGACGGAATACATCCCTGACAGTGAGGGTGTAGTCGCCGTCGATGCGGCGGGTGGTACGAAACTGCGCCATGCCGGGCATTGTGACAATCGCGCGGCTCTTTCTGTCGTCGCCGCAAAGCTTCTCGAAGGCGACAAGCTGGTTTTCCCTTATGTATTCTGATATCGCGGCGGCGTCGGTCCCGTCATATGTCGGCCTGTCCTGCGGGTGGTTTTTACCATGCAGCGTGGCATCCCCGCCGTATGTCCATTTTATGGCCCTGCCGATATCGCGCGCAGCTACAGCCTCCGCGCAGCTCTTAAGCGATATCCTGTGCATAATCATGGTGAAGTAATTTTTACCCGTGACACAGGGTACCCCGGTGCGATACAGCACATCGGCGTCGCCGGTGGTGTCTATTACCACATCGGCTGCATAATAGGATTTTCCCGACTTATTCTCGACAATAAGGCCCCGGCAGCGATTGCCCTCCATAACCGTGTCGGTGACAATCGTATCGTAGAGCAGGTCCACTCCGGCGTCACAGAGCAGCTTATTGAGCGCCAGCGCGAACATGCCGGTGTCAAAACGGGTTTTCAGGCGCTGCACAGTGGGCTTTTGCGGCTCCCCTTCCTTCCAGTCGTCGGGGATTGTGTCAAAGCCGTATTTTACGGCAAGGCGCATAAACTCGTCGGCCAGCCCCCGGATTATCTGCTTTCCCCGCCCGTTGCACATCGGGACAAAAAGGGTAATCAGCCCGAGTGTTGCCAGCCCGCCGAGCATCACCGACTTTTCAATCAGCAGAACCCGTCTGCCCTCGCGGGCGGCGGTATATGCTGCCGCGGCTCCGGCCACCCCGCCCCCGGCGACTATTATGTCGTAGCTCCCGCGTTCGGGAATCTCGTATACTCTTGTAACAGACATTTTTCCCACCTCGGGGTAAGTATATCATAACTCGGGTCAACAATCAAGTAAAAAAAAGCCAAAAAGAAAAACCGCACCACCGTGTGGTTTTTCTCTCGGATTTTAAATCTGTTCCTTGACCTTGGCTGCTTTTCCGACCCGGTCGCGGAGATAGTAGAGCTTGGCACGCCTGACCTTGCCGCGGCGGATTACTTCTATCTTCTCTACATTCGGCGAGTGGAGCGGGAAGGTCTTCTCAACGCCGCAGCCGTATGAAATACGTCTTACCGTGAAGGTCTCGGAAATGCCGCTGCCGCGTTTGGCGATTACGGTGCCCTCAAACAGCTGGATTCTCTGTCTGTTCCCTTCTCTGATCCTGTTGTGTACGCGGACCGTGTCGCCGATATAAAATTCCGGCAGGTCTTTTTTGAGTTGCTCATTTGTAAAAGCCTCTATCCTGTTCATTTCGGCCCTCCTTGCTAACTGCTGATAAACGGCGGGCATTCTTGCAGAGCTGGCAGCGGACTGCCCGCATTGTTTAACAATACCATATTTTTGCGCAACACGGGTATTATATCACAGCCCCGGAAATTATGCAATAGTTTTTTGCATAATTGTTTTATTATTTGAAGTGAAAAGACTTGGAAAGAGCCATGTTTTACTGCCAAATGCTCCTCCATCTCGGCCTCAAACATCTGCTCTGTTGTCCCCTTGAAAAGCACAATGATGTAACACAATAATAGTGGCAAAATTTGCATCACCTAAACGACTCTTTTATCGAAGCATTCATCTTCTCATATGAAAGCCAATACTCTTCGGGAACAACAACACTTGATTCAGCCAACACTTTTTTTGATAAGGATGATTATTTCGCGGCAATAATACCCTGTTTGTTTTTTTACGTACTCGTCGGTTATTGCGGTCAGCGTGTGGGCTGCAATATGGCGGACCTGCTCCCCGTCAATTGCGTTGAGCTTGTCGACAAGCCCAGTCAGCTCGTCATCCCCGGCGCAGAGGGCTTTGATAATGACACTCATATTTGCTGAGCTTATATATGTGTCGGTAAAATCTCTTGGCGCAAAAGCTCTGTCAAGAATTTCCAATATGTCGGGGGCTTCTTTTTCCAATATGCTTCTTTTTAGGTAGTTTTTCTCAATGTCATTTCCCCGATATACACAATACTGTCGTATGTCAACCCCGCATTTGTTTTTCAGGCATACCCGGAACAGTTCGGTGACGACCGGAGTGATTCCCCTGATAAAATCAACAAATTCCCTGCGTTTCTCTTTTACCTGCAGCCACAGGATTGATTCCAGCAACTTTTCATGCTCGGGCTGCCGCTTGAAAACCCGTAGCCCCGCATCCTTTAGTTTTTGCCTCGCTTGAGGGAACTCCATTGCAAGCCGTAAGCGCGCCGCCTGTAGCATGTCAAGCGACTTTGGCTTTACAAAACTTCTCATGCCCCGCGCGACACTCAACGCGGCTTCGTAGTCGTATGAGTCAATATGAGCATATATTATCTCTTTTTTAATTTTGGCATTCAGGTTCTCGAACCTGGATTTTGAGCAGCGGCACTGAGCCTGAGGGGTATTGTCTATATTACAATCCCAGTTGAGCTTTATTTCATAATCATTGTGATTGCCATTGGTTTTATTGCTTGCGTTTTCAGGAGACGCCACCTGAATCGGTATGTAAAGATTGTCGGACATGGCGGCAATAGTCTGAAGCGCGACCTTCATCGCCGGCGTACCCGAGGATATGTTCAGCAGTATCTCGTCGGGGTTGCTCTCTGCAATTTCATTCAGCAGGCTCTCAAAATCATTGTAAAAAGCGTCAAAGATATGCGGCTCGGTAAGCTCCGGGCGCTCTATTGTTATAACCCCAAATTTGTGGCCGATTTTCTCTTCCAGCAGCCTTATTGTCGCGACATACCTGTTGTCCCGCCTGTGGTGCTCCAGCATTTCCTTCGATAAGTAAAGATAGACGACATCCGGCCTGTAATGCCGGCAGATATGGAGCATGCCGCCGTCATAGCAGTCCCTGATCGGGTCGGTGTTGCCGACAGGACTGAACAATACCGTCTTTCCCATAGTTAATCCTTCTCCGTTTCTTTTTATTTTTGAGCCGACTGTGCCGAACAGTCGGCTGTTTTTATGCCTCCCATGCCGAGGGCGCACTTGATGCCGAGTCCTGATG
>JAAYHB010000013.1 GCA_012727435.1 Clostridiales bacterium | reverse complement strand
CTGGCTGCCATGTACAGCGTATTTTGCTGACGAAGGCCCTCTAGCTTTGCGTCGCTGCCTTTCGGCAGGTTTGCCATTATCGTGAGGTTGATATTTCGTTTTTCGGGAATGCATAGAGTGAATTATTATTCACTCCATGTAGTCGGCCTCGATTGTAACACATAATTCTGGGTTTGTCAATAGTTTTTTGGAAAAATTTTTAACAAAAATCAGAAATTACGCTTTTTTTGTCGTCTGAACACAAAAATTATCATAGGAATTGACAATTACAGCGCGCGGGTATATAATCAGGACAGGAGACTACCGCGCGCCGGTGACCGTTCAGGGACCCGGGCAACTATCACCGCCGGAGAAATGTGACTTCTCACGCAGAACAAACGGCGTAAAATGCGGTTTCTTTATTTTATTGAAATCAGACATTTTCCGCCTTGACAGGGTCGGCAGGATATGGTATAATTTTTCAAAAGGAACAACCGATAACCGATAAAATAAAGGAGATATAAAAAATGAGGAAGTTTGCCGCGCTTATTCTTGCGCTTCTTGTTATTTTCGCGCTTGCGTCCTGCAAAAACGGCAACGGCGACGATGAAACAACGCCCGACGATTCGTCTTCATATACAATTGACACCTCTACCGCGCCCGGGGAGGATACTTCCACCGAACCGGTAACCAGCGAACCGACTGTAACCAGCGAGCCGCCCGAGACAACCACGCCTGATACTCAGGACCCTTCCTCAATTACTTTCACTCCGGTTGACCAGACGGTATATGTAATCGGGGAAAACGTAAACGTACGGAGCGCGCCCTCGATTACCGGTGATATATTAGCCGTTCTGCATTACGGCGACGACATCAGATGCGTCGGCACCAGCGAAAACTGGTATAAGATTATCTACGCCGACAAGGAATGCTATATCTCGGCCGATTATGTCACCTTCGACAACATCTCGGGCAACGACTTCGAGGCGGTCAACGATACCGTCTATGTCACCGCCGACTATGTCAATCTGCGCCGCGGCCCCTCAACCTCCACCGAAATAATGGCCAACCTTACCAAAGGTGCGTCGCTGACACGCATCGGCAGAAACGCCGAGTGGAGCAAGGTGCTCTACAACGGCAACCAGTATTACATCCATAATTCCACAATATCCACAGAGCCTCCGAAGTAATGTATACACTGAAATATGTACCGCCCCGGAACATCACGAATCCGGGGCGGGTTTATTTCAGTCCCTTGATGCCTAGCTTTTTGCGCCACTTAAAAAGGTAGACCGTAATCAGCCTTGTGAGCGCGATGTCGAAAAGCACAAAGGCAGTATTTGCCAGAGGGTAGATAAGCCATGTCCAGTCAAGCGTCTCGTCGGGCAGCACCAGAATATACTTCGTGACAAGTATGACAAGTGTGAGCGCGGTGTTCATCATCAAAAGCTTGATAACCCACTGCAACAGCCGGCTGCCGAGCATCTCGATTTTTTCCTTGAGAATCGGATAGTAGCCTGCAAAAATCAGATAAAAAATCGCTGCGGTCTTGAGCGGCAATAAAAGCGAAAGCAGGCCGGTGGCCGCCCAAACCAGCCAGGGCCAGATTCCGCCGACCTCAATAACTACAATGGCAACAAGTATACCCGCCAAGGCCGCGGCGCTCAGATCAAGCACCTCAAGTATCGAGCCGAGCGAGAGCACGATCACTCCGAGCGTAGTTATTACCGCGCATATAGTCAGCCGCTTGGTGCTCTTTTTAATTCCCCCGGGCATCGTTTCCTCTCCCTTCACTTGCGGGGCTCCGCCCCGCACCCCATTTCACGGGGCTCTGCCCCCTGCCCCGCTTAAGGAACTTTTTGAAAAAGATCCATAAAAACTTTAACAAGCGGGGCTTCGCCCCACACCCCGATTTTATTTTGGGAACACCGTAAGTTATTGAGGAACCCGGAAAACTTCATTTAATGAGTTTTCCCGGACTTCAGCAGCAGCGGATGAGGTCTCCGCCCATACATTCGCAGCAGCAGTCGGCACAGATAAGGCCTGTGCAGACGTCACAGCCCGAGCAGCCGTGTGCGGTAGTCGTCCTGTATCCGCCACCGTAGCCGTTTGCCTGCCTGCGCAGCCTGTCGCGGGCATCTCTGTACTCAAGGTTGCTGGGGTCCATGCTGCAGGCAAGGTCAAAATAGCGCTGCGCGTCGACATAGTGCCGCAGCCTGACCTCAACGCAGCCGCGCAGGAAGTTCCATTCGGCGTCGCGCTGGGAATAAGGGACACCGCTTAGCAGCATATCGGCCTCGGCGATATTGTCGGTGTTGATACAGCGCCTGATTCTTGCATAGAGCTCGCTCGGGCCGTAATAAGCGCCAGAACCGAACCCGCCGTCTTGGCCGCCACCCTTGCCCCGGGCTTCCCTCTCCTTTTGAATCTGGTCGTATGCGGCATTTACTTCCTTCATTTTTTCGTTGGCGAGCTCGGCCAGATCCGAATCTTTATATTTGTCGGGATGATATTTTTTGGCAAGCTCGCGGTAGGCGCGCTTTATCTCCTCGTCGGAAGCATCGCGCGAGACACCGAGTACTTTGTATGGATCGTTCATCTGAGGGTTCATTCCTTTGCGTAAATATGTGTTCCCGTACGGGCTGCATAAACCGCAACATACGCGGACCACGTCACCGACCGGTTTTTTCCTGCCCGGGCTTCATTATTTCCTCAATCCGGCGGGGCATTCCGAAGTATAATATATTTGAAATAACCCCGCGGAGCGTGTCGCAGCCGTAGTCGATGAGGTTGAAACCAAGCTCTGCCTCCATCAGCTCATGCGTCAGAGCGGCGTTGATCCCGGCCAGCTCTTCCTCATTCGGCCTGCGGTTTTGATATAAACAGGCAAAGGGATTGTATCGTCCCAACCTGATGTCCTCGGGAAAATCGTCGAGCGCGTCAGCGATATACAGCCATTTCCCGATATGCCGGCCTATCTGCCGCGCCACTGCCGCCGGCTTTCCCTCAAGGCCGTATGACAATATATCCTCTACTATCCCCCCGAAAACCCCGGCCGGCAGGTCTACCGACGCGACCTTCTCTGCCTCAAGCCGCCCAAGTTCACCGATACCCGCCTCGATTATCTCATCAAGCCCGGGAAGCGCCGCCGCAGCGCGGCGCCTCATTCTGTTTGCGGGGAGCAACGCGGCTTTGGCGATATGCCTGCGCAGCCCGTTTTCGTCGCTGATATCATCTCGCAGCTTGTGGTAGGTCAGCAGCACGGCGGCGCGGGCGCAGAAGTCAAGCTGCGGGTTCGGGAGCATTTGATTGCGTTTTTTGGCAGGATGCGCCGCGCAGCGGCGCTGCTCAAATTCGGATTTCTCGCCGACAAGGGCGATCCTCACCAGCGCCAGAAATACAAAATCGTAACTCAGCGCAAATCGGGACAAGCACCCGGCGCACTTTCCGTAGGACCTGCAGAGCCCGCAGTAAACGGCACGGTAGTATTCATACTCACGCATCTTGAGCTCGGGCTCGTACGCCCTCACATATCCGAACATGCGCTGCCCTCCTGCCGGTACTCTTATATTATGGTAACCGAAAAAAAGGGAAATTTCAATAGTGTTTTGAAAATCCGCCGGCTTGTTTTTCGGGCGGAGTTGCGGCTATCACCTATTTTATATTGACTTGACTCAAGAATTATGTTATACTGTTGTCAGCAATATACAGGAAGGGGAAACATATGGGTAAAATCACTTTTATGGGCGCCGGCAGCACGGTTTTTGCCAAGAACGTGCTCGGCGACTCGATGCTGAGCGAAGCGCTCAGGGATTTTGAGATTTCACTCTACGATATCGATGCCAAACGCCTTGAGGAATCCTATATCATGGTGGATGCGCTCAACCGCAACATAAACGAAGGGCGCGCAAAGGTGACAAAATACCTCGGTATACCAAACCGCCGCGACGCGTTGCGGGGGGCCGATTTCGTGGTAAACGCCATTCAGGTCGGCGGTTACGACCCCTGTACCATAATTGACTTTGAAATACCGAAAAAATACGGACTGCGCCAGACAATTGCCGACACTCTGGGAATCGGCGGAATATTCCGCGCGCTGCGCACCATACCCGTGCTCGAGGACTTTGCCGAGGACATGGCCGCGGTCTGCCCCAATGCGCTTTTCCTCAACTACACCAACCCGATGGCGATTCTGACCGCATATATGCTGAGATATACCGACATCAAAACCGTCGGGCTCTGCCACAGCGTTCAGGTCTGCACCAAAGGCCTCTTAAAGAAGCTCGGCATGGAACCGAAGCGGCCGCTGCGCGAGCTTATTGCCGGAATCAACCACATGGCATGGCTGCTTGAAATCGAGGACGCCGACGGCAACGACCTCTACCCCGAAATCAGAAGACGCGCAATTGAAATCCTTGAAAATCCGCCGGAGGACTTCAAAGACCTTGTCAGGTTTGAATATATCCGCCGGCTGGGGTATTACTGCACCGAGTCGAGCGAGCACAACGCCGAATACAACTGCTTCTTCATCAAGTCGCGCTACCCCGAGCTTATCGAGCGCTACCGGATCCCGCTCGACGAATACCCGCGCCGCTGTGTCCGGCAGATCGAGCGCTGGGAAAAGGACCGCGAGCTTTATCTCTCAAACAACGTCACGCACACGCGCACGCGCGAGTACGCCTCCTACATCATGGAGTCCATTGTGACCGACACACCATACCGCATCGGCGGCAACGTGCTCAACACCGGCCTTATCACAAACCTGCCTGCCGAGGCCTGCGTTGAGGTGCCCTGCCTTGTGGACAAGTACGGCATACAGCCGACATATGTCGGCAGGCTGCCGCTGCAGCTCGCCGCCATGAACATGACCAACATAAACACCCAGCTCCTGACGATCGAAGCCGCTGTCACCAGGAAAAAAGAGACAGTCTATCAGGCCGCCATGCTCGACCCGCATACCGCCGCCGAGCTGTCAATCGACGACATCGTCTCGCTCTGCGACGACCTGTTCGAAGCCGAGCGTGACTGGCTGCCGGAGTACAAATAAAGCACGCCGGGCGACTTCTTTATAGATCTCCCAAACACAATCAAGCCGGCGCGGACGCAATGCGTCCGCGCCGGCTTGACTAATTGATATGCGGGTAACTCACCAAAAGTCCCCGGCAAACGGCATTATTAATAGTTGTTTTCCTTAATCTTGAAATAGGCCTGCGGGTGCGCGCACACCGGGCATTTTTCGGGTGCGTTCTTGCCGACCACGACATGGCCGCAGTTGGCGCAAATCCAGACTACCTCCTCGCTTTTGGAGAACACCTGGCCGTTTTCAATGTTTAAAAGCAGCTTCCTGTAGCGCTCCTCGTGCTCTTTCTCTATCTTGGCAACCCCTTCAAAGAGCGCGGCTATCTGGGTAAAGCCCTCCTCACGGGCGACCTTGGCGAACTCGGCATACATCTCGGTCCACTCGTAGTTCTCGCCGGCTATACCGTCCTTCAGGTTGGTCATGGTGTCGGGAATCTCACCGCCGTGGAGAAGCTTGAACCAGATTTTCGCGTGCTCTTTCTCGTTGTTAGCGGTCTCCTCGAAAAATGCGGCTATCTGCTCGTAGCCTTCTTTTCTGGCCTTTGACGCATAATAGGTGTACTTGTTCCTTGCCTGTGATTCGCCTGCAAATGCGGCCAACAGGTTTGCTTCGGTTCTTGAGCCTTTGAGTTCCATGGCTTTTCTCCTTTTATTTAAAATTTAATTTGTTTTCGGCACGCTTTATATCTGGGCTTCGTCCTCTTGTTCTCTGCCGGATTTTGCGGTCATCTGACGGCTGTGGTTTCCGGCGCATTTTGGGCACAGCCCGACAAAATCAACATCCCAGTACTCAACAAGGTAACCCCGGGAGTCGATATTTTCAAGTTGTATTAGAAGCGGTTCTGCTATTTCAATGTCGTCCACTCTGCCGCAGGCGCGGCAGCTTATATGAAAATGCTTTTTTGTGTTTATATCAAACCTGTCGTCCAGCCCGGGTATGTGCAGCCGCTGAAGCGTTCCCGAGGCGGCCGCTTCGGCCAACACCCTAAATACTGTCGCGCGGCTGATTCTGGGGTTTATTTTTCTTACCGCCTCATATACCATTGTCGCGGAAGGATGGTTCATGCCAAGAAGCGTCTCTGATATAAGACGCTTTTGCTTTGTGTTTCTTTTGGTCATTACATCATCCTCCGCTCATTATTAGGACTTGATCTCATTATAATATAAATGAGATTTCTTGTCAATAGGTTTGCCTGATTTTTTTTTGAATTTTTCATGTCGGCAGAAAACGGCAGAAAATCACCCCGGAAAAAGAAAGCAGCACCATCAAAAATGACAAATCTTTGGTTTTTGATTGACTTTGTTTTGTCGGTATGTTATACTAAATAGGCAAAAAAACTGAGTTTGATGGAGAAGCGAAAATGAAAAAAAGGCTTGTACCGATTCTGGTCGCATTGGCGCTGGTTCTGCTCGTTGTGCTGGTGGCATGCGACAATCAAAACACTCCAACCGACACTTCAGACACATCATCTTCAACTGACACAACCGACACTTCTGCGGTAATCGACGCAAATAAAATATCAATTATCTCTGCCGACGGCTCCACCGAATACCAGCTAGTTCGCGCTGAAGAAGCGGAGGGTGAAATTGTAACTGCCATATCGGAATTTTACAGGACTTTAGGCGCGAAATACGGAATTCCCTCTCTAGGATTTAAGTATACCACCGATTGGTTAAAGCCCGGAGAAACCCCTCCTGACAAAGAAATTCTGGTCGGCAAGACAAACCGAGAGGAAACCCAACAGGTGCTTGAGGGGCTTCAGGAATTCGACTATGCCATAGTCATGGTCGGCACAAAGCTTGTCATATGCGGCGGATCCGACGAGGCTACACTCCAGGCGATTTCCTATTTCATCGAGAATATTATGACCGACAATTCGCTGGAGATTCCCGAAAACTTCAGCTACATATGCTCCTCGCCCCCGCGCGTCGTATCATATTCCCCTGAGAATACCTATTATTACGAGAATGTCTACACGCCCACGCTGGTGATTAATTATGTCTGCAGCCCTGCCATCGACATGACCATGTCAAAGCTGGTTATAAACGGCAAAGACTACACTTCCACAGCGGTCTGGGCGGACAACCGCGTAACCCTGTCGGGCACCACTTTTGAGGCCGGGGATTATGAGGTCATACTCACTCTCTACGACACAAACGGCAATTCGTACAAACATACCCAATACTTTTCCTGCGGCGACGGGTCGGTGATGAACCTCTACAAGGGAGAGGTTCACGCCCATACTAAAGAATCGGACGGTCAGGGCACAGTAGAGGAGGCGTATGCATACGCACGCGATATTGCAAAACTCGACTTCTTCGCGATTACCGACCACTCAAACTCCATTAACCTGAACACATATAAAAACACGCATAAGCCGATAGCCGACAAGTTCAATGACCCCGGCAAATATGTTACACTGTACGGTTACGAACAAACCTACAACATCAGCACCGGCTACTACGGGCACCTGAACGTGCTCAACACATTGACCTTTACAACCCGCTCCTCCGTAAATCTCCCCGCCTTCTATAGATTGATGGCCAAAGACCCCGATGCTATAGTGATGTTCAACCATCCCGGTTATACGTGGGGCAACTTCCTTGACTTCAAGTATGACAAGGATGTCGATAAGGTTCTGAACCTCATTGAGATTAAGGGTTCTGGATATGATACGCAGTACGCGCTCGCGTTGACGCAGGGCTGGCATGTTTCCCCGGTATATAATGAAGACAACCACAGCCCGAACTGGGGGAACGCAAGCGAAGCCTGCGGGTATGTGCTTGCTCCTGCTCTCACCCGCGCAAATATTATCGAGGCTTTCGAAAAGAACCGCACATATACCACCACCGACGGCACGCTGAAAATATACTATAAAATCAACAACGAGTGGATGGGCGCGCGGCTCGACAACCCCGATAAACTTGAGGTCAGCGTCAACATATCCACCGAAAGACCGACCGGAATCGGCACAATATACCTGATGACCGAGGACAACATAATCGTCGCGCAAACCTCGGCGGGCACCAAAAAAACGTATGATTGGAACCTTACCGTCTCGCCCGATTTCGACTATTACTATATCAAGGTTGTAAACTCATCCTACTGGGCGGTGACCGCGCCGATATGGATCGAGAACCGCGATTTGATAAACATAACCGACATGACACAATCCCTGCTTGTAAACAACTCGGGGAACGACGACTACGGCGTCAAGGTCACCGTGAAAAACAGCTCCTCCAAGACCATGACCGACGTTACGGTGTCCTTCTACAAGAGCTCGCTCAACGGCTTTAATATCAATTCTACACCTTTTGCCACCGTCAAGCTGGGTAATCTTAGTGCCGGCAGCAGCTCAAGCGCCGAGGCTTTCACCTCTTATTCGCTCACAAGCAACCGCATAACCGCGATAGTCACCGGTAAAATTGACGGCAAGACCTACGGCGACACCTCCTACACCCTCCTCTCCCAGCTCTATATGACAGAGGTGCTGCCCGCAATGTCGCAATACAACGGCGTATCCACGCCTTTCTGCTACATCGAACTCTACAACAACAGCGACACTGTTCTCGATTTGTCGTCATACAAACTCAGGTACTACAGCAAAGCCGGCGCAAATGCCACCGACCTTGCCAACAATACCTGGAACCTGTCGGGCACTATCCAGCCCCATAGCACGGTTGTAATCTGGTTTAGAACTTCAACCAAGCTCACTGTCGCTGATTTCAACGCCAAATTCGGTACAAACCTGGTCGAGGGTGACAATATACTGGTGCTTAATAATGTGCCGATTCTCCCGACAGATATAAATAAATCAGTGCAGCTCGAGCTGGTCTCGGGTTCGACGGTTGTCAACCGCATATGTTACAACTGGGGTGATTCCATCAAGTCGGGAATAAAAACCGACAAAGCCATAACATTCGATTACAACCATATGTATGTCCAGACCTCGGTGACAACCTCAAGCGAAGCCACACCTACCCCCGGAAGCATCTCAGCAGGCCAGGTTCCTACCGCCGTAATTAAGTAATCTAAATATAGAACCGCCGCCGGATATCCGGCGGCGGTTCTATCGTGCGGGCGACCTCAGGTCGCCCTGCTGCACCATGTTTCAATGGTGCGATTTTCATTTGCTTTCAAAGCTATCCGCAAAAGCGGTCGCCAGCCTGTCGCAGCGCTCGTTATACGGGTGGCCGTCGTGCCCTCTGATCCAGACAAATGTCACCTTGTGCTTCTCAAGCAGCCCGAGAAGCTCCTCCCAGAGGTCGACGTTGAGCACAGCGGATTTGTCGGCCTTCTTCCAGCCGCGCTTTTTCCATGACTCAAGCCAGCCCCGGTTGACGGCATCCGTCAGGTACTTTGAGTCCGAGGTCAGTGTCACCTCGCAGGGGTACTTAAGCGCCTTGAGCGCAGCAATAGCCGCGGTCAGTTCCATACGGTTGTTGGTGGTCCGGGGCTCTCCACCCGAGAGCTCCTTTTCTTTCCCGCCATAAACTAATATCGCCGCCCAGCCGCCCGGCCCGGGGTTGCCCCGGCAGGCTCCGTCGGTGTATATGTCAATATGCTTCAATTTCCGGCCCTCTCCCCGAATTCCGAATTTTCAATTATATGCCTGATTATCCTTGATGCCATCAGTATTCCCGCGGTATTCGGGACCAGCGGGAGCGTGCCGGGAGGCAGCCGGCGGACCGCGCTGCCGTCCACACAGAAACCTGCATCGGGTGTTCTGGCCGGCTCACGCGAGAATACCACTTCAAGATGCTCAATTCCCCGTGCGCGCAGCTCCCGCCTCATTACCCGGGCAAGCGGGCAGGTGTCGGTCTTTGATATATCGGTAATCTCAAGCTTTGTGGGGTCGAGCTTGTTTCCGGTCCCCATCGCTGAAATAAGCGGGACACCGGCCTTCTTTGCACGGACCGCAATCAGCAGCTTTGAGGTTACCGTATCAATGGCGTCGGCGATATAGTCGAACTCCGAAAAATCTATTATGTCCGCGGTGGTTGCATCGAAGAAAATGCTGTAAACCTTCACCCGGCAGTCGGGATTTATATCGAGTATGCGCTCGCGCATGACCTCGGTCTTAGGCCTCCCGAGCGTCGAATGAAGCGCCACAATCTGGCGGTTGATGTTTGACGGGGCAACAATGTCTTTGTCGATTAAAGTAAGGTTGCCTATCCCGGCCCTGGCCAGCGCCTCGCAGAGCGAGCCGCCGACTCCCCCGAGCCCGAAGACGGCAACTTTTGCCGACATCAGCGCTCTGACTGCTCCGGCCCCTATCAGCATCGCGGTTCTTGACATGCTCGGAGGAATCTCCATTTGCACAGCCCTTTCTTATAAAATATGTACTACGAATTATATCACGATTTTACAATTTATTCAAGACATCAAGGCCAACAAATCAATTCATGCCTTTACAATTGGGCGGTTTTAGTGTATACTAAATGTAAAAATAAGCAAAGGGAGCGGCCGCATTTATGAAGCTGAACTACCGGAAAACCCTGTGCGTGGGGTTCGCGTTTTTCCTGATAAGCGCCTTCTGGATGGCCTATGACACGGTTATTCCCAAGATACTGACCGACAAGTTCGGCCTGCCGCAGACCTGGTCGGGCGTGGTCATGGCGCTCGACAATATCCTGGCGCTCTTTATGCTGCCGCTCTTCGGCGCGCTGTCCGACCGCACGAACACAAAGCTCGGCCGGCGCACGCCCTATATACTGATCGGGACAATCGTGGCGGCTGTTTTGTTTGTGGGCCTTTCATTTGTCGACAACATGCAGTTCACAAAGCTTGGGGCCGTCTCGGATGTCGAGGGCAGGAGCACTCTTGAGTTTTTGTATGATTATGATTACAAAACAAAGGTTGCCGACGGAGTCGAGTATGAGCTTGTCACCCCCTCGGGCGAGAAGTTCATCCTGACCGAAAAATTCACGCGCGAGCAGTTCACCTCGATAACCCTCAAGGCCGATAAAATCGACCCGAGGACCGGCGAGGTGGTGCTGAACTCCGACGGCACTCCGAAACAGGTGACAAACCCGCTATACTTAAATTACGTCATGCCGGCTCGTGCGGCCTATGCCTGGGACCAGACCATAAGCAGTCCTGCAACCCTGATATTTTTCATGGCGCTGCTGCTCCTCGTGCTCATCTCGATGGCAACCTTCCGCTCGCCGGCCGTAGCGCTCATGCCCGACGTGACAATAAAGCCCCTGCGCTCGAAGGCCAATGCCGTAATAAACCTAATGGGAGCCTGCGGCGGAATTCTGATTCTTCTTCTCGGCTCGGTGCTCAAAACCGGCGAGCCGGCAAACGACATGATGAGCTACACGGTCTTCTTCAGCATAGTATCGGGAATTATGCTGGTGTCGCTTGTTATTTTCATGCTGACCGTCAACGAAAAAAAGCTTGTGCGCGAGATGGAGGAGGAGAGCCGGCGGCTCGGGCTTGACACCGCACCCGACGACAACGGTACCCCGGGCAAGCGCAGGCTTACAAAGGGCGAGAGGACCTCGCTCTTGCTGATACTTGCCTCGGTAGTCCTTTGGTTTATGGGTTACAACGCGGTGACAAGCAAGTATTCGGTCTACGCCGGCAAGGAGCTGGCGCTCGACTACAACCTCACGCTCATGATAGCTCAAGCCGCGGCGATTGTCGCCTTCATCCCGGTCGGCATAATCTCCTCGAAAATCGGGCGCAAGAAGGCAATACTCTCAGGGATTGCCATGCTCAGCGTCGCCTTCGGCACTGCCATGTTTATGACCAGCAGCAGCCCGGGAATAATAATGAATATAATGTTTGCGCTCGCCGGCATCGGGTGGGCGACAATCAACGTCAACTCCTTTCCGATGGTGGTCGAGCTCTCGCGCGGCGGGGATGTCGGGAAATATACCGGCTACTACTATGCGGCAAGCATGGCGGCACAGACTATAACGCCGGTGCTCAGCGGCATGTTCCTTGACATCAAACTGCGCTACCTCTTCCCCTACGCGACTATATTTGTGGTTGCCTCGTTTGTGACCATGCTCTTTGTCAGGCACGGCGACTCAAAACCTCTGCCGCCGAAGAGCGGGCTTGACGCCTTTGGTTCTGTGGAATGATCGGCTGAATAATAATACGAAAGGACATAAAAGATGACCGCATTGTATGTTGTTCTCGGAGTGCTTTTTGTGCTCGCAATTACATACCTGATTCTCACCGCGCCGCGGAGCCGCAACAAGCGCGCGGGGATGGAAAAGCTGCGCGTCGATTACGCCCACCGCGGGCTCTGGGGCGGCGATATCCCCGAGAATTCAATCCCTGCCTTTGCCGCCGCGGCCGCGGAGGGATACGGCATTGAGCTTGACGTGCGGCTCTCGGCTGACCGGCAGGTCGTGGTCTTTCACGACTATAAACTCTCCCGTATGTGCGGTGATGATGTGCGGGTTGACTCGCTCAGCGGTGCGGCTCTGAGCTGGCGACGGCTCGGCAACACCGAATACACCATTCCCCTGCTTGAGGATGCACTCACTACTGTCAAGGGCAGGGTGCCGGTTCTCATTGAACTGAAGGGCGAAAACAGCAACACCGAGCTCTGCGACGCCCTTTCCAGAGTGCTCGGGCATTATGACGGCAAGGTATGCGTCCAGTCCTTCAACCCCTACCTGCTCGGGTGGTTTAAGAAAAACCAGCCCCGGGTCGCCCGCGGCCTGCTCTACACAAACTATTTAAAGAATACCTCGGGAAAAAGGATAAACGACATAATTCTCGGCGCCATGCTGACGAATTTCATCGCCCGCCCCGACTTTATTGCCGTCAACGAGGATTGCCTTAACAGCATTCCGGTAAAGCTTTTGACAAAGCTGCATAAAACCGACGTCTTTGTCTGGACCGTCCGGGACCCCCACAAATACGCTAAATACAAATCTTTGGGATACAACTGCATATTCGAGGGATTTTTGCCCGCCAACGGGAATAAATAAAGCAACTTACAGGTATGTACTTAAGATAGAAGGATAACGGGCATATGCCCGATGGTCATTTGATGGAAAACTCCAAGGATAAAAAAGGCCTTTTGACCTCTGATTATTATTATGAACTTCCGCCCGAGCTGATAGCCCAGCACCCTGCCGAAAGAAGAGACGCCTCGCGCCTTATGGTCATAAACCGCACGTCGGGCAGCATCGAACACCGGCATTTTTCTGACATTATTGAATATCTAAACCCCGGCGACGTGCTGGTCATAAACAACTCAAAGGTAATCCCGGCACGCCTTTTTGGCTGTGTGTCCGGCAGAGATGCCTCGGTTGAGCTGCTCCTGCTCCGCGAGCGCGAGCCCGACACATGGGAAACATTGGTGAAGCCCGGCAAACGGGCGCGCATCGGGATGAAACTGACCTTAGGCGAGGGAATTCTTTGCGGCGAAGTGCTGAGCATCACAGATGACGGCAACAGGATAATCAGGTTTGAATACGACAAGAATAAATATAAAAACCTTTACGAAATACTTGACAAAATCGGGCTTGTGCCCCTGCCGCCCTATATAACCGAGCCGCAAAAAGAAGAGGGCCGCTACCAGACGGTTTACGCGCGTTATGAGGGCTCTGTGGCGGCGCCGACCGCAGGGCTGCACTTCACCCCCGAGCTGCTGGAAAAGATTCGAGAGAAGGGTGTTGCGGTCGTCCCGGTTATGCTTCACGTCGGACTCGGCACTTTCCGGCCGGTCAAGGAAAAGCTGATTGTAAAGCATATAATGCACACCGAGTACTTTTCGGTGAACGAGGAGAGCGCGAGGATAATCAACGAAAGAAGGGCTGCCGGCGGGCGGATTGTATCTGTGGGCACCACCTCCTGCCGCACGCTTGAGAGCGCCTCCGACAGCAACGGTGTGGTACACGCCATGTCGGGTGAGACCGGAATATTCATCTACCCCGGATATAAATTCAAGGCCACCGACGCGCTGATCACCAATTTCCACCTGCCCGAGAGCACCCTGCTCATGCTGGTCTCGGCATTCTGGAGCCGGGAGGAAATACTCGGGGCTTATGAAATTGCGGTGAAGGAAAAATACAGGTTTTTTTCCTTCGGTGACGCAATGTTCATTCAATAAAGCGCCGGAATTTCTCGGAGGATTAAGATGCCGGAAGGCGCAAAAATCAGAATTCTTGCCATCGTCGGGCCGACAGCAAGCGGCAAGAGCGATCTTGCGGTAAGGCTTGCCGAGCGGCTTTCGGGTGAGGTAATCTCCTGCGACTCTATGCAGATATACCGAGGAATGGATATAGGAACCGCAAAGCCGAGCGCAGCCGAGATGCGGGGCATACCCCACCACATGATAGACATAGCCGAGCCGAGCGAGGATTTTTCGGTTGCCGACTATGTCGGGCAGGCCGAAAAGGCAGTCCGGTCGATCCTCTCGCGCGGCAGGCTTCCGATATTCTGCGGCGGCACCGGTTTTTACCTTGACAGCTTTTTGCGCGGCGGCTTTGAGCCTGCCGAAACCAACCCAAAGCTGCGCGAGCGGCTCTGGAATGAAGCCAGAACATTCGGCAACGAATTTCTGTACGCCAGGCTGCTTGCCATCGACCCCGAGAGCGCCGAGGCGATTCACCCGAACAATGTCCGGCGGGTTATACGCGCGCTTGAGATCTACGAGCTGACCGGAAAAACCAAGACGGAACACGAACGCCTCTCGCGCGAAGCCGGCGGGAAGTATGACCCGGTCATAATAGGCCTGAACTTTCAGGACCGCGCCGAGCTCTACCGGCGGATTGATATTCGCGTCGACAAAATGCTCGCCGAAGGGCTGCTTGCGGAGGCGGAGCGGCTCCTCAAGGCCGGCGTGTTTGAAAGATCGCGCACGGCGGCGCAGGCTATCGGCTACAAAGAGCTACTCGGGTATCTGCGCGGCGAGGTTGCGCTTGACAAGGCGGTTGAGATGCTCAAGCAGTCGACCAGACGATACGCCAAGCGGCAGCTTACCTGGTTCCGGGCCAACCACGACATCAACTGGATCATGGCCGACGGCAAGACCGGGGAAGAGATTGCAGACGAGGCTACCATGATCTGGGAGCGCGCCACAAATGCGGATAAAACCTGAGGAAAGGCGGCGGAAGGCTTGAAGCAGCGTATAAAAAGAAAGCTGAAGCGGTATGCGGCAAAATACCTGCCAACAGCCGGGATCACTCTGCTTGCGATAATCCTCACCGTCTACACCCTCAATATCTGTCTTGACTTATCGGCGGTGAAGGTGCTGACCACGCCGGCTTTGGAATCCACCGAATACGAAATTGCCGGGCTCACCGGCTACATTTTCCGGGACGAGGAGGTCCTGTACAGCCAAAACCCGGGGGCCGCGGTGTATCGCGTTGGAGACGGCGAGATGGTCGTCGTCGACACCGAGCTTGCGCGGGTTTACACCTACGGGAACACTGCCGATTATCTTGCCGAAAGGGTGAAGCTTGAGCATAGAATCAACCTGCTCAGCCGCAGCATCGAGGCCGGCAGGCAGAACGCGGCGGCCGCCGCCGAGACGAAAAGCAGGCTCAGGTCGGTTTATAACCGTATAATGGAATCTTTGTCGGGCGGAGACCTTTCGGGCGTCGCCGCGTTGTCCGACGAGATGCTGGTGTACCTCAATGCTTTCGGGAAACTTAGCGGGAAGAACAATGATCTCAAAGGCGAGCTCGACAGCCTGAAGAACCAACTTTCAGAACTCGCCAATTCATACTCCGGTGAGCATGAGAGTATTAAAAACTCGCGAAGCGGCTACTTTTTTTACACCTGCGACGGCCTTGAGGACGTATTTGATTACGGCCTGATCGACACGCTTACCGCCGCCGGCCTTGACGCGCTTGTATCGGAAGCGCCAAAGGACAAAATTCCCGGCAAATATGCGGTCGGAAAAATGATATACAATTACATATGGTATCTTGCGGTGCCGGCCGACGCCTGTCTCTGCCGAAAGCTCCACGATGCCGCCGAGTACAAAGTTACTTTCCCCGCCGAGAACCTCGAACTGCAAATGACGCTTCACCGCATTTCATTAAGCGAGGGCGACGAGAGCGGAATACTGATATTCTCCTCGGGCATCATGCCTCAAGGCTTCAGCTGGTCGCGGGTGCAGCAGATTGAGCTTTTGGTGAGCGAGATAACCGGCCTGCGTGTGCCCGACGCAGCCGTGCGCGAGGAAAAGGGAATAAAGGGGGTATACATCCTCTCTTCCTCGCAGGTTGTATTCCGGAGAATAAAGATAATTTATGAGGGCGAGGGGTATTACGTGGTCGCCCCTCGGGACCCCGAGGCCGAGAACTACAAGGAATATCTTGATTCGGGCGACCAGATAATCATATCGGTATCAGACGGGGAATTATATTCCGGGCGGATAATCAATTAGCTACATACAATAACCGACACGGGACTGATGCAAAATGGATTACTCATATTTAAAAGCAAATGTCGAGCGGGTAAGGGAACGGATAAAAAAAGCGGCCGAGGCCGCCGGGCGCAATCCCGATGAAATCATGCTTCTTGCGGCGGTGAAGTATGCCGACTCCGGCGAGATAAACTACCTGCATCAGCACTGCGGGATTGACCATATCGGAGAGAACCGGGTGCAGCAGCTCATGGAGCGGTGGGAATCACTTGACCGCTGCGGGCTGAATGTCCACTTCATCGGCAGCCTGCAACGGAACAAGGTCAAATACATCGCCGACAAGGTGAGCATGATCCACTCGCTTGACAGCGAAAAGCTCGCGGCCGAGATTGACAGGCAGGCGGCAAAACACAACCGTATGATTGACGTGCTTGTCGAAATCAACTCGGGATACGAGGAGAACAAGGGCGGGGTGCTCCCCGAAGAGGCCGAAACGCTCTGCAGGAGCCTATCTCAGTATCCCCATATCCGACTTCGCGGTTTTATGACAATGGGGCCGGTATGTGCCGGATATGAGGAATACTGCAAATATTTCAGGGCAACCTATGATTTAATTGTTGACATTTGGGAGAAAAAGCTTCATAATATAGAGAGACCTTTTATATCGATGGGCATGTCCGAGAGCATCGAGGCGGCGGTAGCCTGCGGCTCGACATGCGTGAGGGTCGGGCGGATTCTGTTTGAAAAACCGGACACAACATAAAATCACAGGAGGGCGAAAATGAATTTCATCAAAAAGCTGCTCAAAGACGATGATGACGATCTTTACACCGGCAGCGGCGATTCGGGAAAGTACAGCGACGGCTATACCGACGATGCCGGCAACATCGCGGGAAACAGCCCGGATGAGATTATAGACGACATTCCGCCGGCCTCCGATGTTCCCCGCCCCGCGACCGGCGACAAGGGAAGCGGCGCCGCGGTGTCCCTGCGCGTCATAAGGCCGAAAAGCTATGACGACGGCCCCGAAATTGCCGATTATGTCGCCTCGGGCTGCACGGTTATCATGAACATCGAAGACTTAAACCGCGAAAACTCAAGGCGTCTGCTCGACTTTCTGCTCGGGGCGGTGCATGTGCTCGGCGGCGATCTGCAGATGGCGTCAAAGACAACATTTGTCGTGGCCCCCTGCAGCGTCGAGGTCGAGGAAGCCGAAACCGAGGAAAGCGAAATTGATTTCAATCAGTTCAGCCTCGGCACTGCCGGCACGGAAAAGCCCAAATCCGGCGGGGGAAAAACCATTCAAGGCTTTGATTTCATCAAATAACAGGCGGCCTGCGCCGCCGTACCGGAGGATCCCGCTTTGCCCGGCATTTGCTATGTAATTATCACGATTGTAAAAATATTCATATATGTCCTGCAGCTCGCCATGCTGCTGCGGGCCGTGATGTCATGGATACCCGACATGCAGGAAAACAAATTCAGCGATTTCCTCTATACCGTCACCGAGCCAGTCGTCATACCTGTGAGAATGCTTTTTGAGAAAATGAATTGGTTTCAGAATGTGCCGCTCGACGTTTTTTTTATTGTTGCATATCTGTTGCTGGCCATACTTTCCGCCATACTCGGAGCAATTGTCTAACAGCTATCACAACAGGAGTCACAACACAGTCATGTCAAAGGATTATGCAAGCACACTGAATCTCCCTCAGACAAACTTTCCGATGCGCGCCAACCTCCCGGAGAGAGAGCCTCAAATCCTCAAATACTGGGAGGATATCGGCCTTTACAATCTGATGCTTAAATATTCGGAAGGGTGCGAGCAGTTTATCCTGCACGACGGCCCTCCCTTCTCCAACGGCGACATACACATGGGCACCGCTCTCAACAAGTGTCTCAAGGACTTCATCAACAAGTCAAAAGCCATGGAGGGCAAGCAGGTAGTTTATATTCCGGGCTGGGACAACCACGGCCTGCCCATAGAGAGCGCCATTATAAAGCAAAATCGCCTTGACCGCAAGAAGATGTCGATTACCGAGTTCCGCGACGCCTGCCGGAAGTTTGCCGAATATTATGTCGACAGACAGCGCGATGAGTTCAAACGGCTTGGCGTGCTCGGTGACTGGGAGCACCCCTATCTGACTATGGACCCTGAGTTCGAGGCCTGCGAGGTCAGGGTGTTCGGCAAGATGTACCAGAAGGGCTGTATCTATAAGGGGCTCAAGCCGGTCTACTGGTGCCCGCACGACGAAACCGCGCTGGCCGAGGCCGAAATCGAGTACCAGACCGACAAGTGCGACTCGGTATATGTCAAGTTCAGGGTCATAAAGGACAACGACGGCGGTAAACTCGGCGGGGTCTGCGACCTTGAGCGCACATACTTTATCATATGGACCACAACAATCTGGACGCTGCCCGGCAACCTTGCAATTGCGCTGAACCCCGACGTCAATTATTCGGTGGTCGAGGCCGGAGGCGAATACTACATCGTCGCCGAGGATCTCGTTGAGAAAACCATGGCTGCCGGCGGCATATCAAAATACACGACGGTGCTGAGCCTGCCGGGACGCGAGCTTGAATTTGTGAGGACCCGGCATCCCTTCCTTGACCGCGAGAGTGTTGTGGTGCTTGCCGATTACGTCACCACCGACAGCGGCACCGGCTGCGTCCACACCGCACCGGGATTCGGCGCCGAGGACTTTCAGACCTGCACCAAATACGGAATTGAAATTATTGTCCCGGTCGACGACAGGGGATACCAGACCGCAGAGGCCGGAAAGTATGCCGGGCTGCGGTATGACGAATCGAACCTTGTCATACTTGCCGACATGAAAGAGAGCGAGGCGCTATTTGCCCATGAGGTAATGGAGCACGAGTACCCGCATTGCTGGCGCTGTAAAGAGCCTATTATATACAGGGCCACCCCGCAGTGGTTCTGCTCGGTTGACTCATTCAAGGACGAGGCCATTGCCGCCTGTGAGCAGGTTGAGTGGCTGCCTTCATGGGGGCTTGACAGGATAAAGCAGATGGTGAGGGAGCGTGCCGACTGGTGCATTTCGCGCCAGCGGCACTGGGGGCTGCCGATCCCGGTATTCTACTGCAGCAAGTGCGGCAGACCGGTCTGCACGCCCGAGACAACCGAAGCGGTGGCAAACCTCTTTGCCAAGCGGGGATCGAACAGCTGGTATGAAACCGAGGCTTGTGACATTCTGCCCGAAAGCTTTGCCTGCCCCTTCTGTGGCGGCACTCAATTTACCAAGGAGACCGACACGCTTGACGGATGGTTTGACTCGGGCGTCACTCACTTTGCGGTGCTTGAGAACGGCTATCACCCGGCCTGGCCCAAAAACTTAAAGTGGCCGGCTGACATGTACCTGGAAGGGGCCGACCAGTACCGCGGTTGGTTCCAGTCCTCGCTGCTGACTGCGGTCGGCTCAAAAGGCAACGGCGCGCCCTACAGGACGGTACTCACGCACGGCTGGACGGTTGACGGCGAAGGCCATGCCATGCACAAATCCTTGGGCAACACAATTGCCCCCGAGGATATGATAAAAAAATACGGCGCCGAGCTCGTGCGCCTGTGGGCGGCGTCAAGCGATTACAAGGCCGACGTGCGGGCTTCGGACGCCATCTTCAGGCAGCTCTCCGAAGCCTACCGGAAGATAAGGAACACCGCGCGCATACTGCTCGCCAACATCGGGGACTTTGACCCCGAGACCGACATGGTAAGCCCCGACGCCATGGTCGAGCTTGACAGGTGGATTCTGGCAAGGCTTGACGAACTGATTGCCGAATGCCGCCGGGCGTATGACGACTTCGAGTTCCATATAGTCTATCATGCGGTAAATAACTTCTGCACTATCGACCTCTCAAAACTCTATATAGACATCACCAAGGACCGTGTCTACACAAGCGCCAAAGACAGCCACGGGCGCCGGAGCGCCCAGAGCGCGATGTATTTAATACTCTCGGCAATGACAAGGCTTATATCCCCGATAATCTCATTTACTGCCGAGGAAATCTGGCAGGCCATGCCGCATACCAAGGCCGAGAACAAGACCAGTGTCTTTCTTAACCGACTGCCCGAGGCGACATATATGCCGGGCTTTGAGGACAGGTATGAAAAATGGAACCGGCTCTTTGACCTGCGCGACGATGTGATGAAGGCGCTTGAGCTTGCCCGCGCAGACAAACTCATCGGCAAGTCGCTCGACGCCAAGGTGACCGTATATGCCGACGGCGAGACATACTCTATGCTCGAGGATTTTGCCGACCAGCTTGCCACGGTATTTATAGTATCCGGGGCGAGTGTAGTAAGGGGCAGCGCGCCTGACTGCGCCTTTACCGAAACCGACTCGGGCATCGGGGTACTTGTCTCTCAAGCCGACGGCGAGAAGTGCGACCGCTGCTGGATGTATTCGACCGAAGGGGAGCATATCGAGGACGGCTTTGTCTGCTCGAGGTGCCTCTCGGTCATCCGCAAATAGCAGTTACCAGTGAGGTTCTCAATGCTGCTGAAAATAGCCGCGATAGCCGCGATAGTTTATCTCGACCAGCTCACCAAGTGGCTGATAACAACCTACCTTCCCGAGAGCGGAAAAATAATCATAAACGGGGTTCTCAGGCTCAGCTATGTCGAGAACACCGGCGCGGCCTTCGGAATACTCTCGGACTGCCGCTGGTTGTTCATTTCGGTGTCGTCTATAGCAATCCTCGGAATGCTGTGGTACCTGTTTTTCAAAAAGCCCGGGAGCCGGCTGCTGAACCTGTCGCTTGTGCTGCTTGCCGGCGGCGGGATCGGGAACATGATAGACCGCGTGCTACTCGGCTATGTGGTGGATTTTATTGATTTTTACGCCTTCCCGAAAATCTGGTTATGGGTTTTCAATATAGCCGATGTGTGTATAACTATCGGCACTGCCCTCCTGGCCCTGTATCTTATAACCTCAACGATTGCCGAGGCAAGGGCCGGAAAGGTAACTGCCGGCAGCCGAAAAGCCATGTCCGACGCCGCGGCCGCTTCTCAACAGCCGCCGAAGCCACAGGAAGACAATGAAAACCAAAAAGCTGACAGCAACCCCACATGACGAGGGTATCCGGCTTGATGTGTATATCGCCTCGGCCGACGGTGCGCTGACCCGCTCGGCGGCAGCAAGGCTTGCCGAGGAAGGCAAAGTAACCGTCAACGGCAGGTGTGCCAGGAAAAATTATCGGATCAGGGCAGGAGATGTGGTTGAGGTCACCTGCCCCGACCCGGAACCGAGTATAGTACTGCCCGAGAACATCGCGCTGGATGTCGTCTACGAGGATTCGGATATAATTGTCATAAACAAGCCGGCCGGCATGGTGGTTCACCCGGCGGCGGGAAATCCCCGCGGAACGCTTGTCAACGCCCTGCTCGCCCTCTGCGGGGACTCGCTCTCTGGTATCGGCGGGGTGCTGCGCCCCGGGATAGTCCACCGGCTCGACAAGGACACCGGCGGGCTGATGGTCGCCGCCAAAAACGACGAGGCACACAAGTGCCTCTCCGCCCAACTGAAGCAGCATAAGGTCAGCCGGATTTACCATGCAATCGCCAAAGGCGTGTTTTGCGAGGACAGCGGAAAAATAGACGCGCCGATAGGCAGAGACCCCCGCCATCGCAAGCGGATGGCGATAATTTATGACCCGTCGAAAAAATCAAGGAATGCAATAACCCACTGGCGGGTGCTTGAGCGCTACCCCGGCTTTACCTACCTCTGCTGCGAGCTTGAGACCGGCCGGACTCATCAGATCCGCGTCCACATGGCCGGCATCGGCCACCCGCTGCTCGGTGATTTGCTCTACGGTGGCGGGAGGACAAAATTCGAGCGCGAAAACAACATCCGCGGCCAGTGCCTTTTTGCAAAGGAGTTAAGGCTCATTCATCCGAGGACAGGTGAGCTTATGACTTTTACCGCAGAGCTGCCCGGGAACTTTGCATTGCTGCTCGATATGCTCCGGAAAATCACATGAACCCGACAAAAAAAGAAAAAGGATTCAGATTGATGCCCTCAAAATTCAGCAACATACTGATATTGAGCGATATAGACGGAACTTTTCTCGGAAATCGCACGCGCATTATCGAGCGCAACCTCACGGCAATCGAGCATTTCAAGTCCCATGGCGGGCTTTTTACCTTTAATACCGGTCGGACCTACGACAACCTGTTCACGGTGGTGCCGAATGCCGCCGAGCTGGCAAACGCCCCCGCCGCGCTGTCAAACGGCTGCTGCCTGTACGACCTTGCTGCCGGAAGGTCTATAATCGACTATTTCATGCCGCCCGAACCGGCGCTGGCTGTAGCAAAATATATAAAGGCCAACATAAAGGATGTAGGCATGCGCATTTCCGCCAAGGCCGGCTTTCTTGCCGACCCCGAGGACACTCTGGCGATTGAAAACCTCAAAGCGCTCAAGGTTACAAAAGTCACCTATGCCCCGATAGATACATGGACCTCCGAGAACTGGTATAAGGTCGGTCTTGTCGGTAAGCCTGAGCGGCTTGACGAGGTACGCGACGAGCTGAGAGCAGTATTCGGCAACATATTTACATATGTAAAATCCTCACTGCAGCTTCTTGAGGTTTACCGGCCCGACCGCTCAAAGGCGGCGATGATCGATACCTACCGGGCCTATTACAGAGACCGTAAGCTTAAGATATACGCAGTCGGGGATTATGAAAACGATTATGAGATGCTCCGTGCGGCTGACGTGGCGGCCTGCCCGTCAAATGCAATTGATATAATCAAGGAAATATGCGACATCAAGCTCTGCTCAAACGACAAAGGGGCCATAGCCGACCTCATCGGGCTTATTGCTGCCGCCGGCTAATAATACCGTCAAAGGGGAAAGCATGAACACACCGAAAGCCACAGCCAAATCTGCCGCAGAGTTTCCCCCATTAAAGTGCTGGCTCGTCATCAAACCGTATTTGAACCGGTTGTACATGAGCCGGTATTTTATGCTTGCCGAATTTGCCGCCGCCTGCATTATTATCATCTTCGGCTGGGAGGTTAAGGGAGCTGTGGCCTTTGCCTTCCTTGCCATTTCGGCTTTGGTGCTCTGCAACGATATGCTGGCGGCGCTCGCCCCCTGCCTTTTCATGAGCATTTTTCTCACAAAATGCTATAATTCGGCCGACACATTTCTCCCCTACGCATGGGTTGCCCTGCCGGCGGCGCTGGCAGCGCTTATCCACCTTTTTGCCTACGGCAAAAGGGCAAGAATAACGCCGAACTTCTGGGGCACTGTGGCAGTGGCGGTGGCGGTTTCCTTAGGCGGGCTAGGTACAATATCAAAAGACGATTACTGGAACGCGACCTCGCTTTTTTATGTCGGGCTTCTCGGTATCGGGACGGTGATATTCTACCTCTGGGCGATAACCTGCGTGAACGAGCACGACGGCTACGATATATTCAGCAAATTTGCCGGGATAGTCTACCTGATGGGTATCCTTGCCTGCTTTTCGGTACTCCATTATTATTGGATGCAGTGGGATATGGTCTGGGAGAACCGCGAGCTTGCCGATTTTCAGGCAAGCAACAATCTTGCGACCTTTCTTATGATTGCAATGCCAGCTTCCTGTTGGTTCTCGATAAAAAACAAAGCACACCTGCTCGGCTTCGGCCTGATGTATGCCTGCCTGATTTTGTCGGGCTCACGCGGCGGGCTTCTTATGGGAACGATTGAGTTCTTTATATGCCTTGCATATCTTGCCGCAGCCCAAAAAAAGTATCGCATAATCTATGTCTGCACAATACTTGCAGTTGCGCCCCTGATTTATTTCAATGTCGAAAACCTGCTGAGCCTCTATAAAATCGACACAATCGGCGAGCTTGTGTCGCACAACGAAGCAAGATATGAGCTGCTGCGGCGCCTTGATGACGACATCAGGTCAAATATGCTTTTCGGTCGGGGGCTCGGGTACTCCGGAAATTCGGATATCTACAACCCGGTTAAAGGCGCTATGCACTGGTACCACATGATGATACCTCAGATAATCGGAAGCCTCGGGGTAGTCGGGGTTTTTGCCTATATGCTCCAGTTCACCATCCGTGTTTTCAGCGTGCTGCGAAGGACAAATGCTTACAAACTTGTGCTTGGCCTGTCTTATCTGGGGCTTCTCCTCATGTCGCAGGTCAATCCCGGAGAGTTCAGCCCGCCCTACTCGCTATTGGCCGTGCTCTTCTTTGTATTTGTCGACAAATATTCCTGTCAGAATGATATCGCAACTGCACGAACATTGACAATCCTGTCAATATATGATACTATATTATGAAATTATCATAAAACGGAGCCCGTTAATGAATAAAATATTGAAAAAAGCAGCGGCTTTCCTGATAGACGCCATCGTTATTGCTTTAGCCTCGGGAGCTGCTGTTGTCCTGAAAAGTGAGTTCAGCATACCAGAAATAGCCTACTACGCAGAAAAGTATTTCATCGGTCTCTCTATTATAATCGCTTTCTATCTGCTTGTGATGATTGTTTTCAACGGCTACCGGATACTCTGGAGGTTTGCAGGAACGCGCGACCGCATCGAATACAGCTTTTTAGTTATCTTATCCAATGTCCCATATATAATAGCACACTCTCTGATAACCGGCGGCTATCCGGTGAGCGTTTATATAACCTCAATCGTTTTCATGGTATGCGCACTTTTATTTGTGCGGACTTCCTACAAGATAGTTTTCAGGATAAGGAACAGAAAGTCGGGCGAAAAACTGCTTGACTCGGGCAAAAAAAACGTGATGATTATTGGGGCGGGCAGCGCCGGGAACATGCTGCTCCACGACCTGAAAAACAGCCCCGAGATGTCATGCTACAGGGCTGCCTGCTTTATTGACGACGACAAAAGCAAAATCGGAAGCTCGCTGGGAGGAATCAGAGTTGTCGGCGACACCACAACCATTTCCGATAATGTCATAAAATACAACATTTCGGTTATAATCTTTGCAATTCCGTCATGCCCTAACGAGAGAAGGGCGGAAATTCTCAATGAATGCAGCAAAACCGGTTGCGAGGTCAGGACTCTGCCCAGCCTCTCCCAGATGGTGAACGGCCATGTCAGCATGCGTAATGTCAGAAACATTCAGGTTGAGGACCTGCTCGGCCGCGAGCCGGTCAAGCTCAACCTTGACGGGGTGCGGAATTTCCTTGCCGGAAAAACCGTCATGGTAACCGGCGGGGGCGGCTCAATAGACAGCGAACTCTGCCGGCAGATTGCATCATTTAACCCCGCCCGACTGATAATATTCGACATATACGAAAACAACGCCTATGACATACAGAACGAGCTGCGAAGGAAATACCCGAAGCTGGATCTTGTGACCCTTATCGGCTCGGTGCGCGATATCACCCGGGTTGAATCGGTGCTCTCCGAATACCGTCCCGACATCATATATCACGCTGCAGCCCACAAGCATGTGCCGCTGATGGAGGAAAGCCCCTGCGAGGCCGTCAAGAACAATGTCTTCGGCACGCTCAACATGGTTCAGGCGGCAGATAAATTCGGGGTCGGGCGGTTTATATTAATCTCCACCGACAAGGCCGTCAACCCGACGAATGTCATGGGGGCGACCAAGCGTATCTGCGAGATGATAATACAATCGTACGCAAAAAAATCAAGGACCGGATTTGTCGCGGTGCGTTTCGGCAACGTGCTCGGTTCAAACGGCAGTGTGATCCCGCTGTTTCAAAAGCAGATTGAGGCCGGCGGTCCGGTGACCGTCACACACCCTGATATAACAAGATTTTTCATGACCATACCCGAGGCGGTATCGCTCGTGCTCGAGGCCGGTGTTGACGCACACGGCGGTGAAATTTTCGTTCTTGACATGGGTAATCCGATAAAAATACTGACGCTTGCCGAAAACATGATAAGACTCTCGGGATACACCCCCTACAAAGATATAAAAATCGAGTTTGTCGGCCTGCGCCCGGGCGAGAAGCTGTATGAAGAAATCCTGATGAAAGAAGAAGGGCTTAAAAATACATCAAACAAGCTGATTTATATTGCCAGACCGCTTGAATTCGACGAGGAAAAATTCTATCAAACCCTTGAGGAGCTGAAAGTCTCACTCGACGAACGCCGGGATATCCGAAGCATTATTCATGAAATCGTGCCTACATACAAACCCGCAACGCTCATAAACAAATAGGCAAGCCCCAAACCCCATGCCGAAGGGCTGCACTTCCAGCTTATTGTCATTGACACTATCATTTTTTGGTGTTATAATGAATTGTATTTAATCAGCATGGTATGATGCCGGGGGGAAAAAACGTGGGTTCCTTCACCGATATTCACTCCCACATGCTCAGCGGGGTCGACGACGGCGCACATGACGACAACGAGATGTTCTTAATGCTTGACATGGCATATAAAACCGGAACTCGGCGTATCTGTCTCACCCCGCATTTTAATCCTGAAATCTGGGGCGACAATAATCAAAAATTTGAAGACGCTTTCGCCAGACTTAGTGAGTATACGGCAAAAAACTATCCCGATATGTCGCTTTATACCGGGAATGAAATATGCTACAGCCAGAGTAGCATAGGCCAACTCAACAGGCGCGAATGCAAAACCTTAAACGGCGGGAAGCATGTGCTGGTCGATTTTCATCCCGGAGAATCATATTGCGCAATACGCTCTGCCCTGCTTGATTTAATGGGTTACGGATATATTCCGGTTTTAGCCCACGCCGAAAGGTACGAATGCATAACTTCCACACTTGACGAGCTCCATGAACTGAATTGGCTGGGTGTTGTCATCCAGCTAAGCGCTTCGTCGCTTATCGGCAGAAGAGGAGAGCCACTTCGCAAGAAGACGTTTAAAATACTCAAAAAAGGGCTTGCAGATGTTGTGGCATCCGATGCCCACAATATAACGACAAGGCCTCCCTGCCTTGACGGTGCCGCAAAAATTCTCAGCAAGCTTTGCGGGGAAAACTGTGCCGCTCTTCTGCTCAGAATCAACCCCGACAAAATTCTTGGATTATGAAAAACTAATGAGGTAAACATAGTAATGGAACATAACGAAACACAAAACTCCCTGTCGCTTGCCGATTTATGGAGTATATTCGCAGATCATTGGATTATCATAATAGCCGCCGCGTTGCTTGCTTTTGCGGCGGTAACCAGTTATACCGTCCTTACATATCAGCCCGAATACACTTCAACGGCGACAGTTTATATACTCCGCAAGGATGATGAGGGCGGCTCGGCAATCAACAGCTCCGATTTCAGCTTAGCGCTGAGTACGGTCAACGACTGCAGGGAAATGCTGACCAGCCATCTGGTGCTCGACGAGGTTATAGAGCGCCTCGGCATGCCGATAAAATATGAAGAGCTGAAAAACATGATATCTGTCAAAAATCCCACATCAACCCGCTTTCTTGAGGTTACGGTAAGGGCACCCAGCCCGTCGGATGCCAAGATAATAGTTGATGAACTCTGCAAAATCGGCGCTGAGGTCATAATGGAAGTTCTCGGCATCAACCAGGTCAATCTGGTTGACGAAGGCACATACAGCGAGGTCCCGGCGAACTCTAGGATAACACCCTATTCCTTCGTGGCGGCTCTGCTGGCCGCGGCTTTGGTATACGGTATATATATAATGCTTTTTGTCCTTGACGATAAGATAAAATCTCCCGATGATGTAGAAAAGTTTCTCGGCCTTACAGTACTTGGCCTGATTCCTAATGCAAGCGGTGAGGATGATACTCGCGGCAAGAAGTATAAATACGGCAAATACTACAAATACCAAAAATACGGTAAATACCGCTCATAACAAAAAGACAGGAGCCGCCCTAAATGAAACCAGTCAAGCTAAACTTGGAAAATTCAAACGATTACTTTACCCGGGAAGCCTTCAAGGTGCTTCGTACAAATATCCAGTTTTGCGGTGTCGATACAAAAGTCATTTCCTTTACAAGCTGCGAGTCCAATGAGGGCAAGACCTATATTTGTGTCGAGCTTGCCAGAGCAATGTCCGAAGCCGGGCTTAAGGTCCTTCTAATCGATACCGACATGCGCAAATCGGTTATGGCCAGCAGATATTCCGACGAAAAGGGGATTATCGGACTTTCGCAGTACCTGTCGGGCATGGCCGAGCGGGACGATATAATCTACACGGCAGAGAACGTCGGTTTTGACCTGGTTTTTTCGGGTATATTTCCGCCAAATCCGGTCGAGCTGCTCGGATCAAAGCGATTTAAAACATTCATCGAAGAAGAAAGAAGCAATTACGACTACATATTGATTGATACCGCGCCGGTCGGCATTGTAATTGACGGTGCGGTGGTTGCGTCCATCTGTGACGGTGCGGTGATAGTAATCAGCGTCGGCATGGTGAGTTATCGCTTTGTGCAGCATGTCAGGCAGCAAATCGAAAAGAGCGGCTGTCATGTGCTGGGGGTGGTGCTCAACCATGCCTATAAAGCCGACAGTACGTACAGCAAAAAGTATTACGGAAAATATAAGGGCTACTACTATATGTCCGAGCCTTATCAAAAGAAGGCAAAAAAAGTATCAGGCCGCAGCAAACGATAATAAATAAAGCAACAGCGCCGCAAATTTCAATTGCGGCGCTGCTTTCATTTTAACTTATCCGAGATTCTCGATAGTCCCGATAAATACCGGCAGGCCGGTCGCGTTGTCGACTATCGCATAGACGAAAGGCCGGTCAAGGATTACCGATTTTTCATACGCTGCAATACTTGTCGGTTTCACTTCAACCGCGGTTACCGCAGCCGCGCGGGTCCCCGATTCGTCGACCTCGATATGGGTTTTATGAATCACCCGAGAGATAAAGATATTCTCACCGCCCTTCATGCTGCCGAGCGCCGAGAAGTCGGCCTTGCCGCCGCTGAAAGCCGAGGACATCCCGAGCTTCTTTAAAACATCGTTCATAACCAGCTCATAGTCAAGCGTGTATTTGGGCATTTTGATTTCGACGGTATTATTGGTTGCATTGTTGACAAGTTTAAGGAAATCGTCGCCATCAAGCGAGGCCAGAAAATCGCCTGTCGACTTCCCTTTTTCGGGCAGCAGCGCGACATAGCTGTAAGCGCCGCCTGCATAGTTCTTTTTAAAACCGGTGCAGCCAAACCCTGAAATATAGTCTGACACCGCGCCCGACATAAACTTTACCGTCGTGGATGTGCCATCGGCATTGGTGAAGGTCCCATCGCGGGCCTCCTCCTCGAATTTGCCCTGCCAGAAGGCATCAAAGCTCAGGGCATTGATAAGGAGCATGACTGCCTCAGGGTCGAGCTCGTCGAGTATTTTCTCAATCATCCCGTCGGTGTTGTCGCTGACCCAGTTGTTGATGGCCTCAAGCGTCTTCTCGTCGCCAAACGGGGCGCTGACAATCCCGGCGTCATAGTGCCTGACAACCCGCTCGATAAAGTCCTCGCGGACACTGAAGCCGCGGTCGTTGCTTATCCAGACCGAGTTGGCTGCGACAAGAGACGCATTCTCGGTGTTTTTCAATGACTGGACATATGAGTTGAGAAAGCTGTTGAGCTCCTCCACGCTCATGCCGAGTACCTTCTCCATCTCGGCGCGGGTCTCGCCCCACGCGCCGTTTGAGGTCATGGCGAGCGCCAACATTACCGAGAGCGGGGAGATAAGCTCGTTCTTGTTTTTTTCATTGGCCTCCCTAAGCAATTTCAGTGCAAAATCGGCTGCGGCGCGCACATTGTCGTCATTGAGCTCGCCTGCCGCCTCACGCTGCACGCCTGTGTTCGCGCTGAGCAGGGTCATACCCCGCCCGACAGAAATTGTGGCGCCGGGGGGTAGCGTTTCATCGGGAATATTGATGCTGCCTCCCGAGCAGGCCGAAAAGACAAACAGAATTGCAAATAACAAAATCAGCGCGGATATTCTCACCAAAATTCTCATTTCCGGCTCCCTTTTTTAAATACTTGATTGTATATTATGACGCACAAGCGCCGCCGAAGTTCCCTTAACCGGCCTTGTACCCGATATACTTGCTTGTCACATATATTATACAGTGGAAATGACTTATCGTAAACGTTCCAGCAGTTTTTGTTTGAATCTATTCCGACAACCCACCCGCCCCATATCAATTTTTGTCTTGTTTTCACCTAATTGTGTCTTGAAAACAAGTGGTTTATGTCATATAATATTGCTTGGACTACTATAATCAAAAAAGGAAATCGACATGAGCAACAACACCAAAAAAAGAGCGGCTGTGGTGGGATACGGGTCAATGGGGTCCTGGCACATCCGCCATATGCAGGGCAGCGACGTCGTCACCCCCGCGGGTATCTATGACATCAAGCCCGAGCGCTGCGCGCTTGCCGAAGAAAACAAAATACATGTATATAAATCCTTCGAAGACCTGCTGGCCGACGAAACTGTTGAAATCGTTGTGGTAGCAACCCCGAACGACCTGCACAAGCCGCAGACAATCGCCGCGCTCAGCGCCGGCAAGCATGTAATATGCGAAAAGCCGGTGACGGTCTCAAGTGCCGACCTGCAGGAAATGATTGATGCGTCGGTTAAATATAACAGGCTGTTTACCGTACACCAGAACCGCCGCTGGGACTGCGATTACCTTATGATAAAGCAGGTTTACGCGAGCGGCGAGCTCGGAGAGGTCACCTCCATTGAATCTCGCATACACGGCTCCCGGGGAATCCCCGGCGACTGGCGGAGAAAGCGCGAACACGGCGGCGGAATGCTGCTTGACTGGGGAGTCCACCTGATAGACCAGATGCTCGGCATCGTGTATGACCGCAAGCTTGAAAGCCTGTACTGCCGGCTCTATCATATAACAAACCAGGAAGTCGACGACGGTTTCAGGCTCGAGCTTTACTTCGAAGGCGGGCTTGTTGCGCTCATCGAGGTCGGAACCAGCAATTTTATTTCAATGCCGCGGTTTTACATAACCGGTATCAACGGCTCGGCAATTATCAACGACTGGCGCGACGAGTGCCGCGTTGTGTCCTGCCGTAATCGGGATGAGCAGAACGTGACCCCGGTGGTCACCGCAGCGGGGATCACCAGAACCATGGCGCCCCGCGATCCGAGCAACCTTATCGAGCGCTTCATTTCCCGCCCCGAGTCTGATGTGCACGACTTTTACCGCAACTTCGTCCGCGCCATCGACGGTAAAGAAAAACAGATTGTAACCCACGCTCAGGTAATGCGGGTAATGAGAATAATGGAAGCCGCATTTGAGTCTGACAAACTCAGACGCCCGGTCGACTTTAACGATAATTAAATTTGTTTCGGGGGCTCTGCCCCACACCCCTTTGGGGATGCTCTTGGGAGAAACTTCTTGAAAGAAGTTTCTCCCAAACCCTCTTCAAGAACTATTTAAACATATTTGTACTTCGCAAATATTGTAATGCGGGCACTATATCCCGTGCTTATAGGGCGGCGGCTGCCGCCCTTTTTTACTGTCAAAAAACTGTCAGCTGCCGGCCGGCATCCTACATTATACTTTTTGCGGGATGACATAAAGCGCCTGAAAGAAGGTTTGCGCATGATAATAAAGGTTAATAATTACGTTCTGGTTCCGGGGAGATTTGTAGCCGGAACCAGAGGCAGCTACGGCATTGAACCGATTGACTTTGAGTTCAGCAAAGAGTGGGAAGGGCTGGCGGTATCTGTCAGCTTTTATCCTCCCGTGGGTGACCCGGTGGCGCTCATCTATACCGGCGAGCCCTTCTATATTCCGCCGGAGGTTATGAACAAAAGCGGGACGAGCAAATTCGTGGTCAGCGGGTATAAGGACGACAAGGCGCTGATCACCGCCGAGGGGCTTATCCGCGTGCTCGAGACCAGCGTGCCGACCCAGAACCCGGCGCTTATCCCGACGCCCAGCCAGTTTGCACAGATTATGACCGCACTCGAGGGAAAGGTCGACGCGGTCACGGGTATGGGGCTGTCCTCAAATGACTATACCGATGCCGAGAAGTCCAAGCTTGCCGGCATTGAGAGCGGGGCTCAGGTAAATGTCCAGCCCGACTGGGCACAGACCGACAGCAGCGCTTGCGATTACATCAAAAACAAACCCGTGCTTGACAGCGTGCCGACAGCCTGCAGCGATCGTGGTGTCACCTCGGGCGGTGTGTATGCCGCACTTGCCGGAAAGGCCGACACTGCTCACAATCACAGTAGCACATACGCCCCGGTCGGGCACAACCATGACGCAAGATACGCCCCCGCAGAACACAGTCATGACACAAGATATGCCCCGACCTCGGGGGAATGTGCGGGGCTTGTGTCCGGTTTTGCAAAAAACCTCAGCCCGGCGCGCCGGGTTGTGACCAGCGGCATATTTTCAAAACGCCGGAGCGCCGGCGGAGAGCGGGATTGCGAGCTGGCATCGGCCCGAGTGAAGAGTATATCCGGAATGAGCATGGTGCAGTTGCTGGAGAACGGTTTTACCGGCCTTGAGGGCTGGGAGGTGTCCGGAGGAGCTGCGCTGGCCGGGAACAACATCTGCTCACTTGCACCGTATATTCCCGAGAAGCCTCAGGGAGTGGAGGCCGACATTTCGCTTGAGGTCGGGCAGACTTTTGAGCTTGACGATTACGACATATTCATACAAACCTGCGCAGCCGATGACCCCGGCATTATTGAGGTTACCGAGCTGGACTCGGGCGAGGGCTGGCAGTTGCGCGGACTTGCCCCGGGAAGAACGACGGTCAGGGTGTATGATGACCCGTTTTACGAAAATGAACTCGACTCATATACTGTTAAAGTTGTGGAAGAGGTTTCAGCCCCGGCCGGCCCGCCTGAGATGTCAAGGAACATAAACTTCATATCCGGCCACAGGTACTATATCACCGCCAGAATAAAAAGCCCCGCTCCCGCCCCCGGTATCACCCTGTTTGCCGGGTATGAAGGCGACGAGCAAGAGATGGGCTGCGACGACTCGGGAGACTGGCAGCGGGTGAGTGGTATCTTTGACGCCTCCGAAACATGTGCTGCCCGGGTCGGCATGCGCGACAGACGCCGGATAACGGCAAGCATCTCCTACACGGGGGCAGTGAGCTGGACATCGGTTGACGCCGAGGCCTTCTCCCGCCGCATCAAGGCTTTCTCCCCGGAGGCAAGCGGGGATTATACCTTTGTCTACAACTCGGGCTGGTATCCGGCCGGCGGCTCTGCAGTCGTGTCTGTGGCAAGCTTCGGGATAATCCCGGCGTGGATAGCCGGCTCAACCGAAGCATCCCGCCAAGGATCGACTATCACGGTCAGGTTCTCATATCCGTATAATAAAGAGGCCTCGGCCTCGTTTGCTGTGTCGGGTCAGACCGGGCTGTCCGATGTCTCAGTGAATGCTGCCGAGTTTGCAGGAGCACTCGGTTCCTCGGCCAAGCGCGGAGATTATGTATTTACATATGTCAGCGGTATCGGCTGGACATTTGAGGACGGGACCAAAGTCCAGCTCTCTGATTATGGCATCACCGGCTTGGCATCCGGCTCGCCGGCAAACGGGGCGAAAATCACAGTCTCACTCGAGCTGTCAGGCGACGTCATTATGGCAAGCGGCTTTGCCGTGTATGACCTGACACAACTCGGGATGGAGGACTTCACGGCAGCCGAACTCGACATGTTGCTCGGAGAAAAATATCACGAACCGGGGCTTCATAACGCCATTGTCGGCGGGATAAAGAGCTCGGGCAGTACGGCTGACGCGTTTGAATCGGAACTGCACTTCTCGCAAGCCTACGAGCTCTGCCGGCTGCCTGACGGGGCTTCAGACCTGCTTGATTTTGAAAATCAAATACTCTGCCGGAAGGTTGCCTCGCAAACGGTGAGCGGGCCTGCCGGCGGGAGAGTATCGCTTGCCGGAGCAAAACCCGGGACGGCATATCTTTGCGCCGAGGGGGACATCGGAAGCGTCGAGGGGAATATACTGACGCTGTCGAGAGAGGTCAGCAGCCTTTGCGTTTATTACGAGCGAGCCGAGGCCGAGATTATAGGCATAAGTGAGCCCGACAGCTACCGGGTAGCGACCGGCGGAGAGGAGGAACTTGTCGCATACGACAGTGATGCCGGGGAATACCGGCCGGCGCCGCTCGGCGTCCCTGCGATTGTCGAGTATATCCCCGACTATGCCCGGCAGGTTGAGGCAGACAGAGTAAGGCTGCTCGGGCTGCTCGCGGCGATAGGTGTCCATTCTTCTGACGACCCGGCAGTGACTGCTGCGGCGGCAGAGATATCAGCGGCACTTGAAGCATTTATTACGGCTCATGCAAGCGCGCCCTGATTCAGACCGGCCTCATTGGAGCCGCTATCAATAGAGAACCCCGGCCAGACTTTCTTTTGCGTCTGTGCCGGGGTTTGCTGTTTGCCCTGTCCTAAACAGTTCCATGCTGTTGCCGAACTCATAAGCTCTCGGAACAGCAGCTTTTTTCGTCTTACTTAATTCCCAGCAACTCCTTGATCCGGATAAGAATTTTGTCATCGATAGGAGCGGATTCGTAATACCGGTGCGAGGAATAGTAGGAAAAAAGCTCGCCCTCCACGATATTTTCGGTGTGTTTTCTCGATATCTCGTCGGGGGTGTCGGAGGAGCGGATATCGGCTCCGGAGGCGAGTTTGTATTCTATCATACTGGCATAAAGATATGAAAGGCGCGCGCGATCGTCTTCGAGCTGCCGCCATTTGAGACGTTTTTTGTTGGCTTTTTTGTTTTCACTTCGGTCGCGTAAACTGAATATGACGGTGGTGCGGCCTTTGACGATGTTCCCTTTGGCGAAGTATTCGACAATATTGTTGAGCACAATGAACAGTTTGCGGACAAAAGCCGAGTACACCTGGCGTATCAGCCCCGCGACTTTTTTCCGGTACTTGAGCCAGAGCAGACGCAACGAGTAGAGAAGAGATACGACCGACGCCAGACTTAATAAAGCTGATATGATGACAGGAAACGGTTTGACCGGAGCTGCGTTTTTCCACAGCCAGAAGAAAAACGAAACAGCGAAGAGCGATGCGGCGGCAAGTATCTCCTCACGAAAGCGCATAACGGCATCATATACTTTTCTCATTTACTGCCGCCTCCTATCCCATACCGGATAAGGCTAACACCGCGTAAGCAACCAATCTCATTGACGGTGCGGCAGAGCTGCGGGTCGGCGTAAGGCGTGATGACGTAAACGTCGACGTCGCGCGGCAGAGTGGGAATAAGCAGGTGCACAAGAGCGTTGAACGAAAAGTCCCGACGCCGGTATGCCGTTATCTCTGAAAATGTCTCGAGCATCCGCTTGACGTGTAAGCTCCCCCGGCCGCATTCGCAGTGGGTGAATTTCTTTGTGCCGACAGCTACGTTGGTAGCAAAGCCGACCTTGCCTCCGCATAATACCGTCTCTCTGAAAATATAACAGGCAGCGGCGAGGCCCTCCTCGAGCAGCCGCTCGCTGTCTCCGGGAGCGAAGCAGACCTCGGGATAGGGTGTGAGATCGAGAAATATCATCAACCCGTAGTCGCGCGAGCTATCGTATGAGCTGCTCAAAAGGCGGTATATGCCGCCCGATACCGAACGCGCCGTCGCTTTGAAGTTTATGCTGCGCATCGGGTCGCCGAACCGGTAATCCCGGATGCTATTGACGAAGAAGGGGTCCTCGATATAACGCCGAGCGGAAATTCTGTCGCCAGCGCGCAGAACATCGGGAGAAGTTACCGCCGCGCCGTCATAGCGTCCGGGATAGACGTATAACTCAACAGGCACCGAAAAGTTGAAAATATACTTGTGGTACTTTATCACAGCGGTTTCGAGCAGGTAGTGATCCCGCCTCAACGCCTTCACCCGGTGGACTTTTCGCACCGCTGTGCGAGGCAAAATATTGAACACGCTTGTGAGTTTGATATATCCTTCGTCGCTCCCTATTCCGTCAATGGAGATCCCCTGAGGTACGTAAAAATCAAGCCGCACGAAGAAAAGCGGGAAAAAAGTGTCGTTTTTGATCTCCTCGATTAGATCAAGTTCACCGCCCTCGAATATGCCGTCGGCGGAAAATTTCCGGCTGTATTCAAGCCGTGAGAGCGCCGAGGTTTTTAGCGAAACATATACCGACCGCAGCGCGGCGACAAACAGCGTCAGCAGCAGCAATATTATAAAATATTTTGAACTGAGGACGGTCAATATAATTTTGAATAAAAACTCGATGATTTTTTGCACGCCCTCACCCCGCCTTCTTATAAAAAAGTTAATTCATCATAAAAAAATCGTCCTGAAATTCCATCGGGTTTTCCCGCTCAGCGTGTAAAATCTATCTGCTCGCTCGGCACCGGCACAGTTTCAAGGATTTGCGCTATCAGATTCTCGCCCTGCCCTCTGGTTTCGAAAAAGCTGTTTGCGAACACAATCCGGTGGGCAAGCACCGGCCGTGCTGCCCGTTTTACGTCATCAGGCAGTACGTATTCGCGCCCTTCGAGAGCGGCGAAGCCCGCGGAAACCTTCACAAGATGTATAAGTGCGCGCGGGCTGGCTCCGAGTACGACTCCCCCGCGCGAGCGCGTCTCCGAGCAGATTGAGGCGGCATAAGCGATGATGTCCCGATGAACGTAAATCCGGTTCAGTTCCTCGGCTGCCGCCGCTATTTCGGCTCGGCTGACGGCAGAAATTTCGGGTTCCGCCGGTCGGCGGAGCTTGCGCTCCACCATCGTGATGCTCTCTTCCCAGGTCGGATACCCCATGCTGGCTTTTACGAGGAAGCGGTCAAGCTGCGCCTCGGGCAACTCGAATGTACCGCGCGACTCAACCGGGTTTTGCGTGGCGATGACCATAAAGGGACCCTCAAGCGGATATGTAACCCCGTCGACCGTAACCTGCCGCTCCTCCATGCACTCGAGCAGCCCGGCCTGGGTCTTTGGCATGGCGCGATTTATCTCGTCTGCGAGCAGGATATTGGTAAAGACCGGCCCCTTCACGAAGCGGAACTCCGAGAGTTTCATGTCGAAAAAGTTTATCCCGATGAGATCGGAAGGCAGAAGGTCGGGAACGCACTGCACCCTTTTGAAATCAAGCGAAAGAGACGCGGCGAAGGTTTTTGCAAGCAGGGTCTTCCCGGTGCCGGGAACGTCTTCGAGCAACATATGCCCCCCGTTGAGTAGTGTAATTAGCGCAAGGTCGACCACCTCACCCCGTCCGATTATTTCCCGTCCTACCCTTGCCCTGACGGTATCGGCGATTTTCTTGATAATTTTCGGCATACGCTTTTCTCCCGGGTATAATAGTTTTTTTAAGATTTTGTGGACAATTACCCTTATGCAACATTCCTGATTCACAATATAAAACGGAGCGTCCACGCTTGACTACCATCTTTTTGATGGAGTTCTTTAGTGGTCATATATAACAACACTGTAATTATCAGTTTAAGGTAGTTTTTCTGGCGCATTTAATTGCGGTCAGGATAAGCGATGCTTGATAGATATGGGCACTATAAGGCAATATCGGAATATGGCAGGTCATATTGCAGCTGCTGGTTCCGAAACGTGCGCATCCCTCGGTTAAAATGACGTTTTTTGTATGCAGATCACTCATCAAACAGGGCTGCGTCAAACACTTTCTTAATATCCTCATATTCGGCATGTCCCTCGTGCAGCTTCTTATTGCCGAGATAGAAGCTGGGTACATACCAGTAATCATACGAATTCGCCAGCTCGCTTTGCTCGCTCTCATCAATCTCCCGGATCTGCACGGCCGAATAGCGGCTATCCTCCGCACGAAGCTGTGCGATATGCTTTTTTGCCAGAATACAGTGAGGGCAGTACTTCTGAACAAACATCGTTATCTCTTTCATACATCCTCCTTATCCGTCTTGTGCGGAACATGGTTTTAACTATAAATTACACCCTTTCGGGAAAAATGTCAATAAAAATTCAATAAAGTCACTTTCTGATGTAGTATAGGTTTTTCTCGGATTTTATACCGAACGAAGCTCCTTGTGAAAGTCGGTTTTGAGGCGAAAAAGGACAAAACCGGCCGCTTGAGATAAGCTCTCAGACAGCCGGTTTTTAGTCTTAACAATTGAATGGCTATTTACTGTCCTCGACGATTGCGCTCACTGGACAGCTATCCATTGCTTCGGCAGCAGTGTCAAGAGCCTCTGCCGGGACTTCTGCATCTATAGACTTTGCAACGCCCTCGTCTGTCATAGAAAACACTTGCGGGCAGATTTCCGCGCACAGCCCGCAGCCGATGCAGTTTTCATTTACTTTGTATTTCATAATATAACCCTCGCTTTCTGCATTCTATATCATACCAGCGTGAGCAGGAGTGCCATCTTGAACCTTTCGGTAGCTTTTAAGGAATGAAGCCCTCCCTTTGCGAAGTGAAAATTCTCACCCGCCCTGATTTTATGCTCTTTGCCTTCGTATCCTATTACCCCCTCGCCGTCCAAAGCGAAGATGAGTGCTTCCCCGGGAGCCGCGTGCTCGGAAAGCCCGGTTCCCTGATCAAAGGACATCACAACAAACTTCATCTTGTCGTTGTGTACTACGTCCATATTTATGATCTTACCTTCCTGATAAGGAACGAGCTCTGCCAGTCTGAACACTTCTCCGGCTCCAATTGCGTTATTCATATAATCCTCCTTCCCGACCGAGATTTCCGTGTAGACGACGCCTTCTACTGTCCGCATGCCTATTGGTGTATCGGTCGGCGTTAATATGCCTTCTTTGGCATTCAGTTTTCTTTGATAGTTTTCCGTTCCGTATACTTCAAGGCATCCTTCCGCGACAATAATCAGCTTGTGATAAGGAAATATCTCCGCGCTGATATCCGTTTCGGGTGCCAGTGAAAAATACGTAATATAGTTTTTCCCGTCGTAAATTGATTTTGAAACCGTGCATCCCGCTACCGGCTTGTTTTCTTTTGCTATTGAGAACACTTCTCCGGCGATTTCTTTCATAAAATCACTCTTTCCGAACCAAACAGAAGATCACTTCTGCCGTCTGCTCTCGGCAATTTTAGCATTAAGCGCATCAATAACCGGCCCAACTTCCAGTCCGTGAACCGCGCACGCGTCTTCGAGCGATTCTGCCTGTGACGCTGGACACCCGAGGCAGTGCATTCCCACACTGAGCAGAACACCAACCGATTCGGGATACTGCACAACAATTTCACCGATCAGGGTCTTTTCATTTACAAATGTATTTTTCATAATACAACCTCCTGTTCTTGACTTTCTGAGAATATTATAATATAATATGACTAACAAATCTGTTGTTATAACAACACAAAGGTAAATAATGAATTATTTTTTCTTATCAAACACGCCCCTGTTTCATGGGATAAAAGAAAATGAGATCGCACACGTTCTTTCCTGTCTCGGCGCCAGGGAAAATAGCTACCGGAAGAACGAAACCATTTTCCGTGCCGGTGATACGGTTCGCGAATTCGGACTTGTGGAATCCGGAAGCGTCAATATTGTAGTGAACTTCTACTGGGGAAGCAGCAACATTTTCGGGCACATGGAAAAAGGGGAGATTTTTGCGGAAAACTATGCCGCCATACCCGGAAAAGAGCTTACCTGTGATGTGGTTGCGGCAGAGGATTCGGTGATTCTTTTTCTTGACTTCACAAAACTGCTTACCACCTGTCAGCACGGATGCAGCTTTCATCACAGGCTGATCCATAACCTTCTGCGCATCTCGGCTCAGAAGAGTCTTAACCTTTCCAGCCGCATGATGCACATCGCTCCGAAATCTTTGAGGGGCCGTCTTCTTTCCTACCTGTCCGAACAGGCTATGATTCACGGCAGCACCCGCTTTACCATTCCTTTTAACCGCCAGCAGCTTGCGGATTACCTGGGGTGGACAGGAGTGCTTTGTCTAACGAACTGAGCAAAATGCAAAAGGACAGGCTCATAACTTTCAGAAAGAACGAATTCACACTTAATGAAATTCAATAACGTTTTCCAAAAGCCGGCTCGGAATAAATGAGCCGGCTTTGTTTTATCCCTTGAAATGTTCTTTGGCGAACTCCATATCCTGAACCATCTCGAGTGTCCCGAGATAATTCTTATTCTTATCCCTGACCGCCATATAGGTAACGAGCATGGTTCTTCCGTTCTTCTCCATCCAGATCTGAACACTGTCGCGCCTGTTGTTACGGAAATCATCAAGGATGCTTCTTACTATCGGCTCTATCTTCGGCGGGTGGCAGGAAAAGACTTCGCGGCCTATTGCCATTCCCGGGCGCTTGAATACCTTCGGCCCCTCATTGAAGAAACGGTTTTTATTATCCGCGTCAATGAAGCTGATTTCCAACGGGATTGTGTTCAGCATTGCCGTAAGCTGTTCTACCGTCATGTGTCCGCCGGGCATGACGATTTCTTGCTCATAGGAAATTTTCTTTTCTGTGTACGCCTCTTCGGCTTCCTTCCACTCTTCGCTAACAACCTCAAAACACGGTGCATAGTCTTTCGAATCATGGTAGATTTCAAACCACTCATCTTTGGTAAAGTTTACGGCGCATATCGGAAAGAGGATGTTCTGTTCTTTGTAGACCATCTCCTCAGCGCGTTTCAGAACCGCATCAAGACGGGCATTCCATTCCTTGTCGTGATGCTCATCTTTGGCAAGCGCGGCGAGCTCGTCACGGATTTCATCATCTACCGTCCACATGACATCGGAAGGCCCGGAAATTCCGTATTTTACCTTGAGGTGCGGATACAGCAGATCCCCCTTCTTGGCATAGTGAATCGACACTTCACGAAACTTTGCAACGAGACTCTCGTCTCTCTCCGCACGGAAGCGGGCCAACAGTGCTGTAAATGCTTCGTTTTCCTTTGTAAAGGTATAAAGCGGGTGACCCGGGATGGCCGCCAGCTCAGCGGCACGGACATTCTTATCAGAATAATCCGCTTCGGGGAATGAATCACGCTTTGCAAGCTCCGAGGCAACCTTCTTGCGGATAAGCGAATCCTCAACCGCCTTCTCCGCATTCGCTATCTTTTCCTCGGTCGTTGCTCCGTGAAACAATGCGGAATGCACATCGCAGAGCTTCTGGACTTCGGACAGCGGAGTGCCTTCCTTTAAGAGTTCCTGCTCGGCATTCATAATTTCGTATGCCTCTACGTCACTGAAATTCTTAACAAAATCGGCGCGTACGCTTTCAAGATCCTCCCCTGCATTGAGTCTTTTAAGGTACCCTTTCAGCAACTCCTTGCGGCTTTCTGTCTTGCTTTCGGGGGAGACGGTATGTTCGGTTTTTCCTTCATGTGCAATTGCCGGCATATTTCCTTCAAGTTCAAATCCGTTTGACATAAGTACTGTGACAACATCCATCATGGAGATATTCTTCATCTTTGCCCCCTTTGGAATTGTCATCAGCTTCCCTACCGAATTTCTCATTGCACTTTTGGTTATTTCGGTAAAACCGAGACCTGCCATGATGTCGATGAGTTCCGGGTATTCCTTTGTAAGCTCATATACGCTCTTGTTCAGATCAATCTTTTTTGCCATGATAATTGCCTCCTTTTTCTTATAACACCGTTATTATAAAATGTAAAATGCCCCCTGTGTGTTGTTATAACAACATTATTGTTATTTTTACAAATAAGATGAGCGCGGCCTAACTGTGTCAGATATCTTCTATATCCCGCTCGCCTAAGAACAATCTTCATTGTATATTATTGTATATTGGTAATCCTCCCCGGCACGTTATAGTCTCAAGTAGTGGTGTAAATTTCGTGGAGGCTAATTGACAAAAGTAACCACGATATGAT